>NZ_CP108561.1:4800000-6460000 GCF_036010405.1 Kitasatospora purpeofusca | reverse complement strand
CGCCAGCGTTCGTCCTGAGCCAGGATCAAACTCTCCGTGAATGATTACTCGGCCCAATGATTAGAAGGGGCCGGTTCACACTCGCGTCGAGCGGCACGGCAACCACCGGAATAGGGTGGCCCCGCGCACTGCGTCCTCGCTAGTGTTTTACTTCAAAAGGAATCTCCAACCCCGGAACAAGTCCGAGGCCGGGGATGTCAACATATCTGGCGTTGACTTTTGGCACGCTGTTGAGTTCTCAAGGAACGGACACTTCCTTCAGGCGGCTTTCACACCGGCCCTCCGGGCGCTTCGTTCTTTCGTGTTTCAAGCTTATCAGATGTTTTCCGCTCCGTTTTCCGGAGTTTCATTCATCGCATTTGCTTGGGCCTTTCGGCGCTCCCGAACTCTACCAGAGTTTCTCGGGCCGTTTTCCCGCTCCGTTCTCGAATTTGATTTCGAGGACTTCGACTGGGGGCCGTCCCGTGGGGCAACCCGGAGAACATTACGCACCGGGTTGCCCCACGTCAAATCACACCTCGACGACGACCGGCAGGATCATCGGCCGGCGGCGGTAGTTGTCCGCGACCCACTTGCCGAGGGTCCGGCGCACCAGCTGCTGGACCTGACGGATCTCCAGAACGCCGTCGCCCGCGGAGCGGTCGAGCGCCTCCTGGAGCTTGGCCGCCACCGGGACGAACGCGGCGTCGTCGATGCCGGAACCGCGGGCCTGGATGCTCGGACCACCGACGATCTTGCCGTTGGTGGAGTCCACCACGACGAAGCAGGAGATGAAGCCCTCCTCGCCGAGGATCCTGCGGTCCTTGAGCGAGGCCTCGGTGATGTCGCCGACCGAGGAGCCGTCCACGTAGACGTAGCCGGCCTGCACCTTGCCGACGATGCGGGCGACGCCCTTCTCCAGGTCGACGCAGACGCCGTCCTCGGCGATGACGACCCGGTTGCGCGGGACACCGGTGGCGATGCCGAGATCGGCCGCCGCCCGCAGGTGGCGCCACTCGCCGTGGACCGGCATGAGGTTGCGCGGCTTGCAGATGTTGAAGAAGTACAGCAGCTCGCCGGCCGAGGCGTGGCCCGAGACGTGCACCTTGGCGTTGCCCTTGTGGACGACCTTGGCGCCCCAGCGGGTCAGGCCGTTGATCACCCGGTAGACGGCGTTCTCGTTGCCGGGGATCAGCGAGGAGGCGAGGACGACGGTGTCGCCCTCGACGATGCGGATCTGGTGGTCGCGGTTGGCCATCCGGGACAGCGCGGCCATCGGCTCGCCCTGCGAACCGGTACAGATCAGCACGACGTCCTTGTCCGGCAGGTCGTCGAGCTGCTTGACGTCGACGACCATGTTGCCGGGCACCTTCAGGTAGCCGAGGTCGCGGGCGATGCCCATGTTGCGGACCATCGAGCGGCCGACGAAGGCGACCTTGCGCTTGTACTCGTGCGCGGCGTCCAGCACCTGCTGGATGCGGTGCACGTGGCTGGCGAAGGAGGCCACGATGATGCGCTTCTCCGCGTTGGCGAAGACATTGCGCAGAGCCGCGGAGATGTCCCGCTCGGGCGGGATGAAGCCGGGGACCTCGGCGTTGGTGGAGTCCACCAGCAGCAGGTCCATGCCCTCCTCCGCCAGCTTGGCGAAGGCCGGCAGGTCGGTCAGCCGGCCGTCGAGCGGCAGCTGGTCCATCTTGAAGTCACCGGTGGCGACGACCATGCCGGCGGGCGTGCGCACGGCGACGGCCAGCGCGTCCGGGATGGAGTGGTTGACCGCGATGAACTGGCAGTCGAAGGGGCCGATCCGCTCGCGGTCGCCCTCGGCGACCTCCAGCACGTACGGGCGGATGCGGTGCTCGGCGAGCTTGGCCTCGATGAGCGCCAGGGTGAGCTTCGACCCGATCAGCGGGATGTCCGGGTTCTCCCGGAGCAGGAACGGGACGGCGCCGATGTGGTCCTCGTGGCCGTGCGTGAGGACGATGCCGTCGATCTTGTCCAGACGGTCCCGGATGTAGGTGAAGTCCGGGAGGATCAGGTCGACGCCGGGCTGCTCGTCCTCGGGGAAGAGGACACCGCAGTCGACGATGAGAATGCGGTCGCCGTATTCGAAGACCGTCATGTTGCGGCCGATCTCACCGAGACCGCCGAGCGGGGTGATGCGCAGGGCGCCGGCCTTGAGGGCCGGCGGCGTGCCGAGTTCGGGATGCGGGTGGCTCAAAAGACTCTCCTCACGACGCACGCCATATGTCCGGGGTCCTCCCCCGTGAGACATATGGCGTGCGTTCTCCGTGTCGGTTTTCCTACCAGGTCTGTGCTCTCGCGCCTTCGGTCCGGTCCAGCGGCGGGCCCGCGAGGGTCCGGCGAGCCGGGGCGCGCACGTCTTTGTCTGTTACAGGTCTACCCCGCCGTCGGCGAGATCCTTCTTCAGTTGCGCGATCTCCTCCGGAGTCGCGCCGATCAGGGGCAGTCGCAGCGGCCCGGCCGGCAGGCCCTGGAGGTCCAGCGCGGCCTTGGCGAGAATGACGCCCTGGGTGCGGAAGATACCGGTGAACACCGGCAGCAGGCTCTGGTGGACGGCCGTGGCCTTGGCCACATCGCCGGCCAGGTATGCCTCGACCATGGCCCGCAGCTCGCCGGCGACCACGTGCCCGACCACGCTCACCACACCCGCGGCCCCGACCGACAGCAGCGGCAGGTTGAGGATGTCGTCGCCGGAGTACCAGGCCAGTCCGGAGCGGGCGATCGCCCAGGACGCGGCACCGAGGTCGCCCTTGGCGTCCTTGTTGGCCACGATCCGCGGGTGCTCGGCCAGCCGGACCAGCGTCTCGTGGCCCAGCGCGACGCCGCTGCGGCCCGGGATGTCGTACAGCATGACAGGTAGCTCGGTGGCGTCGGCGATCCGCACCGTGTGCCGGTACAGGCCCTCCTGCGGGGGCTTGCTGTAGTACGGCGTCACCGACAGCAGGCCGTGCGCACCGGCGGCCTCGGCCTGCCGGGCCAGCTCGACACTGTGGTGCGTGTCGTTGGTGCCGACGCCGGCCACTACGTGGGCCCGGTCGCCGACCGCCTCCACCACGGCGCGGACGAGCTGGGCCTTCTCGGCGTCACTGGTGGTCGGGGACTCGCCGGTGGTGCCGTTGACGACGAGGCCGTCGTTGCCGGAGTCGACGAGGTGCGCGGCGAGGCGCTGGGCGCCGTCGAGGTCGAGGCCGCCGTCGGCGGTGAACGGTGTCACCATCGCGGTCAGGACCCGGCCGAAGGGCGTCTGGGGGGTGGAGGTCGGAGCCATGTGTCCAAAACTACTCGTAGGCGGTGGGGCGACACCCAGGCCGGTCCACTGTTCGGACGGCCGTGCCTGCGGACCGGTCCGGGATCGTCCCGGTACGGGCCCCGCGGAGCCGGTTCCAGCAGCGGAAACATGGGATTCCGGTGCTGCGTGCTCGGGGGTTCAAGCAGCACCGGAATCCGTGTTCACGAGCGTAGGGAGAGGTCAGAAATGCCGCAATCCAGACATGCCCGGCACTGCCCCCGGATGCCCGTCGTCGCAGGTCAGGGCGCGACCCGGCCGTGCTTCTCGAAGGCCGCACGGGTGAGTGGCATGAGCTCCGCCCACTGCTCCTCCATCCGCTCGGCGACCATCTCGATCTCGCGCTGCGGGAACGACGGCACCGCCGCGTGCTCCCGCTTGGTCCGCAGCGACAGGAAGTGCATCAGCGAGCGGGCGTTGCAGGTCGCGTACATCGAGGAGAACAGCCCGACCGGCAGCACCGCACGGGCGACCTCCCGGGCCACGCCCGCCGCCAGCATCTCCTGGTAGCGCTCGTAGGCCTCGCGGTACGCGGCCTCCATCGCGGAGCTCACGGTCCGGTGCTGCTCCGGCGTGCCGTCGACGAACTCGTACCGGCCGGGGCGGCCCTGCTGGACCAGCTTGCGGTCCTCATCGGGCACGTAGAAGACCGGCTGCAGCTCGCGGTAGCGGCCGGACTCCTCGTTGTACGAGTTGTGGACGACGATGCCGCCGGCCAGGAAGTTGTGCCACGGCCCCTCCACCGACAGGTCGTACGTCATCTCCTCGCCGTCCTCGACGATCCCGGTGACCAGGTCGGCCTTGGCCAGGGCGACCTTGCCACCGCGCCTGGCCAGGGCCTGTTCGCCCGCGCTCTTGGCGGTGTGGCAGTCTCCGCAGGCAGGCGCCAGGTTCTTCTCGTCGAGTGCCTTGCCCAGGTCGAGGGCGACCGGTACGACGTGGTCCAGCTCCAGTGCCTCCCGGGGGAACACGCGGGAGCACAGGTAGCAGACGTCCTGCTCGTCGATGAGCCGGTTCCGCTGCATCGAGGTCCACACGCCGATGCCCCGCCGAAGGCTCGGCGGGACCAGGGCCTCCGACGGACGTGCCGCAGTACCACCGGTCATTACCGAGTCGCCGACGGCCAGCTCACCCGCCTTGCGCCAGCCGTCCGGAGTGAGGATCGCGTGGTCCTTGCTGCACCGCAGCTGCTTGCCGCTCGCGGTGGTCAGCCGGAGGAGCTGCTTGACGCCCGACTCCATGACGTCGACGATCCGCGCTCGCCCGGCCAGGAGCGTGCGCTCGTCGAAGCAGCGGACGTGGTTGCGCCGGACCGACTCCAGCTTCCGGGTCCGCTTGCTCGGGTTCAGGGCGCGGAACTCCGCGACGGCAGCCTCCGCCGCCTCGCGACTGTCGTGCAGACCCAAGTGATGGGTCTCGCCCTTCTGCTTGACCTGCGCCCGCCACTTCTCGGACTTCTTGTGCCAGGTCACGCCGCCCTTCCCGGCTTCGATCCGGTCCTCCACGCCGACGTGCCACTGCTGGTGCAACTCGGCGATGGTCCGGCGCCTGAGCGACCCGTCCTTGCCCTGCAGTGTGATCTCGGTGTCCCCGGCAAGGCACCAGCCGCTGCGGTGGCGTTGGAATTCGCGGAAGACGAAGATCGGCGCGCTGATGAAGAAGGTCATCGAGTTGTGCTCGAACGGCGTGCCGTGCCGGTCGCGCATCAGGAAGTTGATCAGGCCCTCGGACTTGTCCGGGTCCTGCTGGAGTGCCTCCAGGGACTGCTCCCCCGCCGTCGAGACCCGGGCCGCCCAGATGACGTCCGAGTCGGCGGCGGCACCGCGGACCAGGTCGGCGGTGATGTCGCTGCGGAACCGGGGGGCGGTCGTCTCCTCGCTCACGCGCTGCTCCTCGCGGGCTTGCCGACGGTGCTGTCGGCGCCGCCCGTGGTGGCGTCGGCACCGGTGGTGGTGCGGTGCAGCTTGATCGCGTGCTGCATGGTCCTGCGGGCGCGCGGCACGTCGCCGGCGTCGGCGTAGGCCACCGCGAGCCGGAAGAAGACCCGCCAGTCGCCGGGGGCGGCCTCGGCCTCGGCCTTGCGGCGGGCGAACACCGCGTCGGCCGAGGCGCGGTCGATCCGCCCGCCGTCGGTGCGCTCCAGCTCGTCGACCGGCAGACCGCCCTCGGCCTCCAGCTCGCGGGCGAGCCGCTCGCTGTCCCGTCCGAAGCGGACCGTCTGGCGCAGGAACCAGATGCCGACGACCGGGATGACGAAGGCGCACAGGCCCAGGCCGATGCCCAGCGGCTTGCCGGTGGCGACCAGTTGGACGCCCTCGCCGACGCAGATCAGCGCGACCAGGGCCAGGACTCCGGAGAGGACGAAGAAGCCGGTACGGGAGGTCATGCCGGGCTCACAGGTCCAGGAAGTGTTCGAGGCCCAGGGTGAGCCCGGGCGTCTCCACGACCTTGCGCACCCCGAGCAGGATGCCCGGCATGAAGCTGCTGTGGTGCAGCGAGTCGTGCCGGATCGTGAGGGTCTCGCCGTCGTCGCCGAACATCACCTGCTGGTGGGCGAGCAGACCGCGCAGCCGCACCGAGTGCACCGGCACCCCGTCGACGTCGGCGCCGCGGGCGCCGGGCAGGCCGTGGGTGGTCGGGTCCTGCTGCGGCGCGCGGCCGGCCTCCGCCCGGGCGGCGGCGATCAGCTGGGCGGTGCGGGTGGCGGTGCCGCTGGGGGCGTCCGCCTTGTGGTCGTGGTGCAGCTCGACGACCTCGACCGACTCGAAGTACCTCGCCGCGGCCTGCGCGAACTTCATGCCGAGCACGGCGCCGATGGAGAAGTTCGGCGCGACCAGCAGCCCCAGCTCCGGCGCGGCGGCGAGCTGCCCCCGGACGGTGGCGAGGCGCTCCTCCGTCCAGCCGGTGGTGCCGGTGACGACATGGATGCCGTGCGACAGGCAGTGGTCGAGGTTGCCCATCACCGAGTCGGGGTGGGTCAGTTCGACGGCGACCTGCACGCCCGCGCCGGTCAGCTCGGAGAGGTCCGACCCCCGCCCGAGGGCGGCGACCAGCTCCAGGTCCGGGGCGGCCTCGACGGCCTTGACGGCCTCCGATCCGATCCGCCCCTTGGCGCCGATCACGGCGACACGCAGCGTCATGGTGAGAAGTCCCTTCAGACCAGCAGGTCGGCGAGCCGGGCGGCCCGCTTGTCGTTGATCGGGCCGATCAGCGCGAGCGACGGCCGGTGGGCACCCAGCACATCACGGGCCACGGCGTGCACGTCGTCCAGGGTCACCGCCGCTATCCGCGCCAGCATGTCGTCCACCGACAGGTGGTGGCCGTAGCTGAGTTCGGCCTTGCCGATCCGGTTCATCAGCGAGCCGGTGTCCTCCATGCCGAGCACGGTGGAGCCGGAGATCTGGCCGATCGCCCGCCGCAGCTCCTCCTCGGTGATGCCCTCGGCGACCACCTTGGCGAGCTCCTCGCGGCAGATCCGCAGCACTTCCTCGACCCGCTTGGGCTGGCAGCCGGCGTAGATGCCGAACAGGCCGCTGTCCGCGTACGAGGAGGAGTACGAGTACACCGAGTACGCCAGGCCGCGCTTCTCCCGCACCTCCTGGAACAGCCGCGAGCTCATGCCGCCGCCGAGGGCCGCGTTGAGCACGCCCATCGCCCAGCGGCGCTCGTCGTGCCGGGGCACCCCGGGCACGCCCAGCACCAGGTGGGCCTGCTCGGTGGAACGGTTGAGCACCTCGACCCGGCCGGCGGTGCGCAGCGTCTTGACACCGCGGCGGGCCTCGGCGGGGACGGCCTCGGACTTGGCGAGCAGGGGTGCGAAGGCCCGCTCGACCTGCCGGACGACCTTGCGGTGGTCCAGGTTGCCGGCCGCGGCGACGACGAGGTGCTCGGGTCGGTAGCGGCGGTGGAAGAAGTTCGCGATCTGGTCGCGGGTGAGCGACCTGACGGTCTCCTGGGTGCCGAGGATCGGGCGGCCGAGCGGGCCGTTGCCGAAGATCACCCTGGCGAAGAGGTCGTGGACGACGTCGCCCGGGTCGTCCTCGGCCATCGCCATCTCTTCCAGGATGACGCCGCGTTCGGCCTCGACGTCGTCCGGGCGGATCAGCGAGCCGGTGAGCATGTCGCAGACCACGTCGATGGCCAGCGGCAGGTCGGTGTCGAGCACCCGCGCGTAGTAGCAGGTGTTCTCCTTCGCGGTGAAGGCGTTCATCTCGCCGCCGACCGCGTCCAGGGCGGCCGAGATGTCCAGCGCGCTGCGCCGCTCGGTGCCCTTGAAGAGCAGGTGCTCCAGGTAGTGCGTGGCGCCGTTGAGCTGGGGGGTCTCGTCCCGGGAGCCGACCCCGACCCAGATGCCGAAGGTCGCGGAGCGCACCGTCGGCAGGGTCTCGGTGACGACGCGCAGGCCGCCGGGAAGGACGGTGCGGCGCACGATTCCGGCGCCGTCCGCGCCCTTCAGCAGGGTTCGGGTCGTGCCGGGGCGCTGCGTCGCCGCCGAGGCCAGAGCCACGGGGGTACCTCCGTAGAAAGCAATCCGTCGAAGCATGGGGGGACAACAGGGTGCGGCCCGCACGCCGCTGGGGGCGTGCGGGCCGCGGGATCAGCTAGCGGCGCTTCACTCGGAAGCGGCCTCGCCGTTCTCCTCGCCCTCGACGACCGGGATCAGCGAGAGCTTGCCGCGCGGGTCGATCTCGGCGATCTCGACCTGCACCTTGGCGCCGACGCCGAGGATGTCCTCGACGTTCTCCACGCGCTTGCCGCCGGCGAGCTTGCGGATCTGCGAGATGTGCAGCAGACCGTCCTTGCCCGGCATGAGCGAGACGAAGGCACCGAAGGTCGTGGTCTTGACCACGGTGCCCAGGTAGCGCTCGCCGACCTCCGGCATGGTCGGGTTGGCGATCTGGTTGATCGTGGTGCGGGCGGCCTCGGCGGCCGGGCCGTCGGCGGCACCGATGTAGATGGTGCCGTCGTCCTCGATCGTGATCTCGGCGCCGGTGTCCTCCTGGATCTGGTTGATCATCTTGCCCTTGGGGCCGATGACCTCACCGATCTTGTCCACCGGGATCTTGATGGTGATGATGCGCGGCGCGTTCGGCGACATCTCGTCCGGGGAGTCGATGGCCTCGTTCATCACGTCGAGGATGTGCAGGCGGGCGTCGCGGGCCTGCTTCAGCGCGGCGGCGAGCACCGAGGCCGGGATGCCGTTGAGCTTGGTGTCCAGCTGCAGCGCGGTGATGAAGTTGCGGGTACCGGCGACCTTGAAGTCCATGTCGCCGTACGCGTCCTCGGCACCGAGGATGTCGGTGAGGGTCACGTAGTGGGTCTCACCGTCGATCTCCTGCGAGATCAGGCCCATGGCGATACCGGCGACGGCGGCCTTCAGCGGCACACCGGCGTTCAGCAGCGACATGGTGGAGGCGCAGACCGAGCCCATCGAGGTGGAGCCGTTGGAGCTCAGCGCCTCGGAGACCTGGCGGATGGCGTACGGGAAGTCCTCGCGGGACGGCAGCACCGGCAGGATGGCCCGCTCGGCGAGCGCGCCGTGGCCGATCTCGCGGCGCTTCGGCGAACCGACGCGGCCGGTCTCGCCGACCGAGTACGGCGGGAAGTTGTAGTTGTGCATGTAGCGGCGACGGGTCTCCGGGGAGAGCGTGTCGAGCTGCTGCTCCATGCGAAGCATGTTCAGCGTGGTGACACCCAGGATCTGGGTCTCGCCGCGCTCGAACAGCGCCGAGCCGTGCACCCGCGGGATGGCCTCGACCTCGGCGGCCAGGGTGCGGATGTCGGTGACACCGCGGCCGTCGATGCGGACCTTGTCCTTGATGACGCGCTCGCGGACGGTCTTCTTGGTCAGCGCGTTGTAGGCGGCGCTGATCTCCTTCTCGCGGCCCTCGAACTCGGGCAGCAGCTTCTCGGCGGCCAGCGCCTTGACGCGGTCCAGCTCGTTGTTGCGCTCCTGCTTGCCCGCGATGGTGAGGGCCTGCGCCAGCTCGTCCTTGACGGCGGCGGTCAGCGCGGCGAGCACGTCGTCCTGGTAGTCCAGGAAGACCGGGAACTCACCGGTCGGCTTCGCGGCCTGGGCGGCCAGCTGGGCCTGGGCGGCGCAGAGGACCTTGATGAACGGCTTGGCGGCGTCCAGACCGGCGGCGACGATCTCCTCGGTCGGCGCCTCGGCGCCGCCCTCGACGAGCTTGATCGTCTTGTCGGTGGCCTCGGCCTCGACCATCATGATCGCGACGTCGCCGTCCGGCAGGGTGCGACCGGCCACGACCATGTCGAAGACGGCCGACTCCAGCTCGCTGTGGGTCGGGAAGGCCACCCACTGGCCGTTGATCAGCGCGACGCGGACGCCACCGATCGGGCCGGAGAACGGCAGGCCCGCCAGCTGGGTGGAGGCGGAGGCGGCGTTGATGGCCACCACGTCGTACAGGTGGTCCGGGTTGAGCGCCATCACGGTGACGACGACCTGGATCTCGTTGCGCAGGCCCTTGACGAAGGACGGGCGCAGCGGGCGGTCGATCAGGCGGCAGGTGAGGATCGCGTCCTCGGAGGGCCGGCCCTCGCGACGGAAGAACGAGCCGGGGATCCGGCCCGCGGCGTACATCCGCTCCTCGACGTCCACGGTCAGCGGGAAGAAGTCGAAGTGCTCCTTCGGCTGCTTGGACGCGCTGGTGGCCGACAGCACCATGGTGTCGTCGTCGAGGTAGGCCACGGCGGAGCCGGCGGCCTGACGGGCCAGACGGCCGGTCTCGAAGCGGATGGTACGGGTGCCGAAGGAACCGTTGTCGATCACGGCCTCGGCGTAGAACACGTTCTCTTCCACCTGGAAGATCTCCTCTTTCGTACGTGTCCGGGAGAGCGTCCCCGCGTAATCGCCTGCGTGCTGACCCTGGACGGTCCGGGCCGGTCTTCGATCGAAGCCTCCGGCGGTCCCCGCTTCGGTCTGCGGGGCCTCCGGCGGCCACTACCGAGGACCGGCGCCTCTCGGCCGGCCGGGTTCGGACGGGCGGTCCGCGTCTGGACGCTCTCTCGGATGCGGGCGGCTTCCGTTTGAAGCCTTCGTCCCGCGGGGGGTTCGGGTCCTGCTGCCCGGTGGCGCGCTTTCGGCGCCATCACCGGCATGCCCACAACCCTACGGTGCAATCCTCGGCCACCTGGGGAGGTGCGCGCGAGTTGTTATCCCCGGCCGGTGGGCCCGGGCGCCGCGGTGGGCACCCGGGTCACCGGTCGCGGCATACGCGCGAAGGGCGGCTCCCCGGTGTGGGGAGCCGCCCCGAGCGGCGTTCTCAGCGGGCGCCGCCGGCGGCACCGCGGCGGATGCCCAGGCGGTCGACGAGCGTACGGAAGCGCTCGATGTCCTTCTTGGCCAGGTACTGCAGCAGACGGCGACGCTGGCCGACCAGGATCAGCAGGCCACGACGCGAGTGGTGGTCGTGCTTGTGGGTCTTGAGGTGCTCGGTCAGGTCCGAGATGCGGCGCGAGAGCATGGCGACCTGGACCTCGGGGGAGCCGGTGTCGCCCTCCTTCTGGCCGAACTCGGCGAAGATCTGCTTCTTGATGTCAGAGGCGAGAGCCACTGCAACTCCTTCGAGGTGATACCGAGCGTTCCTGGTCTACGGCACAGGACTCTGCGAGAACTCGGTGTCGTGTTACGGGCGCGGCCGACGGGCGTCGTCCCACCCGGGGACGGACACACGGCTGCGCTCGGAGGCCAAGCGTACCAGTGCCGCCGATGCCGACGATCGGCGGCCCCGGCGCGCGGATCAGCCGGTGGCGCCGCGGACCAGCCGGTAGACGTCGAGCACGGCCAGCACCAGCGGGACCAGCGACATCAGGGTGAGGCTGTCGACCAGGTCCAGGATGCGCCCCCAGAAGGGGGAGACGCCGAGCCGCGGCACCACCAGGGCGATCGCGGTGAGCACGGCGGCGCCGAAGGCGATCGAGGCGGTCAGCCAGACGGTGCGCAGATCGGCGTCGGTGGAGCCGAGGCCGACCCGCAGCACGAACTGCGGGGTGTGCAGGGAGATACCGACGATCAGCAGCGACAGGCCGAGCAGTCCGGCCGCGGTGAGCGCGAGGACCTGGGCGCTGTAGCGGAACAGCCGGGCCCGGAGCATGGCGGCCAGTCCGAGGACGAGGGCCAGCAGTTCGGGGAAGGTCCGGTCGGTGAAGCCGAGCACCGCGCAGGAGCCGACGACCACCGCGGCGCAGCCGCCGACCAGGCCGACCAGCACCTCGTGGCCGCGGCGGGCCTGGTGGGCGATCCGCTCGTACTGGACCAGCTCGGCGCGGGCGGCCTCCTCGTCGTGGTCGCGGCCCCGGGCGCGGGTCTGGCCGGGGGCGCTGTAGCCGACCGGGAGCCGGGCGAAGCGGGCGGACAGGCCGGGCAGGAAGCCGATCACGGCGACGGCGGCGACGCCGGTGACGGCGGCGATGTGGTGGGCCGGGGTGCCGGGCAGCAGGACGGCGGCGAAGGTGGCGAGCGCGCCGGCCGCGGCCAGGAAGGCGGCGGCCACGAACACGGAGTCCTTCTCCGGCAGCAGGCCGACCAGCAGGACGGCGACCACCAGGGCGGCGACGCAGCCGGTCAGGAACTGGAGCCGGCCGGGGCCGTCCAGCGGGCCGCCGGTCGGCGCGAGGATGCCGCTGCCGGCGATCAGGGCGTGCGGCAGGGCGCCGAGGCCGAGCGCGAGGCCGGCCCAGGCGTCCCGGTAGACCCGGGCGCGGACGCCGGCGAGGGCGGTGAGCACCACCGCGACGACGCCGGAGAGCACGCCGGGCAGGCCGTGCATGTCGTGGCGCAGGTCGGCGAACCAGAGTGCGAAGCCGAGCAGGGTGAGCAGCACGCCGGCGCCGACGAGGCCGAAGGCGCGCATCAGCTCGGGGCTCCAGAACCGGCGGTCGGTCTCGCCGGCGGTGGCGATCGCGTCGGCGACGTCGTCGTAGACGGCGGGCGGCAGCGACTCGGCGAACGGGCGCAGGTTGAGCAGGTCGCCGTCGCGCACCTGCTGGGCGGCGAGCGAGCGGCCGCCGTCGAGCACGGTGCCGTCGCGGCGGACCAGGTGGAAGCCGGTGGGGACGCCGTCGGGCTGGGTCTGGCCGGACAGCCGCAGGACCTCGGGGTACACGTCCGCGAGCGGGACGTCCTCGGGCAGGGCGACGTCGATCCGGCTGTCCGGGGCGACGACGGTGACCCGGCAGAAGCCGGTGGTCGCGGGCGTCGTCATGCCCGCACCTCGTTCGCTCGACGCACTGGGCGCTCCCCCTTGATGAGACGGTGTTCGGTGACGGGTGCTCGGCGCCGGTGCGCGGTGCCGCCGCCCCGGCGGTGCCGGCGCGGCACCGGCGGCCGGCCGGTCCGGCCCTCGCGCGGACGCCGCCCGGACGGAACCGGCCGGGCGCGGCCACGAGTTGGCGCGGCGTTACCCTACCCGCTCGGTTCGTGCCCGGCCCCGCGGAGGGCGGGCGGGGCCGCGGGGGCGGGCCCCAGTAGGATCGGCCCCTGCGCAGGGCGGCGGGGGCGGCGCGTTCCTCCCCGGACGCCTGCGGTCGGCGGAGCGGGGGCGGCGTCACACGGGGCGTCCTCACCCGTACGGATCCTGTTGCGTGAGGGCTGATGCCGTAGTGGTCTTGCGAAGCGTTCGTGGTCGGGGGATGGGACGCGTATGGGCGTGATCATGGTCAAGCGCCCGCCCAGGGCCTATCCGCCGGCGGTGCCGGACGAGCCGGTGGAGCTGGTGCCCCCGCCCGAGCTGCCCCGTTCGGGCGGCGAGGACTGGGTGATGAGCATCCTGCCGATGCTCGGCATGGGCGGTTCGGCGGTGTTCTTCTTCGCCCCCGGCGCCCAGGCTCCGATGAAGATCATGGGCGGTCTGATGATCGTCTCGACGGTCGGCATGGCGCTCGCCCAGATCGTCCGGGCCCGCAAGGGCGGCTCCACGGCCACCGCGGACGAGCGGCGCGACTACCTCAAGTACCTCCAGCAGATGCGCCGCCAGGTGCGCCGGACCGCCGAGCGGCAGCGCGGCGCGCAGCTGTTCCTGAACCCCGAGCCGGACCAGCTCTGGTCGATCGTCGCCGACGGCCGGCGGCTGTGGGAGCGGCGGGGCGGCGACGCCGACTTCGCGCAGATCAGGGTCGGCCGCGGGCCGGTCCAGCTGTCCACCCCGCTGGTCGCGCCGCAGACCGCGCCGATGGACGAGCTGGAGCCGCTCTCGGCGGCCGCGATGCAGACCTTCCTGAACGCCCACGGCACCCTGCAGGACCTGCCGTTGGCGATCTCGCTGCGCGCCTTCTACCACATCACGGTCTGCGGCGACCCGGACACCGTGTACGGGAACGTCCGGGCGATGATCGCCCAGCTGACCACCCTGCACTCGCCGGACGACCTGCTGATCACGGTCGCCGCGGCGCCCGGCGCGGTGGACGAGTGGGAGTGGACCAAGTGGCTCCCGCACAACCAGCACCGCAAGGAGAACGACGGCGCCGGCTCCCGCCGGCTGATCGCCACCGGACTCGGCGACCTGGAACTGCTGCTCCAGGACGAGCTGGCCGGCCGGCAGCGGTTCGTCCGGGACGCCGCCCCGGCCGCCGACCAGCCGCACATCGTGGTGGTCATGGACGGCGCCTCGGTGCCGCACGACTCGCTGCTGGCCGGCGCCGAGGGCGTGCACGGGGTGACCATCGTCGAGGTGGTCCCGGGCGACCTGGACGAGCCGAGCGGGCACCTGATCGTCACCGTCTCGCCGGACGCGCTGGTGCTGCGCTCCGCCTCGGGCGCCACCTACACCGGCAAGCCGGACACCCTCGGCGCCTGGCAGTCCGAGGCGCTGGCCCGGCAGCTGGCGCCGTACCGGGCCTCGGCCGGCGGTGACGACGAGCCGCTGCTGTCCAACCTGGACTTCACCGACCTGATGAACTCCGGCGACCCGGGCTCCTTCGACGTGACCCGCAGCTGGCGGCAGCGGGCGCAGCACGAGCGGCTGCGGGTGCCGATCGGCGTCGGGGCCGGCGGCGAGCACGTGTACCTGGACCTCAAGGAGGCCGCGCTGGAGGGCATGGGCCCGCACGGCCTGTGCGTCGGCGCGACCGGCTCCGGCAAGTCCGAGCTGCTGCGCACCCTGGTGCTGGCGCTGGCGATGACGCACTCCTCGGAGACGCTGAACTTCGTGCTCGCCGACTTCAAGGGCGGCGCGACCTTCGCGGGCATGGCGGACATGCCGCACACCTCGGCGGTGATCACCAACCTGGAGGGCCAGCTCACCCTGGTCGACCGGATGCGGGACGCCATCGAGGGCGAGCTCAACCGGCGCCAGGAGCTGCTGCACCGGGCGGGCAACTACGCGAACATTCACGAGTACGAGCGGGCCCGGGCGGCCGGCGCGGCGCTGGACCCGCTGCCCTCACTGGTGCTGATCATCGACGAGTTCTCCGAACTCCTCACCGCCAAGCCCGACTTCATCGACATGTTCATCCAGATCGGCCGGATCGGCCGGTCCCTCGGGGTGCATCTGCTGCTGGCCTCGCAGCGCCTGGAGGAGGGCAAGCTGCGCGGCCTGGACACCTATCTCTCCTACCGGATCGGTCTGCGCACCTTCTCGGCGGCCGAGTCGCGGGCCGCGATCGGCGTCCCGGACGCCTACCACCTGCCGCCGGTGCCGGGTGTCGGCTACCTGAAGTTCGGCACCGATGTGATGGAGCGGTTCAAGGCCGCCTACGTGTCCGGGGCCTACCGGGCGCCGGGGCAGCAGCGGTCGACCGGCGGCCGGCTGGTGTCCGCGCGGCCGGTGCGGTTCACCGCGGCCGAGGTGCCGGTGACCGAGCCGCTGGTGCAGGAGGAGGTCGAGCCGTTGGTCGAGGAGCAGGACGACGCCCTGGCCGACACCGTGCTGGACGTGTTCGTGCAGCGGATGGCGGGCCAGGGCCCGGCCGCGCACCAGGTGTGGCTGCCGCCGCTGGACGCGCCGCCGAGCGTGGACCAGCTGCTGCCGCCGCTGCAGGCGACCGCCGAGCGCGGGCTGACCGCTCCGCAGTCCGGCACGCTGGGCCGGCTGCGGGTGCCGGTCGGCATCGTCGACAAGCCGCGCGACCAGAAGCGCGACATCCTCGAACAGGACTACGCGGGCGCGGCCGGCCACGGACTGGTGGTGGGCGGCCCGCGCTCCGGCAAGTCGACGATGATCCGCACCACGGTGGCCTCGTTCGCGCTCACCCACACGCCGCTGGAGACGCAGTTCTACCTGCTGGACTTCGGCGGCGGCGGCTTCCAGTCGCTCCAGGACCTGCCGCACGTCGGCGGGGTGGCCGGGCGGCTGGACGCGGAGAAGGTGCGCCGGATGGTCTCCGAGGTGCACGGGGTGCTCAACCGGCGCGAGGAGCTCTTCCGCAGCACCGGGATCGACTCCATCGGCACCTACCGGGCCCGCCGGGCCGCCGGCGCGCTGCCGGACGAGCGGTTCGGCGACGTCTTCCTGGTGGTCGACGGCTGGAACACCTTCAAGCAGGAGTTCGAGGCGCTGGAGCCGGTCATCGGCGACATCGCCCAGCGCGGCCTCGGCTACGGCGTCCACCTGATCGTCACCGCGGCCCGGTACGCCGAGGTCCGCCCGGCGCTCAAGGACCTGCTGCAGAACCGGACCGAGCTGAAGCTCGGCGACGCGATGGAGTCCGAGGTGGACCGCCGGGTGGCGCAGGCCGTACCGGCCCAGCCGGGCCGGGGTGTCACCCCGGAACGGCTGCACTTCCTCACCGGCCTGCCCCGGCTGGACGGCTCCGACTCGGTGGAGGACCTGCAGAACGGCGTGGCCGGGCTGGTCCGGGCGGTCGCCGGGGCCTGGACCGGTCCGCGCGCGCCGCAGGTGCGGATGCTGCCGACGGTGCTGGACGGACAGTCGCTGCCGAAGGGCTTCGAGCACCCGGAGCGGGGTGTCGCCTTCGGCGTGGACGAGGCGGAGCTGGCACCGGCCTTCGTCAACTTCGAGACCGACCCGCTGTTCATCGTGTTCGGCGACACCGAGTCCGGGAAGTCCGCGCTGCTGCGGATGCTGGTCAAGCAGATCACCGAGCGGTACACCCCGGACCAGGCGGGGATCGTGGTCGGCGACTACCGGCGCGCGCTGCTCGGCGTGGTCCCGCCGGAGTACCTGGTCGAGTACGCCGCCGCGCAGCCGGCCATGAACTCCGTGGTCGAGATGCTGCGCGGGGCCTGCTCGCGCCGGCTGCCCGGGCCCGACGTGACCGCGGAGCAGCTGCGCAACCGCAGCTGGTACAGCGGCAAGGACATGTTCGTGGTGGTGGACGACTACGAGCTGGTGGCGACCTCCTCCGGCAACCCGCTGGCCGCGCTGGCGGAGTTCCTGCCGTTCGCGCGCGACATCGGCCTGCGGGTGGTCGTCGCGCGCAGCGCCGGCGGTGCCGGGCGCTCGCTGTACGAGCCGTTCATGCAGCGGATGCGGGAGCTGGGCGGGCAGGGCGTACTGCTGTCCGGCAACCGGGACGAGGGGCCGCTGCTGGGCAACGTCAAGCCGCAGGCGCTGCCGCCGGGCCGGGGCGTGTTCGTCTCGCGCCGGGTGACCAGCGGGCAGATGGTGCAGACGGGCTGGCTGCCGGCGCCGTAGCGGCGGGCCGGTCGTCACGGAGCGTGCTCGAAGGGGTCGGATCCTCGGGGTCCGGCCCCTTCGGCGTCCCGGGTGTCGAAACGTTACCTAGATCTTTCCGCCGGAGCGCTGCGGTTCCCGTACCCGGTGGAGGCTCGGGCCTGCGGCCAGGGCACTTCCGGTCGACCTGCCTCCGCATCCGGCCACGGCCTTGGATTGATGCGCGCAACATCGTGTTCACCTTGGATTCAAGTGCGATGTGGCGAAAGTAACAAGTCGGACATGCATAGTGATGACGATAAGTGATCATCAGATCGCATGTCTATGCGGATCGGCGCAACGGATTCCGAAGCAATTCCGGCATTGACGCGATCGATACGGCCAAGGTTCCATGGCGGCCCGGGAGCGACAGGACCAGAACCGAGCAGACAGCCAGCGGAGGCGATACCGCTCCCTCTCCAGGACCGCACAGAGCCGATCGGATGCCCCGATGACCGACACGCTTCGCCCACCGACCGCCGCGGCCCCCGGCCCGACCGTCGAGGGCACCCCCGCCGCCCCGCAGACGCTCAAGCGTTCGATCGGCGTCGTGGGCGGCACACTGCTCACGCTGTCCTGCGTCACCCCGGCCTCCACGCTCTTCGTGATCGTCCCGGAGCTGTTCTCCAGCATCGGCAGCGCCACCGCGCTGGCCATCGCGATCGGCTCGGTGCTCTGTATCGCGGTCGCCTTCTGCTACTCCGAGCTCGGCACCCTGATCCCCAGCGCCGGCGGCGAGTACGCCATGGTCGGCACCCTGGCCGGACGGCTGGCCGGCTGGCTGGTGTTCGTGCTCTCGCTGATCGTGGTGATGATCGTCCCCTCGGTCATCGCCCTCGGCACCGCCGACTACCTGGCACCCGTCCTGCACGTGGACAAGCCGCTGGCCGGCGCCGCGGTGATGCTCGCCGCCACCCTGGCCGGCCTGCTGGACCTGCGCGCCAACGCCTGGATCACCGGCGTCTTCCTGGTGCTGGAGGTCATCGCGGCCGGCGTCGTGTCGGTGCTCGGCTTCGCCCACGCCAACAGCGGCGCGCCCAGCATGCTGCACGGCGTGGTCACCGGCGAGGACGGCGTCACCACCACGGTGAGCATCGGCGCGATCATCGGCGCCCTCGGCATCGCGCTCTTCATCACCCAGGGCTTCTCCACCGCCGTCTACCTCTCCGAGGAACTGGAGAACCCGCGCCGCAACGTGTCCCGCACCGTGCTGTGGACGCTGGCGATCTCCGCCGCCGTCATCCTGGTCCCGGTCGCCGCCATCACCATGGGCGCCCCCGACCTCGCCACCCTGAGCTCCGGCGACATCTCCGGCCTGGTCACCGCCTGGAGCAACTCGGCCGTCGGCACCTTCATCAGCCTCTGCGTCGCGCTGGCCATCATCAACGCCGGCATCGTCATGGTCATCCAGAACTCCCGGGTGCTGTTCGCCTCGGCCCGCGACAAGGCGTGGCCCGAGCCGGTCAACAAGGCCTTCGGCACCCTCGGCCGGTTCGGCTCCCCGTGGGTCGCCACCCTGGCCGTCGGCCTCCCGGGCGCCGCGCTCTGCTTCGTCAAGGGCGAGCTGCTGAGCGAGATCACCGGCGTCGCCGTCACCGGGATGTACCTGCTGGTCGCGATCGCCGCGCTGCTCTCCCGCCGCAACCAGCACAAGCACGCCGCCGCCTGGCGGATGCCGCTGTGGCCGGCCGTCCCGGTGGTGCTGATCGTGGTGCTGGTCTACGTGATCACCCAGTTGGACACCGTGCCGCTGCTGTGGACCGGCGGCATCACCGCCGTCGCCACCCTCTACTGGCTGCTCTACCTGCGCCCCCGGCAGGACACCCGCTGGGTGATCACCGTCCCCGAGGACCAGCAGGCCTGACCGCCGCCCCGAAGACCCCCACCCCTCCCCCACACGGCAGTGCCCCGGGCTCCCCCTGGCCCGGGGCACTGCCGCGTCCGCGCGCTACTTCTTGAGCTTCGCGCCAGGGTCTCAGGGGCGGTGGCTCAGGGGCGGCGGCGGTGGTCGCGGAGGACGATGCCGCCGCCGATCAGCAGGGCGACCAGCAGCGCCCCCACACCCAGGACGTACGTCGCGGTCCGGCCGTCGCGGTCGGCCTGGGTCTCGCCGAGGCCGAGCGGGCGGGGCACGATCGGGGCGGACGCCAACTGCACCGGCGGGTCCTCGGCCGGCTTGTCGGGCGGTGCCGCGGGCGCGGTGGTGACGGCCTTCACCGGGTCGACCACGCCCCAGCCGATGTACTCGTTCGCCTTGTGGTCGGTGCGCTGCGCGGTCTGCTCGATCCAGGCGCGCACCTGGCTCGGCTTCCAGTCCTTGTGCGCGCCGACCAGCAGCGCCGCCAGCCCGGCCACGTACGGGGCGGCGAAGCTGGTGCCGTTGTCCACGCACTGCCCGCCGCGCGGGACGGTGGAGAGCATGTCTACGCCGGGGGCCGCGACGTCCACGAAGTCGCCGTACTGGGAGAAGTAGGTGCGCTCGTTGTTGCGGTCGGAGGCGCCGACGGCGAGCACGGTGCGGAAGGCCGCCGGGAAGGTGTCGCCCCGCTTGCCGTCGTTGCCGGAGGAGGCGACCACCACCACGCCCCGGCTCTCCGCGTTGTCGACCGCGGCCTTCAGCTCCTCGTAGCCGACGAAGCGGGTGTCGGCCGCGCCGCGCACGTCCTGCGAGATGTTGATGACCTTGGCGCCCTGGGCGACGGCCGAGTTGACGGCGTCCACCAGCGAGTGCACGTCGCCGTTGCCCTCGGCGTCGTTCTGCCGGATGGACAGCACGCTGGCGCCCGGGGCGATGCCGACGAAGCCGGTCCGGTCGCTGCGGGAGGCCGCGATGATGCCCGCCACCTTGGTGCCGTGGCCGACCAGGTCGTCCTTGCCGCCGCCCTCGACCCGCTTGCCCTCCTTGTCCTTGAGCAGCGAACCGCCGTCGAGGACCTTGTCGGCCAGCTGCGGGTTCTGGTCGTCCACCCCGGTGTCGATGACCGCGACCAGGACGCCCGCCCCAGTGGTCGCGCCGCCCTGCCAGAGCTCGTCCAGCACCATCCGCTGGAGCGACCACGGCACGGCCTGCACGTTCTGCGCGTTCTTGCCGCACTCCCCCGACGCCGAGACGCCCGGCCCCTCCGCCGCCGCCGGCACCGTCAGCGGGCCGCCGAGCACCGTGAGCGCGGCCACCGCCGCGGCCGCCGTCCGGTACCTGACCACCGGCACCCTGCCACCCCTCATGTCGTCCACCTGGTCGCGCGGTCGCGCCAAAGGCGGGTGCCCGCGCGGGGCACCCGCCCTTCGGCGCGTGTACTGGGGCCGTGAACCGTCAGCCCTGCCAGAGGGTGGCGTTGCGGTTCTCGGTGTTCTGGTAGCTGGAGGCCGCGCTGTCCAGGGACTTGGCGATCGACTCCAGCACCTGCTGGAGGTGCTCGGCGCGCTGGTCCCACTTGGCCTGGTGGGCCTGGTAGCCCTGCTGGGCGGCGCCCTCCCAGCTACCGGAGATCTTGGTGACGCCGGCCTTCAGCTCCTCGAGCTGGGCCTTGATCGTCCCCGCGGTCCGACGGACCTCCGAGCTGGCGTTCTTGATGGTCTCGAAGTTGACCAGAATGTGTTCGGCCACGATGTCTCCTAGTCGAGGCTGCGAGGCACCCCATCACCCGAGGGGTGCGTCGCCGGGTGAACGGACAGAGCCGAGGATCAGGACGCGGCGGCGGAACCGAAGATCGCCTGCTGGTCGGCGTCCGCCTGCGAGTACTTCTGGGTCGTGAGCTCGATCGCGTCCTTGATGGCGCGCAGCGACTTGTTCAGCTCCTGGGCGTCCGTGTTGAACTGCCCCTGGAGGTTGGTGTACGCCTGCGCGGCCTGGCCCTGCCAACCACCGGTGATCGAACCCACCAGGTTGTTGAGACCGTTGATCTCGGTGTTGATCTGGTTGATGACCTCGTCCATGTGCTTGGCGAAAGCCAGCATCTCCTGAGCGGTCGTCTTGAACTGACCCATGCTCTACCGTCCCCCATGAGACAGACCTTGAGTCCGGAGGGATCGTTTCCGGCCCCCCGGGCACCACCGGTGTGATGTCCTGCAGCACTGTAGTCGGCACACGCAGCTCGCCCAACACCGGGCGACGGTCGGTTACCAAGCCATGACATCGTGGCCAATTCCTTTGCGGGCGGCGGGGGGAGGCCCCCCGCCGCGGCCGTCAGGCGTTCTGCTGCTGGGCCGCGCTCCTGGCGTTGAGAGCCGGGCCGACCGGCACCAGGTTCGACCACTGCTGCGGCACCGGCGCCGGCTGCAGCCCCTGGTAGCCCAGCCGGGCCTGGTTGCCGCCCAGCTCCTCGGGCTGCGGCGGGCCGGACGGGGTCGCCGGCTGCCCGGACGGCCCCTTCGACGCGCCGGGCTGCGCGGGCGCCGGACCGGACGGCTGGCCGGGCTGGGCGGGCGGCGCGCTCTGGCCGCCCTTGCCGCCCTCGCTGCTGGCCGGCACCGCGTAGCGCAGACCGGTCTCGGTGATGAGGAAGTCCGTGCCGGAGCCGTCCATGGCGTTGTCCAGCGCCCGGTAGAACAGGCCGTGACCCGGCGTCACATGCGCGGTCGACGTGCCGTTGCCGTACCGCACCGGGTACTCCGTCCCGGCCCAGACGCTGCGCCGCGGCGTCCGGCCGTCCTCCGCGACCCCGTCGAAAGTGCTGCAGACCACCGCCCGGGCGTCCTTCGGCGCCTGCCAGGAGTTGGCCGGCGCACCCGTCCGGGTCGGCCAGTCCGCGGCGCCCTCGGCCATCAGCGGCACACTGCTGTTGACGGTGGCGTGCTCGGCCGGGGTGAGGTCGTCGATCCGCGGGCTCTTGTTGGCGTCCTGGTTGTACAGCGGCTGCAGCAGCGGGTTCTGCCGGACCAGCTCCGCCTGGAACTGGCTGACCAGCAGCAGCTGGCTCTTCCCCACCACGTAGTACTTCTCGCCGAACCGCACCAGCCGGCCGACCTTGCGGTCCTCCGGGTTCTGCAGCGGCACCGAGGAGTTGGCCGTCCTGGTGTCCGGGACCAGCCCGTCGATCCGCGGGAAGACGATGTCGCTGCCCGGCGCCAGGGTGTCCAGCCAGTCCTTCTTCACCTTCTGCGGGACGGCCGTCGACCCGAACACGGCCCACATCAGCTGCGAGCGGGTGGTGTCGGAGTCCTCCGGGCCGCCGATCGCGTGCCGGCGGCCCTTGCTGTCCACCAGGAACACCCGCAGCTTGCCCTGGCCCGCAGCCGGACCGGACGCGGTCACCTGCGGGTCGTCCGCCTGCTGCACCAGCAGCGCCTGGCCGACGTCCAGCATCCGGTCCTTCGCCCCGAGCACCTCCGCGTCGGCGCCGCCCGCCACGAACACCGCCTGGTCGACGGTGCTCCCCTGCTCGTCGCCCGGCCGGTCGCAGACCGACCACTTCATCGGCCGGCTCGCGTTCGCCTTGCTGGGCAGCTTGTCCGGCGCGTACGGGATGCCGATCGTCGGACCGTGGTTGGGATAGCGGTCGAGCACACCGTCGTCGACCACCACCACCTTGCTGTCCACCGGCAGCACCAGCCGCGCCGAGGCCATGTTCAGCACCTGGTGCAGCCGCTTGGTCCTCCCGTCCGGGTCGACCAGCACCACGTAGCGGGTGGTGCTCTGCTTGCCCTGGACGATGTACTTGCCCTCGTCCCAACCCACCGGCGCGCTCGGCTTGAACACCCCCCACAGGCCGAAGCCGCCGATCACCAGCGCCCCCACCAGCACGCTCGGCAGGATCGCCTTCACCGGGCGCGGCGCGTCCTCGTCGCTCCCCCCGCCGCCGGGCAGCAGGAAGGCTCCGACCGTGCGCTTGCGGGCGAAGGTGTAGGCGTTCAGCTCGTCCCGGCGCGATGCCATGCTCGTCGTCTCCCCTGTCGGACCCTGCTCCCCGTGGCCTGCCACCCCCCGGGCGAGAACGGGCTCGAACCCTCTACGATGCGGCAGCAGACGGTGAGTACGGTACGGGTACGGTTCACGCACCGGCCAGCCGGGCCGCGACAACCGACCAGAGAGGGGCACTCGGGGGATGCCGAACCAGACCGTTCCGGGGCGCCGGAGCACGTCACGGCGCAGCGGTCCGCGCCGCTCCGCGCGGCGCGACGGGACCGACACCGCGGGCTCCCCCGCCCCGGGCCGCGCCGACGGACCCCAGGGGCCCGTCACGGTCCGCGTCCACCCCCGGCCCGGGCTGCTCGGCAGCCGGCTGAGGCTCCAGCAACTCGTGCTGGTCGAGGTCGCCGTGGCCCTGGTCGCGGTCGGCTGGACGATCAGCAGGCCGGTCGCCGCCGGCTTCGGCGCGGTCGCCCTCGCCCTGGTCGCACTGGCACTGGTGCCGCTGCGCGGCCGCACCCTCCCCGATGCGCTGCGGGTGCGCGCGGCGCTCAAGGCCCGGCGCAAGCGGGCCCGCACCCACCTCCCGCCGCCCGGCACCGACCCGGCGCTCGCGCCCGCCCTGGAACTCGAACCCGCGCTGCGCACCTGCACCCACGCGACCGAGGCCGACCTCGGTGGCCGCCCGGTGCGCCGGGAGACCGGCATGGTCGGCGACGGCACCTTCCTCAGCGCCGTCCTGCTCGTCCAGGCCAAGGACCTGCCGCTGCGTCCGGACCGCACCGCCCGGCCGCTGCCGCTGGACGTGGTCTGCTCGGCGCTGCGGGTCGACGACATCGTCCTGGAGTCGGTCCAGCTCGTCCAGCACACCCAGCCGGCGCCCGCGCCGCACCTGCCCGAGCAGTCGCTGGCCGCCCGCGCCTACCGGGAGCTCGCCGACGGCACCGCCACCCCCGCGCTGCGGCTCACCTGGGTCGCGCTCAAGCTCGACCCGGAGCGGGCCGCCACCGCGGTGCGCGCCCGCGGCGGCGGCGAGACGGGCGCCCGCAAGGCGCTCCAGCGGGTCACCGACCAACTGGCCGGGCGGCTGAACAGCGCCGGGTTCGACGTCACCGTGCTCGACGAGCGCGAGCTGATCGCCGCCCTCGCCATCTCCACCTGCGTCAACCCGCTGGCCACGACGGTCCGGCAGGGCACCGGCAGCGGCGGCGGCAGCGGACGGCGCACCCAGGAGAGCAACCGGTTCTGGCGGGTCGACGACCGCTGGCACAGCACCTACTGGATCTCCCGCTGGCCGCAGCTGGGCCGCCCCGGCGGCGCCCCCGGCCGGATCGCCGTCCCCGACCTGGTCAACCTGGTCACCGGCGCGCCCGCGCTGGCCAGCACCTTCAGCCTGACCGCCGGTCACGGCACCGGCGGCTCGGTCACCCTCAGCGGCCACGTCCGGGTCACCGAGCGCAGCGAGAGCGAGGCCGTCGAACTCGGCCGGCAGCTGGAGGCCCGGGCCCAGAGCGCCGGACTCGGCCTGGTCCGGCTCGACCTGGAGCAGGCGCCCGGCGTGCTCGCCACCCTGCCGCTGGGAGGTGCCTCCTGATGGCGCAGCAGTCCTATCCCGCCCCCGCCCCGCGTACCGGTACGGAGCCGCCGCCCCGGACCGGGCGCCGGCTGCTGCCCGGCTTCGGGCTGCGCGGCCCGCGCCGGGAGAAGCACGTGCTCACCCTCGCCGAGCTCGACGCGCTGTCCTTCCCGGTCGGCGACGACGGCGTGCTGATCGGCGAGGACGTGCACCGCGCCCGGCCCGCCGTGCTCGGCCTGTTCCGGCCCAGCTCCTACGACCTGGTGCTGGTCGGCGGCCTCTGGACGGCGCAGGTCATCGCGCTGCGGGCGGCCGCCACCGGCGCGCGGATCGCCGTCGAGACCGCCCGCGGCCACCTCTGGGGGCCGATGGCGCAGGCCGCGGGCGGCGGGCAGCCGTGCGTGACGGTCCACCAGCCCGGCCGGCTCGGCCCGCAGGGCGCCTCGGTCACCTCGCCGGTGCTCGTGGTGCGCGACCTCGGTGCCCGCCCGCCGCGCAGCCGGCTCTCCGCCACGCCCTGGCAGACGGTCCTGACGGTGGTGCCGCACCTGGGGCCGAACGCCTCCCGGGTGCTCAACGCGGCCGACCTGGTGGGGGTGCAGCGGGTGATGCCGGAGGAGGCCGAGCTGATCGGCCGGGTGCTCTCGCTCGGACCGGGCGAGACCGCCGCCCTGCCGTCGCTCCCGGACGACCTGACGCTGTGGACGACCCGGATGAGCCGTCAGTACGTCCGGATCGTCACCGGGCAGGCGGAACGCCAGGTCCTGGGCGGTCCGCGCCGCCTCGACTGACCCGCGGGGACCCGGTCGGGGCCTGTGTGCGGCCCGTGTGCGGCCCGGTCGGAGATGAGACACCGCCTTCAGCCGGGGGTGGCTCACGGCCTAGGCTGTGGAACGGCAACGGCACCGCGAACTTGCGGCGGCGAACACGAGGGAGCCCTAGGTGAGCAGCGATCGGGACGGCGTCTACGTCGGCGACAACGCGGCGGAGGACGACGACGACTGGTCCGACGCGCCCGATTACACTCCCCCGTCCTGGTACGTGCAGACGGACGCCGCGGGTGCTCCGGCGGCCGCGCCGGACGCCGGGGTGACGCCGGCTCCGGGCGGTGCGGCCGCGCCGGCGGCCGTGCCTGGCCCTGCGGCTGCGCCCGCACCTGCACCCGCTCCTGCGCCTGTCCCTGTCCCTGCGCCCGTCGTCGCGCCCGGTCCGGACGCGGTGGCGCCGCCGGTGGTGGCCCAGCCGCCCGCGCAGGCCGCGCAACCGCTCGCTCCGTCGCAGGCCCAGCCGTCGGTGCAGTCTCCGGCGCAGCCCCCGATGCAGTCCCCGATCTACCCGCAGCCGCACGCGCAGCCGCAGCCGCAGCCGCAGCCGGGCGAGGCTGCCGTCCCGGTGGCAGCTCCGGCACCGGCCCCCGCACCCGCCCCGGCCCCCGTGCCCGGCTGGCCGCCGGCCGACCCGTCCGCCGCCGCGCAGCCCGGCCCCGCCCAGCCGCCGGCCGCCGCCCCCGCTCCGCAGCCGTACCCGGCCGCGCCGCAGCAGCCCTTCGCCGCGGCGCCGGGCCAGCCCCAGCCGTTCGCCCAGGAGCCGCAGGCCTTCCCGCCGGGCCCCCAGCCCTTCGTGCAGGAACCCCAGCCGTTCGCGCAGGACCCGCAGCCGTACGTGCAGGACCCGCAGGCCGCAGCGTGGGCCGCCGCCCAGCAGGCCCAGGCCCAGCCCGGCCCCCCGCAGCAGGCCGCCGTTCCGCCGCAGGCCCAGCCCCAGCAGCCGCAGCCCGGACCGGCCGCGCCGCCCGCCGGAGCCGACCCGCGCGCCGGCGGCTGGCCGCAGCCCGCCGCCTACCAGCAGCCCGCGCAGCCCCAGCCGACCGCCCCGCAGTGGGGCCGGCCCCCGGCCGCGCCCGCCGCGTTCCAGCAGGCCGGTGCCCCGCAGCAGACCGCGCACGGCGCGCCGCTCGGCTACACCGCCGCCGTCGAGCTGTCCTCGGACCGGCTGCTGCGCAGCCAGCCGAAGCAGCAGCGGCAGCAGCCCCGGTTCCAGTTCGGCGGCAAGGCCGCGGCCGCCGAGAAGGCCCGCCGGCTGGAGATCATCCGCACGCCGGTGCTCAGCTGCTACCGGATCGCGGTGATCAGCCTCAAGGGCGGCGTCGGCAAGACCACGACCACCACCGCCCTGGGTGCCACCCTGGCCAGCGAGCGCCAGGACAAGGTGATCGCGATCGACGCCAACCCGGACGCCGGCACCCTCGGCCGCCGGGTCAAGCGGCAGACCGGCGCGACCATCCGCGACCTGGTGACGGCCATCCCGCACCTGCGCAGCTACATGGACATCCGTCAGTTCACCTCCCAGGACCTGCACTCCGGTCTGGAGATCCTGGCGAACGACGTCGACCCGGCCGTGTCGACCACCTTCAACGACTCGGACTACCGCCAGGTCATCGACGTGCTGGGCCGCCAGTACCCGATCATCCTGACCGACTCCGGGACCGGTCTGCTGTACAGCGCGATGCGCGGGGTGCTGGACCTCGCCGATCAGCTGATCATCGTCTCCACGCCCAGCGTGGACGGCGCCTCGTCCGCGTCCACCACCCTGGACTGGCTCTCCGCGCACGGTTACGCCGACCTGGTGCAGCGGTCGATCACGGTGGTCTCCGGGGTCCGCGAGACCGCGAAGATGATCAAGGTCGAGGACATCGTCGCGCACTTCCAGACCCGCTGCCGCGGCGTGGTCGTGGTGCCGTTCGACGAGAGCCTGGCGGCCGGCGCCGAGGTCAACCTCGACATGATGCGGCCCAAGGTCCGCGAGGCCTACTTCGAGCTGGCCACCCTGGTCGCCGAGGACATCGTCCGGGCCCAGCAGACCGCCCAGCAGAACGGCTGGCAGCAGCAGGTCCAGCCGCAGCCCGCCCCCCAGCCGCAGCCCCCGGCTCCGGGCTACCCGCAGCCCCAGCCCGGACCGCAGGGCCAGCCCCCGTACGGCCAGCCGTACCCGTACCCCCAGCCGCCGCAGCCCGGCCAGCACGCCCCGCAGCCCGGCACGCCGTGGGCACCGCAGCCCGGCCAGGCCCCGCCGCCCCCGCCCGGCTACGGCTACCCGCCGCAGCAGAGCGCCCCGCCGCAGCAGCCGGCGCCCGAGTGGCAGCAGCCGCCCGCCCCGCCGGCCGGTAACGCCTACGGCCACCCCGGGCCCGAGGAGGGCCACCAGCCGCCTCCGCCCCCCGGCTACGGCTACCCGCCGCCCGCGCCGCCGCAGCAGTAGCCAGCCGCAGCAGTGACGACGGACGCCGAGGGCCCGCCGACCTCCGTGGTCGGCGGGCCCTCGCGCGTGCTCCGGCACAGCGTCCGTCAGCCGGCCTCGGTCAGCTCCCGGGCCCGCTTCACGTCGTCGGCCATCCGGTCCAGCAGCGCCTCGATGGAGTCGAACTTCTCCATCCCGCGCAGGTACACCAGGAACTCCACCGCCACGTGCAGCCCGTACAGGTCAAGGCCGACCCGGTCGATGGCGTACGCCTCGACGGTGCGCGCGGTGTTGTCGAAGGTCGGGTTGGTGCCCACCGAGATCGCGGCCGGCATCCTCTCGCCGTCCGCCGTCAGCCAGCCCGCGTACACGCCGTCGGCCGGGACGGCGCTGTGCGGCACGGTGTCCACATTGGCGGTCGGGTAGCCCATCTCGCGGCCGCGCTGCGCGCCCCGCACCACCTCGCCCTCCACCCGGTGCGGGCGGCCCAGCACCTCCGCCGCCCCGGCCACGTCGCCGGACGCCACCAGCCGGCGGGTCAGGGTCGACGAGAACGGTTCGCCGTCCCCGACGGTGCCGCGCACCTGGAGGTCGACCACCTCGACGCCGCAGTCCGCCGCCCGGCCCAGCTCGGCCAGCAGCTCGACGTTCCCGGCCGCGCGGTGGCCGAAGCGGAAGTTCGGCCCCTCGACCACCAGGCAGGCGTGCAGGGCGTCCACCAGCACCTGCCGGAAGAACTCCTCCGGCGACTCCTTGGAGAACTCGGTGGTGAACGGCAGCACCAGCACGGCGTCGACGCCCAGTGCCTCGATCAGCTCCGCCCGGCGCGGCTGCGGGGCGAGCAGCGGCGGGTGGGTCCCGGGGCGGACCACCTCGCTGGGGTGCGGGTCGAAGGTGACCACCACCGAGCGCACCCCCCGCTCGCGGGCGCGCTCGACCACCCGGTTGATGATCAGCTGGTGTCCGCGGTGCACCCCGTCGAACGAGCCGATGGTGACGACGCTGCGTCCCCAGTCAGCGGGGATCTCCTCCAGGCCACGCCAGCGCTGCACCTGACCGCTCCTTGTTCCCTACGGCGCGTACCTTCTGTACGCTCAAACGCTCAAAACCCGAACCCCTATAGCGTGCCATGCGCCTGTCCGGAGTTCGGCACCGGAAGGCAGGTTGGCCGAACCGCCGGGTGCCGGACTCCCCCGCCCGGCGGCCGGGCGGCCCCGGCGGCACCGGCCCGCTCCGCCTCCGCCGCCGCGTACCGAGGGTCCCGACCGGCCGCGACCAGGGCGCGCAACCGGTCCAGCCGCGGCCCCACCGGACGGGCCGGCCGCTCGTCCTCCGGCCAGCGCGCCAGAAGCACGGCGAACGCCGCCGACCGGCCGGCGCAGCGCACCAGCAGCCCGTCCGCGCCCGGCAGCGCGGCCGCCACCCGGACCACCACCGCCCGGGCCCGGGCCGGCCGCTCCGCCGCACAGTGCTCGGCCAGCCCCGCGAGGGCGGCGGCCAGCACCTCCGGGTCCCCCTCGGTGGCCAGCAGGGTGTCCAGCAGCTCGCACCGCAGCGCGTCCGCCACCGGATCGGGCACCGGGCGGGACAGCACCTCGGCGAACGGCCTGCGGACCGCCGCCGCCCGGGCCGCCAGGGCCCCGCTCAGCAGCACCCGCAGCTCCAACCGGGCGACGGCGCCCTCGACCGCGCCGCGCGCCAGCCGGCGGCCCAGGTAGTCGACGGCGAGCGGCCCGGCCAGTTCCGGCCGTCCGCGCAGCAGCCGGGCGGCGAACTCGGCGCCCCGCCGGGCGGCCAGCGGCGCCCGGGCGTCCGCCAGCACCCGCAGCGTCCCGGCGACCGGCGCGTCCGGCCGCGCCGCCGCCCCGGGCCCGCCCAGGCGGTCGGCCAGCGCGGCCAGCACCGGCTCCGGGTCGCTCTCCAGCGCGGGGGCCAGCGCCCGCGCGGTCAGGAAGCGGTCCTCGCCGCCCCGGTACACGGCCAGCGCCGCCGGCAGATGGACGGCCCGGCTCCCCGGCTCCCGCAGCAGCAGGGCCAGCGCGGCGCCGTGCAGGGCCGGCTCGCCCTCCCTGGCCAGCAGGGCGAGCGCGGAGAACCGCAGCAGCTCCGGCCCGGCGCCGCGGGCGTACGGGGCGACGTGCAGCGCGTGCACCGCGGCGGCCACACGGCGTTCGGGCCGGGGGTCGTGGCTCCAGCGGTCGACCGCCCGGCAGAGCGCCGAGGGCTCCTCTGCGGCCAGGACGGCGAGCAGCGCGTCCGCCCTCGGGTGCGCGGCCCCGGCCAGTGCCTCGGTCAACTCGTCCAGGGCCAGGGACCGGTGGGCGAACAGCAGGTCGTGCGCGAGGTCGGCGACGGTGCTCCCGGGGCGGGTCGGCAGACCGCGCGAATCGTCGAACCACCCGCACAGCAGCGGCAGCACCCCCGGCGGATCGGCGCGCAGCCGGGCGGCCACCGCGGCGAGGAACGGCCGGTCCGGCCCGTCGGCGGCCACCAGCCGCCGGAGCAGGGCGAGTTCGGCCTCCCGAGGCAGTCCGAGACCGGCCCAGAAGGACGGTCCGAACCGGCCCAGGCCCTCCGCCGGAAGCCGCTCGAACCCGCCTGCGGCGGCGGACCGTTCGACGATCCGTTCGGCCAACTGCTCCAGCAGCGGCCGGTGTTCGGCGAGGTCCGGGCCGGCGGCCAGTCCGGCGACCAGCAACCGCCCGGCCCACCAGCCGGGTTCGCTGCCCGCCGGGCGCAGATCCACGGCCCGCCAGATCCGGTGCAGCCAGGGATCCAGCGCCGGGGCGCCCCAGGTGGCGCCGACCCGCCGCAGCGCCGCGACCACCGGGCCGATCCGGTGCCGCGGCACGGTCCGGATCCCCGCGGGCGGGCCGCCACCGGGCCCGGGGGGAGTGTCCTCGGCCTCGCCGAGCAGCAGCCGCAGTGCCGCGTCCAGATCCAGGTGCAGTCCCTGCAGCCAGTCGGCGAACTCCCCGTGCGCGAAGCGGTAGCCGGGCCCGGCCGGTACGAACAGCCCCTCCGCCAGCACCGCCGTCGCCCAGCCGCCCGCCACCGGGAACAGCTCCTCGAACACCGCCCGCGGCAGACCGCCCTGCTCGGCGCCCAGCATCCGCCGCGCCGCCTCGTGCACCCGGCCCGCCACCGCCGCCGCCGTCCGGCGCACCCGCCCGGCGGACACCCGGGCGGGCCGGGCGGCGCCCCGGCGGTGGGCGCCCGGCCGTCGGGGGCGGCCGTCCTCGGCGAGCCGCTGGGCCACCCGCAGGCAGCACAGGTCGAGGTGGGCGGCGAACAGCCCGGTGCGGCCCACCGGCTCCCCGCGCAGCCCCTCCGCCCACAGCTGCCCGGCCAGCCGGACCGCCAGCGGGTGCCGGGCGTCCTCCGCCGCCGGCCAGCCGGGCGGCACCCCGTACCGCCGCCGCACCCGCTCCGCCGCCTCGGCGGGCAGCGGCCCCAGGCGCCGCACCACCACCCGGACGGCACCCGCGCCGCGCCCCGGCCCGCCGACCGGCGCTCCGCCCCCTGCTCCGACCGCTGCCCCGACCTCTGCTCCGACCTCTGCTCCGAACGACGGGCCGAGCGGCGCTCCGACCGGCACCAGGAACTCGCCCTCGGCCCCGCCCGGCGCCAGCCGCTCCCAGGCCTCCTCCCCGCAGACGGTCAGCAGCCGCGCCCCGCCCGCCGCCAGCCAGTGCGCCGAGGCCCGCAACCAGTCGGCGTCCAGCGGTACCGGCGACTCCTCCGGGCCGTCCAGCACCACCAGCAGCGGCCGCCCGGCCGCCGCGCAGAGCGCGGCCACCGCCCCGGGGCCGGCCGGCGCCGGCACCCCCAGCTCCGCCGAGGCCGCCCCCAGCGCCCGCTCCACCGCGTCGGCGAGCGAGGCGTCCCCCGGCCCGAGGTCGGCGCCGCGCAGCCACACCGTGGGCCGGGGGCTCTCGCCGTCCCCGCGCCGTACGGCGACGGCCGCCGCCTCGGTGCTGCGGCCCGTACCGGGCGCGCCCACCAGCGCCACCACCCCGGCCTCCGGCGCTCCGCCGTGCTCGGAACGACCGTCACCGGCCCAGCCGCTGCCTGACCAACCACTGCCGGACCAGCCGCTGCCGGAAGAACCGTCGCCGGAGGGACCGCTGCCGGAGGAACAGCCGCCGACCAGCAGGTCGGCCCACTCCGCGAGCCCGTCCGGCCGGTCCACCCGGTCGGCCGCCAGCGCGGCCACCCGGTCCGGCCCGGCCCCCGCCGAGGCCAGCTGGGCGGCGGCCAGCCGCAGCACCCCGGCCGGATTGAGCGCGCTCCCGTAGGCGGGCACCCCGGCCGCGTTGCGCGCCAGCGCCTCGGCGAGTTCCGGCACGTCCACTCCGACGGCCGTCACCGGAACGGCGGTGGGCGGCCCGGGCCGTCCCGGGGTCCGCAGGCCGGGCGCGACCACGGCCACCACCGTGCCGCTGGCGGCGTCCAGTACCGGCGCCCCGGCCGGGACGAGCGCCGCGTCGGCCGCCGAGGGCACGTCGAGCAGCAGCACCCCGTCGATCAGGTGGAAGCGGTCGGCCTGCGGGTACACCGCCCCGGTGGTCGCCGCGAGGCCGCAGCGCAGCAGTACCGTCCGCCCGTCCGCACGCCCCTCGCCCCGGACCGGGACGGGCACCAGCAGCACAGCGCCGTCCCCGGGCTCCGGCGGCGGGGCGACGGGCAGCGGCGGCACCGGCAGTCCGCCGACGGTGTCGGTGCGCAGCAGGGCCAGCCCGTGCCCGGGCAGCGGCCGGACGTGGTCCGGGCCCAGGACCCTGGTCTGGCCGCCGAGGAGGTGGAGAACGATCCCGTCGAGTCCGGCGACCGTCTCGTGCGCGGTGAGGACGGTCCCCAGCGGGTCGAGCACGAAGCCCAGGCCCCGCGGCCGGCCGTCCCGGTCGTGGATCCGCAGCAGCCGACGGCCGGGGTCGCCCGCCGCCGTGCCGTCGTCCTCCCCCGGCAAGCCCCTGAAGCCCAGCAGTCCCGGCATGCCCGCAGCCCTCCCCGCAGGACCGGCCGGCCCTGGAGTGGACGCGTCGCGGCGACCTGCGCGCTGCGGGGGAGCCTGCCCGGCGCGGTCGCGGGCCGACCGCGCCCACGCCGTTCACGACCTCGGTTCACCCCGTGCGCTCCCCCGCGCGGGTGAACTTCCCCCGACGACGCCCCGGTGCTGCCCGGGTACTGCCCCGCCACAGCGCCGCCCCGGCCGCGGTCCAACCCCGGGCCGGCCGTGGTCCAGCCGCGGACCGCCCCCGGTTCAGCCGACGAAGACGGCGACCGGCCGGGCCTGGCCGGCCTGCTCCTCCACCAGCGCCAGGAAGGTGCCGTCGGGGCCGAACACCGCGATCGGCCCGTCCACGCCCATGCCCGGAGCCTTCAGCCGGGCACCGTGGGACAGCTGCTTCGCCTGGTCGGCGTCGAGGTCCCAGCGCGGGAAGGCGGCCGCCGCCGCGGCGGCGATCGGCAGCACCTCCAGCCCGGTGGCCCCGTCGCCGGTCACCGAGGCCTCCAGCTGCTCCAGGGTGTACGCCGACTCCACCCCGTACGGCCCGACCCGGGTGCGCCGCAGCGCGGTGAGGTGCCCGCCGACGCCGAGCCCGGCGCCGAGGTCCCGGGCCAGCGCCCGGATGTAGGTGCCGGAGGAGCACTCCACGGTGACGTCCAGGTCGACGACCGGCGTGCCGTCCTCCGCGACCGCGGCCCGGCGCTCGTGCACGGTGAAGGAGTGCACGGTGGTCGGCCGGGCGGCCAGCTCGAAGTCCTCGCCCTCGCGCACCCGGGCGTAGGAGCGCTTGCCGTCGATCTTGATCGCGCTGACCTTGGACGGCACCTGCATGATCTCGCCGGTGAGCGCCGCGACGCCGGCGTCGATGGCCTCCCCGGTCACCCCGTCGGCCGGGACCGAGGCGGTGACCTCGCCCTCCCGGTCGTCGGTGACGGTGGTCTGGCCGAGCCGGACGGTCGCCTCGTAGGTCTTGGCGGTGAGCATCAGATGGCCGAGCAGCCGGGTGGCCCGCTCGACCCCGATCACCAGTACGCCGGTGGCCATCGGGTCGAGGGTGCCGGCATGGCCGACCTTCCGCGTCCCGGCCAGCCACCGGAGCTTCGCGACCACCCCGTGCGAGGTGATGCCCTCCGGCTTGTCGACGATGACCAGGCCGTCCGGACCGGTGCCTTTGCGCTTCATCAAGTTCTCTCTGTCAAAGCCCTGTACAAAACGATCAACCACAGGCTGCCAACCTACCGACCGCACGGCCCCGTCGACCACGCCGCACGGCCGGCAGCCGGCGGCGGTCGGCGGGGCGGGCGGGCGGATCAGTCCCGGCGGGCCCGCAGCGCGGCGCGGAACCGCCGCACCACCACGTCCACGTCCTCCCGGGCGGAGAACCCGGCCGCGTAGACGTGGCCGCCGCCGCCCAGCTCCGCGCAGGCGGCCGCGACGTCCACCGCGCCCTTGGAACGGGAGGAGCCGCGCAGGGTGCCGTCCGGGTCCTGCTTGAGCACCAACGCCACCTCGGCCTCGGCCGGGCGGCGCAGGATGTCGATCAGGCCCTCGATCTCCTCGACGGTCACGCTGAACAGCACCAGCTCCTGGTACGGCACCCAGGTCCACACCAGACCGAGGCCCTCCGCCGCCTCCGGCTCGTAGACGGCCCGGTCGAGCGCGCCGGCCAGCACCTTGAGGTAGCCGAAGGAGGAGGTGTCCCACAGCTGCCGCGAGATGAGGTCGTGCCGGATTCCGGTGGCCAGCAGCCGCCCGGCCAGCTCGTGGGTCGCGGGCGTGGTCGCCCGGTACCGGAACGAACCGGTGTCGGTCGCGACACCGGTGTACAGGCAGGTGGCCAGGTCCTGGTCCAGTTCGACGCCCAGCCGGCGCAGCAGCTCGTCCACCAGCACGGCGGTCGCCGGGGCGTCCGGATCGATCAGCTGGTGGGTGCCGAAGCCGGGGTTGGAGGCGTGGTGGTCGAGCACGACCAGCACCGGGGCCGCGAAGGCCTTGTCGTGCAGGAGGCCCAGCCGGCTCTCCGCGGCGACGTCGAAGCAGAGCACCAGCTCGGGGGTGTCGGGCACCGCCGAGGCCGGCACGATCAGCTCCTGGCCGGGCAGGAAGGCCAGCGACTCGGGGACGATCTGCGGATCGTCGCCGAACGAGACCCGGACCTCCTTGCCGAGGCCCTTCAGCGCCAGTCCGGCCGCCAGCGCGGAGCCGAGCGCGTCGCCGTCCGGGCAGATGTGGCAGATCAGGTCGATCGAGCGGGCCCGGCCGATCTCGGCCACCACCTGCTGCCACAGCAGCTCGAATCCGCTCTCCTCGGCGCGCGGCCCCGGAAGCACCGCGAGGGCACCCTCCACCGTGTCGGTGGAGGATGCCCCCGTGGTCGAACCGGTACCGGCCGCCGAACCGGCAGCCGCCGGCTCACCCGCCATGACTACTCGTCCTCGTCGTCACGCTCGGACGCCGGAACCTTGTACGGGTCCGCGTCGCCGGCGAAGACCGCGCCCGCGGCGCTGGTGCGCACCGCGGCGTCGATGGCCCTGGCCCGGTCGAGCAGGTCGTCGATGTTCCTGGCGTTCTCCGGCAGCGCGTCCGCGACGAAGGTCAGCGTCGGGGTGAAGCGCACCCCGGTCTGCTTGCCGACCTCGGAGCGGAGCACGCCCTTGGCACTCTCCAGCGCGGCGGCCGTGGCCTCACGCTCGGTGTCGTCGCCGTAGACCGTGTAGAAGACGGTGGCCTCGCGCAGGTCCCCGGTCACCCGGGCGTCGGTGATGGTCACGAACCCGAGTCGCGGGTCCTTGATCCGGCGCTCCAGGGTCTGGGCGACGACCACCTGGATACGGTCGGCGAGCTTGCGCGCCCTTGCGGTGTCGGTCACGTTGCCTCCTCGTGCAGTGGGCCGAGTACTCGGGCGTGCTGCGCACCCATCGGGGCCCATGCCCCAAAGTACCGGCCCGCGCCCAGCCTTGTGGGCGCTCTCGGTCCTGATCTGTGTGAGAACGGCGACTCGCGCCGTCCGCGTCCACAGTTCTCATTCGTCGTCGTCGTTGTGGTAGCGCCTCCTGGCGGAGAGCAGCTGAACCTCGGGGCGGCCGGCGACCAACCGCTCACAGCTGTCCAGGATCTCGGTGATGTACCCGGCTTCGCCGGACACCACCGCGAGGCCGATCTCGGCCCGGCGGTGCAGATCCTGGTTCCCGGTCTCGGCAGCGCACACGCTGTACTTGCGCTGCAGTTCGGCCACGATGGGCCGCACGATCGACCGCTTCTCCTTGAGCGAGTGGACGTCGCCCAGCAGCAGGTCGAAGGTGAGTGTTCCCACGAACATGTGTGACAGGTCAGAGCCGACCTGGAAGGCCTCGGGGAGCGGTTCCCGAACGGGACCGCTCCCCGGACCCTACACAGCAGGACCGGGGCCGGTCGACGGAAATACCACCCGTCGACCGGCCCCGGCAGCCACTCGCTTACGCGCGCGGCTTCTCGCGCATCTCGTAGGTCTCGATGATGTCGTCGACCTTGATGTCGTTGAACGAACCCAGGGTCACACCGGCCTCGAAGCCCTCGCGGACCTCGGTCGCGTCGTCCTTGAAGCGACGCAGACCCTCGATGGTGAGGCTCTCCGCCACGACCTTGCCGTCGCGCAGCAGGCGGGCCTTGGTGTTGCGGCGGATGATTCCGTCGCGGACCAGGACACCGGCGATGTTGCCGAACTTGGAGGAGCGGAAGACCTCGCGGATCTCCGCGGCGCCGAGGCGCACCTCCTCGTACTCCGGCTTGAGCTTGCCCTTGAGGGCGTTCTCGATCTCCTCGATCGCCTGGTAGATGACCGAGTAGTACCGGACGTCCACGCCTTCCTTGTCGGCCGCGGTGCGCGCACGGCCTTCGGCGCGCACGTTGAAGCCGATGATGATGGCGTCCGAGCCCATCGCCAGGTCCACGTCGGACTCGGTGATGGCACCCACACCGCGGTGCAGGACCCGGAGCTCGACCTCCTCGCCCACGTCCAGCTTGACGAGGGCGTCCTCGAGGGCTTCCACCGAACCGGAGACGTCACCCTTGATGATGAGGTTGAGCTGCTCGATGGAGCCGGCGGCGATGGCCTTGTCCAGGTCCTCCAGGGACACCCGGACCCGACGCTGCGCGAAGGCGGCGTTGCGGTCGCGGGCCGAGCGCTTCTCGGCGATCTGGCGGGCGGTGCGGTCCTCGTCGACGACGATGAAGCTGTCGCCGGCGCGGGGCACCGAGGTCAGACCGAGCAGCAGCACCGGACGGGACGGGCCCGCCTCGGCGAGGTTGTTGCCGTTCTCGTCCAGCATCGCGCGGACGCGGCCGTAGGCGTCGCCGACCACGATCGAGTCGCCGACGCGGAGGGTACCGCGCTGCACGAGGACGGTCGCCATGGCACCGCGGCCCTTGTCGAGGTGGGCCTCGATGGCGATACCCTGCGCGTCCTGCTCGGGGTTGGCCCGCAGGTCGAGCGAGGCGTCCGCGGTCAGGACCACGGCCTCCAGCAGCTGCTCGATGTTGAGGCCCTGGCGCGCGGAGATGTCGACGAACATGGTGTCGCCGCCGTACTCCTCGGCCACCAGACCGAACTCGGTCAGCTGACCGCGGACCTTGGTCGGGTCGGCGCCCTCGACGTCGATCTTGTTGACGGCGACCACGATCGGCACACCCGCGGCCTTGGCGTGGTTGAGCGCCTCGACCGTCTGCGGCATGACACCGTCGTTGGCCGCGACCACCAGGATCGCGATGTCGGTGGACTTGGCACCACGGGCACGCATGGCGGAGAACGCCTCGTGACCCGGGGTGTCGAGGAAGGTGATCGGGCGGGACTCGCCGTTCACCTCGGTGACCACCTGGTACGCACCGATGTGCTGGGTGATGCCACCGGCCTCGCCGGCCACCACGTTGGACTTGCGGATGGCGTCCAGCAGGCGGGTCTTACCGTGGTCGACGTGACCCATGACGGTGACGACCGGCGGACGCGGGGCCAGCTGCTCCTCGTCGCCCTCGTTGGCACCGAAGTCGATGTCGAACGACTCCAGCAGCTCGCGGTCCTCGTCGTCCCGGCTGACGATCTCGAGCTGGAAGCCCATCTCGTCGGCCAGCAGCTGCAGCGTCGCGTCGGAGACCGACTGCGTCGCGGTGACCATCTCACCGAGGTTGAACATGACGGAGACGAGCGCGGCCGGGTTGGCGTTGATCTTCTCCGCGAAGTCCATCAGCGAGGCGCCGCTCGACAGGCGAACGGTCTGGCCGTTGCCGCGAGGCAGCATCACACCGCCGACGGACGGGGCCTGCATGGCCTCGTACTCCTGGCGCTTCGCCCGCTTCGACTTGCGACCACGGGCCGGACGGCCACCGGGGCCACGGCCGAAGGCACCCTGCGTGCCACCACGGGCACCCGGGCCACCGGGACGGCCGCCGAAGCCACCCGGACGCGGACCGAAGCCACCGCCGCCACCCGGGGCACCGCCACCGGGACGGGGGCCGCCGAAGCCGCCACCGGCCGGACGCGAGCCCGGACCGGCCGGACGGCCCTGGAAGCCCGGACGGGCGCCACCGGCACCCGGACCACCCGGACGGCCACCGGGGCCACCCGGACCGCGACCGCCACCGGGGCCGGGACGCGGGCCCGGACCGGCCGGACGCTGCGGCATCATGCCCGGGTTCGGACGCGGCATGCCCGACGGGCTCGGACGCGGGCCGGCCGGACGGGGCATGCCGTCGGGACGCGGAGCGCCGGGACCACCGGCACCCGGGGCACCCTGGCCACCCGGACGCGGGGGACGGTCGCCACCCGGACGGGGAGCACCGGCACCCGGAGCACCCTGACCACCCGGACGCGGGGGACGGTCGCCACCGGGACGGGGACGGTCGCCACCCGGACGGGGAGCACCGGCACCCGGAGCACCCTGACCACCCGGACGCGGACGGTCGCCGCCCGGACGGGGACGGTCGCCACCCTGGCCGGCCGGAGCACCCGGACGCGCACCCGGCGCGCCGGGACGGCGGTCGCCGGGGCGGGCCATACCGGTGGCGCTGCCCGAGGTGAACGGGTTGTTGCCCGGACGCGGGCCGGCCGGGCGCGGGCCCGGACGGGCGCCGCTGCCGGCGGCGGGGCCACCGGCGGCGGGGCCACCGGTCGAGCGCGGGGCCTGGGCGGCCGGGCGCGGAGCCTCGGTCTCACCGGACACGGGGGCCGGCGAGGAGAACTCGGCCGCCGGAGCGGCCGGGGCCGCAGCCGCGGGACGCGGCGCCGGACGCGGACCCGGTGCCGGAGCACCGGCCGGCCGGGACGCGGGGGCGGCGGCGGGCGCGGCCGGAGCCGCGGGGGCGGCGGCCGCAGGGGTCGGACGGGGACCGGGGGTCGCGCTGGGGCGCGGACCCGGGGTCGGTGCACCCGGCTTGGGTGCGCCCGCGGCCGAACCGGCCGAGGGCTGGGGCGCCGCGGGCTTCCGCGGGCCCGGCTTGGCAGCAGAGCCACCACCGGTGGGGGCAACGCCAAGCGCGTCAGTCAACTTGCGCACGACCGGCGCCTCGATCGTCGAGGACGCCGAACGGACGAACTCGCCCAGCTCGGTGAGCTTGGCCATCACGGCCTTGCTCTCCAAACCAAGCTCCTTGGCGAGCTCGTAAACCCGGACCTTAGCCACTTCACTCCTGTCTATGAGTCCGGGGGTCTCGTCCGCCGGACTGTCGCTACTTCATGGGCGTACCCATCGCGTACTCATCGCGTACTCATCGAGTGCTCATCGCAATCTCGACCTACTTCCACATCGCGAGGTACCTGACTGGTGGCACGACGTACGGCTGCCCGTGCGCCGTGCTTGTTGCGGTGGTTCTCCGCCGCGTGAGCGGCGCGCTGTCACGGGGAGCTGTCGCTCACCCGCTCCTCGATGAACCCGCGGAGCCGCTCGGTGTCGAGCGCGCCCTGGAGCCGGAAGGCCCGGGGGAACGCCCGTCGGCGGACCGCGAGGTCGAGACAGGCCGGTTCGGGGTGCAGATGCGCTCCCCGGCCCGGCAGTGCGCCACGTGGATCAGGGACGCAGACGCCCTCGACCGCCGTGACACGCAACAGCTGGTGCTTGGCCGCGCGCTTGCGGCAGCCCACGCAGGTGCGTTCCGGGCGTGCTCGGACGTGCGTCCGGCCAGACGAAGGCAAGTCTACCCCTCCGGAGGGACATGGCGCCGCCCCGCCGATTCCGGGGGGAACGGCGGGGGGCTCCGACAGCAACGACTACTCGGCCGGGGACTCCGGCTCGACGCCCTCGGTGTCCGGTCGGATGTCGATCCGCCAGCCGGTCAGACGGGCGGCCAGACGGGCGTTCTGCCCCTCCTTGCCGATCGCCAGCGACAGCTGGTAGTCCGGCACGATCACCCGTGCGGAGCGCTGCGCCAGGTCCACGATCTCCACACTCGTCACCCGGGCGGGGGACAGTGCCGAGGCGACCATCTCGCGCGGGTCCTCCGACCAGTCGACGATGTCGATCTTCTCGCCGTGCAGCTCGCCCATCACCGCGCGCACCCGGGCACCCATCGGGCCGATGCAGGCGCCCTTGGCGTTCAGCCCCTGGCGGCGCGACCAGACCGCGATCTTCGTCCGGTGGCCGGCCTCACGGGCGATCGCGGCGATCTCGACGCTGCCGTCCGCGATCTCCGGGACCTCCAGCGCGAACAGCTTGCGAACCAGGTTGGGGTGGGTGCGCGACAGCGTCACCGACGCCCCGCGGACACCCCGGCGCACGGCCACCACGTAGCACTTCAGCCGGGTGCCGTGCCGGTAGTCCTCGCCCGGGACCTGCTCCTGGGGCGGCAGGATGGCCTCCAGCTTGCCGATGTCGACCAGCACGTTCTTCGGGTCGTTGCCCTGCTGGACGACACCGGTGACGATGTCGCCCTCCTTGCCCGCGTACTCGCCGAAGGTCTGGTCGTCGGCGGCGTCGCGCAGCCGCTGCATCATGACCTGCATGCCGATGCTGGAGGCGATCCGGCCGAAGCCGCTCGGGGTGTCGTCGAACTCCTTCGGCTCGACGCCCTCGTCCAGCTCCGACGCGTCCTCGGTGGCCCAGACCGTCACATGGCCGGTCTGGCGGTCCAGCGCGACCCGGGCGCGGCGGCGCGAGCCCTCGGTGCGGTGGTACGCGGTGAGGAGGGCCGACTCGATCGACTCGACCACGAGGCCGAAGGGGATGTTCTTCTCGCTGACCAGCGTGCGCAGGGCACTCATGTCGATGTCCACGGCTACGCCTCCTCGTCTTTCGTCACGTTCTTCATGGTGCGGTCGGTGCGCAGGTCGTCACTCCGCACCGTCGTCCCCCTCTTCGAGCAGCTCGTCGAGCTCCTCGTCGTCCTTGCGGTTGAACTCCACCTGGACACGAGCACGGTCGACCTCGGCGTACTCCAGTCGGCGCTCCTTGGCCCGGCCGCGGCCCTTGACCGGCTGCACCTCGACCAGCGCGCCGTCCTCGTCCGCCGCCAGCACCCGGGCGACGATCTCCCCGCCGTCGACCAGGTGGATCTTCGCCAGCCGGCCCTCGGCCCGGATCCAGTGCCGGGGCAGGTCCAGCGGACGCTCCGCACCCGGCGAACCGACCTCCAGCACGTACGCGCCGGAACCCATCACGTCCGACCCGTCCAGGGCCTCGCCGACCACCCGGCTGAACTCGGCGACGGTGTCCAGGTCCACGCCGTCCTCGGCGTCCACGTCGATCTGCACCTGGCGGCGGCTGCCCGCCTGGGTGACCTTGACGTCCTCCAGGTCCAGGCCCGACTGCGCGGCCAGCGGCTCCAGCAACGCACGCAGCCGGTCGATGTGGGTGGTGCTCATCCGGGTGGACTCCTCGGCCGCGTCTGCTGTTGTCGGAAGGTCGCACCGCGCCCACCGGCGCCGTTCCGGCGCGCGGCCGGGTCGCGGCAGCTCGGCCCAAAGCCTAGCCGGTGAACCGCCCAACCACCGATTCCGCCCCTGCCGCCGCCACCCCCTCCCGGCCCGGTGCGAGCAAGCTCACACGGGTCGCCCGCACCGGCCGCGAGGGCAATCCACGCCCACACAGGTGAGGATTCTGTAATCATTCACGCCAGCGAGGGCAGGCCGTCCTCCCGTACCCGCCCCGGAGTGACACCCATGCAGCCGCCCAGCCGACGGACCTTCCTGGCCCTCGGGCTGCTCCTCACCGGCGGAGCGCTGACCGCCTGCACCGACTCGCCCCACCGGGACCCGGGCAGCCCGGCCGGCGACCACAACCGGCCCGACCCGGACGAGCCGGTCCGCCGACGCGCCCTCGACGCCACCGACGCCCTGCTGGCCGCCTACGACGCCCTGCTCCCGCAGGCACCCCAGCTCCAGCCGCTGCGCGAGGACGTCGCCCGCCACCGCGCGGCCCTGGACACCGCCACCCCCGCGCCGACCCCCTCCCCCGGCACCGGCACTTCCGGCACCGGCACCGGCACCGGTACCCCCGGTGCTTCCGGTACCCCCGGCGCCTCCGCGTCCACCACCGCCCCCGCCGTACCGACCACCGCCGCGCTGGCCTCCCTCGAACGCCAGACCGCCCAGGCCCGACTGGCCGACCTGGGTGCCGCCTCGCCGCCGCTGGCCCGCCTGCTGGCCTCGGTCTCCGCGGCCGGCGTCCTGCACGCCGTGGCCCTCGGCGACGCCGCCCCGGCCGCTGCCGCCGCCCCGGCGCCTTCCGCCTCCGCGTCCACCAGCGCGTCCACCGGCGCGTCCGCGTCCGCCGCCGGCACGACCGCCCCCTTCCAGGACGCCCTCGGCGCGGAGCACGCCACCGTCTACGGCTACGGGGTGGTCGGTGCCCGCGTCACCGACGACGGGCAGCGCACCGCGGCCCGTACCTCGCTCGCCGCCCACCAGGCCCGCCGCGACGCCTGGCAGCGCCTCCTGGCCGGCGCCGGCGCCACCCCCGGCCCGGCGGCCGCCGGCTACCAGCTGCCCTTCCCGGTCACCGACGCGGCCTCCGCCGGCCGCCTCGCCGCCCACCTGGAAACCCGCCTGGCCACCGTCTACGCCGACCTGGTCGCCGCCGTCCCCACCCCCCAGCGGCCACTGGCCGCCGACGCCCTGCGCGAGTCCGCCCTCCGCGCCCGCCAGTGGGGCGCCGCCCCCACCGCCTTCCCCGGCCTCGCCGACACCCCCGCCGGGACGAGTACCCCCACCCCGTAGCCGGAGCCCGGCCCCTGCTCCGTCCCAGCGCCCCCGGCCCTCCCATCACCGACAATGGAGCCGTACCACCACGGGGGAACCGCTACCGAAAGGCCGGCATGTCGGCAGCAGCACCAGGGCAGATCACCGTCCCCGACCGGCTCGCGCGGAACGTCACCGCCGTCCGCCCCGAGGAGGCGGACCGCTGGCTGGCCGCCCTCCCCGCCCTCGTCACCGCCGAGCTCGCCCGGCTGCACCTCACCCTGGACCGCGTCCTGGACCCCGGCGGCTCGCTCGCCCTGGTCGCCTACGTCCACCGCGACGACGACCTCGCTCCGGCCGTGCTCAAGGTCTCCCTCCGCACCCCCGGCACCGCCCACGAGGCCGAGGCACTCACCGCCTGGGCCGGCCGCGGCGCCGTCCTGCTGCTCGGCACCGCCGCTCCCGACCCCGGCACGACCGTCCTCCTCCTGGAGCGACTGCACGGCGGGATCCCGCTGCGCTCCCTCGCCGAACCCAAGGCCATGCTGGAGGCCACCAGCCTGCTGCACCGGCTCTGGACCCCGGTCCCCCCGGGGCACGACCTCCCCGGCCTGCCCGCCCCGTCGCCCGCCGCCACCGCCGCGGACCTCCCGGCCGAGGCCGGTCCCCTCCTCACCGAGGCCGAAGAGACAGCCGCCGCCCTCGCCGCCTCCGCCGCCGAGGAGTTCCTGCTGCACGGCGACTTCCACCACGGCAATGTGCTCGCCGCCGACCGCGCGCCCTGGCTCGCGATCGACCCCCGGCCGCTGGTCGGCGAACGCGCCTACGACCTGGCCCGCCTCACCCTGGACCGCGCCGACACCCTCGTCGGCTCCCCCGGCCTCCCGGCCGCCGTCCGCCGCCGGCTGCACCAGCTCGCCGAAGCCCTGGAGGTGGACCGGGACCGGCTCCGCGGCTGGACCCTGGTCCGCGCCGTCGACCTGGCCGGCGCCGCCCTCGCCGAGGGCCGCCGCCCGGACGCCGAGCTCTACCTGGAGTTCGCCGGCGCGCTCTGAACCACGTCCGCGCCGCCCGCCCCGCGCAACGGCAGCGGAGCCCCCATCACCGCGTAGCGCCGCTCGGTGTTCGGGAAGTGCACGGCCCGCGCGAGGTCCCGGTAGCCCAGCGCCCGGTAGAGCCGCCGGGCCGGCGTCTCCGCGTCGATCGCGGAGAGGATGCTGCGGTCCGCCCCCGACCGCGCGGTCAGCGTCCGGATCAGCGCCGAGCCGACGCCCCGCCCCTGGAACTCCGGCAGCACGTGCAGTTCGGTGACGGCGAAGACGCCGTCCAGCCAGGCCCCGTGCCCCCGGGCGACCAGATAGGGCTCGATCACCGTGCTCCACCAGTGGTCGCGCCGGTTCGGCATCCCGTACCCGAACCCGACCAGCCGGCCGCCGCTGACCGCCCCGAGCGCGATCACCCCGGGCTGCTGGGCGTGCCGTCCGACGATGTGGAGCCGGACCATGACCTCCTCGGGCGTGAGCCCGAACGCCACCGCCTGGACGTCGAGTGCCTGCGGAGCCCATGCCGCGAGGTCGATGGCCTCGATCCGCACCCCGGCCGGCCCAGTCACCCCGGTCACCCCGCCATCACCCCAGTCACCCGTTCCATGCCCCGGACGTTACCCCCCGCCCACCCGCCACGCGGCCCGCACCGGCAACCCGGCGACCGGCGGCCGGTCGGCCGTCAGAACAGCACGCTCATGAACGCCCCGACCTCCCGGAACCCCACCCGCCGGTAGGAGGCCCGCGCCCGCAGGTTGTAGTCGTTGACGTACAGCGACACCACCGGCGCGACCTCGCGCAGCGCGACCTCCAGCACCGCGGCCATCCCGGTCTCGGACAGCCCCTGCCCCCGGTGCTCGGGCGCGACCCAGACCCCCTGGATCTGGCAGGCGCCCTCGGTGACCGCCCCGATCTCGGCCTTGAACACGACCTCGCCGTCCTCGCCGAAGCGGGCGAACGAGCGTCCGGTGGTGACGAGTTCGGCGACCCGGGCCTGGTACAGCAGCCCGCCGTCACCGGCCAGCGGCGAGACGCCGACCTCCTCGGTGAACATGGCCACGCAGGCCGGCATCAGGATGTCCACCTCGTCCTGCCGCACCCGCCGCACCAGCGGGTCCGGGGCGATCTCGGCGGACGGCACCGCGGTGGCGAGCAGCGGCTGGTGCGCCCTGACCTCACGGGCGGGCCCCCAGCTGCGCTCCAGCAGCGCCCACAGGGCCGAGGTGGGCCCGGCCGGACCGACGATGGAGGAGCAGCGGCGCCCCTGTCTGCGGGCGCGTTCGGCGAAGGCCTGGACGGCCTGCGGGCCGGCGTCCACCAGGACGAGGTTGGCCCCGGCGTAGCAGAGCGCGTCGAGTTCGCCGTGCTCGTCGTACCAGCCCCACATCTCGCCGCCGAGCCGCCAGGGGTCGAGGCCGACGGCCTCCACCCGGGTGGCCACGAAGGCGTTGGCGACCGGGTCGCGGTGGAGGACGGCGAGGGCGTCGGCGAGGTCCGGCGGTTCCAGCACGCGGGTGGTCGCCAGGGCACGGGCGGCCTGGAACGAGCTGGGGAGCATCACACCTCGATCGAGCATCGAGACAGCACCTTACTGAGACGACGGTGGCCGCACCCTACTCCCTGCCCCCACCCGGGCACGGCCGCGGGGCCGTCCGCGCACGGACGGCCCCGCTTCCGGAAGAACAGCTCGGACCTACCCGGCACCGGGGTGGGTCACTCGCCGGCGGTGACGGTCGGCGCGCCGGACTCGACGCCCTCCGACTCCATCTGCTCGGCGATCTTGAACGCCTCCTCGATCAGGGTCTCCACGATCTTGGACTCTGGGACGGTCTTGATGACCTCGCCCTTGACGAAGATCTGGCCCTTGCCGTTGCCGGAGGCGACCCCGAGGTCGGCCTCGCGGGCCTCGCCCGGGCCGTTGACGACGCAGCCCATGACCGCGACGCGCAGCGGCACGTTCATGCCCTCCAGGCCGGCCGTGACCTCCTCGGCGAGCTTGTAGACGTCCACCTGGGCGCGGCCGCAGGACGGGCAGGAGACGATCTCCAGACCGCGCTGGCGCAGGCCGAGCGACTCCAGGATCTGGTTGCCGACCTTGATCTCCTCGGCCGGCGGGGCGCTCAGCGAGACCCGGATGGTGTCGCCGATGCCCTCGGCCAGCAGCGCGCCGAAGGCGACCGCGGACTTGATGGTGCCCTGGAACGCGGGGCCGGCCTCGGTGACGCCGAGGTGCAGCGGGTAGTCGCAGGCGGCGGCGAGCTGGCGGTAGGCGTTGATCATCACGACCGGGTCGTTGTGCTTGACCGAGATCTTGATGTCGCGGAAGTCGTGCTCCTCGAACAGCGAGCACTCCCAGAGCGCGGACTCGACCAGCGCCTCGGGGGTAGCCCGGCCGTACTTCTCCAGCAGGCGCTTGTCGAGCGAACCGGCGTTGACGCCGATCCGGATCGGCACCCCGGCGCCCTTGGCGGCCTTGGCGATCTCGCCGACCTTGTCGTCGAAGGCCTTGATGTTGCCCGGGTTGACCCGGACCGCGGCGCAGCCGGCGTCGATCGCGGCGAAGACGTACTTCGGCTGGAAGTGGATGTCGGCGATCACCGGGATCTGCGACTTCTTCGCGATGATCGGCAGCGCGTCCGCGTCGTCCTGGGACGGGACGGCGACCCGCACGATCTGGCAGCCGGAAGCGGTGAGCTCCGCGATCTGCTGCAGGGTGGCGTTGATGTCCGAGGTCAGCGTGGTGGTCATGGACTGCACCGAGACGGGGGCGTCGCCGCCGACCGGCACGTTGCCGACCATGATCTGACGGGAGACCCGGCGCTTGGCGAGCGGCTTGAGCGGCAGAGACGGAATACCGAGCGAGATCGCGGTCATGTGCGCAGGGTTCCCCGGGGTCGATGTGTGGTCGGCCCGGCCGCTGGGACGGCCGAACCCGGGCGCGCCGACGTTCGCGCGCCCGGGCTCCAACGGTACGGCACGGGAACGGGCGTCCGCGCACCCACCGGCCGACCGCTCTAACTGATCTTGACCGGGTTCACCAGGTCGGCGACCAGCACCAGCAGGGTGAAGCCGATGAACACGCTGGCCACCACGTACGCGAGCGGCATCAGCCGGGCCACGTCGAACGGACCGGGGTCGGGACGGCGGAACAGCCGTGCGAACCGGCGGCGGACCGACTCCCAGACCGCGCCCGCGATGTGGCCGCCGTCCAGCGGCAGCAGCGGCAGCATGTTGAAGAGGAACAGCGAGAGGTTGATGCCGGCGAGCAGGTTGACGAAGTAGGCGACCCGCTGGCTGCCCGGGATGTCCAGCGAGAACACCTCGCCGCTCACCCGCGCCGCGCCGACCATGCCGATCGGGGAGTCCGTCTCGCGCGGGGCGCCGTCGACCACCGAGTGCCACAGTCCGGGGATCTTGCCCGGCAGCGCGACCAGCGACTCCACGCCGTTCTCCGCCATGTCGTACATCCGGTCGACGGACTGCCCGAGGCCGAGCTGGACCACGCCCGTGGTCGGGGTGAAGCCGAGGAAGCCGGCCCGCACCGTCTCGCCCTTGACCGGCAGGCCCTGGTCGTCGTACTTCTGCACGTCGTTGACGGCGATGGTCGGTCCGAGGGTCACCCGCTGACCGTCGCGCTCGACCACCAGCTCGACCTGCTTGCCGGCCGACTTCCGGATGTCGGCCTGGAGCTGCTCGTAGCTGCCGATCCGGTCGCCGTCGAAGGACACCACCCGGTCGCCCGGCCGCAGCCCGGCCTGGAAGGCGGGCGCCGCCGGGGCGTCCGCCGGGCAGGTGTCGGTCGCCTGGCCCGCCTTGACCACGCACTCCGAGACGGTGCCGATGGTCGGCACCGCCATCGAGACGCCGAAGCCCATCATCACGGTCAGGAAGAGCCCGAACGAGAGCAGCAGGTTCATGAACGGCCCGGCGAACATGACGATCACGCGCTTCCACGGCTTGCGCGTGTAGAACAGCCGGGACTCGTCGCCCTCCTTCACCTCCTCGTAGGAGGCTTCCCGGGCGTCCTCGATCATGGACCGCCAGGGCGAGGTCGAGCGCTGGGTGATCCGCCCGTCCGCACCCGGCGGGAACATCCCGATCATCCGGATGTACCCGCCCAGCGGCACGGCCTTGAGGCCGTACTCGGTGTCGCCCTTCTTCCGCGACCAGATCGTCGGCCCGAAGCCGACCATGTACTGCGGCACCCGAATGCCGAACAGCTTGGCCGTGGAGAGGTGGCCGAGCTCGTGCCAGGCGATCGAGAAGAGCAGTCCCAGTACGAAGACCAGGATGCCGACCACCGTCATCACCGTTGCCACCGCTGCGCCTCCGTCATTCCGCTCCGATCGTCCTGTCGTCGTACCGGTCCTCCGGGCGGCGCCGTCCGGACGGCCCCGCCGCGGTGGTGCCGCCCGTGCGGGCGGACCGTCAGCCCGCCGCCAGCTCGCGGGCCCGGGCGCGCGCCCAGTCCTCCGCGTTCAGGACGTCCTCCACCGTCAGAGAAGTTCCCGCGGCCGGGGCGCCGTGCTCGGCCACGACCTTCGCCACAGTGTCCACGATCCCGGTGAAGGCGAGGCGGCCCTTCAGGAAGGCGTCCACACACTCCTCGTTCGCGGCGTTGAACACGGCCGGGCAGGTACCGCCCAGGGTGCCGACCTCGCGGGCCAGCCGGACCGCCGGGAAGGCCTCGTCGTCCAGCGGGAAGAACTCCCAGGTCGCGGCCTTGGTCCAGTCGCAGCCCGGGGCCGCGTCCGGGACCCGGTCCGGCCAGCCCAGGCCGAGCGCGATCGGCATCCGCATGTCCGGCGGACTCGCCTGCGCCAGCGTGGAACCGTCCGTGAACTCCACCATCGAGTGCACGACCGACTGCGGATGGACCACGACCTCGATCCGGTCGAACGGCACGTCGTAGAGCAGGTGCGCCTCGATCACCTCCAGGCCCTTGTTCACCAGGGTGGCGGAGTTGATCGTGACGACCGGGCCCATCGCCCAGGTCGGGTGCGCCAGCGCGTCGGCGGGGGTCACCCCGGCCAGCTCCGCGCGGCTCCGGCCGCGGAACGGGCCACCGCTCGCGGTCACCACCAGCTTGCGGACCTCGGCCCGGGTGCCGCCGGCCAGCGCCTGGAACAGCGCGGCGTGCTCGGAGTCCACCGGGACGATCTGGCCCGGCCGTGCCACCGCCTTCACCAGCGGGCCGCCGACGATCAGCGACTCCTTGTTGGCCAGCACCAGCACCCGGCCGGCCCGCAGCGCCGCCAGCGTCGGGCCCAGACCGATCGAACCGGTGATGCCGTTCAGCACCGAGTGGCACTCCGTCGCCGCCAGCTCGGTCGCCGCGTCCGGACCGGCCAGCACGGTCGGCAGCGGCCCGCCGGCGGCCTTCGCCGCCAGCGCCTCGCGCAGCGCCGGCTCCGCCGCCGGATCGGCCACCGCCACGGTGTGCACGCCCAGCCGGACCGCCTGCTCGGCGAGCAGCTCGACCCGGCCGCCGGCCGCCGACAGGGCCACCACCCGGAACCGGTCGGGATTGCGGAGCACCACGTCGATGGCCTGGGTGCCGATCGAACCGGTGGAGCCGAGGATCACCAACTCCCGGGGGCCGGAAGGGTCGGTCACCTCGGGGGTGAACCGCAGCTGCGGGTGGGCGAGCGAAGTCATGCGCCCATTGTGGCCTGCCCGGCCCCCTCCCCCGCACCACGGGTTCCCCGGACCCGCCGCACCGGTTCCCCAGGACGGCGCCCACGCCCCGGGCTACCGTCGGAGCCATGCGCATCGTCATCGCCGGGGGCCACGGACAGATCGCCCTCCGACTGGAACGGCTGCTCGCCGACCGGGGCGACCGGCCCGCCGGAATCGTCCGCCGCCCCGAACACTCCGAGGACCTCGCCGCCGCCGGCGCCGAACCGCTGCTGCTCGACCTGGAGGCCGCCGCCGCACCGGAACTCGCCCGGCTGCTCGACGGCGCCGACGCCGTGGTGTTCGCGGCCGGCGCCGGACCGGGCAGCGGCGCCGCCCGCAAGCTCACCGTCGACCGGGACGCCGCCGTCCTGCTCGCCGACGCCGCCGAACTCGCCGGCGTCCGCCGCTACCTCATCGTCTCCTCGATGGGCGCCGACGCCCGGGCCGAGTACCCCGCCGACGAGGGCTTCCAGACCTACCTGCGGGCCAAGGGCGCCGCCGACGACGCGGTCAGGGCCCGCCCCGGCCTGGACTGGACGGTGCTGCGCCCCGGCCGCCTCACCGACGGACCCGGCACCGGACTGGTCCGGCTCGCCCCCGGCCTCCCGCGCGGCGCCGTCGACCGGCAGGACGTCGCCGCCGTGCTCGCCGCCCTGCTGCACGAGCCCGGCACCGCGGGGAGGACCCTGGACCTGGTCTCCGGCGACGCCACCGTCGCCGAGGCCGTCGCGGCCGCCGCCGGCCGCGACTGAGCGCTCCCCCGGCACCCCGGGTACGCCGAAGGGCCCGACCGCACCGCGGCCGGGCCCTTCGTCAGCACCTGTCTCAGAGGTCCAGGCCGCTGAGGACCATGACCTTCTCGACGGTGTAGTCGTCCATCGCGTACTTGACGCCCTCACGGCCGACGCCGGAGTCCTTGACGCCGCCGTACGGCATCTGGTCGGCGCGGTAGGACGGCGCGTCGCCGATGATCACACCGCCGACCTCCAGCTCCCGGTGGGCGCGGAAGGCGGTCTGCAGGTCGTGCGTGAACACGCCCGCCTGCAGGCCGAACGGCGAGTTGTTGACGGCGGCGAAGGCCTCGTCCACACCGTCCACCCGGTGCAGCGACAGCACCGGGCCGAACACCTCGCAGGTCGCCAGGATCGCGTCCGCCGGCAGCTCGGCCAGCACGGTCGGGGCGTAGGTCGCGCCCTCGCGGGTACCGCCGGCGAGCAGCTTCGCGCCCTTGGCCACCGCGTCGTCCACCCAGGACCCGACCCGCTTCGCCGCGTTCTCGTCGACCAGCGGGCCGACGTCCGTGGCGTCGTCGTTCGGGTCACCGGTGACCTGCTCGGCCACCTTGGCGACGACCTTCTCCACCAGCGCGTCGTAGACCGAGGCGTCGGCGATCACGCGCTGCACCGAGATGCAGGACTGGCCGCCCTGGTAGTTGGCGAACATCGCGATCCGGGTGGCCGCCCAGTCCAGGTCCGCCTCGGAGGACCAGTCGGCGAGCACCACGGCCGCGGCGTTGCCGCCCAGCTCCAGGGTGGTGTGCTTGCGCGGCACCGAGTCCATGATCTGGTAGCCGACCTTGTCCGAACCGGTGAAGGAGATCACCGGCAGCCGCGGGTCCTGCACCAGGGCCGGCATCCGGTCGTTCGGGACCGGCAGAACGCTCCAGGAACCGGTCGGCAGGTCGGTCTCGGCCAGGATCTCGCCCAGCACCATGGCCGACAGCGGGGTCGCCGGGGCCGGCTTGAGGATGATCGGCGCGCCGACCGCGATCGCCGGGGCGACCTTGTGGGCGACCAGGTTCAGCGGGAAGTTGAACGGGGCGATGCCCAGCACCACGCCGCGCGGGAAGCGGCGCACCAGCGCGAAACGGCCCACGCCGCCCGGGTCGGTGTCCAGCCGCATGGTCTCGCCGTTGGTCCGGCGGGCCTCCTCGGCGGCCCAGCGGAACACCGAGACGGCACGGCCGACCTCGCCGCGGGCCCACTTGATCGGCTTGCCGTTCTCCGCGGTGATCAGCCGGGCGATCTCCTCGGTGCGCTCGGCCAGGCGCCGGGCCACGTGGTCCAGGGCGGCGGACCGCACGTGCGCCGGGGTCGCGGCGAACACCGGCAGCGCGGCGACGGCGGCCTCCAGGGCCTCCTCGACCTGCGCCTCGGTGGGAACGCTCACCTTGCCGACCAGGCGGCCGTCCCAGCTGTTGTGCACCTCGAAGTCGGCATCGCCGCTCGCCCGGCGGCCGGCCAGCCAGAAATCGTACGTGGTGGTCACCGTGGTACCGGCCTCTCCTCGTCGTCCTCAGGACCCCACGGACGTGGAGCCGCAATCGAGGGTAGGGCGGCCGACGCACCGACCGGATTGGACACGGAGTAGCGTTCACCCGCGCGGCCACTCCACAGCGTCCAGCCGTCCGGGGCCGATGGACCTGCGGGTGGGCTACTCCTCGCCCGAGCGCAGGGCCAGCCAGAGCTCCATCCGGACGTCCGTGTCGTCCAGCGACCGGCCCAGCAGCTCCTCGACCCGCCGCATCCGGTACCGCAGCGTGTGCCGGTGCACCCCGAGATCGGCCGCCGCCGCGTCCCACTGCCCGTGCCGCGACAGCCACGCCCGCAGCGAGGCCACCAGATCGCCGCGCGCCGTCCGGTCGTGCTCCCGCAGCGGCCGCAGCAGCCCCTCGGCGAAGGCCGTCACGGCGTCCTCCCCGAGCAGCGGCAGCAGCGAACCGGCACCGACCTCCTCATGGTCCACCGAGCGGCGCCCACCGCGCAGCGCCACCGCCAGCGCCCGCTCGGCCTGCGCGTGCGCCGTCCCGGCGTCCTCCAGCGCGGCCGGCGCCGACACCCCCAGCGACACGCCCTCGTGCTCCTCCACCACACCCAGGCACGCCCGGTGCACCGCGCCGTTGTCCAGCGCCAGCACCATCAGCCGCAGCCCGTGCGCGCCGTCCTCCCGCGCCACCAGCAGCTTCTCGCCGACCCGCGAACCCGCCTGCTCCGCCCGGTCGCCCAGCTCGCCCAGCGACTCCCCGGCGTCCACCCCCTGGCCGGCCCCGGCCACCAGCACCCGGACCGTCCCCTCCGGCAGCCCGCCGAACAGGCCGGCCGCCACCTGCCGCGCCGTCGCCACCTCACCGGCCAGCACCATCCGCAGCAGCGCCGCGCCCATCCGCTCCTCGGCCTGCCGCAGCTCCCGCGACCGCTCCAGGGTCAGCGTCAGCAGCGCCACCGCCGCGTTCAGCACATACCGCTCGGTCGGCGTGATCCGGTCCTCGGTACCGACCGCCAGGAACCCGCGCGCCCGCCGGTCCGCCCCCAGCGACTGGACCACCACGTAGTCCTCGTCCGCCGTGTCTATCCCGGGCGCCCGGCCCTGCAGCGCGGCACTCGACGGCGCCGGACGCCGCCGCAGCCGGTCCACCTCCGCCGCCAGCCGCCCGGCCCGGCGCGCCGCCCAGTCCGGCGCCACCACCGACAGCGCGCCCGAACCGTCGTACAGCGCCGCCCAGCCGCCCAGCCGGGCCGCCAGCCGGCGCACCACAGCCGTCGTGCCGTCCTTGCCCAGCGCGGCCCGGGTCAGCTCCTCCTGCGCCTCGAAGCTGGTCGTCACCGCCTCGTACTGCTCGGCCGCCAGCGCCGCCGACACGACCTTGCTGATCGCGATGAACGGAGTCGGCTCCGGCACCCGCAGCAGCGGCAGCCCGCGCTGCGCCGCCGCGTCCACCAGCGGCTGCGGCACCTCCGTGTGCGACAGCCCGACCCCGAGCCCCAGCCCGACCACCCCCGCGTCGGCCAGCCGGTGCACGTACGCCTGCAGCCGGGCGGCCGTGCGGCCCAGCTTGATACCGGTGGTGAGCAGCAGCTCACCGCCTTCGAGGAAGGGCGTCGGGTCGTCCAGCTCACTGGTGTGCACCCAGCGGACCGGCCGCTCCAAATGGTCCGCACCGGCGAGGACCGTCAGATGGAGCGAGGTGTTGCGGACGACGGAGGCAAGTGTGGGGGGCATGGCACCTTCGGGGGAGCGACGCGACCGCGCCATTGCGGCCGGGCGGGGAGAGAGCCGGGAGTCCAGGGGGAACCCCACTTCTCATTATGGACGCTCCGGACAACCAGCACTGCCGAATCCACCTCGAAGGCGAGCTTCGAGGGCCCGCACCGACTCCGATCGGCGGCCCGCACCGGCCAGTCCGACGGCCCGCCTCAGCCCCGGAGGTCCACCAGCAGCGGCGGCACCTGCTCCCCCGACACCGCCGTCAGCGACACCACCGCGTGCCCCGCCGGCAGGGCGTGCGCGAGGTCCGACGGCGACCAGCGCAGCCGCTCCACCTCCCGGGTGGTCACCGACTCCGTCTGCGCCGTCGTCCCCGACAGCGCCTTGCGCCCCAGCCGCCCGGCCCGCCGCACGATCCCGCCCGAGGTGTCCGGGGCCAGCGTCACCGCCGTCTCACGGACCAGATGGGTGCCCCAGGCCTCCGAGAACAGCTTCCCGTCCCACGGCGCGATGCCGGGGAACGCCGCCCGGCAGCCCACCGCCCCGAACAGCGGCGCCCGCAGCGCCTCCGGCAGGTCCACCAGGGTGCGCAGCAGCAGCACCACCCCGGCGTTCGCCCCGCGCAGCCGCTGCAGACCGCGCACGATCCCGGCGTCCAGCGCCGCCGAGGCGTCGTCCACCACCAGGCCGGCGAACAGCGACCGGTCCCCGCGCGACCCGGCCGCCTGCACGAACTGCCCCACCAGCAGGCGCGACAGCATCCGCGCCGCCTCCGGATGACTGCGCTCCGGCAGCTTCACCCGCACCCGCAGCGGATGGTCCAGCACCCGCATCGCGAACGGCGGCCGACCCGTGCCGTCGGTCGCGAACACCCCTTCGAAGGCCGGCCGGTCCAGCAGCGCCAGCCGGTCCGCCAGCAGTGCCCCCGGATCGTCCGCCCGGCCGCGCTGGTGCTCCCGGTGCTCCAGGTCCCGCTCGAAGGAGCCCAGCCGCTCCGCCGCGCGCAGCCCCTTCACCAGGGCCTCCAGCGAATCCGGCTCACCGGCGAGCAGCGCCCGCAGCTCGCGCACGCCCGGGTAACGGCCGAACGCGGCGTGGAACGGGCCGACCATCTGCTGCAGGGCCGTCCTGGCGGTCTCGGCGCGCGCCGTCAGCTCGTCCGGCAGCAGCGCCTCGGCCAACCGGGCCGCCGCCTCGTCCGGGTCCTGGGCCGCGCCGTAGAGGTCCAGCCCGTAGCGGGACGCGGGGTCGCCCGGGGCGATCACCACGTCGTACCAGGCGTCCGGCCCCAGGTCGGCGTCGGCCGCCCCGATCACCACCGCGCACGCCGTCCCGGCCAGTGCCTGCAGGCACAGCGCCTCCGCCACCGGACGGGCCAGCCGCGCCGTCTTCCCCGTCCCGGCCGGGCCCACCGCCAGCAGCGAGGTGCCCAGCACCACCGGGTCCAGCGCGAAACCGGCCGACCGGTGGGTCAGCGGGTTCTTCGGTACGTCCTGCGCGGTGCCGAGCCGCACCTGGCCCAGCAGCAGATCGTGCCGCTCCGCCCGGCCCGGCAGCTCGCGCGCCTCCGAGGGGTGCGCGAACGCGGCGGCACCGCGCTGCGACACCTGCTCGACGAAGGCCGGCAGGAAGGCCGGATCGGCCTGGGCCGACTCCCAGGCCCGCCGGATCCGCACGTAGTCGACGTCCCCGACCGCCTCGCCGTCCAGCCGCCCGGCCGCGACGGCGGCCCCGCCCTGCCGCAGCACCGCCCACGGATCCCGCCGCCGGGCCGCCTCCGACTGCTCCTCCTCGGCGACCGGCACCTCCTCCGTCACCGTCCGCGACAGCAACGGCAGGGCGTACCGCCGCCACACCTCCGGCCACCGGCCCATCCGGCCGAAGACCTTGATGACCACGGCGAGGACCAGTGCATTGACCGAAAGTCCCACCACCGTGACCGCGGTCGAGGACGGATGGTCCACCCACACGGTCAGGACGATGAGGCGCAGTGCGAGCTGCGTCCCGTAGACAAAGGCGAACCACCCCACCACCGCGTTCAGCCCCGCCCGCAGGAGCAGCGGCCAGGTGGGGACCTTGGCCGCCTCCGCCCGGTCGGGGTCGAGCTGCCGGTGCTCCTGGCGGAAGATGCCCGGATCGGCCTCGGGCCGCGGGGCCGAGGCCCAGGCGGCGAGGTCGAAGGGCACGCGGGCCGGGGGACGCGGGTGCGGCATCGGAGTGCGGGGGGTGGCGGTGGTCCGCTCGTCGTGGCTCCGTGCCCCGTCCAGTCCCATCTACGGCCCCGTTCCCTCGCCCGCCGGCCCGACCGCCGTCGGTGCCGCCCATACCCATGCCACCGCCCCGGCGACACGCCCGCGCTCAATGTAGTGGAGCGGAGCCTCCCGGTAGCGGCTCCGCCCGGGCTGGCCGCCCCGGACAAGTCGGACGGCCCAGTGCTACCGAGTGGCGCATGCCTGCCCGGGGAACGCCCCCGTAGCCTGCGAACTACCGAGCCGAGAAGTCTGGAGAAACCCATGAGCGCCGCAACGCCGCTCCCGCAGGAGCGCCGCCTGGTCACCGCGATCCCCGGTCCGAAGTCGCAGGAGCTGCAGGCCCGCAAGCTGGGTGCGGTGGCGGCCGGCGTCGGCACCACCCTGCCGGTGTACGTGTCCCGCGCCAACGGCGGCGTGCTGGAGGACGTGGACGGCAACTCGCTGATCGACTTCGGCTCCGGCATCGCCGTGACGAACGTCGGCAACAGCGCCGAGGCCGTGGTCTCCAAGGCCTCCGAGCAGCTCGCCGCCTTCACGCACACCTGTTTCATGGTGACCCCGTACGAGGGCTACGTCGCCGTGGCCGAGCAGCTCAACGAGCTGACCCCGGGCGACCACGACAAGCGCACCGCGCTGTTCAACTCGGGCGCCGAGGCGGTCGAGAACGCGGTGAAGATCGCCCGCGCGTACACCAAGCGCACCGCCGTCGTGGTGTTCGACCACGGCTACCACGGCCGCACCAACCTCACCATGGGCATGACGGCGAAGAACATGCCGTACAAGCAGGGCTTCGGTCCGTTCGCCCCCGAGGTCCACCGGGTGCCGGTGGCCTACCCCTACCGCTGGCTGACCGGTGCCGAGAACTGCGCCGCCGAGGCCGCCGCGCAGGCGATCGACATCATCAACAAGCAGATCGGCGCCGAGAACGTCGCCGCGATCATCATCGAGCCGATCCAGGGCGAGGGCGGCTTCATCGAGCCGGCCAAGGGCTTCCTGCCGGCCATCGTCGAGTACGCGAAGGCCAACGGCATCGTCTTCGTCGCGGACGAGATCCAGACCGGCTTCTGCCGCACCGGCCAGTGGTTCGCCTGTGACGACGAGGGCATCGTCCCGGACCTCATCACCACCGCCAAGGGCATCGCCGGCGGTCTGCCGCTGGCCGCGGTGACCGGTCGCGCCGAGATCATGGACGCCGCGCACGCCGGTGGCCTGGGCGGCACCTACGGCGGCAACCCGGTGGCCTGCGCGGCCGCGCTGGGTTCCATCGAGACCATGAAGGAGCTGGACCTCAACGGCAAGGCGCAGCGGATCGGCGAGATCATGCTGGGCCGCCTGCGGGCGATCCAGGAGAAGTTCGCCGACTCCGACCGCGTCCGCGTCGGCGAGGTCCGCGGCCGCGGCGCGATGATCGCCGTCGAGCTGGTCAAGCCGGGCGGCAAGGAGCCGAACCCGGAGGCCACCGCGGCGATCGCCAAGGCGTGCCACGCCGAGGGCCTGGTCGTGCTGACCGCCGGCACCTACGGCAACGTGCTGCGCTTCCTGCCGCCGCTGGTCATGCCGGAGCACCTGCTGAACGAGGGCCTGGACATCATCGAGGGCGCCTTCGCCACCGTCTGATCCGGCCCGCGGCCCAGGGGCCGCGCCCGATACCCGCCGGAGGGATGTTCCGGACAGCGCCGAACGGCCCGTGGGGACTCCAGTCCCCGCGGGCCGTTGGGTTTCGAACCCGGTGTGACATCCCCGGCGCGGACGGTGAAGATGGTGTGCGGAATCGCTGAAGCTCCTCGGCCGCGCAAGGACCTTGACGTAGTGTCATCACAGATGGACAGCGAGCCCCAGCCATGGGCGGAGCCGTCCGCGGCGTCGCCCCAGGGGGCGGCTCCGCGCGAGGGCCGCGAGGACAACCAGGCCGTCCCGTACGGGGCGGTGCACACCGAAAGCCGATCGACCGGCCGTCCGGCCCACACCCCCCGGGACGCACGGAACGGCGATCATCAGGGCCGCCCCGGAGCTCTCCCCCCTGCTCCGGGGCGGCTGCCTCGCGTCCTCGCCCGGCCGGCGGTGCCGGCGGTCCTCGCCCTGGTGCTCCTGCTGGTGTCCTGGCAGGTCGCCGTGGACGGACCGGGACCGCTGCTGGAGCTGGACCACTGGGTCCGGCACGCCGTCCGGGAGACCCGGCACGCGCTGCACAGCGCCCTGCTCAACCACCTCGGCAAGGCGTTCTCCGACCTGGGCGGGGGTTCGGTGGCGGTGCCGGTGCTGCTGCTGGGCGGTGCGGTCGCCGCCCGGCGGGAGTTCCGGGCGGGGTTCGCCCGGTGGTGGCTGCCGGTGCCGGTGGCGGTGCTGACGGCGGGGCTGATCCCGCTGCTGGTGGTGCCGGCGAAGGCCTGGTTCGCCCGGCCGGGCCCGTTCGGGCTGCCGCTGGCGGCGGACCAGTGGGGCTGGTACCCGTCCGGCCACACCGCGACCGCCACGCTCGGGTACGGGGTGGCGGCCCTGCTGCTGGCGCGGACGGCCGCGCCGCGCGGGCGGCGCGCGCTCGCCGCGCTGGCGACGCTGCTGGCCGTGGGCGTCGGACTGGGGCTGGTGTGGAGCGACTACCACTGGCTGCTGGACGTGGTGGCCAGCTGGTGCCTGGGCGGCCTGGTCCTGTGGACGCTGGCCCGGTGGCCGCTCACCGGCCGCCTGTCCCCGCGCCGACGGCACCCGGAGCGCTGAGGCCCCGAGCCCCGGGCCGTGAACGCCGGCCCGCGCCGCCCGGGGATCAGCCCTCGGCCGGCTCCTCCTCGTTGCGGTGGACGAGGCCGGCCTCGCCGTTGTCACGGCGCCACTCGACGACCAGTTCGTCGCGGGCGCCGAAGCGGACCAGGTGGCGGCCGACGACGTCCTCCAGTCCGGGCAGGTTCTCGGTCTCGCCCTCGACGGCGAGCAGCAGCGCGTCGGGGGTGGCCTCCAGCGTGGCGGTGCCGGCGCCGAAGACGAGGGTGCCGTGACCGGTCTCCTCGGACCAGTCGGCCTTGATCTTGCGGCCCATGTGGGCGGCGAGCTGCTTGGCGTAGCGGGCGGAACGGTCGGTGGTGACGCGGGCTTCGGAGCGGGGCACGGGCCCTCCAGAATCAGGGGAGGGAACTTAGGGTGCCCTCACTCACCACCTACGCTAACCCAGATACTGAGTCTTACTCAACATTTTTCCGGGCGCCCCCGGAGCGGCCGATACCCTTGGTCGAACACCTGCCGAGGAGAGCCGCCCATGACCACCACGCCGACCGACGACGCGGCGAGCTCCTCCCCCGGCACCGGCGCCCCCGACAGTCCCGCACAAGGAAGTACCGAACAGACCGCCGGCGCACAGGCCGGCAGCGCACAGGCCGGCACCGAACCGGGCACCGCCGAACAGGACATCGCCGAACAGGACATCGCCGAACAGGACACCGCCGCCGAACTGGCCGATGCGATGACCCGGGCGATCAAGCGGATCCGCCGCCTCACCAGCGAGCGGCTGGAGCCCTACGGCATCACCCCCGGCCAGGGCCGCGCCCTGCGCACCCTCGCGCACGCCCCGGGCTGCGAGCTCCCCGACCGGGCGATGCGGCTCAGCGACCTGGCGGACCGGCTGCACATCGCCCCCCGCTCGGCCACCACGGTGGTCGACGCGCTGGAGGAGGCCGGCCTGGTGGCACGGACCCCGGACCCGGCCGACCGCCGGGCCGTGCGGATCCTGCTGACCGAGGCCGGCCGGTCGGCGGTGGAGCGGATCGGCCAGGTCCGCTACGAGGTCTCCCAGGAGTACTTCGGCGCGGTCAGCCCCGCCGACCAGGACGCGCTGCTGCGAGCGCTGCGGAGCGCCGAGACCGCGTACGCGGCGACCGTCGCTCCCACCGCCGCAGCACGCCGGACAGCGCCCCCGGGCGCAGCGCGGTGATCCCGATCCCGGCGATCACCAGCAGCGCGGCGACGGCGGCCACCGGGCCGACCGGCTCGCCGAGCAGCAGCCAGGCCGAGGACATCCCGAACACCGGCACCAGCAGCGAGTAGGGCGCCACGGCGGTGGCGTCGTAGCTGCGCAGCAGGTAGCTCCAGGCGACGAAGCCGAACAGGGTGGAGACCAGCCCGACGTAGCCGATCGCGCCGAGCCCGGCGAGGTCGATGCCGCGCAGCGCGCGCAGGTCGGCCGCCGGGCCCTCGACCAGCAGCGAGAGGCCGAGCAGCGGCAGCGGCGGCACGGCGCTGACCCAGACCATCCAGCGCAGCGCGTCCGGCGGGGCGGCCTTGCGGGTCAGCACATTGGACAGCCCCCAGGCGGCCGCGGCCAGGACGACCAGGGCGAAGGCGCCCAGCGGCCCGCCGAGGCCGTGGTCGACGGCGCTCAGCCCGATGCCCGCGAAGGCGACCCCCAGGCCGGTCAGCCGCCGGGCGCCGGGGCGCTCGCCCAGCAGCGCGCCGGCGAACAGCGCGGTGAACACCGCCTGCCCCTGGAGCACCAGCGAGGAGAGGCCGGCCGGCATCCCGGCGTGCATGCCCAGGAAGAGCAGGCCGAACTTGACCACGCCGAGCACCACCCCGACCGCGACGACCCAGCGCAGGGCGACCTTCGGCGGTCCCACGAAGAAGATCGCCGGGACGGCGACCACCGCGAACCGCAGGGCGCAGAACAGCAGCGGCGGGAAGTTCTGGAGCCCGATGTGGATGAGGACGAAGTTGAGGCCCCAGACGGCGGCCACCAGGACGGCCAGGCCGATGTGACGCGGACTCATGGTGCCGCCGCGCGGGGCGGCCTGCGGGGAAACGCTCATGGCACGAGCATGGCCGCCCGGAACCGTGCAGCACCAGCGATGAATTCTGAAGGCAACGCTTTAGCATTGCTGCATGATGGATCTGGGGCGCCTGCGGGCGCTGCACGCGGTGGCCGTCCACGGCTCGGTCGGCGGGGCGGCCGCGGCCCTCGGTTTCACCCCGTCCGCCGTCTCCCAGCAGATCGCCAAGCTGGAGCGGGAGACCAGGACGGTGCTGCTGGAGCGCCGGGGCCGGGGCGTGGTGCTGACGGACGCGGCGCGCGAGCTGGCGGGGACGGCGCAGGCGGTGCTGGGGCTGGTGGAGCGGGCCGAGGTGCGGCTTGAGGAGCAGCGCGGCCAGGCGGTCGGACGGCTGCTGGTGGCCGCCTTCGCGACCGGCGCGCGCGGGCTGATGCCCGGGGTGCTGGCCGATCTGCGCGAGCGCTGCCCGGAGTTGGACGTGCGGCTGCTGGAGTGCGACCCGTACCCGGCGGCCGAGCTGGTGGCGCGCGGCGAGGTCGACCTGGCGCTGGTCCAGGACTGGCCGACGGTGCCGCTGCCGGTGCAGGAGGGGCTCGACCGGACGGACCTCGGGTCGGACCCGGTGGACCTGCTGCTGCCGGTCGGCCATCCGCTGGCGGAGCTCCCGGTGGTGCCGGTGGGGCGGCTGCGCGGGCAGCGCTGGACGAGCGTGCCGCCGGGCAACATCTGCCACGACTGGCTGGTCCGGACCCTGCGCGAGGCCGGCGAGGAGCCGGACGTGCACTACCGGGTCGGCGAGTTCGAGACCCAGATCGCCCTGATCGGGGCCGGTCTCGGCATCGGGCTGGTGCCCCGGCTGGGCCGGGGCGCGCTGCCGCCGGGGGTGGTGGCCCGGCCGGTGGCGCCGGAGCCGGCCCGGCGGGTGTTCGCGCTCTGGCGCTCCCAGGCCTCGCGCCGTCCGGCGATCACCGAGGCGCTGGAGGCGATGCGGGCCCGCTGGGACGCCCGGAGCGGCTGAGCGGGGCGGCCGGACCGGGCGGCTCACCGGCAGACGCCCCGTCGCGGCCCCCGTCAGGAGGCGAAGCCGATCACCAGCCACATGAAGCCGACCCCGGCGAGCGTGCAGAGCAGGGTGGTGCGCGAGGGGTGCGGGCTGTGCGCCTCGGGGAGGATGTCGGAGGTCGCCAGGTAGAGCAGGAATCCGGCGAAGAACCCCAGGTACAGCCCGAGCAGGTGCTCGGAGATGGTGAACAGCAGGGTGATCGCGGCACCGGTGACCGGCGCCAGCGCGTCCGCCGCCAGCAGGGCCAGCGCCCGCCGCTTGTTGTTCCCGTAGAGCCGGGTGATCGTGTACGTGTTGAAGCCGTCCGCGAAGTCGTGCGCGACCACCGCGATCGCCACCACCGTCCCGACCGTCGTACCGGCCTGGAAGGCCGCGCCGATCGCGAAGCCGTCCATGACGCTGTGGCCGACCAGGGCCATCGCGGCCGTCAGGCCCACGCCCTGGTGCCGCTCGGCGTCCGTCCGGGAACGGCCGTGGCTGTGGTTGTGGCCGTGGCTGCGGTCCCGGTCCTGCTCGGCCGACCCGCCGTGGCTGTGGCGGTGGCCGTGGCTGTGCTCGGCGTACTCCTCCTCGTGGCCGCGGTGGATCGCGACCGCCCGCTCGACGATGTGGATGGCCAGGAAGCCGGCCGCGAACATCAGCAGCGCCTGCGGCACCCCGTGGACCTCCTCGGGCGCCTGGTGCAGCGCCTCCGGGAGGAGGTCGAAGGCGACCACCCCGAGCATCAGCCCGGCGGCGAAGCCGAGCACCAGGTGCCGGCGGTCGCCGGTGCGCTGCGCGACCCAGCCGCCGATCAGCGTCATCAGGAAGGCCCCCGCGGCCACCAGGACCGCGGTCACCGCCGCACCGCCGTGACGGTCCGTCTGTCCACTCGTCTCCCCCGTGTCCCGCCCGTCCCCGGGCCGACCGCCGGCCGGTACCGGCCGGCCGTGTCCCCCAGCGTCGGACACCCCGCGCGCCGTCGCCCGCCGGGCAAGCCGTCGGGGTGAGACCGCCGTGGCAGGCCGCCGGAACCGACCGACAGTACCCGCGCCGGGCCGACCACCGTAGTGGATTCCCGGCCACCCGGACCCCCTCGGGACGCGGGGACGGTTCCGGCCGCCCCCGCGGCCGGGCCCGCGCGACCGGGCCCCTGCGGCGGCGCCCGCGCGGCTCAGTGTCCGGCGGCGAACGACAGCCCGAGGTGGGTGTGCGTCAGCTCGCGGACTCCGTCCCCGTCGACCAGGTGGATGTGCCGGTGCCCGTCCTCGCCGGTGAGGTCGAGCGCACCGTCGGTGAAACGGCCGGTGGTCAGCCGCAGCCCGCGTTCGGCCGACTCCTCGCGGACCGCCTCCGCCAGGGTCCGGATCTCCTCCTCCCCCACCGCCCCCTCGCCCCGGGAGGCCCAGACCACCCAGCGGCCGGGCAGCGCGCTGCCGACGGGCCCCTCGCCGGTGGCCACCAGCCCGACCGGGCCGCGCAGCCGCACGCTCCACTGCCCGAGCCCGCCCCGGGTGAGCAGCTCACGGACCAGCTGGGCGAACTCGTTCGCCGAGAGGTCCGGCGCCGCCGGGACGGTGGCCGCCGCCTGCGCGGCCGGTTCGACGCCCGCCCGGCCGTACGGGTCGGGGCTGACGGCGGCGTCGAGCTGGCGCAGCCGGACCAGTGCCTCGTCCTGCTCGGCGTCCGCGTAGACGCCCTCGCCGTCGGGCTCCTCCTCGGGGTCGGTGGGCGGCAGCAGCCTGGTGCGGGCCAGCGCGTCACGGTCCGCGTCCACACTCACCAGGCAGAGCGGCAGGGCGCCGCCGGGCTCGCGCAGCCAGCCGTTGAGCACGACGCCGGCGAGGATCTCGTCGGTGTCGACGGCGTCGGCGGCCTGCAGCGCGCGCAGGGCCAGCCGGGCGACCAGCCGCAGGTAGTCGGAGGCCCGGTCGGCCGGTGGGCGCGGCACCGGGAGGACCTCGCCGTCGGGGGCGAGCCGGTAGCCGGTCAGCGAGGGCACCACGTCCAGCGGCGGCAGGTCGAGGTCGAGCACGGCGGTACGGGTCAGCGGCCGGTAGACGGCGCGGCAGGGCGCCGGCAGGTCCCGGGTGTTGGTCTCGGCGGCGGCGAGGGCCCGTTCCAGCAGGGACTCCACGGCGGCCGGCTCGGCCAGCCGGTAGGCCCGGCGGCACTCCTCCAGGGAGTCGTTGTACTCGCGCACCGCGCGCGCCCGGGCCTGCTCGGCCTCGTCGTGGGCGCGCCGGGACTCGTCGGCGGCGGGGCTGCCGGCCTCGGCCTGCCGGGTGCGCCACTCCCGCAGGGCCCGCTGGTGGGCCAGCCGGGCCTTGGCCAGTCCGCGCTGGTAGTCGGAGTCGAGCAGTCGGCGGACCGGGGGCGCGTCGGGGTCGGACGCCGCCGGTTCGGCGGGCGCGTAGTCCTCCCAGCGCGGCTCCGGGTCCGCGCCGGCCGCGGTGGGCGGCGCGCCGTCCGGGTAGGGGCGCGGCTCGTAGCGGCGCAGCTGGCTCTCGAAGTCCATGGCCGAGACCGGCAGGGCGGACCGCCGGAGCAGGTCGGCCAGCCGCTCGTGCTCGGCCTGGACGGTGAGTGTGCGGTGGTGGGTGAGCGCGGCGGCCCTGGCGTGGGCGGCGACGTCCTCGTCGCCGCCCACGCCGAGCTGGTCCGGGGCCGGCCCGGCGGTGGACGACGGTCCGTCCGGAGCGCCGGGGGGACGGCCGGACGGACCGGCCGCGGTCGGCTCCTCCACCCCGAGGTCGCGGAACACGGAGGCGAGGAAGCCCGGTTGGGGGGCCGTGACAGCACCGTCGGACTGGCCGTCTGCTGAGTACTGCATCGGTGGTCGTCCCCCATGCTCGTCCGGCGCCTGCCCGGGGCGGTCGGCAGCCCCTCGGCGGCGAACCGGGGGTCCGCCCCGCTTCCGGACATTGTCCACCGAACGGGCGCACCGGTCAGCCAAGCCTCTCAGTTGGTCCGGGTGTTGGTCAGGTGCAGTCCGATGTAGCCGACATAGATCCGGCCACTGCCCGAACAGTCGTCCAGGTAGTGCAGCCGGGGTGCGGTGCGGCCGCCGCCGATCCGCAGGTGCGCCCCCATGAAGGCGCGTCTGGACGCGTCCACGCACTCCGGCACCGGGAGCATCCGCTCGCGCTTCCACTTGGCGTGGCTGTACACCGTCCGCGACTCGCCGCGCACCGCCTTGCGGGGCGGGAAGCGGTGGCAGCCGGCCGGGGTCCGTTCGCACCACTGCTTGAAGTCGCCGCCCGCCCGGCCGCGGACCGCCGCCTCGGCGTACTCCTGGAGCGCGGTCAGACCGTCCCAGGTGAGCCGGGCCCAGCCCCCTCCGGCACAGCGCAGCTCGTCGAGGGCGAGCGCGGCCTTCTGGTCGCCGGTGAAGGTGAGCAGCGGGAACTCGCCGAGCCGCTCCATCAGCTCGGTGAAGGTGAGCGGGATCCCGCCGCGGCCGCCGGCCGGTCCGGTGCGCCGCCGCCCGGCCCGACGGGCGGGGGCGGGCAGCAGCGGCCGGGGCGGGGCCGCCGGGGCCGGGACGAACAGCGCCGGCGGGGCCGGCACCGCTCCTGCGGGTGCGGTGCAGAGCCGGCCGAGGGACCCGCGCCCCGCTCCCGGGCCGCCCGCCGTGAGGGCCTTCGGCTTGGGCCGCTCGCGACGGTGCTCCCGGCGGCCCTCGTGACGCGCGGGGTGGGCGGAGTGCAGGGGATACGGGGAGTGGCCGGAGCGGGCGCCCCGCTCGTGCTCCTCCGTCCCGGCCGGCCGGCCGGCGGGGACGGCCACCGGGGCCGCGAGCACGGGCACCGAGGCCGGCACCCGCAGCGGGGGCACGGCCGCCAGCGTCGCGGGCGGCGTGCGTTCGGCGGCGAGCCGGCGCGGTTCGCGGGACAGCAGGACGGCCGCGCGCCGCGGGTCCTCCTCGATCCGGTGGCGGGCCAGCACCGGGTGCCGGCGGCCGTCCCGGCGCGAGGCCGGGTCGACCTCGGGCAGATAGGTGCGGACCGCTCCGCCGTAGACGGCGTGGAACTCCAGGGCGACGTTGAACCTGGTGCGCGCCTCCGCGTCCAGGACGTACAGGGTGGCGAGTCCCGGCAGGTGCTCGCAGAGCGGGGCGACCACGTCGGCGAGCCACGCTCCGGCATCGAGGCCGGCCGGGACGCTGGCCACCATGGCGGGCATCCGGCGGTCCGGATCGCAGAGCTCGTCGACCAGGCCGTCGACCTCGGCCGCGGTGAGCATCCGGGGAGCGGCCAGGACGGCGGCCGGACCGTCCGCGGCGTCCAGCAGCGGCAGCAGGGTGCGGGCCGGTTCGGGCACCGGTACCCGGCCGGGTGTCCGTACGGCACTGTCGGTGGTGCGGGTGGCGGCCTCCAGCCGGAACCAGGTCGGGCCGACGGGCCCGGCCGCCAGGGTGAGGGTGAGGTGGTCGGTGCCGTGCGGGGCGGGGGTACGGACCCGGCGGCGGTCGTAGCGGCCCCCGGGGCCGACCGGACTGCCCGGACCGGCCGGGTCCCCGGGGCCGCTCGGGCCCCCGGGGCCGGGGAGCGGGCCGCCGTCGCGGTCCAGCAGGACCCGGTCGCCGAGCCGGAAGCGCTCGGCGTAAGGGGCGGCGGCTCCGGCCCGGGACGGGGCGGACAGCTCGCACGGGGTGGACGGGGCGGTGGACAGCGCGGGCGGCGGGCCGAGGAGAGCGGGCGGGGGCTCCTCGCACCCCTCCCGTTTCAGCCAGGCGGCGAGGTGCTGGTCGGCCAGGGCGAGGGCGTCGGCGTACGGGAGGGCGGTGGTGACGGTCATCCGATAGGGCGCCGCAGGGCCTCCGGAGCCGGGGAGTCCGGCTCGGGCGGGCGACGACGAGGAACGTTCCGAGGTCATGCGCATGCCTCCGTGGGGCGGTGGGGTCCCGTGTCCTCCATCGATGGGTCTTTGGTCCGGTTCGCCGGACCTGTGCCCAGGAAACGCCATGGCCCGGAGCGGAAGTTCCAACTCCGGGCCACATCACTACATTCGGGTGAATCTGCTCAAGCCCGCTGTCGCACGGGACGAGAATCTGCATCGCTTCCGGCCCCGCCCCGGCCCCTCCCCCGGACTGGCCGCGCGGACGCCGTCCGCTCAGACCGGCACCTCGACGAAGGTCCGGCCCGCCGCCACCCCGGCCGCCGTGCCGCCGGTCGCCTCGGCCAACCAGGTGTGGAACGCCGCGACCTCCGGCTCCGGCACCCCCACCTCGATCCGCACCCCGGACGCCTCGTACGCCAGGTCGCTGACCGTGAATCCGGCCGCCCGCAGGTCGTTCTCCACCCGCCCGGCCCGGGCGTGGTCGACCGTCACCGCGAGCAGCGCGACCGGCCGCCGCTCCAGCAGCCCGAGTTCGTCCAGCGCCTCCGACACCGCGCTCCCGTAGGCGCGCACCAGACCGCCGGCACCGAGCTTGATACCGCCGAAGTAGCGGGTCACCACGGCCACCGTGTCGGTCACCCCGCGCCTGCGCAGCACCTCCAGCATCGGCACCCCGGCCGTCCCGCCGGGCTCGCCGTCGTCGCTGGAGCGCTCGCGGCGCTGCTCCTCGCCGACCACGAAGGCGGTGCAGTTGTGCCGGGCGTCCCAGTACTGCTTGCGGATGCCGGCGATGAACGCCTGGGCCTCCTCCTCGTCGGCGACCCGGGCGAGGTGGCAGATGAACCGGGACTTCTTGATCTCGATCTCGTGCGTGCCCGCGCTCCGGACGGTCAGGTACGGCCGGGGGGTCGGCTCCGGTGTGGCGGGCATGGCGCGGCGGTTCTCCCGGAGGGCGACGAGGGGCGGACGGCGCGGTCCGGGCGCCACGACAGCTCGCCCACGGACCGCCCCGCCAGCCTACGGCGTGCCCTTCCGACCGGGTGCGGACCCCGTCGGGGCGGGCGGGGCCGGGCAGCGGTCAGCCGCGGCCCGCGAGCGCGTCCAGCCGGGCCCGGTCCAGACCGGTCGCCTCCCGCACCTCGGTGAGGTCGACCGCACCGCAGTCGAGCCCGCGCAGCAGGTAGCCGCTGAGCGCCCGGGCGGTCGCCGGTTCGTCCATGACGTCCCCGCCCGCCTTGGCCACGTACGCGGCCAGTCGGGCCGCGGCGGCGGCCAGGCCCTCCCGGTAGAAGGAGTAGACGGCCACGTACCGGGTCGGCAGGTGCGCCGGGTGCATGTCCCAGCCCTGGTAGTAGGCACGGGCGAGCGAGCGGCGGACCAGGTCGTGGTGGAGCTTCCACGCCGCGTGCACCTGGGCGGTGGTTCCGGCCGGCACCACATTGGTGGAGCCGTCGGAGAGCCGCACCCCGGTCCCGGCGGCGGCCACCTGCATCACCGCCTTGGCGTGGTCGGCGGCCGGGTGGTCCATGCTCTGGTGGGCGGCGGCGACCCCGCACGCGGCGCTGTAGTCGAAGGTGCCGTAGTGCAGGCCGGTGGCCCGTCCCTCGGCCGCCGCGATCATCCGGGCGACGGTGGCCCGGCCGTCCGGGCCGAGGATCGCCTGGGTGGTCTCGATCTGGATCTCGAAACGGAGCCGGCCCTCCGGCAGCCCGGCGCCGCGCTCGAAGTCCGCCAGCAGCCGGACCAGCGCGGTGACCTGCTCGGCGTAGGTCACCTTGGGCAGGGTCAGCACCAGCCCGTCGGGCAGTCCGCCGTGCGCCAGCAGGGTGCCGAGGAACAGTTCCAGGGTGCGGATGCCGCGGTCGCGGACGGCCGCCTCCATGCACTTGATCCGGATGCCGAGGTACGGCGGAGCGCTGCCGTCGGCGACCGAGGCGGCGAGCAGCTCGGCGGCCCGGACCGCCGCCGCGTCCTCCTCCGCGTCGGGCCTCGGGCCGTAGCCGTCCTCGAAGTCGATCCGCAGGTCCTCGACCGGCTCGCGCTCCAGCTTGGCCCGGACCCGGCGGTGCACCTCGGCGAGCAGCCCGTCGTCCGCGACACCGAGCGCGCGGGCGAGCTCGGCGGGGGTACCGGCGTGGGCGTCGAAGGCCGCCAGAGCCTGCCGGCCCCAGCTCCGCACGGTGTCGGCGGCGAAGGCGTCGGCCGGCACGTAGACGGTGTGGACCGGCTGGCGGGTGCCCGGGTCGCCCGGGAAGCGGCGGGCCAGATCGGCGTCGACCGGCGCCAGCAAAGCGTCCACGGCGGACCGGGCGGCGGCGGAGAATCCCGCCCCGCCCGTCGGCCCGGTAGCACCCGTCTCGACCTGCGACATCCGTCACTCCTCACGCAAGCATGCGCGCGGGGCCCGTGCCAGGCCAGCGCTTCAACAGTTTGTTGATGCGAAGGTAGACGGGCCGGGAACGGGCGTCAATGGTCCGCCGACGGACCGGGCGACGCGGCCCCGGGCCGGGTCAGTCCCGCCCGGAGGTCGCGTAGCGGTCCCGCAGCTCCGGGTAGAGCGCCTCGACGTCCTTGGGGTGGACCGAACCGTCGGGACGGTTGCCGGCCACGCCGTACTTCTTGGTCAGCCAGGCAGCCAGCCGCTGCGGGTCCGGCTCGTGCTCGAAGGTGTCGATGTAGCTCACCAGCGCCTCGAAGGCCTGCTCGGGGTCCAGCCGGTACGAGCCCGGGCGCGGCGCGGGACCGATCGGCCGCTGCGCGCGCTCGGCGGACTCCGGCTCGTCCTCCGCAGCCTCGGCGTAGCCCTGCTCGGCGTAGCCCTGGTCCCCGTAGCCCTGCTCGACCTGGCCCTGCTCGGCGAAGCGCTCCTCCACGAACGGCGGCTCCGCGTATCCCGCCCCGGGCCTGGCCTGGGCGACGGCAGCCTGCTGCTCCGGGGCCTCCGGCTGGTCGGGGTCGCTCGGACGCGGCGCCTTGAACCACGGCGAGACCTGGCCGGGCACCCGCCCGCCCGACGCGCCGTCAGCGGGGTGCCCCGTGGTCCGCACGGCCCGCTCGGTCCAGACGTTCAGCTCCTCCTGCTGCGGCGCCGGGGGCTGCTGAGCCCCGCCGACCGGCTCCTGGGCGTCGCGAAGCCGCACGGCGGCGAGCTTGGCGAGCACCTCGGCAGGAGCGGGCTCGGCCTGGCCCAGCGGCTCCGCCTCCGGCTCCGGGCGGCCCTGCCCCGGTGCCTCGGACTGCCCCTGGGGCTGCGGCTGCGGCCGGCTCTGCGCCGGGCCCGGCACCCGCGGAACAGCCTGGGCGGAACGGTCGGCCCGGACCGGCTGCTGCTGCCTCGCGGCGACCGGGCCCTCCGCCCCGTCCCGCTCGCGGACCGCCGCGGCGCCGTTCCCGGCCCGCGCGGACTGCCCGGCCGGCACCAGGGCGGCCGCCGCACGGCTCTCCTGGAGCGCGCGGGCCTCCTGCGCCGCCAGGGCCGCCTCGGCCCGGGCCGCCGCCTCGACCTCGCGGGTCTCCTTCTCCTCCCGGGCCACCCGGGCGTCCTCGTCCATCCGGTCGAACACCGACGGGTCCAGCGGCACGCCGTACTTGGCCAGCTTCAGCGGCAGCAGCGCCTGGATCGGCGCCGCGCGGCGCCAGCCCCGGCCGTAGCGGAAGCGCAGCTGGGCCCGGTAGACCAGCCGGTTCTGCTCCAGCCGCACGACCTCGTCGTAGGAGCGCAGCTCCCAGAGCTTCATCCGCCGCCAGAGCCGGAAGGTCGGCACCGGCGAGAGCAGCCAGCGCATCATCCGGACCGACTCCATGTGCCGGTCCGCGGTGATCGCCGCGATCCGGCCGACCGCGTGCCGGGATGCCTCGACCACGACGACGAACAGCAGCGGGATGACGGCGTGCATGCCCATCCCGAGCGGGTCGCCCCAGGAGGCGGCCGCGTTGAAGGCGATGGTCGCGACGGTCAGCAGCCAGGCGGTCTGCCGCAGCGCCGGGAAGGGTATGCGCAGCCAGGTGAGCACCAGGTCCAGCGCGAGCAGGACCACGATGCCCGCGTCCACGCCGATCGGGAACGCGTAGGAGAAGGCGCCGAAGCCCTTCGCCTCGGCCAGCTCCTTGACCGCGCTGTACGAGCCGGCGAAGCCGATACCGGAGATGATGCAGGCACCGGCGGCGACCAGACCGAGCAGGATGCGGTGGGCCTTGGTGAGCGATGGGCGTGCCATTACGTCTATCAACCCCTGGATGTCGGCTGCGGCCGTACGCTGCCTCGGCTGCCGGTTCCCGCTTGTCGGGGCGCCGGACGGCTGAGCGACCTCCGGGCTCGGCCCACCGGAGTTTACTCGTACACCTGTCCCAGCGTTCCCGCAGCCCGCACCGTCACCGTCACCGGCCGCTCCCGCTCCCCCGCTCCCCACCCCGCGCGGCCGGGGAGCGGGCACCCGGTCAGGAGGGCTGCCCCGCCGTGCCGTTGAGGTAGGCCAGCACGGCCATGACCCGGCGGTTCGCGTCCTCGGCCGGGGCGAGTTCGAGCTTGGTGAAGATATTGGCGATGTGCTTGGCCACCGCACCGTCGCTCACCGACAGCCGGGCGGCGATCGCCGAGTTCGAACACCCCTCCGCCATCAGCTCCAGCACCTCCCGCTCGCGCGGCGACAGTCGCTGCAACGGCCCCGAACGACGCGAGGTGCTCTGCATCAGCTTGGCGATGACGTCCGGGTCCATCGCCGTACCGCCGGCCGCCACCCGGCGAACCGCGTCGATGAACTGGTCTGCGTTGAAGACCCGGTCCTTCAGCAGATATCCGATCCCGCCGGTGCCGTCCGCCAGCAACTCCCGCGCGTAGAGCTGCTGGACGTGCTGCGACAGCACCAGCACCGGCAGGCCCGGAATCTCCCGGCGGGCCTGGAGTGCCGCCTGAAGACCCTCGTCGGTCAGGGTCGGCGGCAGCCGGACATCGACCACCGCGACGTCCGGACGGTGCGTCAGCAGCGCCTCCTGCAGTTCCGGACCGGTCTCGACCGCGGCGGCGATCGTGAAACCGTGCGCCTCCAGCAGCCTGATCAGACCTTCTCGAAGGAGGTAAAGGTCCTCGGCGAGGACAACTCGCACGGCAACTCCAGGGTGATGGTGGTCGGACCGCCCGACGTACTGTCGATGGCGAGGACACCGTCGAAGGTACCCAATCGCCGCTCGATCCCCCGCAGCCCGGTCCCCCTGGTGGGATCCGCGACCCCGACACCGTCGTCCGTCACCGTGACCCGCAGCCGGCCGGCCCGGTACAGGATGTCCACCCACACCTGCTCCGCGCCCGAGTGCTTGGCCGCGTTGGCCAGCAGCTCGCAGATGCTGAAGTACGCCGTGGCCTCCACCGGCGCCGCCGGGCGGTCCGGCAGGCTCACGCACACCTCGGTCGGCAGCGCGCAGTCCAGCGCGAGCGCGCGGACCGCGTCACCCAGCCCCCGCTCCGCCAGCACCGGCGGGTGGATCCCCCGGACCAGGTCGCGCAGCTCCTGGAGCGCCCGCGCCGAGGACTGCCGGGCCTCGGACAGCAGCTCGCGCGCCGCCACCGGATCGGTCTCCATCAGGTGCTCGATCGTGCCCAGCGTCATCCCGATCGCGACCAGCCGCGCCTGGGCGCCGTCGTGCAGGTCGCGCTCGATCCGCCGGAGCTCCGCCGCCTGGTCGCCGACCGCGTCGGCCCGGGTCTCGGTCAGCTCCGCCACCCGGCGGGTCAGCTGGGCGTGCGAGGCCCGACCGTCCTTGTCCAGCACCCGTCGGGCCACCTCGGCGTACCCGCGCACCGCGTACGGGGCCAGCAGAGTGCCCAGAGCGAGCAGCCCGAGCCCGAGCAGCGTCGAGAGGAGCAGGGCCGCGGCACCCCTGGATCCCACCGGCCCGTTGCCGCGCACCGCGACGACCAGGGACGCCACCCCACAGCCCAGGACCACCACCACCACTGCTCCCAGCGCGGTCGCCAGCAGCGGGCTGACCAGCAGCCAGAGCATCTCGCGCCGCACGACCGCATCCCTCGCGGCCCAGTGCAGCAGCTGCGCGAGCCGGGCGACGTTGTGGGACCGGTGGTAGGAGTAGCCCGTCCACCAGTGACCGCGGGCATCCGCCTCCAGCGGCGGCCTGGGGGTGTACACCGCCTGCAACCTGGTGCCGTACCAGCGGTTGAGCTGCCCCCGCGTCCGGGTCGCGGTCGGCCGCACGAACAGGCCGGCCAGCGCCAGGGCCGCGCCCACGGCGGCGATCAGCGCGAGGAACACCGCCGGGTAGTAGCTGTCGAGCAGCCACGCGGTCGTCGCGCCGGCGAAGAAGGCCCCGAACACGGGCACCACCACGACCGGCACCGAACCGAGCACCAGGAGGGACAACCGGGCCAGCCCGCGGCCGCCCGCAGCGAGTGCCGCCTCGGTCTGGGCGCGCACGGCACCACCCCCGCTGATCCGACTCTCTGTTGCCACGCCAACTCCTGATTGCTGATGCCGATGCCGCAGACCGGCCCCGATCCTCCTCATCCAGTGTCCCCGGACCCGGGGCTGCCGGCACTGGCCGTCCCACCCGAATTCGGGGTGGTCCTAGGTCCACCCCGCGCGGGCCCCTGCCCCAGCGGGTCCCGATCCCCCACGCGCCACGCGCAGCAATACACCCCGCCGTTCACGCGGCATTTCACGCACAACGCAAAGAACCCCCGTCGGTTACCCGACGGGGGTTCTTCACAATGATTGTTCGGCGGCGTCCTACTCTCCCACAGGGTCCCCCCTGCAGTACCATCGGCGCTGTGAGGCTTAGCTTCCGGGTTCGGAATGTAACCGGGCGTTTCCCTCACGCTATGACCACCGAAACACTATGAAACTGTCAACCGCACCCACGACAGGCCATGTCATGGGGGTCGTTGTTTCAGAACAACACAGTGGACGCGAGCAACTGAGGACAAGCCCTCGGCCTATTAGTACCGGTCAACTCCACCCCTCACAGGGCTTCCATATCCGGCCTATCAACCCAGTCGTCTACTGGGAGCCTTACCCTCTCAAGGAGGTGGGAGTGCTCATCTCGAAGCAGGCTTCCCGCTTAGATGCTTTCAGCGGTTATCCCTCCCGAACGTAGCCAACCAGCCATGCCCTTGGCAGGACAACTGGCACACCAGAGGTTCGTCCGTCCCGGTCCTCTCGTACTAGGGACAGCCCTTCTCAACACTCCTACGCGCACAGCGGATAGGGACCGAACTGTCTCACGACGTTCTAAACCCAGCTCGCGTACCGCTTTAATGGGCGAACAGCCCAACCCTTGGGACCTACTCCAGCCCCAGGATGCGACGAGCCGACATCGAGGTGCCAAACCATCCCGTCGATATGGACTCTTGGGGAAGATCAGCCTGTTATCCCCGGGGTACCTTTTATCCGTTGAGCGACGGCGCTTCCACAAGCCACCGCCGGATCACTAGTCCCGACTTTCGTCCCTGCTCGACCCGTCAGTCTCACAGTCAAGCTCCCTTGTGCACTTACACTCAACACCTGATTGCCAACCAGGCTGAGGGAACCTTTGGGCGCCTCCGTTACTCTTTAGGAGGCAACCGCCCCAGTTAAACTACCCACCAGACACTGTCCCTGATCCGGATCACGGACCCAGGTTAGACATCCAGCACGACCAGAGTGGTATTTCAACGACGACTCCACCATGACTGGCGTCACGGCTTCAAAGTCTCCCACCTATCCTACACAAGCCGAACCGAACACCAATATCAAGCTATAGTAAAGGTCCCGGGGTCTTTCCGTCCTGCTGCGCGAAACGAGCATCTTTACTCGTAATGCAATTTCACCGGGCCTATGGTTGAGACAGTCGAGAAGTCGTTACGCCATTCGTGCAGGTCGGAACTTACCCGACAAGGAATTTCGCTACCTTAGGATGGTTATAGTTACCACCGCCGTTTACTGGCGCTTAAGTTCTCAGCTTCGCCCCGACGAATCAGAGCTAACCGGTCCCCTTAACGTTCCAGCACCGGGCAGGCGTCAGTCCGTATACATCGCCTTACGGCTTCGCACGGACCTGTGTTTTTAGTAAACAGTCGCTTCTCGCTGGTCTCTGCGGCCACCCCCAGCTCTGGCAGCAAGTGCCGTCACCAGGAATGGCCCCCCTTCTCCCGAAGTTACGGGGGCATTTTGCCGAGTTCCTTAACCATAGTTCACCCGAACGCCTCGGTATTCTCTACCTGACCACCTGAGTCGGTTTGGGGTACGGGCCGCCATGAAACTCGCTAGAGGCTTTTCTCGACAGCATAGGATCATCCACTTCACCACAATCGGCTCGGCATCAGGTCTCAGCCTTGATGAGTGACGGATTTGCCTATCACTCGGCCTACACCCTTACCCCGGGACAACCACCGCCCGGGCTGGACTACCTTCCTGCGTCACCCCATCGCTCACCTAGTACAGACTTGGTCCAGCGGCTCCACCACGTCCCTTCGTCCGAAGACTCCGGGCCGGCTTCACGGCTTTAGCATCACCTGGTTCAGCGTTGGCGCTTCAAAGCGGGTACGGGAATATCAACCCGTTGTCCATCGACTACGCCTGTCGGCCTCGCCTTAGGTCCCGACTTACCCTGGGCAGATCAGCTTGACCCAGGAACCCTTGGTCAATCGGCGCAAGAGTTTCCCACTCTTGTATCGCTACTCATGCCTGCATTCTCACTCGTGTACCGTCCACGACTGGTTTCCACCGCCGCTTCACCCGGCACACGACGCTCCCCTACCCATCACAGCAGGCGTTGGCCCTATATGCTGCAATGACACGACTTCGGTGATGTGCTTGAGCCCCGCTACATTGTCGGCGCGGAATCACTTGACCAGTGAGCTATTACGCACTCTTTCAAGGGTGGCTGCTTCTAAGCCAACCTCCTGGTTGTCTCTGCGACTCCACATCCTTTCCCACTTAGCACACGCTTAGGGACCTTAGTCGGTGTTCTGGGCTGTTTCCCTCTCGACCATGGAGCTTATCCCCCACAGTCTCACTGCCACGCTCTCACTTACCGGCATTCGGAGTTTGGCTAAGGTCAGTAACCCGGTGAGGCCCATCGCCTATCCAGTGCTCTACCTCCGGCAAGAAACACGTGACGCTGCACCTAAATGCATTTCGGGGAGAACCAGCTATCACGGAGTTTGATTGGCCTTTCACCCCTAACCACAGGTCATCCCCCAGGTTTTCAACCCTGGTGGGTTCGGTCCTCCACGAAGTCTTACCTCCGCTTCAACCTGCCCATGGCTAGATCACTCCGCTTCGGGTCTTGGGCATGCAACTGTATCGCCCTATTCGGACTCGCTTTCGCTACGGCTACCCCACACGGGTTAACCTCGCTACACACCGCAAACTCGCAGGCTCATTCTTCAAAAGGCACGCAGTCACGAGACACACAGCAAGCTGCGCGTCCGACGCTCCCACGGCTTGTAGGCACACGGTTTCAGGTACTATTTCACTCCGCTCCCGCGGTACTTTTCACCATTCCCTCACGGTACTATCCGCTATCGGTCACCAGGGAATATTTAGGCTTAGCGGGTGGTCCCGCCAGATTCACACGGGATTTCTCGGGCCCCGTGCTACTTGGGAGTTCTTCAAACGAGCCGTACAGATTTCGTCTACGGGGGTCTTACCCTCTACGCCGGACCTTTCGCATGTCCTTCGACTACCCATACGGTTTCTGACTCGCCGACCGGCCGGCAGACCGGTCAAGAAAAATCCCACGACCCCATCAGCGCAACCCCTGCCGGGTCTCACACGCTCATGGTTTAGCCTCATCCGGTTTCGCTCGCCACTACTCCCGGAATCACGGTTGTTTTCTCTTCCTGCGGGTACTGAGATGTTTCACTTCCCCGCGTTCCCTCCACATACCCTATGTGTTCAGGTATGGGTGACAGCCCATGACGACTGCCGGGTTTCCCCATTCGGAAACCCCCGGATCAAAGCCTGGTTGACGGCTCCCCGGGGACTATCGTGGCCTCCCACGTCCTTCATCGGTTCCTGGTGCCAAGGCATCCACCGTGCGCCCTTAAAAACTTGGCCACAGATGCTCGCGTCCACTGTGCAGTTCTCAAACAACGACCAGACACCCACACTCAACAAGTCCGAAAACTCGCCTCGCATGAGACCGGCATCACTGAAGCAACAGCCTTACGGCCATTCCCTCAGGACCCAACAACGTGCCCGACACCCAGAATCCATCAACCGCGTTCCACGCCGAAGCAGTACTAGCGGCAGTTGATCCCGTGTGCCGAATAGTCAACGTTCCACCCATGAGCAACCGTGCAGGACATTCGCCTGCAAGCGGCATATTGCTCCTTAGAAAGGAGGTGATCCAGCCGCACCTTCCGGTACGGCTACCTTGTTACGACTTCGTCCCAATCGCTGGTCCCACCTTCGACGGCTCCTCCCCTTACGGGTTAGGCCACCGGCTTCGGGTGTTACCGACTTTCGTGACGTGACGGGCGGTGTGTACAAGGCCCGGGAACGTATTCACCGCAGCATGCTGATCTGCGATTACTAGCAACTCCAACTTCATGGGGTCGAGTTGCAGACCCCAATCCGAACTGAGGCCGGCTTTTTGGGATTCGCTCCGCCTCGCGGCATCGCAGCCCTTTGTACCGACCATTGTAGCACGTGTGCAGCCCAAGACATAAGGGGCATGATGATTTGACGTCGTCCCCACCTTCCTCCGAGTTGACCCCGGCAGTCTCCTGTGAGTCCCCATCACCCCGAAAGGCATGCTGGCAACACAGAACAAGGGTTGCGCTCGTTGCGGGACTTAACCCAACATCTCACGACACGAGCTGACGACAACCATGCACCACCTGTATACCGACCACAAGGGGGCGACCATCTCTGGCCGTTTCCGGTATATGTCAAGCCTTGGTAAGGTTCTTCGCGTTGCGTCGAATTAAGCCACATGCTCCGCTGCTTGTGCGGGCCCCCGTCAATTCCTTTGAGTTTTAGCCTTGCGGCCGTACTCCCCAGGCGGGGAACTTAATGCGTTAGCTGCGGCACCGACGACGTGGAATGTCGCCAACACCTAGTTCCCAACGTTTACGGCGTGGACTACCAGGGTATCTAATCCTGTTCGCTCCCCACGCTTTCGCTCCTCAGCGTCAGTAATGGCCCAGAGATCCGCCTTCGCCACCGGTGTTCCTCCTGATATCTGCGCATTTCACCGCTACACCAGGAATTCCGATCTCCCCTACCACACTCTAGCCTGCCCGTATCGAATGCAGACCCGGGGTTGAGCCCCGGGCTTTCACATCCGACGCGACAGGCCGCCTACGAGCTCTTTACGCCCAATAATTCCGGACAACGCTCGCACCCTACGTATTACCGCGGCTGCTGGCACGTAGTTAGCCGGTGCTTCTTCTGCAGGTACCGTCACTTGCGCTTCTTCCCTGCTGAAAGAGGTTTACAACCCGAAGGCCGTCATCCCTCACGCGGCGTCGCTGCATCAGGCTTTCGCCCATTGTGCAATATTCCCCACTGCTGCCTCCCGTAGGAGTCTGGGCCGTGTCTCAGTCCCAGTGTGGCCGGTCGCCCTCTCAGGCCGGCTACCCGTCGTCGCCTTGGTAGGCCATTACCCCACCAACAAGCTGATAGGCCGCGGGCTCATCCTGCACCGCCGGAGCTTTACACCCGGGACCATGCGGTCCCAGGTCATATCCGGTATTAGACCCCGTTTCCAGGGCTTGTCCCAGAGTGCAGGGCAGATTGCCCACGTGTTACTCACCCGTTCGCCACTGATCCACCCCGAAGGGCTTCACCGTTCGACTTGCATGTGTTAAGCACGCCGCCAGCGTTCGTCCTGAGCCAGGATCAAACTCTCCGTGAATGATTACCCGTAATCGGGTCAGCACTCGCGTCGAGCGGCACGGCAACCACCGGAATTAGGTGATCCCGCGCACTGCGTCCTCGCTAGTGTTTTACTTCAAAAGGAATCTCCAACCCCGGAACAGGTCCGAGGCCGGGGATGTCAACATATCTGGCGTTGACTTTTGGCACGCTGTTGAGTTCTCAAGGAACGGACACTTCCTTCAGGCGGCTTTCACACCGGCCCTCCGGGCGCTTCGTTCTTTCGTGTTCCCAGCTTATCAGATGTTCTCCGTGCCGTTCCCGGCGCTTCCTTCATCCAACTCGCTGGTGTCTTCTGCGGCTTGACGCCCCGTCCGACGTTTCAAACTCTAGCCGATCCCCGCTCCGAAAAGCGAATCCGGCCGCAATCATCAAAAATGAGCACAACAAAACAAACCCTCGCCGCGAAAGCCAAAAGGCATGGCGCAGCCGATTCGGTTCTGGAAGTGGTGTTTCGAGGATTGGCCGCCCCGGGACCGTCCGCGCTGATGCGTGTCCGGTTCTCCCTGTCGAGCGACTAGGGAACACTACGCCGGTTCGCGGCCGAAGGCAAACGCCCGGCAAACTCCCGGGACAAGCCGCAGGCCGGCCCGCGCGGGTGCGGGCCGGCCTGTCGAGCGGGACGGACTCGGGGCGGAGGCGGGCGGAGTGCCCGTCCCGATCAGTTGTTGGTCGGGAAGCCCAGGTTGATGCCACCGTGCGAGGGGTCCAGCCAGCGCTGGGTGACCGCCTTGCCGCGGGTGAAGAACTGGACGCCGTCCTGGCCGTAGGCGTGGGCGTCGCCGAACAGCGAGGCCTTCCAACCGCCGAAGGAGTAGTAGGCGACCGGGACCGGGATCGGCACGTTGATGCCGACCATGCCGACCTCGACCTCGTACTGGAAGCGCCGGGCCGCGCCGCCGTCGTTGGTGAAGATGGCGGTGCCGTTGCCGTACGGGTTCGCGTTGATGAGGGCCAGGCCCTCCTCGTAGGAGTCGACCCGCACCACGGACAGGACCGGGCCGAAGATCTCGTCGTTGTAGACGGACATGCCGGGCTTGACGTGGTCGAACAGGGTGGGGCCGAGCCAGAAGCCGTCCGCGGTCGGCGAGCCGTTGCGGTCCTCGGCGGTGATCTCGTGCTTGCGGCCGTCGACGGCCAGCTCGGCGCCGTCGGCGAGGCCGGACTCCACGTAGGAGGTGACCTTGTCCCGGTGCTGGCCGGTGACCAGCGGGCCCATCTCGGACTCGCCGTTGCAGCCGGGGCCGACGGTGAGGGTGGCGACCCGCTGCTTGATCTTCTCGACCAGCTCGTCGCCGATCGGGTCGACCGCGACCAGGACGGAGACCGCCATGCAGCGCTCGCCGGCCGCGCCGAAGCCGGCGTTGACGGCGGCGTCGGCGCTCAGGTCGAGGTCGGCGTCCGGCAGGACCAGCATGTGGTTCTTGGCGCCGCCGAGGGCCTGGACGCGCTTGCCGTAGCGGGTGCCGGTCTCGTAGACGTAGCGGGCGATCGGGGTGGAGCCCACGAAGCTGACCGACTTGATGTCGGGGTGCTCCAGCAGCCGGTCGACCGCGACCTTGTCACCGTGCACGACGTTGAAGACGCCGTCCGGCAGACCGGCCTCCTTCCACAGCTCGGCCAGGAAGTTGGCGGCGGACGGGTCCTTCTCGGAAGGCTTGAGCACCACGGTGTTGCCGGCGGCGACGGCGATCGGGAAGAACCACATCGGCACCATGGCCGGGAAGTTGAACGGCGAGATGATCGCGACCGGGCCGAGCGGCTGACGGATCGAGTAGACATCGATGCCGGTGGACGCCTGCTCGGTGAAGCCGCCCTTGAGCAGCTGCGGAATGCCGCAGGCGTACTCGACGACCTCGAGGCCGCGGGCGATCTCGCCGAGCGCGTCCGAGTGCACCTTGCCGTGCTCGGCGACGATGATCGACGCCAGCTCGTCCTTGCGGGCGTTGAGCAGCTCGCGGAAGGCGAAGAGCACCGTGGTGCGCTTGGCGATCGAGGCGGTGCGCCACTCGGTGAAGGCCGAGGCGGCGGCGGCCACCGCCTGGTCGACGTCCGCGACGGCCGCGAAGTCGACGTGGCCCGTGACCTGGCCGGTGGCCGGGTCGAAGATGTCACCGCGGCGGGGCGCGGCACCGGCGGTGGCGACCGGGCGGCCGCCGATCCAGTGGGTGATGTGCTTGCTCAAGGTCCGTCTGCCTCCGAAGTCCGGGCGGCCTTGCGCCACCGGTCCCTTGTGTGACGCCGCCCGCACGGGACGGGGGCGGCGAGGTCACGGGGCTACCGCGCTCACTGCTCCAGTCTGCTGCGCGGTCGGGGCAGCCTCAACGAACAGGCTGACGGGGATTGCGGATTCAGCCTTACAGGTCGTACTGCCGACCCGCTCCGGGTGCCTGGTCCTCCAGGTCCTCCCGGGCCTCCACGTCCTCCAGGTACGGGTCGTGCAGGCCGTCCGCGGCCTCCTGGGTCTCCAGGAGGTCCAGCCTGAGGTCCTGGGCCCAGGCCAGCGCCCACCGCTTCAGCGCGTCGACCTCCCCGCCGGGCAGGCCCCGGGCCCGGAACCGCCCGTCGGCGGCCTCGGCCAGGGTCTCCAGCCGGTCGGCGAGCGCGGTGGGCTGGAACTCGGCGTCCAGTCCGGTGGCCAGCGCGAGCAGCGCGCCCTCCCGGTAGCAGGCGGTGAGGGCGTGCACGTCGATGAGGTCCCGGGGCAGGGCCCGGTCGACGAGCAGCGCGGTGGTGAGGGCGGCGGCGTCCTCCAGCGCGACCGTGTCCACCACGAGCGGGCTGCCGGTCGCACGGTCGGGCTCAGGACCACCCGGGTCAGGACCACCCGGATCAGGACCACCCGGATCGGGGTCGCCGGGCTCAGGGCCGCCGAGGGCGAGGCGGACCGGACGGTGGCCCAGTGGTTCCTTGCGCAGTTCGACGGTGTGCGCCCGCCCGCCCAGGGCGAGCCGGACGGAGAGCTGCTCCAACCGGGGCGTCCCCGGACGCTCCGCGACCACGCCGCCCACCGTCCGGTAGGCCCGCGCCAGCTCCGCGGCGGCCCGGGGCAGGTCGGCGGTCCCGGTGGCCACCAGGGTGATCCCGTCCTGGTCGCAGGCCGGGACACCGTGGGCGCGCAGGGCGTGCCCACCGGCGAGGGCGAGGCCGTGCCGCTCGCACACGGGCCGGGCCAGGTCGGCCAGGCGCAGCTGGGCCGGGCCCGGGTGGAGGGCGGGGTCGACGGCGTCCGGGGTTGTGGTCACCCCTCCAGTCTGGCGCGCCGCCCCCTCCGGCGCGCCCGGCCGGAAGGACAGCGGACCGGCCCGGACGGCAGCAGCCCGGCCCGGAGAACAGCGGCCCGGCCGGAAGGGCCGAAGGCCCGCCGGGCCGCTCCGGTCACCAGTCGCCGAGCCCGACCGCCGCCTCGTGCAGGGCGAGTTCCAGGAGCACGGGGTCGTTGAGCCGTCCGGACCCGTCGGGTGGGACGAGCCAGCGCACGCCCCGGCCCCGCCGCTCGGGGTGGGGGACGACGATCCAGGTGCCCTCCCCGGCGCAGCGCACGCCGGTGCCGATCCAGCGGGCGGCGGTGCCGACGGGCACCAGGAAGCCGATGTACTCCTCGCCGAAGTTAGCCAGGACCGGTCCGCAGGAGCCGGTGCTGAGGAGTTCGACGACCGGGCGGCCGAGCCGGCCGGGTACCGAGAGGACGTCCCAGTGCCGGCCGGCCGGGAGCAGGACCAGGCCGAGGCCGGAGCGTTCCCACTGGGCCCGGAAGGCCTGCGGGTCCGGTGCGGCCTGGGCCAGCCAGTCGAGTGCCGTGGTCTCCATGTGCTGTCCCCGCTCTGCGCGTCGTGTGTTCGATGGCGCGGCGGGGCGTGCAGAGACCCGCCGTCACCATCGAGAGGCGAACGGCGGGTCTCTCTTACACGGGTCGGGTGCACGGGTCGGGTACGCGGATCAGAGCGGCGGTTCGGGCACACGGGTCCGTCGACGGCTCCGGCCCGGATCCGCGCGGGTCCTCTCCGCGCCCCGGTCGGCCCCGGTCAGCTCCGATCAGCTGTCGAAGCCGAGCCCCAGCTTGTCCAGGGTGCGCAGCCACAGGTTGCGCTCCCCGCCGGTGCGGTCGGCGCGCTCCAGCGAGCGGGTGGTGATCCCGATGCCGGCCCAGCGGACGGGCTCGGGCGGGAAGGGCAGCGGCTTGCGCCGGACCATCTCCAGTTCGGTGCGCTCGGTGCGCTCGCCCGCGAGCAGGTCGAGCATGACCTCGGCGCCGAACCGGGTGGCGCCGACGCCGAGGCCGGTGTAGCCGGCGGCGTAGGCGACCCGGCCCCGGTAGGCGGTGTCGAAGAACGCGGAGAACCTCGTGCAGGTGTCGATCGCGCCGCCCCACGCGTTGGTGAAGCGGACGCCCTCCAGCTGCGGGAAGCAGGTGAAGAAGTTCCGGGCGAGGGTGCGGAAGGTCTCCGGCCGCTGGTCGTACTCGTGCCGGACGTGCCCGCCGAACCGGTAGACCGCGTCGTACCCGCCCCAGAGGATCCGGTTGTCCGCGGAGAGCCGGAAGTAGTGGAACTTGTTGGCGCTGTCGCTGAGGCCCTGGCGGCCCTTCCAGCCGATGGCGGCCAGCTGCTCGTCGCTGAGCGGCTCGGTCATCAGCGCGTAGTCGTACACCGGGACGATGTACGGACGGACGCGCTTGACCAGGGAGGGGAAGGCGTTGGTGCCGAGCGCGACCTTGCCGGCGAAGATCCGGCCGTAGGGGGTGCGGACGGCCATGCCGGCGCCGTGCTCGCGCAGGGCCTCGGCCGGGGTGTGCTCGAAGATCCGCACGCCCAGACCGAGGCAGGCCTGCTTGAGGCCCCAGGCCAGCTTGGCGGGGTGGACCATGGCCACGCCCTCCTTGTCCCAGATCCCGCCGAGGAAGGTCGGCGAGTCGACCTGGGCGCGCAGCTCGTCGCGGTCGAGCACGGTGACGTCGAGGCCGTACTGGGCGACGGCCTCGGCGACCTCGTGCAGCTCGTCGAGCTGGTGCGGCTGGGTGGCGATGTCGATCTCACCGGTGCGCTCCCACTCGGCGTCGATGCCGTAGCGGGTGAGGGTGGCCTCGATGCCGTCGAGGTTGTCGGCGCCGAGGCGCTCCAGCCGGCCGAGCTCGGCGGGCCAGCGCTGCAGGCCGTTGCCGAAGCCGTGGGTCAGGCTGGCCGCGCAGAATCCGCCGTTGCGCCCGGACGCCGCCCAGCCCACTTCCTGGCCCTCGACCAGGACGACGTCCAGGGAGGGGTCGCGCTCCTTGGCGACGAGGGCGGTCCAGAGGCCGGAGTAGCCGCCGCCGACGACCAGGAGGTCGCAGTGGGCGTCGCCGACCAGCGCGGGCTGCGCCGTCGGCCGACCCGGGTCCTCGAGCCAGAAGGGGGTGGGCCTGGCGTCACTGAGCGCGCGGGCGGAATCCATGCATTATCAGCCACTTTCTGCACATTGATGGTGATGATCGGCCGCCTTCCGACGGTACGCCGGGAAGGCGGCCGGGGTGGTCAGGCGGTGGCCTTCCGGCGGTTCCCGAGCCACTGCCCGCCGACGGTGAGGCCGACGGCGGCGATGAACATCGCGGTGCCGATGACGTTCACCTGGACCGGGATGCCGCGCTGCGAGGCGCCCCAGACGAACATCGGGAAGGTGACCGTGGTCGGGCCCGAGTTGAACTGGGTGATGATGAAGTCGTCGAAGGAGAGCGCGAAGCTGAGCAGCGCGCCGGCCGCGATGCCGGGGGCGGCGAGGGGCAGGGTGACCCGCAGGAAGGTCTGGACCGGGGTGGCGTAGAGGTCCTGGGCGGCCTGTTCGAGCCTCGGGTCCATGCTCATCACGCGCGCCTTGACCGCCGTCACCACGAAGCTCAGGCAGAACATGATGTGCGCGATGAGGATGGTGGTGAAGCCGAACGGGATGCGCATGTTGAGGAAGAGCGTGCCGAGCGAGGCGGCCATGACCACCTCGGGCATGGCCATCGGCAGGAAGATCATCGCGGTGGTGGCGGAGCGGCCGCGGAAGCGGTAGCGGGCCAGCGCGAAGGCCACCATGGTGCCGAGCACGGTGGCGCCGACGGTGGCGAGCACCGCGACCTGGAGGCTCAGCGAGAGCGACTGGCACATGTCGGCGACGCCGCAGGGGTCGGTCCAGGCGTCGGTGGAGAACTCGTTCCACTCGTAGTTGAACTTGCCGACCGGCTTGTTGAACGAGAAGGCGAGGACCACCAGGTTGGGCAGCACCAGGTAGGCGAGGGCCAGCAGGCCCGCCAGCACCACCAGGTGAGCGCGGATCCACATGAAGAATCGGGACATCAGACCAGTTCCTCCGTCCCGGCCTTGCGCATGTAGACCGTCACCATGCCCAGGATCAGGGCCATCAGGATGAAGCTGAGCGCGGCGGCCGTGGGGTAGTCGAGCACGTTCAGGAACTGCTTCTGGATGCCGTTGCCGACCATCTGCTCGCTCGGCGAGCCCAGCAGCTGGGCGTTGATGTAGTCGCCGGAGGCGGGGATGAAGGTGAGCAGGGTGCCCGCGACCACACCGGGGAGCGAGATCGGGAAGGTGACCTTGCGGAAGGTGGTGAACGGGCGGGCGTAGAGGTCCCCGGCGGCCTCGTGCAGGCGCGGGTCGATCCGCTCCAGCGAGGTGTACAGCGGCAGGATCATGAACGGCAGGAAGTTGTAGGTGAGACCGCAGACCACGGCGAGCGGGGTGGCCAGCACGCGGTCGCCGGAGGTGAGGCCGATCGCGCTGGTGACGTCCAGGACGTGCAGGGTGTTGAGCACGCCGACCACCGGGCCGCCGTCCGAGAGGATGGTCTTCCAGGCCAGCGTGCGGATCAGGAAGCTGGTGAAGAACGGCGCGATGACCAGGATCAGCAGCACGCTGCGCCAGCGCCTGCTCGCCTTGAAGGCGATCGTGTAGGCGAGCGGGTAGCCGATGGCGAGGCAGAACAGGGTCGCGGTGGCGGCGTAGCCGAACGAGCGGACGAAGTGCCACTTGTACTCGACCAGGGCGTCCCAGTACGTGGCGAGGTGCCAGGTGACGCGGAAGCCCTCCTCCAGGGAGCCGGTCTGCAGCGAGGTGGAGCCCTGGTAGAGCATCGGCACCGCGAAGAAGACGACCAGCCAGGCGACGCCGGGCAGCAGCAGCCAGTACGGGGTGAGCCGGCGCTTCGCCTTCGGGGCGGGCGCCGGGGCGGCGCCGTCGTCGGGGGGTACGGCCTGCGGCGGTGCCGCCGGGGTGGTGGTGGTCATGCCGCCGCCTCCCCGGTGCCCGCGTCGATCGCCTGCGCGGCGTCGAGGGCGAAGGAGTGGGCCGGGTTCCAGTGCAGGACGACCGGGGCGCCGGGGACGACCCGGGCGTCGCGCTCCATGTTCTGCTCGAAGACGGTGACCTCCTGGCCGCCGTCGGTGCGGACCAGGTACTGGGTGGAGACGCCGATGAAGCTGGAGTCGACGACGGTGCCGGCCAGCCGGTTGCGGCCCTCGGCGACCTCGGCGGAGCCGTGCTCGATGGTGATCTTCTCCGGGCGGACGCCGAGGTGGACCCGCTTGGCCTCGGTGGCGCAGCGGGCCCGGGGCACGGTGAGCCGGGCGCCGGCGGCGGTGAGCAGCAGGTCCTCGCCGGCGCCGCCGGTGACGTCGGCGGGCAGCAGGTTGGACTGGCCGAGGAAGTTGGCCACGAAGGTGGTGGCGGGGTTCTCGTAGAGGTCGGCGGGCGCGCCGAGCTGCTCGACCCGGCCGCCGTTCATCACCGCGATGGTGTCGGCCATGGTCATGGCCTCCTCCTGGTCGTGGGTGACGTGCACGAAGGTGATGCCGACCTCGGTCTGGATCCGCTTGAGCTCCAGCTGCATCTGGCGGCGGAGCTTGAGGTCGAGGGCGCCGAGCGGCTCGTCGAGGAGCAGCACCTGCGGGTGGTTGATGAGCGCGCGGGCGACGGCGACGCGCTGCTGCTGGCCACCGGAGAGCTGGTGCGGCTTGCGCCGGGCGTACTGGCCGAGCTCGACGAGTTCGAGCATGTCCTCGACCTGCTTCTTGACGTCCTTGCGGCCGCGCCGGCGCAGGCCGAAGGCGACGTTCTCGAAGATGTCGAGGTGCGGGAAGAGCGCGTAGCTCTGGAAGACGGTGTTCACCGGACGCTTGTACGGGGGCAGGAGGGTGACGTCCTGGCCGCCTATGAGCACGGTGCCGCTGGTGGGCTCCTCCAGGCCGGCGATCATCCGCAGGGTGGTGGTCTTGCCGCAGCCGGAGGCGCCGAGCAGGGCGAAGAAGGAGCCCTGGGGGACGGTGAGGTCCAGCGGGTGGACGGCGGTGAAGGAGCCGTAGGTCTTGCCGATGCCGGTGAGCCGGACGTCGCCGCCGACGGCCGCGGGGCTCTGCTGCTCTGTCATGGATGGTGTCTCTCTGGGTTCGCTGCCGTCAGTGGGGGTCAGGCGCCGATGAGCTTGGAGAACTTCTCCTCGAAGTCGCTCTCCTCGGTCTCGGTGAGGGTCCGGAAGACGTGCGCCTTGGCCGCCATCTCGGGGGTGGGGACGACCAGCGGGTTGGCCGCGCTGTCCGGGGCGATGGAGGCCAGTTCCTCCTTCACCCCGGTGACGGCGGAGACGAAGCCGATGCCCGCGGTCAGCTGCGCCGCGATCTTCGGCTGGTAGTAGAAGTCGATCAACTTCTCGGCGTTCGTCTTGTGCTGCGCCCTGGCCGGGACCAGCAGGTTGTCGGTGCTGGTCACGAAGCCCTTCTCGGGGATGACGAACTCGATGTCCGGGTTGTCGGCCCGCAGCTGGATCAGGTCGCCGCCCCAGGCGACGCAGGCGGCGATGTCGCCGGAGGAGAGTTCCTGGCCGTAGTCGTTGCCGGTGAAGCGGCGGATCTGCTTGTTGTCGACCGCCTTCTGCAGCCGGGCGACCGCGGCGGCGTAGTCGTCGGCGGTGAACTTCGCCGGGTCCTTGCCCATGTCCAGCAGGGTGATGCCGATGCTGTCGCGCATCTCGGAGAGGAAGGTCACCCGGCCCTTGAGGTCGGGGTCCTCCAGCAGCTGGGCGACACTGGCGACCTCCTTGCCCTTGGTGGCCTTGCGGTTGTAGGCGATGACCACCTGGATGCCGGCCCACGGGTAGCTGTAGAGCCGGCCCGGGTCCCAGTCGGGGGCCCGGAAGCGGGACTCGACGTTGGTGATGGCGGTGGTGACGTTGGCCGGGTCGAGCTTCTGCGCCCAGCCGAGGCGGATCAGCCGGGCGGCCATCCAGTCGGTGAGCACCATCAGGTCGCGGCCGGTGTCCTGGCCGGCGGCGAGCTGCGGCTTGACCTTGCCGAAGAACTCGACGTTGTCGTTGACGTCCTCGGTGTACCTGACCTTGACGCCGGTGGCGGCGGTGAAGGCCTCCAGGGTGCCGTGCTTCTCCTTGTCGTTCTCGTCGGTGTCGACGTAGAGCGGCCAGTTGGAGAAGTTCACCTCCTTCTCGCTGTCCGAGAGGTCCTTGGCGGCGTTCGCGGTGGAGTCGCCCGTCCCGCCGGTGTTCCCGGCGGGCGGGATGCCGCAGGCGGCGAGTCCGGCCGCGCCGGCGGTGAGGGCGGCGGCGCGCAGCACGGCGCGCCGGCCGAGGGCGGCCCGGCCACTGGTCAGACTGCGTTCCCAGGCCTTGCGGACCGGTTCCGACAGTCCGTCGGTGAGCTCGTTGAACGCCATGGGGCGGGCCTCCTGGGGGGCGAAGGGGGGTGTGGGGGCACCCCGGTCCGGGTTATCTGTCTCCGAAGACGGTGCGGTGCCAGTCCTTGCGGGCGACCGCGGTGGTGTCGAACATGACGTGCTTGACCTGGGTGTACTCGTCCAGCGAGTACTGCGACATGTCCTTGCCGTAGCCGGAGGACTTGTAGCCGCCGTGCGGCATCTCGCTGATGATCGGGATGTGGTCGTTGACCCAGACGCAGCCGGCCGCCAGCTCGCGGGTGGCCCGCAGGGAGCGGTGGACGTTGCCCGTCCAGGCGGAGGCGGCCAGGCCGTAGGGGGTGTCGTTGGCCAGCCGCAGGCCCTCGTCGTCGCTGTCGAAGGGCAGGACCACCAGCACCGGGCCGAAGATCTCGCCCTGGACGACCTCGCTGTCCTGGGCGGCGCCGGTGATCAGGGTGGGGCGGTAGTAGGCGCCGCGGGTGAGGTCGGTGCCGTCGTGGCCCTTCGCGGGGGCGGCGCCGCCGGTGACCACGGTCGCGTAGCCCCGGGCGCGCTCGACGAAGCCGGCCACCCGGTCGCGGTGGGTGAAGGAGACCAGCGGGCCGAGGTCGGTGCGCGGGTCCAGCGGGTCGCCCAGCCGGATGCCCTCGTACAGCTCGGCCACGCCGGCCACGAAGGCGTCGTAGAGCGGGCGCTGGACGTAGGCGCGGGTGGCGGCGGTGCAGTCCTGGCCGCTGTTGATCAGGGAGGCGGCGACGGCGCCGTGCACCGCGGCGTCGAGGTCGGCGTCGTCGAAGACCACGAACGGGGCCTTGCCGCCGAGCTCCAGGTGGGTTCGCTTGACGGTCGCGGTGGCGAGTTCGGCGACCCGCCGGCCGACCGGGGTGGAGCCGGTGAAGGAGACCATCGCGACGTCCGGGTGCGACACCAGGTGCTCGCCCGCGACCCGGCCCGCGCCGGTGACGACGTTGACCACACCGTCCGGGATGCCGGCCAGGGTGCAGGCCCGGGCGAACATCAGCGAGGTCAGCGGGGTCAGCTCGGCCGGCTTGAGGACGATGGTGTTGCCGGCCGCGATCGCCGGGAGGACCTTCCAGGCGGCCATCTGGAGCGGGTAGTTCCACGGCGAGATCGAGCCGACCACGCCGATCGCCTCGCGCCGCACGTAGGAGGTGTGGTCGCCGGAGTACTCGCCGGCGGCCTTGCCCTCCAGGTTGCGGGCGGCCCCGGCGAAGAAGGCCGTGTTGTCGATGGTGCCGGGGACGTCGAACTCGGTGGAGAGCTTGATCGGCTTGCCGGTCTGGGCGGTCTCCACCCGGGCGAGGTCGGCGGCCGCGTCGGTGAGGACGGCGGCCAGCCGGGTGAGCGCCTCGGAGCGGGCGCCGGGGGTGGCGCCGGCCCACTCCGGCAGCGCGGCCCGGGCGGCGGCCACGGCCTCGTCAACCTGTCCGGTGGAGGCCAGGGAGATCTCCTGGACGACGCTGCCGTCGGCCGGGTTGACGACCTGGAAGGCGTCACCGCTCCCCCGGCCCTGCCGGCCCGCGATGTACTGCGCGCCCGCGCCGAAGTCGGTCAGGTCCATCTGGTTCCTCCAGGTTGCGGTGGTGCGACCGGCCGGACGACGGTCCCGGGCCGTCCCACCGGCGCCGCCGTGGGGGGCGGGCGAGGGGCGGACAGGGCGTGGCCGGCAGGCCGGTCGTCGCGCTCGTGGCGCCGGGTTCCGGCCACCGGGCCGGATCCGTCACGGTCGACCCGCTGACCATGCCTGCTGGCGCCGGGGCGTGACAAGGACCACTGCGACAACCTCGACGGAAAGCGCCTTACAAGGTGCAAGGCTTCGGGCAGGGCAACAGGTCGTCGCCGCGATAGATGATTTCCTTGACACTCTGAACCCTGGAGGCCCCGCGATGCTCCCCACCGTCGCCCATGTGCTCGATCTGGAGGTGATGCGCCGCGGCCTCCCCCAGGTGGTGGCCGGAGCCGATCACCTGGAACGCCCGGTCCGCTGGGTCCACGTCAGCGAGCTGCCCGACGTCGCCGGCATGCTGCAGGGCGGCGAGCTGGTGCTGAGCACCGGCATCGCCCTGCCCGAGGACCGCGAGGGCCTGGCGAGGTACGTGCGCGAGCTCGCCGACATCGGCGTGGCCGGACTGGTCATCGAGTACGGCCGGCGCTACTTCGACAGCCTGCCGCGCGCCCTGGTGCACGCCGCCGAGCAGCGCGGGCTGCCGCTGATCGCGCTCCGCCGCGAACTGCGCTTCGTCTCCGTCACCGAGGCCGTGCACGCCCTGGTGGTCAACGCCCAGCTGGAGCAGCTGCGCACCTCCGAGGCGATCCACCAGGTGTTCAACGAACTGGTCGTGGAGGGCGCCGAACCGGCCGAGGTGGTCCGCCAGGTGTCCCGGATAGCGGGAGCCCCGGTCGTCCTGGAGAACCTCGCCCACCAGGTGCTCACCCACGAGTCCGCCGGCCGGTCCGAGGCCGAGCTGCTGGAGGACTGGGAGCGCCGCTCGCGCGGGGTCCGCCCGCCCGGGCGCACCGGGTACGACCCGCGCAGCGGCTGGCTGGTCACCGCGGTGGGCGCCCGCGGCCAGGACTGGGGGCGGCTGGTGCTGATGCAGGAGCCCGGTCCGCAGCCGGAGGGCGGCCCGCACCCGAACACCATGCTGCTGGAGCGCGGCGCCTCCGCCCTGGCCCTCAACCGGCTGGTGGTCCGCGACCGGGAGAGCCTGGAGCGGCAGACCCACCGCACCCTGCTCTCCGGGATCCTCACCCATGCGCTGACCGTCTCCGAGGTGGCCCTGCGGGCCCAGGCGCTCGGTGTCCCGCTGGAGGGCCGGCGGCTGGTCGGCGCGGTGCTGCGGCAGCGGCGCGGACCGATCCCGGCCGCGCTGGAGGCGCAGGCCCGGCTGCGCGACTTCACCGAACTCGCGGCGAGCGCCGTCCGCGCCTGCCGGCTGTCCGCCCTGGTCGGGGCCCTGGACGACGAGGGCGTCGGCGTGCTGATCACGCTCGGCCCGCAGCAGGACGAGCACGCGGCGCTGGACGCCTTCGCCGCGGCGCTGCGCCGACTGGCGGCCGAGGCGGCCCGGGACGCCGCCGCGCCGGAGCCGGTGGTCGCGGTCGGCTCCTCGGTCGGCTCGGTCCGGGACGCCCGGCGCACCCTGCTGGAGGCCACCCAGGTCGCCGACGCGGCGCTGCACGACGCGCCCGGCGGCCGGAACGCGTCCTACTACCGGCTGCCCGACGTGCGGCTGCGCGGACTGCTGCACCTGCTGCGGGACGACGCCCGGCTGCAGACCTACGTCGAACGGGAGCTGGGGCCGCTGCTCGCCTTCGACGCCGAGCACAACGGCCAGCTGGTGCAGATGCTGCGGATCTACCTGGAGCAGGGCCGCAACAAGTCCGCGGCGGCGGACGCGGCGCACCTGTCCCGGCCGTCCTTCTACGACCGGCTGCACAAGGTCGAGCGGATCCTCGGGGTCGACCTCGACCAGGTCGAGTCCTGCCTCTCGCTGCACGTCGCCCTGCTCGCGCTGGACGCCGTCCGCCGCTGACCCGGTCTCCGCCCCGGCACCCCGACGCGGGGGCGGCGGGGGCGGAGACGCCGGGGGACAGTGCTAGACGCCGGTGATCCGGGTCCAGACCTTGTGCAGGCCGGGCCGCTCGGCCGAGCCGACGTCGCGCATGGTGTGCAGCCGGGCCCGCATCTCCTCGGTCGGGAAGAGCAGCGGGTGCTCCGCCAGCTCCGCCTTCTCCCGGTCCCCGCTCGCCGCCAGCACCTCGCGGGCGTCCGGAACCGGGCAGATGTACTGCACCGCCGCCGCCAGCTCGGCGGCCACCTCGGGCTGGTAGTAGTGGTCGATCAGCAGCTCGGCGTTGCGCTTGTGCCCGGCCCGGTTGGGGATCAGCAGGCTCTCCGCCCACAGCTCGCCGCCCTCCTCCGGCACCACGAACTCGATGTCCGGGTTCTCGGCGGTGAGCTGGACGGCGTCGCCGGAGTACGCCTGGCAGGCCAGCGCCGCGCCGGAGGCCAGGTCGCTGGTGTAGTCGTTGCCGGTGAACCGGCGCACGTGCCGGCTGTCGACCATCCGCTGCACCAGGTCCATCGCCTGCCGGGCCTGGTCCTCGGTGAAGGCCGAGATGTCGGCGCCCTGGGCGAGCATCAGCAGGCCGAGCGCCTCGTCCAGCCCGGCGAACAGGGTGACCCGGCCCTTCAGGTCGGGCGCCCAGAGGTCGGCCACGGACCTGATCTCCCGGCCGAGCTCCTTGCGGTTGTAGGCGATGCCGGTGATCCCGGACTGCCAGGGCACGCTGCGCCGGCGGCCGGGGTCGAAGGCCGGGTCGGCGAGCTGCGGGTCCAGCTGGGCCGTGACATTGGGCAGGTTGGCCCGGTCCATGGCCTGCACCCAGCCGAGCGAGACGTACCGGCCGGCCATCCAGTCGCTGACCACCATCAGGTCGCGGCCCGGGTCGGTGCCCTGGGTCAGCACCGGGCCCATCTTGCCGAAGAACTCGTCGTTGTCGTTGATGTCCTCGGTGTAGGTGACCCTGATGCCGGTCCGCTCGGTGAAGGCGTCCAGGGTCGGGCGCCCGCCGTCGTCGTCGACGTCGATGTACTGGGTCCAGTTGGAGAAGCCCAGCCGCTTCTCGCTCTCCGAGCGGTCGGGGGCGGAGCGGCGGTCCTCGTCCACGTAGGCGGACTGGATGCCGCAGCCGGTCAGGGCGGCGGCGCCGAACAGTCCGGCGCCGGCGCCGAGCACCCGGCGGCGGGACGGACGGCGGCGGGTCGGACGGAGGAGGCCGCTCGGGCGGCGGGCCGGGGTGGTGCTGGGCATGGTGGAGCCTCCGGAGCGGGAGACGGCCCCGGACGCGTGGGCGCCCGGGGCCGTCCTGTCGGCCTGTCGGTCTGTCGGTCTGTCGGTGGGAGTCAGACGGTGTGCGCGTCGGCCAGCGACAGCACCTCGTCGAGGACGGCGAGACCGGCCTTCGCCTCCTCCTCCGTCACCGTGCACGGCGGAACGACGTGGAAGCGGTTCATGTTGACGAACGGCCAGAGCCCGCGCTGCTTGCACGCGGCGGCCAGCTCGGCGATCGGCGCGTTGGCGGCGCCGGCCGCGTTGTACGGCACCAGCGGCTCGCGGGTGGCGCGGTCCTTCACCAGGTCGAGCGCCCAGAAGACGCCGAGCCCGCGCACCTCGCCGATGGACGGGTGCCGCTGCGCCAGTTCGCGCAGGCCGGGGCCGAGCACGGTCTCGCCGATGTGCTTGGCGTTCTCGACGATGCCCTCCTCCGCCATGGTGTTGATGGTGGCGACGGCCGAGGCGCAGGCCAGCGGGTGGCCGGAGTAGGTGAGCCCGCCGGGGAACGGCCGCTCCGCGAAGGTGGCGGCGATCTCCGCGCTGATCGCCACGCCGCCGAGCGGGACGTAGCCCGAGTTGACGCCCTTGGCGAAGGTCAGCAGGTCCGGGGTGACGCCCCAGTGGTCGGCGGCGAACCACTCGCCGGTGCGGCCGAAGCCGGCCATCACCTCGTCGAGGATGAAGACGATGCCGTAGCGGTCGCAGATCTCCCGGACGCCGGCCAGGTAGCCGGGCGGCGGGATCAGGATGCCGGCGGTGCCGACCACGGTCTCCAGGATCACGGCCGCGACGGTGCCGGGGCCCTCGAAGGCGATGACCTGCTCCAGGTGGGCCAGCGCGCGCTCGCACTCCTGCGCCTCGTTCTCGGCGTGGAAGTTGGTGCGGTAGGCGTACGGGCCCCAGAAGTGCACGATGCCGGAGACACCGGTCTCGCTGGCCCAGCGGCGCGGGTCGCCGGTGAGGGCGATCGCGTTGGCGGTGGCGCCGTGGTACGAGCGGTAGGTGGAGAGCACCTTCTGCCGGCCGGTGTGCAGCCGGGCCATCCGGATGGCGTTCTCGTTGGCCTCGGCGCCGCCGTTGGTGAAGAAGATCTTGTCCAGGTCGCCGGGGGTGCGCTCGGCGATCAGCCGGGCGGCCTCGCTGCGCGACTCCACCGCGAAGCCGGGGGCGATGGTGCAGAGCTTCGCCGCCTGCTCCTGGATGGCCGCGACCACCTTCGGGTGCTGGTGCCCGATGTTGGTGTTGACCAGCTGGGAGGAGAAGTCCAGGTAGCGGTTTCCGTCGTAGTCCCAGAAGTACGAGCCCTCGGCGCCGGCCACCGCGAGGGGGTCGATCAGCGCCTGGGCGGACCACGAGTGGAAGACGTGCGCGCGGTCTGCGGCCTTGACGGACTGGCCGGCGGCCGAGTCTGCGGTGGGGATGCTCATGCGGCAAGGCTAGGGACTCGCCGCGGCGAAGTGGAGAGCCATCCTGTCAGCCGGTCGCCGCAACGGCCGACAGGGTGCAAAGGGACAGGGCCCGGGTCACGGGGACCCGGGCCCATGGTCGGATCACACGATCGTCGTCCGGTCGGACCGTGTTCCGGTGGCGGCGCTCGCTCAGATGGCGGTCATCACGTGCTTGACGCGGGTGTAGTCCTCGAAGCCGTAGGAGGAGAGGTCCTTGCCGTAGCCGGACTTCTTGAAGCCACCGTGCGGCATCTCGGCGACCAGCGGGATGTGGGTGTTGATCCAGACGCAGCCGAAGTCCAGGCGGCGGGACATCCGCATGGCGCGGGCGTGGTCCTTGGTCCACACCGAGGAGGCGAGCGCGAACTCGACGCCGTTGGCGTAGTCGACGGCCTGCTCCTCGTCGGAGAACTTCTGCACGGTGATGACCGGGCCGAAGACCTCGTTCTGGATGATCTCGTCGTCCTGGTTCAGGCCGGAGACGACGGTCGGGGCGTAGAAGTAGCCCTTGTCGCCGACCCGGTGGCCGCCGGCCTCGACCTTGGCGTGCGCGGGCAGGCGCTCGACGAAGCCGGAGACCTGCTTCAGCTGGTTGGCGTTGTTCAGCGGGCCGTAGAGCACGTCCTCGTCGTCCACGCCACCGGTCTTGGTCTCGGCGGCGGCCTTGGCCAGCGCCTCGACGAAGGCGTCGTGGATCGACTCGTGCACCAGCACGCGGGTGGCGGCGGTACAGTCCTGGCCCGCGTTGAAGAAGCCCGCCACCGAGATGCCCTCGACGGCCTCGGCGATGTCGGCGTCCTCGAAGACCACGACCGGGGCCTTGCCGCCCAGCTCCAGGTGGACGCGCTTGACGTCCTTGGAGGCCGACTCGGCGACCTGGATGCCGGCGCGCACCGAGCCGGTGATGGAGGCCATCGCCGGGGTCCGGTGCTCGACCATCAGACGGCCGGTCTCACGGTCGCCGCAGATCACGTTGAAGACGCCGGCCGGGAGCTCCAGGTCCTTGAGGATGCCGCCGATGATGTCGGCCAGCAGCACGGTGGAGGCCGGGGTGGTGTCGGAGGGCTTCAGCACCACGGTGTTGCCGGCGGCGATGGCCGGGGCGAACTTCCAGACGGCCATCATCATCGGGTAGTTCCACGGCGCCACCTGGGCGCAGACGCCTACCGGCTCGCGGCGGACGATCGAGGTCATGCCGTCCATGTACTCACCGGCGGACTTGCCCTCCAGCAGGCGGGCGGCACCGGCGAAGAAGCGGATCTGGTCCACCATCGGACCGATCTCCTCCGAGAGGGTGAGCCCCCGCGGCTTGCCGGTGTTGCGGACCTCGGCGTCGACGATCTCGTCGGCGCGGGCCTCGACCGCGTCCGCGATCTTCAGCAGCAGCTTCTGCCGGGTGCTCGGGGTGGAGTCCCGCCAGGCCGGGAACGCCGCGGCCGCGGCGTCCATGGCGGCGTCGACGTCGGAGGCGCCGGACAGCGGGGACGTCGCGTAGACCTCGCCGGTCGTCGGGTCGACGATGTCCAGCGTGCGGCCGTCGGCCGCATCGACGAACTCACCGTTGATGTAGTTGCGCAGCGTGCGAAGGTCGCTCACGGATGTCTCCTCGGTCTCGGCCTGCGGCATTGCAGAATCCGGCGCCATGGTACGTCGGCCGCCGGGGCCGGCGGCGGGCGCCGAGTGGCCGCGCCGGTCGTGCCGCGGTCCACTGGTTGGCGGAATGCGCGCGGCCCAGCGGAGCCGCGCGCGTACCGTAGCCAGGGTAGCGGTACGACTGCCGTTATCGACAGGCCGACCGCGCATCGACGATGAAATCCGCATGCGTTTTCCAAGATCTCAACGAAATCAGCAGCAGTCGCGCTTGCGAACAGGAGACCGATCGGGCACAGTTGCGGCGTGGCCAACCGCGACCGGAACGCCAGCGTTCCCCTCGACGCCGCCTCCAAGGCGATCATCGAGCAGCTCCAGGAGGACGGGCGCCGCCCGTACGCCGCCATCGGCAAGGCCGTGGGCCTGTCCGAGGCGGCCGTGCGCCAGCGCGTCCAGAAGCTGCTCGACCAGGGCGTGATGCAGATCGTCGCCGTCACGGACCCGCTCACCGTCGGCTTCACCCGCCAGGCGATGGTCGGAATCCGGGTCGAAGGCGACATCGATCCCGTCGCCGACGCACTGGCCGCCCTCGACGAGGTCGACTACGTCGTCTGCACCGCCGGCTCGTTCGACCTCCTGGCCGAACTGGTCTGCGAGGACGACGAGCACCTGCTCGAAATGATCAACAAGCGCATCCGCGCGCTTCCCGGCGTGCGGAGCACCGAGAGCTTCGTTTACCTGAAGCTCCGGAAACAGACCTACACCTGGGGCACCCGATGACAGCCGACCCGGCGCAGAAGGACCTTTCCAAGACCGCCTACGACCACCTGTGGATGCACTTCACCCGCATGTCGTCGTACGAGAACTCCCCCGTGCCGACGATCGTCAAGGGCGAGGGCACCTACGTCTGGGACGACAAGGGACGCAAGTACCTCGACGGCCTCGCCGGCCTGTTCGTCGTCCAGGCCGGCCACGGCCGTGAGGAGCTCGCCGAGGCCGCCGCCAAGCAGGCCAAGGAGCTCGCCTTCTTCCCGGTGTGGAGCTACGCCCACCCGAAGGCCGTCGAGCTGGCCGAGCGCCTGGCCAACTACGCCCCGGGCGACCTGAACAAGGTCTTCTTCTCCACCGGTGGCGGCGAGGCCGTCGAGACCGCCTGGAAGCTCGCCAAGCAGTACTTCAAGCTGACCGGCAAGCCGACCAAGTACAAGGTCATCTCGCGGGCCGTCGCCTACCACGGCACCCCGCAGGGCGCCCTGTCCATCACCGGCCTGCCGGGCCTGAAGGCCCCGTTCGAGCCGCTGGTGCCGGGCACCCACAAGGCCCCGAACACCAACATCTACCGCGCCCCGGCCTTCCTGGCCGGCCCCGACGGCACGGTCGACCCCGAGGCGTACGGCCGCTGGTGCGCCGACGAGATCGAGGTCGCGATCCTCAACGAGGGCGCCGAGACCGTCGCCGCCGTCTTCGTCGAGCCGGTGCAGAACGCCGGCGGCTGCTTCCCGCCGCCGCCCGGGTACTTCCAGCGCCTGCGCGAGATCTGCGACCGCCACGACGTGCTGCTGGTCTCGGACGAGGTCATCTGCGCCTTCGGCCGCCTCGGCACCATGTTCGGCGCCGACAAGTTCGGCTACCAGCCCGACATGATCACCTGCGCCAAGGGCATGACCTCGGGCTACTCCCCGATCGGCGCCACGATCATCTCGGACCGCCTCGCCGAGCCGTTCTACAAGGGTGACAACACCTTCCTGCACGGCTACACCTTCGGCGGCCACCCGGTCTCCTCCGCGGTGGCGCTGGCCAACCTCGACATCTTCGAGCGCGAGGGCCTGAACCAGCACGTCCTCGACAACGAGTCGAAGTTCCTGGGCACCCTGGACAAGCTGCGCGACCTGCCGATCGTCGGCGACGTCCGCGGCAACGGGTACTTCTACGGCATCGAGCTCGTGAAGGACAAGGTCACCAAGGAGTCGTTCAACGACGACGAGGTCGAGCGCGTGCTCTACGGCTTCCTGTCGAAGGCGCTCTTCGAGAACGGCCTGTACTGCCGCGCCGACGACCGTGGCGACCCGGTCATCCAGCTGGCGCCGCCGCTGATCTCCGACCAGTCGACCTTCGACGAGATCGAGCAGATCCTGCGGACCAGCCTCACCGACGCGTGGGCGAAGATCTGACCTCTCGGACTTTCCTTCCCACCCTCCGTCACAGGGCGGTCCCGCTTCGGCGGGGCCGCCCTGCGGCGTTCCCGGCGTTCCCGATGCCCCCGACATCGCCCCGGCACCGCCCCGAATGCCGCCCCCGACGGCGGTTCCCGGCCGTTCCGCCATCGGCCCGTCGATCAAACACGCCTGATTACGGGTGATTTGCCCCGGATGGGCCAGTGTGCCGCAACCGCGCCCAGGCCCGATCGTTCTAATCTGACGACTGTCATATCCCTGCGGCCACCCAGGATGGAACCTCATGTCAGCGGCCCCTCCTGACAACGACGTGCTGTGGGCCCGGGGGATCGTCAAGTCCCACCAGGGCACACCCGCGCTGCGCGGCATCTCGCTCGGGGTCCGGGAGGGCGAGGTCCTCGCCGTCACCGGCCCGCGCGGCTCCGGCAAGAGCACCCTGCTCGGCTGCCTCTCCGCCCTGCTCCCGGTCGACGAGGGCGAGGTCTGGTTCAACAGCTCCCCGGTGCACACCCTCGGCCGGGCCGGCCGCGAACGGCTGCGCCGCGACCGCTTCGGCTTCGTCGGCTCCGAACCACACCTGGTGCCCGAACTGACCGCCCGGGAGAACGTCGCCCTGCCCCTGCTACTGGCCGGCGCCGGCGGCAAGGCCGCCTACACGGCCGCCGACGAGTGGCTGGAACGCCTGGACATCGGCGACCTCGCCAAGCTCCGACCGGAACGCCTGGTCCAGGGCCAGCGCCAGCGGATCGCCGTCGCCCGCGCCCTCGCACCGCTCCCGCCGATCGTCTTCGCCGACGACCCCACCGCCCCGCTGCACCGCGAGACCGCCGAACAGGTCCTGCGGATACTGACCAGCGCGGCCCGCTCCCACCAGCTCACCCTCGTGCTGGCCACCCACGACCCCGAGCTCGTCCGGTACGCGGACCGCGCCGTCGCCCTCCTCGACGGCCGCCTGGCCGGCCCCGCCACGCCCGTGCCGCGCGGCATCGCCGCCCCCGGCACCGCCGGGGCCACCGCCGTCCCGGCCGCCGGCCGCTGAAAGAGTCGACGCCGTGTTCTATCTCCGCCTGGCCCGGGGCTACCGGGTCCTCGACCTCGGCCGGTGGCTGCTGACCGCCCTGGCCGGCGCGGTCGTCGCCGCCTTCCTGCTGCGCGCCCTCGGCCGGGCGATGAGCGGCCCCGCCGACGGCCACGACGCGCTCGTCCGGCTGCTCTGGTGCCTGCCCCCGCTGGCCTCGGTCGCCTGGTTCTCGGCCGTCGCCGCCCGTGCCGTACCCGCCCGGCGGGCCGACCGGATCACCGGGCTCACCACGGCCGGCGCCGGGGCCGGCCGGATCCGCGCGCTGATCGCCGGCGAGGTCGCGCTCGCCTGCGGGGCCGGCGCCGGACTCACCCTGCTGCTCTTCCTGGTCCTGCGCAACGACATCGCCGGACCGACCCTCGCCGACGAACTGGGCATGGGCGTCGCCCTGCCCGCCGCCGCACCGGTCACCCTGCTCGCCCTCGTGCCGCTCACCGCCGGACTCGCCGCCGCCGGAGCCGTCCGGCCCGCCGAGACCCTGCCCGGCCGCTCCGCCGCCGAACCGACCGGCTCCGGCCCGTGGCGGCTCGCCCTGCCGATCGGCCTCGCCGTCATCGGCCTCGCCCTGGAACTGATCGCGCTGCGCCCCGGCGCCGCCGCCGACGGCCGCCCGATCCACCTGCCGGCCGGACTCGGCAGCACCAGCACCGCCGCACTGGGCGGCTGGATCGCCTCCGCGATCGGCCTCGCCCTGCTCACCGGCCCGCTGCTCGGCTGGGCCGGCCGGCTGCTGGCGCTCGGGCGGCCCACCCCGCTGCGACTGCTCGCCGGCCGGGGCCTCACCGCCCAGTCCGGCCGGCTCGGGGCACCGCTGGCCGTCCTCACCCTGGCGCTCGCGGTGGTGCTCACCACCATCCGCTACTGGCTGGGCGAGCCCGGCAGCGCCGATGTGCTGCCCGCCATCGAGGCCGGGCTGGTGCTCGGCTGCGCGGCCGGGGCGGTGGTGGCCCGGCTGGCCGAGCTGCGCACCGCCCGCCGGGGTGTCGCCGACGCGCTGCTGCGGCTCGGGGCGGCGCCCCGGCTGCTGTTCGGCGCCGTCGTGCTGCGGACCCTGATGACCGGCACGGTCCTGCTGGTCACCGGTGGGGCGACCGCGGCCCTGGCCGCCGCCGGACTGCGCTGAGCCCGACCCCGCTGCGCAAGGGGATCGGGCTCAGTACGGGTGGGCCGGGTCGGCGTCCGGTCCGGCGCTGAGGTGCTCAGGCGCTGAGGCGCTGAGGTGCTCAGACGCTGAGGTGCTCAGGCGCTGAGGTGCTCAGCCCGCCGCCGCGAGCTGGCCGCAGGCGCCGTCGATCTCCTGGCCCCGGGTGTCGCGGACGGTCGTCGGCACACCGTGCGACTGCAGCCGCCGGACGAACTCCCGCTCGTCCTCGGGGCGCGAGGCCGTCCACTTGGAGCCCGGGGTGGGGTTCAGCGGGATCAGGTTGACGTGCACCCGGTGGTTCTTGATCAGCCGGCCGAGCAGGTCCGCCCGCCACGCCTGGTCGTTGATGTCCTTGATCAGCGCGTACTCGATGGAGATCCGGCGGCCGGACTTCTCGGCGTAGTTCCACGCCGCGTCCAGTACCTCGGCGACCTTCCAGCGGGTGTTGACCGGCACCAGCTCGTCCCGCAGCTCGTCGTCCGGAGCGTGCAGCGACAGTGCCAGACGGCAGCTGAGCCCCTCGTCGGCGAACCGGTACATCGCCGGGACCAGGCCGACGGTCGAGACCGTGATGCCGCGCTGGGACAGGCCGAAGCCGTCCGGCGCCGGATCGGTCAGCCGGCGGATCGAGGCCAGCACCCGCTTGTAGTTGGCCAGCGGCTCGCCCATGCCCATGAACACCACATTGGACAGCCGGGCCTCGCCACCGGGGATCTCCCCGCTCCGGAGCGAGCGCATCCCGGCGGCGATCTGCTCGACGATCTCGGCCGTCGACAGGTTGCGGGTCAGCCCGGCCTGGCCGGTGGCGCAGAACGGGCAGTTCATGCCGCAGCCCGCCTGGGAGCTGATGCACATGGTGACCCGGTCCGGGTAGCGCATCAGCACCGACTCGACGAGCGTGCCGTCGAACAGCTTCCAGAGCGTCTTGCGGGTGGTGTCGTCGTCGCAGGACACGTGCCGCAGCACGGACATCAGCTCCGGCATCAGGCTGTCGGTCAGCTTCTCCCGGCTGGCGGCGGGGATGTCCGTCCAGCTCGCCGGGTCGTTCGACATCCGGCCGAAGTAGTGGTTGGAGAGCTGCTTCGCGCGGAACGGCTGCTCGCCCAGCTCGGCGACGGCCTCCTTGCGCTCGGCGGGGCTCAGGTCGGCGAGGTGTCGCGGGGGCTTGGCGCCACGCGGCGCGACAAAGGTGAGTTCTCCGGGCTTAGGCATGGTCCAACCAGTGTCGCAGACCGCGCAGGGTGACCCAGGCCGCACAAGGGCGGAGGGATTCAGCGGTGGCCGTCATTTGTCACTGTCGGCCGTCCCCGGACGGCCCACAGACGGCCCGAGCTGTCGCCCGACTCCCGACCTACATCAGCGAATGGATCTCGTCCGCAGCCTCTTGGGCCAGGACTGAACCGCGATAGGGCGACTGAATCAGCATCGCGTGGAACCGGTCGAGGCGCTTACCGATCCATGAGATCTTGCGTCCCTCCGGAAGGTCCAGGATGGGCCTGATCGCAGCCATTCCGCCGTCGAGTTCGCCGAGCTGGAGGCGAGCGGTCCCCAGGTAGACGTGCGCGAGCGCCTCGTCGTCGAGGGAGCGCGCCTCGGGGGGCTCCCCCTCCCACATCCTGATCGCCATGCTCGCCTCGCGCTGGGCCCGCTCGGCGTTCTCGCGCCCGGTCAACCAGATGAGGCTGCTGCCCGCGTAGTAGTGCTGCTTGGCCTGTGTGAACTCGAACAACCCGGGAACGGAGTCCAGCGTTCGCGCCTGCTCCCGTGCCTCTTGGGCCGCGTTCAGGGCCTTGTTGGCTTCCGCAGCGTCCCCAAGGTTCGCCATGCACTGCGCCAGGCCGCAAAGAATCCGGGGCCTGGAGGTTCCCTGCGTCGCGTACTGCTCCGCGTCCCGAATGAACGCGAGGGCCTGGTCGTAGTCGCCCTGGAAGCGCGAGATGAGGCTCTGCGTGCCACGGGTCCAGGCCCTCAGCTCGTTGTCGCCCACCCGATCGGCGCACTGCCAGGCAGCCCGCGCATGAGCAAGCGCAGCCGCCGGGCTCCCCAGGTCGAGCGCTGCGTATGCAAGCACTCCCGACAACTGCCCCACGGCCAGGAGAAGGTCCTTCTCATCCTCCGCCCGCATGCCGCCGTTCTTGAGCCTGTCGACCAAACTCGTCCGGACCTGGGTCGTACGGGCCAGCATCGGCGCCGGCGGAGTCCCGAGGTAGTCGATGGCAAGCTCTCTCACCGACTGGCTGACAAACCCGGAGTCGGGTCGGCTGCCGCAGAGTGCGTCGAGCGCGTTCGACTCCCTTACGGACGTCGCCAGCAACCGGCGCGTACGTTCAGCCTCACGCTCTTCCTCCTCGGCGAGTACCCAGGCAGCAAGTAGGGCGCCGCGCGCTTGGAGTGCTGTGTCTGCGAGTTCTGCGAACGGCCGGGTGGGGAACTTGCTGCCGTTCTCGATGTTGCCGATGTACCCACGGCTGAAGTGAATGAGCTGGGCAAGGTCAGCCAGAGACTTACCGCGGCTTGCACGCAGCTCCACCAGGAGCCGACTGAAGGTGGTCCTCATGGGACCGATCGTTCCTGCTTGAAGGCCCACCGTCTCCACTCCCCCTGTCGCCTGGTTCGTCGGTGCCCACGTGGGAGACAGCTAACCCGGTGTACCGGTCGAACATGCGTCACATCCTTAACTCAAGACGGAAGTTAGGAATGTGGGGGACATGGGACTTTCCACGGCGGAACTCGATGTGGTGTCGGCGCGCCTGGCCGCGCTGCACGAAGGGCTAGGCAGTCTGGCCAGGCGCGCGGAAAGCCTCAGCGCCCGCGTTGAAGGGCTTCAACGGTCTCTTCAAGCGTGCGCATCCGGTTGTCGAGCCGACCAAGCTCAGCAATCACCGTGTCGATGCCGCGCATGATCTCGGCGTACCCCGGGGACTGCTCCGCGCCCTCACTCACCTCTCCGGGAGTCGCACTCACGAAGATCCCTCGGCCGTGCTGGGTGATCACCAGACCTTCCTCCCGGAGGAGACGGACGGCGCTCTGCACGGTCATGACTGCCGCCTTGTACTGAGCGGCCAAGTCCTTCGCCGTCGGAAGGCGAGCCCCCGGGGCGTATGTGCCATCAAGGATCTGGCGGCGCAGATCGGCTGCAATCACGACGTAGGGGGGCTGTGACTCGCTTCGCTTCATCTCCATGGCACAAGCCTAGCTGTACTAGCTGACCCAGATCACGAGAGCTTGCGTCAGCTCTTGCATCTCCGGCTTAGACCTATGTAACCTAGGTTCAAGCCCAAGGGGGGAACCCCGGGCTTTCAAACGATGGGGAGCGGCCCCAACCGCCAAGTCAGTTCCGCTCCCCAACCCCTCTCTCAAGGGAGTTCCATCATGCACGCTTCGCTCATCGCCCCGCAGCCCCTGACCACCGACCGCATGGAGGAGAACGTCTCGCTGTTCGGCGAGGCGGACCGGGGTGAGCCGGAGCCGCGCCTGTCGGTGCGGGTGTCGGTGTCGCTGCGGTTCTTCGACCTGGTGGGCCTGCTGGCCTTCCACCCGTCGATGATGCTCACCGCCTCGGAGCTCCAGTGCTCCGACGAGCTGGCCGAGGCCCTGCGGTTCGCGATCGTGGACTCCGGCATGTCCCAGATCGAGGAGTACGCGGAGCTGGCCCGCACCGCGCTGTCGCACCCGCGCCGCTCGTTCCACGCGTACACCAAGCTCGTCGCCGAGGCCGTCACCCGCACATTCGGCATGACCGCCCCGCAGCCGCCCGCCGCCCCGGCGGTGAACCCCCTCCTGCTCGCCGCCGTCTGAGCCTCCCCAGGCGAGCGCTCACCGACGCTCACAGGCGCTCACCGACCGCTCACCCGACCGACCGGCGGCATGCGGTGCAGCCCCGGTCGGCCGACTCCCAGGTACCCGACCGGCACGGTGAGCACCCGACCGCCCACCGCCGCTCACAGGACCGTTCCCGGCGTTCCCGCCGATCGTTCCCGCGTTCCCGGAAGCACTTCCCGCCCTTTACGGAACTGCATCGGTCGCCCACTGACCAGCGGCAACGAGCCGACCGACAGCCGACCCGCTCACCGGTGAACACCCCGACTTCCCGCCCGCCTCCCGACCCATGAGCGGCGCGGACTCCTGCTTCCCGAACCCGACGCCCACGTGGGCGGCGAACGCGTCGTCGTGAGCGCCCGTGAGCGTCGGTGAGCATCCAGCCAGACCCCATTCCCGCCCCACCATCCGACCGAGGAGACCCGCATGAACACCCCGTCGCCGACCACCGACCCGACCCCCCTCGTGAACCCCGACCCGGACCCGACGGACTACCTGACGGTGCCCCAGGTCGCGTTCGCCCTGCGGCTGTCCCAGGAGACCGTGTGGCGCATGGCCCGCAGTGGGCGACTGGCCACCTACCGGGTCGGCAACGGCCGGGGCCAGGTCCGCGTCCCCAGCGACGCCTTCCGCACCTACCTGGCCGCCACCGGACTGCCCGCCGGCCTGTACGACGTCGCCGCCGCAGCTCCGTCCAGCAGCCGGAAGCGGTCCCCCTGGACCACTCCCCGCAGCTGACCACCCCCACCGCCACCCCGGAAGTGGCCGCCGGGTGTCCAGAAAGCTGGACGCCCGGCGCGGCCGGACAAGCAAGAAGAGCACCGGCCTCCCCGGCGCCGGGTGCTCGTCTTGCTGTTCGGCGAAGCCGCCGAAGGTCGTGCCGCGCAGCGGCTCCTCATCACGCTCTGAGGCGCGCGCCCAGTACCAGAACTGCCCCTCTTTTTTTCCTAAGAAGGGAAGCTCTGCGTCACCGCGTCACCCAGGACCGAAAGACGGCCTCTGACCTGCGACAACAAGGGTGACGCAGACGGCCGATCCTGCGTCACCTCTGCGTCACCGCGTCACCCGCCAACGCGGTCTGCGTCACCACCCGGAACCGCGCCGCACGACCCGCCCCCACCTACAACAGCCCCTCCTCTTTTCCTAAGTAGGAGAACGCTGCGACATGTACGTCATGCGAGCCGGAAAACAGCCCCTGACCTGCACCAACGACCATGACGCAGACGGCAACCGCTGCGTCATCCTGCGACATGTGCGACATGCCATGACGCAGCCCATGACGCACCGATGACGCAGACCCCGGCCACTGCGTCATCCAAAACCGCAGGTCACAGGCCCGCATGACGCTGATGTCGCAATGACGCAGAAATCCGCACCTCGGACAACCCACGCCACGGGGAGCCGTCGCGCGTCATGGGCGTGGACGCAGCCCGCGTCACCCGGTGACGCAGGGCCCGATTCCCAAAGTCGCTGCGTCACCCCAAAACAGCAGGTCAGAGGCCCTGCGTGACGCTGGTGTCGCGGTGACGCAGAAATCCGCACCTAGGACAGCACAGCCACCACGCGAAGCCACGACCCCTCCCCGCCGCGCACCGGCCGGGCCCCGGAACCGCCACCGGGCCTAGCGTCCGCCCCCGCTAGACCTAGCACCCCCGCTAGCAGGCGAACCACATCCTGACCAGCCACCCAGCGATCAAGAGCACCCCGCCGGAGCACCCCGAAACCCGCCCGCAGAGCACCCCCGACACCCCCGCCGGTCGCTAGCACCAGGCACCGCACTCGGCCCCGCCCCGGCCGCTCTGACACCCCCTGACACCTGACACCCGCTGACACCCGACCCCCTAGGCAGGCGCGCTGTCAGGCCACCGCTGACGGCACCTGACACCACCCCCTGACACCCGGCCCGACACCCGCCGCAACCGCCCCGAGGAGAGGCCCGTGGCCAACCGCAGCACCCCCGCCGCCACCCGACCCGCCGTGACCGCCCTCCCCGCCCGCTTCCTCACCCCCGAAGACGTCGCCTCCCTCTTCGCCGTCCCGCTCGAAACCCTCTACCAGTGGCGCCGCAAGCGCACCGGCCCGCCCGCCTTCCGCGTCGGCCGCCACCTCCGCTACCACCCCGACGCCGTCGCCCAATGGGTCACCGAACAGACCCGCGACGCCGCCTGAACCACCAGGGACCCACCAGGGAGGCAGGGAGAACTCCCTCCCCGCCTCCCTGACCACCAAATAGCCCCTGATCAGCAGCGACACCGCCACAGGGAGGCAGGGAGGCGCCCCGCTGGCACCGCCGAACACCCCGGAATCCGCTCTCTTCCGGCACCGGACGCCTCCCTCCCTGCCCCGCCACACCCACCCTTCGAACCCGAGGAGCGGCCCATGGCCGGCCACATCCAAGACCGCTGGTACAAGACCGAGACCGGCCCCGACGGCAAGCCCCAGCGCACCCGCACTGACCGCTACGGCACCGGCAAGCGCTACCGCGCCCGCTACGTCGCGCCGGACGGTACCGAGAAGTCCAAGAGCTTCCCCGACCGCCAGAAGCGCTTGGCGGAGGACTGGCTGACCCAGATCGAGGCCGACATGGCGCGCGGCCAGTACATCGACCCGAAGGCGTCCAGGACCACCTTCCAGCAGTTCGCGGAACGGTGGCTCAAGGCCCAGACCACCGACCCGGCCAGTCAGGTTCTGGTGGAAACCAGGCTGCGGCTGCACGCGTTCCCCCGGATCGGCCGCCGACCGCTCGACTCGTTCCGGCCGTCGCACATCCAGGAGCTGGTGAAGGAACTGGAGCTGAGCCCGATCTCGGGCGGGTACGCCCGGAACATCTACTCGGACGTCCGGTCCGTTCTGTCAGCCGCCGTGGACGACGGGCTCCTTAGTCGGAACCCGTGCGGCGCGGCGTCGGTCCGCCCGCCGGCCGTCGAGACTCGCCGCGTCGTGCCCTGGCTCCCGGAGCAGGTGTTCGCGGTGCGCGGCGCGCTGCCGGAGCGATACCGGGCGATGGCCGACCTGGGTGCCGGGTGCGGACTGCGGCAGGGCGAGATCGTCGGCCTGGCGGAGGACGACGCACTCGACTTCGAGACGGGCACCGTCCACGTGCTTCGCCAGGTGAAGCAGATCCGGGGGAAGGCCGTGTTCGCTCCGCCGAAGTGCAACAAGGAACGCGATGTGCCGCTCCCCAGCTCCGTGGCTGCCGCCGTCCGGGCCCACATGGACGGCTGCAAGCCCGTACCGGTCACGCTCCCGTGGAAGACCCCGGACGGTCCGCCGGTCACCTTCCGGCTGCTGTTCAGCAACACGGCCGACGGGTTGGTCTGGCGGAGCAACTTCAACCTGCAGGACTGGAAGCCCGCGCTCGCGGCGGCCGGCCTCATCCCGACGCCGCGCCCCGGCGAGGCCTACGCCTCCGCGAGGGAGCACGGCATGCACGCCCTGAGGCACTTCTACGCCTCCGTGCTGCTCGACGCCGGGGAGAGCATCCGGGCCGTGAGCGACTACCTGGGCCACGCCGACCCGGCCCTGACACTCAGGGTCTACGCCCATCTCATGCCGAACAGCCAGGACCGCGCCCGGAAGGCCGTCGACCGGCTGTTCCTGCCGGGCGATTCGACCACCTGACGGCCCAGGGACGGCCCGGCAGACGCGCGAGGGCCCCCTACACGCGGGAAAGTCGCAGGTAGAGGGCCCTTCGTCGCCGCCCCGGTGAGTGTTCTCCGGGCTTAGGCATGGTTCATCCAGTGTCGCAGACGCGCGAGGGCCCCGGACGCCGTGCGTCCGGGGCCCGGGCCGGGGCGGGTGGCCTCAGCTGCCCACGAAGGCCGCCAGCAGCAGCCAGACCACCGGGGCGGTCGGCAGCAGCGAGTCCAGCCGGTCCATGATGCCGCCGTGACCGGGCAGCAGGGTGCCCATGTCCTTGATGCCGAGGTCGCGCTTGATCATCGACTCGCCCAGGTCGCCCAGGGTCGCGGTGACCGCCGCGCAGCCGCCCAGGATCAGGCCCTGCCACCAGCTGCCGCCGTCGATGATCAGTTCCATCAGCAGCGCGCCCGCCAGCATCGACAGGCCGATGCCGCCGGCCAGGCCCTCCCGGGTCTTGCCCGGGCTGATCGTCGGCGCCAGCTTGGTCCGGCCGAACTTGTAGCCCACCGCGTAGGCGCCGGTGTCGCTGCACACCGTGACGATCAGGAACAGCACGATCCGCTGCGGACCGTCGTCGGCCGCCAGCATCAACGCCACGAAGGTGGCGAGGAAGGGGACGTAGAAGGCGGTGAAGATGCCCGCCGTTATGTCCCGCAGATAGTTCTCCGGCGGCTCGGCCATCCGCCAGACCATCACCGCGAGGCCGGTGAGCGCGAGCGAGGCCGCCGCCCACTGGATCCCCGACCAGTAGCCGGTGGCGATCATCGCGATGCCGCCCGCGACCAGCGGGACCAGCGGCGCCTTGATCTCCTTGCGCTCGGCCAGCCGGCTGGTCAGCTCCCAGACGCCGACCGACACCGCCGCGATCACCACGACCAGGAACAGGGCCTTGACGACGAAGAGCGAGGCGACGATGACCGCGCCGAGGCCGACGCCCACACCTATCGCGGCCTGGAGGTTGCGGCCACCGCGCTGCTTGCGCTGCGCCGGCTGGGGCTGCGGATCGGGCTGGGCCACGGGTGTCTCCTGCCCTGGGTAGGACGACGGCACGAGGAACGGCTGCCCCGCCACCGGTCCGCCCGGCGCGCCGGGGTGACCCGCCGCGACCGGCGGCGCCGGCTGCCCCGGGTACGCCGCAGCGCCCGGGTACGGCCCGGCGGGCGGAGCGGACCGGGCGTCGTCGGTGATCGCGCGCAGCACGACCGTCTCCGACGCGCCGGGCTCCACCGCCCCGGGCTGCTCGTCGCGGAACAGCGGTCCGCTCAGCCGGCCCGTCTCCCGGGACGGCCCCTCGGCGGGGTCGGGCCCGGACGGGGCTGCGGGCTGCGGGCCCGGGTCGGCCGGTACGGGAGGCATGACCTGAGTCTCCTCCGCGTCGGGGTCCCAGTACACCGGAGGCTGCTGGGAGTGACCCGTTCGGTGGCCGGGGTCACCCGAGCCGTAGGGACCGGGCCGGCCGTACTGGTCGTACTGCCCAGGTCGGTCGTACTGCCCGTGCGGCGGCTGCGCCGGGTACCCGCCGGCGGCGGGTGCGCCGGGTGTGCCGGGGACGGCGGAGGTGCCGGGGGCAGTGGGTGTGCCCGGTCCGCCGCTGGCCTGCGCAGGCGCGCTGGGGGCCTGCGCAGGCTCGTACGGACGGTACGGCTGGTACTGCTGGTCGGACGTGCCCCAATAGCCAGGGGCGTCAGGGGCGTCGTTCATCAGACCTCGAGCAGCTCGGCTTCCTTGTGCTTCAGCAGCTCGTCGACGGTGGCCACGTACTTGGCCGTGGTGTCGTCGAGCTCCTTCTCGGCGCGACGGCCGTCGTCCTCGCCGATCTCGCCGTCCTTGACCAGCTTGTCGATCGCGTCCTTGGCCTTGCGGCGGACGGCGCGGATCGAGACCTTGGCGTCCTCGCCCTTGCCGCGGGCGATCTTGATGAACTCCCGGCGGCGCTCCTCGGTCAGCTCGGGGAGCACGACCCGGATGATGGAGCCGTCGTTCGACGGGTTGACGCCCAGGTCGGAGTCGCGGATCGCCTGCTCGATCGCCTTCAGCGCGGTCTTGTCGAACGGCGAGACGACCGCCATCCGGGGCTCCGGCACGGAGAAGGAGGCCAGCTGGTTGATCGGCGTCACGGCGCCGTAGTACTCCGCGACGATCTTGGCGAACATCGCCGGGTGCGCGCGGCCGGTGCGGATGGCGGCGAGGTCGTCCTTGGCGTGGCCGACGGCCTTCTCCATCTTCTCCTCGGCATCGAGGAGGGTCTCTTCGATCACTGTGATCTCCCTGTCCGGTTCATCTGCTGGTGTTCCCGACCGGGGTCGGGCGCCCGAGCCTCGCGGCGGCGCCGTCCGGTACGGCTGGTTACTGCTCAGGCCCGGACAGAATCCTGGCTGATGAGTGTGCCGATCTTCTCACTCTTCACCGCACGCGCGATATTGCCCTCCGCAAGCAGCTCGAAGACCAGCATCGGGAGGTTGTTGTCCTTGCACAGCGTGATCGCGGTGAGGTCGGCCACCTTGAGGTCGCGCGCGATGACCTCGGAGTACTCCAGCGCGTCGAACTTGACCGCGTCCGGGTTGGTGCGGGGGTCGGAGTCGTAGACGCCGTCCACGCCGTTCTTGCCCATCAGCAGCACGTCGGCGTGGATCTCCAGCGCCCGCTGGACGGCCGTGGTGTCGGTGGAGAAGTAGGGCATGCCCATACCGGCGCCGAAGATCACCACGCGGCCCTTCTCCAGGTGCCGGACGGCGCGCAGCGGCAGGTACGGCTCGGCGACCTGGCCCATCGTGATGGCGGTCTGGACCCGCGTCTCGATGCCCTCCTTGACCAGGAAGTCCTGGAGCGCCAGGCAGTTCATCACCGTGCCGAGCATGCCCATGTAGTCCGAGCGGGCCCGGTCCATACCTCGGACCTGGAGCTCGGCACCGCGGAAGAAGTTGCCTCCGCCGATCACCACGGCGACCTCGGTGCCCGCGCGGACGACCGTGGCGATCTCACGGGCGATCGCGTGCACGACGTCCGGATCGACGCCGAGCCCGCCGCCGCCGGCGAAGGCCTCACCGGACAGCTTCAGCATTACCCGGCGGCGCGTGCCGTCCTGGATCTCCCGCGCGGTCTCCTGCGTCTCCTGCATGGACTTCTCCTTCTGCACCTACTGGTTCACAGACGCGGGTGTGCGGGTGCCCGGCCTGCGCGTACACGAGAGGAGGCCACTGCCGCGGGAACCGGTTCGGTGTCCTGCACGGCAATGGCCTCCTCGTCGTTCATGTCGCCGACGCGGCTCGCCCATGAACGGATGGCGCTGGGTGAGCCCGTACGGCGCGTTCCCCGTCACCCTGGTCAGCGGGCGGGGGCGGTTCCCAGCCTACGGCCGGGGGACCGGTGGAACGTGGCTCAGGCGCCGACGCGGAAGCGGGCGAAGCGCTTGAGGGCGACGCCGTTCTCCGCGAGGACCTTGGCGACGGTCTTCTTGTTGTCCTTCGCGAAGGCCTGCTCCAGGACGGAGTTCTCCTTCACGAAGCCGGTGACGCGACCCTCGACGATCTTCGGCAGGGCGGCCTCCGGCTTGCCCTCCTCGCGAGCGGTGGCCTCGGCGACGCGGCGCTCGTTCTCGATGTCCTCGGCCGGGATGTCCTCGCGGGACAGGTACTTCGGCGCGAAGGCGGCGATGTGCTGCGCGACGTCCTTGGCGACCTCGGCGTTCTCCTTGTCCAGCTCGACCAGGACGCCGACGGCCGGCGGCAGGTCGGGGCTGGTCTTGTGCAGGTAGACGGCGACGAAGCCCTCACCGTCGAACTGCGCGAAGCGGCGGAAGACGATCTTCTCGCCCAGGGTCGCGTTGGCCTCGTCCACGAACTGCTGGACGGTCTTCCCGGCCTCGATCTCGGAAGCCAGGGCGGCGTCCAGGTCGGCCGGGGCGCTCTTCGCGACGTGGGCGGCGATCGCGTCGGCGACCTTGACGAAGTTGTCACCCTTGGCGACGAAGTCGGTCTCGCAGTTCAGCTCGACCAGGACGCCGGACTTCTTGTCCTCGGCGATCAGCGCGGCGACGGCACCGTTGGAGGCGTCGCGGCCCTCACGCTTGGCAACGCCCTTCTGGCCCTTGATGCGCAGAAGCTCGACGGCCTTCTCGACGTTGCCCTCGGCCTCGTCCAGGGCCTTCTTGCAGTCCATCATGCCGGCGCCGGTGAGCTCACGGAGCTTCTTGACGTCCGCGGCGGTGAAGTTCGCCATGGTGTGAATCTCTTCTCGCGTCTCGCGTGTCTGCGTGGAGTGGCGCCGGGGCCGATGGTTCGGCCCCGGCACGGGAGAGAGGGGCACCGACCGGTGTCGTACCGGCGGGTGCCCCTCACCCTTGGTACGTCAGGCCTGCTCGGCCGGAGCCTCGGCGGCGGGGGCCTCGGCCGCCGGGGCCTCGACCTCGGCCTCGACGGCGGCAGCCTCGGTGACCGGGGCCTCGACAGCGGCGGCCTCGGCGGCCGGAGCAGCCTCGGCGTCGGCGGCGGGGGCCTCCTCGGCCTTCTTCTCGCCCTCGAGGATGTCCTTCTCCCAGTCGGCGAGCGGCTGGTCGGCACCCGGCTCGGCCTTGACGTCGCCCTTGGCGACACCCGCGCGGGACTTGAGGCCCTCGGCGACGGCGTCGGCGATCACACGGGTCAGCAGGGTGACGGAGCGGATCGCGTCGTCGTTGCCCGGGATCTTGTAGTCGACCTCGTCGGGGTCACAGTTGGTGTCGAGGATGGCGACGACCGGGATGTTGAGCTTCCGGGCCTCGCCGACCGCGATGTGCTCCTTCTTGGTGTCCACGATCCAGACAGCGCTGGGAACGCGCTGCATGTCACGGATACCGCCGAGGGTCTTCTCCAGCTTGTCGTGCTCGCGCTGGAGGACCAGGAGCTCCTTCTTGGTGAGGCCGGAACCGGCCACGTCCGCGAAGTCCAGCTCGCCCAGCTCCTTGAGACGCTGCAGGCGCTTGTAGACGGTCGAGAAGTTGGTCAGCATGCCGCCGAGCCAGCGCTGGTTCACGTAGGGCATGCCCACGCGGGTGGCCTGCTCGGCGATGGCCTCCTGGGCCTGCTTCTTCGTGCCGACGAAGAGGACGCTGCCGCCGTGGGCAACGGTCTCCTTGATGAACTCGAAGGCGCGGTCGATGTAGTTCAGCGACTGCAGGAGGTCGATGATGTAGATGCCGTTGCGCTCGGTGATGATGAAGCGCTTCATCTTCGGGTTCCAGCGGCGGGTCTGGTGACCGAAGTGGACGCCGCTCTCCAGCAGCTCCCGCATCGTGACGACGGCCATAGCCGTGCTCCTCAGGTGTTACGCCCGGCTCCGTCGCAACGGCGTCACGGGAGGCGCGATGGCGCTTCCCGCTCGACTGGTGCGAACGGCCGGGTCAGGCTCGGTTTTGTCCGTGGCGGCCAGGTGACAGCCACGCCTGACGCCCCGAACGTGCCGAGCCGCTTCCCCCGGCGGTCCTGGGACCGGTCGGGCTCGGCGGACCGAGCGGCACTCGCACCTGGCGGGGGCGGCGGCTGAGCCGCTGTCCGACCGCCGGTGGCGGGGCGTGCGAAGTCGACCCGGCGGACCGGGTCGCGTGTGAAGTGTACGGGAAGCGCCGAGCGCCGAGCGACTCCGCGAAGGCGGGCGGGCGGGGACCGGCCAGGTCCGGGGCACCCGGGCGACCGTGTTGGGGTCCCGTGCACCTGCCGGGGTCCACCCGTTGGAGGGACGGCCATTGTCCCCAGGGGCCGGTTGTCCACAGGAAACAGGGCCTGGGTGGCCGGGTCGGGCCGGCCCGGGGAGCCTCTGGCGCATGGCTTTCGGCGTGGTGGGTGCGGGTGCGGGTGTGACGGCGGGTGTGGGTGCGGGTGTGACCGTGGGTTCGGGTGCGGGTGCGGGTGCCGCTCCGGCTGGGAGCGGCAGCGGGGCAGGAGCGAGAGTGGCGGCGGGGCGGCGGGTGCTGCTGGTCGTGCCGGTGGTGCTGGCCGTCCTGCTGACCGTTGGCCGGCCCGGGGCGCTCGGGCACGCCGCGACCGGGTCGGACCAGGTGAGCAGGGCGGGATGGGCGGACGGGGCGGTGGCCGGTGCCGCTGGGGAGGCCGGTCCTGACTCGGTCGCTTCCGGGGGTCCCGGGGGTCCCGGGGGTCCTGGGGTGGATGGGGCGACTGGGGGCGGGCGGCGGTGGCCGGTGGACGGACCGGGCGGAGGACCGGGGGCCGTGATCGGCCGCTTCGAGCCGCCCGCGCGACCGTGGGGCACGGGCCACCGGGGCGTCGACCTGGCCGCCACCGCCGGAGCGGAGGTCCGCGCCGCCGCGCCGGGAGTGGTGACGTTCACCGGACCGGTGGCCGGACGGCCGGTCGTCACGGTCACCCACCCGGGGACGAGCTCCGCGGTGTCCGCTGCCCCGCCGACTCTCCCGCTGCGGACCACCTATCTACCGGTGGAGGGCGTGCTCCCGGTCGGCACCGCCGTGGCGGCCGGGCAGGTGATCGGACGCCTCGCCCCCGGGGACCACTGCGCCGGCAACCCCTGCCTGCACTGGGGCCTGCTGCGCGGGAAGCGCTACCTGGACCCCTCGGCCCTGTTCGGGACCGGTCGGGCCCGACTGCTTCCGCTCGACCGCCCGACGGAAGCGGTCACCGCCGCGCCGATCTCCCGGACCGGGCCGCGCGCCGTCCTCGGAAGGCGGCGGCTCAGCTCGGGCCGAGGCCGTGCAGGGCGAGGGCGACGGCGGCGTCCGCGATCACCTCGGGACTCTCGGCCCGGCCGCCCGCAGCTCGGTGCTCCGCCTGCCGCACCGCCGCTTCGACGATGCCCTGGAGCAGCGCGGCGGCCAGCCGGGGTTGCTCGTGGCCGAGGTCGTCCAGCGCCTGGACCACCAGTCCGACCAGCGTCCCGTGCGCGGCCCGGATGCGCTCCCGGGCCGCGTCGTCCAGCTCCAGTGCGGAGATCGCCGCGACCGCCCGGTGGCGCGGGTCGGCGGCCAGCGCGAGCTGGCTCCGGACGTACGCCTCGATCCGCTCGGCGGCGGTGTCCCGGCTCGCCATCGCGGCCTCGATCTCGGCGGCCCACAGCGGGAAGTCCACCTCGCAGAGCGCCTCCACCACCGCCCCGCGGGAACGGAAGTACTCGTACACCGAGGAACGCGCGAGCCCGGTACGCATCGCGAGCGCTGGGAAGGTCAGGGCTTCCATGCCTCCCTCGGTGAGGAGACTGCGGGCAGCATCGAGGAGGGCTGCCCGCTGCATCTGGCGATGCTCGGCCACACTGGCTGCTCGGATCTTCGGCACGCCCTCCACTGTACGGAGCCCTACATCCCACCGGTACGGTGCCGCGTACCGCAACGGATACGGAGGGATACGTTCCGGGGCGCGGAGCGCCGACCCGGCGTACGCGGCGCACCGACCGGCCCGCGTGACGACCGGCCGGGGCGTTCGGCCGAGGGGTGTCCGGCCGGGGGCGGTTTTCGGCCGGGGGCGGTTTTCGGCCGGGGCTCGTTCGGAGGGCGGTCGGGGCTCGGCTGGAGGACGTTCGGAGGGCGTTCGGCCGGAGGGTGCCCGGCCGAGGGCGCTCGGCTACCGGATGTCCGACAGCTTGGCGCGCAGCTGGAGCACCGACTTGGTGTGGATCTGGCTGACCCTGCTCTCGGTCACCCCGAGGACCTGGCCGATCTCGGCGAGCGTCAGCCCCTCGTAGTAGTAGAGCGTCACCACGGTCTTCTCCCGTTCGGGAAGGGTGTTGACCGCCTGCGCCAGCAGCCGGCGCAGCTCCCGGTCCTCGGCCACCTCGACCGGGTCGTCCGCCCCGTGGTCCTCCAACGTCTCCATCAGGCTCAGCCGGTCGCCGCCGTCGCCGACCGGGTGGAGCAGCTCGTCGAGCGCGACCACGTTGGCGAGCGAGAGCTGGCTGAAGATGGTGTGCAGATCCTCGATCGCGATGCCCATCTCGGCCGCGACCTCGGGCTCGGTGGGCGTCCGCCGCAGCCTGGCCTCCAGCGTCGCGTAGGTGCGCTCGACCGCCTTCGCCTTCTGCCGCACCGAGCGAGGGATCCAGTCCAGCGCGCGCAGCTCGTCGATGATCGCGCCGCGGATCCGGCTGATCGCGTAGGTCTCGAACTTGATGGCGCGCTCGATGTCGAACTTCTCGATCGCGTCGATCAGCCCGAAGACACCGGAGGAGACGAAGTCGGCCTGCTCGACATTGGACGGCAGACCGACCCCGACCCGGCCCGCCACGTACTTGACGAGCGGTGAGTAGTGCAGGATCAGCTGCTCCCGCAGCCGCTGATCGGCCGTCTCCTTGTAGGCGCGCCAGAGCTCTTCGAGCGCCGTGCGCTCGCGGCGGGGAGCCGGCGCTTCGGTGGACGCGGGGGCGGCCGGGGCGGCGGGGGCGGCGGGGGCGCCGGGCGCGTCCGGGCGGTCGTCGTGCGCCCCAGTGAGCGCCGGACGGCCGCCCTGCCGCGCCAGGGCCCCCATCGCACCCGTGGACTTGGACGGGTACTCGGTCGCGGTCCGCCGCTCGGTGCGCGGCCCTCCCGAGGACCGGGCGCCACCGGTCACTCGGTGTCCGGGAATGTGTGTGGGCATACGTTGGTCTGCGCCGTTCTGCCGAGTCATGTGCTGATAGGGAAGGCATGGCGAGCGTAGCGTGACCGACTCGCTGCAGAGTGCTACCGCCACTCGGTCGTCCCCCGATCCAGTGGCGTTCGTGTCGCCCCACCCGGGCACCGGAGGTGGACGAACCGGATGTCGGCCCCGCCCGGCCGCTCCGCCCCGTCAACCCCGCGCCCTTCCCCGTCCTCCTCCCGGTCGTCCCTCGGGCGCGTTTCCTCCTGACGCTCCGCCCCGCGGCTGCCCATGCCGCTCCGCCGCCTCGTCCGGACGGGCCGTCACCTCCTCCGCACCAGGCGCCAGTGCGCGCCGTGTCGCTCCACATGGCCGAGCGAGCCCAGCTCGTAGAGCCGCTGGAGCACCTCGTCCGGCGGAAGCCCCGACTGTCGGGCCAACCGCTCCACCGGCGCGCCCTCCGCGGTGGCCGGCACCGCCTCCAGGACCCGGGCCGCCTCCGGCTCCAGGAGGTCCCTGGGCAGCACCGGTCCGCCGCGCTGCGGCGCCAGGTCCTCTCCGATCGCCCCGATCAGCTCGACGACCTCGGCCGCGTCGGTCACGACGGTGGCGGCGCCGCTCCGGATCAGCGCGTGCACCCCGGCGGAGAGTTCCGAGGTCACCGGCCCGGGCACACCCATCGTGTGCCGGTTGAGGTCGCGGGCGCGTCTGGCGGTGCTGAGCGCCCCGCTGCGCAGCGCCGCCTCGACCACCACGGTCCCGCGGGTCAGCGCCGCGATCACCCGGTTGCGCAGCACGAACCGGAACCTGGTCGGGTGCTCCCCCGGCGGAAGCTCGCTCACCAGCAGTCCCTGTTCGGCGATCCGGCGGATCAGCGAGGTGTTGCCCCGCGGGTAGGCCACGTCCACCCCGCAGGCCAGGACACCGACCGTCGGACCGTCGACCGCCAGCGCGCCCCGGTGGGCGGCCGCGTCGATCCCGTAGGCACCGCCGGACACGACCACCCAGCCGCGCTCGGCGAGCTGGGCGGCGAGGTCCCCGGCGACGTGCGCACCGTACGCCGTGCAGGCCCGGGCCCCGACCACCGCGACCGATCGCAGGGCGAGCAGGCGCAGCGAACCCGTCCCCACCACCCAGAGCCCGGTGGGCCGGCCCTGCCCGAGGTCGTCCAGCTGGCTCGGCCACTCGGCGTCGCCCGGAATGATGAAGCGCCCGCCGACCGAGCGCACCCGCTCCAGGTCGGCGACCGGATCGAGGCCGGGCATCCGCGCCCGGTAGGCCGCCAGCCTGGCGGTGTCCACGCCCAGTTGCTCGGCCGGAGTGCCGTCCCGGATCGCCCGTACGACGTCCAGTGCGTCGAGGCGGGTGAGCCAGCGGCCGAGTGCGGCGTCCCCCGGTTCGCCGAGCCGGCTGAGTGCCGCCCTGGCGAGGCGCTCCGGCTCGGGCCGGGGCCGGGCCTCCGGCCCCGGCGGTCCCTCGGCCTCCGCTCCGGGGGCCCGGGGCGCCGCCGGGCCGGCCGGTTCGGCGACGCGCGGAGGGGCCTGCGGCCCGGGCTCGGGGACGGCTGCCGGTTCGGTGGGCGGGTGCTGGGGGAGGTCGTTCGCGGTGGGGCTCATGTGCCGCTCTCCTCGGGCTTTTCGGTGGGGGTGGGACCGGGCGGGCGGCGGGCGGACCGGGTGCGGGTGGGACGGCGTCCGGCCGGGGCGTCCGCTCGCTCCTCGGCCTGCTCGTCCGAGCCGTCGCCGGAACGGTCGCCGGTCCGGTTCTCGGCGCGATCGTCAGACCGGTCGGGGCGGTCGGGGCGGTCGGCGGCGAGGTTCGGACTTCGGAAGAACTGCTCGGTCAGCGGGAGCCCCTGCTCCACGCCGGTGCGCAGCACGAGGGCCGTCCGGATGTCGCGCTGTTCGGGGCGGTCCCGGCCGGCGAGGTCGGCGACGGTCCAGGCGACCCGCAGCACCCGGTCCAGGCCCCGGGCGGTCAGCAGACCGCGCTCCAGCTGGCGCGCGGCGTCGTTCAGCGCGCCCGGCGCCAGCTGCCAGCGGGTGCGCAGCTCGTGTCCGGGGACCTCGGCATTGGTCCGCCACGGGGTGCCCGCGAGCCGCGCCGCCGCGCGCTCCCGCGCCGCCAGTACGCGGGCCGCGACGATCGCGGTGGTCTCCGCCGAGGTGTCGCGCTGCATCAGCTCGGCCCTGGTCACCGGAGCGACCTGGACCTGGAGGTCCACCCGGTCGAGCAGCGGGCCGGACAGCCTGCCCTGGTAGCGGCTCATCCATTCCCTATAGCTTCAACGTGTTGAAGGGCTACAGGAGGGGTGTGTGATGACGGAGTGGCGGGTGTTCTGGGTGGGTCCGGACTGGCTGACGGAGTCGGATTCGCCTGGGGCCGAGTGGTCGGATTGGGGGATGCGGGTCGGGGATGCGGTGTTCGTGGGGCCCGACTACCGAGTTGATCCGCTGTTGTGCCGCTTCGGTCAGTCATCGGCGTTTCGGGGGTACGAGCAGGAGACGAAGCGGAACTACGCGACCGACATCTCGTTGCTGCTGGCGTTTCTGTCGCGGCGGGGTCGGCACTGGACGGATGCCCGGGAGAAGGATCTGAACGACTTCCGGAGCTGGCGGCTGGATGCGCCGGCGAATCCGGATCGGGTCGGGAACTCGAAGTCGAACCGGGAGCTGGCGGCGTTCGCGGCGCTGTACAAGTGGGCCAAGCGGGAGAAGTACGTGCCCGCGAGTCCGGTGACGATGCGCCAGGTATCGGACCTGCACGGCGGGACGAAGGAGGTCCCGGACGGACTGCGCAAGGCCGCGCCGTCGGACATGCACTGGCTGACTCCGCGTACGTGGCGGCTGTGGATGGACATCGGTCTGCGCGGCCACACCCGGGCCGGGGTGGTGGAGCCGGGCTGGTTGGGGCGGGTGGAGGACCGCAACACCGCGTTCGTTCGGCTGCTGGTGTCCTCGGGGCTGCGACGCCAGGAGGGCGGGTCGCTGCTGACGTTCGAGGTCCCGGGCACCCGGCTTGGCGGCAGCCGCTACTGCCGTGGCAGGGTGTCGGGGGCGGTGACCCGGTCGAAGGCTTCGCGGACGTTCTACTGCTCGACGGAAGCAGTCCGGGACATCGAGTCGTATGTGGAGTCGTCGAGGGCCTGGGCGGTGCGAAAGGCACAGGTGAAGGGCCGCTACGACAAGCTGACGGACATGCGGCTGGTCACCGAGGTCACCCGGGGGCCCAAGCGGAAGGTCCGCTGGACGGCTCGGGACGGCGTCGTCTTCGAGCAGTTGCTGGACTCCTTGACCTGGCGGGAGCGGGCGACACTGTTCACCGAGGGTCCGGACGGGCCCGAGCCGTTGTGGCTGTGGCTGAACGAAGCCGGACTGCCGTTCCAGCCCCACTCCTGGGATGCCGTGTTCCGCACCGCCAACCAGCGCTGCCGAGCCGCGCTGGAGCCGCCGGCCGAGCTTCGGGCCGACCCGCACAAGGTCTACTCCCCGTATGCCACCGTGCACGGCGCCCGCCACAGCATGGCCCTGTTCATGCTGGTGGTGCTGAACTCTCTGATGGACCAGCGCTTCGGTCTCAGCCCGAGCGAGCGCCGGGACTTCGCCCTTCTGTATGGCGATCCATGGCATCTGGTGCAGGGGCTGCTGGGTCACGCGACGCGGCAGGTCACGGTCGACACCTACCTCGCGCCGGTGCGGCACCTGCAGCTGCAGTCGCTGCTGGCCGAGGTGGAGGAGCCGTTGTCGGCCCCGCTGCCGGATCTGGACGACCTGTTCGCCCGAGTGGCCCGGGAGGCAGACGGTATCCAGGACATCGACGTGCGGCTGGCACCTGTGCTGGCGGGGGCCGCGTCGTGAACGCGAAGGATGGGACCGAAAGCCGTGGTCGGGGTAAGAAAGCTGCTCTGCCGCCCGCCGACTACAACGCGCCGGATGCTGTCAGCATCGTGGCCGGCCTGGTGGTGTGCCACATGAACCGTGACGGCCACCTACGGGACTTCGACTTCTCCACGCTCCCGGGGGCCGAGCCCTTGCAGCGTTCCTTGGCTGTCCTGTTCGCCGTGCACTCCCGCCGCTGGGGCTCCCATGAGACCTCCATCAGGGTCTTCCAGCAGATGCGGTCGTTCGCAAGGTTCGCCTCTGAGCGCATCCGGCCGCCGCAAGACCTGGACGAGGTCACCGCCGCCTTGATGGCCGCCTGGTGGGACCAGCAGAAGCTCACCGCGGGTGGTCGGGTCGTCTTCCGGCAGTTGAGTGCCTTGCTGCGCGACGACCCGCGTCTGCGGACCGGCCCGGTGGCCGAGGAGCTCGCCCGCCGTGTGACGCCGCTGCCCGCGAAGACCACTTCGTACGAGCCGGCGGAGTTCGACGGTATCCGGCTGGAGGCCCGGCGCACGTTCCGCGCCGCGCTGCTGCGGATCGAGGACAACGCCGCCCACCTGGAGCGCTGGCACAGCGGCGAGTTCGCGCCCGACAGCGCGGGCTGGGCGGTGGGTGAGGCCCTCGACCTCATCGCCCGTACCGGCGACCTTCCCCGCTACAAGAGTGGTTGCCTGCAGCGCCGTTTCCAGCGTGTGCTGGGAGGGGGCTCGGTCGAGGCAACGTGGAAGCGGCTGTTCCTGGACCGGATGGAGGCGACGGCTCTGGGGGTGGTGCTGATGGCCCAGTTCAGCTGGAACCTCGCGGTGATCGACGTGATGCCGACGCCGAAAGCCGCTCCCGACCCCGGCAGCGACGGCCACCCCACCTACCGAATACCGATCCGCAAGCACAAAGGCAGCAGCACCCGGACCGAGACCGAGAACGTCACCGACACCGGCGCCGACTCGGCGGGCCGACTGATCACACAGGCATTGCAGGCCACCCGCTTCGCCCGGGCGCTGGCACACGACCTCGCCCCGGACGCGAGCACCGACAGGCTCATCGCCTGGCGCACCCACTACCCGGACCGCGAGGTCGAGGACAAGACGCGGCGGACCGCTATCGGCCCCATCCGCCTGGGACTGGCCGGCAACGACGCGTCCCGCTGGGGAAAGCTGACCGGCACCGGCTCGCCGTTTCGGCGCGGTCGGCGAACGGTAGTGGTGGACCGCGGGGAACCGTCCCAGCACACCCGCGACACCCACGAGCGCCGCTACGTGCTGCCCGACGAGCGAGTCCAGCGGCAGGCCGCGCCCATCATCGCCGCCGGGGCAGCCGCCGCACTGGAGCACGCCCGCCAGGCGGTGAAGCTCGCTGCCCGGCTCAGCGCCGAGCGCGACCCCGGCCATCAGGAGACCGCGACCGCCGACTGCTCCGGCACCGAGCAGAGCCCGGCACCGCTTCCGGACGGGGGCTGCGGCGCCTCGTTCCTACTCTGCCTGGCCTGCGAGAACGCCCGCGTCCACACCGACCACCACCCGCGCCTGGTCCAGCTGCACCAATCCCTCACCCACATTCGCTCGGCTCTGCCGACGCCTGTGTGGGACCGGAACTGGAGCGATGCCCACGCCCGCCTGGACGACCTGAAAGGCAAGATCGGCGACGGATCGTGGACCAGAGCACGCGGCCGGATCACCAAAGCCGACCGGGAGATCGTCGGCGACCTGCTGAGCGGAGACCTCAACCCGTGACCACACCCCTCGCCCCCGAAGCCGACCGCTACCTGCTTCCGATGCCCGAATCCACCACCCCAGTCATATCCGAGCACCTGGTCATCGCCCGCCACGCCCACCTCAACAGCAGCTTCGGTGACATGGTGTGGCCGCTGGCCCCGCTCATCGACAACCCCAGCCAGATGCTCGCCACGATCGACTGGCACACCTGCCAAGCCGTCTTCCGCCCCGAGCTGCGACTGATCACGTGGACGTTCCTGAACGGCGAACTGCGCAACACCTTCGTGCGGGAACGCGGGATCATGCTGCGCTCGCGCATCTCCCCCGACCGGATGCAGGACACCGTGCGGGTCTGGCTGCGGCTGGCGGACTGGCTGCTGGAGCGGGGGATCGGCACTCTGGCCGCCTGTGATCGGACAGTGCTGCACGAGTACGGGCTGCACCTGCGCGACGCGGGCACCAGCCGCGGCAACGTGATGGGCAAGCTGATGGCGCTGACGCGGCTGTGGGCGTTCGACCAGCTCACCGCACTACCCGCTGGGATTGCCCGGCCGCCTTGGGACGAGGCCGGCCTGGACGACTACCTGCCCGCCGCGACGTCGACAGGCGGGGAGAACGCGCGCGAGGTACTGGGCGAGGAGACGATGGGCCCGCTGCTGGTGTGGGCGATCCGCTTCGTCGAGGACCTGGCCGACGACATCCTCGCCGCCCACACCGAAGGCCGCCGCCTGCACCAAGCCGCCCCCGCTCAGAAGGGGACCCCCGCCGGGCGGATCGCGCTCAACACCTACCTGAACCGGCTCACCGCCGCCGGCACCGCATTGCCCTCCACCCACCAGAACGGCAAGCCAGCACTGGCACGCAACTACATCGCCGGGATGACCGGCGCCTCCCTCCACCAGGTCCAGCACGTCTGGGAGAGGGACAACCTGGCCGCTCGCGTGGCCTCCGACCAGGGCCCGTGCCCGCTGGATGTGCCGCTCACCGGCCGGATCAACGACCGCCCATGGCGCGAGTCGATCGACTTCAACGAGACCACCGACCTTCTCAAGCAGCTGGTCACAGCCACGTTCATCGTCTGTTCCTACCTGACCGGCGCCCGCACCCAGGAGATCCTCGGCCTGCGTTCCGGCTGCTGCCCCGACCCGGAACCCGGAACCAGCGAAGCGGCAGGACGCCACGTGCTGCGAGTCCGCCCCGAGGACGTCGTCGCAGACACGGACGACGAGGAATACGAAGAGGAAGAGCCGCACCATCTCATCCGCGGACACCACTACAAGACCGCCATCGACCCCGACACGGGCCACTACCTGCCCGGCGGTACCGAGCGGCCTCTTCCCTGGGTCGCGATCACCCCCGTCGTCAAGGCCATCCGCGTCCTTGAGCGCATCGTCCCCGAGGGCGCACTTTTGTTCGACGCGGCCATCCACTGCCCCAGCCGCGTCACGCAGCAAGGATCGTCACTGAGGAGGAAGAGGCTCGCCGCCTGGATCGAGGACTTCGCGGTCTGGGTCAACACCGAAGCGCAGGCACGGGGCGGCGAGGTCATCCCCCCCGATCCGCACGGCAAGATCGGCACCGCACGGTTCCGTCGCACCCTGGCCTGGCACATCGCACGCCGGCCCGGCGGCCTGGTCGCCCTCGCCATCCAGTACGGCCACATGCGAACCGTCCTGAACACCGACCAGTCCGGGCGCTACGGCAGCCGCGGCCGCGACGGAATCCACAGCATGGTGAATGTCGAGACGGCGCTGGCCACCGCCGACACCGCAGCCGACCTCCACGAACGCATGCAGGCCGGCGAGGCCATCTCCGGCCCCGCCGCCCGCCGGGCGATCCTCGCCGCGGCGAACGGACCAGTGTTCCAAGGCGGCCTGGTCGGACTCGACTTCGTCCGCAAACACGCCGCCGCCCGCCGGTACCTGGCCCGTGACGGCAGCGTCCTCTACGACAACCCTCACGCACTGCTGCTCTGCCTCTACAAACGCGACCAAGCGCTCTGCGCGAAGGAGGGACAGCACGACGCGCCCAGTCTCGACCAGTGCGTTCCTGGCTGCGGTAACACCGTACGCACCGACCAGCACGCCACCTGGCTCCGCCAGCGCGCCGACGACCTCGACAGCAAAGCCGCCCACGTCCCCGGCCCTCTGGCCGCACGCCGACAGGCCACCGCCACCAGACTCCGCGAGCTGGCCAACGAACACGACCGCACCCGCTTCACCCTCAAGGAGAGTCCCGCGTGAGCCCTGCACCCGACGAACGCGACCGCATCCAGGCCGCCATGGACCGCATCCTCACCGGCACCCACGAGCGCTCCAACGGCGCCCTGACCATCGTCGCTCTCGCCATCGAAGCCGAGGTCCCCAGGAACGCCTTGACCCAACGTCACACCGATCTGAAGAACGCGTTCTACGACCAGGTCCGAGCCCGCGGCGGCACCCCCGACGTCGAGACCCGCCTCCGAAAGAAGGTCGTTGCCCTCAAGACGACCATCGCGAACAAGAACGCCGAGCTCGCCCTGCTCAAGGCCGATGCCCAGGGTTTCCTTGCGGAGAACACCCGCCTGACCTTGGAGAACCAGGAGCTGCGCGACGTCCTCAGCAACAAGGCGAGCAACGTTATCCCCCTCCGCGCCCGGCAAACGCCCCGCGACAGGACTTAAATCATGGGCTCTGGAACCGACTTTTTCGCTGCTGCCCACTCAGCCATAAAAGCCGGGTTCATCTCGGAGACGTCAAACACGCGTGCTACATCGGAGTTCGTCTGCACGACCCGTGGCCCGGCCACGTTCAAGAAGCCGCGAGCAAGGAGGCGAGTGATCGCGGTCTCGCGCTCGTCTTCCGTCAAGCCGAGAAACATGCTGGCAGTCATCATGACCACCGGGTTATTCACCATCGAACACTCAGGGTCGTACTGGCCGAGAGCAACAACAGTGAGAGCACCCATCTCATCCGTGTCTCGGAAGAGTGTCCTGAAGATGCTCTGTCTGACGCCCAGGATCGGCGAAGCCGGGTCTGAGACGTTGAGAGGCTGGTAGATCCACGCAGCATCGCGGGCAATCACCTCTTGCGCCGGAAGGGGCGCTTGGTCTCGCGATGCGAACTCCACTCGCGCTCGATGCGTATTCGACCGGCCTCCCGGGCCCGGCTTGCAGGGCTCCTCAGGCTCTGCCCAACAGTGCGTGCAGGTCTTCAGTCGGGCGGCCTTGCGCTGCTGGGCACGCGCCGCCCGCGCCTCGCGGGTGAGTGTATCCATGGCCCGCATAGTGCCCAAGAGATCGGCCGACCAGGTTCCACCACGCCCAGCGATTGAGCTGGATGGAGTACACATCTGTCCCCCTGAGTGAGGCCCGCCTGCGCAAGCAGATCCTCAACCTGAAGGAACTGCGGGCCAAGGACAGCAGCCGTAATGGCGACCAAACCGCTCCCGTGCTTCGACCTGCCGGAACCTAGCCTTGTCATTCAGGGCAAGGCTGGTGGTGTCCCCAGTAGGAATCCCGGACTGGCTCGCCCAGACGAGCATCGCGACTGACTTCCTCGCTTCGTCAGATGTCGAGGGAGCGCGTAATCCAGCTCTGCGGGATCAGCTTCGACCCGTGCCGCCAGTTGTGGACCACGGAGTTCTGGAACCAGTCCTCGTCCAGGTTCGCGTGATCGCAGACGATGACCTGGAGGTCGGGGGCGAGTTCGCTGACGACGTCGTGGATGAGCTGGAAGAGGCGGTTGACCGCTTCCCGGTCGCTGTCGTCGCTCGGCGCTCCGGAGCTCTGGTCCACGTCCGAGCGATACCACACCTGGGTGGGCTGGTCGAGCATGAGGATGCGGGGGACCGGGCGACCCTGCCGCACGAAGTACCGATGCAAGGCCAAGTGGGCGATCAGGTGGTAGCCGACCCAATTCTCACCACTACCGATACGGAACAACGGCGCCGGCCCCTGTTCGGTGTCGGCGACGACGGTCAGGCGGCTCAGGTCAAGCCGGACGTTGCCACCTCCGTGCTCCAGTTCCAGGTCGTTGGCCCAGCGGGTCATATCTTGGCTGATGGCGACGAGGCGGGAGGTCAGCTGTTCGCGTTCTTCCGCCGGGTCAAGTTCGGCTTCAAGGCCACGAACCCTCTCTGCCGCAAATTCGAACAGCTGCTTAAATCGCTCCAGCTCCTCATTGGACCCGCCTGGGAGTACGGCCAAGGTGGCGTGAATCCGGCCGCGGGTGAAGCTGAGCTGGGTGTCTGCTGCAAGTTGCGCAGTGACCTCAGCGCTGGACGTGAGCGACCGCAGGGCTACCTCGACACCTCGCAGGCGGCCTCGCAAGTCCGCCGCCCGCCCGTCGAGGGAGGTCAGCGCCGCCCTCCGGGCCGGCCGGGCAGTCTCGATCCCTTGCAACTGCTCGCTGAGGCCACGCAGGCTGCGGTCGAGCTCAGCAACCGCAGGGTCGGGGTCAGAAAGCTCGCTGCCGCAGAACCCGCAGGTGGCAAGCGCCTGGTTGTCTCCGCCGTCCAAGCCCAGCAGATGCAGGCTCGTGAGCCGCGCAGCCTGGGTCCGCACAGCGCCGACGAATCCCACCTCGGAGTCCTGCTGCTGCAGGAGGATCTCCCGCTCCGAGCCCACCGCCCGCAGTTGGTCGCGCAGATCATCGCGCTCGCGCTCCAGTTGCATGGCGCGGACGGCACTGACGGCCTCTCTCTCACCGTCTGCCGTAGGCGTCATTGGCCCACCGACAACCGCTGCCTGGAGCGCGGCGATGGCAGAAAGGCGGTCGGGCTGCTCGGGGTTGTCCACCATGCCCAGCGTGAACGCCTCCCGCCAGAGTGCCGCGAGAGTAGCGCCGGCAAGCTGGCTCGCTTCCTCGGCGCGGCGGTAGTTGCTCTCTGCTGTACGCAACTCGCGCTTGGCGGCTGTCAGCTGGGCACGTCGCAGGGCCTGGTCCCTGGGCACCGCCCCCAGGAAGTAGGGAAGGGTGTCCTTGAGGGTCTGGGCCATGCCCTGCTCGCCCTGCCGGTGGAAGAGCAGATTGCGGTTAGCGATCTCGCTCTGCCGCTGGAGGCAGAGCAACGTCGCATGCCCTAGATGGGCCTCGACAGCAGACCGCACTGCACCGGCGGGCGGCTCATGAAGGTTCTCTTCGATGCCGATCCGGCGGCCCAGTTGCTCGCGGATGGCAGAGGAGTCCATGTCCGCTTCCAACTCACCAAGCTCCAGGGGCTCCAGCGCGGTGCCGAACCGGAGCGTACCCAGCTGGGTCGAGCTCTTGCCCGGGCGAGGAGCAGGACGGGCCACGAAGGCCCGGCCGGCGCCCAATTTCAGCAGCGCCGCGTACCAGACGACCGTCTCGGTAATCGGGCCGATGGGCATCTGCAGGCTGTCGCGTCCCAAGCAGTACTCGACGATGTCGAGCAGAGCGCTCTTGCCGGTCTGCGACTCGCCAGTAACGATGTTCAGCGCTCCCGGCTTGAAGTCGAGGACGCGCTTTTCGCCCGAGGCGTTGTAAAGGATGATCGCGAGCAGCTGCACGGGAATCAGGGTGCCACGCCGAGGATGGCGAGGACAGTAGCTGGGCTGTCTGTCTTGGACAACCAGCGCCCAGCCAGGCTCGCCTTCCGTAGGAGCTCGTCGAGTTCACGCTCGGTCTTGAAACCGCGGGGGCGCTTGCGAGGCGGCGCGACGAGCCGGTCTTCGTGCATCTGCAGAAGCCCGTGCGCGGTTGCGAAGCGGAGCCCAGCACGCACCGGATCCACCAGGTTCACCGCCCGCTGGGGAAGTCCCGCTCGCAGTACGGGGTTGCGCGACACCCAGGTGGCCAGGTGAGTCCGGGTGGAGGCGGGCAGCGCTTCTCGCGTGCCGCGGTGTAGCACCATGGGGGCGACGACGAAAGACAGGACCCAGGGCATGTCCTGCCCAGACTCTTTCTGGTGGCCCTGCGTCGCCGCCTCCAGCACTGCGGCGAGCAGCGCCGGGTTGAGCATGGTGGCGACGACAGAGGGCTGCTGGTTCCAAGCCGTCACCGGCTTCCCTCCTTACGCTCCAACGGCTGCAGTGCCAATGTTGCTGCCGAGTTGGAGCAGTTCCTCGATCTTGGTTTGAAAATCCGCGTGCCAACCGACTCTTCCTTGGTCGGCCAGGGCGTGGCGCTGGCCTCGGGCGAAGAAGCCGTCGTTGTAGCGGGAGCGGACCGTGATCCCTGTCTGTGCCAGCAGGGCGCGCAGAAGGGCCTTGCCAGCCTCCTGCTTCGCCCTGTCATCGGCGTCGTCGTCGAGGCCGTCCGTCATCCACTCGAACTCGCGCTCCCACTCGTCGACCAGCTCGTTCTCGAATCGGTCGAGCTCCGCGATTCCGATCAAGTCTTCGTCGAGCCACCGGACCGCCTGAGTACAGGCCCGGTAGTAGTCGACGATCGCCTTCTGAAGGTTCTTCGGCGGGTAGGCCACCCACTTCATCTGCTGCACGAAGGGACGGGTGCGGTACTGCTCCTCGATCCCCTGCTCGTCGACATCGTTCAGGCTGATCAGCGTGGGGAGATTCTCCTGGGTGAACTGATCGCGGATGTGGGCGATCGCAGACTGCGCGGCGCCCACATCGAGGCTGCGGAGGCGTCCTTGGAGCATGGCCAGAGCCTGCCCGTCCCACCACTGCCAGACCATCGCGAGGAACAGTTCCTCGTGCCCAGTGGGCAGCGTCCATTGCAGGCACGTCCTCACCACGGCATGCACATCCTCCGCATGGGGGGAGCCGTCGGCGATGAGAACCCGGTGCAGGAAGGTTCTGCGGGTCGAGACGGGAAGGTCCATGAACGCCGCGCGCGCCTTGGCGGTATCGGTAGCGCCCTTCTCTTGGGCGACGGCTTCCAGGAACCGCAGTGCGGCCGCCTCGTCGCGGCCTTCCGTACGCAGGGCGGCGACTGCGCTGCCGGCAGCGGCGCGCTGTGTACTCACCAGCACCAACTTCGGTCCGTCCGCATCCCCAGGGGATGCCTCATCCATCCAGACCTGCAGCGTCTTCCACAGGTCCGTTGCGCGGTCGGTCAGTGCACGGCTGGTTCCCTGGTGGTGCTTGACCTGCAGCAGTTCACTCGGTGTTCCCGCCTTGTCCCAGGCGATGTCGTCATACAACTCCACGCTGATCGCGGCGTCGGGCCGCTCCGGGCCGGTGCGCAACAGCTCGACCAGGGCCCACCAGGTCTGGTGCTGGTAGCCGACGGCATTGGGTGCGGCGTTGTGTGAGCCCTGGGCCATGCGATGAGTGTCCCCGCATAAAACGATCACGTCCAGACGACAGACGGGGCGAACTGGCGCTGGTGGACAACTGAGCCTCCGGCCTGGCTGCCGGTGTAGAACTCCCCGGCCTCGTGCCTACCGTCAACACGCTCACGATGGAGAACCAGCAGCTCCGAAAGATGCTCGCGCAGCCCGACCCCAACGTCATCCCTCTCCCAGCCCGACAAACACATCGCGACACGAGCTGACCCAGCACCGCCCACCAGCACAGCAGTCAGGGGCGGGCTCACCCAACTGGGTGAGCCCGCCCCTGGCCAATCGCGGCCCACACTACCGAGCGCAACGGCGGGCCTCTTCATGTCTGAAGGGCCCGCCGTCGCATGCCACGTGAACGGCAAAATGCCTGCTCAGTCAGGTGAACAACAGCAGTTGACGCACAGCGCCGTCATAGTCGACGATCTGCAGCTTGCCGGGCTGGCCGGGCTTGTTGGTCTCACGCTCCACCAGGTCGAGCAGCGCAACCGCGCGCCTGACCGCCTCGGTGATCGAGATGCCCTTCTCGCTCTTGAGTCGCTGCAGAGCGTCGGCCGTGTCGTCATTGATGTTCACGCTCAGACGGGTGAACGGCTTGAGCTGGGTGTCCCCAGTCTGGGAGCCAGTCGGAGTGCCGGTGGTGTCGGTCATGTCGAGGCCTCATTGGCTGTCGGGGGAGAGGGTCTGGACAGCGCGTGGGGTGTCCAAGGCTTCCAAGAAGCATCTATGACCCGGCCGAGAGGCCGCCGAATCTGCCACGGACGGCGACGGCCGGCTCCATTGCGTCTGACTCGTGAGGCCCGCAGCGCGGGTCGGGCGATGCCTCAAGCCTCACACCAGGCACATCTCATGTCAAGAACATCCACACAGGATGTGGTTCACATGCACATCGACGGAGTGCGAGATCGATCTTGCGAGCATATGGGTGCTATGTTCGAAATGGTCGATTATTCCCCTGGACGTAACCCCGGCAGGACCAACTCGGATGCCAGCAACGGGCGGTGGATCGAACGGCACGGACCAGCGCCCGTGCCTGGTCAACCGATGGTTGGACCGCAAAGCTGCTCGGGACACCTTCGACGAGGTCGACTGCCCGCACTACAGGACCACCAGGGACCCACCGATAGAGGTCTTCGCAGGGGGTCCAATGCTCGACCCGGAAGACCATGATCTTCAGCTAGTCCAGTCTGACGCGCCTCACCCGGACAACGACACGAGCCTTGGCGACGATGAGGCGCCCTCCACAAGCACCTACTCGCTAGGCGAACCCGAAAGGCCGGCATGCCGGACTTGTCAGGAGGAACGCCATGACGACATCAACCCCAGCAGACGGACCCCGACTGAGCTTCCCCCGTTGCGCGAGAGGTGCTGATTACCTGGTCAGGACGGATGTGGGTGGTTCGACGGCCACTGGTTCGGCCGTCGCCTGGTCGGCGTAGTACTTCGTCTCGTACTCGTCCGGGCTGAGCCAGCCCAGGCGCTTCTGGATGCGGCGGGTGTTGTACCAGCCGTCGATGTAGGCGAACAGGGCGAGGTCGGCGTCGGTGCGGGTCGCGAAGGTCGTGCGGCGGACGCACTCGGTCTTCAGGACGCTCCAGAAGTTCTCCGCGAGGGCGTTGTCGAACGAATCGCCCACGCTTCCCATGCTCGGCTCGATTCCCGCCTTCAGCAGGCGAGTTGTGAGCTTGATGGACGTGTACTGACACCCGTGGTCGCTGTGATGGATCAGCCTCCCGGGCTCGACGGGCCGGCCGTGCAGCGCATACTCCAGGGCGGTGAGGACCAGGTCGGCATCCGCGCGCTCCGAGGTGTGCCAGCCCACGATCCGGCGGGAGAAGGCGTCGCGGATCGAGGCCAGCCACCATGGTCCCTCACCGGTCGGGATCAGCGAGATGTCGGCCACCCACAACCGGTTCGGCGCGTCGGCGGTGAAGTCGCGCTGGACCAGGTCCGGGGCGGACTCGGCGGCCGGGTCGCGGCGGGTGAAGGAACGGGGCCGGCGCGGGCTGACACCCTGGATGCCGGCCTGGCGCATCAGGCGTTCGACCCGCTTGCGGCCGACCCGGGTGCCCTCGCGCCGCAGGACGGCGTGGACGCGCGGGGAGCCGTAGGTCTCGTCGGAGTCGGCGTGGATGCGGCGGATGTGATCGGTCAGCTCGGCGTCGTGGCGTCTGCGCTCGCACGGCTCCGCCACGTCGCGGCGCCAGCGGTAGTAGGTGGAGGCGGGGATGTGCAGTTCCCGGAGGACGGGCTCGGCCCCGAAGCGGTCCTGGTGCTCGTCGATGAGCTTCAGTACCGTCGCCGGGTCGGGTCGAGCTCCTGGGCGAAAAAAGCCGAGGCGGCCTTGAGGATCTCGCAGGACCGGCGGAGCTCGGCGTTCTCCTTGCGCAGAGTGGCCAGTTCCTCCTTCTCGACGGTGGTCAGCCGGTCGTCGCGCTCGCCCCGGTCCGCCTCGTCCTGGCGGATCCAGTTGCGCAGGGCCTCGTGGTGCACGCCCAGGTCGCGAGCCATCTGCCGGATCACGGGCTTCGGGTCGGCGGCGCGGTATGCGGCAACAGCTCGCTGCCGCAACTCGGGCGGGTACTTCATCGGTGCAGCCATGGCAGAGGCTCCCTTCTCATGGCCCATCAGGCCATCTCCGGCAACCTTCCGCACGTCGGGGGAACCTCAGACCGAGCCTTGCGGAGGCTGAAACACCAGGGACCAGCGAGGTCACCCAGGCGACAGGTCCTGCCGCACCTAGAGCCCAACCGCAGCTAGCTGAGGACGCGGCCCCGGGCTCCGCTCCATACGCACAGGTGGGGCAACGTCCGACGCCCGATGATAAGACTCGCCAAGTCATCGCATTCGTCTTAGTGGCTGTTGTCTTTCCGGGCTTGAGGGCTGCGTTTCCGCTGGTCGGGCATAGGGTCGGTGGTCTCGGGGAGTGGTGACGTGTCGTGTCGTCGCCCTGGTGGAGGTCGGGATGCCGTCGGTCGTTGGGCTGCTGGAACAGCGCGAGCTCTCCGCTCGCCGTCGTATGGACGATCTGCGGGAGGAGGCCGACCGTATCCAGGCCGAGCTGGTCGTGGCCGAGCGGGAGTGGAACGAGTGGGTCATCGCCCGCTCACGCGTCGGCGAGGTGCTGTCCCCGGGCGACGCCGTCGGCCCGGATGTCGCAGGGAATCCGTCGGATCACGGTGAACAGCCGGCGCTGCCTGCGTCTTCGGAGGCGGTGAAGCGGAAGTCGGTGGTGCCGATGTGGCGCGCGGGTCTGGCCTGGTCGGCGTTGTCGGCGGACTACCAGCGCATCCTGCAGATCCTCGCGGACCGGAGCCGTCTGGGCCAAGGCCCGCTGACGTGCCAGGAGATGGCCGGCTGCTTCGGCCTGGACCCGGTGCCCGCGAAGATCGAGGCGTTGCGGTCGAAGGCGAAGCGGCTGACAGCGCGGGGGTGGCTGGCCGAGCCGGCACCGGGCCGGTTCACGCTCGCGAAGGCCGTGGCCGGGCAAGGCGGCGGGTCATGAGCGTCGTCATCGACCAGTAGACCATCGCCTCCGCGCTGCTGACGGATCGTTCGAAGTCCCGTGTGAGGCGGCGGCTTTGCATCAGGTGGGCGAAGAACCGCTCCACGATCCACCGCTTGGGCAGCACGACGAAGCCGCGCATGTCGTCACTGCGCTTGACGATGGCGAGGACCAGGGCGAGGGCGGCCAGGCAGTACTCGACGAGGCTGCCCGTGTAGCCGCCGTCGGCCCAGACCAGCGCCAGCCGGTGGTGCGCGGCGGCCACCTGGGCGAGCAGAACCCGCGCGGCGGCGCGGTCGCCGACATCTGCGGCGGTGACTGTCACCCCCAGCAGCAGGCCGAGGGTGTCGACCACGGCGTGCCTCTTGCGGCCGTTGATCAGCTTGCCGCCGTCGAAGCCGCGGCTGTCGGCGCCGACGACGGCGTCCGCCTTCACCGACTGGGAGTCGATCACACCGGCGCTCGGCTCCGGCTCCCGCCCGGCCCGCTCGCGGACCTTGCGGCGGAGCCGGTCGTGGAACTCCTTGACCAGACCGTGGTCGCGCCAGCGGCGGAAGAACGCGTAGACCCGGTCCCACGGCGGGAAGTCGGCCGGCATGGCCCGCCACTTCGTTCCGTTGTCGACGAGGTAGCGGACCGCGTCCAACATCGCGCGGTGGCAGTACGCCTCCGGCTGCCCGCCCCGCCCGCGCAGCCAGCCCGGCACCGGCAGCAGCGGCCGCACCACCGCCCACTCCGCATCGGACATGTCCGTCGGGTAGTGGCGCGCACGGACCCCGTGATCGGCGGCGTTCCCGAACCGGTGTGCCAGGCAGTCACACGCGAGAGTGACCGAAGTGGACCCCGCTCCCGCGATGCCGTAGAACTGCGACAACAGGGCCTCCTGGACCGCTCTTTGGCGTAGACACCCTTCGAGCTACCAAGAGGCCCTGCTTTCATGCGCGCCGGCCGCCGCACTCACCCGATCGAGACTCCCGTTCGACCAGCACACCTCAAGATCGGAACGACAACAGCCACTTAGTCGGCTTGGTCTCCGTTCTCGCCATCGCTGGCACTGGGGCGCTCATCGCAAGTAGGTGGACCAGCTTCACAACCGAGCAGCTCAAGGAACTAACGGTGTTCCTCTCACCGATCATCGCCTTGTCTGGCGCTGCCTTCGGCTTCTACTTCGGCAGCAGACCCAAGGAATAGCGGAACAAGCTGATGCCCCAGCGACCGCTCGCGACAGGACGAGAAGCACGCACGTCGTAGCGCCGTCCGGCCGTCGCAGGAGGCATGGCAATGGGGTGCATTGAGAGCCCCTCAGCCCAACACGTCGACTTGACTGGGAAGACCATGGCGGGCGTGCACTCGCACCCCTCGCCCCGCCGCGAGTGGCGCCCGCACGGACAGGGGTTGGCCGCCAGGCAGAGCAGGAAGCGGGCGGGCAGCCGGAGCGATCCGGCGGACCGCGCGATCACCACCTCGCCGGCTTCGAGCGGTTGGCGCAGCGCGTCGAGGACCCGGACGGGGAACTCGGGCGCCTCGTCGAGGAACAGGACCCCGCGGTGGGCCAGCGAGACCGCACCCGGTCTCGGCAGGCCGCTGCCGCCGCCGACGATGGCGGGCATGGTGGTCGAGTGGTGCGGTGAGCAGTAGGGCGCGTGGTCGATCAGCGGTCGGCCGGCCGGGAGCAGCCCCGCGACGGAGTGGACCGCGGTGACCTCCAGCGCATCCTTCTGGGTCAGCCTGGGGAGCAGCGCCGGCAGCCTCTCCGCCAGCATCGTCTTGCCCGCGCCGGGCGGGCCCTTGAGGTAGAGGTGGTGGCCCCCTGCGGCGGCGATCTCCAGGGCCCGGCGGGCCTCGTACTGGCCGGCCACGTCGGCGAGGTCCATCCGGGAGGCTGCCTCGTCGGGCAGGCCGCGTACGCCGGCGCTGGGGAGCATGAGGCCAGCCATCAGCGGGTCGGGGCGCCCGACGATCCGCTCGGGGGGCTCCTCCGGCTCGGGGGCTCCGGTGAGCACGGCGATCAGCTGACGCAGGCTGCGCACGCCGATGACGCTCACTCCGGGGACCAGCTCGGCCTCGGCGGCCGTCTGTTCGGCGACCACCACCCGCTCGTAGCCGGCGTCGGCGGCCGCCAGCACCGACGGGAGCACTCCGCGGACCGGGCGCACCCGCCCGTCCAGGCCCAGCTCCCCGATGAGCAGCAGGTCGGCGATCGCGGAGGGGTCGAGCCGTTCGGCCGCGGCCAGTACGGCGCAGGCCACGGCGAGGTCGAAGCCGCTGCCGCTCTTGGGCACCGAGGCCGGGCTCAGCCCGACGGTCAGTTTGCGCTGCGGCCAGGCCTCGCCGCTGTTCACGATCGCCGCACGGACCCGGTCGCGGGCCTCGGAGAGCGCCTTGTCGGGCAGGCCGACCAGGGTGAACGCCGCCACCCCGGGCTCCAGGTCGGCCTGGACCTCGACGATCACTCCGTCGACCCCGACCAGGGCTACGGAACACGTCCGGGCGAAGGCCATCTAGACCACCCCCCGCAGGTGGTCGACCGTGGCGGCGCCGCGGACCCGGTTGATGACGGCGACGAGGTCGATCCGGACGCCGCCCGGCGGGACGGGCGCCCACGGCGGGTCGGTGGAGCCGGGCCGGTACTCGGGGCCTGCCAGCCGGACGAAGTGGCCGGGCCAGCGCTCGGACATCCAGCGCTCGGCCAGGCGGCGCAGCCGGTCCGCCTTGATGGGGTCGATGGCCTCGGTGGGCTGCTGGAATCCCCGCTCGGAGCGGGTCTTGACCTCGCAGACCGCCACCGTGTCCCCGTCGAGGGCGACGATGTCCAGCTCGCCCTCCACGCACCGCCAGTTGCGGTCGAGGATGCGCAGCCCCTCCTCGGCGAGCCGGCGGGCGGCCACGCGTTCGCCGTAACGGCCGAGGCCGGTGTTGCTGAGCCGCCCCGGTCCGGCCCCGCCGGGCACGGGCGGGGCCGTTACGGGCGGGGCGGGCCCGACCGGAGCGGCTGCGGGCACGACGGAGCCCGGATCGGCCTGCGGGGTCGGGCCTCCCACCGGGCTGCGTGCCGCCCGTCGGCGTGGCTGCCCGTCCCGCCGGGCCTTCGCGGTCTGCTGGCGCGTGGCGCGCTCGATGTCCTGCACGGTGACCACCTCCGACGGGGAGGCTGCCGTGCGATCCGGAAGCGGACCAGGGGGTTGTTATTTCCTGTGGAAAACCCGGGCCTGTGGATAACTCCTGTCACCCACGGGAGTGAGAATTCCGGAATATCCGAAATTCCCCTGGACATCCGGGGACCGGGCGGTCCAACGTCAGTTCCCGAAGCCGGGCTCGTCCGAGGGCAGCTCCAGATCGCTCTTCGCGAGTTCCTCGATGTTCACGTCCTTGAAGGTCAGCACCCGGACCTTTCGGACGAACCGGGCCGGCCGGTACATGTCCCAGACCCACGCATCCGCCATCGACACCTCGAAGAAGACCTCGCCCTGCACCGAGTGCACCTGCAGCTCGTAGTCATTGGTGAGGTAGAACCGTCGCTCGGTCTCGATCACGTACTTGAACAGGCCGACGACGTCCCGGTACTCCCGGTAGAGCTTGAGCTCCATCTCGGTCTCGTACTTTTCGAGATCTTCGGCACTCATCCAGGCGTCCCCTCAACTTGTCACGTCCACCCATTGTGGACCACCGCACTCACCCTCAGAGCCGTACCGGGGCGACCGGCGGCCCCTCGGTCAACAGCCGCTCCAGAAAGTCCACCAGTCCGACCGGATAGACCGTCTCGGAGGTGGACCGCAATTCCTCGACCGTCCACCAGCGCACCGCGAGCAACTGGGCGTGTTCGTCCTCGCCCATGCCCGAGTGGTCCAGCTCCGTCCGCGTCGTCCGGGCCAGATGGAACCACTGTTCCTGCTCGAAGCGCTGCCCCTGATAGGAGAACGACGCATTGCCGTACGCGACCACCGGTCCCAGCTCCACGCCGCGCAACCCGGTCTCCTCCGCGAGCTCCCGCTCGGCGGCCTCCCGGACGTTCTCCCCCGGCTCCAGTCCCCCGCCGGGGGTGAACCACCAGGTGACGCCGGGCGTCGCCGGGTCCGAGCCGTGGAAGAGCAGCAGTCGGTCCTGCCGGTCGAGCAGCAGGATCCGCGAGGCCCTGCGCCGCTGTGCCGCCATGACGAGCCTCCACGCTCCCTCCGTCCGCCCCGGTCGTTCCCCCGATCCTGCCACCCGGCGCGGTCGTCCGGGGCGAGGTTCGGCAGAGCGGTCCCGGCGCGGGCGGCACCGGCCGGGGTCAGGCGGCGCGGCGACGACGGCGCGCCAGGCCCGCCGCACCACCCACCGCCGAGGTCACGACGATCGTCGCCGCGCCTGCGACGCTCGCCCAGAACGCGGGCTCCAGCGGTCCCGGGTCCGCCGGCCGGTGCCCGTCGATCGCCTCGAACGCCGAGGTGCCGCCCAGCAGCGCCATCCGGCCGAACGGCAGCACGGTGGCCTCCACCCTGGCCTGCACCTCGGTGGCCGGGACGGTCCCGCCGTCCGTCTCCAGGTGGACCCGGGAGTCGAGCGAGCCGAGCCGGTTGTCGCCGAGCAGGAACAGCCGGCCGGGCGGTACCTCCACGTTGAAGGAGGCACCCTGGGCACCCGACCCGGCGAGGTAGGGCTCGTCCACCGGTTTGCCGTTCACGGTCAGCCGGCGGTCGCCCTCGCCGACCGCGACGGTGTCCCCTCCGACCGCGACGACGCGCTTGACCATGAGCTCGCCGCCCCACGCCAGGTCCCGGAACACGACCACGTCGCCCCGCCCGATGTCCGAGCCGTCGGACTTCCTGGCCAGGACGGTGTCCTGGGCCTGGAGGGTGGGTGCCATCGAGGCCGTCGGAATGTTGTAGGGCCGGTAGCTCACGGCGATCACCGCGAAGCCGCCGATCAGCAGGACCAGTCCGAGGCCGAGCAGTACGCCCTGGGCCACGGCCGCAGGTCCGCGCCGACGGCGGGGGGCGGTCGGCGGACTGTCGGTCGCGCGTTCCACGACACTGCTCATCGATACCGTCCAAACCCAGACCGACCCGGAAACGCCCACGGCGCCGCGCCGGGACCTCGGGCGGAAAGCCCGGCGGGCCGTGGCACGTCCGAGCAGATTACTCGTCGGTACCACGGCCCGCGCAAGACCCGGGCGCCCCCGGTCGTCGTCAGGACCGGTCGTCGCGGTCCGTCCCGTTCCACCGTCGGCGGACCAGAGGGAGCAGTACGACTGCGCCCAGGGCACCGGCCGCGGCCGGAACGGCGGGCAGGGCCGCCGCCGCCAGCCCCTTCTGGTCGAAGGTGTCCGGCACCGGCAGCGTCGACCAGCGGTTGATCGGCCACGCCACCACGAAGGCACGCCCGATCACGTCGTCCACCGGGACGGTGCCGCCGCCCGGCTGGTCCATGTGGAAGCGCGAGTCGAGCGAGTCCGCGCGGTGGTCGCCCATCACCCAGATCCGACCGTCCGGCACCTTCACCGGGCCGAAGGGCTTGGTCCCGCAGGGGGTGTTGCCCGGGTAGACGTAGGGCTCGTTGAGAGCGATCCCGTTGACCTTGACCGGGCCCTCGCCCTCGCACTCGACGGTGTCCCCGCCGACCGCGATGACGCGCTTGATGAGGTCCTTCTCGTTGTCGGACGGCATCAGGCCGACGAAGCTCAGCACATTCTGGACGCCCCGGACGAAGGAGTTGCTGCTCTCGTTGGTGGGCTCGTCCGCCAGCCAGCCGCCCGGGTCGTGGAACACCACGACCTCGCCGCGCTCCGGCTCGGCACCGAACCACGGGGTGAGCTTGTCCACCAGGACACGGTCACCGACCTGGAGCGTGTTCTGCATCGACTCCGACGGAATGGAGAACGCCTGGACGAAGAACGTCTTGATCACCAGCGCCAGCACAAGGGCGATGCCGATGAGGATCGGCAGTTCCTTCCAGAACGACCGCGGCTTGCGCTCCTTCCGGTCCGGCTGCTCATCGGTGCCGTCCGCCGGCTCCGCGTTGTCCGGGGTGGGCTTCGAGGCGTCGTTCGTGCCGTCGCCGTGTTCGTCCGCGGACTGGGCCGCCGCTTCCTCGGCCGAGGCCGAAGGCGCCGCGGCCTCCGCGGACCGGGCCGCCCGGCCGCCTGAGCCCTCGGGCTCTCCGGCGCCCGAGCGGGCGCCGATCACCAAATCCCCCACAACGTCTCCTCCCTGCTGTGCGGACGCCTGCGCGTCCGCGCTCACAGTGCCGCACAGCGGGCACCACGTTCCACGATCGGCCGCGCCCGCCGGAACTGCCCCTCTGGGGGGTGTCCGACACCGGCACAGCCCTCGGGCGCGGCTCGTCGCAACGGCCGCACCCAGCACTTCTCTATCACTCCCGGACATCCGGCTCGCGGTCCCACGCGCGCGTTCCGACCGTCCACCGGCCCGGCCGGACCTACCGCCTGGGTCGTCCCACCCGGCGGCCGACGAGCGGAAGGATGCCCAACACACCCATAACGAGCGGAGGTTCCTCAGGGATCGGGTCAACACCCACCGCGTTCCGCGCAGTTCCGGGGCCCGTCGGACCCCGCGCCACCGAGGAGAGTGAAACCGGCACATCAAGTTGATGAACCCGGCCGACCGGCCAGGCAATCATGAACGCCCGCCCCAGCACCCCGCTCACCGGGACGGTGCCCTGACCCGGATTGCCCATGTGGAAACGGGAGTCGGCGGAGACGTCCCGATGGTCGCCCATCACCCAGAGCCGCCCCGGTGGCACCTTCACCTTGAACGGCTGCCGCGACGGTGGGTTGCCCGACGCGAGGTAGGGCTCGTCCAGGGGCTTGCCGTTGAGGAGGATCCGGCCCTGATCGTCGCAGCACTCGACCGTGTCGCCACCGACCCCGATCACCCGCTTGATGAGGTCCTGCTCGCTGTCGGAGGGCAGCAGTCCGACGAACGTCAGCACCTGCTTGGCCCCGCGCAGGAGCGCACCGTCCGTCGATGCCCCGTGCTGGTTCTCCAGCCAGCCGCCCGGGTCCTTGAACACCACGACCTCGCCGCGCTCCGGCTCGGCGCCGAACCAGGGAGTGAACTTGTCGACCAGAACCCGGTCCCCGATCAGAATCGTCTGCTCCATCGATCCCGAGGGGATCACGAAGACCTGCACCAGAAAGGTCTTCATCACCAGCGCGACGATCAGCGCGACCACGATGATCAGCGGGATCTCCCGCAGATGGGAGCGCCTGCGGCGACGGGCCGCCCTGCGGGCGGTGCGGCGGCGCTCGGCACGGCCGCGCACCACCGGGGCATCCGCTGCCCCGGAGGGATCCACCGATCCGGCGGCCTCCCCGGGCCCGGTCTCCACCCCGGCTCCGGCTCCGGCTTCCACCTCGGATCCACTCACCGTCCCGGCCCTGCTGTCCCTCCCGGAGGCGGCACCGGCCGAGGGCCCGGAACCGGCGTCCGGGCGGTCGGCGAGCCGACCCCTACCCCTGCTCCCCATGGCCGCCCGTCCCTTCTGCAGCGGCGTAGGCGTCCGGCCGGTCCAGGTCGGCCCAGTGTCCGACCGGGTAGACCACCCAGGCGGCCCGCCCGATCACCTTGGACTCCGGGACGAAGCCGCCCCCCGGTTCGCCGAGGTGGTCGCGGGAGTCGCGGGAGGCACTGCGGTGGTCGCCCATCACCCAGAGCTTGCCGGGCGGCACCACCACATCGAAGGCCACATCGGACGGCTCGTCCCCCGGGAAGAGATGGCCGGACTCGTCGACCGGTACACCGTTGACGGTGATCGGGTGGCCCGGTCCGGCGCTGGTGACCCGGTCGCCGCCGATGCCGACGACCCGCTTCACGTAGACGGAGTCACCGGCCGGGACCAGTCCGACCTCACGGCCGAAGGAGCGCAGCGAGGTCCCGAGGCCGACGGATTCGTGGGGCTTGCGCAGAAAGGAGCCGGTGCCGTCGAAGACGACCACATCGCCGCGGCGCGGATGGCCGCCGAAGGCGTAGGACAGCTTGTTCACGATCAGGCGGTCGCCCGGGCGCAGGGTGTTCTCCATCGATCCGGAGGGCACCGAGAACGGGCGCGCCACGAAGGCGTTCACCAGCAGCAGTACGAACAGGCAGATACCGGTGAGCAGCAACAGCTCGCGCGAGCGCGAGCGCCCGCCCCCGCCCGGGGCTTCGTCCGGAGCGGCCGCATTGGGCGCATCGGGCGCATCGTCCGTGTCGCCGTCCGCACCGCCCGAGGTGTCCGAAGCATCCGACGGACCCGCGACGCCGGGACCGTCCTGCCTCCCCCGGTCGACCGCCCCTCCCGCGTCGGGCACCACCCCGGCCGCGGGCGCGGCCACGGGCGCGGAAACGACCGCGGACCGCGTCGGCGAGTCCGCACCGGTGGGTGCGGGACAGCCGTCGCGGTCCGCGGGTGGTTCGTGCGTGCTCATCGGGGGCTGAGCCTACCGTGCGGCAGTCCGGCCCCCCAGAGCGATCCCGATCCCCCGGCAGTGCCGGGGGGCGGTGGATCAGCGGTCGCGCTTCTCCTTGATCTTCGCGGCCTTGCCGCGGAGGTCACGCAGGTAGTACAGCTTGGCGCGGCGAACCGCACCGCGGGTCACGACCTCGATCTTCTCGACGATCGGGGTGTGCACCGGGAAGGTGCGCTCGACACCGACGTTGAAGCTGACCTTGCGAACGGTGAAGGTCTCACCGATGCCGGCGCCGTGACGGCGGATGACGACGCCCTGGAAGACCTGGACACGGGAGCGGTTGCCCTCGATGACCCGGACGTGAACCTTCAGGGTGTCACCGGCGCGGAAGGCCGGAATGTCGCTACGCAGCGAGGCCGCGTCGACAGCAGCGAGCTTGTTGCTCATGTTGCTCTCCATCGCAGGCGCCACGGGCCGCCCACGGAAGTCGTCACAAATGGGGTTCGCTGCGGGCCGCACCGGTTACCGACGAGCCCCCCGTGGCGGGGGCGACGGACCACGTGACCCCTACGGGAGGAGCCCAGCGACAGACAGCAGCGGCCTATTCTTCCACACCATCGGCCACGGACCGAAATCGGCCGAGGTCCTCGTCCCAGGCCAGGCCCAGCAGGCTGAGCGCCTCACGGTCCTTCTTGTCGAAGTCCGCGTGCCGCCAGCGCGCCACCAGGTCCGCCCGGTTCGCCAGCGTGCGGGCGAATGCCTGCTCACGGCGCCAGCGGGCGATCCGGCCGTGGTTCCCGCTCAGCAGGATGTCCGGCACGGTGCGACCGCGCCACTCGGCGGGCTTGGTGTAGACGGGCCCCTCCAGCAGGTCGGCCATCGCGCCGGGCGCGAACGAGTCGTCCCGGTGGGACTCGGCGTTGCCGAGCACGCCGGGCAGCAGCCGGGCGATCGCCTCGACCATGACCAGCACCGCGACCTCGCCGCCGGCCAGCACGTAGTCGCCGATCGAGACCTCGACCACCGGCATCCGGGTGGCCGCCTCCTCGATGACCCGCCGGTCGATGCCCTCGTACCGGGCCGGGGTGAACGCCAGCCAGGGCCGGCCGGCCAGCTCCTGCGCGAGCTCCTGGGTGAACGGCCGGCCGCTGGGGGTGGGCACCACCAGGGTCGGCACCTCGCCCTCCGGCCCCTGGCCGAGCACCGCGTCCAGGGCCTCGCCCCACGGCTCGGGCTTCATCACCATGCCGGGGCCGCCGCCGTACGGGCTGTCGTCGACGGTCCGGTGCACGTCGTGCGTCCAGCCCCGCAGGTCGTGGACGTGCACGTCCAGCTGACCGCGGACCCGGGCCTTGCCGACCAGCGAGATGTTCAGCGGCTCCAGGTACTCGGGGAAGATCGACACGACGTCGATCCGCATCCCGTCCCGCACGGACGGCCGTACGGACGACTCCACGACCGACTCCACGACCGACTCCACGGCCGACTCCACCGAGGAATCAACGGACGCCCCACCGGACTCCCCCGCGTCCGCCGTCACGGCCGCCACGCCTTCCTCGGTGCTCACCGCGACTCCTCCGCGTCAGCACCGTCAGCGTCGCCGTCACCGGCCGCCTCACCAGCGGCGACCTCGGCCTGCCCCAGGTCGATCAGCCCGACCGGCGGGTCGATCACCGCGCGCTGGTTCTCCAGGTCGATGGTCGGCACGATCCGGCTGACGAAAGGCACCAGTGCGTCCGTACCGTCCGCCTTCCGCACCGTGAGCAGGTCCTGGTACGGCAGGTGGACCACCTCGGTGAGCTCACCGACCAGGGTGCCGTCGAGCAGAACGACGTCCAGACCGATCAGCTGGTGGTCGTAGTACTCCTCCGGGTCGTCAGGACGCTCCTCCGGGTCCACCTCGGAGATCAGGATCGTGCCCCGCAGCTCCTCGGCGGCGTTGCGGTCCTTGACGCCGGCGAACCGCAGCAGCAGCCGCCCGCTGTGGACCTTGCCGGACTCGACGGTCAGCGGACCCGCCGAGGCGGGGTCGGTGAACAGGACGGCGCCGGGCCCGAGCCGCAGCTCGGGTTCGTCGGTGCGGACCTCGACGCTGACGTCCCCCTTGATGCCGTGGGCGCGGCCGATCTTGCCGACGACGAGCTGCACGGTGATCGTTCTCCTGGATGAGTGCTACGGGGTTGCGGAGTTGCGGATTTGCCGCCGGAACGGCGAAAGCCGGCCGGGACGACATGCGTCCCGGCCGGCCTCGAAACCCTGACGGCTGAACGAGCAGCCGGATCAGCGAATGTTGTCCACGTCGACCAGGTCGACCCGGACGTTGCGACCGCCGAGGGCGCCGACGACCGTGCGCAGAGCACGAGCCGTACGACCGCCCCGGCCGATCACCTTGCCGAGGTCATCGGGGTGCACCCGCACCTCGATGGTGTTGCCCCGACGCAGGTTGCGCGAGCGCACCTGCACCTCGTCGGGGTGCTCGACAATGCCCTTCACCAAGTGGTCGAGGGCATCCTCGATCACGCTCAGGCCTCGGCGTCGGCGTCGGCCTCGGCCTTGTCCGACTTCTTGGCCTTCGGGGTGATGGCGACACCGGTGGTGGCGTCCTCGAAGCCGGCGACGGCCTTCGCGAACAGGTGCGAGAAGTCCTCGACCTTCGGCTCGGCAACCAGCAGCGGCGCCGGGGCCGGCAGGCCCTTGAACTTCTGCCAGTCGCCGGTCAGCTTCAGGATCGCGAGCACGGGCTCGGTCGGCTGGGCGCCGACGGACAGCCAGTACTGGGCGCGGTCGCTGTCGACCTCGATCTTCGAGGGGTTGTAGGTCGGCTGGTAGAGGCCGATCTCCTCGATCGCACGGCCGTCACGCTTGGTGCGGGCGTCGGCGACGATGATGCGGTAGTGCGGGGAGCGAATCTTGCCGAGACGCTTCAGCTTGATCTTGACTGCCACGGGAGTGGATTCTCCTGGTGTTGACGTGGGTGAGCGGCCCTGCCCTCGCGTGGGGTTGCGTGGTGGGCCGTTCAAGGGACACGCCAGCCGTAGGAGAGAGGGGTCCTGCCCGGCTGCCGGGTACTCAGCTGTCCATTCTGCCACAAGGGCGCCCTACCCCCGAAAACAGGTCGACCGGGAGCCCCCGCTCCCGGTCAGCCCAACACGTGCACCTTCGCGGCGCACCTCCCTGGCGGATCGCGGTGGACCGCCTCCGGATCACCGGCCGACTTCGGCCGATCACCCGCGAACATCCGCAGACCCCCTGCGGATCCCCTGCGGCCACCGTTCGTCACTGCGGCCGGACCACTGCCCGCACAGTCGCCGGCCGGCTCTCCTGGTCACCCGGGCCCCGGGTCTCCCCGGATCCCGGAACTTCCCGGACTTCCCGAACTGCGCAACCACGCGAACTGCGCGACCCGGATCACCCGACCCGAGCTGCGCGCCCCGCGCTGCACCGTCACTCGCGTGACGCGACCCGCGTTACGCGATCTTGAAGGGCTGCTGGCACGCGCCGCAGACGATGGACGCCTGGGCGAGCACCGAGGGAACGACCCGGACGTTGCGCCCGCAACCGCAGACCGCCTTCACCCGGACGCCGCCCCCGGAGGAGCCGTGCCGGGCCGCCGGACCGCGGAAGGCGCGCGAGGCACCCTCGCCGGCCACCGCCTCCTGGTGCGCGCCGAGGGCGCGGTCCAGGCGTTCGATGGTGTCGGCGTACCGCTCGCGGGTCTCCTTGAGCATGGTCACCTGGGAGAAGCCGCTACTGGCGTGCGGTTCGACCGGGTGCGCCAGGCCCAGCTCGGAAGCCAGGAGCAGGAAGCGCCGGTTGTGGTAGCGGCCGGCGCGCGAGGTGTCCCGGATGTCCCGGGCCGCGGCCAGACCGTGGGCAGCCTCGTGGAGCAGCCGCTCGAAACCGAGCCGGGTGCCACAGGCCGAGGAGGACTCGCCGATCAACGCCTCGGGCGAGGCGAGGTCGGGGAGGTCCTGGTGGTGGGCCTGGATGTCACTCCAGGCGGCGGCCAGTTCGGCCGCGAGAACGAGGGGCTGTGTCGTGCTCACGCTAGACCAACGATGGAGTAGGAGCCGATGTTCCGCGTGTTCCCGTTCCCCGGGATTTCCCAGGAAACTCTCAGGAATGTGCGACCTCGCGCGAAATGCGCGTTCCGGATCTGACGCAAGACCAACCCCCTACAGGTTCGGGCCCCGTCGAGCTCGACGGGCGCCTCGTCAATTCCGTCCGGGGACGGGCTGTCGCCCCCAGGACGTACGGCCCGCGGTCCTGTCGAGTTGACAGGGCCACGGGCCGTACACCGTACCGCTATTCCGTTAATACCGGCAGTTGACCGACCAGTAGGGATGTCGACAGGTGAGACATCAGTGGAACAACACCGCTCATCGGACGTTCGAATTTCCTGTCGGCCAGGTCGAGAACCGTCAGAACGCGTCGCCGGGCGTCGTTTTACGGCAACATCCTTCGCGCACGGGAAGCCACCGCCGAAGCCGCCCCGGAAGCCACCGCCGAAGTGATCGCGGAGGCCACCGCGGAAGCCACCGAACGGTCAGTAGGCGCGCGCGACGATCGCGATGTTGCCGTCCTGGTCGTCCGTCTGCGGCACCGAGCCGTCGGCGGCCACGATGCAGCGGACCGAAACGCCCTGCTCGGCCAGCTTGGCCTCGCCCTCAGGACCCAGCTCGGCCCAGGAGATCCGGCCCCAGCCGGTGGCGGCGGCCTCGACGGCCTCGTCGAGGTTGGTCACGTCCACCGTGCGGGACTCGCGGCGCTCGCGCGACTGACGCAGCAGCAGGGCCTGGTCCTCCTCCAGGATGCCCGGGAGGATCGACACCAGCGAGTCGATCGAGACCGGCTCCTTGCCGCCCGGGATCCGGCGGGCCAGCATGGCCGTGCCGTTCTCCAGGTCGCGCGGGCCGACCTCGATCCGCAGCGGAACGCCCTTGAGCTCCCAGTCGACCGCGCGGCGGCCGAACGGGGTGTCGGTGCGGTCGTCGACGACCACGCGGATGCCGGCGGCCTCCAGCGCGGCGCCGATCTCACGGACCTTGGCGATCACCGCGTCGTCGCCCTTGATGGCGAGCACGACGGCCTGGACGGCGGCGAGCCGCGGCGGGACGCGCAGACCGTTGTCGTCACCGTGGGACATGATCAGGCCGCCGACCATACGGGTCGAGACGCCCCAGGAGGTCTGCCAGACGTACTCGCGCTCGGCGCCCTGCAGCTGGTAGGTGGTGTTGAACGCCTTGGCGAAGTTCTGGCCCAGCTCGTGGCTGGTGCCCATCTGCAGCGCCTTGCCGTCGCCCATCATGCCCTCGAGGGTGAGGGTGTTGATGGCGCCCGCGAAGCGCTCCTTGGCGGTCTTGCGGCCGAGCACGACGTCGATGCCGAGCACGTTGGTCATGAAGTCGCCGTAGACCTGGGTGTGGATCATCGAGGCGTACTCACGCGCGTCCTCGTAGGTGGCGTGGGCCGTGTGGCCCTCCTGCCAGAGGAACTCGGTGGTGCGCAGGAAGACGCGCGGGCGCAGCTCCCAACGGACCACGTTGGCCCACTGGTTGATCAGCAGGGGCAGGTCCCGGTGGCTCTGCACCCACTTCGAGAAGTACTCGTTGATGATGGTCTCGGAGGTCGGCCGGACGACGACCGGCTCGTCCAGCTGCTTGCCGCCGCCGTGCGTGACCACCGCGAGCTCGGGGGCGAAGCCCTCCACGTGCTCGGCTTCCTTGGTCAGGTACGACTGCGGGATGAACATCGGGAAGTAGGCGTTCTGGGCACCCGCCTTCTTGATCCGGGCGTCCATCTCCTGCTGCATCCGCTCCCACAGGCCGTAGCCGTACGGTCGGATGACCATGGTGCCGCGCACCGGACCGTTGTCGGCCAGCTCGGCCTTGTTGATGAGGTCCTGGTACCAGCGCGGGAAGTCTTCCGCCTGGGGGGTGAGAACGGGTGCCTTAGCCATGGGCGAATCGTACGGGGAGCGGGCCCCCGACTTCGAATCCGTTCCGGGCCGCCGTCCGGGCCGCCGTCCGGGCCCCGTCCCCGGTGTCCCGCACCGGGGCGCACGCCCCCGACACGCGCGCACCACCCCGCACCCCTCTGGACGCCGCGCCCGAGCCGCTGTTCGCTGGAGTGGGGCGGGACGTCGAGGGGGGTTCGGAGCAGCACGTCGAGGGACCGGATGGGAGGCCGCGATGGCTTCGGCTGGGGTGATCGGCACGACCGCAGGATCCGTGGGCACCGGGCAGGACAACGCCCGGGCGCGGGACTGGGCGGAGATCCAGGAACGGATGCTGGTACCGCTCTACGAGGCCGTCCACGACCGGCTGGAGGTGGGTCCGGCGACCAGTGTGCTGGGCCTGGGCTGCCGCTCCGGTCTCGCCCTGCTGCTGGCGGCCGGACGGGGCGCCCAGGTGGCCGGTCTGGAGCAGGACGGCGAGCTGCGCGCGCTGGCCGGCGGACGCGGTCTGCGGGTGGGCGCGGGCCACCGGCCGACCGAGGATGTCGCCCGCTCGGCCTATTCGCTGGTCACTGTTTTCGAGCAGCCGCCACCGGCGGGCGAACCGCGCCGGACGGTCGCGGCGGCGGCCCGGCTGGTGCTGCCCGGCGGGCACGTGGTGCTGGCGGCCTGGGGGCCCAGGGAGCGCTGCGAAAGCGCGGCCGTCCTGGACGTCGCCCGGCGGATGGCCCGGCGCAGCGGCGCCCGCGACCCGTTCGAGCTGAGCCCGCCGGGGGCGCTGGAGGACCTGCTCGCCGGAACCGGCCTGCGCCCGGCCGGCGGCGGACGGGTCGGCTGCCCGTTCGCCTACCCGGACCTGGTCAGCGCCGTGCGCGGGCTGCTCTCCACCGGGCTTTACGACGCGGCGGCGGAGTTCTCCGGGGCGCCGCTGGTCGCGAAGGAGCTGGAGGAGGCACTGCAGCCGTACCTGCGGCCGGACGGGACCGTGCGGATGGCGAACGTCTTCCGCTACCTGATCGCCGAACGCCCCCGCTGACAGCGGCCTTGCCGCACCCGGGACGGCCGTGCCGGCCGCAGCGCGGCAACGACGGAGGGGAGTGCATCACCTGACGCACTCCCCTCGGTCCGGAGGCGGGAACGGGGACCGTCGGCCCCGGCCCGGGGCCGGACTCAGGCCTGGTCGAGCGTCTTCCTGCGCACCCCCGCCGCCCGGTAGGCCGCCTCCTCGTCCAGCGTCTCCGCCTCCAGCAGCGCCGCCGCCAGCGCGTCCAGCCGGTCCCGCTGCTCGGTCAGCAGCCGCACCGCCTCGTCGTAGCACTCCGCGACGATCCGCCGCGCCTCCTCGTCCACCGCGTCCAGCGTGGTCGGCGCGGCGGAGAGCCCGTACGCCCCCTGCGGGTCGGACGGCACGGCGGTGAGCCGGCCGACCCGCTCGCTCATGCCCCACCGGCCGGCCATGCCGCGGGCGATGTTGGTGACCTGCTCCAGGTCGCTCTCCGCCCCGGTGGTGATGACCCCGTAGACCACCTGCTCGGCCGCCATCCCGCCGAGCGCGCCGATGATCCGGCCGCGCAGGTAGGGCTCGGTGTAGGAGTACCGGTCGGTCTCCGGGGTGGACAGGGTGACCCCGAGGGCGCGGCCGCGCGGCACGATGGTGATCTTGCGGACCGGGTCCGCGCCCGGCTGGAGCATGCCGAGCAGGGCGTGGCCGCTCTCGTGGTACGCCGTCCGCTCGCGTTCGGCCTGCGGCATCACCAGCGGCCGGACGGCGCCCAGCTGGACCTTCTCCAGCGCGTCCGAGAGGTCTCGCTCGTTCACCGCGTCCTGGCGGCGCTTGACCGCCAGCAGCGCGGCCTCGTTGACCAGGTTCGCCAGTTCGGCGCCGGTCATGCCGGGGGTCACCTTGGCGAGCCGGTCGAGGTCGGCGTCCCCGGCCAGCGGGACGTGCCGGGAGTGGATCCGCAGGATGGCCGCGCGGCCGTCGCGGTCCGGCGGGCTGACGGTGATCCGCCGGTCGAAGCGGCCGGGGCGCAGCAGGGCCGGGTCGAGCACGTCGGCCCGGTTGGTGGCGGCGATGACGATGACGCCCTCGGAGCCGCTGAAGCCGTCCATCTCGGTGAGGATCTGGTTGAGCGTCTGCTCGCGCTCGTCGTGGCCGCCCATCCCGCCGCCGCTGCCGCGCTGCCGGCCGATGGTGTCGATCTCGTCGATGAAGACGATCGCCGGGGCGACCTTGCGGGCCTCGGCGAAGAGTTCGCGCACCCGGCTGGCGCCGACGCCGACGATCATCTCGATGAACTCGGAGGCGGAGGCCGAGAAGAACGGCACGTCCGCCTCGCCCGCGACGGCCCGGGCCAGCAGTGTCTTGCCGGTGCCGGGCGGGCCGCTGAGCAGGACGCCGCGCGGCATCTTGGCGCCGAGCCGGCGGTACTGCTGCGGGTTCTTCAGGAAGTCGACCACCTCGCTGAGTTCGGCCTCGACCTCGTCGATGCCGGCCACGTCGGCGAAGGTGGTGCGCCGGCCGGCCTCGGCGGTGACCGGCCTGGGCGGGGCCTTGCGGCCGAGCGCGCCGCCGCCGAGGCCGCCGGCCATCCGGCGGGCGAGCAGTACCCAGACCAGGATCAGCAGCAGCATCGGGGCCAGTGAGATCAGCAGGTTGGCGAGGAAGCTGCGCTGCTGGACGACGGGCGAGGCGGTGACCTCGACGCCCTGCTGCTGGAGGGTGGTCCAGAGGTTGTCCCCGGCGAAGACCGGCCGCTGGGTGTCGAACTCGGTGTACGTGCCCTTGTCGCCGTCCGGCTTCGGCTCGGCGTTCTTGAGGGTGCCCTCGATCGAGTCGCCCTTGGAGTAGATCTTGGTGACGTTGCCCTTGTTCAGCTGGTTGTTGAACTCGGTGTAGGAGATCGTGGTGGCGCCGCCGGGGCCGAAGAAGGACAGCAGCAGATCGCTGATCAGGAACACCACGAGCGCCGTCAGGACGAGGCCCGTCCAGCCGCCGGGCATTCTGCGGCGCGGGGGCTGCGGGGGCGGGGCCCCTTCCGAACGCCATGGCTGGTCGGGGGTCTGGCGCGGCGGCACGGGATCAGTCACCCATCGGACAATACGGACATCTGCTCGGCGCCTCCAACCGCAACGCCGCTCCCCGCCCGCTCCCCCGCACCCCGCCCGGTCCCGGCCCGGCCCAGTACCGACCCCGATCCCGGCCCGCCCTCAGCCCCGACCCCAGCCCCGATCCCGGCCCGCCCTCAGCCCCGCTCGTCCGCCGCGGCCGAGCCGGGCCACTCCTCCGAGGTCAGCGCGAACCGCTCGTGGTCCCGCCAGGCCCCCTGGAGGAACAGCATCCTCGGCGTGAACCCCTCGTGCCGGAAGCCCAGCCGCTTGGCGAGCGCGATCGACCGCCCGTTGTCCGGCTGGACGTTGATCTCCAGCCGGTGCAGCCCGAGACCGCCCTCCGGGTGCCCGGCGAAGCAGGTGTCCAGCACCAGCCGCAGGCCCTCGGTCATCCGCCCGGTGCCGGCGAACGGCAGGAACGAGTCGTAGCCGAGCGAGCCGTTGCAGAAGCGGCCCATCACGATGTTGGCCACATTGACCTTGCCGACCAGTCCACCGGTCTCCAGGTCGACGATCAGGAAGGTCCGCAGGCCAGGCCCCTGGCGCTCCAGCAGGTCCGGCAGCGCGTCCGGCTCGACCGGGTTCCACCGGCCGATGTGCTCGGCGGACCGCCGGACCGCCTCGGCGTACGCCACCTCGTCCCCGGCCCGCGGGGCCCTGATCGTTACTCGCATCGGACCATCATCTCGGATGACTATCGGGCGTGCGAACGGCCCGCCACCCCGGGAAGGCCGGGGTGGCGGGCCGTTCGTCCCGGGACCCGCGGGCAGCGGGACCGGGTCAGGACCGGGTCAGGACCGGGTCAGGACTACAGCAGGTCCTTGAACTCCTTGGGCAGCTCGAAGTCGGCCGGGCCCTTGCCCGCGCCGAGACCGAACGCGCCGCCACCCTGGGCGGGCGCCTGGTCGGCACCGGGGCCGAGCGCGCGGCGCTCGGCGGCCGCGGCCTCCTCCTGCGCCCGCTTCAGCGGGTTGCCGCTCTTGCGCTTGCCCTTGGCCGCCGGGGCCTTCTTGGTGCTCTTCTTGCCGCCGCCACCCATGCCCGGGATGCCCGGCATGCCGGGGATGCCCTTGCCGGAGGCCATCGCCGACATCATCTTGCGGGCCTCGAAGAACCGCTCGACCAGGTTCTTCACCTCGCCGACCTGGACGCCCGAACCCTTGGCAATACGGGCCCGGCGCGAGCCGTTGATCAGCTCCGGCTCGGCCCGCTCGGTCGGGGTCATCGACCTGATGATGGCGCCGACGCGGTTGACGTCCTTGTCGTCGATGTTGTTGATCTGGTCGCGGATCTGGCCCATCCCGGGCAGCATGCCCAGCAGCTTGGAGATCGAGCCCATCTTCTGGACCTGCTCCAGCTGCGACAGGAAGTCGTCCAGCGTGAAGGCCTTCGGGCCGCCGCGCAGCTTGGCGGCGATCTTCTCGGCCTCGGCCTGCGAGAAGGTCTGCTCGGCCTTCTCGATCAGCGAGAGGACGTCACCCATGCCCAGGATGCGCGAGGCCATCCGGTCCGGGTGGAAGGCGTCGAACTCGTCGACCTTCTCGCCGTTGGAGGCGAACATGATCTGGCGGCCGGTGACGTGCGCGACCGAGAGCGCGGCACCGCCGCGGGCGTCGCCGTCGAGCTTGGAGAGCACCACGCCGGTGAAGTCGACACCGTCGAGGAAGGCCTGCGCGGTGGTGACCGCGTCCTGGCCGATCATGGCGTCGACGACGAACAGGACCTCGTCCGGGTTCACCGCGGCCCGGATGTCGGCGGCCTGCTGCATCAGCTCGGCGTCGATGCCGAGGCGGCCGGCGGTGTCGACGATGACGACGTCGTACTGCTTCTGCTTGGCGTACTCGATCGAGTCCCGGGCCACCTGGACCGGGTCGCCCACGCCGTTGCCCGGCTGCGGCCCGTAGAACGCGACGTCCGCGCGGTCGGCGACGACCTGCAGCTGGTTGACGGCGTTGGGGCGCTGGAGGTCGCAGGCGACCAGCAGCGGGGTGTGCTTCTGCTTCTTCAGCCAGTGGCCGAGCTTGCCCGCGAGGGTGGTCTTACCGGCACCCTGGAGGCCCGCGAGCATGATCACCGTCGGGCCGCTCTTGGCGAACCGCACCCGGCGGGTCTCGCCGCCGAGAATGGCGACGAGCTCCTCGTTGACGATCTTGATGATCTGCTGCGCCGGGTTGAGCGCGCCGGAGACCTCGGAGCCGAGCGCGCGCTCCTTCACCCGCTTGATGAAGGCCCGGACGACCGGCAGCGCGACATCCGCCTCCAGCAGCGCGATGCGGATCTCGCGGGTGGTGGCGTCGATGTCCGCCTCGCTCAGGCGGCCCTTGCCCCGGAGGTTCTTGAACGTCGCTGCGAGGCGATCGGAAAGGGTGTCGAACACGTCGTCGCGGGTCCTCTACGGCATCGGTCTGAGTACGGTCGTCGCCCCCAAGGGTATCCGGCCGGTCCACGGACGGTCTCCACCCGGGTTCGGAGGAACTCCGGCGGCCCCCGGAGGGGCCGCTCAGCCCAGGGCCGCGCGCACCGCCGCCGCCACCTCCCCGGCCCGCCGGGCGGACAGCGGACGGCCCGCCGCGTCGGTCAGGTAGAAGGCGTCGACGACGTCCGCGCCCAGGGTGGAGACGTGCGCCGTCCGCACCCGCACCCCCGCGCCGTCCAGGGCCCGGCCGATCCGGTGCAGCAGCCCGGGGGCGTCGTGGGCGCGCACCTCCAGCACCGTCGCGTTCGCCGAGGCGACCGGGGGCGCCACCGCGACCACCGGCGGCGGGGTCGGGATCCCCCGCCGGCGCGGGGCCGCCGCGTCCCGCTCGGCCAGCCGGCGCGCGACGTCCAGCGAGCCGTCCAGGGCCCGGCGCAGGTCGGCCCGCAGCCGCGCCGCCTCCGGCAGCTCGCCGAACTCCGCCGCCACCGTCCAGGACAGCAGCAGCACCGGCCCCGCGCCGATCGGGTCCAGCTCCCGCAGCCCCGCCGAGCGGACCGCCAGCCGGTGCAGGGCCAGCACCCCGGCGACGGTGCCGAGCAGCCCCGGCCGGTCCGGGACGGCCAGCAGCAGCCGCACGCCCATCGGCTCGGTGCCGGCCGTCTCCACCCCGGTCTGGGCCAGCAGCGAGAGCGCCGGTCCGCCGGTCCTGGCCGCCTCCACCGCGAGCCGCTCCTGCCCGGCGGTCGGCGCGGCGGCCGGCTCCGGGCCCGCAGCGGCGTCCCCGGCCAGCCGGGCGGCGGCCCGCGCGGCCAGGCCGTCCACCAGCGAGGCCCGCCAGCCGCTCCACGCGGCCGGGCCGGTCGCCAGCGCGTCCGCCTCGGTCAGCGCCCGCAGCAGCTCCAGCCGGGGCAGCGTGGTGACCACCTTGGTGACCGCCTCGACGGTGGCCGGGTCGTCCGGATCGCGCCGGGTCGCGGTGTCCACCAGGGTCAGGTGGTGGCGGACCAGCACGGCGAGGGTCTCCACCGACTCCGGGTCGAAGCCCATCCGGGCGGCCACGTCGCGGACGATCACCTCACCCGCCTCGCTGTGGTCGCCGGGCCAGCCCTTGCCGAGGTCGTGCAGCAGCGCGGCGACCAGCAGCAGGTCCGGCCGGGCCACCCGACGGGTCATCGCGGCGGCCCGCACCGCGGTCTCCACCAGGTGCCGGTCCACCGTCCAGCGGTGCACCGCGTTGCGCTGCGGCCGGCAGCGGACCCGCTCCCAGTCCGGCAGCAGCCGGGTGATCAGCCCCTCCGCCTCCAGCGCCTCCCAGACCGGCAGACAGGCCTCGCCGGCGCCGAGCAGGGTGACCAGCTGCTCGCGCGCCTCGTCCGGCCACGGCACCGGCAGCGGACGGCACTCGGCGGCCAGCCGGCGCACCGTCGCGTGGGAGACGGTGAGCCCGTTCTGGGCGGCCGCCGCCGCGGCGCGCAGCGGCAGCACCGGGTCCGAGGCCGGGCGGGCGCCCTGGGCGAGCACCGCCTCGCCGTCCTGCTCGACGACGCCCTCGGCGAGCGGCCGGCGCTCCACCGCGCCCCGGGCCACCGCGCCCGCGCCGCGCCGGGCCGCACCGGAGGCGCCGCCGAACGGACCGGCGAACGGGAACCCGCGCCGGAGCGGGCGGCGGCCCCGGCCCGAGCGGGCGGCCAGCACCCGGTCCACCGCCCGCCAGGTGACGTCCGAGGCGTAGGCGACCGTCCTGGCCGCCTCGTAGACCTGCCGCAGCAGGGTGTCCGCGTCCAGCACACCGAGCCGCTCGGCGACCTGGTCCTGGTCCTGCAGGGCAAGCCGCTCGGTGGCCCGGCCGGTGACCAGGTGCAGCGCGTCGCGGACGTCGGCCAGCCGGAGCGCGGCCGCGTCCAGACCCTCCCGGGGCGCGTCGGCCAGCCAGCTCGCGGCGATCGCGTCCAGCGCGACCACGTCCCGCAGACCGCCCTTGGCCTCCTTGAGGTCGGGCTCCAGCAGGAAGGACAGCTCGCCGTGCCGCTCGGCCCGCTCCCGACCCAGCTCGCGCAGCTCCGGCAGCCGCCCTGCCGCGCCCGCCCGCCAGTCGGCGAGCACGGTGGAGCGCAGCGCGGCGGTGAGCGCCGGGTCGCCCGCCACGTGCCGGGCGTCCAGCAGGCCGAGCTGCGCCTTGAGGTCGGCGGCCGCCACCGCCCTGGCCTCGGCCGGGGTGCGGACGGCGTGGTCCAGGGCGGCGCCGGAGTCCCAGACCGGGTACCAGAGCCGCTCGGGCAGGGCCTGGTCCAGCCGGCCCTCGTGCAGCAGCAGCACGTCGAGGTCGCTGCGCGGGGAGAGCTCGCCGCGCCCGTAGCCGCCGACCGCGACCACGGCGGTCCCTGCGGGGGCGCCGGCCGAGGCGAACAGGGCGGACAGCCAGTCGTCGGTGCGCGCGGACAGCTCGGCGCGCCGGGCCCGGCCGCCGGGCCCGGGGTCGGTGAGCAGCCGGGCCCGGGCGGCGGCGGGGTCGGCCGGTCCGGCCGGGCCCGGGTGGGAGTCGTCGGTGTGGGAGGCCATGTGAAGTCCCCGTCCGTGGTCGTGCGGGTCGTGCGGGTCGGTCGTTCCGGCGCCGGAACGCCGTCGGCGGACCTGCGACCGTGGGGGGTCGCAGGCCCGCGGGAGGGGCTGCTGAGCGGTGCGCCGGAGGGCCTAGAGGGCGTCGGGGCCGCGTTCGCCGGTGCGGACCCGGACGGCGGTCTCGACCGGGACGGTCCACACCTTGCCGTCGCCGATCTTCCCGGTCCTGGCCGCCTCGACCAGGACGTCGATCAGCTGCTCGGCGTCCTCGTCCTCGACCAGGACCTCGACTCTGACCTTGGGCACCAGGTCCACGGTGTACTCCGCGCCCCGGTAGACCTCGGTGTGGCCGCGCTGGCGGCCGTAGCCGCTCGCCTCGGAGACGGTCAGACCGTGCACGCCGAAGGACTGCAGGGCGGCCTTCACCTCGTCCAGGCGGTGGGGCTTGATGACGGCGGTGATGAGCTTCATCGGGCGTCCACCTCGGTCTTCTCGGTGCTCTTCGCCGCGGCGGCGACGGTTGTGGCGGCTGGTACGGCGGTCGCGGGCGCCGGGGCGACCGAGGACCGGCCCAGGCCCGAGCCGAGGGCGCTGAAGTCGTACGCGGACTCGGCGTGCTCGGCCTGGTCGATACCGGCCACCTCGACCTCCTCGGCGACCCGGAACCCGATCGTCCTGTCGATCGCCTTGGCCAGCAGCCAGGAGAGCACGAAGGAGTAGGCGGCGACGACCGCCACGCCCATCGCCTGCTTGCCCAGCTGCTCGAAGCCGCCGCCGTAGAAGAGCCCCTTGGCGGTCTGGCCGACCGTCCCGGTGGCGAACAGGCCGACCAGCAGCGAGCCGATCGCCCCGCCGACCGCGTGCACGCCGACCACGTCGAGCGAGTCGTCGAAGCCGAAGCGGTACTTGAGGCTGATCGCGGCCGCGCAGACGGCGCCGGCGACCAGGCCGATCGCCACCGCGCCGAGCGGGGAGACCGAGCCGCAGGCCGGGGTGATCGCCACCAGGCCGGCCACCGCGCCGGAGGCGGCGCCCAGGGTGGTGAAGGCGCCGTGCCGCAGCTTCTCGTAGATCAGCCAGCCGATCAGCGCGGCACCGGTGGCGACCTGGGTGTTGATCAGGGCCATCGCCGCGACGCCGTTGGCGGCCAGCGCCGAGCCGGCGTTGAAGCCGAACCAGCCGAACCACAGCAGCCCGGAGCCGAGCATCACCAGCGGCAGCGAGTGCGGGCGCATCGGGTCCTTGCGGAAGCCGATCCGTCGGCCGAGCACCAGGCACAGCGCCAGGCCCGCGACACCGGCGTTGATGTGGACGGCCGTCCCGCCGGCGAAGTCGATCACGCCGTTGCGGTCGCCGAGCCAGCCGCCGTTGCCGCCGTCGAAGAAGAACACCCAGTGCGCGACCGGGAAGTAGACCACGGTGACCCAGAGCGCCACGAACAGGCCCCAGGCGGTGAACTTCGCGCGGTCCGCGATCGCCCCGCTGATCAGGGCCGGGGTGATGATGGCGAACATCAGCTGGAAGGCGGAGAAGGCCGTCACCGGGATCGTCCCGGCGAGGTCGTTCAGGCCGATGCCCTGCATCCCCAGGAAGTCGAGGTTCCCGATCAGACCGGCGCCCGCGTCGGGCCCGAAGCTGAGCGAGTACCCGTAGAGGACCCACAGCACGCTGACGATGCCCAGCGAGAGGAAGCTCATCGCCAGCATGTTCAGTGTGCTCTTGGCCCGGACCATCCCCCCGTAGAAGAAGGCCAGCCCCGGGGTCATCACCATGACCAGGGCCGCACTGACGAGTACGAAGGCGGTGTCACCCGCGCTGAAGCCGTCCGGCATCGGCGTACCTCCTGACTGGAGCCGATCCGCACCCGGGTTCCTGTCCCGTGCACCGGGGCGTCGGCGATGAGGAGGAGCGTGCCGAAGGCCGGTTTCGGCCGATGCCGCTGGTTGTTTCACCGCCGTGACGAGGGCGACAGCGGGGTTACACCCGCGTGAACCCCGGCCGTGTCGCGGGGCCGGAGGGGTTACCGTACGGCCGCCCCGTACGGGGTGTGCCCGGGACGGCACGGAACGGCACCGGCGCGGCCACGGGCACAGCCCTGGAACGGCACCGGCACGGAACGGCACAGCACGCGCGCGGAACGACCCCGAACGGCACCGACCGCGCCGTCGGCGGACGGCGCGGTCGGCGGGTCGGGGCCCGAGGTCGGGGTCGGGGTCGGACCGGGTCGGGTCGGGTCGGATCAGGCCGGGCTCAGACCACCGAGACGTACTCCGGGATGTCCTGCACCACCCGCTCCTTGAGCCGGCTGACCGCGTCCACGCCCCGGTAGCGGGACGAGGCGGCCTCGGTGGTCTTGCGCACCCGGGAGTTGAGCCGCTCGGAGCGGACCTTGGTAGCGATGTCCACCGCCTGCTCGGCGAAGACCGCCGCCTGCTCCGGCTCGTTCTGGAGCAGGTGCACGCTGGCCATGCCGACCAGGTTGAAGGCGTAGGAGCGGACGTGGTCGCCGTCCTGGCGGAACAGGTCGACCGCGCGCTCCATCACCGGCGCGGACATCGAGGCGTAGAGCGCGCCGTTGTCGGAGTGGTAGGCGAGGTCGCGGAAGGAGTGGGCGTTCTCGGCGTTCAGCTCGGCCGGCGAGAAGAACTTCAGCCAGTCCGGGTCGGCGTCGCCCTCACGGATGTCGGTGAAGGTGTCCTCGGCCAGCCGGACCGCCCGGGCGCACCGGTTCACCTCGCCGATGGTGGCGTACGCGCGCGCCTCCATCGCGTACAGCAGGGCCTGCTGGCGCGGGGTGGCGGTGTCCCGGCTGCCGTACTGGGCGAGGTGGATCAGCTCCAGCGCGTCCTCGCCCCGGTTGAGGTGGATCATCTGCCGGCTCATGTCGGTGAGGATCAGGGCGCCGAACGGGCGGTCCCCGGCCTCCTTGGCGGCGTGCAGCGCCAGCACGTAGTACTTCTGCGCGCTCGGGTGCATGCCGACGTCGTAGGACATCCAGCCCGCCAGGTGGGCGAGCTCGGCGGTGAGCCGGAACAGCCGCCGGGTGGTCTGCTCCGGGTAGGTCTCCTGGAGCAGGTCGGTGACCTCGTGCAGCTGGCCGACCACGGCCTTGCGGCGCAGGCCGCCGCCGTTCTGCGCGTCCCACTGGCGGAACATGACCGTGGTCTGCTCCAGCAGTTCCAGCTCGGGCTCGGAGAGCCGGCCGGTGAACGGCTCGCCGCCGTTGGCGGCGGCCAGGATCGGCGTGGGGGCGCCGTTCGGGCCGGGGGCCAGCCAGCGCTGCATCGGCTCGATCAGGGCGGCGCCGGCGGTCAGGGCGAGCGAGGTGCCCAGGAAGCCGCGCCGGTTGAGCATGAGGTCGCTGCGGGAGTAGTCACTGATCAACTGGACGGTCTGCGGGGCGCTCCACGGCAGGTCGACACCGCCGCCCACGGTGGAGACCGGGACGGCGGCGCGCAGGCCGAGGTCCTCGATCGAGACCACCGAGCCGAACCGCTCGGAGAACAGCTCCGACATGATCTTGGGAATGGGCTCCCGGGGCTGCTCGCCGTCCAGCCAGCGGCGCACCCGCGAGGTGTCGGTGGAGACGTGGTGGGCACCGATCTGCCGGGCCCGGCGGTTGACCTGGCGGGCCAACTCCCCCTTGGACCAGCCGCTGCGGGCGAACCACGTGGTCAGCTTCTCGTTGGGTTGCTTCTCTGCCATGGGTCCCCATCCCGCCCGGCCCCTGCGGGGCCCCGATCGTGACCGCCCGACGGTTGCGGGCTCTTGCCGGCCGTACCGTTGACGAACTGCGGCGCTGCCGTCGCAGACGGACCGTCAGTTCCCCAACTCCCGGCTCCCCAGGGCCCGGAGCGGCCCCCTGACGAGGTCCGTGTGCTGAACGTAACGCCCCGCGCACTGCCCCGGGGAGCGGCCCTGGCGAAACGCCACCTTTCGCCACCCCCAGGAGTGAACCGAAGCGTGTCGACAGACGGTTCACTTGGAAGTCCCGACGGTCCGGCATATGCGGGCCGCCAAGTCCCCGCAGATATCCGGTCCTTCGGGCGATCCGCCACCGCCGCAGGGGATTTCGCCACCCGCACCGATCACCGGCCGCCCCGCGCACAAGACGATCCGGCATCCGTACCGCCCGCCACAAGGCGGCGCCCGAGGCACATCACCGCAACTGGCGCACACCGGGCGCTGCGCGCCGTCACCGCACAACGCACCACGCAACGGACAATCAACACAAAGTCACCGTCCCGTAACCATCGGCAACCAGAACCTGTTGGGGGAGGCATGGACAACCTGTTCGGCGAACTTCGACTGGGGAGCCTGCGGCTGGCACCGCTGAGCGCGCGCCGTCGCACCCGCGTCACCACGAGCCGGGCGGCCGCGGAGTACACCGGCCGGTGGGGCTGGGCCGTCGTCGTCGGCGAGCCGGCCCGCGCCGCCGGCACCCCGGAGCGCTGCCACTGCGGCACCCCGCGCTGCGCCGCCCCCGGTCTGCACCCCGTCCCCGGAGCCGGCCCGTCCGGCGGCCCCGGACCGGACGCCTCGGTACTGTTCCCCACCGGCCGCGCCTTCGACGTCCTGGACGTCCCCGAGCAGGCCGGCCTCCAGGCGCTGGTCCGGCTGGAGCGGATGGGCACCCAGATCGGGCCGGTGCTCGCCGCGCCCACCGGGCGGCTGCAGTTCCTGGTCGCGGCCGGTACCGCGCGTCGGCTGCCGGACCTGCTCTACCGGATGGGCTGGGACGACGCCGCGCTCGACCTCGCCTGCCACGGCGAGGGCAGCTTCGTCGCCGCGCCGCCCACCGTGCTGGCCGGCCTCGGCCCGGTCCGCTGGCTGCGCCGGCCGACCCGGGACAACGCGGGCTGCCCGCCCGAGGCGCGGCTTCTGCTGGGCACCCTCGCCTACGCCTGCCACCGCGGCCGGGAGCGCACCCCCGAACCGGCCTGGATCGCCTGAGGAGTACTCGCCCGCGCCGGCCGCGCTGACCCGCGCGGCGGGAGCGGCCGGGAACGCCGAAGGGCCCGCCCCTCGCGGGGGCGGACCCTTCATCGGTGGACCGGCGGTCCTCAGTCCCCGACCAGCGCGTCCACGAACGCGCCCGGCTCGAACGGCGCCAGGTCGTCGGCGCCCTCGCCCAGACCGATCAGCTTGACCGGCACGCCCAGCTCCCGCTGGACCGCGATCACGATGCCGCCCTTGGCGGTGCCGTCCAGCTTGGTCAGCACGATGCCGGTGATGTCGACCACCTCGGCGAAGACCCGGGCCTGGACCAGCCCGTTCTGACCGGTGGTGGCGTCCAGCACCAGCAGCACCTCGTCCACCGGGCCGTGCTTCTCGACGACCCGCTTGACCTTGCCCAGCTCGTCCATCAGGCCGGTCTTGGTGTGCAGTCGCCCGGCGGTGTCCACCAGCACGGTGTCCACGCCCTCGGCGATGCCCTCCTTGACCGCGTCGAACGCGACCGAGGCCGGGTCGCCGCCCTCGGGGCCGCGCACCGTGCGGGCGCCGACGCGCTCGCCCCAGGTCTGCAGCTGGTCGGCGGCGGCGGCACGGAAGGTGTCGGCCGCGCCGAGCACCACGCTGCGGCCGTCGGCGACCAGCACCCGGGCCAGCTTGCCGGTGGTGGTGGTCTTGCCGACGCCGTTGACGCCGACCACGAGGACGACCGCGGGGCCCTCCTCGTGCTTGGTGGAACGGACGACGCGGTCGGCGTCCTTGCCGATCAGCTCGACCAGTTCCTCGCGCAGCAGGGCGCGCAGCTCGTCCGGGGTGCGGGTGCCGAGCACCTTGACCCGGGTGCGCAGCCGCTCGACCAGCTCCTGGGTGGGGGCAACGCCGACGTCGGCGGTCAGCAGGGTGTCCTCGATCTCCTCCCAGGTGTCCTCGTCGAGGTGCTCGCGGGAGAGCAGCGAGAGCAGCCCCTTGCCCAGCGAGTTCTGCGAGCGGGAGAGCCGCGAGCGCAGCCGGACCAGGCGGCCGGCGGTGGGCTCGGGGACCTCGATGGAGGGGGCTTCCTCGACGGCCTCGGGAACGACCTCGGCCTCGGGGAGCTGCACCTCCTCGACGGTGCGGCGCGGTTCCTCGGTGGGCGGCGCGGACTCCTCGCCGACGGCGGGCTCGCGCGGGGTCGGGGGCGCCGTGATGACCGGCGCCTGCGACTTCGGGGGCAGTTGCTGGCGTCGTCTGCCGGAAACGACGAGTCCGGCGATCGCGCCGACGGCGACCACCGCGATGACTACGGCAAGAATCACGTATTCCATAACCACCCCAGTATCCGTGACGACGGTCCGCGCGGACCGCAGGCGGCGGACCGGATCCGGAACGGATCGGGAACGGACCGCCGCGGGCACCGCCTCCCGGTCACCGCCGGCTCAGGACGGGACGGCCGCCGGCTCCGCCGCCGGAGCGGGCACCGGCCCGGTCCGGCGCCCCTTCCGGTCCTCCCGCAGCCGCTGGCTGATCACCTGCGAGATGCCGTCGCCCTTCATGGTCACCCCGTACAGCGCGTCGGCGGACTCCATGGTCAGCTTCTGGTGGGTGATCACGATGAGCTGGGAACTCTCCCGCAGCTCCTCCATGATCCCGATCAGCCGGCGCAGGTTGGTCTCGTCCAGCGCCGCCTCGACCTCGTCCATCACGTAGAACGGGCTGGGCCTGGCCTTGAAGATCGAGACCAGCAGCGCCACCGCGGTGAGCGAGCGCTCCCCGCCCGAGAGCAGGGAGAGCCGCTTGACCTTCTTGCCGGGAGGGCGGGCCTCCACCTCGACCCCGGTGGTGAGCATCGAGTCCGGGTCGGTCAGCACCAGCCGTCCCTCGCCGCCCGGGAACAGCCGCGAGAACACGCCCTCGAACTGCGCGGCGGTGTCGTGGTACGCGGCGGTGAACAGCTGCTCGACCCGCTGGTCGACGTCCTTGACGATGTCGAGCAGATCGCGCCGACCGCGCTTGAGGTCGTCCAACTGCTCGCCGAGGAAACGGTGGCGCTCCTCCAGGGCGGAGAACTCCTCCAGCGCCAGCGGGTTGACCTTGCCCAGCTGCTGGTACGCCCGCTCGGCCGCGCGCAGCCGCTTCTCCTGCTCGGCCCGGTCGTACGGACGGGGCTCGCCCGGCTCCTGCCCCTCCTCCGGGGTCGAGGGCGGGACCGGCCGGTCGGGACCGTAGGAGTCCAGCAGTTCGCCGCCCTCGATGCCGAACTCCTCCAGCGCGCGGCTCTCCAACTGCTCGATCCGCAGCCGCTTCTCCGCCCGCAGCACCTCGTCCCGGTGCCCGGCGTCGACCAACTTGTCCAGCTCGTCCTTGAGTTCGCGGCCGTGCTCGCGGTGCTCCCGCAGCTCCGCCTCCCGGGCCGCCCTGGCCTGCTCGATCGCGGCCCGTTCGGCGTCCGCTCGGGCCAGCGACACCTCCAGGCAGGCGAGCAGCTGCCGGGCGCCCTCGGCGACCGCGACCGCCACGGCGGCGTCCCGCTCGGCCCGGCGGCGGCGTTCGGCGGCCCGGGCGCGCGCCTCGCGTTCGGCGCGGGCGGCCCGGTCCAGCTGGTCGGCCCGCCCGGCCAGGGCGCGGACCCGCTCCTCGTGGGTGCGCACCGCGAGCCGGGCCTCCAGTTCGGTCGCCCGGGCCGAGGTGGCGGCCCCGGCCAGCCGCTGCTGCTCGGCGGCGTCCGGCTCGTCCTCCCCGTCGGCGGCGGTCTCCTCGGCCACCGCCAGCCGTTCGGCCAGCTCCTCGGCGGTGGTGAGCAGCCGGTCCAGGCCCTCCTCGGCGCGGCCGGCGGCGGCGGTCAGCCGTTCGGCCTCGCCGGCGGCGGCCCTGGACTGTCCGCCGAGCCGGCCGAGGGTGCCCGCCACCTCGGCCCGCTCCCGTTCCAGCTGCCGCCGCCGGAGGGCGAGTTGCTCCACGGCGGCGGCCGACTCGCGGCGCCGCTCGGTGAGTTCGGACAGTCGTTCGGCCGATTCGGCGCACCGGACGTCGAGTTCGGCGATCGCCCGGGCGGCCTCGTCCACGGCCGCCCTGGTCTCCAGCAGGCTGGGCGCGGCGCCGGAGCCGCCGTGGGCGAAGGCCGCGCCGAGCCGGTCGCCCTCGGTGGTGACGGCGCTCAGCCCGGGGTGCTCGGCGACCAGCCGGAGCGCCGCGTCGAGCGTGTCCACCACGGCGGTCCCGGCCAGCAGGAGGCCGACGGCGGGCAGCAGTTCGGGCGGCCCGTCGACCAGCTCCGCGGCCCAGCGGGCGCCCGGCGGCAACTCCCCGGCCGGGGCCTCGGGCCGGGGGGCACCGGCGATCAGCAGGGCGGCCCGGCCGGCGTCCTGCTCGCGCAGCAGCCGCAGTGCCTCGGCGGCGGCGCCGGGCGAGTCGACGGCCACCGCGTCGGCGGCGGCGCCGAGCGCGGCCGCGACGGCGGTCTCGTGGCCCGGGGCGATCCTCAGCAGTCCGGCGGCCGACCCGAGCAGTCCGGCGAGCCGGTCCCCGGCGGCGAGCAGCGCGCCGCTGCCGTCCTTGCGGCGCAGGCCGAGGGCGAGCGCGTCGCGCCGGGCCGTCAGCGCGGCCCGCTCGCGCTCGGCGACGGCGGCCGCCTCACGGGCCGCGGCGAGCTCCCGCTCGACGGCGGCGAGCAGTTCCCCGGCCTGCTCGTGCGCGCTGTCGGCCCGTTCGCCGTCCTCGGCCTCGGCGTCGACCCTGGCCTTCAGCTCCTCGTACTCCTCCCGGGCTGCCCCGGCGCGTTGCAGCGCCTCGTCCCGGGCCTCGGCGAGCCGGCCGATCTCGGCCTCGGCGGCGGCGGCCTTGGACCGGGCGGCGGCGGCCTGCCCCTGGAGCCGGGCCAGCCCCTCGCGGCGGTCGGCGATGGCCCGGGCGGCGTCCTTGAGCCGGCGTTCCTCGGCGACGAGGGCCCGCTCCAGCCCGGTCTTGGCGTCGATCGCCTCGTCCAGCGCCTCCTGGGCCTGTTCCAGGGCCTCGGCCAGCGCGGCCTCCTCCTCCCTGACCCGCTCGGCCTCGCGTTCCAGCTCCTCCGGGTCGCGGCCGCGGCGCTCCTCGGACTGCCCGTCGGCGGCCGCGTGCCGGGCCTTCGCCCCGGCGAGTCCGACGGTGCCGCGGGTGCGTTCGGCGAGGGCGGAGAGCCGGTACCAGGTCTGCCGGGCGGCCTCCAGGCCGGGGCCGAGCTGCTGGACCTGCGCCTCCAGCACGGCTTCGCGCTGGATCGCCCGGCCGAGTTCCTGCTCGACGGTGGAGCGGCGCAGCCGCAGGGCCAGTTCGTCGGCGATCTCCGCCTCGACGGCCCGGCGCAGGGCGAGCAGGTCGTCGGCGAGCAGCCGCAGCCGGGCGTCGCGCAGGTCGGCCTGGATGCCGGCGGCCCGGCGGGCGATCCTGGCCTGTCGGCCGAGCGGGCCGAGCTGGCGCCGGAGTTCGGCCACCAGGTCCTGGACCCGGTTGAGGTTGACCTGCATCGCGTCGAGCTTCCGCAGCGCCTTCTCCTTGCGCTTGCGGTGCTTCAGGACGCCCGCCGCCTCCTCGATGAAGGCGCGCCGGCCCATCGGGTCGGCCTGCAGGACGGAGTCGAGCCGGCCCTGCCCGACGATGACGTGCATCTCGCGGCCGATGCCGGAGTCGGAGAGCAGTTCCTGGATGTCCAGCAGCCGGCAGGTGTCGCCGTTGAGCGCGTACTCGCTGCCGCCGTTGCGGAACATCGTGCGGGTGATGGTCACTTCGGCGTACTCGATCGGCAGGGCGCCGTCGGTGTTGTCGATGGTGAGGCTGACCTCGGCCCGGCCGAGCGGGGCGCGCCCGCTGGTACCGGCGAAGATGACGTCCTCCATCTTGCCGCCGCGCAGCGACTTGGCGCCCTGCTCGCCCATCACCCAGGAGAGCGCGTCGACGACGTTGGACTTGCCGGAGCCGTTCGGCCCGACCACGCAGGTGATGCCGGGCTCGAAGCGCAGGGTGGTGGCGGAGGCGAAGGACTTGAACCCGCGCAGCGTCAGACTCTTCAGGTGCACGCGCCGCTCTCCTCGCCCCTCGCCCGCCGGGCCCTGGCCGGGGCCCTGCGGCGACTGTATCCGCCCGCAGGGCCGGGACCTGCGGCGATCGCGGCCGGACACGACGAAGGGACGCCACACGGGGCGTCCCTTGCAAGCTGCGTCCCTTTCGGGGCGCTCAGTGCACAGCGGCGTCGACCGAGAGATCGGGCGGGACTCAGGTGAGAGCCGGCTCCCGCTGATCCAGATCGATGCTGTTGAGCAACGAGTGCTCGCCGGCGACAGCGGTGAGTGCGTCGTTCACAGCCTGCATCCTGATGAGCTCGGCTTCGAGATCCTGGACGCGCTGCTGCAGCCGTCGCATCTCGGTGAGCATTCGCGGGTCGGGGCCGCCGACGTACCCGAGAAGCGCCTTTGCCATGATGAATGGTCCTCCACGCTGAGTGACCGAACCGGAACGGTACAGGTCTAGGGGGAAGGGGGACGCACGCGCGGCGTCGCACCGGCAGTGCTGGCTGGGCACTACGGCACAACCACCGTGAGCTGGGCTCACGGGGGCATGCGCCTACCGGAATAACGCGGTCGTGTGCGCGGGTTTCCAGCGTCTCACCAAAGACGGTACGGGTCAACACGATCACCGCACGCTACCGCGCCCCTGTCACCTGCCTGGCGGTGTCGTCACGCCCGACGGCTACGAAGGGGGGTCCTTCACATGCTCGTGGATCATCGTTCGATGCGGAGTCAACCACGAGTCTGCCCGGATGGCAACCGTACGACACCGCCGGTTGACGATCGTTTTCGATCGACCCGTCCCGGCCCCGGCCGACGGGGGTGTTCAGCGGATCTCGAAGGTCCCGTACCCAGGGCCGACGGCGGTCCAGATCTCGGTCACCCCGCTGACCCGGCCCGGCGTGTCCGGGCCCCTGAGCAGCGCGAGCAGTTCCTCGCACTCCGGGGCGAGCCCCTCGGCCACCACCTGCACCCGGCCGTCGCCGAGGTTGCTCGCGTAGCCGGTCAGTCCGATCTCCAGCGCCCGCGCCCTGGTCCACCAGCGGAAGCCGACCTGCTGCACCTTGCCGCGTACCCAGGCGGTGACGCGGACGGGCTCGTCACTGTGGGCGTCGCGACCGTGCATGTCCCGACCCTATCCGCCGCGACGGCGGCCCGCGTCACGGCGGAGCAGGTACGACGCCGCCCCCGGCCGGTCGCGGGACCGGCCGGGGGCGGCGGAGCGGAGCGGGGCCGACGGGTTCAGAAACCCCCGCCGAAGTCGCCGCCTCCACCGAAGTCGCCGCCGCCACCGCCGAAGTCCCCACCGCCGCCGTCGAAGCCGCCGCCGAAGTCGGAGGAGTCGAAGTCGGCGCCGGACTGGTCCCCGCCCTCGTAGCCGGAGCCGCCGTCCGCCGGGCCGTACGCGTACGCCGGGGTGGCCATCATCGAGCCGAGCATGGTGCCGACCAGCAGCCCCGGCAGCAGACCGCCGCCGCCGAAGCCCCCGAAGTAGCCGCCGGCCCAGGGGCCGTACGCCGGGCCCGCGTTCCAGTACGGCTGCGGGCCGTGCTCGGTGGGCACGGTCCGGATGTCCGGGTCCTGCCCGGCCGCCAGCCGGTCCGCGTCGGCCCGGCAGACCGGGACGGAGCGGGCGGCGCCGCCGGCCGGGGCCCAGTCCGCGTCCTTGACCGACGGGCCGTGCCGGGGGTCGAAGAAGCACGGGGGACGCCGCTCGGGCAGCGGGTGCCCGGCCCGCCGGGCTGCCAGGGTGGCCAGCGCGAACCGGCCGTCCTCCAGCGCCTCGGCGACCGGCTTGGCGTCCTCCGGCCCCTTGGCCCCGTCCATCAGCCGCTTGGCCCGCTCGTAGGAGTCCAGGGCGTGGGTGTAGTCGCCGCGCTGCACATCGTCGGCGTCGGACGCGGACGGGACGAAGTCGAGCCGGTCCAGCTCCTCGCCGTAGGCGGTGATGTCCTCGTCCACCACCCGGCGGACCTGGGCCAGTTCGGCCCGGCGCTGCTCCTCCTTGCGCCGCTTGGACCGGCGGAACAGCAGGAACACCCCGGTGCCGGCCAGCGCCAGCAGGGCCAGCGGGACGACGATCGCGGCGGCGGAGACGCCACCCGCCGTGCTGTTCGCACCGTGTCCCTTGACCTGCGGGGCGGCGGTGTCCACGAAGTCGTTGAGAGTGGCGTCGATGTCGCCGGGGTGCGCGCGGAAGGACGCGCCGGCGATCCGCTGGGCGCTCGCGGCGGGCAGCGCCTCCTTGTCCGAGCGGGCCTGGAACTGGTCGCCGCGCCAGATCGCGTAGGTGCCGGTGATGCCGACCTTGGTACGCAGGTCGTCGAAGACGGTCGAGGCGCCGTACGGGTCGGCCGCCGGGACCACCGCCACGAAGATCGGCTTGTCCGCCTTGCGGATCTTCTCGGTCAGCGCGTCGGCCTGGGCCTGGCCGAACCGGCCCGTCATCGCCGGGTCGACGTACACCCGGCCCTGCTTGAGCGCGGCGGTCGCGTCGTCGAGGCCGCCCACCGCCGAGGCGGCCGGCGCCAGCAGGAGCAGCAGCCCGAGCAGCGCCGCCACCAGGGCCAGCGGCCCGGCGCCCCGGGAACGTCGTCGAGCAAGGGTTCTCATGCCACCGACGCTACCGCGACCGGTCCCCCGGCAGGGCATACCGGCCGGGTACGGAGCGGACCGGCACCCCCACCGTCCGCCGGGGTGGGTCCCCTTCCACGGGATGATCTTTCCTCCGGCCGCCCCGGAACCTCGGTCCGGGCGGGAACCCGGCCACCGGCCCGGTCGTACCTCCCGGCGTGCCCCGGTGGGCCCGGAGCCCTTCCCGGGGCGTCCCGACCGTACCGCGCGACCAGGCATAGTGGTGGCCGAACGGTCGCCCCCTGCCTCCCGACCGTCCTCCCCGTCCCTCCTGATCGGAGCACGTGTGATCATCGGCCTCGTCACCGCTGTGGCGGCCTCCGCCTGCTACGGCACCGGTTCGGTCCTGCAGGCCGTGGGATCCCGGCGCTCCGCCCGCGAGGAGGCCGCCAAGGGCGGCGACTCCACCGGCACCACCGCACACGGCGGGCCGAGCCTCTCCTCCACCGCCAAGGCCGCCGTGACCTGGGAGTTCATCCTCGGCACGGTGCTGGACTTCATCGGCTTCGGACTCGGCGCGCTGGCAGCCCGGCTGCTGCCGCTGTTCCTCTCCCAGACCATCATCAGCGCCAACCTGGTGATCACCGCGGTGCTGTCGATCAAGCTGCTCGGGATCCGGCTGAAGCAGCTGGAGTGGGCCTCGATCGGCGTGCTCTGCTCGGCGCTCGTCCTGCTCGCCGTCTCGGCCGGGCCCGAGGGCGGGCACCACACCGAGATGGCCTTCCACTGGTGGCTGCTGCTGATCACCACCGTGCTGCTGGTGGGCGGCGGACTGCTGGTGCGCCGGATGGGCGCCAACGGCGCGATCGTCGCCGGCCTGCTCTCCGGCCTCGGCTTCGGCGCGCTCGGCGTCGGTGTGCGGATCCTGAACGGCGTCGAGCCGTTCGACCTCGGCAGCCTGCTCTCCGACCCGGCGCTGTACGCGATCCTGGTCGGCGGCATCGGCGGCATGTACGTGCACACCGTGGCCCTGCAGATCGGCTCGGTGAACGGCGCCACGGCCGCCCTGGTGGTCGGTGAGACGGTGCTGCCGGGCGCGGTCGGCGTGCTCTGGCTCGGCGACTCGTCCAAGGCCGGGCTGGGCTGGCTCGGTGTGGCCGGCTTCGTGCTGGCGGTGGTCTCGGCGGTCGGTGTCGCCTACTTCGGCCAGGACACCCACGGCGGCCTCCCCGACGGCGAACCGGCCCGGCCCGAACTCGCCGACCGCTGAGGTCGATCGCCGAGGTCGACCGCTGAGGCCGACCACTGGCACCGGGGGCCGGAGGGGCGGGCGGCGCCGCCCGCCCCTTCAGCCCCCGTCGCGCACCCGCGGAACCCGCTGGCAGCGCGGGCAGAAGTAGCTGGACCGGTTCATCCAGGCCGCCCGCCGGATCGCGGTGCCGCAGCGGCGGCAGGGCTCGTTCTCCCGGCCGTAGGCGTCCAGGTCCCGGGAGAAGTAGCCGCTCTCGCCGTTCACATTGACGTACAGGCTGTCGAAGCTGGTGCCGCCGACCGCCAGCGCCGCCGCCATCACCTCGCGGGCGTTCGCCAGCAGCAGCGCCGCCTGCGGCCGGGTGAGCGTCGCGGACGGCCGGTCGTAGTGCAGCCGGGAGCGCCACAGCGCCTCGTCCGCGTAGATGTTGCCGACCCCGCTGATCAGCGTCTGGTCCAGCAGCGCCCGCTTGACCGTGGTGCGCCGGGCCCGCAGCGCCGCGACGAAGACGGCGTCGTCGAACCGGGCGTCGAGCGGGTCGCGGGCGATGTGCGCGATGGAGACCGGGGTGCCCTCGGGGTCGTCGTCCTCGGCCTCCTCGACCGCCAGCCCGCCGAAGGTCCGCTGGTCGACGAAGCGCAGTTCGCGCCCGCCGTCGGTGAAGCGCAGCCGGACCCGCAGATGGGTCTCGTCCGGCACGGTCGGGTCCTGGACGAGCAGTTGGCCGCTCATGCCGAGGTGGCCGATCATCGAGAATCCCTGGCCCCGGCCGGTCAGCGGCACCCAGAGGTACTTGCCGCGGCGCTGCGCGGCGCCGAACGTGGTGCCGGTGAGCCGGGCCGCGAAGTCCGCCCCACCGCCCGGCTGGCGCCGGACCGCGCGCGGGTGCAGGACGTCGACGCCGGCGACCGTCCGCCCGGCGACCCAGTTCGCCAGACCTCGGCGGACGACCTCGACCTCGGGAAGTTCGGGCACGGGAAAACGCCTCCTGCGGAACGGACTCGGCTCTGCAGGAGGAAGGCTACTGCGTGCTCAGGCGCCGCTCGGCAGCCGGTCGGCGTGCTTCTCCTTGATCGCGCGCCAGGCGCTCTCGGCGGCCTTCTGCTCGGCTTCCTTCTTCGAGCGGCCGACGCCGCTGCCGAAGTCCTCGCCGGCCACCCGGGCCGCCGCGGTGAAAGTCTTCTCGTGGTCCGGACCGGACTCCTCGACCACGTACTCGGGCACTCCGATGCCCACCGAGGCGGTGAGCTCCTGGAGGCTGGTCTTCCAGTCCAGGCCCGCGCCCAGCTGAGAGGACTCCTCGATCAGCGGGTCGAACAGGCGGTGGACGAACTCGGTGGCGGCGTCCAGGCCCTGGTCCAGGTAGACCGCGCCGATGACCGCCTCGACCGTGTCGGCGAGGATCGACGACTTGTCGCGGCCGCCGGTGCCCTCCTCGCCCTTGCCGAGCCGGATGAACACACCGAGGTCGAGACCCCGGCCGACGTCGGCGAGCGCGCGCGAGTTCACCACCGCGGCGCGAAGCTTGGCGAGCGTGCCCTCGGGGACGTCCGGGTGGACGCGGTAGAGGGTGTCGGTCACCACCAGGCCCAGCACCGAGTCGCCGAGGAACTCCAGGCGCTCGTTGGTGGGCAGGCCACCGTTCTCGTACGCGTACGAGCGGTGGGTCAGGGCACGCACCAGAAGGGCGCGCTCGAGCGTGTACCCGAGGCGCCCTTCCAGGACGTCGTATTCGGTCGAAGCCGGCCCGCCGGCCTTACCACCGCCCGAAGGGGTCTTCGGGGCGCTGGCCGCCTTGCGGGAAGAGTTACCGTCCGACATCGATCCGTACACCCCGCCGATCAGACCGAGAGGACCTGGCGACGGTTGTACGTGCCGCAGCTCGGGCACGCGATGTGACCCAGCTTCGGCTCGTGGCAGCGGTCGCACGCCACGAGGGCCGGGACAACGGCCTTCCAGTTGGAACGGCGGTGGCGCGTGTTGCTGCGCGACATCTTCCGCTTCGGAACAGCCACGGCTACTTCTCCTGGTTCTCGGCGAGACCCTCACGGGTACCGCTGTTCTTGGTTCCGTCACCCTCGTCGCCGGGGGCGGCGGAGAGTCCCTGCAGAGCCGCCCACCGGGGGTCGGCGGCATCGTGGTGGTGCGCCGGGTCGTCGCTCAGGCGCGCCCCGCATTCGGAGCACAGGCCCAGGCAGTCTTCCTGGCACACCGGCTGCAGCGGCAGTGCGAGCACCACCGCGTCACGCAGCACCGGCTGGAGGTCGAAGAAATCGCCCTCCAGGCGGTAAGTCTCGTTCTCCGGGTCCTCGTCGAGGTCCTCGGCCCCGGGGGTCCGGGCGCGGAGGCGCTCGTCGGACTCCGGGTAGTAGTACAGCTCCTGGAAGTCGACGTCGAGGTCGAACTCGACGGGCTCCAGGCACCGGACGCACTCGCCCTCGACCACGGTCCCGGCGGTGCCGGTGACCAGCACGCCCTCGACCACGGACTCCAGGCGGAGCTCCAGCTCGATCTCGCTCTTCTCCGGAACACCGATCACATCGATGATCCCCAGGCCCTCGGGGGCCTCCAGGGTGCGGGACACCTTGCGCAGCGCACCCGGACGACGGCCCAGCTCGTGCGTGTCGAACACGAGGGGGTCGCGGTGGTCGAGGCGGTTCAAGATGTCCTGACTTCCTGAGGGGGATCGGTGCGCGGCGCTGCCGGTCGGGCGGTTCGCGGGCAGACCTGCGGTCCGACACGGAGAGGCCGGAGTGGTCAGACTACCCGAGTCTCCCGTCAGGCCCAACTTCGCTCCCGGCCGCCGGGGCCGGGAGCCGGGAGCGCGCCCTCCTACCGGCCGCCGAGCTCCCGCAGCCTGGTCATGTCGATCATGCTGGTGTCGAAGAAGCTGGTCTCGTCCAGTCCGGCCTGGTTCTGCTGCGGCACCGGCGCCGGCGGGTGGCCCGGCTGCTGCGGGTAGTCGTAGCCGCCCCCGCCGTACTGCTGCTGCTGTTGCTGCTGTTGCTGCTGCTCGTAGCCCTGCTGCTGGGCCGGGTAGCCGTAGCCGGCCTGCTGGCCGTCGGGGTAGCCCTGGTGCTGCTGCTGGTACCCGCCGGCCTCCTGGCCCTGGTGGCCCCACTGGTTGCCGTAGGGGTCCGCGCCCTGGCCTGCGGCCGGGTCGAAGCCGCCGCCGTACACCTCGGCGTACTGGGCGCCGCCCTGCTGGGCCACCGCGTACTGGTCCGCGCCGGGCGCCTGCCAGCCGGCCGCGGCCGGGGTCTGCTCCGGCCAGGTCTGCTGCTGCGGCACCTCCTCGCGGTACCAGGCCAGCTCACTGCCCTCCGAGTCCCCGGCGAAGCCGGCCGCGACCGCCTCGGCGCGCTCCTTGGCCTGCTGCGCCTCGTCGGCGGCGGCCAGGTAGGCGCCCAGTTCGTCGATCGGCCGCTTGCCGAGCAGCTTGTCGCGGCCCTTGCCGACCGCCTCCAGGGTGGCGCTGAGCACGTTCTCCAGGGTGGCGAGCTTCACATCGACGTACTCGTCGACCTCGGGGCTGGGGCTGATCCGCTGCGGCCGGAACTCCTCGCCGTCGGTCTCGGCCTCGTACTCGACCTCGAAGACGCTGCCGTCGCCGCGCAGCTTGGTGCGGCCCCGGCCGACCGCGCCGAGCGTCTTGGTGAGCACGACCTCGAAGTTGGCCAGCTTGCTGTCCACGTAGTCGTCGGCCTCGGTGCGCTTGGTGTCGACCTCGGCGCGGGCCTCGGCGAGGATCCGGTCCGCCTCGGACTGGGCCCGCCGGACCACCTCGGTGTCGGAGATCAGCGAACCGCGCTCGGCGTGCGCGCCCTGGATGATCCGATCGGCCTCGGCGTGGGCGCCGGCCACCATCGAGTCGTGGTCGGCCACCACCGACCGGGCCTGGGCCAGCTCGGCCGGAAGGGCCGACCTGAGGTCCTGGAGCAGGTTGATCAGCTCGGCACGGTTCACCACGCAGGAGGACGACATGGGCATCGAGCGGGCGTTCTCGACGGCCGCCACGATCTCGTCGACCTTGTTCTGCACGTCCACGGGGATTCGTCTTTCCGTGTGCCGCCGAGGTCCGGCGGAGGCAGCGCCCGGCGCGATGGACGTCACCGCAGGGCAGGAATACAGACTGTACGGCCAGCGCCGGGCGAGCTCACAACGCCCGGACCGGGCCGCCCCGCCACCTGCCCGGCATACCGTGACGAACCGGCAGAAACGGACGGGCGGTCACCGTCGGCCGGTCACCGCCCGTCCTTCCCGGGACCGCTCCCTACTGCTGGGCGCGCCGCTCGGCGATCCGCTCGACCAGCCGGCGGTGCACCGTCTCCGGCAGCAGGTGCGAGACGTCGCCGCCGTAGGAGGCGACCTCCTTCACCAGGGTCGAGGAGAGGAAGCTGTACGTCGGCGAGGTCGGCACGAAGAGCGTCTCGACGCCGGTCAGCCCGTGGTTCATCTGGGCCATCTGCAGCTCGTAGTCGAAGTCGCTGACCGCGCGCAGGCCCTTGACGATGGCCGGGATGTCCCGCTCCCGGCAGAAGTCCACCAGCAGGCCGAGGTGCGACTCGACCACGATGTTGCCGTACTGGGCGGTGGTCTCCTCGATCAGCGCGATCCGCTCCTCGATGGTGAACATGCCCTGCTTGTTGCGGTTGATCGCGACCGCGACGTGCACCACGTCGTACAGCTTCGAGGCCCGCTCGATGATGTCGAGGTGACCGTTGGTGATCGGGTCGAAGGACCCGGGGCAGACGGCGCGGCGCATGGCGTGTGTGCTCCCTCGTGGGGTGACGTGATTGCTGCGGGCCCGGGCCCGCTAGGGGTGGTCGCGGGTCTCGTCGGCGGCGCGACCGTACCAGAGCGTGCCCTCGCCGTAACGACGGGAGCGCAGCTCCTCGAAGCCCTCCGGCCAGCCGAACGCACCACCGCGGGTGCTGCGCTCCACGGTGACGAGTACGTCCTCCGCGAGCCAGCCCCCGGCCGACAGTGTGATCAGCATCTCCCGGACCTCGTCGTCGGTCACCACGTACGGCGGGTCGAGGAAGACCAGGTCGTACGGCACCTCCGGGGCCGGCCCGGCGACGACCTTCTCGGCCCTGGCCGCCTGCACCAGCGCGCCCGGCAGGCCGACCGTGCGGACGTTCTCCCGGATCACCCGGGCCGCCTGGGCGTCCGCCTCGACCAGCAGCACGTGCGCCGCCCCGCGCGAGAGCGCCTCCAGGCCGACCGCGCCCGATCCGCCGAACAGGTCCAGCATCCGGGCGCCGTGCAGGGTGCCGCGCAGCGCCTCCAGGGTGGAGAACATCGCCTCGCGGGCCTTGTCGGAGGTCGGTCGGGTGCCCCGGCCGGGCGGTACGGCCAGTCGGCGGCCGCCGGCCGCCCCGGCGATCACGCGGGTCATGGTGGTGGAGGGTCCTTTCGTCGCTGCCCGACCACGCTATCCCGATCACCGCCCTCCGCTCACGCCGAAGGGGCGCCCGCGCGGGACGCCCCTCCGGTGCCGCCCCCCGGTCGGGTCAGCTCGCCTCTGACCCGGCCGCCGGCTCCGGGACGGCCGCGCCGAGCAGCGACGGCGAGGCGTAGCGGGACCAGGACAGGCAGCCGTCGGGCGGGCAGTACTCGGGACGGCGCGGGTCGTGGCCGAGCTCGCGCAGCTTGGTGCGGACGGAGTCGGGCGTGCGGCCGAAGCGGGCGGCGATCCGGGCGACGGTCTCGTTCTCGTGGAAGCGCCGGACCAGCTCCTCCTCGTGCTGCGGCACCCAGGGGGCGCCGTGGCCGGGGTAGAGCTCGCGCAGCACGTCGCGGTCGGGGATGGGCTCGGAGACGTCGGCGACGATGGCCAGGGCCCGGAGGGCGCGGTTGAGGGCGATCCGCAGCGAGGCGACGTCCTCGACCGGGAGCCGCAGCTTGCCGGAGGCGAGCGGGGTGGCGGCGGCCCCCTCGCGCCAGCCGGCCAGGGTGAGGGTGACCTCGCGGTCGTCGTCGCTGGCGAGTTCGATCCGGAAGACCTTGTCGCCCAGCGGGAGCTCGTTGAGATGACGGAATGCCATTGGCTAAACCCCCAAGTGTCGTGCCGGGAACGCACCTTGGGGGTGCGTCCCGAACACCTTCATTCTCTCCCGGGGGTCTGACAATCGGGCCCGGCCGAGGGCCCGGCGGGCGGGTCCGGCGGGTGGGTCCGGCGGGTGGGTCCGGCGGGCGGGTTCGGCGGGCGGGTCCGGCGGGCGGGTCCGGGCGGCCCTCCCCGGACCGGTCAGCCCTTCTCCATGTAGGCCGCGCGGTCCTCGTCCAGCAGGCTGGCCAGGGCCGTGCGCAGGTCCGGATGGGCGGTGAGGTCCGGGTCCTCGGCGACCAGCCGGGTGGCCTCGGCCCGGGCGGTCACGATGACCTCCTCGTCCTCCAGCACCGAGAGCACCTTGAGCGAGGACTTCACCCCGGACTGCGCCTGGCCCAGCACATCGCCCTCACGGCGCTGTTCGAGGTCGATCCGGGACAGCCGGAAGCCGTCCAGGGTCTCCGCCACCGCGTCCAGCCGGGCCCGGGCCGGACTGGCCGCCGGCATGTCGGTGACCAGCAGGCAGAGCCCGGGGGCGGAGCCCCGCCCGACCCGGCCGCGCAGCTGGTGCAGCTGGGAGACGCCGAACCGGTCCGCGTCCATGATCACCATCGCGGTGGAGTTCGGCACGTTCACCCCGACCTCGATCACCGTGGTGGCGACCAGGACGTCCACCTCGCCGGCCGCGAACCGGCGCATCACCTCGTCCTTGACCTCCGGTGCCAGCCGGCCGTGCAGGATCTCCACCCGCAGCCCGGCCAGCGGGCCCGCCACCAGCTTCGCGGTGGTCTCCACCACGGACAGCGGGGGCCGCCGATCGCCGTCGGCCGCCGCGCCCTCGTCCGGCGCGTCGTCGAGCAGCTCCTCCGAGTCCTCCGCCGGACGGCGCTTGCGCTTCGCGCCCTTCGCCGGCTCCGGCTCCTCGTCGCCGATCCGGGGGCAGACCACGTACGCCTGGTGGCCCTTGGCCACCTCCTCGCGGACCCGCTCCCAGGCCCGGGTCAGGAAGTTGGGCTTCTCCACGGCCGGCACCACATGGGTGGAGATGGGCGAGCGCCCGGCCGGCAGCTGGTCCAGGACCGAGGTCTCCAGGTCCCCGAAGACGGTCATCGCGACCGTGCGCGGGATCGGGGTGGCCGTCATCACCAGCAGGTGCGGCGGCTGCTCGCCCTTGGCCCGCAGCGCGTCCCGCTGCTCGACGCCGAACCGGTGCTGCTCGTCGACCACGACCAGGCCGAGGTCCTGGAACTGCACCTTGTCCTCGATCAGGGCGTGGGTGCCGATCGCGATCCCGGCGTCCCCGCAGGCCATGTCGAGCAGTGCCTGCCGCCGGGCCGGCACGCCCATCGACCCGGTGAGCAGCGCCACCCGGGTGCCCAGGTCGGAGCCGCCGAGCAGGCCGCCCTCGGCGAGGTCGCCCATCATCTCGACGATCGACCGGTGGTGCTGCTGGGCCAGCACCTCGGTGGGCGCGAGCAGCACCGCCTGCCCGCCCGCGTCGACCACGGCCAGCATGGCCCGCAGCGCCACGAGGGTCTTCCCGGAGCCGACCTCGCCCTGGAGCAGCCGGTGCATGGGGTGGTCGGTCGCCAGGTCGGCGGCGATCTCGGCGGAGACCTTCTGCTGGCCCTCGGTGAGGGTGAACGGCAGCCGGGCGTCGAAGGCGTCCAGCAGGCCGTCGGGGCGGGGCACCCGCGGCTTGGCGGGCAGGGCGGAGTCGGCGGCCCGGCGCCGGGCGAGGGCGACCTGGAGGACGAAGGCCTCGTCCCAGCGGAGCCGGTCCTGGGCGCGCTCGCGGTCGGCCTGACTCAGCGGGCGGTGGATCAGTTCGAGCGCCTCGGGCAGCGCGATCAGGCCGTGCCGGTCGCGGAGTTCGGCGGGCAGCGGCTCGCCGACGTCGGACACGTGCTTGGTGAGCGCCGTCTCCACGCAGAGCGCGAGCTTCCAGCTGGGCATCTGGGCGCTGGCCGGGTAGACCGGGATCATTCGGCCGGCGAACTTGGCGGCAGCGCCGTCGCCGTCCGTGTCGTCGAGCAGCTGGTAGTCCGGGGAGGCCAGCTGGCGGGCCCGGTTGAACACCCCGACCTTGCCCGCGAACAGGCCCTGGGTGCCCGGTCGCAGCTCCTTCTGCCGCCAGCCCTGGTTGAAGAAGACCAGCGTGAGCCGGCTGCGGCCGTCGGTGACCACCACCTCCAGCCGGTCGCCCTTGCGGCCGCGGAACGGGATCAGGGTGACCTTGTCGATCCGGGCCAGCACGGTGACGTGCTCGTCCACCTCCAGCTCGTCCAGACTGGTGAGCTGGCCCCGCTCGACGTAGCGGCGCGGATAGTGGTGCAGCAGGTCCCCGACCGTGCGCAGCTTGAGACTGTCGGCGAGCACCTTGGCGGTCCGGTCGCCGACGAGCTTGGTCAGTGGTTCATCGAGAGCGCCCATCAGGCCCCTGTCTACACCACCGGACCGACAGTGCGGCCCGCACACCGCCCGGTCGCCCGACCGATCGCCCGACCGATCGCCCGACCGATCGCTCGACCGGTCCGGGTGTTCACTCGACTCCGATGAGCAGCGGCGCCGACTCCTGGCCGCCGTGGAAGACCACCGCGTCCACCTCCGGGCGGCTGTGCCGGGCCTGGGCGGCCAGCTGCTCGGCGAGGCCCTCGGGGGCGCCCTCGCCGAGGATCAGGGTGACCAGCTCGCCCCCGCCGCCGAGCATCCGGTCCAGCACGCTCGCGCCGACCTCGGCCAGCCCGGCGCCGATCACCGCGACGTCCCCGTCGATCAGCCCCAGCACGTCACCGGCCTGGCAGACCCCGGCCATGGTCCAGGACTCGCCCTCGGCGACGGCCAGTTCGGCGTACCGGGTGGCACCGGCCGCCGAGGTCATCGCGACCACGTCCTCGTCGAAGCGCCGGCCGGCCTCGTGCACGGCGAGCGCGGCCAGCCCCTGGACCGGCGAGCGGGTGGGCAGCACCGCGATCCGCACCCCCTCCTCGCGCAGCTGGTCGGCGGCGGCCCCGGCGGCGGCCCGCAGCTCGGGGTCGTTGAGCAGCAGCACCACCTCGCGGGCGGCGGCGCGGCGTACGGCGGCGGTGAGCTCGGCACTGGCCGGCGGGCGGCCGGGCTCGGCGTGCAGCACGACCGCGCCGGCCTGTTCGCAGAGTTCGGCGAGGCCCGCGCCGGAGACCACCGAGAGCACCGCGCGGGCCCGCCACTCGGGCTCGCCCCGGCCGGCGGCGGTGCCGGAGCGGGCGGCGGCCTCGGCGAAATGGGTGATCCGGATCTGGTGCGGGCGCCCGGCCCCGACCCCGGCCTCGACGGCCGCGCCGGCGTCGTCGACGTGGACGTGGACGTTCCACAGGCCGTCGCCGCCGCCGACCACCAGCGAGTCCCCGAGCCCGGCGAGCCGTTCGCGCAGCGCGGGCAGCGCCTCGTCGGGCGCGTCCAGCAGGTAGATCACCTCGAAGGCGGGGTGGCCCGGCCCGGGCGGGCGCAGATGGCGCCGGCAGCTCTCCACCGGCCGGAGGTCGTCGCGCAGCGCGACCGGACCCATCGGCTGGTGGCCGGCGACCGCGTCGGCGAGCGCCCCGAGGACGGCGACCAGGCCCCGGCCGCCGGCGTCCACCACGCCGTTCTCGGCCAGGACGGGGAGCTGCTCGGGGGTGTGCCGCAGGGCCTCCCTGGCAGCCCGGTGGGCGGCCTCGGCGACCTGGCCGAGGCCGTCGCCGGCCCGGGCGGCCTCCCCGGCGGCTACCCGGGCGACGGTCAGCAGGGTGCCCTCGACCGGTTCGGCGACCGCCTGGTAGGCGGAGTCGGCGGCCCGCTGGAGGGCGGTCCGCAGCCGGTCGGCGCCGCCGCCACCGGCGAGGGTCTCGGCGGCGCCGCGCAGCCACTGGGCGAGGATCACCCCGGAGTTGCCCCGGGCACCGACGAGCGCGCCCCGGGCCATCGCCCGGACGGTCTCGGCCAGGCCGGGCGCCGGACCGGGGCCAGGGTCGGCGAAGCGGCTCTCGACGGCCGCGGCGGCCGACTCCACGGTCAGGTACAGATTGGTGCCGGTGTCGCCGTCCGGGACGGGGTAGACGTTGAGCGCGTCGATCTCCTCGCGGGCCTGGCCGAGCGCCCGCAGCGCCAGTTGGCACCAGCTGCGCACGGCCGGGGCGTCGAGCGTGTGCAGCACCAGGTCTCCTCCGGAGTGGGACGCCGTGATGGCCTGAGAGTGAACGGCGAGGGGTGGTACGGGCAGGTTATCGGGGCCCGGACGGCGGCGGCGGACACGGCGGCCGGAGCGATCACCCCCCTGGTCATGGTAGTTTCGTCGAACGGAAGCAAGCGTTGTATGCTCTTCCGGTTGCCTGGAACAGGTCCAGGCTCTCCCCTTGGTCCGGTTCGGTTCACGTGAGTGCTCCGCTGGTCCGGCGGGGTTGTCTCACGTAAATGATTCTGAAGTCTTGGAGTGACTCCTGTGGCTGCCAACTGCGACGTCTGCGGCAAGGGGCCGGGCTTCGGCAACAGCATCTCCCACTCGCACCGCCGTACCCCCCGTCGCTGGAACCCCAACATCCAGACGGTGCGCGCTGTGGTTGGGCGGACGCCGAAGCGGCTCAATGTCTGCACCTCGTGCATCAAGGCCGGTAAGGTCTCGCGCTGACGCGCAGACCGGTATGCCGGTCCTCCAGTGAGTCGGTTCATCCCCGGGTGAACCGGCTTTCTGTTGTTCCGGTATCCAGCCGTCCTGATGTGGGCGGGCCCTCGGGCCCGCCCACAGGCATGTCCGGGGGCGGGAGCTAGCGCCAGCGCCAGGCGTGGTCCACCGGGCCGATGCCGGCGCCGAGCGCGAAGCCGCCGGCGATCGCGCCGGTGATGTACTCCTTGGCCGAGGCCACCGCCGCCGGCAGCTCCTCGCCCTTGGCGAGGCCCGCGGCGATCGCGCTGGCCAGGGTGCAGCCGGTGCCGTGGGTGTGCCGGTTGTCGTAGCGCGGCGCCCGGTACCAGTACTCCTCCCCGGCGCCCCCGTACAGCAGGTCGGCCGCCTCGCCGGCCAGGTGCCCGCCCTTGACCAGCACCCAGCGGGGCCCGAGGTCGAGCAGCGCCTTGGCGGCGTCCAGCATGTCGCCCTCGCCCTCGACCGTCCGGCCGGTGAGCTGCGTCACCTCGTGCAGGTTGGGTGTGGCGAGGGTGGCGACCGGCAGCAGCCGCTCCCGGACGGTGGCGACGGCCTCGGCGGCGAGCAGCGCGTCGCCGTGCTTGGAGACGCCCACCGGGTCCACCACGACCGGGGCGCCGACCCCGGTCAGCAGTTCGGAGACGGTCTCGACCAGCTCGATCGAGGCGAGCATGCCGGTCTTCACGGCCTGGACGCCGATGTCGTCGACCACACTGCGGAACTGGGCCCGGACGGCCTCGGCCGGAAGCTCCCAGTAGCCCTGGACGCCGAGCGAGTTCTGCGCGGTGACGGCGGTGAGGACGCTCATGCCGTGGACGCCGAGGGCGAGCATCGCCTTGAGGTCGGCCTGGATGCCGGCGCCGCCGCCGGAGTCGGAGCCGGCGACGGTGAGCACACGAGGGGGTGCGGTGGAGGACATGGCCCCAACCTACGTGGTCAGAGCACGGCCTCCGACTCCGCCCAGCGCTCCTCGGGGACGGTCTTGAGCCGGGTCACCGCGTCGGCGATCGGCACCAGCCGGATGTCGCCCCGGCGCAGCGCGGTGAAGTGGCCGAACGCGCCCTGGTGGACGGCCTCCACGGCGTGCCAGCCGAAGCGGGTGGCGAGGACGCGGTCGCGGGCGGTCGGGGTGCCGCCGCGCTGGACGTGGCCGAGGATGACCGGGCGGGCCTCCTTGCCGAGCAGGTTCTCCAGTTCGTTGGCGAGGCGGTTGCCGATCCCGCCGAAGGTGCGGTGCCCGAACCGGTCGAGTTCGCCGTGGTCGAAGCGCATGGTGCCGGGCATCGGGGAGGCGCCCTCGGCGACCGCGATGATGGCGAACTTCTTGCCCCGGGAGAAGCGGTCCTCGACCATCCGGGCCACGCCCTCGATGTCGAACGGCTTCTCGGGGATCAGGATTCCGTGCGCACCGCCCGCCATGCCGGCGGTGAGGGTGATCCAGCCGGTGTGGCGTCCCATCAGCTCGACGACCATCACCCGCTGGTGCGACTCGGCGGTGGTCTTGAGCCGGTCGATCGCCTCGGTCGCCACGTGCACGGCGGTGTCGAAGCCGAAGGTGACGTCGGTGGCGTCGATGTCGTTGTCGATGGTCTTCGGGACGCCGACCACCGGCAGTCCGGCCTCGCTGAACTGCCGGGCGGCGGTGAGGGTTCCCTCGCCGCCGATCGCGATCAGCGCGTCGATGCCGATGTCCCGGGCGAGGGTCTTGGCGTTCTCCACCGCCCAGGCGATCCGCTCGCGCTGCACCCGGGCCGAGCCGAGGACGGTGCCGCCGAGGGTGAGCAGACCGGTGACGTCGTCGTGCGAGACCGGCCGGGTGCGGCCCTCGATCAGCCCGAGGAAGCCGTCCTCGATGCCGACGATCTCGTCGCCGTGCACATCGGTGCCGCGGTGCACCACGGAGCGGATCACCGCGTTCAGGCCGGGGCAGTCGCCGCCGCTGGTCAGGACTCCGATGCGCATGCCGGTGGCTCTCCCGCTCCAAGTGGTTCAGACCACAGTGGTCCAGACCACTCATGTCGAGGACGGGTGGCCGGGCTGTGGGCCAAGCCTACGCACACACCCCGCCGGGGGCCGGTTCGCGCCAGCGCCCGGGAGCGTCGCGCGCCCCCGTCGTGCGCCCTGCGGACCTGCCCCCCGGACTCCCCATTGCCTCTCCCGGCCCCGGGCCGGTCACTCCGAGAAGTGGTCCCAGCCGCCGACCCGGTCCCAGGGCTCGCCGTCCACCGTCACCCGGCCGCCCCTGGCCGCCCGCGAGCGGCCGACGACCTCGCCCACCACCCGCCAGCGGGCGGGCAGTTGGACCCCGCGCGGGAAGGTCGCCACGATCGCGTGGTCCTCCCCCCCGGACAGCACCCACACCAGCGGGTCGACCCCGACCGCCTGGCCGATGTCCGCCATCTGCGCGGGCACGTCGAAGTCGGCCGCCCTCAGGTCGATGTCCACCCCGCTCGCCAGCGCCACATGCCCGAGGTCGGCCACCAGCCCGTCGCTCACGTCGATCATCGCGGTGGCGCCGAGCTCCGCGCCGGACGGCCCCGCGTGGTACGGCGGTTCGGGACGGCGGTGGGCCTCGACGAAGGCCCGCGGCGAGCGGAAGCCGCGCTGCAGCACCGTCAGGCCCGCCGCCGACCAGCCGAGCCAGCCGGTGACCGCGACCACGTCGCCCACCTGGGCACCGGCGCGCGTCACCGGCGCGCGCCCCTGAAGGTCCCCGAGCGCCGTGATGGCCAGCGTGATGGTGTCCCCGCGCACCACGTCACCGCCGACCACCGTCGCGCCGGCCACCTGGCACTCGTCGCGCAGCCCGTCCATCAGCTCGGTGGCCCAGGTGGTCGGCAGGTCCGCCGGCGCGACCAGGCCGAGCAGGATCGCGGTCGGCACGGCGCCCATCGCGGCCACGTCGGCGAGGTTCTGCGCGGCCGCCTTGCGGCCCACGTCGTACGCGGTGGACCAGTCCCGGCGGAAGTGCCGGTTCTCGATGAGCACATCGGTGGTCGCCACCACCCGGCCGTCCGGGGCCTTCACCACGGCGGCGTCGTCGCCCGGGCCGAGGTCGACCGCGTCGGTGAGCGGCACCCGGGCGGTCAGCTCCCTGATGAGTCCGAACTCGCCGAGCTCGCCCACGGTCCCCTGCATCTGCCGTCCTCCCGGTCGCGCCCGGCCCCGGGCGCCTACGTCCTGCGGCCACGCCGCCCTCGCGCGCAGCGTACGCCCTCCGACGGCGCAGAGGTCTCCCCTCCCCGGCCCACCGGGGGGTAGCGTGGTGATCAGTCTGCCGTGAACCCGTTCGCCACCCGACACCCGACCGGGTCCGCACGGCCGCGATCCCCGTACCCAGCCGCCCGGAGGTCCCCGTGGTACAGGCCTACATCCTGATTCAGACCGAGGTCGGCAAGGCCAGCGCCGTCGCCGAGTCCATCGCCAAGATCCCCGGCGTCCTGCAGGCCGAGGACGTCACCGGACCGTACGACGTGATCGTCCGGGCCGAGGCCGACACCGTGGACGACCTCGGCCGTCTGGTCGTCGCCAAGGTCCAGCAGGTCGAGGGCATCACCCGCACCCTGACCTGTCCCGTCGTCCACCTGTAGGACCCGCATACCATCGGCGGGTGACCCGAGAACTCCGCGCCCCCCGCTTCCTGGCGGCACTGCCGGCCCCCGTTCGGTGGCTGGCGGTGCCGACCGCGCTCACCTGCACCGTCGTGGTGCTGGTCGGCAGCTGGAGCACGCCAGAGAAGATCGAGACGCCGGCCCCGGCCCCCAAGGCCGCCGGCTACTGCCGGGCCCTCGCCGACGCGCTCCCCCAGGAGCTGTACGGCCACCCCCGCAAGGACCCGACCCCCGCCTCGCCGTTCGTGGCCGCCTGGGCCAGCTCGCCGAGGGTGGTGCTGCGTTGCGGCGTTGACCGGCCGGAGGCCCTGAACGGCCCGGCCGCCCTGGACGTCTCGCCGATGATCGACGACGTGACCTGGTGGCCGCAGGAGTTGGGGGACGGCGGCTACCGCTACACCGTCACGATGCGCAAGGCGTACGTGGAGCTCACCGTGCCCAAGGGCTCGTTCGCCAACCCGATGGACGTGGTCGCCGCGCTCTCCCCCGTGGTCGCCGCCACCATCCCCTGACCGAACGGGACCGGAGCGGACCCGACCGGCACGCAGGAGGGCGGCCCCGGAACCCCGGGACCGCCCCGTCACGCGTCGGCGCGGTTACCGCAGGCCGGTCGAGCGGCGCAGCGCCGCCTGCAGCAGCCGGTCCACCAGCTCCGGGTACGACATCCCGCTGGCCTCCCACATCTTGGGGTAGGCCGAGATCGGGGTGAAGCCGGGCATGGTGTTGACCTCGTTGACCATCCAGCTGCCGTCGTCCAGCAGGAAGAAGTCCACCCGGGCCAGGCCCTCGCAGCCGAGCGCCTCGAAGGCCTCGATCGCCTGGCGGCGGATCGCGGCGGTCTCCCCCTCGGTGAGCTCGGCCGGGATCCGGACCTCGGAGGAGTCGATGTACTTGGCCTCGAAGTCGTAGAACTCGTAGCCGCCGCCGACCAGGACCTCGGCCGGGACGCTCGCCCGCGGGCCGTCCTCGAACTCCAGCACCGCGCACTCCAGCTCGCGGCCGGAGACACCCGCCTCGATGATCAGCTTGGGGTCGTGGCGGCGCGCCTCCTCGATCGCGGCGTCGAGGTCGGAGAGGTCCTTGACCTTGCTGATGCCGATGCTGGAGCCGGCCCGGCAGGGCTTCACGAACAGCGGCAGGCCGAGGCCCGCGACGCGCTCGCGGACCGCGGCCCGGCCCTCCTCGGTCTCCCACTCGCGCGGCCGGACGACGGTGTACCGCCCGACGCCGAGGCCGTGCGAGGCCAGCAGGCGCTTGGTGAACTCCTTGTCCATGCCCGCCGCGCTGGCCAGCACGCCGTTGCCGACGTACGGCACGCCGGAGAGCTCCAGCAGGCCCTGCAGCGTGCCGTCCTCGCCCCACGGGCCGTGCAGCAGCGGGAAGACCACGTCCACCTCGCCGAGCGCCTTGGGGGCGGCACCGGGCTCGCTCCAGACCACCTCGCGAGTGCCTGGGTCGACCGGCAGCGCGACCCGGCCCTCGGTGGACTCGGCGACGTGCTCGACGTCCGGCAGCCGGCCGTCGGTGATCGCCATCCGGGCCGGCTCGTCGCTGGCCAGCGCCCAGCGGCCCTCGTGGGTGATGCCGATCGGCAGCACCTCGTACTTGTCGCGGTCGATCGCCCTCAGCACGCTGCCCGCGGTGGAGACCGAGATGGCGTGCTCGGAGCTGCGGCCGCCGAACACGACGGCGACCCGCGGCTTCGCGGACGGGTTCTGGGAGGTCTGTTCGATGCTCATATCGCGACAGAGGGTACCCCGAGGCGGGTTTCGGGACAGTGACCGACCCGACCGGGCCCGGTCCGGTGCCCGGCCGGGCACCGGACCGTCAGCGCCGTTCGGGCTTGGCCGAGCGGGACATCAGCGCCCGCAGCGCCTCCTGGGTGGGCCGCCCGTTGTGCACGACGTCCACCACCGCCTCGACGATCGGCATGTCGACGCCGCTGCGCCGGGCCAGGTCGAGCACCGACTCGCAGGACTTGACGCCCTCCGCGGTCTGCCGGGTGGCCGCGATGGTCTCCGCGAGCGACATGCCCCGGCCCAGGTTGGTGCCGAAGGTGTTGTTGCGGGAGAGCGGCGAGGAGCAGGTCGCCACCAGGTCGCCCATGCCGGCGAGCCCGGCGAAGGTGTGCGCGTCCGCGCCGAGCGCCAGCCCCAGCCGGGTGGTCTCGGCCAGCCCGCGGGTGATCAGGGTCGCCTTGGTGTTGTCGCCGAGCCCCATGCCGTTGGCCATGCCGACCGCCAGGCCGATCACGTTCTTCACCGCGCCGCCCAGCTCGCAGCCGATCACGTCGGTGTTGGTGTACGGCCGGAAGTACGGCGTGTGGCAGGCCGCCTGGAGCCGCTTGGCGACCGCCTCGTCGGTGCAGGCGACGACGCTCGCGGCGGGCTGCCGGTTGGCGATCTCCCGGGCCAGGTTGGGGCCGCTGACCACGGCGATCCGCTCCGGGCCGACCCCGGCGACCTCGCCGATGACCTCGCTCATCCGCTTGGCGGTGCCGAGCTCGATGCCCTTCATCAGGCTGACCAGGACGGTCTGCGGCTCCAGCAGCGGCGCCCAGGCGGCGAGGTTCTCGCGCAGCGTCTGCGAGGGCACCACCAGCACCGCGAAGTCCGCGCCGGCCAGCGCCTCGGCGGGGTCGGTGGTGGCCCGGACGGTGTCCGGCAGCCGGACCCCGGGCAGGTAGTCCGGGTTGGTGTGGGTGGCGTTGACGGCGTCCGCCAACTCCTGGCGGCGGCCCCAGAGGGTCACCTCGCACCCGGCGTCCGCGAGGATCATCGCGAACGCGGTGCCCCAGGAACCGGTGCCGAACACGGCGCAGCGGGTCACTTGGCTTCCTCCCCTGCCTCGTCGGTGCCGCGGCCGCCCTCGCGGCGGGCCGCGGCGGCGGCCCGCAGCCGGGCCGCTTCCCGCATGTCGTACCGCTCCGCGGGCGGTTCCTCGCCCCGGACGTCGGCCAGCACGGCGGTGATCGCCGTCATGATGTCCTCGGTGGCGTCCCTGAGGACCTGGGCGGTCAGCTCCTGGCCCTGGTACTTGCTCAGGTCGACGGCCGGTCCGGCCGCCACGACCACCCGGTGGCGCGGGAACAGGTTGAACCTGCTCCGCCCCGCCCCGCCCCGGCCGTACGGCGGGATGATCTCGTGCGCGCCCCAGTGGGCCACCGGGACGACCGGCGCGCCGGTCATCAGCGCCACCCGGGCGACCCCGCTCTTGCCGGTCATCGGCCACAGGTCCGGATCCCGGGTCAGCGTTCCCTCCGGGTAGAACTGCACGCACTGGCCGCTGTTGACCGCGTCGATGGCGGACCGGAAGGCCTGCGCCGCGTCGGTCGACTCGCGGAACACCGGGATCTGGCCGGTCTTGCGGAGCATGAACCCGATGAACGGGACCGAGAACAGCGAGGACTTGCCGAGGATCCGGGGCGGCCGCCCGCTGTTGTACTGCCAGTGCGCGTACACGAGCGGGTCGATGATCGAGTTGTGGTTGACCGCGACGATGAAACCGTCCCGCTTCGGCAGGTGCTCCCAGCCGCGCCAGTCCGGCTTGACCAGCGCGGTGGTCACCGGCTTCACCAGCACGGCCGCAAAGCGGTACCAGAAGCCGTAGTCGGCGTTGCCGAAGCTGGCGTACGAGCGGCGGGCCACCCCAGGTCCTCCTCATTCGTGCGGCACGTGGGGTGCCGCGGTCGATCTCGCTTCCGCCGCCCTCTCGGGGGCACGGGCGCGGAACAGTGTCGCCCGACCGCTCGCCGGCTGTCGAGCAACCCCGCCCGGACGTCCGGCGGGCGTGATCAAACGCACGTCCGCACAGCTCGGACGGCCTGGCGAGGCTCCGGGACCGGCGACAGAATGACGCCGATGACCCAGGACACCGTACGCCCCGGCAGGCCCGTCGCGCCCGCCGCACCCGCCGCCGACTGGTCGCTGGTAGTGCCGCTCAAGCGGCTCGCCGGGGCCAAGTCCCGGCTGGCCCCGTTCGCCGGCCCGCACCGCCCCGACCTCGCACTCTCGTTCGCCCTGGACACCGTCGCGGCCGCGCTGGCCGCCCCGGGGACCGGCCGGGTGCTGGTGGTCACCCGGGACGCCGGGGCCGGGGCGCGGCTGGCCGCGCTCGGCGCCCTGGTGGTCGACGACGAACCCGGCGAGGGCCTCAACGAGGCCCTGGCGCACGGCGCGGCGGCCGCGCTGGCCCTCGCGCCCCACGCGCCGCTGGCCGCCCTCTCGGCGGACCTGCCGGCCCTGCGACCGGCCGAGCTGGGCCGGGTGCTGGCCGCCGTCCCGGCGACCGGCCGGGCCTTCCTGCCGGACGCGCCCGGACTGGGCACGACCCTGCTGGCCTGCGCCCCGGGCAGTCCGCTCGACCCCGCGTTCGGGGACGGCTCGCGCGCCCGGCACGCGGCCGGCGGCGCCCGCGAACTCCGGCTGTCCGGCGTGGAGTCGGTCCGCAGGGACGTCGACACCGGCGAGGACCTGGCCGAGGCGCTGGCGCTCGGCGTCGGTCCGCACACCCTCGCCCTGGCCACCCTGCTCGGATACCTGCCGCGGCAGCGGCGGCAGTCCGGCGCGGCATTGCCCGGCTAGGGCTCCCTTCGGAGCTCGCCAGGGGTTGTCGGTGCCCCTCGCTATGCTGCTGGCATGCAGGCCACCGCGTTCACCTACGACCCCGCCACCCGGGCCGGCTCCGTGCTGCTCGACGACGGGACCCCGGTGCCGTTCGACACGGCCGCCTTCGACGCCGGCGGGCTGCGCCTGCTGCGTCCGGGCCAGCGGGTGCGGATCCGCACCGAGGGCGCGGGTGACGCCCGTCGGGTGGTCTTCCTGACGCTGCAGACCTTCCCGGACCCGGCCTCGGACTGACCGGGGCGGCGGCTCCCTCAGGAGCCGCGGATCCACCGGGAGCCCGGGCCGCGGGGGGAAATCCCGGAAAAGCGATAAGCCGTGGCACCACCCCGCCGGGAATTCCCGGAGGAGGGCGGCGCCACGGCTCGCGAAGGCCGTCCGACGACGACGCGCACCGACTACTTGGCGGTGGTCTTGCGCGCGGTGGTCTTGCGGGTGGTGGTCTTCTTCGCCGGCGCCGTCTTCTTGGCCGTGGCGGTGGTCTTCTTGGCGGCGGCCGTGGTGGTCGCCTTCTTGGCGGCGGCGGCCGTCTTCTTGGTGGCGGTCGCAGCCGTCTTCTTGGTCGCGGTCGCGGTGGTCTTCTTCGCGGCGGCGGTGGTGGTCGCCTTCTTGACGGCGGCCGTCTTCTTGGTGGCGGCCGTCTTGGTGGCGGCGGCCTTGGTCGCGGTCGCCTTGGTGGCGGTCGCCTTGGTGGCCGTCTTCTTGGCAGCGGCCTTCTTCGCCGGGGTGGCGGCAGCGGCGGCGGCAGCGGCCGTGGCGGCGCGCTTGGTGGCGGCACGCTTGGCGGCCGGAGTGGCGGCGACACCGCTCTTGCCCGGGGTGAGGGAGCCCTTGGGCGCCTTCTTCACCGAGGGGCCTTCCTTCGGCAGCTTCTTGGCGCCGCTGACCAGGTCCTTGAAGCCCTGGCCCGGGCGGAAGCGCGGCACCGAGGTCTTCTTGACCTTGACCTTCTCGCCGGTCTGCGGGTTGCGGGCGAAGCGCGCGGAGCGCTCCACCTTCTCAAAGGTGCCGAAACCGGTGACCGAAACACGGTCGCCGGCCACGACGGCGCGCACCATGGTGTCGAGCACTGCGTCGACGGCCTCTGCGGCAGCCTTGCGACCGCCCAGCTGCTCGGCCACCGCTTCGACAAGCTGAGCCTTGTTCACGTCTTCCCCTTCAGAAACGGGCGCCGGATGATTCCATCCGTTCATTTCGCACGTTAGGTATGTATCTGCGGACTTTCAATTACCAAACGCGCGAATCACCCTAGTGTCGCAATGGATTTGCGCGTCGGCGACCTCAGACGACGGGCGGGCGCCCCTCGTCGAGGTCCTGCACAAAGCGACTCAACCGCCGCGCCGCCCCCGGAAGATCGCGCTTGGCGGTCTCGGTGACGATGAGCAGTTGACGGGTGAGAGCGGTCTTTGCATCGGCAGACACGTTCAGCGCATGCACGCGGTCGTGAGCTTGCTTCAACCGCTCGGCCACAAGCGCGAAGAGCGCTGCGACTTCCGGGTCGTCCGGCCCCTCAGCAGCTGAGGTGGCAGCGTCCGGCCGATCGTCAATTCGGCGTTCGGATCCCCGGCCCATGGACTCCGGTGACGCGGGTTCGCCACCCGCGTACGGAGGTTCATGGTGCCGGTGCATGCACTGATTGTGCCATCTACGCGCAGTTGTGCATGCGCGGGGCCCTCCGCCGCTAAACCGAATCATCAATCCGGGCCCCGCGGACGGGCACAACTTCCGCCCCGGAACGGCGGATGGCCCGCCCCCCCGAGGGGGGAGGCGGGCCATCCGGCGGATCGTCAGAATGCTTGTTCAGAACGGGCGGTCAGGCCGCCGGGAGGGTGCGCGGCTTGAACGCGGGACGGCTCTCCTCGAAGGCCGCGATGTCGGCCTCGTTCCGCAGCGTGATGCTGATGTCGTCCAGGCCGTTGAGCAACCGCCAACGGAGGTTGTCGTCCAGTTCGAACGGCTCGGTGATGCCCTCGGCCCGCACCTCGCGGGCCTCCAGGTCGACGGTGACGGGGGCGGTCGGGTCCGCCTCGGTCAGCTCCCAGAGCCGCTCCACGGTCTCCTGCGGGAGGACCACGGTGAGCAGGCCGTTCTTCAGCGAGTTGCCGCGGAAGATGTCGGCGAAACGCGAGGAGATCACGGCGTGGAAGCCGTAGTTCTGCAGGGCCCAGACGGCGTGCTCGCGGGAGGAGCCGGTACCGAACTCGGGGCCGGCCACCAGGACGGTCGCGCCCTGCCGCTCGGGCCGGTTGAGGATGAACCACTCGTCCCGGCGCCAGGCCTCGAACAGTCCGCCCTCGAAACCGGAACGGGTGACCTTCTTCAGCCAATGGGCGGGGATGATCTGGTCCGTGTCGACGTTGCTGCGGCGCAGCGGCACGGCCCGCCCGGTGTGGGTGGTGAACTTCTCCATGCTGCTCAGACCTCCACGGCGGCGGCGGCCACCAGATCGGCGGGGGCCGCCAGGCGGCCCAGGACGGCGGTCGCGGCGGCGACCTGGGGCGAGACCAGGTGGGTGCGGCCGCCCTTGCCCTGGCGGCCCTCGAAGTTGCGGTTCGAGGTCGAGGCGCAGCGCTCGCCGGGGGCGAGCTGGTCCGGGTTCATCCCCAGGCACATCGAGCAGCCCGCGTGCCGCCATTCGGCGCCGGCCGCGGTGAACACCTTGTCCAGGCCCTCCTCGACGGCCTGGAGGGCGACCCGGACGGAGCCCGGGACGACCAGCATCCGCACGCCGTCGGCGATCCGGCGGCCGCGCAGCAGGTCGGCGGCGGCGCGCAGGTCCTCGATCCGGCCGTTGGTGCAGGAGCCGACGAAGACCGCGTCGACCGCGACCTCGCGCAGCGGGGTGCCGGCCTCCAGTCCCATGTAGGCGAGGGCGTTCTCGGCGGCGATCCGCTCCTGCGGGTCGGCGAAGGAGGCCGGGTCCGGCACCGAGGCGCCGAGCGGGGCGCCCTGGCCGGGGTTGGTGCCCCAGGTGACGAAGGGGGTCAGCTCGGCGGCGTCGATGAAGATCTCGTGGTCGAAGACCGCGTCCTCGTCGGTGCCCAGGGTCCGCCAGTACTCGACGGCGGCGTCCCAGTCCTCGCCCTGCGGGGCGTGCGGGCGGCCCTGGAGGTAGGCGAAGGTGGTCTCGTCCGGGGCGATCATGCCGGCCCGGGCACCCGCCTCGATGGACATGTTGCAGATGGTCATCCGGGCCTCCATGGAGAGGCCGCGGATCGCCGAACCCCGGTACTCCAGGACGTAGCCCTGGCCGCCGCCGGTGCCGATCCGGGTGATGATCGCCAGGATGAGGTCCTTGGCGGTGACGCCCTCGGGCAGTTCGCCCTCGACGGTGATCGCCATGGTCCGGAACGGGGCCAGCGGCAGCGTCTGGGTGGCGAGCACGTGCTCGACCTGGCTGGTGCCGATGCCGAACGCCAGCGCGCCGAAAGCGCCGTGGGTGGAGGTGTGGGAATCGCCGCAGACCACGGTCGTGCCGGGCTGGGTGAGGCCCAGCTGGGGGCCGACGACGTGCACGACGCCCTGCTCGATGTCGCCGAGGGAGTGGATCCGGACGCCGAACTCCGCCGCGTTCTTGCGCAGGGTCTCCAGCTGGACCCTGGAGACCGGGTCTGCGATCGGCTTGTCGATGTCCAGGGTCGGGGTGTTGTGGTCCTCGGTGGCGATCGTGAGATCGGTGCGTCGGACCGTGCGCCCGGCCAGCCGGAGGCCGTCGAAGGCCTGCGGGCTGGTCACCTCGTGGAGCAGGTGCAGGTCGATGTAGAGCAGGTCGGGCTCGCCCTCCGCGCGCCGCACGACGTGGTCGTCCCAGACCTTCTCTGCGAGTGTCCGTCCCATCGGAATCCCTCCAGCCGGCCGCGTTGCCGGCCTTCTCGTGTCGTCGGGGTCAAAGCTGTCGCGGCCCGGTGGTGCGGCACTCGACGAGCGACCTGCACACCGGATCGGTGTCCACGATGCGGACACCTCGGCGGGGTCGCATCCTGGATGTCTCCCGGGCTGCTGCATCCAGAGTGGCGCTTTTCGCAGAAGATTGAACTTGCGTCTCGCGGAATGAGACTGCAGTCTTAGCGCATGGACAACTCTAGCGGCGTCGGCGTGCTCGACAAGGCCGCTCTGGTGCTGAGCGCACTGGAGTCGGGCCCCGCCACGTTGGCGGGGCTGGTCGCCGCCACCGGTCTGGCGCGCCCCACGGCCCACAGACTCGCCGTCGCACTCGAACACCACCGTCTGGTCACCAGGGACATGCAGGGCCGGTTCATCCTCGGCCCGCGCCTGTCCGAACTCTCCGCCGCGGCGGGCGAGGACCGGCTGCTCGCCACCGCGGGCCCGGTCCTGACCCACCTGCGCGACGTCACCGGCGAGAGCGCACAGCTCTACCGCCGGCAGGGCGAGATGCGGATCTGCGTCGCGGCCGCCGAGCGGCTCTCCGGTCTGCGGGACACCGTCCCGGTCGGCAGCACCCTGCCGATGAAGGCCGGCTCGGCCGCCCAGGTCCTGCTGGCCTGGGAGGAGCCCGAGCGGCTGCACCGGGGCCTGCAGGGTGCCCGGTTCACCGCCACCGCGCTGAGCGGGGTCCGGCGGCGCGGCTGGGCCCAGTCGATCGGCGAGCGGGAGCCGGGCGTCGCCTCCGTCTCCGCGCCGGTCCGGGGCCCCTCCAACCGCGTCGTGGCCGCCGTCTCGGTCTCCGGGCCGATCGAGCGCCTGACCCGCCACCCCGGGCGGCTGCACGCCCAGGCCATCATCGAGGCCGCCAACCGCCTCACCGAGGCCCTGCGCCGCAGCTGACCCGCCCGTCCCCCGCCCGCCCCCACGCCTCGCCCGAATTCCCCCGCACTCACTCCCCCACTCCCCCGCCGAAGAACCGCGAAGGGCCCCGCTCGCTGTCGAGCGGGGCCCTTCGGACGGGGCTCCCGAGGGATTCCCGGTGGGTTCCCGGCGGCCCGGGAAATCAAAAAAGGCCCCGGGGACCGGGGCCTTTCTTTTCTGGCTGGGGTACCAGGACTCGAACCTAGACTAAATGAACCAGAATCACTCGTGCTGCCAATTACACCATACCCCAACACAAAGCAATCAGCCGATGAGCAACCCCATCGGCTTCCTGCTTCAGTACCCCCGACCGGATTCGAACCGGCGCTACTGCCGTGAGAGGGCAGCGTGCTAGGCCGCTACACAACGGGGGCATCCTGGCGATTCCTTGCGGAATCAGTACCCCCGACCGGATTCGAACCGGCGCTACTGCCGTGAGAGGGCAGCGTGCTAGGCCGCTACACAACGGGGGCTTTCCAGGCGATCCCTTGCGGGACCAGTACCCCCGACCGGATTCGAACCGGCGCTACTGCCGTGAGAGGGCAGCGTGCTAGGCCGCTACACAACGGGGGCTTGTCTTCACTTGTCGCGGTGTGGACCGCAGGTACTGCGCTGGGGTACCAGGACTCGAACCTAGACTAAATGAACCAGAATCACTCGTGCTGCCAATTACACCATACCCCACCAGAGTTGAACCCCTGTCGGGGATCCTCTCGGGCTTGCGCCTCCCGCTCGGCTCCGGCGGGGGCTTTGACTCCCTCGTCGTTGCCCTCCCGGGCGGCGCAGAAAGAACATTACCCGACGTCCGCCCCGGCTCCAAAATCGATAACCCCAGGCAGCGGGGAGGGGGCCGTCCGGTGACCTCCGGGGGCGCCGCGGGCCCGGCCCGGAGGCCGGACCCGCAGGGGCGCCGCCGGTGTCCGGCGGCCGGTCGGAGCGGCGTCCCGGCGCGGCCGGGCAGCTCCTCGCTAGCCCCGCTTCACCACCTTGTTGGCGAGGGTGCCGATGCCCTCGACGGTGACCGCGACCTCGTCGCCGACCTGGATCGGGCCCACGCCGGCGGGGGTGCCGGTGAGGACGACATCGCCGGGCAGCAGCGTCATGGCCTCGGAGATGTGGACGATCAGCTCGGCGACCGAGCGGACCATCAGGGAGGTGCGGCCGGTCTGCCGGAGCTCGCCGTTCACCGTGCAGGTGATGGCGAGGTCGGAGGGGTCGAGGTCGGTCTCGATCCAGGGGCCGAGCGGGCAGGCCGTGTCGAAGCCCTTGGCGCGGGCCCACTGGCCCTCGCGCTGCTGGACGTCGCGGGCGGTCACGTCGTTGGCGCAGGTGTAGCCGAGGATCACCTCGGGGACCCGCTCCAGCGGCACCTCGCGGCACATCCGGCCGATCACCACGGCCAGTTCGGCCTCGTGCTGGACGTCCGAGGAGAACGGCGGGTAGGCGATGTTCTCGGTCGGGCCGATCACCGAGGTGGAGGGCTTGAAGAAGGTGAGCGGGACGTCCGGGACGGCGTTGCCCAGTTCGGCGGCGTGCGCGGCGTAGTTGCGGCCGACCGCGACGATCTTGTTGGGCAGGATCGGGCTCAGCAGCCGGACGTCCTGGAAGCGGTAGCTCTCACCGGTCGGCCGGGGCTGGCCGAACGGATGGCCCGCCAGCGCGTGGACCACCAGCGACTCGGGCCGCGCCGGGTCCCCCTCGACCACACCGAAGGAGACGCTGCCGGCGGCAGGACTCCCCTCCCGGACGGAAAACCTGGCAATGCGCACGGCTCGGGCACCCCTCGCGTCGTCGGCCGCCCGGGGCGCGCCCGGGCGCTGGTGGAGGCCGGTCCCGCTTCGGGCCCGGCCCCGCTCAATCGCCGCCCAGGCTATCGCGCGGGCCCCGGACCGGCCCCTCCACCGGCCCGGGTGTCCGGACGCCGGCGCGGGCGCCCGGGTACGCGAAGGGCCCCGCCACCGGGGTGGCGGGGCCCTTCAGGGTGTATGCGGAACGCTTCAGTCCTGCGGGACGTTCACCACCGGAGCGACCATCAGCCGGGTGCGGCGCGGGTTGGCGGTGGAGGTCGGCAGGTCGGTCGGGTAGGTCACGGCCTCCGGCCGGCGGGCGCCGGGGATCTGGCCGAAGTCCTCGACCGAGGCCAGCGTCGTCCGGCGCGGGTTCGCGGTGGAGTCGGCGGACAGCGTGGACTCGGCGGCCTTCTTCGCCTGGGACATCTCGTCAGCACCTCAAGGTCGTGGCCGGGCGACCGACCGCGATCGGCCCCGGCCTGAGTGATTCGGGAGGATTCTGGGCAGGCTGATTCGGGGCCGTGCTCCGGATACCGCAAGGTTACGGATCTCTTTCCACAGGCACCGTGACCAAAGCTACACATTCATCTGTGATTTTCGTCACAAATCACGGAACATAATGCCTATATCCGACATGTCGCTGCATCAGTTTTTACCGGCATATCGGATATATCGGTCATACCCGAAGCGCCGCGCATCAGGTTGATCTCGCCGCTGCTTGGCATGTATCTGACGAGTGTCCGAAAAAGGCGGTATTCAGGTCCGGTTGCCGTACAGACCGTGAGATTCCGCGCGCGGTGGGTAGTGCCGTCCGATGTGCCCCGCTCGCCCTTGTTGGGATTCCCCGGCTGTGCTGGAATGCCACGGACCGTGGGTAGGGAGTACTCCACCCCGGTGCCCGCTCTCCCGGACCGGCCGGGGTGCGGATGGAAACTCCACACCGTCCAGGCTGCGGCGACGCGGCGGGACGCCCGGTCCAGAGGTTGCGACGCCAGTGCAGGGACGTTTCAAAAGGGGTAGCGGCGGCGCGGGTGACCCTGAGTCGCGTGAGCCGGTGGCAGCCCCCCAGCCGGCGGCGGCCCCCGGCGGTCCGGCCGAACCGACGCCCGACGTGATCGGACGACCCGAGGACGAGGGTGCCGAGCGGAAGTCGGCCCGGGGCAAGCTCCGGTCCTCGCTGACCCGCCGCCGGGCCAAGGGCATGAGCCGGCTCGCCATGCGCAACTGGCGGATCCGCAGCAAGCTGATCGCCCTGCTCGCGCTCCCGGTCATGGTCGCGCTGGTCCTCGGTGGCCTGCGCATCCAGACCTCGCTCGAGACCTCGCAGCAGCTGGCCCAGATGGCCAACCTCTCCGACCTGGCCAAGAAGGCGACCGACCTCGCCAACGCCCTGCAGAACGAGCGGGACGTCAGCGCGGGGCCGATGACCAACAAGCCCAACGCGCCGCTGGACGACGACATCGTCGCCTCCCGCAAGGTCACCGACGACCTCAGCCGCACCTTCACCGCGTCCGCGGACAAGTTCGAGAACCTCGAACTCTCCGGTGGAAAGGCCCTGCTCTTCCAGATCCGCAAGGACCTGAACTCGGTCTCCGACGCGCGTGGCAACCCGTACCAGAACAACCAGAACATCCAGGCGACGATCACCGCCTACGACGTGATCATCCGCGACCTGCTGTCGATCACCCAGGACATCGCGCTCGCGTCCAACAACCGCGAGCTGGTCCGCGCGACCCGTGCCCTGCAGCAGTTCTCGCTCGCCAAGAACTCCACCTCGCAGCAGCGCGCGCTGATCAGCGCCGCGCTCGCCAACCCGGGCGGCCCGGACCTCAGCCTGAGCGACGAGTCCTTCGGCATCCGGTTGAAGTCGTCCTACGACAACGCGCTGACCGGCTTCAACAACATCTACACCTCGCACGACCTGGACAACCTGCGCGGCCAGCTGAGCTACAACTCGGTCGTCGCCGCGGCCGACCGCTACGCCCGGTCGATCCTGCAGCAGAGCGGTATCCACCAGAGCGAGGTCGTCAGCTACAAGGACTGGTACGAGCAGTCCACCGCCAAGATCGCCGCCGAGCGCCGGATCGAGTCCAAGCTCATCGAGGACCTCGACGGAAAGGCCCAGGAGCTCCAGTCCCAGGCCGACACCGAGGCCCTGATCATCGGTGCCGCCGTCGCGCTGGTGCTGCTCGTCGCCCTCGGTGGCGCCGGTCTGATCGCCCGCTCGATGGTGCGCTCGCTGACCCGGCTCCAGGCCGCGGCCGAGGACGTCGCCGAGCGGCGACTGCCCGAGCTGGTCAAGACGCTCTCCGAGACCGACCCGCACGACGTCGACGTCGCCGTCGAACCGGTCGGCGTCGACTCCGCGGACGAGATCGGCCACGTGGCCCACGCCTTCGACATGGTGCACAGCGAGGCCGTCCGCCTCGCCGCCGAGCAGGCCCTCCTCCGCGGCAACATCAACGCGATGTTCACCAACCTCTCGCGCCGCAGCCAGGGCCTCATCCAGCGCCAGCTGTCGCTCATCTCCGAGCTGGAGAGCCGCGAGGCGGACCCGGACCAGCTGGCCAACCTCTTCAAGCTGGACCACCTCGCGACCCGAATGCGCCGCAACGGCGAAAACCTCCTCGTCCTCGCCGGTGAGGACCCGGGCCGCCGTTGGACCCGCCCCGTCCCGCTGGTCGACGTGCTCCGCGCCGCCGCGTCCGAGGTGGAGCAGTACGAGCGCATCGAACTCGCCGCCGTGCCGTCGGCCGAGGTCGCCGGCCGCGTCGTCAACGACCTCGTCCACCTGCTCGCCGAGCTGCTGGAGAACGCCACCTCGTTCTCCAGCCCGCAGACCCGCGTCCGGGTCACCGGCCACGCCCTGCCGGACGGCCGGGTGCTGGTCGAGATCCACGACACCGGTATCGGTCTGAGCCCGGACGACCTCGCCGACATCAACGAGCGCCTCGCCAACCCGCCGACGGTGGACGTCTCGGTCTCCCGCCGGATGGGCCTGTTCGTGGTCGGCCGCCTGTCCCTGCGACACGGCATCCGGATCCAGCTGCGTCCCAGCGACTCCGGTGGCACCACCGCGCTGGTCATGCTCCCGGTGGACGTCACCAACTCCGCCGACCGTCGCGGCGCCGGTCGCCCCGGCGGCGGCCAGCAGCAGCCCAAGCAGCAGCGCGGGGCCGCCCCGACGCCGCGCCAGCAGCGCCAGATGCCGGCCGGCCAGGGCGGCCCCGGCGGCGACCGGGCCGCGCTCGGCCAGGCTCCGGCGGGCGGTGCCCCGCAGGGCCGGCCGCAGCTCGGCCAGGGCGGCCCCGGCCCGTCCGGCGGCCCGGGTGCCCAGGGCGCTCCCGCCGGCGGTCTGCCGACCCGCCAGATCGGCCAGTCGCTGCGGGAGAACCCGCAGCAGGCCGGCCGTCCGGGCACGCCGAACCAGCAGGCCCCCGGCCAGCAGGGTCCCAACCAGCAGGCGCCCAACCAGCAGTCGTCGACCCAGCAGGGCGGCCTCCCGCAGCGTTCCCCGGGCCGGCAGGGCCCGCCGCAGCAGGGCGCGCCGAACCAGCAGGGCGGCCTCCCGCAGCGCTCCCCGGGCCGGCAGGGCCCGCCGCAGCAGGGCGCCCCCGGCGGTCTGCCCCGGCGCGACCGGCAGCCCGGCGGCCCCCAGGGTCCGCAGGGTCCGCAGCAGAACGGCCCCCAGCAGGGCGGCCCGCAGCAGAGCGGTCCGGGGGCACGCCGCCCCGGCCAGGAGCGTCCGCAGGGCGCCGGCGCCCCCGCCGCACGCGGCGGCGAGCAGCCGCAGCACGGCTGGGCCGACCAGTCGGGCCGCCCCGGCGCGCCGGCACCGCAGGGTGCCCGCCCGGGCGAGCGTCCGCAGGACGGACTGCCGCAGCGCCAGCGCCCCGGCCAGGGCCGTCCCGGTCCGCAGGGCCGGCCGCCGCAGGGCCCCCAAGGTCCGCAGCAGGGTCAGGGCGGCCGTCCGCAGCAGCCCGCCCAGGGCAACCGTCCGCAGCCGGGTCAGCAGCAGCCGCTGCCGCAGGCCCAGCAGCCCCAGCCGCTGCCGGCCGCCGACGCCTCCTCGATGGAGAGCACCCAGCAGCTCGCCCGGCCCCGGTTCGAGGCCAGTGACATCGACCCGCGCGACCCGCTGGGCCTCGGCCTGGTGGAGCCGGTGCTGCCGACCGTGCCGAACCCGGCCCGTCCGGAGCGGAACGTCCAGCAGCCGCAGGCCCCGCAGCAGCAGGCCCCGCAGCCGCCCGTGCGGCAGGAGCCGATGGCGCTGCCGTCCGGCCCGTCCGAGGGCGGGGCGCCGGCCGAGCAGGGCTGGTACCGCGAGGAGGGCCGTCCGGGCGAGCAGGCGTACCAGCCGCGCCGTCCCGGCACCACGGCCCCGGGCTTCCCGGCGCAGGACGGTCAGCGACAGGCCCCCCAGAGCCGACCGCAGCGACCGCAGGGCCCGCAGCAGCAGGCGCCGCAGCAGCGGCAGCCGCAACAGGCCCAGGCTCCGCAGGCCCAGCAGCCGCAGGCTCCGCAGGCCCAGGCTCCGCAGTCGCGGCCCGAGCAGCAGGCACCCGGCCAGCCGCAGTCCGACGAGGCCCCGTGGCGCCCGTCCGCCAACGACGAGCGCTGGCGCCGGGCCGAGCAGGTCCGCGAGCCCTCGACCAGCGGGGTCACCATGTCGGGTCTCCCCCGGCGCACCCCGCAGGCCAACCTGGTCTCCGGGACCGCCGAGTCGTCCCCGATGACGGGTCCGCAGGTGTCCCGGGCGCCCGAGGAGGTCCGCGGCCGCCTGACCAACCTGCGCCGCGGCATCCAGCAGGGCCGCCGGGCGGGTGCCGAGCAGGCCGCGGGTCAGCCTCCGGCCAATCCGGCCGGTTCCCACCATGGTGCCCAGCAGCCCGGGTTCGATAGCTTCGGGGGCCGGAACGACGGCAACGCCGCAGATCATCAGGAGCGTTGAGTTGAATCAGATGAGCCAGGCCGCACAGAACCTGAACTGGCTGATCACCAATTTCGTGGACAACACCCCCGGGGTGTCGCACACGGTGGTGGTCTCCGCGGACGGCCTCCTGCTGTGCATGTCGGAGGGTTTCCCCCGCGACCGCGCAGACCAGCTCGCCGCCGTCGCCTCCGGCCTCACCTCCCTCACGACCGGCGCCAGCCGGATCTTCGAGGGCGGCGAGGTCAACCAGACCGTGGTCGAGATGGAACGGGGCTTCCTCTTCCTCATGGCCGTCAGCGACGGCTCCGCCCTCGCCGTCCTCGCCGCCCCCGACTCCGACATCGGCCTGGTCGGCTACGAGATGGCCCTCCTCGTCGACCGCGCCGGCGCGGTCCTCACCCCCGCACTCCGCGCAGAACTCCAGGGCAGTCTCCTGCACTGAGTCGCCCTGAGCGGTACTTCAACCGTCCCACCTCCCCGCCGGGTCCGACCCGACCGGACCCGGCGTTCCGCCCTCAGCTACCCTCAGGCAGCTGATTTCGCCTCAGCTGGCATCGCCCCAGCTGGAACCGGCTGCCCCAGGCTGCAGCACAAGGAGGACCCATGACCCCGCCTTCGAATCCCGCCGGCTCGTACGGCAACGGGTACGGCAGCGGCTACGGCGGGCAGCAGTCCGACGGCTACGAGCAGCAGCCGCTGGTCCGCCCGTACGCGATGACCGGTGGCCGCACCCGGCCGCGCTACCAGCTCGCGATCGAGGCCCTGATCTCGACCACCGGCTCCGCCGAGCGGACCGGTGGCCTGCTGCCCGAGCACGCCCGGATCGTCAACCTCTGCCGAGAGGTCAAGTCCATCGCGGAGATCTCCGCGCTCGCCGGTGTCCCGCTCGGTGTCGCCCGGATCCTCGTGGCCGACCTGGCCGAGGCCGGTCTCGTCGCCATCCACCAGCCCGCCGCCGCGGGCGAGTCGGGCGGAACGCCCGACGTCACGCTGCTCGAAAGGGTCCTCAGTGGACTTCGCAAGCTCTAACGCGGCCGCCCCCACCCGCGCCACCACCTCCGCGAAGATCGTCGTCGCAGGCGGCTTCGGCGTCGGCAAGACCACGCTCGTCGGCGCCGTCTCCGAGATCAACCCCCTGCGCACCGAAGCCGTCATGACCAGCGCCTCCGCCGGCATCGACGACCTCAGCCACGTCTCCGGCAAGACGACCACCACCGTCGCCATGGACTTCGGCCGCATCACCCTCGACGAGGACCTCATCCTCTACCTGTTCGGCACCCCCGGACAGGACCGCTTCTGGTTCATGTGGGACGACCTCGTCCGCGGAGCCATCGGCGCCGTCGTCCTCGTCGACACCCGCCGCCTCGCCGACTGCTTCCCCGCACTCGACTACTTCGAGAACAGCGGACTCCCCTTCGTCGTCGCCCTCAACGGCTTCGACGGACACCAGCCCCACACCGCCGACGAAGTCCGCGAAGCCCTCCAGCTCAGCACCGAGACCCCCGTCGTCACCCTCGACGCCCGACGCCGCGACAGCGCCAAGAGCGCCCTCATCACCCTCGTCGAACACGCCCTCCTCGCCCGGCTCCGCTGAGCGGAGTCCCAGGTCGGCGGCCCCGGCACCCCGTCGCACCGACGGGGTGCCGGGGCGCGTTCGCTTGCGGGGAGGTGTCGTCCGGGCGCCACGCGCAAGACCCTTGCATAAGCAGCGGATAACAGTTCGGTAGGCATTTCGTGATCAACAATGACTGTTTGTAGCGAATCAGCGTCGCTCAGCGCCAGAAGACCACAGTTTTGCTCCAAGTTGTCGGCGAATGTCCTAAATTGCACCGCAGACAGCGCCCACCAGCAGCTGTTTGTCCCCCATCCCTGCACGTGCTGAAATTCCAGCTACCCCTGGATCCCGTACGGCTGTCGTTCCGCTCCCCGGAACGCGCGGCCACCGGGGGTAGCGCTGGATTGATCCATGGCCGCCCTAGCGGCCGAGAGGTAGTTGTCGAGTGAGGCGTAAGCAGCAGGTCGCCCCGCAGCGGCGCTCCGAGCCCCGCCAGAGCGAGCCGAACGGCACGGCACCGGGCGGGTTCTCGGCGTTCACCCCGACCGAGGAGCGGCCCCAGGCCGCCCCGTCACCGCAGCCGCCCGGCACCGGGAAGGACCGCCCCACGGGCGCCCCGGTCCTCGGGTCGGGCAGCGGTCAGGGCACGGACGGCGCCGAACCGAAGAGCAGCCGGTACGACTTCGTGCGCCCGCGCAACTGGCGCGTGCCGGCCCGTCTGATCGCGATTCTGCTGATCCCGGTCATCATCGCCCTGGTCTTCGGCGGCCTGCGCGTCAACACCTCGATCGACGGCTTCGTCAAGGCCGACCGCGCCCAGCGCACCGCGGCCCTCGCCAAGGCCGCCACCGAGCTCTCCGAGGCCCTGGAGAGCGAGCGCGACAAGACGCTCATACCCCTGATCACCAAGCAGGACCCGAACAACGACGTCACCAAGGCGCGCTCGACCACCGACGCCGCCCTCAAGGCGTACAACGCGGCCTACGAGGCGAGCGACAAGTCCGGCGAGCTCCCCCGGCGCCACGACGCGTTCCAGCAGATGGTCGTCTTCCTGCCCCAGCTGCGCGCCACCGCCTACAGCGACACGCTGTTCGCCTCCGCGACCGTCAGCGCCTACTCGGTGATGTTCGCGCCGCTGCTCGCCTACGACAACTCGGTCGGCCTCGGCTCCAGCAACCTCACCAGCAAGGGCCGCTCGATCTACGCGATGTCGCTGGCCAAGGCCTCCGCCTCGACCCAGCGCGCCCTGATGCTGCAGCTCCTGGTCGGCATCGCCGCCCAGAAGACCACGCGCTACGAGAACGTCGACCTCATCCAGCAGCTGCTGGTCGCCCAGCGCCTGGAGCAGACCGCGCTCTCCGAGTTCAACACCGGCAGCGCCCCCGAGGACGCCAAGAAGTACGCCGACGCCCAGGTCGCCCAAGCCAACGCCGACCAGCGGACCGCGTACCGGATGCCCAACGGCAGCGCCCCGACCATGGGCGGCCTGCTCAACATCGGTGCCGCCTACACCCAGGCCGCCGCCAACGGGCAGTCGCAGGGCCGCGAGGCCGCCGACCGCGCGTACAAGGAGGCCAAGGAGTCCGGCCTGACGCCGGAGAACTGGAACCAGGCCGCCAACACCCACATCTCCAGCCTCCGCGCGACCGAGGTCGTGCTGCTGGACGACGTGCTCGACGATGCCGCCAACCTGCGCGACAACGCGCGCTTCGACGCCATCCTCAACTCGCTGATCGTCATCGTCGCGCTGGTCCTCGCCGGTGTGCTCACCGGCTACGTGGCCCGCTCGATGATCCTCGGCATGCGCACCCTGCGCAGCGCCGCGCTCGACATCGCCGACCACCGCCTTCCCGACCTGGTCGAGAAGCTCTCCAAGACCGACCCGGAGCGGGTGGACACCAACGTCACCCCGATCCCGCTGTACGGCAAGGACGAGATCGGCGAGGTCGCCCGGGCCTTCGACCAGGTCCACCGGCAGGCGGTCGCACTCGCCGCCGAGCAGGCCCTGCTGCGAGGCAACGTCAACGCGATCTTCACCAACCTGTCGCGCCGCAGCCAGAGCCTCATCCAGCGCCAGCTGGCTCTGATCACGGACCTGGAGAACAACGAGGCCGACCCGGACCAGCTGGAGAACCTCTTCAAGCTGGACCACCTCGCGACCCGAATGCGCCGCAACGGTGAGAACCTGCTCGTCCTCGCGGGCGAGGAGGCCGGCCGCCGCTGGAACACCCCGGTCCCGCTGGTCGACGTCCTGCGCGCCGCCGCGTCCGAGGTGGAGCAGTACGAGCGCGTCGAGCTCGCCGGCATCCCCGAGGCCGAGGTCGTCGGCGCCGCCGTGACCGACCTCGTCCACCTGCTCGCCGAGCTGCTGGAGAACGCCACCACCTTCTCCAGCCCGCAGACCCGGGTGCTGGTCAACGCGACCCGCCTGCCCGACGGCCGGGTGCTGGTCGAGATCCACGACAAGGGCATCGGCCTCACCGCCGAGGACTTCGCGGAGATCAACGAGAAGCTGGCCGAGCCGCCCACGGTGGACGCCACGATCTCGCGCCGCATGGGCCTGTTCGTGGTCGGCCGGCTGTCCCAGCGGCACGACGTCCGCGTCCAGCTCCGCCCCTCCGGCGAGTCCGCGGGCACCACCTCGCTGGTCATGCTGCCGCCGTTCCTGACCCAGATGGCCGCGGCGCCGGAGCCCGAGGAGCAGTTCACCGTCTCCCGGATCTTCGCCGAGCAGGAGCCGGCCGCCGAGTGGGCCCCCGACCGGAGCCAGGCCCGCAGCGCCGCCGAACTCGGCTTCGACGACCACCTCACCGGCCACAACGGCACCGGTTCCAGCGGCTTCAGCCCGGCCCTGGAGGCCGTCCAGCGCTCGCAGCGCCTGGACCAGGTCCGCCGCGCCGCGCTGGAGTCCGGCCCGGAGGGCGACCGGCCGGTGCTGGACGCCGAGGTCGAGGACGAGTACCCGGCGTACGGCCGTCGCAACGACGAGGACTACGGCCAGGACGCGCAGTACCCGCAGCAGGGCTACGAGCAGTCCGGCTACGCCGACGACCAGTACGGCTACCAGCAGGACGAGTACGGCCAGGACGCCGGGTACCAGCAGGACGGGTACAGCCAGCAGGGCGCCTACCAGCAGGACGAGTACGGCCAGTACCCGCAGCAGGGCTACGACCAGTACGGCCGGCAGGACGGCTACGGCCGGCAGGACGGCTACGGCCAGCAGGACGAGTACGGCCAGGACGCCGGGTACGCCGAGGAGGCCCCGGCGGGCCACCCGTACGCCCCGGAGCAGCCGGCCCTCCCGGCCGCGGCCGACCACGGCTCGGCCACCCTGCCGTCCGGGCTGCCGCAGCGCCGCCCCGGCCAGCAGCTGGCCGGCGGCGGGTTCCCGTCCGGCCCGCAGGAGGGCGGCGAGGCCCCGAACTGGTTCGCCGGTGCCAAGGACACCTCGGCCGCCCCGGCCGAGCCCCGCGGCAGCCACGACGTGTCCGCCCTCGGCGGCTACGGGCCCACCGGCCCGACCGCGGCCGACGGCCAGAGCTGGCAGTCGCCCAACGACGGCGACTGGCAGCGGGCGGAGAAGCTCCGTGAGCCCTCCTCCGGCGGCACCACCCAGGCCGGCCTGCCCCGGCGCGTGCCCAAGCAGAACCTGGTGCCGGGCAACGCCCAGCCCACCCCGCAGGACGGTCCGCAGGTGTCCCGCGCGCCCGAGGAGGTCCGCGGCCGTCTCACCAACCTGCGCCGCGGCGTCGAGCAGGGCCGCAGCGCCGGCAGTACCGGAAGCTTCCGGATCGACCCCGATCAGGTAGACCCGTCCGGCAACGGACAGCAGAATCGCAGCACCGATCTCTTCGGCGGCTCGAACCACCAGGAGCGTTGAGTTGAGTCAGATGAGCCAGGCCGCACAGAACCTGAACTGGCTGATCACCAATTTCGTGGACAACACCCCCGGGGTGTCGCACACGGTGGTGGTCTCCGCGGACGGCCTCCTGCTGTGCATGTCGGAGGGTTTCCCCCGCGACCGCGCAGACCAGCTCGCCGCCGTCGCCTCCGGCCTCACCTCCCTCACGACCGGCGCCAGCCGGATCTTCGAGGGCGGCGAGGTCAACCAAACCGTGGTCGAGATGGAACGGGGCTTCCTCTTCCTCATGGCCGTCAGCGACGGCTCCGCCCTCGCCGTCCTCGCCGCCCCCGACTCCGACATCGGCCTGGTCGGCTACGAGATGGCCCTCCTCGTCGACCGCGCCGGCGCGGTCCTCACCCCCGCACTCCGCGCAGAACTCCAGGGCAGTCTCCTGCACTGACGGTTCGTCGGATACCGTCCAGGTATTCGAAGCACCTCCACGTCCGTCCCGGGCCCGCTTCGGCAGGCTCGGGTTCGGACGTTGTACGGCCTTCGCACCACTGGCTCAGGACTCGTGCCCGAGCTCGCACCGCACCGCCGCACCTTGTGAGGAGAGGAACCGTGACACCGCCCGACGACCGCAGCGGCCAGTACGGCGTTCCGTACCCTGGCACGGGCCACGACGCCTTCGGAACACCCGGCGTCGGCGGCCACGGTCAGCAGTACGGCCAGCCGCTCCCCGGCCAGCAGCAGCAGAGCCGGCACGACGACCGGCAGCAAGGCCCGTCCTACGGCCGGCCGGCGTACGGCCAGCCGTACCCGCCGCAGTACGACCAGTACGGTCGGCCCCAGCCCTCGTACGACTCCCCTCCGGCCGGCTACCCGGGCGGGGAGGGCGGGCAGCAGCCCGGTCACCTCCGCGGTCGCGGACCGGCTGCCGGGCAGCAGCCCGGCGGACCGTCCCGGTCCGGGTACGACGACTACGAGGACGAGCCGGACAGCGGCCCGCTGATCCGCCCGTTCGCGATGACCGGCGGACGGACCCGGCCCCGGTACGAGCTCGCCCTGGAGGCGCTCGTCTCCGCCGACGTGGATCCGCAGCGACTCTCCACCCTGCTGCCGGAGCACCAGCGGATCTGCACCCTGTGCACCGAGGTGAAGTCCGTGGCCGAGGTCTCGGCGCTGCTCTCCCTTCCCCTGGGAGTGGCGCGGATCCTCGTGGCCGACCTGGCCGAGGCCGGCCTGGTCGCCATCCACCAGCCCGCTTCCGGCGGCGAAACCGGAAACCAGCCCGACGTCACGCTGCTCGAAAGGGTCCTCAGTGGACTTCGCAAGCTCTAACGCGGCCGCCCCCACCCGCGCCACCACCTCCGCGAAGATCGTCGTCGCAGGCGGCTTCGGCGTCGGCAAGACCACGCTCGTCGGCGCCGTCTCCGAGATCAACCCCCTGCGCACCGAAGCCGTCATGACCAGCGCCTCCGCCGGCATCGACGACCTCAGCCACGTCTCCGGCAAGACGACCACCACCGTCGCCATGGACTTCGGCCGCATCACCCTCGACGAGGACCTCATCCTCTACCTGTTCGGCACCCCCGGACAGGACCGCTTCTGGTTCATGTGGGACGACCTCGTCCGCGGAGCCATCGGCGCCGTCGTCCTCGTCGACACCCGCCGCCTCGCCGACTGCTTCCCCGCACTCGACTACTTCGAGAACAGCGGACTCCCCTTCGTCGTCGCCCTCAACGGCTTCGACGGACACCAGCCCCACACCGCCGACGAAGTCCGCGAAGCCCTCCAGCTCAGCACCGAGACCCCCGTCGTCACCCTCGACGCCCGACGCCGCGACAGCGCCAAGAGCGCCCTCATCACCCTCGTCGAACACGCCCTCCTCGCCCGGCTGCGGTGATCCGGGAGCACCGTTCCACGACGCACGGCCGAACGGCGCGGCCCGCGGACCCTCCGGTCCCCGGGCCGCGCCGTCGTGTCACCGCGGCGGGCTGACCGCCCCTCAGCCCTGGGGCGCGTCCGGCTCCAGTCCGGCCCGCAGCAGGCCGTAGGTGTAGGCGTCCTCCAGCCCCAGCCAGGAGGCGGCCACCACGTTGTCGGCCACCCCGACCGTGGACCAGGTCGCGGTGCCGTCGGTGGTCTCGATCAGCACCCGGGTCTTGGAGCCGGTGCCGTGCTGGCCCTCCAGGATGCGGACCTTGTAGTCCACCAGCTCCAGCTTGGCCAGCTGCGGATAGATCCGCTCCAGCGCGGTGCGCAGCGCCTTGTCCAGCGCGTCGACCGGTCCGTTGCCCTCGCCGGTGGCGAGCATCCGCTCGCCCTTGGCCCACAGCTTGACCGTCGCCTCGTTGCCCGCGCTGCCGCCCGGGCCCTGCTCGCTGATGGTGCGCCAGGACTCCAGGGCGAAGTAGCGCTCGCGGCGGCCGCGCACCTCGTCGCGCAGCAGCAGCTCGAAGGAGGCGTCGGCGGACTCGTAGGTGTAGCCGAGGTTCTCCTGCTCCTTGACCCTGGCCACCACCCGGCCGGCGAGGTCCCGGTCGGTGGAGAGGTCGTAGCCGAGCTCCTTGCCCTTGAGCTCCACCGAGGCGCGGCCGGCCATGTCGGAGACCAGCATCCGCATGGTGTTGCCGACCGTCTCCGGGTCGATGTGCTGGTAGAGGTCCGGGTCGACCTTGATCGCCGAGGCGTGCAGTCCGGCCTTGTGGGCGAAGGCCGAGAAGCCGACGTAGGGCTGGTGGGTGGAGGGGGCGAGGTTGACCACCTCGGCGATCGCGTGCGAGATCCGGGTCATCTCGGCGAGGCTGCCGGGCGGCAGCACCCGGCGGTCGCACTTGAGCTCCAGCGCGCCGACCACCGGGAAGAGGTTGGCGTTGCCGACCCGCTCGCCGTAGCCGTTGGCGGTGCACTGGACGTGGGTGGCGCCGGCCTCGACCGCGGCCAGGGTGTTGGCGACGGCGCAGCCGGTGTCGTCCTGGGCGTGGATGCCGAGCCGGGCACCGGTCTCGGCGAGGACGTCGGCGACGGTGTCGCGCACGCCGGAGGGCAGCATCCCGCCGTTGGTGTCGCAGAGCACCACCACCTCGGCGCCCGCCTCGTGGGCGGTGCGGACCACGGCCAGCGCGTAGTCCCGGTTCGCCCGGTAGCCGTCGAAGAAGTGCTCGCAGTCGATGAAGACCCGGCGGCCCTGCGCCCGCAGGTGGGCGACGCTGTCGCGGACCATCTCCAGGTTCTCGTCCAGGGTGGTGCGCAGCGCCAGTTCGACGTGCCGGTCGTGGGCCTTGGCGACCAGGGTGATCACCGGGGCGCCGGAGTTGACCAGGGCGGCGAGCTGCGGGTCGTCCGCGGCGCTGCCGCCGGCCCGCCGGGTGGCGCCGAAGGCGACCAGCCGGGCGTGCCGGAGGTCCAGTTCCTCGGCGGCGCGGGCGAAGAACTCGGTGTCCCGGGGGTTGGCGCCGGGCCAGCCGCCCTCGATGAAACCGACGCCGAACTCGTCCAGGTGCCGGGCGATGGCCAGCTTGTCGGCCACCGTGAGGTTGATGCCCTCGCGCTGGGCGCCGTCGCGCAGGGTGGTGTCGAAGACGTGGAACGCGTCGTCGGGGAGGTTGCTCGCCTGGGTCATGACCCTGGGTCTCCGTTCCGGGAGGTCGGGTTACTGCTCTGCCGGTTCTGATTCCGGCTCCACTGTCCAGCATCCCGCGCGCGCCCGGTGTCCCTCGGCCCCTTGTGGGGGCTCCGGCCGGTCCGGGGGAAACAAAAAGACCCCTCGCGGGTGCGAGAGGTCTGCGCGCGGGTCTGGACGCTGGTGGTCGCTGCTCCGCATCGGGTGGTGCGGGAGCGGTCACTGCGGACCGGCGCGCCTGCTGCTAATAATCAGCGAAAGCGAGGACACGTCGGCAGTCTGGCACATCGTCCGCGCCCCGGCCCGGCCGTCTCGGCATCCGGAACGGGCGGGCGGGTGGCGGTCGGCCGCGGCTGACTGCGGCGCAGCGACCGGGCGGGCTCCACGAGCGGCCCGCCCGGCGCGGCGGGATCAGACGATCCGGTGCAGCCAGCCGTGGGTGTCGGGGGCCTGGCCGCCCTGGATCGCGAGCAGGGTGCGGCGCAGCTCCATGGTGACCGGGCCGGGCTCGCCGGCGCCGACGGTCCAGTCGCCGCCGCGGGACTTCACCGAACCGACCGGGGTGATCGCGGCGGCGGTGCCGCAGGCGAAGACCTCGGTCAGGGTGCCGTCGGCGTTGCCCTGCTTCCACTCCTCGGTGGAGATCTTCCGCTCCTCGACCGCGTAGCCGAGGTCGGTGGCGAGCTGGAGCAGCGAGTCGCGGGTGATGCCGGGCAGCAGGGCGCCGGACAGCTCGGGGGTGACGATCCGGGCGTCCTTGCCCTCGCCGAAGACGAAGTAGAGGTTCATGCCGCCCATCTCCTCGATCCACCGGTGCTCGGCGGCGTCGAGCCAGACGACCTGGTCGCAGCCCTTCGCGGCGGCCTCGGCCTGGGCGACCAGCGAGGCGGCGTAGTTGCCGGCGCACTTGGCGGCACCGGTGCCGCCCGGGGCCGCGCGGACGTAGTCCTCGGAGAGCCAGACCGAGACCGGCTTGACGCCGCCCGGGAAGTAGGCGCCGGCCGGGGAGGCGATGATCATGAAGAGGTAGGAGTTGGCGGGCCGGACACCCAGACCGACCTCGGTGGCGAACATGAACGGCCGCAGGTAGAGGGTCTGCTCCGGCTCGTTCGGGACCCAGGCCCGCTCCTGCTGGACCAGCAGCTCGACGGCCTCGACGAAGGCCTCGACCGGCAGCTCGGGCATCGCCAGCCGGCGGGCCGAGGCCTGGAAGCGCGCGGCGTTGGCCTCCGGGCGGAAGGTCGCGATCGAGCCGTCCGGCTGGCGGTAGGCCTTGAGGCCCTCGAAGATCGCCTGGCCGTAGTGCAGGGTCATGTTGGCCGGGTCCATCTCGATCGGCGCGTAGGGCGCCAGCTGGGCGTCGTGCCAGCCCACGCCCTCGGTCCAGCGGATGGTGACCATGTGGTCGGTGAACACGCGCCCGAAGCCCGGGTTGGCCAGCCGGGCCTCGCGCTCCGCCTGGGGCAGCGGGTGCGCGGAGGGCTTGAGGTCGAACGTGATGGGCGCCTGGGTGGGCGTGCTCATGGCTGTGTGTCCTTCACCGTGGGGTTGGTCCGGGCCGCCTCCGCCGGTGCTCGTCCCGGACTCTCGCTCCGGTACGGACGCACGACGGCACGGCCCACTGTCGATACTCGCATCCAGAGGGCCGTGCCGAACAGTCGCGGACTCCTTGGAGTACCGCAAGCTGCCGTTATGGGGTCCGGCCCTCGGGCCGGAACACCGTTTGTCGGGTCCCGGCCTCCTAGGCGGATACTCGGGCGGCGAGCGCGTCGCCGACCTGGGAAGTGGTACGGGTGCCGGTCCGCTCGGTGAGGTCCGCGGCGACCGCGGCCTCGATCCGGGCGGCCTCGGCGGCGTACCCGAGGTGGTCGAGGAGCATGGCGACCGACAGCACGGTGGCGGTCGGGTCGGCCTTGCCCTGCCCGGCGATGTCCGGCGCCGAGCCGTGCACGGGCTCGAACATCGACGGGAAGGCACCGCTCGGGTTGATGTTGCCGCTGGCGGCCAGGCCGATCCCGCCGGTGACGGCGGCGGCGAGGTCGGTCAGGATGTCGCCGAACAGGTTGTCGGTCACGATGACGTCGAACCGCTCGGGCTGGGTGACGAAGAAGATGGTCGCCGCGTCGACGTGCAGGTAGTCGGTGGTGACCTCGGGGAACTCGGTGCCGACCTGCTCGAAGATCCGGGTCCACAGGTGGCCGGCGTGCACCAGCACGTTGTTCTTGTGCACCAGGGTGAGCTTCTTGCGCGGACGCGCCTGCGCCCGGCGGTAGGCGTCGCGCACCACGCGCTCGATGCCGAAGGCGGTGTTGAGGCTGACCTCGGTGGCCACCTCCTGCTCGGTACCGGTGCGCAGGGAACCGCCGTTGCCGACGTACGGGCCCTCGGTGCCCTCGCGGACGACCACGAAGTCGATCTCCGGCTCGCCGGCCAGCGGCGACTTCACACCCGGGAAGAGCCGGCCCGGCCGGAGGTTGATGTGGTGGTCGAAGGCGAACCGCAGCTTCAGCAGCAGCCCCCGCTCCAGCACTCCGGACGGCACGCTCGGGTCGCCGATGGCGCCGAGCAGGATCGCGTCGTGGCCCTTGAGCTCGGCGAGGACGCTCTCCGGGAGGGTCTCACCGGTGCGGTGGTAACGCCGGGCGCCGAGGTCGAACTCGGTGCTCTCCAGCTTCACATCGGCGGGAAGTGCCGCCTCCAGCACCTTGAGGCCCTCGGCCACCACTTCCTGGCCGATACCGTCACCGGGGACGACTGCGAGACGAATCGTGCGAGACATGCTCGGAGGCTACTCCCGCATCCCAGAGCCTGACATCTGACGTCCGCCATTCGGACAGGGGCCTTGATGAAAAGTGCTCAGGTGAGATCGATGTCGACCAGGAAGGGCCGGTCGACCTTCAGTTGCTTGTGGTGGATCCCGGTCAGCCCGTAGAGCCGGGTGGCCGGGTCGATCTCGTAGGTGTGGACGATCGCCTGCCCGTGTTCGTCCTTCTCCACCCGCCAGAAGTGCGCGATACCGGCAGCCGCGTACTTGCGCGGCTTGACCTCGCGGTCACGGTCCCGGGACTCCTCGGAGACGATCTCAACAGCGAGCAGGACGTCCTGTGCATCGCAGTAGGTGCCGTCGGGGCCGGTGTCCGCCTGCTCGTTCACGACAGTGAGGTCCGGCTCGGGGCGATTGCGTGCGTCGAGCCGGATCGTCATTTCCCGCCACGCCTGCCAACCCTCCGGGACCGCCGACTCCAGGGCCCGCTCGAACCTACGGAGCATGCGCATATGGAACAGGGTCTGCGGACTCACGAAGATCAGGCTCCCGTCGAGCAGCTCGGTGTGCGGCGGGAGATCCGGCAGTCGGTCGAGGTCCTCGGCCGTGTACCCCTCGGCCGGGGGGATGATCCAATCGGGGTACGGCGCGACGCTCATGGTTCCTCCCATACGGGCATCCTCGTGGCCATTCTCAGGCTACTCGGACCATCCTTTCGGCACTTCACCCATTCGAGGGGGCGCCCGACCGTGGTCGGGCGCCCCCTCGGGTACGGCTACGGCAGGGTCAGGATCTGGCTGCGGCGGCCCTCCGGGTTGAGGTGGTGGAGGAGGAGGACACGGGAGCGGTCGCCGTCGGTGCGGCGGATGTCGAGGAGGGTGGCGGGGTGGACGGGGGCGGCCAGGGCGGTGGGGCCGCCGGGGCCGGTGCGGATGTCGACGGCGGGGTGCAGGACGTCGACGGCCAGGGTGGGACGGGTGCCGCGCAGGCCGATCGCGGAGAAGGCGTCGGCCGGGTCCCGTCCGGAGCCGGCCAGGCCGGTCCAGACCGCGTAGTGGACCGTACTGTGCCCGGCGCGGACGCCCGGGAGGACGGACAGCCGGACCGGCAGGACCACCGTGTCGGAGTCCAGCAGGGCGGTGTCGGTGTCGCCCCAGCGGGCGTTCAGCGGCTGGACGTCGAGTTCGGCGCCGGTGCGGGCGTCCAGGGTCCGGGCCACCAGGACGTCGCTGCCGCGCATCCGGTCGGCCTTGACCACCACGTCGGTGACGCCGTCCCCGTCGGTGTCCAGCACCGCGCGGACGCCGAACGGCCCGACCGGGGTGGCGGCCGGGGCCCACACCTGGGCGCCGAGGTAGAGCCGGCCCTCGGCGAGCGGGTCCCCGGCGACGGCGGGCGCGTCGCTGGCGGCCCCGGCGGCCCGCAGGTTGGCGGCGCGGTCGCCGGGGCGCTCGATGCAGAGGTCCCGCAGGTGCTCGGCCTCCTCGGTGCTGCCCTCCGGCACGAAGCCCGCGCCCGGTCCGACGGCCGCCCCGCTGTTCGGCGGGCAGTCGGCCCAGCGGGCGCCCTCCCCGCCGAGCGCGAAGGCGCTGAGCAGTCCGGGCGCGTCACCGGGCGCGTCGGTGCCGGTGAGCGCGACCACGGCCCCGGAGCGGGTGGTGCGGACCGGGGCGGTGGCGGCCAGGTCGCTGGCGGGTCGCGGGGCCGCGAACAGCGGCACCCGCAGGCCGGGGGCGGCCCGGTCGTCCGGGGTCAGCAGCAGCCGGCCGGAGAGCTCGCCCCGGTAGCTGCGGGCCCGGCCGCCCTGGAGGGTGGCGATCGTCGGGTCCGGGGCGCGGCCGAGCGCGCCGGGCACCCTCAGGGTGACCCGGACCCGCGCGGTGCCGCCGGGCGGCAGCTCGATCCGGTCGGGCGAGAGCTCGAAGCGGGCGCCGGGCAGCTCGGTGGCGGCCGCGTAGCCGGTCCGGTAGGCGACCGGGGCCGCGGACAGGTTGCGGACCTCGACCTCGCGCACCAGGGCGATCGGCCCGGTGACGGCGACCGGGCCGAAGGAGACGCCGACGGCGCCCTCCACCGCGCCCTCCCCCGCCGCGTAGGCGACGGCCGGGGTGCGGACGGCCCGGTCGACGGCGGCCCGGCCGGCGCCGGTGCGCTCGGGCCCGTAGACCGGTCCGGTGCCGCCGTCGCCGAGCCAGGTGTCCCCGGCGGTGTTCATCAGCGCGGCCTTGACCTGTTCGACGGTCCAGTCGGGGTGGGCGGCACGGACCAGGGCGGCCAGGCCGGCGGCGTGCGGGGTGGCCATCGAGGTGCCGTCCTCGCGCTGGCCGTCGGTGCCGCTGCCGACCCGGGCCGACCAGATGGTCTCGCCGGGGGCGGCGAGGTCCGGCTTGACCACCCCGGGCACACCGATGCCGCGGGAGGTGAAGTCGGTGAGGGTGTCCAGCCGCTGCGGCTGGTCCTGGGCGACGACGCCGTGCAGCGGGTTGCCGGGCGCGGCGAGGCGTACCCGGACCGGGCCGGCGGCGGCGCCCGCGCGCAGCCGTTCGCCGTCGGCCCGGGCGAGCAGGGCCAGCGGGACCCGGTCGTTGCCGGCGATCTCGGCGAGGTGGTCGTCGTCGGCCGCGAGCAGCGCGCCGAGCGCGCCCGCGTCGGCGACGTGGTCGGCGCGCGGGCCCGAGCCGCAGGCGCGCTCGGACTCGCGGGTGCTCCAGGCGAGCACGGCGATCCGCCCGGCGATCCGCTGCCGGTCGGCCTCGGAGAAGGCCGCGCAGCCGTCCCGCTGGTCGGCGGGCAGGGCGAGCTCCCCGGCCACGTCGGCGGTGGACCAGTCCTGGTAGCGGGCGCTCCAGTGGGCCGGCACGACCCCGGCGAGCGGCTGCGGGTCGAGCACGGTGAGGCCGTCGGCGTCGCTGTGCGGGTCGACCGAGGCGGCGACGGCGAGCGCCCTGGCGGCGGTGCCGGGGCTGCCGCCGATGGCGTACACGTCGCCCTCGTTGCCCGCGGCGGCGGCCACCACGGTGCCGAGCGCGGCGAGCCGGTCGACGGCGAGGGCGTCGGCGTCGTCGGTGGCGCCGAAGCGGCTGCCGAGCGACAGGTTGAGGACGTCGAGCCGGTCGCTCGGATCGCCGTCGCCGTCCGGGTCGGCGGCCAGGTCGAGGGCCTCGCCGAGCTGGTCGGTGGAGCCGTCGCAGCCGAACACCCGGATCGCGTACAGCTGGGCGCCGGGCGCGGCGCCGGGGCCGACCCGGAAGCCGGCCGGGTCCAGGCCGGGCCGGTAGGGGCCCCGGTAGGGCTGCCCGTCGGTGGTGACGCCGAGGCCGGCGGCGGTACCGGCGACATGGGTGCCGTGGCCGTTGCGGACGCAGTCGATCGGGTTCCCGTCCGGGTGCGGCTCGGGCTGGTAGTGCGGGGAGGTCGGGTCGGGCTGGTAGTCGTCGCCGACCAGGTCGCGACCGCCGGTCACCTTGGCGTTCGGGAAGAGGCCGGCCGGCGCCGGCTTCGCCCCGTCGACCGAGCGGAACGCCTCCTCGGTACCGGGGCCGCCGAAGTCGGCGTGGGTGTAGTCGATGCCGCTGTCCGCGACGCCGATCCGCACCCCGACACCGGTGTTGCCGTCGGCGGAAGCACCGGCCCAGACCTCGGTCGCGCCGGTGACCGGCACCGAGTGGGCGTTGTCCCGCTGCTTGCGGACGATCGGGTGCACGGCCGCGACCCCGGGCAGGGTGCGCAGCGCGGGCAGCCGGTCGGCGGGGGCGTTGACGGCGAGTCCGGTGATCAGGGTGCGGGTGCGGTAGAGCTCCCGGGCAGCGGGGACGGCCTCGTGGACGGCGTCGGCCAGGCGGTCCAGCGCCGTGGAGGCGCGGCCGCGTTGGGCGGCGCCGGCCCGGGCGGCCTCGCCCCGGACGGCCTCCGGGGAGCGCCGGTTGCGCCGGGCCTCGTCCCCGGCCCGGCGCCAGGCGGGGGCGACCGGTTCGGTGGCGAGTTCCAGCAGGACGGCGACGGGTCCGGCGGCGGAGCGGCCCGGTGGGGCCGCCGGGGCCGTCGGCGGGCTGCCGGTGGCCGGGGCGGCCCCGGTGAGCAGGGCCGGTCCGGCGAGCAGGGTGAGCGTCAGGCCGAGCCGGGAAAGCGGTCGGCGGACGACGGGATGGCGCATGGTCCTCTCCCCCGGCCGGGGGAACTGATCCGCATCCGGTGCCGCTGACGCCCGCCCGCGCGGCCGTCGATCACCCTTCCGGGGGCCCCAAATTAGGAATATCGCGCCGGTCGGGGCGAGCAACTTCCACCGAACGGCGGCAACTTGCACTCCTGGGGGTGACCTTCCGTCAGCCCGTCCGGCCCATTCGGCGGATGAACGCCGAACGGGCCCGGGAGGGTCGGAGGCGGCCGGTCAGAAGCCGCCGACCGAAGGCCGCCGACAGGAGGCGCGGCCGGTCAGTGGTGGCCGGTCGCGCCGCCGTTGTCGCGGCGGTCCAGCGCCCGCTGGAGCGCGGCGGCGGCGAAGGGGTTCTGCTCGACGGCCCGGCGGCGCCGGGGGGCGCGGGTCTGCGGGGCGGCGGGGGCGGAAGCGGCGTGGCGGTCGGCAGTCGGGGGCATACCGGGGCTCCTTGGTTCGATACGCGCCGTGGGAACGGACGCGGCGGGGTGGGGAGGAGGGGGGTAGGTACACCGGGCAGGGGTCTCCCGCCCATCGGGTGCGGACGCGCGCACGGGCCGGACGCCCTGGCTACAGGGGCGGCACACCGTGCGGCTGACTCCACGGTACGACCCGCGCACGGCGGTGTCTGCACGAATACTTGGATTTCCTACTATCTGAGACGGCCGTCACCCGGGGGAACGCACCAGGGCCCGGACCGCCGTGCGAACGGCGGTCCGGGCCCTGGTGAGGGGTGGTGCGGGGCTCAGGCGCCGAGGTCGACCGAGCGGGCGAAGCGGGCGCCGATCTCGGCCGCGATCGCCGACAGCACCTCCTGCGGGATCTCGCTGTCCACGGTGAGCGAGGCGAGCGCGCCGCTGCCGTCGCGGGCGACCTGCATGCCGGCGATGTTGATGCCGGCGTCACCGAGGTGGCGGCCGAGGACGCCGACCACGCCGGGGCGGTCCTCGTACTTGAAGAAGGCCATGTGGTCGGTGAGCGCGACGTCCACGTCGAAGGCGTCCACGCCGACGATCTTCTGGACCTGCTTGGGGCCGGCCAGCGTGCCGGAGATGGCGATCTCCTCGCCGTCCGCCAGGGTGCCGCGCACAGTGATGACGTTGCGGTGCTCGGGGCTCTCGCTGGAGGTGGTGAGCCGCACCTCGACACCGCGCTCCTGGGCGAACAGCGGGGCGTTGACGTAGGACACCGTCTCCGCCACGACGTCCTCGAACACGCCCTTGAGGGCGGACAGTTCGAGCACCTTGACGTCGTGCTGGGTGATCTCGCCGCGCACCTCGACGTCGAGTCGGACGGCCACCTCGCCGGCCAGCGCGGTGAAGATCCGGCCGAGCTTCTCGGCCAGCGGCAGACCCGGCCGGACGTCCTCGGCGATCACGCCGCCCTGGACGTTGACCGCGTCCGGCACCAGCTCGCCGGCCAGCGCCAGGCGGACCGACCTGGCGACGGCGATGCCGGCCTTCTCCTGGGCCTCGTCGGTGGAGGCGCCCAGGTGCGGGGTGGCCACCACGTTGTCGAGGGCGAACAGCGGCGAGTCGGTGCACGGCTCCTTGGCGTACACGTCCAGGCCGGCGCCGGCCACCCGGCCGTCGCGCAGGGCGCTGAGCAGCGCCGCCTCGTCGACGATGCCGCCGCGGGCGGCGTTGACGATCCGGACGGTCGGCTTGACCTTGTGCAGCGCCTCGTCGCCGATCAGGCCGATGGTCTCCGGGGTCTTCGGGAGGTGGACGGTGATGAAGTCCGAGACCTCCAGCAGCTCCTCCAGCGAGACCAGCTTGACGCCCATCTGCGCGGCGCGGGCGGCCTGGATGTAGGGGTCGTACGCGACGATCTTCATGCCGAACGCGGACATCCGCTGGGCGACCAGCACGCCGATCCGGCCGAGGCCGACGACGCCGAGGACCTTCTCGCTGAGCTCGACACCGGTGTACTTGTTGCGCTTCCACTCGCCGCCCTTGAGCGCGGCGTTGGCCGGCGCGATGTTGCGGGCGACGGAGATCAGCAGGCCGCAGGCGAGCTCGGCGGCGGTGACGATGTTGGAGGTCGGCGCGTTCACGACCATGACGCCGGCCTTGGTGGCGGCGGAGACGTCCACGTTGTCGAGGCCGACGCCGGCGCGGGCGACCACCTTGAGCTTGCGGGCCGCGGCCAGCGCCTCGGCGTCGACCTTGGTGGCGGAGCGGACCAGGATCGCGTCCACGTCGGCGATGGCGGTCAGCAGCTCGGTGCGGTCCGCACCGTTGCAGTGCCGGATCTCGAAGTCCGGGCCGAGGGCGTCGACGGTGGCGGGCGACAGCTCTTCGGCGATCAGTACCACGCCAGATTTCACAGTTGTAGCAGCGCTCACGACAGTGTGTCCTTAACTGTCCGGTTCTCCCCGGATCCGGGCACGAGGGTGGCCTTGCCGGGCGGGGGGAAGGTGGCATGCCGCGTAGCTAGACGCACGACGCTGTGGGCCTGACGCGCACTCGGAAGTGTATCGACGGGCTGGGTAACGGGCTGCTCCCGTCCGGCAAAATCACCCGGACGGGAGCCGCCTTGTTGTACAAGGGGGATACAAACCCGCGAGGGCTCCCCCGAGGGCTTACGCCTCTTCCTTGACCCAGCTCATCAGCTTGCGGAGCTTCTTGCCGGTGCTCTCCAGCAGGTGGTCCTCGTCGGCCTTCTTGTACTCGTTGTACTTGGGCAGACCGGCCTTGTACTCGGCGATCCAGGTGTTGGCGAAGGTGCCGTCCTGGATCTCGGTGAGGACCTTCTTCATCTCGGCCTTGGTGTCGGCGGTGATGATCCGCGGGCCGGTGACGTAGTCGCCCCACTCGGCGGTCTCGGAGACCGACCAGCGCATCTTCTCCAGGCCGCCCTCGTACATCAGGTCGACGATGAGCTTCAGCTCGTGCAGGCACTCGAAGTAGGCGATCTCCGGCTGGTAGCCGGCCTCGACCAGGGTCTCGAAACCGGCCTTCACCAGGGCGGCGGTGCCACCGCAGAGGACGGCCTGCTCACCGAACAGGTCGGTCTCGGTCTCCTCGGTGAAGGTGGTCTTGATGACGCCGGCCTTGGTGGCGCCCAGGCCCTTGGCGTAGGACAGCGCCAGGTCGAAGGCCTTGCCGGAGGCGTCCTGCTCGACGGCGACGATCGCGGGGACGCCGCGGCCCTCCTCGTACTGGCGGCGGACCAGGTGGCCCGGGCCCTTCGGGGCGACCATGCAGACGTCGACGTCGGCCGGGGGCTTGATGAAGCCGAAGCGGATGTTCAGGCCGTGGCCGAAGAACAGGGCGTCGCCGGCCTTCAGGTGCGGGGCGATGTCCGCCTCGTAGACGTCCGCCTGGATCGGGTCCGGGACCAGGATCATGATGACGTCGGCCTCGGCCGCGGCCTCGGCGGGGGTGACCACGCGCAGGCCGGCCTCCTCGGCCTTGGCCCGGGACTTGGACTCCGGCTTCAGGCCGACCCGGACGTCCGCGCCCGAGTCGCGCAGGGACAGCGCGTGGGCGTGGCCCTGGCTGCCGTAGCCGATGACCGCGACCTTGCGGCCCTGGATGATGGACAGGTCGGCGTCGTCTTCGTAGAACAGCTCGGCCACGGGGGCACATCTCCTTGCGAGTGGTTTGCCGGGTCTGCGGTAATTCCTACCGTATGCGGATCCGGCGTCGGGGTGGGGCGGTGCTTCAAGGTTTGAGACGGCGGCGCGTCCCGGAGGGGCGGAGCCGGTCCTAGGCGCTGCGGTCGAGGGCGCGCAGCGAGCGGTCCGTGATCGAACGGGCGCCGCGTCCGATGGCGACCAGACCGGACTGGACCAACTCCTTGATGCCGTAGGGCTCCAGCATCCGGAGCATGGCCTCCAGCTTGTCCGAGCTGCCGGTGGCCTCGATGGTCACCGCGTCCGGGGACACGTCGACCGTCTTGGCGCGGAACAGCTGGACGATCTCGACGATCTGCGACCGGGTGTCGTTGTCGGCGCGGACCTTCACGAGGACCAGTTCCCGCTGGATCGCAGCGGACTGGTCGAGCTCGACGATCTTTATCACGTTGACGAGCTTGTTGAGCTGCTTGGTGACCTGCTCCAACGGGAGGTCCTCGACGTTGACCACGATGGTCATCCGGGAGATGTCCGGGTGCTCGGTCGGGCCGACGGCGAGGGAGTCGATGTTGAAGCCCCGACGGGAGAACAGCGCGGCGATCCGGGCGAGCACGCCGGGCTTGTTCTCGACCAGGACGGAGAGGGTGTGCTTGGACATGGGTCGTGGGTTCCCTTGGTCGTTCCGGAAGGGGCTCAGTCGAGGTCGTCGCCGAAGTCGGGACGGACGCCGCGGGCGAACTGGATCTCGTCGTTGCTGGTGCCGGCCGCGACCATCGGCCAGACCATGGCGTCCTGGTGGACGATGAAGTCGATGACCACCGGGCGGTCGTTGATCTCCATCGCCTGCTTGATCACCGCGTCGAGGTCCTCGGGGCGCTCGCAGCGCAGACCGACGCAGCCCATCGCCTCGGCGAGCAGGACGAAGTCGGGGATCCGGGTGCCCTGGGCCGGCGGCTCGATGCCGTCGTGGCCGGGGCCGGCGTGCAGCACGGTGTTGGAGTAGCGCTGGTTGTAGAACAGCGTCTGCCACTGCCGGACCATGCCCAGCGAGCCGTTGTTGATGACCGCGACCTTGATCGGGATGTCGTTCAGGGCGCAGGTGACCAGCTCCTGGTTGGTCATCTGGAAGCAGCCGTCGCCGTCGATCGCCCAGACCGCGGCCTCCGGGCGGCCGGCCTTGGCGCCCATCGCGGCCGGCACCGCGTAGCCCATGGTCCCGGCGCCGCCGGAGTTGAGCCAGGTGCCCGGCTTCTCGAACCGGATGAACTGCGAGCTCCACATCTGGTGCTGGCCGACGCCCGCGGCGTAGACGGCCTCCGGGCCGACCAGCCGGCCGATCCGCTCGATCACCTGCTGCGGGGAGAGCTGGCCGGCGGGCGCGGCCTCGTAGCCGACCGGGTAGGTGGTCTTCCACTCGTCGAGCCGCTCCCACCAGTCGGCGTAGTCGCCCTTGTGGCCGGCGTCGAACTCGGCCTGGACGGCGACGATCAGGTCGGCCAGCACCTCGCGGGCGTCACCGACGATCGGCACGTCCGCCGGGCGGTTCTTGCCGATCTCGGCCGGGTCGATGTCCGCGTGGACGACCTTGGCGTACGGCGCGAAGCTGTCCAGCTTGCCGGTGACCCGGTCGTCGAAGCGGGCGCCGAGGGTGAAGAGCAGGTCGGCCTTCTGGAGCGCGGTGACCGCCGGGACGGAGCCGTGCATGCCGGGCATGCCCAGGTGCTGCGGGTGGCTGTCCGGGAAGGCGCCGAGCGCCATCAGGGTGGTGACCACCGGGGCGCCGGTCAGCTCGGCCAGGATGCGCAGCTCGGCCGTGGCACCGGCCTTCATGACGCCGCCGCCGACGTACAGGACCGGGCGCTTGGCGGTGACCAGCATCTTGGCCGCTTCGCGGATCTGCTTGGCGTGCGGCTTGGTCACCGGGCGGTAGCCGGGCAGCGAGGGCTCGACCGGCCAGCGGAAGGTGGTGGTGGCCTGCAGGGCGTCCTTGGCGATGTCGACCAGGACCGGGCCGGGGCGGCCGGTGGCGGCGATGTGGAACGCCTCGGCGATCACCCGGGGGATCTCGGCCGGGTCGGTGACCAGGTAGTTGTGCTTGGTGATCGGCATCGTGATGCCGCAGATGTCCGCCTCCTGGAAGGCGTCGGTACCGATCGCCTTGGAGGTGACCTGGCCGGTGATCGCGACGATCGGCACCGAGTCCATGTACGCGTCGGCGATCGGGGTGACCAGGTTGGTCGCGCCCGGGCCGGAGGTCGCCATGCAGACGCCGACCCGGCCGGTGGCCTGCGCGTAGCCGGTGGCGGCGTGGCCGGCGCCCTGCTCGTGGCGGACCAGGATGTGGCGCACCTTGGTCGAGTCCATCAGCGGGTCGTACGCGGGAAGGATGGCCCCGCCCGGGATGCCGAAGACGGTGTCCGCACCGACGGCCTCCAGCGAGCGGATGAGCGACTGGGCGCCGGTCATGGTCTCGACGACGTGCTGAGGAGCGGGAGCGTGGGCGGCCGGGGTGTCCCCGCGGCGGGGGGATGCGGCGTGCTCGGTCATCTGCCTGTCTCTTCTCGGTTCTGGCCGGCCCGGTGGATTGCGGGCCCCGGGGGGTCGAGGGTGGGGTCCCGCTTGCGGGCCGATCGCCGGCTCTGCCCCAATCGTCCCTTTCGCGGGGCCTCGGGGCCAGGGGTCTTGCGGTGGTGGAACAGCGTCGGTGCAACAAAAAACCCCTCGTGCCCAAGGGCATGCGAGGGGTGGCGCGTCGGTCTGTCACGAACGGGTCGGGGCCCGCTCAGCCGACGCGCCCGCCAAGTACGAGAATTCGGGTGCGCATGGCAACGACCTTCCTCCCGCCAAGGGTCGGCTGTCAAGCAGGTGGGACGGCCGTCTCGCCATGCGGACCGGCTCCCGGACCGGCCACGGCCGGGTGTTCGGGCAGGTCGGAGCCGTTGTGGAGGGGTACCACACGCCCCGCGGCGGCCTCGCCGCGGCCACTCGTCCGGGTGTCCGCGGCCAGGAAGGCGCGCCGTGCGGGCAGCGGGCCGAGCGGCCTCGGCACCGGGTACGCGCGGCGGGCCAGCTCGCGCCGGAGCCGGAGCTCGTCCAGCGGCGCGGAGAACGCCGAGCCCTGCACCTGGCGGCAGCCCAGCTCCTGCAGCACGGCCACCTGGCGCGGCAGGTCGACGCCCTCGGCGGCGGTGACCAGCCCGAGGTCCCGGCCGAGCCTCAGGGCGTGCCCGGCGAGGGTCCGGGCGAGGGCGGACTCGCCCAGGTCCTGGACCAGCGAGCGGTCCAGCTTGAGGCCGTCGAAGGGGAGCCGGACCAGCGTCCCGAGCGAGCCCCGGCCGGCCCCGAAGCCGGCCAGCGCGGTGCCGACGCCGAGCCGGCGCAGCGCGTCGAGCCGGCGGCCGAGCTCGTCCGCCAGGTCGTCCGGGCCGGTCCTGGCCACCTCGACGATCAGCTGGCCGCCGGGCAGTCCGCTGTCCCGCAGGGCCGCGACCACCGCCTCGTACAGGCCGGGCGCGCACAGCCGCTCGGCCGACAGCCGGACCGACACCGGGACCGGCGGCGGGACGGCGCGGCCCCGGACGGGCACGCCCCGGCGCAGCGCGGCGGCGGTCACCGCCTCGCGGACCAGCCAACGGGAGAACCGCGCGGCGGCGTCGCCCGGCTCGGTGGAGCGCAGGAACTCGGCGGGGGTGAGCAGCAGGCCCTGCGCGGAGCGCCAGCGGGCCTGCGCCTCGACGGCGGTGACCGCGCCGGTGGTGAGGTCCACCACGGGCTGGTGGAGCAGGGTGAAGCCGCCCTCGCGGACGGCCGCGCGGAGCCGTTCGTCCAGTTCGGTGCGGCGCTCCAGGTCGGCGCGCATGGCCGGGGTGTAGAGCATCACCCGGCCCTTGCCCTCGGACTTGGCGCGGTACATCGCGAGGTCGGCGTTGCGCATCAGCTCGTCGGCGGCGGCGCGCGGGTCGGCGGCCGGACCGCGTTCCGGGGTGCCGAAGGCGATCCCGATGCTGGCGGCGACGCTGAGTTCGCTGCCGCCGATCCAGTAGGGCTCGGAGAGCGCGGCGCGCAGCCGTTCGGCGAGCTCCTGGACCTGGAGCCGGCCGAGCGGGCCGCAGACCAGGGCGGCGAACTCGTCGCCGCCGAACCGGGCGACGGTGTCCCCGCAGCGGACGGCGCCCTGGAGCCGGCGGGCGGCCTGGACCAGCAGCTCGTCGCCGACCTGGTGGCCGGCGGTGTCGTTGACCGCCTTGAAGCCGTCCAGGTCGAGGAAGAGCACGGCGACCCCGGAGCCCGCCTCGTCCTGCGGCCCGCGGGCGGCCAGGGCGGCCCGCAGCCGCTGGGTGAACAGCGCCCGGTTGGGCAGGTCGGTGAGCGGGTCGTGGAACGCGTTGTGCTGCAACTGGGCCTGCAGCATGACCCGTTCGGTGACGTCGCGGCTGTTCAGGATCAGGCCGTCGCGGTAGCGGTCGACGGTCGACTCGACGTGCAGCCACTCGCCGCCGCCGGAGCCGATCCGGCACTCCACCCGGGCCGCGGGCAGCGGCTCGGCGCCCGGGTCGCGGTGGGCGGCGAGCCGGCCCCGGGCCAGGAAGCGGCGGACCTCCAGCAGCACCCGGTCGACGTCCTCGGGGTGGATGAGGTCCAGCAGGTTGCCGCCGACGAGCTCCTCCGGGTCGCGCCCGTAGACGCCGAGCGCGGCCGGGGAGACGTAGGAGAGCACGCCGTTGGCACCGGCGATCATGATGACGTCGCTGGAGCCCTGCACCAGGGAGCGGAAGTGCGCCTCCTTGTGGGCGAGTTCCTGGGCCAGCGAGAGGTTGTCGAGCAGCATGATGCCCTGGCGCAGGATCAGCGCCAGGCCGACGGTGCAGGCCGCCGAGGCCACCACCCGGTCCAGCGAGCGCCCGCCGAGGGCGTTGTAGAGGATCCCGGCTGTGCAGACGGCGGCGGCCGCGTAGGGGGTGAGCGCGCTGAAGGTGGTGGCGACCCGGCGGCGGGGCAGCCCGCCGAGCGCCGGGTGCTCGCGCAGCGGGCGGCGCCAGCGCGGGGACCACGGGGCCCAGGCGAGCAGCAGGCTGCCGGCGAACCAGCCGGCGTCCAGCAGTTCGCCGGAGTGGTAGCTGCTGCGCAGTTCCGGCGAGGTGAACAGGGCGTCGCAGAGCACGGTGACGGCGAGGCCGACCATGGCGGTGTGGACGGCGGCCCGGTTGCCGTCCCGGCCGCCGAAGCGCAGCCCGACGACCAGCGAGACGAGCAGGATGTCCAGCACCGGGTAGGCCAGGTTGAGGGCCAGCCGCAGCGGCGAGCCGTTCTCGCCGGCGGCGGTGCGGCCGAGGGCGAGGCTCCAGCTGAGGGTGAACAGCGAGCCGGCCACCAGCCAGCCGTCCAGCAGCAGGCAGAGCCAGCCGGCGGCGGTGCGCGGGCGCTGGGCCAGGACCAGGACGCCGGTGATGGCCAGCGGGGCGAACAGCAGGAAGGCGTACTCGGCCAGCGAGTTGGGCGGCAGCTGGGTCCGCTCGACCAGCTCGTACCAGCCCCAGGTGCCGTTGCCGAAGGCGACCATGAGCGAGGAGAGGCCGAAGAGCAGCCAGGCCGGGCGGGCGTGGCCGCCGACCGTACAGCCGTAGGCGAGACAGGAGAGCGCGGCGGCGAGGGCGGCCGCCGCCAGCCCGAAGTCGCCCATGAAGACGGCCACCTGGTGCGAGCCCCAGCCGAGCGCGGCACCGATGGTGTAGGCGAGGCAGAGCACGCCGAGGACGGCGCCCGGCAGCTTGCGGCTGCAGAGCGCCCGGCGGAGCGGCCCCGGTCTCGCCCCGCCGGCCGGGCGGTACGGGGGCGGGCCGCCCGCGCGGGGGCGCGGGGGCGGGCCGGGCCTCGGCGGCCCCGGCCTGGGCGGGCCCGGTCGCGGCGGACCGTCCTCGGGCAGGACGGCGTCCGGCGCCTGGGGCCGTCCGGCTCCGGGCAGCACCGCGTCGGTGGAGCTCACTCGGCCTCTCCCCCTCCGGCCCGGGGCCTCGCGCCCCGGTCACGGACCACCGGCCGCGCGCCCGGTGGCCGTGCGCGGTGCCCTGGCGCCCCGGCAGGGCGGTGACCCAGGGGGCGGGGGGCCTGCCGGCCGTCCCGCCACACCGATGTTCCCGTTCGGGACCCTACACCACTTCGGTCACTCAATGACACGCACACTCAACTTAGAGTAATGGTCCAGGGGTGGGGAATTGCGTCCGATTCCACCGAATCGGTCCGGTTGACGGGGGCGCGCACAAGGGGGCTCACGCAGCGCGCACAGGAGCATACGGCAGCGCCCGCCCGGCACCGGCCACCGCGGCGGTACGCCGGGCGGGGCATCGGACGGGCGCACCGGGCGGGAGCGCCGGACGGGCCGTCAGCGCGCGGCCGGGGCCAGGTCCTCGGGGAACAGCCGCAGCCGGTGGGCCAGCGCGGCCGCCTCGCCGCGTCCGGCCACCGCGAGCTTGCCGAGGATGTTGGAGACGTGCACGCTCGCGGTCTTCGGCGAGATGTACAGTTCCTCGGCGATCTGCCGGTTGGTGCACCCCCGGGCGAGCAATCGGAGCACGTCCCGCTCACGGGGGGTGAGGCCGAGGGAGTCGCCGGCCGGCGGTGCCGGAGCGGGCACCCGGCGGTCCGCGACGAGCGGGAGTCCGGCCCGCGCGGCCAGGCCGTCGATCTCGGCCCGCAGTGCGGCATCGGACCGGGCGGACGCCAGTTCCCGTGCCTCGCGCAGGAGTTCGGTGCCGGACTCGCGGCGTCCGGCCAGCACCTCGGCCTCGCCGGCCCGCAGCAGCGCGACCGCCAGCGGGTACGGCAGCCCGGTCGGGCGCAGCGCCGCGACCGCGGTGGCCCACTGCTCGGGGGTGTCCGCGCCCTCGGCGCGGGCCAGTTCGGCCTCCAGCAGCCGCGCCCAGCCGTGGTGCAGCGGCACGGTCGGGGTCAGCCCGGCCGCCGTCGCGGCGATCCTGGCCAGCACCTCGGCCCGGCCCCGGTCGGCCTCGGGCAGGCCCCGGCTGTCCGCCTCGGCGGCGGCGCCGTCCACCAGCAGCGGGTAGAGGTCGGCGAGGTAGCCGCAGCGGAGGTCCTCGTCCAGGGCGGCGATCAGCTCGGCGCGGGCCTCCAGCGGGCGGCCGACCCCGACGGCGACCCGCAGCGCCAGCCGCGCGACCGGGACGGAGTGCTGGAGCTGGCCGACCCGGTTGGCCGCCCTGGCCTGCGCCAGCATCGCGGCGGCGGCGGGCAGGTCGCCGCGGAGCAGGGCGAGTTCGCCGCGCATCCGGTCCAGGAACTCCGCATGGGTGCCGGTGACACCGATCTGCTGGCACTCGGCGAGCACCTGCTCGGCCTCGTCGATCCGCCCGAGGTCCATCAGCGCCTCGGCGAGGTTGCCGGTCAGGATGGTGCCGATGTTGCGCTGGAGGCCGTTGCCCCGGGCCGACTCCAGACCCTCCCGGGCGAGCGCAGCCGCCTCCTCGGCCCGGCCGAGCCCGCGCTGCATCGAGGACAGGTTGTTGATGCCGCGCAGCAGGATGTCGGGGGCGCCGATCCGCCGGGTGGCCTCCACCGCCGCGGTGAGCTGGGCGACCGCCGCCTCCGGGTCGGAGTCGAGGTCGTTGCGCAGCCCGCCGAGCGTCATCAGGGCGTGCTGCTCGACCGCGTCGGCGCCGACCTCGCGGGCGATCCGGACCGCCCGCTCGGCGAGCTCGACCAGCTCGGGCCGGGGGTTGGAGAGCATCCCGCTGCCGGCGCCGAGGGCGAACACCTCGGCCTGGACGGCGGACGGCGGCAGGTGCTCGACCAGCCGGTGCGCGTAGGCGATCTCCTCCTCGTCGCCGGAGCGGCGCAGGTGGCCGAGCATCCGGGCCCGGTTGATCCGGAACCAGGCGGCGCGGGCCGGGTGCTCGGTCTCGTCGACCAGCTTGAGTGCCCGCTTGGCCAGGCTCAGCCCGCGCTCGCGGTCCCCGCTGCGGCGGGCCGCGACCACGGCCTCGGCCAGCACGTCGATCAGGCAGAGCCGGTCGCAGCGCTCGTCGTGCCGGTCCACGTCGCAGGAGCAGGGCGGGTAGGTCTCGGCCCAGTCGTGCGGGCGCAGGGTGCCCGCCAGCACCTCCTCCGGGACCTCGTCCCAGAGCTCCAGGGCCCGTTCCAGCATCCGGAGCTGCTCGGCGAAGGCGTTGCGGCGGCGGGCGGCCCTGGCGGCCTCCAGCGCCGTCGGCAGGGCCCGGGCCGGGTGGTGGGCGTGGTACCAGTAGTTGGCCAGCCGGGCGGGGCGCACGTCGGAGCCGACCAGGTGCGGATCGGCCTCCAGTGCGGCGGCGAAGCGCCGGTTGATCCGGTGCCGCTCTCCCGGCAGCAGGTCGTCCGAGACCGCCTCCCGGACCAGCGCGTGCCGGAACCGGTAGCCGTCGCCGTCGGTGTCCGGGCGCAGGATGTTGGCGCCGACCGCGACCCGGAGCGAGGCGATCAGCTCCTCCTCGTCCTCCAGGACAGCGGCGAGCAGGGCGTGCTCGACGTAGGAACCGCCCTCGGCGGCGATCCGCAGCACCCGCTGGGTCTGCTCGTCCAGCGCCTCGACCCGGACCAGCAGCATGTCCCGGAGCGAGTCGGTGAGCCCGGCCGAGCAGCCCTCGCGGAAGGCGGTGGCGAGCTCCTCGACGAAGAAGGGGTTGCCCTCGGAGCGGCGGTGGATCCGGTCGACCAGCTCCCGGTCCGGGGCGGCGGTGCCGAGGATGCCGGCCAGCTGCGCGGCGACCTCGCCGGGCCCGAAGCGCTCCAGCTCGGCCCGCTGCACGGTGCGCAGCCGCTCCAGCTCGGCCAGGAACGGCCGCAGCGGGTGGCGGCGGTGCAGGTCGTCGCTGCGGTAGGTGGCAACCAGCAGCACCCGGGCCCGGTGCAGGGTGCGGACCAGGTAGGCCAGCAGCTCCCGGGTGGAGCGGTCGGACCAGTGGAGGTCCTCGACGGCGAGCACGAGGGTACGGTCCGTGCCGAGTCGTTCGAACAACCTCGCGGTGTGCTCGAACAGCCGGGCTCGTCCGTACTCGTCGTTGGGTTCGCCGTCGGCCTCGCCGAAGTCCGGCATCAGCCGGGCGAGATGCCCCTCCATCCCGGCCGCGGCCGCCTCCAGCTCGGTGCCCAGGCCCCGGTGCAGCCGGCGCAGCGCGGTGGCCAGCGGCGCGTAGGGCAGGCCCTCGGCGCCGATCTCCAGGCAGCCGCCGACGGTGGTGACCACGCCGTCGAGGCAGGCCTGGCGGAGGAACTCCTCCAGCAGCCTGGTCTTGCCGACGCCGGCCTCGCCGCCGATCAGCACGGTCTGCGGCTGGCCGTCCCCGGCCCTGCGCATGGCGTCCAGCAGGACGGTGAGTTCCGGATCGCGGCCGACGAAGACGGGACTCACCGATATCTGCTGCATGGAGGCGAGCATGCCATAGAGGTCGGGTGCGCTCCGAGGGGTTATCCCGCCCTCCGGACGCCCGGAAGGGGAGGCGCACCCCCGTGTCGCCTCCCCCTCCGGTCCCTGCTCGGCACCTCGGTGCCGGTCCGTCAGCATTCGCGCGGACGGACGGCGCGGCGCTGGAAGCGGAAGCCGACGTTCGGACGCCAGCCGGTGCGCTTGGCACCCTTCGCCTCGCGGACCAGGCGCTCGTGCTGGGCCTGGGCCCGGAGTTCCAGCTCCTGCTGCTTGATGAGCTCGTACTCGATCACGGTGTTTCCCCTCGTGGGTTTCGGTGTCTCTCTCGTTCTGAGGTAAAGATTCCTCTCCCAGGGGGGTGGGCCGCATCGGCAGCCTGCCGGATGTTCCGGGCCCCGACCGCCTTAGGCCGGGGATCCCGGGCACGGCAAAGGCCCGGCCCTACCCCTGACGAAGGGTAAGACCGGGCCTTAGGCCACTAAGTAGCCCTAAGAACGCCTTAGGCGCCTTGGAAACTCAGACAGAAACGCCCAGCTTCTCAAGGATCAGATCCTTGACCCGGGCCGCGTCGGCCTGGCCCCGGGTGGTCTTCATGACCGCGCCGACCAGCGCGCCCACCGCGGCGACCTTGCCGTCGCGGATCTTGGCGGCGATCGCCTCGTTCTCGGCGATGGCCTGGTCCACGGCGGCACCGAGCGCGGAGTCGTCCGAGACCACGGCCAGGCCGCGCTGCTCGACGACCGCGTCCGGCTCGCCCTCGCCGGCCAGCACGGCCTCGATGACCTGGCGGGCCAGCTTGTCGTTCAGCTTGCCCTCGGCGACCAGCGCGGCGACCCGGGCGACCTGCGCCGGGGTGATCGGCTGCTCGGCCAGCTCGGTGCCGGTCTCGTTGGCCCGGCGGGCCAGCTCGCCCATCCACCACTTGCGGGCCTGGTCGGCCGGGGCACCGGCGGCGATGGTCTCCTGGATCGGCTCGACGGCGCCGGCGTTCAGCACCGACTGCATGTCCTTGTCCGTCAGGCCCCACTCGGCCTGCAGCCGGGCCCGGCGCACCCGGGGCAGCTCGGGCAGCCCGGCGCGCAGCTCCTCCACCCAGGCGCGGGCCGGCGCGATCGGCACCAGGTCCGGCTCCGGGAAGTACCGGTAGTCCTCGGCGTTGTCCTTGATCCGGCCGGCCGTGGTGCTGCCGTCCTCCTCGTGGAAGTGCCGGGTCTCCTGGACGATCGTGCCGCCGTCGGTCAGCACCGTGGCGTGCCGCTGGACCTCGAAGCGGGCGGCCCGCTCCACGCTGCGCAGCGAGTTGACGTTCTTGGTCTCCGAGCGGGTGCCGAAGGTCTCGGTGCCGATCGGGCGCAGCGACAGGTTGACGTCGCAGCGCATCTGGCCCTTGTCCATCCGGGCCTCGGAGACGCCCAGCGAGCGGATGACCTCGCGCAGCTCGGCGACGTACGCGCGGGCGACCTCGGGGGCGCGCTCGCCGGCCCCCTCGATCGGCTTGGTGACGATCTCGATCAGCGGGATGCCGGCCCGGTTGTAGTCCAGCAGCGAGTGGGTCGCGCCGTGGATCCGGCCGGTGGCGCCGCCGACGTGGCTGGACTTGCCGGTGTCCTCCTCCATGTGGGCGCGCTCGATCTCCACCCGGAAGGTCGAGCCGTCCTCCAGCTGCACGTCGAGGTAGCCGTTGAAGGCGATCGGCTCGTCGTACTGCGAGGTCTGGAAGTTCTTCGGCATGTCCGGGTAGAAGTAGTTCTTCCGCGCGAACCGGCACCACTCGGCGATCTCGCAGTTCAGCGCCAGGCCGATCTTGACGGCCGACTCCACGCCGATCGCGTTGACGACCGGCAGCGAGCCCGGCAGGCCCAGGCAGGTCGGGCAGACCTGGCTGTTCGGCTCGGCGCCCAGCTCGGTCGAGCAACCGCAGAACATCTTGGTCTTGGTGCCCAGCTCGACGTGGACCTCCAGGCCCATCACCGGGTCGAACGACGCGAGCGCGTCCTCGTAGGAGACCAGGTTCTTGACGCTCACAGCGTCCCCTTCACTAAAAAAGTCTTCGGTGGTGCGGGCCCGGCCCGCACACGGGAGTGCGGGCCGGGGCCTCACGGGCCGGGTCAGCCCAGCAGGACGTCGTCGTCGCCGAGGCGGCGCAGCTCACGGACCAGCAGGGCGGTGCCGGTGACCAGGGCGGCGGCGCCGACCAGGGCGTTGACCAGCTTGAGCGTGTCGCTCTCGCCGCGGGCCTTGCGCACGTCCTTGACGATGGAGATCGCGCCGAAGGCGCTGGTGCCGATGGACAGCCAGAGCCCGGGCTTGGAGTGCTTCCACCCCTTCAGCGATGCCGATTGGGCCTTGGCGTTCTCGATCTTGCTCACAGTGCCGGTGCCTCCTCCAGCAGGGTGTGCCCCCACTTGTCGTTGAGTGCGGCCTCGACGGCGCCGCCCACGCGGTACAGGCGGTCGTCCGCCATCGCGGGTGCGATGATCTGCAGGCCGACCGGGAGATTGTCCTCCGGGGCCAGGCCCACCGGCAGCGACATGGCCGCGTTGCCCGCAAGGTTGGACGGAATCGTGCACAGGTCGGCCAGATACATCGCCATCGGGTCGTCGGCGCGCTCGCCGATCGGGAAGGCGGTGGTCGGCGTGGTCGGCGAGACCAGCACGTCCACGCCCGCGAAGGCGGCGTCGAAGTCGCGGGAGATCAGCGTCCGCACCTTCTGGGCCGAGCCGTAGTAGGCGTCGTAGTAGCCCGAGGACAGCGCGTAGGTGCCCAGGATGATGCGGCGCTTCACCTCGGGGCCGAAGCCGGCCTCGCGGGTCAGCGCGGTGACCTCCTCGGCCGAGCGGGAGCCGTCGTCGCCGACCCGCAGGCCGTAGCGCATCGCGTCGAAGCGGGCCAGGTTGGACGAGGCCTCGCTCGGGGCGATCAGGTAGTACGCCGGCAGCGCCAGGGTGAAGGACGGGCAGGAGACCTCGACGACCTCGGCGCCCAGCTCGCGCAGCAGCTCGACCGACTCGTCGAAGCGCTGCATCACGCCGGCCTGGTAGCCCTCGCCGGAGAACTCCTTCACCACGCCGATCCGCATGCCGCGCACGTCGCGCAGCTTCGCGGCCTCGACCACGGCCGGGACCGGGGCATCGATCGAGGTGGAGTCCAGCGGGTCGTGGCCGGCGATCGCCTCGTGCAGCAGCGCCGCGTCCAGCACGGTGCGGGCGCACGGGCCGCCCTGGTCCAGGCTGCTGGAGAACGCCACCAGGCCGTAGCGCGACACCGAGCCGTAGGTCGGCTTCACGCCGACGGTGCCGGTGACGGCGCCGGGCTGGCGGATCGAGCCGCCGGTGTCGGTGCCGATCGCCAGCGGCGCCTCGAAGGCGGCCAGCGCGGCGGCCGAACCGCCGCCGGAGCCGCCGGGGATCCGGGAGAGGTCCCACGGGTTGCCGGTCGGGCCGTAGGCGGAGTTCTCGGTGGAGGAGCCCATCGCGAACTCGTCCATGTTGGTCTTGCCGAGGATGACCACGCCGGCGTCCTTGAGACGCGTGGTCAGGGTGGCGTCGTACGGCGGGATCCAGCCTTCGAGGATCTTCGAACCGCAGGTGGTCGGCACGCCCTTGGTGGTGAAGACGTCCTTCAGCGCCAGCGGGACGCCGGCCAGCGGGCCCAGCTCCTCGCCCTTGGCGCGCTTCTCGTCGACGGCCCGGGCGGCGCTCAGCGCGCCCTCGGTGTCGACGTGCAGGAAGGCGTTGACCTTCTTGTCGACGGCCCCGATGCGGTCCAGGTGCGCCTGGGCCACCTCGACGGCGGACACCTCGCCCTTGGCGACGGCGGCGGCGGTCTCGGCCGCGGTGTAACGGATGAGCTCGGTCATGGGTCAGTCCTCCCCGAGGATCTGGGGCACACGGAAACGCTGCTCCTCGGCGGCCGGGGCCCCGGCCAGCGCCTCGTCCGGGGTGAGCGACGGCCGGACCTCGTCCGCGCGCATGACGTTGGTCAGCGGCAGCGGGTGGGAGGTGGGCGGGACGTCCTGTCCGGCGACCTCGGAAACGCGGGCGACCGCGCCGATGATCACGTCCAGCTGCTCGGCGAAGTGGTCCAACTCTTCGGCCTGCAACTCAAGACGCGACAGCCGAGCGAGGTGGGCGACCTCCTCGCGCGTGATGCCAGGCATGCAGCGATCCTCAGGGTGAGTTCTGGTGAGGCCCGGATCCGCCTTCCGGCGGCGCCGGGCCCGGGCCGGGAGCCGCCTGTCCGGCGCTCCCGTCCTCGTGGTCTGTGGTCCCCATCCTAGGGGGCACGGGACGGCCACCGGCCGACGACCGGCGGTGGGACCGGGTCACCCCCGCCGCGCGGCACCCTCACTGCGGGCGGGTCGGCGCCCAACTCTGCTGCTTGGGCGCCTGGATCTCCAGCTTCGCCGCCTGCGCCGCCTGGATCACCGGCGGCAGGACGGGCTGGATCGCGGGCGGCAGCCGGTCGGCGGCGGCGGAGCCGAGCCGCTCCACCGGCGGGGCGCCGGTGCGGTGCACCCGCAGCCAGGCGGTGGCCTGCTCGGCCGGCAGCGCCGCCGACACCAGCCAGCCCTGCACCGCGTCCACGCCCATGCCGTGCAGCCGCTCCCAGGTCTCGTCGTCCTCGACGCCCTCGGCGACCACGGTCAGGCCGAGCGAGTGGGCCAGCTCGACCGAGCAGCGGACCACCGCCGCGTCGTGGTCGTCGGTGGCCATCCGGGAGACGAAGGAGCGGTCGATCTTCAGCTCGCCGACCGGCAGGCTGCGCAGCCGCACCAGCGAGGAGTGGCCGGTCCCGAAGTCGTCCAGGGACATCCCGACCCCGTAGCCGCGCAGCTCCGCCAGGGTGTCGGCGGCCCGGCGGGAGTCGTCCAGCAGCAGCCGCTCGGTGATCTCCAGCTGGAGCGCGTGGGCCGGCACCTGGTGGCGGACGAGGTGGCCGGCGACCCGCTGGGCGAAGCCGGGGTTGAGCACGTCGCGGGGCGAGACGTTCACCGCGACCTGCACCTGGAGGCCCTGCTCGCGCCAGCTGGCGAGCTGGCCGACGGCGGCCTCCAGCACGTAGTCGGTCAGCCGGGGCATCAGCCCGCTGGACTCGGCGAGGCCCACGAACTCGTCCGGGGACACCCGGCCCTGGCCGGGACGCTCCCAGCGCAGCAGCGCCTCCAGACCGACCACCCGGCCGTCGAAGGCCACCTTGGGCTGGTAGTGCAGCTGGACCTCGCCGGTCTCCAGGGCCCGCCGCAGATCGCCCAGCAGTCCGATCCGGTACGGGGTGTCGGCGTCCTGGGTCTCGTCGTACTGCTCGACCGAGGTGCGGCCGCGCTGCGCGTGCCCCATCGCCACGTCGGCGCGGCGCAGCAGCGACTCGGCGTCCTGGGCGTGCTGGGGGAAGACGCAGACGCCCGCGCTGGCCTCCAGCACCAGCAGCAGTCCGTCCAGGCGGATCGGGGCGGCGAGTTCGGCGATCAGCGCCTTGGCCACCTTCTCCAGCGAGTCCGGGCAGCCGATGCCGGGCAGCAGGACGGCGAACTCGTCGCCGCCCATCCGGGCCACCATCGGGCGGCCCCGGTAGTGCCGGGGAAGGCCGGCGAAGACGTCGTCGATGGACTCGCGGGTGGCGCTGCCGGCGGCCCCGCCGGAGCGCAGCGCCCGGTGCAGCCGGCGGGCGATGTGGACGAGCAGACGGTCGCCGGCGGTATGGCCGAGGGTGTCGTTGAGCGACCGGAAGCGATCGAGGTCGAGCAGGATCAGACCGACGCTGTAGCCCTCGGTGTGCTCCGCGATCGACTCCTGGGCGGCGAGGAGTAACGCCTGGCGGTTGGGCAGATCCGTCAGCGGATCGGTGAGCTGGTCGCGCGCCCGGTCGCGGGCGATCCGCCAGGCCGCGACCAGGACGGCCAGCGGCACCGCGAACAGTGGCAGCAGCTCCGCCTCGTAGCGGTAGACCAGCACGGCCAGCGGGATGAGCGGCGCGGCGCCGGCCAGCAGCACGCCGAGCAGCAGGACCGCTCCCGCCACCCCCTGCGGCGGGCGTGTGGGCGCACCGCCGGTCGTACGATCCATAAGCCCAGTCCTCCGTCGGGCCCGCCCCGTCAGGCCGCCTAGCGGTGAGGCACCGTACCGGTGCCGGCAGCCTGCCAGGCATGGAGCGGCCCCGCGGAGTCCGGCTCGGCCGGTACCCCCACCCCTGCTGACACTCTGTTGCGCTCCAGGGTATGCGCGGCTTCACCCGACGGGCAGACTTTCGGACAACCGGACATACGCCACCGCGCTGGGTGCCGCACAGTGTCACGATGCCCGCTATCACTGTGCGGCACCCGATGACGTTGCATCAGGACGATAACAAGCCGGATTCGGGGCTTCCGCGCGCGGGGTCAGCCCTCGGCGCCCTCCTCGACGGGCTCGGCGGCGGCCTCGGTGGCGGTCTCGGCGGCGGCCGGTGCCCCCACCTCGGGATCCTTCGCCGCGGCGGCGCTCCCGGCGCCCCCGGCGGCGTCCTCCGCAGCGTCCCCGGCGGCGTTCTCGGCGGCGTTCTCGGTGGCCTCCCCCGCGTCCCCGGCGGCCTCGGCGGCCTCGGCGGCGTTCTTGGCGGCGGCCTTCTTCCGGGCCGGTGCCTTCTTCACCGGCTCCTCCGGCGGCTCCGCCGGCAGCCCGAGGTGGACCCTGGCGGCGGCCGGGCCCTGCTCCAGCAGGATCGTGAAGCCCGCGTCGTCGAGGACCGGCAGCCCCAGCTGAACGGCCTTGTCGTACTTGGACCCGGGGTTGTCGCCCGCGACCACGAAGTGGGTCTTCTTCGACACCGAACCGGTCACCTTCGCACCCCGCGAGGTCAGCGCCTCCTTGGCGCCGTCCCGGGTGTGCCCGGCCAGCGTGCCGGTGACGACGACGGTCTGCCCCTCCAGGGGGCGCTCGCCCTCCTCCTCGGTGGCCTCCTCGGTGAAGCGGACCCCGGCGGCGCGCCACTTCTCCACGATCTCCCGGTGCCAGTCGACCTGGTACCACTCGACGATCGAGCGCGCGGTGCCCGCGCCGACCCCCTCGGTGGCGGCCAGCCGCTCCTCGCTCGCCGCGAAGATCGCGTCCAGGTCGCGGAACTCCCGGGCCAGGTCCTGGGCGGCGACCGGGCCGACGTGCCGGATCGAGAGGCCGTTGAGGAAGCGCCAGAGCGGGCGGTCCTTGGCCTTCTCGATGTTCTCCAGCATCAGCCCGGTGTTCTTCTTCGGCGCACCGGCGGTGGTGGCGAAGAAGAACACCTCCTTCTCCTCGCCGGTCTCGTCGTCCAGCTTCGGCATACCGGTCTTCTGGTCGCGCACCAGCACCTTGATCGGCAGCAGCCGCTCGACCGTCAGGCCGAAGATGTCGCCCTCGTTCCCCACCGGCGCCTCGACCGGCTCCAGGGGCTGGGTCAGCGCGGTGGCGGCGACGTAGCCGAGGCCCTCGATGTCCAGCGCCGAGCGCCCGCCGAGGAAGGCGATCCGCTCCCGGATCTGGGCCGGGCAGTACTGGGCGTTGGGGCAGCGCAGGTCGATGTCCCCCTCCGCCATCGGCCGCAGCCCGGTGCCGCACTCGGGGCAGTGCGAGGGCATCACGAACGCCTGCTCGCCGCCGTCCCGCAGGTCGTAGACCGGGCCGAGGATCTCCGGGATGACGTCACCGGCCTTGCGCAGCACCACGGTGTCGCCGAGCAGGACGTCCTTGGCCTTGACCACGTCCTGGTTGTGCAGGGTCGCGTACTGCACCATCGAACCGGCCACCTTCACCGGCTCGGCCAGCACCGCGTACGGGGTGGCCCGGCCGGTGCGGCCGATCCCGACCTTGATCGCGGCGAGCTTCCCGGTGACCTCCTCCGGCGGGTACTTCCAGGCGATCGCCCAGCGCGGGGACTTCGAGGTGGAGCCGAGCCGGCCCTGGAGGGCGATCTCGTCCACCTTGACGACCACGCCGTCGATCTCGTGCTCGACCGAGTGCCGCTGCTCGCCGAAGTGCGCAATGAACTCCCGCACCTCCGCCAGCGTGCCGACCACCCGGTTGTGCCGGGCGGTGGGCAGGCCCCACCCGCGCAGCAGCTCGTAGGCGTGCGACTGGTTGTCGATGTCGAAGCCGACCCGGGCGCCGATGCCGTGCACCACCATCCGCAGCGGGCGGGAGGCGGTGACCAGCGGGTCCTTCTGGCGCAGCGAGCCGGCCGCGGCGTTCCTCGGGTTCATGAACAGCCGGATCATCGCCCGGGGCCGCTTGCCCTCCTTGGCGCGCTCCTCGTTCTCCAGCCGGCGGCGCTCGTTCTCCTCCGCGAAGGAGGCGTTGAGCGCCTCGAAGGCTTCGGTCGGGAAGTAGACCTCGCCGCGGATCTCGACCAGCTCGGGCACGTCCTCGCCGGTGAGCCGGTGCGGGATCTCCTCGATGGTGCGGACGTTGGCGGTGATGTCCTCGCCGACCCGGCCGTCGCCCCGGGTCGCCGCCTGCGTCAACCGGCCGTTCTCGTAGGTGAGGTTGACGGCCAGGCCGTCCACCTTGAGCTCGCACAGGTAGTGGTAGTCGATCCCGGCCAGCTCGCCGGCGACCCGCTCGGCCCAGGCGGCGAGCTCCTCGTCGTCCATCGCGTTGTCCAGGCTGAGCAGCCGCTCGCGGTGCTCGACCGGGGCGAACAGCAGGGTCGGCGCGCCGCCGACCCGCTGCGAGGGCGACTCCGGGGTGACCAGGGCGGGGTGCTCCGCCTCCAGCCCCTCCAGCTCGCGCATCAGCGCGTCGAACTCGGCGTCGCTGACGACCGGCGCGTCCTGCTCGTAGTACCGGGCCCGGTGGTCCGTGATCTCGGCGGCCAGTTCGGCGTGCCGCTTGCGCACCTCCGCCGGAACGTCCTCCCAGCCCTCGACAGCCACCACCGCAAGCCCTCCGTCAATCTCTCATTCCGGGTTGTCCACCAGGCTCCGGGCCGCGTTCACACTGAGTGACAACGCCCGGCGCGCATAGTCCGGGGAGGCCCCGGCCAGCCCGCAGGTCGGCGTCACCAGCACGCGGCGGCCCAGCAGCTCCGGGGAGAACCCGAGCCTGCGCCACAACGCCCTGACACCCTGGACACTACCGGCCGGGTCCGACAGCGCCGTTGATTGAGCAAGCGCCCGCTCGGTGGAGGGGACGACGCCCGCGAGGATCACGGTGCCGGCGTCGACCGCCTCGCCGAACTCCTCGTCCTCACGCTCGGTCAGCAGCGAGAAGTCCAGCGAGACACCCGCGACTCCGGCCCGGCGCAGCAGCGGCAGCGGCACCCCGGGGGCGCAGCAGTGCACCACCACGGGCACGTCCAGGGCACCGATCACGTCCCGCAGCGCCTCCTCGGCGCGCTGCCGGTCGACGGAGCGCAGCCGCTGGAACCCGCTCGCCGTCCGCACCTCGGCGGACAGCACGGCGGGCAGCGAGGGCTCGTCGAGCTGGAGCACCAGCTCCGCCCCGGGCACCCGGCGGCGGACCTCGGCGAGGTGGCGGCGCAGGCCCTCGGTGAGCGAACCGGCGATGTCCCGGCAGGCGCCGGGGTCGGCCAGCGCCTTCTCGCCGTACTTGAGCTCGATCGAGGCGGCCAGCGTCCACGGCCCGACCGCCTGCACCTTCAGCGCGCCGGTGTACCCCTGGGTGAACTCCTCCATCGCGTCGAGGTCCTCGCCCAGCCAGGAGTGGGCCCGCCTGGTGTCCCGGCCCGGACGGTCGGCGAAGCGCCAGCCGCTCGGCTCGGTCTGCGCGAACAGCTCCACCAGCAGGCCGGCGGACCGGCCGATCATGTCGGCACCCGGCCCCCGGGCGGGGAGTTCGGGGAGGAACGGCAGGTGCTCCAGCGCCCCGGTGGAGGTCCTGGCGGCCTCCCGGGCGTCGGTGCCGGGCAGCGATCCGACGCCGGTGGCGGCGCCGACCAGGTCGGGGAAGGACAGTGGGTTGCTCACGGCCGAAGCCTATGGGGTCGGGAACGCCGACGGCCCCGGCACCGGGCGCGGGGCTCGGTGACGGGGCCGTCGGGTGGTCCGGGAGACCGGGTCGTCCGGGGGACCGGTCCCGGGCGCTACCGCCCGGGGCGGACGGTGATGTCGGTGATCTCCGCGTCCCGGGAGGCGTCCAGCGCCGCCAGGATCGCCCTCGCCACCGACTCCGGCTCGATCCACTGGCCGGCGTCGTACACCCGGCCCTCCTGCTGGTGCACCTTGACCTGCATCGCGGTGGCGGTGCGGCCCGGGTACACCGAGGTGACCCGCACGCCGTTGCCGTGCTCCTCCAGCCGCAGCGAGTCGGCGAGGGCCCGCAGCCCGTGCTTGCTCGCCGCGTACGCCGACCAGTCGGCACTCGCCCGCAGCCCGGCACCGGAGTTGACGAACACCACGTGGCCCTTGGCCAGCCGCACCGACGGCAGCAGCAGCCGGGTCAGCTCGGCGGGGCCGACCAGGTTGACGTTCAGAGTCGCCTGCCAGGCCTTGACCGGCAGTTCGCCGACCGGGGCCAGCTCGACCATGCCCGCCACGTGCAGCAGCGAGTCCAGCTCGACCGGCGGCGCCTGGTGCCCGAGGGCCCAGGAGAGCTTCGCCGGGTCGGCGAGGTCGCCGACCAGGGTCTGCGCGCCGGGGAAGCGTTCGCGCAGCTCGGCGGCGCGGCGGGCGTCGCGGGCCAGCAGCCAGAGTTCGTCCCCGCGCTCGGCGAGACGGGCGGCGAGAACCGCGCCGATGCCGGAGCCGGCGCCAGTGATCAGATGAGAGGCCATGACCGTGATCCTCTCAGCCCTTGAGCTGCTCGAAGACCTGGGCCGGGGTGTCGGCGAAGGTGATCAGCTCGCCCAGCGGGCGGGGCAGGAAGCCCTCGGCGTCCATCCGCTCCAGCTGGGTGCGCAGGCCCGCGTAGAAGCCCTCGGTGTCGAGCACGACCACGGGCTTGTCGTGCAGCGCGTGCTTCTTCAGCTCCAGCACCTCGGTCACCTCGTCCAGGGTGCCGAGACCGCCGACCAGGACCACCAACGCGTCCGCACGCGCCAGCAGCTTCGCCTTGCGCTCGGCGAGGTCGGCGGTGGTGACCAGCTCGTCGGCCCCGTCGTACGCCTTGTGCTTCAGGAACTCGACGGAGATCCCGACCAGCCTGCCCCCGGCCTCCTTCACGCCGTCGGCGATCAGCCCCATCAGCCCGGCGTTCGACCCGCCCCACACCAGGGTGTGCCCGCCCTCCCCGAGCAGCCGGGCGAATTCGGCGGCGGGCACGGAGTAGCGGTCGTCGAGCGAGTACGCGGAGCAGAAGACGCAGATATTCATAGTGCCTCCCGGTCTATCACGCCCCCGCACCCCCGCTCACCAGGTTTGTTCGCCCGCCTCAGTCCCGGTAGGGGACGAGCACCGCCAGGTCCAGCGTGAAGCCGAACGGCTCCGGAATTCCGATCCCGTCGCCGAACTTCCGGTCAGTACGGGTGTGGTACCGGTCGTGGTCGGGCTCGGAGAACAGCGTCACCGTCCGCTCGCGCGGGTCCACGATCAGGTAGAGCGGGATCCGCATCACGGCGTAGTCGTGCAGCTTGTCCATCCAGTCGTTGCCCGGGTTGGACGGCGACACGATCTCCACCGCGATCAGCGCCTCGGCGGCGGGGGCCCGGTTGCCCGGCTCGGAGAGCACCTCCACCGGCAGGTAGGTGAGGTCAGGCTCGCGCCCCTTGGAGACGTCAGGGCTGACGATCCTGGCCCGTTCACCGGAAACGTACCCGTCCGGAGCGTGCCGCTCGAACTGCCCGCGCAGCAACTCGACGTCGAGCCGATGAATGTCCGGCGGCGACGCCTGCATGACCAGCACGTCCCCGAACCACTCGATCCGGACGCCTTCCGGAGCGATCCGCTCCAGCTCCTCGACGAACTCGCGGTGCCGTTCGTAGAAGCTCACGCCACGCCCTCCAGGCGGCTCGCGACCGTCAGCCGAGCAGCTGCCGGCCGTCATGGGACCGCGCGGCCGGTGCGGCACCCTCGCGGAGCGCGTCCAGTACACGCACCGCGTACACCTCGGCCATCCGGTCGGAGACCTCGGCCGGTGTGAGCCAGGCGACGGCGGTCGACTCCTCCGAGAGCCGCTCGCTCCCGCTCTCCGGTCGGCAGCGGAACACCAGGGCGACGATTCCGCGGCTCACGTTCTTGTACACGCCGGTCAGCCGCTCCACGCCGACCTTGATCCCGGTCTCCTCGAACACCTCGCGCCGCACGCCGTCCTCGACGGCCTCCGTCACCTCCAGCACTCCGCCCGGCGGCTCCCAAGTCCCGTTGTCCGCTCGCCTGATCGCCAGCACCCGGCTGTCCTCACGGACGACCGCCCCGGCGACGGACACCGAGTGGAGCGGCGTCGACCCGCGATTCCCGGTGCGGTCACTCATGCGCAGGAGCATACGACCCCCGGCCCACCTGGGCATGTCGGTCCGAGAGGACACCCAGGACGGCGACCAGACCTGCGGCAAGACGGTCCGCAGGGGCGGGCTCGTCGGGGGCCTGCGCCAACCGGTGGGACGCCAGGCGGGCGGCGAGCCAGCCCGGGGAGGCCCAGCCGGCCCCGATGGCCATGGCAGTGACCCGGCGCAGCAGGTCGTCGCCCGGGACGGCGCGGGCGGGCTCCTGGAGGTCGGGCGGCAGGTGCTCGGTCATCCGCTCCCAGCCCGTGGGGTCGGGCGGTGCGGGCTGCTCGCTCGCGCGCGGAGTGGTACCTGTCACCACAACAGCAACCATCTTCTCTACCTGGTAAGGGACTTCCTGGTTGAATCCGCACGTGCGGAGCTTCGAGCCTTCACGTGCGGACCTGCCCGAATCCGCACGTGCGGACTTCTTCTCGCCGCAGCGCGGTTGCGGCAGCACCGCACGTGCGGACCTCACCGACTCCGCACGTGCGGACTTACCTGCGTCGCAGCGGAGTTGCTCCTGCTTGACACGCCGGGCGTCGGCACGCAGGACGGCGAGGGCGGCGTCCCAGTCGGGGACGCCACCCAGGGGCATGGTGACGGCGTAGCCGCGCACCCGGACGCCGGAGGGGCCGTGGACCAGGGCCATGAGTCCGGCGGCCTCGGCGGCGCGATAGAAGCCGGGGACGGAGTCCTTGGAGACCCGGCAGGCGCGGGAGAACCAGAGGTTGGACGGCGGGCAGTGGAGGTTGGTGCCGTCCGCATCGGCCTTCTGTGCGGCGTGCATGAGGAAGAGGACGAAGGACGACCCGAGGGACTTCCAGGGCCCGCCGGTCGGGACGCTCTGCATCCACTGCCCGACCCGGATCCGGAACTCGTTCGCGGGCGGGGTGCCGGTGGGGCGGGAGAGGGCGAGAGCTTCGGTCGTGACGACGTGCACGTTCAGCCTTTCGTGGCCGATGTGCGAGCCGGAAGACAGCACGGCTGGCATACTGGCCGGTGTGGAATGCGCGTGCGCCGGAACCGCCAAGTTGTAGGCGTACGCGGGAATGGCCACCGCCCAGCTGGGCGGTGGCCATTGCAGTTTATGCCACGAAGGCAGTGGATTTGACGGACAGTCATAGATTCACTGCGCTGAGTGTTCCCACGTGCGGAGGGGTCCCCGGGGCTCCGCTGCGGATCAGAGCAGGTCGAGAACCATCACGTCGTGCCGGGCCGCACCCTCCCACGGAATCGCCGAGCCGACCCGCTGGTAGCCCCATGCGCGGTAGGAAGCCTGAGCCCCCTTGGCCTCCGGTCGGCTGTTCAGCATCACCCGGGCATTGTCGAGGTCCTCGACAAGCGCGTGATGCATCCGGGTGGCGACGCCTTGGCGGCGCCACTTAGGCCGAACCGCCAACTCGAAGAGCCCGAACGTACGCTTCCCGTCCTCCCGCCTGAGATCGTCGGGCACGGGATCGGTCAGGGTGTCCCACCACCCGGTGTTCGCCGACAGCGGGTAGCCGTACGCCATACCCACCACGGTGTCGCCGTCGAAGGCGACAACCGCCCGAAAGCCGCGCCTCCGCACCTGCGAGCGGAACCGGCGGAAGGCCCGCTCCACGTCGGCCGGCCCCTCCCCGTACGGGGGCTCCGCGAACGCCTCGGAGAAGACCTCTTTCAACTGCCCCTCAAGCCCGGCTGTCTGCTTGCCATCCAGAGGGCGAATCGTCACCGTCACACCGTGCTCCGCTTCCGTACCGTCACGCCGAGCGCGCGGAGTTCCTCAACACAGTCCCGTGCCACCCCTGTATCCAAGCCTGCGGCCGAAGATGCCACCGTACGCAGCCGGTCAGCGAGTCTGGTTGAGGTCATCCCCTGCGCGGCGTCGGCACTGGCAACCGCCTCGGCGCAGGCTTCATCAACCTCGCCCGCATTCATCAGCACCTCGGCCAAGCGTGCCCGATACAGCGCCGCATTTCGGCTGTAAGTCGGTCCGAGCCGGTCAATGGCTGACCGGAGGAACGGGATCGCGTACGCCAGGTGCCCGGTCTCCACATGCCACGCGGCCGTTGCGTAGTCCACCTCGACCTGACCGGCGAACGCCGTCCACGGAGGTGCATCGGTGTCCTTGTCGGACCGGTCTTGCCACGTCAACGCCTGCGAGAGAGCCCGACGGGCCCCCTGATGGTCCCCCGCCGACGACAGCGCCCGGGCCTGCCGAAGCGCAACCACTGATTTCACCTTCGGTCCGCCGTGCACCTGCGCGATCTCCCCGGCGGCGGTCGCCGCCGCGACTGCTTCCCATGGTCGTTTCTGCTCAACCGCGAGCAGGGACAGGCTGTCAAGTGCCCTGACTTCCAACAACGGGTCGTCGACCAGCCGCGCCGAGGTCAGCGCCTCTGTGCACGCCGCGCGCGCCGCCGTCGACCTCCCCGCATCAAACTCGATCCACCCGAGGTGGGAGTGCAGTGTTCCGACCAGCGCATGAAGGTCACGACCGACCGGGGCTAGGTATGCCCCGCCGGTCATGACCTTCTCGACGCTCTTCAACACGCGCTTGGCAGCTTGCCGAGCGACTCGGCCGCCGTGTGAGTGGTCGATGGCATAGAGGCCGGCAACGTCCGACTGGAATGCCTGGACGTCGAGTGCGCCGATGCGCCGGCCGGTCCGTGTGTTGGGGAGAACGGACACACCGAGGAGTGCTCCGACGTCTACGACGAACTGTCGACGGTGCAACACGTCCTTCTGGTACCCGTCCATCGATGTACTGCGCGCACGCTCCGGCGGGACGGTGAACCCGAGCTCGGTGAGCGGGACGCCCAACATCGCTTCCAGCACGGCCTGTTGACCCGGGTGCGGCAAAGGTGGATCCGGTGACTCCCAGCGGCGGAGCTGGCGCACACTCACTGCCGCGTCGACGCCCATGCACCGCGCCATATCCGAGAACGCCGTGACAAACGCCTCTTGGGTGTATCCAGCAGCCTTCCTCTGATCGGCTAGTGGCAGTGCTGACACAAGCCCCCCCTCAACAGACTTACGACTACAACACCCTGCCACCGACGAACGCCGACTGCACCCGAAACGTCCGGTGAAACGTCCGGTCCTTCTCGGCCCACGGGCCCTCCCGAGACGGTGAACTAGGAATACCTCGCCAGCGAATCAACTGTCGGTGAGAGATCACCCAAACCACCCGAGGGAGTGACCTCGATGCCTCGACTCACCACGTTGTCGGCTCGCACGGGCTGTGGCGACGGGCGGCCGCTCCGCCCGTCGCCGGCCGTCGTCACCGAATCCTGGCGGCAGCACGAACCGAACACGCCACTCATCCCCCAGTGGTGACCCGACGCCGACCGCTGCGGCACCCACCCCGCAGAGCCGGGCTGTGTTCCTCCGGCCCGACCCTTTCGTCTTTCGTCGGACTACGCGGTGACGGCCGGGCGTTCCGTGGTGGCGATGGTGGCGGAGCCGACGACGCGGGTGCCGTCGTACAGCACCACGGCCTGGCCGGGGGCGATGCCGCGGGCCGGGGTGTCGAGGTCGACGCGGAGGGTGTCGTCGGTGACCGAGGCGCTGACCGGGACCTCTTCGCCGTGGGCGCGCAGCTGGGCGGTGTAGCGGCCGTCGGACAGGGGCTCGGTGCCGCACCAGCGGGGGCGGATCGCGGTGAGGCCGGTGACGTCGAGGCCCTCGACCGGGCCGACGGTGACGGTGTTGTTCACCGGCGAGATGTCGAGCACGTAGCGCGGCTTGCCGTCGGCGGCCGGACGGCCGATCCGTAGGCCCTTGCGCTGGCCGATGGTGAAGCCGTAGGCGCCGTCGTGCTCGCCGAGCTTGGTGCCGTCGACGTCCAGGATGTCGCCGGTGGCGGTGCCGAGGTGGCGGGCCAGGAAGCCCTGGGTGTCGCCGTCGGCGATGAAGCAGATGTCGTGCGAGTCGGGCTTCTTGGCGACGGCCAGGCCGCGCCGCTCGGCCTCCTCGCGGATGACGTCCTTGGTGGTGTCGCCGAGCGGGAAGAGCGAGTGGGCGAGCTGGTCGGCGTCGAGCACGCCGAGCACGTACGACTGGTCCTTGGCCGCGTCGACGGCCCGGTGCAGCTCGCGGGAGCCGTCCGCCAGGTCGACGATCCGGGCGTAGTGGCCGGTGCAGACGGCGTCGAAGCCGAGGGCCACCGCCTTGTCCAGCAGCGCCGCGAACTTGATCTTCTCGTTGCAGCGCAGGCACGGGTTGGGGGTGCGCCCGGCCGCGTACTCGGCCACGAAGTCGTCGATGACGTCCTCGCGGAAGCGCTCGGCGAGGTCCCAGACGTAGAACGGGATGCCGATCACGTCGGCGGCCCGGCGGGCGTCCCGGGAGTCCTCGATGGTGCAGCAGCCGCGCGCGCCGGTGCGGAAGGACTGCGGGTTGCTGGACAGCGCCAGGTGCACGCCGGTCACCTCGTGGCCGGCCTCGACCGCGCGGGCCGCGGCGACGGCGGAGTCCACCCCGCCGGACATCGCCGCGAGCACACGCAGGCGGCCGGTGGTGGACGGAGCGGTCGGGGCACCCGGGAAGTCAGTCATGATGACAACAAGCGTACGTGGTGCCGCCCGGCATTCCGCCGGGGTTCCGGCGCTCGGCCGGACGGCCTTCCCGCTCGGCGCCGGACGGCCTTCCCGCTCGGCGCCGGACGGCCTTCCCGCTCGGCGCCGGACGGCCTTCCGGCTCAGCGCCGGACGGCCGCGAGACCGGCGTTGCGGGCGCGCTGGACGGCCGGGGCGATGGCCTCCGCGAGCGCGGTGACATCGTCGCGGGTGGACGTGTGGCCGAGCGAGAACCGCAGCGAGGCCCGGGCGAGCAGCGGGTCGACGCCCATCGCCAGCAGCACGTGGCTGGGCTGCGGGACGCCGGCCGAGCAGGCCGAGCCGGTGGAGCACTCGATGCCCCGGGCGTCGAGCAGCATCAGCAGCGCGTCGCCCTCGCAGCCGGGGAAGGAGAAGTGCGCGTTGGCGGGCAGCCGCCCCTCCCCCGCCGGGTCGCCGTTGAGCACCGCGTCCGGGACGGCGGCGAGCACGGTCGCGACCAGTTCGTCCCGCAGCGCGCCCAGGGCGAGCGCGTGCTCCTCGCGGCGCTCGACGGCGATGGCCGCGGCGGCCGCGAAGCCGGCGGCGGCGGGCGCGTCCAGGGTGCCGGAGCGGACGTCGCGCTCCTGGCCGCCGCCGTGCAGCAGCGGGACGGGCGTCGCGCCGCGCGACAGCAGCAGCGCGCCGATGCCGAACGGGCCGCCGATCTTGTGGCCGGTGACGGTGAGCGCGGTGAGTCCGGAGCCCGCGAAGGAGACCGGCACCTGGCCGAGCGCCTGCACCGCGTCGGCGTGCATCGGGATGCCGTACTCGGCGGCGACGGCGGCGAGTTCGGCGACCGGCTGGACGGTGCCGACCTCGTTGTTGGCCCACATGACGGTGACCAGCGCGACCGAGGCGGGGTCGCGTTCGATCGCCTCGCGCAGCACCGCCGGGTGCACCCGGCCGAGCGCGTCCACCGGCAGGTAGTCGACGGTGGCGCCCTCGTGCTCGGCGAGCCAGTGCACGGCGTCCAGCACCGCGTGGTGCTCGACGGGGCTGCACAGCACCCGGGTGCGGGCCGGGTCGGCGCCGCGGCGGGCCCAGTACAGGCCCTTGACCGCCAGGTTGTCGGACTCGGTGCCGCCGCCGGTGAGGACGATCTCGCTGGGCCGGGCGCCGAGCGACTCGGCGAGCGACTCGCGGGACTCCTCGACCACCCGGCGGGCCCGGCGTCCGGCCGCGTGCAGGGAGGAGGCGTTGCCGACGACCCCCAGGTGCGCCGTCATCGCGGCGATCGCCTCGGGCAGCATCGGCGTGGTCGCCGCATGGTCCAGGTATGGCATAACCATGCGATTGTAGTGGCCCTCCGGCCTGCACCGGACCGGCGTGCCCGGGACGGCCGGGCGCACCGCACCGATCCGGCCACCGGACAGCGGTCACCGGGCCGCTGCCCCTCGGGGCAGCCCAGGTACGGGAGAAGGCCCCCGAACGGTTAGCCTGACGGCCACCACCACGCGGCCCGACGGCCATCGCCAGGCGGCCGGACGGCCACCACCACCAGCACCACCCGGCCGGACGGCCACCACCACCCGGCCCGGCGGCCCCTGCCCGCGGCCCGGCCGGAACCAGGAACGGGGAGCCCCATGTCGCAGTCGGTCGATCGGGCGCTGACCCTGCTCGGCTCGCTCGGCGACGGACCGGTGACCCTGGAGCAGGCCGCCGGCTCGATCGGGGTGCACAAGTCCACCGCCCTGCGGCTGCTGCGCACCCTGGAGGAGCACGGCTTCGTGCACCGGCTGTCCGACCGCCGCTACCGGGTCGGCGGCCGGGTGCTGTCGCTGGCCCAGCGGGCGCTCCAGGAGATCGACGTCCGGCAGGTCGCCGCCCCGTACCTGGCCGCGCTGAACGAGCGCTGCGGCTGCACCGTGCAGTTGGCCGTGCTGCAGGACGACGAGGTGCTGTACCTGGACGAGCTGGCCGGCCGCTGGAGCAGCGATCCGGGGCGGCCGACCCGGATCGGGCGGCGGGCCTCGGCCGCCGGGACGGCGATCGGCCGGGTGCTGCTGGCCGGGCTGCCCCCGACCGGTGCGACGACCGACGCCCTGGCCGCCGATCTGGCGGCGGTGCACCGCCGGGGCTGGGCGGCGGAGTCGGCCGAGCACCTGGAGGCGGTCACCTGCGTGGCGGCGCCGGTGGCGGGCAGCGACGGGCGGGCGGTCGCGGCCTGCGCGATCTCCGCGCCGGCCGACCGGATACCCTCGGCCGAGCTGCTGCGACTGGTGCCGGAGCTGCTCTGCACCGCCGAGGCGGTCTCGCTGGCGTACGGCGGCTCGCCTACTCCTCGCTGGTGCGAGAACCGTTGCGGTGCCAGGCCCGCGGCGCGCGCCAGCCGTACTTGAGGGCGAGCATCCGCAGGCCGAACGCGGTCAGCGCGGCGGCGGTGCCGGTGGCGGCGGTGAGGCTGCCGAGGGCGATCAGCACGGCGACCAGGGCGGCGCCGACGAGGGCCGGCACGGCGTAGATCTCGCGGTCCCAGCGCAGCAGCGAGGGCAGTTCACCGGCCAGGACGTCGCGCATCACCCCGCCGCCGGCGGCGGTCACCATGCCGAGGGCGACCGAGGAGACCGCGCCGAGCCCGTAGTCGTGCGCCTTGGCGGTGCCGGTGACGCAGAACAGTCCGAGGCCGAGCGCGTCGAGGGTCTGCACTGCGCGGTTGATCCGCTCGACCTCGGGGTGCAGGAAGAAGACCACCAGGCCGGCGAGCAGCGGGGTGACGAAGTAGCCGAGGTTGCTGAACGCGGCGACCGGGGTGGCGCCGATGACGAGGTCGCGCATCACGCCGCCGCCGAGCGCGGTGACCTCGGCGAGGACGCAGATGCCGAAGATGTCCATGTTCTTGCGGACGGCGAGCAGCCCTCCGGAGAGGGCGAAGACGAAGATGCCGACGAGGTCCAGCGACTGCTGCACGTCGGAGGGGAAGATCTGCGAGGTCACCGCACCAGTGTGACCCGGCCGGCCCTCCCCTCCGACCGCGCGGTCAGGCCGAGGCCTTCGCCCCGTCGCCGGTGACGGCGTTCTCCGGGAAGTGGCAGGCCACCTGGTGGCCTGCCGTCGCCGCGACGAGCGGCGGCTCCTGGCTCGCGCAGATCTCCTGGGCCTTCCAGCAGCGGGTGCGGAAGCGGCAGCCGCTGGGCGGGTTGATCGGCGAGGGCACGTCGCCCTTGAGCAGGATCCGGTCGCGCCCGCCGCTCTGGCGCCGGCGCGGGTCGGGCACCGGGACGGCCGACATCAGCGCGGTGGTGTACGGGTGCATCGGGCTGCGGTAGAGCGAGTCCCGGTCGGCGATCTCGACGATCTTGCCGAGGTACATCACGGCGACCCGGTCGGAGACGTGCCGGACCACCGAGAGGTCGTGCGCGATGATCAGGTAGGTCAGGCCGAGCTCCCGCTGGAGGTCGTCGAGCAGGTTGACCACCTGGGCCTGGATGGAGACGTCCAGGGCGGAGACCGGCTCGTCGGCGACGATCATCCGGGGCCGCAGGGCGAGCGCCCGGGCGATGCCGATGCGCTGGCGCTGGCCGCCGGAGAACTCGTGCGGGTAGCGGTTGTAGTGCTCGGGGCTGAGCCCGCACAGCTCCAGCAGCTCCTGGACGGCCTTCTTGACCCCGCCCTCGGGCTCGGCCTTCTGCAGCCGGAACGGCGCGCCGACGATGGTGCCGACGGTGTGCCGCGGGTTCAGCGAGGAGTACGGGTCCTGGAAGATCATCTGGATGTCGCGGCGCAGCGGCCGCATCGCCCCGACGCCCAGGTGGGTGATGTCGGTGCCCTCGAACTCGATCTTCCCGGCGGTCGGCTCGTCGAGCCGGGTGACCAGCCGGCCCATCGTCGACTTGCCGCAGCCGGACTCGCCGACGACGCCCAGGGTCTCACCGGCGTCGACCGTGAAGTCGATGCCGTCGACCGCCCGGACGGCGCCGGTCTGGCGCCGCATCAGGCCGCTGTGGATGGGGAAGTGCCGGGTCAGGCCGGTCACCCGGAGCAGCGGCTGCCGATCCGGGGCGGGCGCCGGCGCGGGGATGGTCGCCGCCTGGGTGTCCGTCATCGGTTCTCTCCAGAAAGGTGGTACGAGTCCGGGCTCACAGCCGGGGCGCGATCTCTTCGGTGAAGATGCGGTGCCGCTCGGAGAGCGCGAGGTGGCAGGCCGCGTGGTGGCCGGGCGCGACCTCGGTGAGCCCCGGGGTCTCCTCGGTGGAGCGCCCGCCGGTCAGCGCCGCGTACGGGCAGCGCGGGTGGAAGGCGCAGCCGGACGGCACGTTGATCAGGCTGGGCGGGGTGCCCCTGACCGGGACGAGCCGCTCCTGGAGCTCCCGGTCGAGACGCGGCATCGAGCCCAGCAGGCCCCAGGTGTAGGGGTGTTCGGGCGAGTCGAAGAGGGTCTCGGCCGGGCCGCGCTCGACGCACTTGCCGCCGTACATGACCAGGATGTCGTCGGCGAGCTCGGCGACCACCCCGAGGTCGTGGGTGATGATGATGACGGCCGAGCCGAACTCCTCCTGGAGGTCCCGGATGAGGTCCAGGATCTGCGCCTGGACGGTGACGTCCAGGGCGGTGGTGGGCTCGTCGGCGATCAGCAGCGAGGGGTCGTTGACCAGGGCCATGGCGATCATGGCGCGCTGGCGCATGCCTCCGGAGAACTGGTGCGGGTAGTCGTCGACCCGGCGGTCGGGCTGCGGGATGCCGACCCGGTCGAGCATCTCGACGGCGCGGGCGCGGGCCTGCTTCTTGGTCGCCTGCGGGTGGTGCACCCGGTAGGCCTCGACGATCTGCTGCCCCACCGTGTAGTAGGGGTGCATCGCGGTCAGCGGGTCCTGGAAGATCATCGCCATCTGGCGGCCGCGGAGTTCCCTGACCCGGTCCGGTCCGGCCGCGACGAGGTCCTCGCCGTCGAGCCGGATCTCGCCGGTGATCCGGGCCCGCTTGGAGCGGTGCAGGCCCATGATGCCGAGCGAGGTGACGGACTTGCCGGAGCCGGACTCGCCGACGATGCCGAGGGTGCGGCCCTTGGCCAGGTCGAAGCTGACCCCGTCCACGGAGCGGACCAGGCCGTCGTCGGTGTCGAAGTGGATCCGCAGGTCCCGGACGGAGAGGTACGGTTCCCCTCCGGCCGGGGCGGCCGCGCGGGCCGGGGTCTTCTGGAGCTCGGTCACGACAGCCTCACCCGGGGGTCGACAGCGGCGTACAGGAGGTCAACCACGAGGTTGCAGAGGACGATGAAGAAGGCGGCGAGCAGCGTGGTGCCGAGGATCTTCGGCAGGTCGTTGTCGGAGATCGCCTGGACGGCGAACTGGCCGACGCCCTGCAGCGAGAAGACCTGCTCGGTGATCAGCGCACCGCCGAGCAGCAGACCGAGGTCCATGCCGAAGATGGTGACGATCGGGGTGAGCGCGGCGCGCAGTCCGTGCCGGGTGACGACCTTGCGCTCGGCCAGGCCCTTGGCCCGGGCGGTGCGGATGTAGTCCTCGCTCATCGTCTCCAGCATTCCGGCCCGGGTGAGCCGGGCGTAGAGAGCGGAGTAGAGGAAGGCCAGCGAGATCCAGGGCAGGATCAGGTTGCGGGCCCACATCAGCGGGTCGTCGGTGAAGTTGACGTACTGGAGGTTGTCCAGGATCGGCCACTCGTAGCTGAAGACCGTGAGCAGCAGCGCGCCGGTGAAGAAGACCGGCAGCGAGACGCCGGCGAGCGCGATGCCCATCGAGATCCGGTCGAAGATCGAGCGCGGCCTGAGGGCGGAGACGACGCCGGTGGCGACGCCCGAGACCAGCCAGAGCGTGGCCGCGCCGATGGCGAGCGACAGCGTGACCGGGATCCGCTTGGACAGCTCGGGCCAGACCTCCAGATGGTTCTTGAAGGAGTAGCCGAAGCAGGGCACGTGGCAGGTGGCCGGTTCCGGGCCGAACTTGTATTCGGCGCCGCTGACCAGCCCCTTGAGGAAGTTCCAGTACTGGGTGTACAGCGGCTGGTCGAGGCCGAGGTTCTTCTTGACCGCCGCGATCGCGTCGGGAGAGGGGTTCTTCCCGATGTACTGGGTGGCCAGCTGGTCGACCGTCTCGCCGGCGAGGCGCGGGAGCAGGAAGAAGATCGCGAAGGTGACCGCGCTGACGACCAGCAGCAGCACCGCGGCGGCGAGGATCCTGCGGATGATGTAGGCAAACACAGTTGGTCGGCTCCGGCCGCCCGCCGCCGTCCGGGATCCTCCGGACGGCGGCGGGCTTTGCCGCTGCCTTCACCTGCCTTCAGGGATGCAGAGCCAGGCTCTTACTTGGTGGTGCCGATGTTCAGGTAGTCGTACTCACCCGAGAAGGCCGGCGTGGACGCGAGGTTGGTGGCGTTGTCCGGGCGGTACAGGAAGACCTTGAAGTCGGTCAGCGGGACGTAGACCGCGGCCTCCATGACCTTCTTGTCGATGTCGCCGTAGATCTTCTCGCGGGCCGCGCGGTCCGGGTTGGTGGCGGCGTCGTCGAGCAGCTTGTTGACCGCGGGGTCGTTCAGCGAGGCCAGGTTGCTGTTGCCGGAGGCCTTGATGGCGCGGCCGTCGACGATCTGCTGCAGGAAGCCGTAGCCGGTCGGCCAGTCGGCGCCCCACTGCATCATCATCAGACCGATGTTGTGCTCCTTGGCGAACTTCGGAGCGCCGGCGCTGTCGGCCAGGTACTTGCCCTGCGGGAACTGCTGGATCTCGGCGTTGATGCCGACCTTCTTCAGCGCGGCCTGGATCGAGGTCGCGGCGGCGACCTCGGTGGCGCGCTCGGTGCGGGCGGAGAGCACGGTGGTGATGCTGTCCTTGCCGCAGGCCTTCAGGGCCTCCTTGGCCTTGGCCTCGTCACCCTTGTTGTCCTTGGTCTCCCAGACGTTGAAGTCCTGGTGGCCCGGGATGTCGGGCGGGAGCACGGTGTTGGCGACCTGGCCGCGGACGGGGCCGCCGAGCGCGGTCTGCACCGAGACCTTGTCGACCGCGTACTGGACGGCCTTGCGGCACTCGATGTTGTCGAACGGCGCGACATCGGTGTTGATGGCCATGTAGACCAGACGGCCGCCGTAGGCGTTGTCGGTGTTGGCCTTCAGCTTCGGGTTCTGCAGGATCTGCGCCTGGGTCTGCGGGTCGACACCGCCGCCCACCAGGTCGACCTGGGCGTTGCCGGCCAGCAGGTCCTTGTCGATGGTGGCCTGGTCGATGTTCATCCGGAGCACGATCTTGTCCGGCAGCTGCTTGCGGATCGGGTCGGTGCTCGGGTCCCAGTTGGTGTTCGGGACCAGGACGGCCTGCTTGCCGTCCTCGTAGGACTCGAACTTGAAGGAGCCGGAGGAGACGATCTTCTTGACGTACTCGGCGCCGGTGTCCTTGGCCTGCGGGACCGGGACCGTCTGCGGCGCGCTGACCAGGTAGTCGAAGTCGGCGAAGGCGTGCGTCAGGTGGAAGACGATGGTGGTGTCGTCCGGGGTCTCGATCGACTTCAGGTCGCCGGTCTTGTCCTTGTACGGACCCTCGTACGGCGTGGGGTTGTCGACCAGCAGCTCCTTGAAGTACGTCGGGCCGTTGGAGTTCACGTCCGGCGCGAAGTTGGAGCGCTCGACGGCGTACTTGACGTCCTTCGAGGTGATCGGGGTGCCGTCGTCGTACTTCAGGCCCTTGCGCAGCTTGTACGTCCAGCTCAGGCCGTCGGCGCTGACCTGGCCGAGCGACTCGGCGAGGTCCGGGACGAGCTTGTTGCCCGCCTCGCCGGCGCCCGGCTGGAAGGTGGTGAGCGGACGGCCGTACAGACGCGAGAAGTTGTAGATGTACGCGTAGTACGTGTTGCCCGGGTCGAGCGAGTCGGGGGTGCCCTTCATCTCGAAGGTCACCGTCCCGCCCTTCTTGTCCGAGGCGTTGACGATGCCCTTGGTGGCCGCGTTGGCACCGGTGCCGCCGGCGGCCTCGGTGGCGGAGCCGGAGGCGGTGGACTTGGCGTCGGTGCTCTTCGTGCTGGACGAGCAGCCGGTGACGACCAGGACCGCGGCAGCAGCCGTGGCGGTCAGTGCGACGGTACGGGACCTACGCATGGGTGAGATCAACCCCTTGAGGAAGTGTTGGCCGAACGAGGGATCCTGACGCGGCGTCAGTTGCTCTTGGGATCGAGGGCGTCACGCAGCCCGTCGCCGAGCAGGTTGAAGGCGAGTACGGTGACGAAGATCGCCACACCGGGGACCACCATGTACTGGGGGTCCACCTGGTAGTACCGGATCGCGTCCTGGAGCATGCCGCCCCAGGAGGCCTGCGGGGGCTGGATGCCCACACCGAGGAAGCTCAGCCCGGCCTCGAAGAGGATGTTGGTCGGGATCAGCAGGGTCGAGTAGACCAGGATCGGACCGACCAGGTTGGGCAGCAGCTCCTTGAACAGGATGAACGGCCCGCGGGCGCCCAGGCTCCGGGCCGCGTAGACGAACTCGCGCTCGCGCAGCGAGAGGGTCTGTCCGCGCACGATCCGGCCCATGTAGGGCCAGTTGAAGAAGCCGATCACGAAGATCAGCACCATGATGTGCAGCGGGAGGCCGTGCAGTCCGAACGCGCCGCCCTGCAGCGAGGTCGAGATCGCGATCGCGAACAGCAGCAGCGGGAAGGCGAGGAAGACGTCCATCACCCGGCTGATCAGGGTGTCCACCCAGCCGCCGTAGTAGCCGGCCATGATGCCGAGCACGGTGCCGATGGTGTTGGACAGCACGGTCGCGCCGAAGGCGACCAGCAGGGAGACCCAGGAGCCCTCGATGACGCGGGTCAGCAGGTCACGGCCCTGCAGCGGGTCGACGCCGAGCGGGTGGTCCCAGCTCATGCCGCCCCAGTCGCCGAACGGCAGACCGCCGAGGTCGGCGTCCAGGAGGTCCTGGTGGAGGGCGTCGGGGTCGAGGCCGAAGGCCGATTCGATCGGCTTGGCCAGCACGGCGAGCAGGATCAGCAGGATCACCACGACGCCGCCGGCGACGGCGGCCTTGTCCCGCTTGAAGCGGGTCCAGGCGATCCGGCCGAGCGAGCGGCCCTCGATCTTCTTGGCCGGGCTCGCGGCGGCGTCTGCCTCCGGTGCGTTGCCGGCGGTCTTGATGGGTGCGGTCATGGTCAGTTCGGTCCCCTCGCCGACGGTGGCCGGCCCACGGGTGCCGGGCACCGGGATCGGCGGCGCGGCTGGTGCGGACGTGCTTGGGTGCGGACGTGCTGAGGTACAGGAGCGGAGTGCTTCCAGCGGTACGACTGGCTCAGTACTGCTGCCACGCGGGATGGGCGTCACGTGGATCATGCGGTCCGCCAGCGCGTTCGCCCTTGTGGGACGCCAACCACGCGCGGCGGGCTGTTGCAGAACTCTCTGCCATCCGAACTGGCTTACGCCAGCCCTGACCACCGACAGATGCCCAACTGTGATCTGTGCGCATGCACCTCCCGGACCATCGGCATATCCCTCTTCACACAGCTGTAACAGCCATGTCAAGATGGGTTCCATCCGATTCGGGGAGAACGTCCGAAAAAACGCCGAAACCGGCCTGACATGGCGTCAAGCCGGTTTCGTGGAACGGGACTCCGAAGATCCGCCCGGTCAGCGACCGGGGTAGCCGGGCCACGGCTGCTGCGGCGGGGGCTGCTGCCCCGGCCAGGCCGGAGCCGGCGGCTGGGTGCCGTAACCGAAGCCCTGACCCTGGGCCGGGCCCTGCTGCGAGGCGTACGGCGGCGGGGGCACCGGCGGGTACGGGCCGGTCTGCGGACGGCCGTGCCCGGACGCCTCCCGGTCGTAGAACGGGCGTGCGTGGGCCCGCATCCACAGCGCCACCGGATCGAACTCGTCCGCCATCGCCACCGTCGAGACCGCCAGCCCCTCCGGCGCGACCGCGATCGCCCGCTGCATCAGCGCCCGCACCGCCTCCACCGTGGGCGGCGAGCTCTCGTACAGTTCGAGGCCGATGGCGAGGTACGGCTCGCCCACCGACGGCTGCACCCAGGCCCGGCGCAGCGCCCGCACCGCCCGCACCTCGGCCGCCTGCCGCTCCAGCAGCGCGAAGAACTGCTGGGCCGGCACCTGCGGCTCGCTCAGCCGCAGCGGACCGGCCGGCAGCCGGTCCAGCCCCGCGGCCACCCGGCGCAGGTCCGCCCACGGCACCCCGACCCCGCCGCCCGGGGCGTGCGGGTTCAACCACAGCCCCCAGCGGGTCCGGTACAGCGAGGTCGCGATCTCCCGGCCGGAGATCACCTCGTGCGCCCGCGCCCAGCCGGACGCCGCCAGTTGCTCGGGCGAGGTGACGGCCGGCGCGTAGCCGTGGCCGCTGATCTCCATGTTCCCGTACTGGGCGTCGGCGCTGCCCGGCGTCCCGTGCCACAGCAGCATCCAGACCCGGCCCTCGGCGAGCGCGTTCAGCATCGTCTCGTAGGCCTCGTAGCGCTCCGGCGCCACCTCGCGCAGGGCGCGTTCCAGCGCGCCCGGATCCGGGCGTCCGGTGGGCGCCTGGCCCCAGGGCCCCGGTGCACCGCCAGCTACCGATCCCGCACTCATGCGCCCACCTCGTTGCGCCTCTTCGTTCCTCGTCCGTCACCGGCGGCCCGGCGGCCGTCAGCACGCACCTTATGGGGCACCGTCGACCACCGCCACGCCGACGTGCCAGGGCCCCCGCCGCTCCCCCGCCGAGCATCCGGCCCGACAGGCACCGGACGGACGGCCGGGGACCGGCTCAGCCCCGTACGTGGAAGGGCGCGACCCGGTTCACCATCCACTCGACCACCGGATCGTCCGCGAGGTCGAGCAGTACGAGGTGGACGCCACCGGGCAGCGGCGCGGTTCCCAGCGCGCGCCCCAGCGCCTCGTTCACCGCCCCCGGGTCGGCCGGGGCCGCCGGGTCCAACTGGACGCCCACGAACATCACGGTCGGCTCGCCCTCGACACTGGCCAGCGCCCGCCGGGCGCTCAGCACCCCGGGCAGCAGAGCCAGTTCGGCGCGGCAGGCGGCCAGGAACAGCTCCGGGTCCTCGCCCGGCACCGGCTCGCGCAGCGCCACCCGGCCCCCGGACGGCGCGTCCTGGGCGACGTCCCAGCGGTCCTCGCGCGGCCCCCGGCGCAGCTCGGCCACGCCCTCCGGCGGGACCGGGATGCCCACCGGGGCGTCGGGGTTGACGGCGATGCCGACGCCCAGCGGCAGACCGCGGGCGAACTCCCACACCGGCGCGACCGCGAACGCCATCCCCGGCGCCTGCTGGAGCAGCACCTCCTGGGAGGAGAACACCGGGACGTAGGGGCCGCCGGCCAGTTCGAGGGTCGGCAGGTCCAGCGCCCGCCCCTGCGGGTCGCCGCCGGACGGCAGCGGGATCCACACCTGGCTGCGCGCCAGCACCTCGATCACCCGCGGGGTCGCGCCCGGGTCGCCGAGCGCGGCGGTGAGCACCTGCTCCAGCTCGTTGGCCGGCCACGCGCCGCCGGCCGGCGCCGACTGCGCCCCGCCCCAGCCCTGCTGCTCCACCGGGTTGCCCATCCGCCCCTGTACCGCCCTCCGCTCGCCGATTCCCGCAGCCTAGCGTCCGGGCGGGACGGAACGGGACGCGGAACGGAAGCGGAAGGGCGGCGCGGGGAGGCGGGGCGCGGCAGAGGGAGCGGCACGGGGAGCGGAGCGGGCGTGTGAGGCAGCCCCCTCTCCCGCCAGCGGTGCGGACGTGCCATGATGTGCGCGTCTGCGGTGGCATCCACCCAGGCCCTCCAACTCCATACCGGCCGCTCGAACCCGCGCGGGAGAGTCCGGAGTGCCCCGTCCTGGTGGCACAGCCGGCGCCGAAGGAGCAAGTCCTCCCCGGAATCTCTCAGGCCCCCCTACCGCACGGGTTAGGCAGATCTGGAAAGCGGTGCACGGCCCTGCCGTCCGCCCACCCACGGTGCAAGCCGCCATGCTGTCCTTTGCAGGGCAGTGGACGGTGAAGCTCTCAGGTACGACGACAGATGGGGAGACCCAGCCGCCGCATGCCCGCGCGCAGGGTCCGCCCCGTGCCCGGGCCGGTCCCGGCGTGCGCACCCCTGAGTGCCCCGACCGAGGAGTTCCTGGCCATGTCGTCCCTCCGCCTCACCGCGCTCGACGCGCTGCACCGCGCCCTCGGCGCCACCATGACCGACTTCGCCGGCTGGGACATGCCGCTGCGCTACGGCAGCGAGCGCGAGGAGCACCTCGCCGTCCGCACCAGGGCCGGCCTGTTCGACCTGTCCCACATGGGCGAGATCACCGTCACCGGCCCGCAGGCCGGCGAGATGCTGGACCACGCCCTGGTCGGCTTCGTCTCCGCGCTCGGCGTGCTGCGCGCCCGCTACACCATGATCTGCGCCGAGGACGGCGGCATCCTGGACGACCTGATCGTCTACCGCCTGCGCGAGGACGCCTTCCTGGTCGTCGCCAACGCCTCCAACGCCCAGCTGGTGCTGGACGAGCTGATCGCCCGCGCCAAGGGCTTCAACGCCGTCGTCTCCGACGACCGCGACGCCTACGCGCTGATCGCCGTCCAGGGCCCGGAGTCCACCGCGATCCTGGCCGACACCACCGAGGCCGACCTGCCCGGCCTGAAGTACTACGCGATCCTCCCGGCCCAGGTGGCCGGCCGCGACGTGCTGCTCGCCCGCACCGGCTACACCGGCGAGGACGGCTTCGAGATCTTCTGCAACCCGGGCGACGCCGAGCAGATCTGGCAGGCGCTGACCGCGGCCGGCACCGACCGGGGCCTGATCCCCTGCGGCCTGTCCTGCCGCGACACGCTGCGCCTGGAGGCCGGCATGCCGCTGTACGGCCACGAGCTGTCCACCGAGCTGACCCCGTTCGACGCCGGCCTCGGCCGAGTGGTGCGCTTCGACAAGACCACCAACGAGGGCGCCTTCGTCGGCCGCAAGGCCCTGGAGCGGGCCGCCGCCGAGGCCGAGGCCAACCCGCCGCGGGTCCTGGTCGGCCTGGTCTCCGACGGCAAGCGGGTGCCGCGCGCCGAGTACACCGTGGTCTCCACCGAGGGCGCCCCGATCGGCCGGATCACCTCCGGCTCGCCCTCCCCCACCCTGGAGAAGCCGATCGCGATGGCCTACGTGGACGCGGCGCACGCCGCCCCGGGCACCACCGTCGCGGTGGACGTGCGCGGCAAGCACGAGCCGGTGCAGGTCGTGGCGCTGCCGTTCTACAAGCGCGCCCGCTGACCCCGCTCCCCCACCTTTCCCTCGCGAGGCTCGTCCGCGCCCCGGGCCGCTTCGCCGTACCCGCTTCCCATCCTGGAGAATGACGCCATGAGCAACCCCCAGCACCTGCAGTACACCGAGGAGCACGAGTGGCTGACCACCGCCGAGGCCGGTGAGGTCGCCACGGTCGGCATCACCAAGCACGCCGCGGACGCCCTCGGCGACATCGTCTACGTGCAGCTTCCCGAGGTCGGCGACACCGTGACCGCCGGTGAGACCTGTGGCGAGCTGGAGTCGACCAAGTCGGTCAGCGACCTGTACTCGCCGGTGACCGGTGAGATCACCGAGGTCAACGAGGCCGTCGCCGACGACAACAGCCTGGTCAACAGCGACCCGTTCGAGGGTGGCTGGCTGTTCAAGGTCCGCGTCGAGTCGACCGGTGCGCTGCTGAGCGCCGACGAGTACACCAAGCTCACCAACCCCTCGGCCTGAGCCATCCGGGGCGGCCGCAGCGCGGTGGCCGCCCCGCCCGCCGGCCCTCCTCCCTCTCACTTCCGGGAAGACTCCACCATGACGGTTCTGAACCAGTCCCTGCACGCCCTCGACCCGGAGATCGCCGCCGCGGTCGACGCCGAGCTGCACCGCCAGCAGACCACCCTGGAGATGATCGCCTCCGAGAACTTCGCCCCGGTGGCGGTCATGGAGGCCCAGGGCTCGGTCCTGACCAACAAGTACGCCGAGGGCTACCCCGGTCGCCGCTACTACGGCGGCTGCGAGCACGTCGACGTGGTCGAGCAGATCGCGATCGACCGGATCAAGGCCCTGTTCGGCGCCGAGCACGCCAACGTCCAGCCGCACTCGGGCGCGCAGGCCAACGCCGCCGCGATGTTCGCGCTGATCAAGCCGGGCGACACCATCCTGGGCCTGAACCTGGCCCACGGCGGTCACCTGACCCACGGCATGAAGATCAACTTCTCCGGCAAGCTCTACAACGTGGTGCCGTACCACGTGGACGACAAGTCCGGCCAGGTCGACATGGCCGAGGTCGAGCGCCTGGCCAAGGAGCACCGCCCGCAGCTGATCATCGCCGGCTGGTCCGCCTACCCGCGCCAGCTCGACTTCGCCGAGTTCCGCCGGATCGCCGACGAGACCGGCGCGCTGCTGATGGTCGACATGGCCCACTTCGCCGGCCTGGTCGCCGCGGGCCTGCACCCCAACCCGGTGCCGTACGCGGACGTGGTCACCACCACCACCCACAAGACCCTGGGCGGCCCGCGCGGCGGCGTCATCCTCTCCAAGGCCGAGCACGCCAAGAAGATCAACTCCGCGGTCTTCCCCGGCCAGCAGGGCGGCCCGCTGGAGCACGTCATCGCCGGCAAGGCCGTCGCCTTCAAGGTCGCCGCCTCCGAGGAGTTCAAGGAGCGCCAGCAGCGCACCCTGGACGGCGCCCGGATCCTGGCCGAGCGCCTGCTCCAGGCCGACGTCACCGAGGCCGGCGTCTCGGTGCTGTCCGGCGGCACCGACGTCCACCTGGTCCTGGTCGACCTGCGCAACAGCCAGCTCGACGGCCAGCAGGCCGAGGACCGGCTGCACGAGGTCGGCATCACCGTCAACCGCAACGCGATCCCGAACGACCCGCGCCCGCCGATGGTCACCTCCGGCCTGCGGATCGGCACCCCGGCGCTCGCCACCCGCGGCTTCGGCGCCGAGGACTTCCGCGAGGTCGCCGACATCATCGCCGAGGCCCTGAAGCCGGCCTTCGACGAGACCGTCGCCGCCGACCTGAAGGCCCGGGTCACCGCCCTCGCCGAGAAGTACCCGCTGTACCCGAACCTGTAGGTCCCTCCTGTTCGGCCGCGGGTGACCGGGCTCACGCCGCCCGGACACCGGGGATTCCGGGGCACCGCGCACACTGGAAGGTGCGCGCGGTGCCCCGACCCGTGTCGGTCGCCCGAAACACCACCTCAGCCACTGCCGTCCCTCCCTCCCTGCCGGCACCATCCACGAGACCAGACAAGGACGTCACTCCGTGGCCATCAGCGTCTTCGACCTCTTCTCCATCGGCATCGGCCCGTCCAGTTCCCACACCGTCGGCCCGATGCGCGCCGCCCGGATGTTCGCCCGCCGCCTGAAGTCCGAGGCCCTGCTGGACGAGGTCACGGCCGTCCGCGCCGAGCTGTTCGGCTCGCTGGGCGCCACCGGCCACGGCCACGGCACCGCGAAGGCCGTCCTGCTGGGCCTGGAGGGCTACTCCCCGCGCACCGTGGACGTCGACCGGGCCGACCTCGACGTCGAGCGGATCATCGCCGAGAAGCGACTCAGCCTGCTCGGCACCCACGCCATCGACTTCGACCGCGACACCCAGCTGGTGCTGCACCGGCGGCGCTCGCTGCCGTACCACGCCAACGGCATGACCCTGTGGGCCTACCGGGCCGACGGCTCCACCGTGCTGGAGAAGACCTACTACTCGGTCGGCGGCGGCTTCGTCGTGGACGAGGACGCGATCGGCGCGGACCGGGTCAAGCCCGACGACACCTCGCTCAAGTACCCCTTCCGCACCGGCGACGAGCTGCTCCGGCTCAGCCGGGAGACCGGCCTGTCCATCTCCGGCCTGATGCTGGAGAACGAGAAGGCCTGGCGCAGCGAGGAGGAGATCCGGACCGGGCTGCTGGAGATCTGGCAGGTCATGCAGGAGTGCGTCCGGGCGGGCATGTCCCGCGAGGGGATACTCCCCGGCGGCCTCAAGGTGCGCCGCCGCGCCGCCTCGGGCGCCCGCGCGCTGCGCGCCGAGGGCATCGGCCCGGCCAACGCGATGGAGTGGGTGACCCTCTACGCGATGGCGGTCAACGAGGAGAACGCCTCCGGCCGCCGGGTGGTCACCGCCCCGACCAACGGCGCGGCCGGCATCATCCCCGCCGTCCTGCACTACTACCTGAACTTCATCCCCGGCGCGGACGACGACGGCATCGTCCGCTTCCTGCTCGCCGCGGGCGCGATCGGCATGCTCTTCAAGGAGAACGCCTCCATCTCCGGCGCCGAGGTCGGCTGCCAGGGCGAGGTCGGCTCGGCCTGCTCGATGGCGGCCGGCGGCCTCGCGGAGGTCCTCGGCGGATCGCCCGAGCAGGTCGAGAACGCCGCCGAGATCGGCATCGAGCACAACCTCGGCCTCACCTGCGACCCGGTCGGCGGCCTGGTCCAGATCCCCTGCATCGAGCGCAACGGCATGGCCTCGGTCAAGGCCGTCACCGCCGCCCGGATGGCCCTGCGCGGCGACGGCCGCCACCACGTCTCCCTCGACAAGGCGATCAAGACCATGAAGGAGACCGGCGCCGACATGAAGATCAAGTACAAGGAGACGTCCCGCGGCGGCCTCGCCGTCAACGTCATCGAGTGCTGACACCGGCCCCACTCACGCCCGCGCCCCCGCCCACCGGCGGGGGCGCGGGCGTGAGTGGGGCGGCCGCGCTCCCGCAGGACGGCGGAGAGCGCCCGGCCCCGCGCGACGCCGCCCCGATGCTGATCTCCGCGTGCAGGACGCCGCCGGGGGCGTCGATCCGGAAGTCCTCGCGGGCACCGAAGGCCCGCTGGTAGAAGTCGATCGCCGCCGCGGCGTCGTCGACCATGATGCGCGGGACGACGGCGTAGCGGTAGCGATCGGGCACGACGGAGTCGGTGCCGGCGGCGGCGGTGGTCATGGCGGATCCCCCCTCGATGTCGCCGCCGGCGGTGCGCCGGCGGCCTCGGGACCAAGGCAGGAACTGAAGTCGGCTTCAGGTCAAGGCCGGACGGTCCTCGCGGTCGGGACACCCGCGAGGACCGCCCGCTGCCGGAGGCCCCTCCGCCCGGCCGCTACTTCAGGATCGACCGGGGCACGTCGGTGGCCCGGGTGAAGACCGAGACCGGGATCTGGGTGTCGCAGTACTTGTTACCGGTCGAGACGACGCCGATCACCACGCCGTCCACGACCAGCGGGCCGCCGGAGTCGCCCTTGCAGATGCTGTCGGTCGTGCCGAGCCCCGGCAGGCCGCAGACCTTCAGCAGCGGCGAGGCGTCCGGCTCCGTGTACGGGACGCAGCCGGCCGGCGCCGCGAGGGTGAGCACCGCCTGCTTCAGGTGCGTCCCCGGGCCGCCGTCCCCGGTGCGCCCGTAGCCGTACACGGTGGCCGTGCGGCCGTAGCGGTAGAGCTTCTCGTCGCCCTTCCCCGCCACCCGGACCGTCCGCTGCGGGAGCGGCCGGTCGAGCGTGAGCACCGCCGAGTCGTGGTCCAGGCCGGTCGTGAAGCGGGGGTCGACCTTGAAGCTCTTCACCCGCCGCTCCTGACCGCCGGTGCCGGTGAGGTCGGTCCGGCCCGCGATCGCCCGCAGTGCGGTCGGGTCGTCGGCCTCGGTGACGCAGTGGCCGGCGGTGAGGACCTTGGTGGGGGCGATCAGCGCGCCGGTGCACCACTGCTGGCCGTCTGCCGTCTGCAGGGCGATGACGAAGGGGTTGACCCTGGTGGTCGTGTCCGACCCGCCGTGGACGGCGGCGGCGGGCCCGGCGGCGACCGCGACCAGCCCGGCGGCGGCCGTCAGGACGGCGAGCGGGCCCCGCGCGGTGCGGGCGGTGCGGTGCGGGCGACGGTTCGGGATGCGCATGGTGGGTGTTCCTCTTCTTCCGAAATCCGCTGGATTCTGCTGGGTACTGCCGGGTTCGTCGGCCGGGCCGGTCACTGCCGGAGGGCTTCGGCCTCGGTCGACCGCCACAGGCCGACCGAGGGGGCGTGGACGAAGGACGTGGTGCGGACGGTCACGGTGGCGCCGCCGTCGAGCGCGACGGTGAACGACGACGTGGTGGCGCCGCTGCCCGGGGCGCCCTCACGGACCAGCGTGACCGCCTCGTGGTTGGCCTGTCCCGGCATCAGGATGTTCGGGCCGCCGCCGATCCCCCCGGGGAGGGTCGCCCCGACCCCACCCGCGAAGGTGACGGTGCCGACCAGCCCCAGGTCGCACGGGGCGGTCCCGGTGTTCCGGGCGGTCAGCAGCAGGCGCCCCGCCGGGCGGGACACGGGCTTCGCCGTGACGGCGAGCTGCCCGGGCATGCAGGACGGCGCCCGGTCGGGCACGGCCGCGGGGCCCGGGTGCCGGGCCGCAGGAGGCACGGGGCGCGGGGCCTTGGCTGCGGGCGTGCCCGGCGCAGTGGAGGCCGGACGGGGCGCGCTGCCTGACGTACCCGCCCCTCCGGCACCACCTGCGACCGCTCCGGCAGGGCGTGCGGGCTCGGCCGCCGCCGGGGCTTCGGCCGAGGCCGTGGTCGCAGCGGTGGCGGGCGGGGGCACCGCCCCGGTCGCGGCGGCGCCCGCCGGACTGCCGCCGGAGCACCCGGCCAGGGCGGCAGCGCCGAGCGCGAGGAGCGTGCCGGGGATCAGGATCCGGTGGATCGTCATGGGTGAGTCCTCTTCTCCGCTGGAGGGGGCCCCGGCCGGTCGGGCGGCTCCCCGGCCGGGGTGCGTTCTGCCGCCGGATCGAAGACTCGCCCGGGCCCTGTCCCAGCCACCAGGTCTCCCGGCCGATTCGGGACGCTGGAACGCCTACAGGTACTCTGAGCTGGGGATTCGGCGGAGCCTGGAACTCCGCTGCGGGACGAGGGGGCGCCTGGATGAGTGTCGAGACGGAGAAGTTCGCCGAGCTGCTGCGTGCGCTGAAGGACCGTTCGGGGCGCAGCTACGGGGTGCTCGCGGCCCGGCTGCACGTCAGCACCTCCACCCTGCACCGCTACTGCAACGGCGCGGCCGTCCCCACCGAGTACGCGCCGGTGGAGCGGCTGGCGCGGGTCTGCGGGGCGAGCGCCGACGAGCTGGTCGAGCTGCACCGGCGGTGGATCCTCGCCGATGCGTCCCGCCGCCGGGAGTCGGCCGCCCCGGCTGCCCCGGCTGCCCCGACACCTCGCCCGGCGGCCGAGCCCACCCCCGCGCCAGACACCACCACCGCCGAGCCCGACGAGACCTCGGAGGGGCAGCCGACCCGGGAGCCCCACCGCCGGCGGCGCACCACCCGGATCCTGCTCAGCGCCGCCGCCGTGGCCGTGGTCGCTGCGCTGGTCCCGGTCGTGGTCCTGTCCGGACGTTCCGGAACCCCCGCGGCCGGCCCCGGGCCCTCGGCCTCGGCCGCCGCGACGGCGTCCGCCCCCGCCTCCGCCGCGCCCGACCCGGCGGGCCAGCCCGGTCCGCCCGGTCCGCCGGCCGACCCGACGACGACCCCCACCCCCACTCCCACTTCCGCTCCCACTGCCGCCGACGAAGAAGCGCCGTTCCACGTAAACGTCCTGACCGACAACTGGGGTAGCCCCTGCGGCCAGTGGCTCGTGTCCGCCCAGCCGCCCGGCACGACGCCCGCGCCCCCGGCAGGCCGGCGGACGGACTCCTGGGCGGCCGCCCAGCACGCCGTCCCCGGCGGGCACCTGCGGCTGCAGCTGACCGCGCAGGGGTCCGAGGACAAGCCCGTCGTCCTGCACGCCCTCTACGTGCAGGTGGCCAGCACCCGCCCGGCGCCCAAGTGGAACGCCTACACGATGGGCTCGGGCTGCGGCGGCAGCCTCACCCCGGCGGCCTTCGCCGTCGACCTGGACGCGGCCGCGCCCCGGTCCGTGCCAGTCCCGGCGATGGAGGGCAACAGGAAAGGCCGGACCTCGGACTTCCCGTTCCGGGTCTCGTCCACCGATCCGCAGGTGCTGAACGTCGACGCGTCGACCGCCGGCCAGGACGTCAGCTGGTACTTGGAGGTGGTGTGGAGCAGCGGCGACCGCCAGGGCACCCTGCTGGTCAACGACCACGGCAAGCCCTTCCGCACGGTCGGCCTGCGCGGCGCCCCCGGCTACTTCTGGGCGGACGACACCCGGGGCTGGACCCGCACACCCACCGACGCCTAACCCCGGCGCCGACCGGTTCAGAGCGGAACGGCCCCGACCGAGAGCCCTGCCCTGAGCTCCGGTCTCCGCAACAGATCCAGCAGCCTGACCTTGTCCTCGATCCCTTCGAAGAGGAGGTCCGCCTCCTCCCGGGCGGCCTGCCGGAGCATGGCCTGGAACACGCCGGCGAACGGCTGGTCCCGGAGGACGCTGATGGCGGTGGCGACGCCCGACCGGTTCCCGGACGAGGTGGCGCTCCACCACTTGTCGATCACCAGGGCCATCACGGACAAGGCATGGCACCGCGCCTCGGGCCGTTTGTCCTCGTTGAGCCCGACCGTGGCGATGGTGTACTCGCCCCGGTCGCTGATTCCGAGGTACTCCCCGGTACTCAGCACCAGGTGGATGTGGCGGAACGGGTCGTCGACCGTCGGATCGATCAGCAGCGGCACGCCCAGCGCGTCGACGGCGTGGAGCTGACGCTTGAACCTGCTGTTGCAGGCACTGCACGCCAGCAGGTAGTTCAACCAGGAGAAGGCCCTGGCCGGGTCGGCGTCCATCGGCACGTAGTGGTCCACGGTGTCGGCCAGCCCCTGCCCGCAGTACATGCAGCAGTCGATCCCGGGGGCCATCTCCTTCAGCCGGGAGAGGACGGGCGGGTAGGTGTCACGACGGAAGGAGTTCCGCTTCCACGCCCGCTTGGCGACCTGCAGACCGTCGGCGCCGTCGGCCACCTCCTCGGTGAGGGCCGCGAGGCGCGCCTCCACCTCCTCGGGCAGCGCCGATCTCTGCACCGGGATCACGGCGCGTCACCGTCACCGAGGAGCCTCGCCGAGATCTCGTCAACCCTGGTCACCGGCGAACTCGAAAGCCGCGTCTTGAGGGCCCTCAGGTCCCGCTTGTCCTCCTCGGTGGCCCGGCCCAGGACGAGTTCCCGCTCCAGGGCCACGAGCCGTCGCCTGAGTTCCTGGGACTCGGGCGAGTAGGGCGTGTCCAGGCCGAACAGGTCGGAGATGACGGCATCGTCCCCCGTGCCGTGGACGACACGGCGGTAGAGGTCCTGCTCCACCACGCACGGCGCCGATTCCTCGCTGGGGCCGGGGAGTCGGATCAGGCCGTTCTGGTCGGCCGCCTGGCAGATGTAGGGGCTGTGCGTGGTGACGATGAACTGCACCTGCGGGAAGTGCTGCTTCAGCCATTCACCGATGCGCTGCTGCCAGGAGACGTGCAGGTGGGCGTCCACCTCGTCGATCAGCACGACGCCCGGGTGGCGGAGCGTCGGCACCTCGTTCTCGTAGACGAGTGCGCGTTCGCCCGGGTAGGGATAGGCCTCGAACATGCAGCGGATGATGTCCAGCACGAGGACGACCACGGTCCGGTAGCCGTCGCTCACCCGGTCGAGCGGCGCTGTCCGGCCGGTCTCCTCGTTCGTGATCCACAGTCCCCCACTGTCGAGCTTGCTGACCCGGTGTCCGTCCGGCAGCAGCCCGTCCTGCAACAGGGCGATGATCATCTCGACGAGTTCGGCCGCCTCCCGCCGCCCCTCCAGCCGGTCCGTGTGCAGCCGCAGCAGCCAACCGGCGGTTTCGGAGAGCGCGAACTTCTCGCCGAAGAGGGTCTGCACGGCGTTCTGCTTCGCGGAGAAGTCGGGCATCCGGTCCGTGTAGCCGTGCCGGCGCGCGCCGCCGTCACCGCCGGAGAGCCGACGGAACGGCCCGTACGCGGCGACGAACCACCCGGGGATGTCGGCCCCGGACCACAGGATCTCCTCGAAGAGGTCCGGGGCCGCCTCGAAGCGCACGCGCGCGAACCTGAGCTTCTTCATGACCGCCGGTTCGAAGAGCGTCGTGCCTACCGCGAAAGGACCCACCCGCCAGCGGAGCACCAGCTCTCCGACCGACTCTTCCTGGGAACCAGCGTCCCAGAGCGGGTCGCTCACGATCTCCAGCCCGATCCTCCCCGCGTCGGCCCCCTCGGAGAGCCACCCTTCCAGCCGGTCCTCCAGCTGGACGCCCAGCCGTTCCCCGGCCCAGGCGAGGGCGATGGCGCGCAGCAGGGTGGTCTTGCCGGAGCCGTTGCGCCCGGCCAGGACGGTCCAGCCCGCGTAGCTGCCGTCCGGGCGGGCGAAGTCGAGGTCCACCTTCCGCTGCCCGTCGAATCCGCGGACCCCGTTCATCGTCAGTCTTTTTACGTACATTCAATGATCTCCGTCGGGCGCGGCACTCGGGGTGAAGCCGGTGTTCTCGGTTCCGGGGCGGGGCACGGGGAGCGGTGGCGAACAGCCGTGTTCATCACCGGCACACCACTCACCCCGTCCCTCGCACACACGCACGCGACAGTACCCGGTCCGACCGGGGGAGCCTCAGAACCCCGTCACCCGGCCTTCGAGGGCGGCACCCGTCAGTTCGAACCAGACGGTCTTGCCGATGCGGCCAGGGCCGCGGGGGTTGGCGCCCCAGGTGGTGGCGAGGGCGGCGACGAGTTCGAGGCCGCGGCCGCACTCGTCCTCGGGGCCGCCGAAGCTCAGGCTCCGGAAGGCGAGTGACTTCCATGGGAACGGGTGGGTAACCACCTCCCACCCGCGCGCCCAACTAGCCTTCCGGCCAGCCGATATGACTTATCGTCACTGTTCGCCACGGCGCATCACGACCATGTAGCGTGCGGCTCGGACGAAACAACCCCCGCCGGTGCTGGAACACCGAACGGGGGTCTGACCCTCACGATCGAAGCGATTCGAGGTCGATCCTGTGGCTAGCCACGACTTTAGCTCCATCACGCTCCCTCCCGGGCCGGAACTCGCCTCCCCGGGGTACGGAAAGCGCTGCGCCCCCGGTGAACTCCCCCGGGAGGCCAGCGACTTCGCACACCTGCCCGTTCGCGAGGCTTACCTCGCCAATATGATCGACCGCTTCCCCGAGGGCGCCGCGATGGACGTGAAGTCCCTCGCCGCCTTCAACCCGCTCTACGGGCAGCAGGCCGTCCGCACCGCACTGAACAAGCTCTCCGCCGCCGGCCACCTGCGCCGGGTCCGCGAGCGCGTCGGCGCCGACCGCTCCCAGTGGGTGTTCCGGACGTACTTCTCCCGCACCCCGCGCGGCGACGGCTGGTGGAACCACTTCATCGCCACCGGCGAGGCGCTGCCCGAGACGCCTCCCGGCGCCCTCCCCGAGGCCGCACCGCCCGCACGCCCCCGGGAGGAGTCAACCGACGCCCAACCCCCTCCCCCGGAAGAGACACCCGCCTACCGCGCACTCGCCGGACTCGGCGCCGCCGACCGCCGCCTCGCGCTCTCCGCCGCCGACTGCGCGACCCTCGAACCGCTCGCCGCCGAGTGGCTGACCCGAGGCGCCACCGAGGCGGCGTTCCGCTCGGCGATGACCGCCGGTCTGCCACCGGAGATCCACAGCCCGGCCGCGTTCACCCGCAGACGACTGGTCGACAAGCTCCCGCCGATCCGCCCGCCGCACCCGGGACACCCGGCCGTCGCCCCACCGGTGACCCGCCTCGCCGAGTGCACCGACTGCCGTCTCCCGGCCCGCCCGCAGGCCCTGCTCGGCGGTCTCTGCCGGGCCTGCCGCACGGGCGGCCGATCGGTCGTACCGCCACCGCCCGCGCGCCTGGCCCCCACCGCCGTGCACCGGCACGCAGCACGCGCCAGAGCAGCACTGTATGCGGGGGCGAATAGTGTCGATCGTGAATAATCTCAGGCGCGGACGTGAACCTATGCAAATTCCCAAGGTGAACTAGGTTACAAACCTTGAAATCGAAGCCACTCGGTTTGCCCACATGCTGAGATCCATGCGATAGTCGAAGCGTTCGAGGGTGAACGTCAGCGACTGACGGAGCCCCGGGCAACGATGACTTCGGCCCGCCCGACCCGGCACGGCCGACACCCATCGCACGGCACGCACCCCCTTGGCCGCGCGATGACCTGCAAGGGCCCCCAGCCGCCGACCACGGCGATATCGGGGGCCCTGCGTGTTTTCCCGGCCCGGTGCGCACCGGACGGGCCCGGCTCAGACCCGCTCGCGGACCTTCAGCTCGAACCAGACGCCCTTGCCGCGCGGCAGCAGGTCGGCGCCCCAGCGGTCCGCCAGGTCGTCGACCACCTGGAGCCCGCGCCCGCGCTCGGTGACCGGCAGCGGCTCCGCCAGGATCATGCACGGCAGCGCCCGTGAGGAGTCCCGCACCTCCACCCGGAGCCAGCCCGGTTTCCGCACCACCTGGAGCCCGATCGTCCGCCCCGCGGCGTGCCGCACGGCATTGGCGACCAGCTCGCTGGTGAGTAACTCGCACACCTCCAGGTGCTGGTGCAGCTCCCAGGCACCCAGGACCGCGAGCACCAGTCGGCGCGCCACCGGTCCGGTCTCCGGCCGGGACGGGAGCCGCACCTCACCCGGCGTCGTCCGGTCGCACAGCCTGCCGGCGTACAGCCGCTCCAGCTCGTCGCAGCTGAGCCGTTCCAGCGCCGCCAGGGAGTCCTGGAACGACCCCCACGACGCTTCGGCGACCAAGCTGGAACCCGGAACCGATGACTGATCTGTTTCGCCCCAACCCGCCATGCGCCCCATCATTGCGGAACGCAAGCGGCCGCGTACGGACAATGAGCAAACGATCACTACTCTTTCGGCATATGCCGGGTGCAACCCGAACCCGCGTTCGCAAGGTCCGGGTCGCCGGCCCGCCGAGTGCCTACCAGGCGCTCCAGTCCATGTTCCAGCCGCTGAGGCCGTTGTCCGGCTTGACCTGTCCGCGCGTGGAGTTCAGCACCGTGACGATGTCCCCGATCAGCGAACCGTCGTAGAACTTGCCCGCCTCGGTGCCCGGTGCGCCACCCTCGACGTCCTTGAGCGCCACGCAGCCGTGGCTGGTGTTCTGGGTGCCGAACACCGACGAGGGGCGCCACCAGTTGCCGTGCACGTAGGTGCCGCTGTCGGTCAGCCGCATCGAGTGCGGAACCTGCTTGTCGTAGGGGTCGCCGGTCATGCCGGGCAGGGTGCTGGACTGCATCCGCACCACGCCCTCCTTGGACATCACGACCATGGTGCCGTTCCAGGTCGGGAACTCCGACGAGCCGGAAGTGATGTCCAGGACCGAGCTCCGGCCGTCCCGGACCACCGTCATCCTGTGCGTCTTGGCGTCAACGGTCGAGACCTGGGATCGCCCGATAGTGAAGGGCTCGTCCCGGTCGACTCCCCCGTAGACGCCCGGCGCGAGCTCCACGCTCTTCAGCCGGTACTTGACGGTCACCTTGGTACCGGGGGTCCAGTGCTTCTCGGGACGGAAGTCCAGCCGGCGGTTGCCGAACCAGTGACCCTTGAGCACGGTGCCGTTGTCGGTCTCGAAGGTGATGCCGCGGGCCACCGCGTCCTTGTTCTTGACGTCCTTGTCGAAGGAGACCGAGACGATCATGCCGACGCCGTAGGTGGCGTTGTCGGTGATGTTGTCGCTCGCCTTCGCCTCCCGCTCCGGCGTCAGCGTGGTGAAGCCGCTCTCCGCCTCGGTGACCACGCCGCCGGCGTCCGCCGCCAGCGCGTTCACCTGGTACGCGGTGCCGACCGCCAGCGGGCCGGACGGCGTCCAGCTCGACCCGTCGGCGGCGAGGGAGCCGGCCACCTCCTTGCCGGCCTTGTCGCTCACCTTGACCGTGGTGAGCTTCCCGCCCGTCACCGCGACCTTGAGCGCGCCGTTGGGGGCGACGTCCACCGCGCCGCTCTTCGGCTGGATGTCCACCACGGCCTGCGAGACCTTGGGCGCGGCGGCGGTGGCGGCCCCGGTGGCGGCACCCGCGGCGGCCGGGGAGCCGGGGGCCTGCCCGTCGGCCGGGGCGGCGGCCGACGGGACCCCCGCGGTCCCGTCGGCCCCCAGCTCGGCCCTGGCCGCCGTCCCGCCCCCGGACCCGCCGCTCCCGCCGCAGGCGCTGGTCAGCACCAGCGCTCCGCCGACCAGTCCCGCGGCCACCGCCCTGCGTATCGACTTCACCGTCGTCCCCCTCGTTCGTGTCACGGTGTTCGACATTTACACGCGCCGTGCACCGGAAAGGTTGCGCCGTTCGGGGGGGCATCGGCCCCGGAAACGCGACCGGCCCGACCCCAACGAGTGAGGATCGGGCCGGTCGTGGCGGTTCCGCGACTGACGGGGGCTACTGGCGGGTACGACTACCAGTTCGCCCAGGCGATGTTCCAGCCGCTCAGGCCGTTGTCGGGGGCGACGACCTTCTCCTTGGAGTTCTTGATGGTGATGACGTCACCGATCATCGAATCGTTGAAGAACTTGCCGGCCACCGAGGCGTCGCTGCCGCCCTTCTCGTCCTGCATCGAAATGCAGCCGTGGCTGGCGTTGCTCTTGCCGAACGGGTTGGCCCAGTAGTTGCCGTGCACGAAGGTGCCCGAGTTGGTCAGCCGCATCGCGTGCGGCACGTCCGGGATGTCGTACTCCCCGCCGAGGCCGACGGTCTGCGAGTTCATCCGGGTGACCTTCTCCTTGGACATCACCACCATGGTGCCGTTCCAGGAGGGGTTCTTCTCGTCGCCCAGGGTCACCGGCACGGTGCGGCTGTCGCTGCCCCGCGTCACCGTCATCTGGTGGCTGGCCGAGTCGGCGACCGACACCTGGGAGCGGCCGATGGTGAACGGCTCGTCCTTGTCGATGTCGCCGTAGACGCCCGGCGAGACCTCGACGTTCTTCAGGCGGTACTTGATGAGGACCTTGGTGCCCGGGGCCCAGTACTTCTCGGGGCGGAAGTCCAGCCGCTTGGTGCCGAACCAGTGGCCCTTCACGGTGGTGCCGTCGCTGGCCTCGAAGGTGATGCCCTGGACGACGGCGTCCTTGTTCTTGACGTCCTTGTTGAAGACCACCGAGACGATCATGCCGACGCCGTAGGTGGCGTTGTCGGCGATGTTGTCGTTGGTGGAGATCTTCTTCGCCGGGGTCAGCGTGGTGAACGAGGTGGTCGACGCGGCCACCAGGCCCTCGGCGTCGGTGGCCTGGGCGTTCACCTTGTACGCCATGCCGACGGCCAGCGGGGCGCTGGGCTTCCAGCCGCTGCCGTCCGCGGCGATGGCGCCCGCGACCGGCTTGCCCTCCTTGTCGGTCACCTCGACCGTGGTGAGCTTGCCCCCCGTCACCCCGACCTTCAGCGCGCCGTCCGGGGCGACGTCCTGGGAGCCGTCCTTGGGCTCGACGTTCAGCACGGCGGCCGAGGTCTTCGGCGCGGCGGAGCTCTGGCCGGGGGCCGGCGTCCCGCCGTTGCCCGCGGCTCCGGCGTCGGTGGCGCCCGCGCCGGCGGTCGCGTCACCCCCGCCGGCGGCATTGTCGTCACCCCCGCTGTTGCAGGCCGCGGTGAGCAGCAGAACCCCACCCATCGCCAACGCCACCGCGCTCTGGCGCAGACGGCGGCTGGTGACGGTGGTACGTATCGCGGCGTCGGCCGCCCTAACCGGCTTCACGGTCTCTCCCCTCCCGGTGTCCATCACTGTGGACGCGCTGGTGCCCGAACGGGTTGCACCGGACCGGCGATCTTCCGCGCCGGTCTTCGGCGCGGCAAGCAGGATAGCTGGGCCGATCGGGTGAATCCTGGGAGGGCTGCCGGTGAACGGGGGTGAAGATCGTCCGCACAGGGCCGTCACACGGCCGTCAGGGCCTCACCCCGGGGGACGGGTCCGGGGAGGGACTCGGCGGCAGAACCGGCGACGCGCTCGGCGACGGACCGGGCGACCCACCGGGAGGCGCACTCGGCGACGGACCGGCGCCCGGCCCGGCGCCCGGAGCGCCGGAAGGGCTCGCGCCCGGCTGGAGGGCGCTCCCGGCCACCCACTGCGCCCAGGGCAGGTTCCAGCCGTTCAGCCCGTTGCTCGGCGGCACCGCGTCCCCCGTCGAGGCCCGGACCTCCAGCACGTCCCCCGGGATCGTGTGCTCGAACAGCCATCCCGCCGGCGTCTCCCCGCTCGTCCCGCCCTTGGCGTCGGCCAGGCCGATGCAGCCGTGGCTGGTGTTGGCGGTGCCGAACACCGACGGACTGGCCCAGTAGTTGCCGTGCACGAACGTGCCGGAGTTGGTCAGCCGCATCGCGTGCGGCACGTCCTTGATGTCGTACTCGTCGCCCATCCCGACGGTCTGCGAGTTCATCCTGGTCACCCGGTACTTCTCGGACACCACGAGCACGCCCCGGTAGGTCGTGTGCTTGGCGTCCCCGCCGGACACCTTGAGGGTGCGCACCACCCGGCCGCCCTGGCCGGCCCGGACGGTGAGGGTGTGGGCGTCCAGGTCGACGGTGGAGACCTGGGCCCGGCCGACGGTGAACCGGACGTCCTTGTTCTGGGTGCCGAACTCGCCCGGGGCGCCCTGGACGTCCTTGAGCCGCAGCGCGACCGCCACCTTGGTGCCCGGCGCCCAGTACGCCCGGGGGCGGAAGTCCAGCCGCTGGCCGCCGAACCAGTGCGCGGCCACCTCCACCGGCGGGTCCGCCGTCACCGCGATCGCCCGCTCCACCGCCGCCCGGTCGGTGACCGGGCGGCTGAACCGCAGCGAGACCGGCATCCCCACCCCGACCGTGGAGCCGTCCTCGGGGGTGAAGAAGGCGACGAAGGTGTGCGCCCGGGCCATGGTCGAGAAGTCGGCGTGCTGGACCGCCCGCTGCCCCTGGTCGTCCTCGGCCACCGCGTCCAGGGTGAACTTCGTGCCCAGCGGCAGCGGGCCGTCCGGCGCCCAGCCGGTGCCGTCCGCCGACAGCGAGCCGGGAACTTCGCCGCCCCGGCTGTCGGCCAGCCGCACGGACACCAGCCGGCCCTGGGCGACGCTCACCCGGACCGGGCCCTCGGGCGGCAGGTTCTGGGTGTCGTCGGCCGGCAGCGCGGTGATCGACGCCCGGGAGGCCGGCGGCGGACCGGACGGCTCCGCCCCGACGGCGTCCGCGCTCGTGCTCCCCGGCCCGCCACCACCGCCGGAACACCCGGCCAGCACGACCAGGCAGCAGCCCACCGCCGCCAGCCGCCGTGCCCACATCCGTCCTCGGGGCCGCATCCCGGGGCCTCCCGCCGTAGCCGTCCGATACCCCGCACAACGAGGGCGGCCCCGGCAGGACACGCCGACACGCCGGAAGCACCCACTCCGACGGCCCAGCAACGCGGCCGTACCCGGGCGCCATCCGCCGGTAACACGGTGTTAAGCCGCTTCCGTCCGGTGCGATCAGGGAATGAGACACCGCACGGGGTCCGGGACACCCCGCCAGGGAGGGCACCGCCATGGCGTCAGGGCAGGAGTCGGCGGCCGCCGTGCGCGCGCACGCCCCCACGGCCGTCAACGGGCACCGCGTGCACGGGCACCCGGGCGAGCGGCCGGACGGCGAACCGCCGTGGCCGGGCAGCAGGCTGCCGCTCGGCGCGCGCTTCCACCCCGGCCCGGACGGCCGCCCGGGCACCAACTTCGCGCTCTGGGCGGGCGGCGCCGAGGCCGTCGACCTCTGCCTCTTCGACGAGGACGGCCGGGAGAGCCGGCTGCGCCTCACCGAGCAGGACGCCCACACCTGGCACGGCTTCGTCCCCGGGGTCCTGCCCGGCACCCGGTACGGCTACCGGGTGCACGGCCGCTGGGACCCGTGGACCGGCGCCCGGTGGAACCCGGCCAAACTGCTGCTCGACCCCTACGCCCGGGCGGTCGACGGCGGCTACACCGCGCACGACGCGGTCTGCTCCGCCGCCCGCAACTGGCCCGAGGCCGAGGTCGCCGACACCGTCCGGGACAACCGCGACTCGGCCCCGTACGTGCCCAGAGCCGTGGTCGTCCGGGACGACGACGACTGGTCCGACGACCACCGGCCGAAGACCCCCTGGGCCGAGACCGTGCTCTACGAGCTGCACGTGCGCGGCTTCACCCGCCGCCACCCCGACGTCCCGCCCGAGCTGCGCGGCACCTACGCCGGACTCGCCCACCCCGCGGCGATCGCCCACCTCACCGGCCTGGGCGTCACCGCGGTCGAACTGCTCCCGGTCCACCACCACGTCAGCGAGGACCACCTCCAGGCCCGCGGCCTCGTCAACTACTGGGGCTACAACACGGTCGGCTACTTCGCCCCGCACGCCGGCTACTCCGCCGCCGGCTCGCGCGGCGGCCAGGTCGGCGAGTTCAAGCGGATGGTCCGGGCGCTGCACGCCGCCGGCATCGAGGTGATCCTCGACGTCGTCTACAACCACACCGCCGACGGCGCCGAACTCGGCCCCGCGCTACTGCTGCGCGGCATCGACAACGCCGGCTACTACCGGCTGCCGCCCAACCGCCCGCGCGGCTACGCCGACTACACCGGGTGCGGCAACAGCCTCGACACCCGCCGCCCCCAGGTCGTCCGGCTGATCACCGACTCGCTGCGCTACTGGGTGCACGAGATGGGCGTGGACGGCTTCCGCTTCGACCTCGCCGCCACCCTCGCCCGCGGCGCCGACGGCGGCGTCACGATGGAGCACCCGCTGCTCTCCGCCGTCGCCCAGGACCCGCTGCTCAGCCGGGTGAAGCTGATCGCCGAGCCCTGGGACGTCGGCCCGGGCGGCTACCAGGTGGGCGGGTTCCCGCCGCCCTGGGCCGAGTGGAACGACCGCTACCGCGACACCGTGCGGGACTTCTGGCGCGGCGCCCGCCCGGACGTCCGGGAGCTCGGCTACCGGCTCTCCGGCTCCTCCGACCTCTACCAGCGGGACGGCCGGCGCCCGTACGCCTCCGTCAACTACGTCACCGCGCACGACGGTTTCACCCTGCGCGACCTCGTCTCCTACGACCGCAAGCACAACGAGGCCAACGGCGAGGCCAACCGGGACGGCACCGACGACAACCGGTCCTGGAACCACGGCGCCGAGGGCGAGAGCACCGACCCCGCCGTCACCGCCCTGAGGCGGCGCCAGCTGCGCAACCTCACCGCCACCCTGCTGCTCTCCGCCGGGGTCCCGATGATCACCGCGGGGGACGAGTTCGGCCGCACCCAGGGCGGCAACAACAACGCCTACTGCCAGGACAACGAGGTGAGCTGGCTGGACTGGTCGCTGCTCGACGACCCGGCCTGGCGGAGCCTGTACGAGTTCACCGCCCGGCTGGTCCGGCTCCGCCGCGACCACCCGGTGCTGCGGCAGCGGGCGTTCTTCTCCGGCCGGGCCACCGCCCCCGGCGGCCTGCCGGACCTGGCCTGGTTCACCCCGCTCGGCAAGGAGATGACCGAGGCCGACTGGTTCGCGCCGACCGCCGCCGTGGGCATGCTGCTGGCCGGCACCGCGATGTCGGAACGGGACGCGCGCGGCCGCCCGCTGCTGGACGACAGCTTCCTGCTGCTGCTCAACGCCGGCCACGAACCGGTCCCCTTCGTCCTGCCCGGCACTCCCCGGGCGGGCGACGGCACCGGTTACGAGACCGTGGTCGACACGGCGGCGGCGGACGGCGCTCCCGCGGGGCGGCACCTCCCCGGCGACCCGGTCCCGCTCGGCGCCCGCGCCCTGCACCTGCTCCGGGCCGTCCCCTGACCGGCCGTCCCCGGAGCGGACCGTTCCGCTCGGCGGCCCCGGCCGACGGCTCCCGGCTGGCCGGTTCTCGACGACAGGTCCGAAAAACCGGATGAGAAATGACGCGTACCCGGCCTACCCTCACCGCGATGGCCGAGAACCAAGCCCCCGACACCGCCCCCGACTCCGAGACCGGCTCCGACCCCGAGCCCGGCAGCGAGCCGCCCGCCCCCCGCCGGTCGACGGTGCGCTCGCTGCTGCGCCTGTGGCCCTACGTCCGCCCGATCCGCGCCCGGCTGGCCGTCTCGGTCACCGCCGCGATGCTCGCCTCGCTCAGCGCCCTGCTGGTCCCGACCGTCCTCGGCCGGATCGTGGACGGCCCGATCGCCGAGCGCGACCTCGACGGCCTCTGGGCCCCGGCGGCGCTGCTGCTCCTGCTCGGCCTCGCCGAGGCCGCTCTGTTCTGGACCCGCCGGGTGGTGCTGGCCCGGCCGCTGTCCGGCGTCGAGACGGCGATGCGCGGCGACCTCTTCGCCAAACTCCAGCGGCTGCCGGTCTCCTTCCACGACCGCTGGGGCTCCGGCCAGCTGCTCTCCCGCGCCACCTCCGACATGTACACCATGCGGCTGTTCCTGGCCTTTCCGCTGGTCTTCCTGATCGTCAACACGGTGACCTTCCTGGTCGGCACCGCGCTGATGTTCACCCAGGACTGGCGGCTGGCCCTGATCGTGCTCGGCCCGGCCGTCCCGCTGCTGGTCCTCACCCGCCGCTTCGAAGCCGGTTACTCGGGCGCCGCCCGCCGCGCCCAGGACCAGAACGGCGACCTCGCCACCGTGGTCGAGGAGTCCGTGCTCGGCATCCGGATCCTCAAGGCCTTCGGCCGCCACCGCTCCATGGCGGAACGTTTCCGCGAGCACTCCCGGCAGCTGCGCCGCACCGAGCTGCGGAAGGCCGGCCTGCTCGCCAACCTGTGGTCGGTCATCGTCGGCCTGCCCGAACTGGCCCTCGGCTGCGCCCTCGCGGTCGGCGTCCACCTGGTCGCCCAGGACCAGCTGTCCGCCGGCACCCTGGTCGCCTTCCTGTCCACCGCGCTCTCGCTGCGCTGGCCGGTCGAGTCGCTGGGCTGGCTGCTCGCCTACGCCAACGAGGCGGCCACCGCCACCGACCGCTACTTCGAGGTGCTGGACGAGCCCGAGGCGGAGGCCGCCGAGGCCCCCGCGGGCAGCACCGCGGGCTCCACCGACACCCAGGACGGCATCCGGCTCACCGGCGTCCGCTTCCGCTACCCCGACGCTCCGGCCGACACCCCCGACCTGCTCCGCGGCGTCGACCTGCACATCCGCAGCGGCGAGACGATGGCCCTGGTCGGCGCCACCGGCAGCGGCAAGACCACCCTCACCGCCCTGCTCCCCCGCCTCTACGAGGCCACCGGCGGCAGCATCACCCTCGACGGCCGGGACATCCGCGAGTTCGACCGCACCCGGCTGCGCGAGCTGGTCGCGGTCGCCTTCGAGGAGCCCACCCTGTTCTCCGCCACCGTCCGGGAGAACGTCCTGATGGGCGCCCCCGGCGCGGACGAGGAGCGGCTGCACACCGCGCTCGCCACCGCCCAGGCCGGCTTCGTCGAGAAGCTGCCGGAGGGCGTCGCCACCGAGGTCGGCGAGCAGGGCCTCAGCCTGTCCGGCGGCCAGCGCCAGCGGCTCGCGCTGGCCCGCGCCGTGGTCGGCGACCCGGCCTTCCTGGTGCTCGACGACCCGCTGTCGGCGCTGGACGTGCACACCGAGGCGCTGGTCGAGCGCGCCCTGCGCCAGGTCCTCGCCGCCACCACCGCCCTGGTGGTGGCCCACCGGCCGAGCACCGTACTGCTCGCCGACCGGGTCGCCGTCCTCGCCGAGGGCCGGATCGAGGCCGTCGGCACCCACCAGGAGCTGCTGCGCGACTCGGCGCGCTACCGCGAACTGATGTCGGGCGAGGCCGCCCTCGTCCCCGAGGGGAGCACCGCCCGATGACCACCACCGTCGAACCCGCCGCCGCGCGCACCGACCCGGCCGCACCGGACGAGGAGGAGCTGCCGGCCCCGCCGGCCGACGAGGAGGACATCCCCGTCCCGCCCGGCGCGCCGCGCGCCCTGCTGCGCTCGCTGCTCGGCCCGCACCGGGGCCGGATCGCCACCGCCATGGCGGTGATCCTGCTCCAGCAGGCCGCGCTGCAGGCCGGACCGCTGCTGGTCGCCTTCGCGATGGACCGGGGCATCCCCGCCCTGCGCGAGCACGACTCCGGACCACTGGTCGCGGTGGTGGCCGCCTACCTGGGCTGCGCACTGCTGGGCACCCTGCTCCAGTGGGCGTTCATCAAGATCAGCGCCCGGGTCAACCAGGACATCCTGCTGGACCTGCGCGGGCGGATCTTCCGGCACGCCCAGCGGCTCAGCCTGGACTTCCACGAGCGCTACACCTCGGGCCGGATCATCTCCCGCGCCACCAGCGACGTGGACGCGCTGCGCGAGCTGCTCTCCGAGGGCCTCCAGGAGCTGCTGACGGTCTTCCTCTCGGTCTGCTCCATCTCGGTCATCCTGCTGGTGCTGGACTGGCGGCTCGGCCTGGCCTCGCTGGCCTCCTTCCTGCCGCTGTGGCTGGTCGCCCGCTCGTTCCGGCGCCGCTCGCGCCGGGTCTACCGGCGTTCGCGCACCGCCGCGGCCTCGCTGATCGTCCGCTTCACCGAGACCATGAACGGCATCCGCCCGGTCAAGGCGTTCCGCCGCGAGCGGGCCAACGACGCGGCGTTCGGCGTGGTGAACCGGCAGTCGGCCAACGCCACCGCGGACGGGCTGCTGGAGATCGCCCGGTACGTCGGCCTCTCCCGGGGGACGGCCAATGTGTGGAGCACCGGCGTGCTGCTGCTCGGCGCCTGGCTGGTCACCGACGGCGCCGTCGAGCTGGGCGTGCTGACCGCCTTCGTGCTCTACCTGCGCAGGCTGTTCGACCCGATCGACCAGCTGGCGATGTTCCTCAACAGCTACCAGTCGGCCGCCGCCGCCCTGGAGAAGATCGCCGGCCTGCTGGCCCACGAGCCGACCGTCGCCGAGCCCGCGGAGCCGAAGGAGCTGCCGGCCTCGACCCTGACCGGCCGGGAGGTGCGCTTCGAGAAGACCCGCTTCGCGTACCGCACCGGCAAGGAGGTGCTGCCGCCGTTCGACCTGGAGCTGCCGGCCGGGCAGACCGTGGCCGTGGTCGGTGCGACCGGGGCCGGCAAGTCGACGGTGGCCAAGCTGCTGGCCCGGTTCTACGACCCGACCGAGGGCCGGATCACCCTGGACGGGGTGGACCTGCGCGACCTCGCCGGTCCCGAGCTGCGGCGCGGGGTGGTGATGGTGACCCAGGAGTCCTTCCTGTTCTCCGGCACCGTCGCCGAGAACATCGCGATCGGCCGGCCCGGCGCCACCCGGGCCGAGGTCGAGGAGGCGGCCCGGGCGATCGGGGCGCACGCCTTCGTCGCCGAGCTGCCGGACGGCTACGACACCGATGTGCGCAAGCGCGGCGGGCGGATCTCGGCCGGCCAGCGGCAGCTGGTGGCCTTCGCCCGCGCGCTGCTCGCCGACCCGGCGGTGCTGATCCTCGACGAGGCCACCAGCTCGCTGGACGTGCCCGGCGAGCAGGCGGTGCAGCGGGCGATGCGCACGGTGCTGGCCGGACGGACGGCCGTGATCATCGCCCACCGCCTCTCCACCGTGGAGATCGCGGACCGGGTGCTGGTGATGGAGCAGGGCCGGATCGTGGAGGACGGCAGCCCGCGCGAGCTGATCGACGGTGCCGGGCGCTTCGCCCTGCTGCACCGGGCCTGGCGGGACAGCCTGGTCTGACGCCCCGCCCGCGGCTCTTCCCGCACCTTCCGAGTAACAGTCCATAGACCCTTTCATCCATTACCGAAAGGGTCTATGGTCATTCTCAGGGCTTACCGGCTCCGGGTTCGCGAAGGGGAACGAGCATGGTCGACCGTCAGCACTGGGAGCAGTGGCAGCGCAGCTGGGACCGGCAGCAGGAGTGGTACCTGCCAGACCGCGAGGAGCGGTTCCGGGTGATGATCGACCTCGTCGGGGCCGTGACCGGCCCGGCCCCGCGCGTCCTCGACCTCGCCTGCGGCACCGGCAGCATCACCGAGCGGCTGCTCGCCCGGCTGCCCGGCGCCACCAGCGTGGGCGTGGACCAGGACCCGGCGCTGATGACCATCGCCCGGGGCGTGCTCGGCGAGGACGAGCGGTTCACCCTGGTGACCGCCGACCTCAAGGACCCGGAGTGGGCCCGGACCCTCCCGCCGGGGCCCTTCGACGCGGTCGTGACCGCCACCGCCCTGCACTGGCTGCCCACCACCGACCTGGCCCGGCTCTACGCCGATCTGGCCGGACTGCTCCGCCCCGGCGGGGTGTTCCTCAACGCCGACCACATGCCGGACCCGGAGGTCCCGCTGCTCAACGCCGCCGAGCGGGCCCAGCGGCACGGACGGCAGGAGCGCGAGAAGGCCGACGGGGTCCTGGACTGGGAGTCCTGGTGGCTCGCCGCCGCGGCCGACCCGCTGCTCGCCGACCAGGTGGCCGCCCGCAACGCGCTGTACGGCTCGCACGCCGACGGCGAGTCCCACCCGGTCGGCTGGCACACCGAGCGGCTGGTGGCCTCCGGCTTCGCCGAGGCCGGGGTGGCCTGGCGCTCGGTCACCGACGCCATGGTGGCGGCCGTCCGCTGAAACCGGACGTCCACCGAACGGGCCGTCCGCCGAACAGGTCGGCCCGCTGAGCGGCGTGGCCCCTCGGACGGGGCGCCGGTCCGACCGGCGCCCCGCCCGGCGCGCTCAGCGCAGCAGGACCGCGTCCATGCCCGGCACCTCCGGCGGCAGCGCCACCAGGCCCAGCTCGGCGGGCGAGGCCAGCCGGGGGTGCGAGGGCAGCACCCGCACCGTGTAGCCGAACGGGCCGGTGCGGCCGAGCTCCAAGGAGCCCTCGTACCTGGTCCGCCCGTCGAGGTCGGGCCCGCCGACCGGCTTGAGCGCGAGCAGGCTGGCGTCCGAGATCCGGTCCGACTCGTCCACCCGGCCCGAGACCACCTGGACCTCGACGTCGGACGGCTCCAGCGGGCCGAGGGTCACCTGCACCCTCAGCGCCAGGGCGCTGCCCAGCTCCTGCGCCTCGTCCGGGCAGTCCGCCTCGACGTGCTCCACCCGGACGGCCGGCCAGGCCTCGCGCACCGCGGCCTTCCACCCGGCCAGCTCCCGGGCGGCGCGGTGCGCCCCGCTGCCGGCCAGCTCCCGCTGGGCCTGCGCGGCCGGGACGTAGAGCCGTTCGACGTACTCGCGGACCATCCGTCCGGCCAGCACCTTGGGCCCGAGGGTGACCAGGGTGTGCCGGACCATCGCGATCCACCGGTGCGGCAGGCCGTCCGAGCCCCGGTCGTAGAAGCGGGTGGCGACCTGGTCCTCGATCAGGTCGTAGAGCGCGGCGGCCTCGATGTCGTCGCGCCGCTCGGCCTCCCGGCTGTCCGGGTCGAGCACGCCGTCGCCGGTGTCGGCGGTGGGGATCGCCCAGCCGTTCTGGCCGTCGAACCACTCGTCCCACCAGCCGTCCAGCACCGACAGGTTGAGGCAGCCGTTGAGCGCGGCCTTCATCCCGGAGGTGCCGCAGGCCTCCAGCGGGCGGAGCGGGTTGTTCAGCCAGACGTCGCAGCCCGGGTAGAGGTGCCGGGCCATCGCCATGTCGTAGTCCGGCAGGAAAACGATCCGGTGCCGGACGGCGGGGTCGTCGGCGAAGGCCACCATCTGCTGGATCAGCCGCTTGCCGCCGTCGTCGGCCGGGTGGGCCTTGCCGGCGACCACGATCTGCACCGGCCTGGTCGGGTGCAGCAGCATGGCGCGCAGCCGCTCCGGGTCGCGGAGCATCAGGGTGAGCCGCTTGTAGGAGGGCACCCGGCGGGCGAAGCCGATGGTGAGCACGTCCGGGTCGAGCACCGAGGAGACCCAGCCGAGCTCTGCCTCGCCGGCCCCGCGCTGGTGCCAGGAGGCGCGCAGCCGGTGGCGGACCTCGTCGACCAGCTGGGCGCGCAGGGTGCGGCGGAGGTCCCAGACCTCGGTGTTGCCGATCCGCTCCAGACCGGTCCAGCGCTTGGTCTCGCCGGTGGTCATGGCCTCCTCGGCGCGGTCGGCGCCGATCTCGGCGGCGCCGAGCCGGACGACCGCCGGGTCGATCCAGGTGGCCGCGTGGACGCCGTTGGTGACCGAGGTGATCGGCACGTCCGCGGCGTCGAAGCCCGGCCAGAGGCCGTTGAACATCGAGCGGCTGACCTCGCCGTGCAGGGTGGAGACGCCGTTGGCGCGCTGGGCCAGCCGCAGGCCCATGGCGGCCATGTTGAACAGCTTCGGGTCGCCGCCGCGCCAGGTCTCGGCGCCGAGCGCGAGCACCTGCTCGACCGGGACGCCGGGGAGCGCGGTCTCGCCGCCGAAGTGCCGGGCCACCAGCTCGCGGTCGAACCGGTCGATGCCGGCCGGGACCGGCGTGTGGGTGGTGAAGAGGGTGCCGGCCCGGACCGACTCCAGCGCGGCCGCGAAGTCGAGCCCGGCGTCCGCGACCAGTTCGCGGATCCGCTCGACGCCGAGGAAGCCCGCGTGGCCCTCGTTGGTGTGGAAGACCTCGGGCGCGGGGTGGCCGGTGAGCCGCTGGTAGGCGCGCACGGCCCGGACGCCGCCGACGCCGAGCAGCATCTCCTGCAGCAGCCGGTGCTCGCTGCCGCCGCCGTAGAGGCGGTCGGTGACGTCGCGCTCGGCGGGCGAGTTCGCCTCGATGCCGGAGTCCAGCAGCAGCAGCGGGACCCGGCCGACCTGGGCCTTCCAGATGTGCGCGGCCAGGGTGCGGCCGCCGGGCAGGGCTAGGTCGACCCGGCTGGGCGTGCCGTCGGGCTCGCGCAGCAGGGTGACGGCCAGCTCGTCCGGGTCGAGCAGCGGGTAGCGCTCCTGCTGCCAGCCGTCCCGGTCGAGGGACTGCCGGAAGTAGCCGTGCCGGTAGAAGAGGCCGACGCCGATGATCGGGACGCCGAGGTCGCTGGCGGCCTTGAGGTGGTCGCCGGCGAGGATGCCGAGGCCGCCGGAGTACTGGGGCAGCGCGGCGGCGATGCCGTACTCGGGCGAGAAGTAGGCGATGGCGGCGGGGGGCGGCGCGGCGGCCTGCTGCGCCGCCGTCTGGTACCAGCGCGGGCCGGCCAGGTACTCCCGCAGGTCGTCGGCGAGGTCGCCGAGCCGGCGCAGGAACCTGCGGTCGGCGGCGAGCGCGGCGAGCCGGGCGGCCGGGACCTCCCCGAGCAGCCGCACCGGGTCCTCGCCCGTCGCGGCCCACACGTCCGGGTCCACGGACCGGAAGAGGTCCCGGGTCTCGGGGTGCCAGGACCAGCGCAGGTTGAGAGCCAGCTCGTGCAACGGCTGGAGTTGTTCGGGCAGGACGGTGCGGACGGTGAATCTGCGGATTGCCTTCACGGCGTGAAGCGTAGCCTCGCCCGATGGCATGATGGTGCGTCAGTTGGGCTATTCGGCATCCGTTCGGCCTATTGATGAGATCGCATTCGGCGCATTGGACTGCACGGGGGGCGCACGAGGCGCACTTTCCGGGGCGCCGCGCCACCAATACGTGAACACGGCGGAACAGATCCATTTCCACCGGCGGGCCCGCGCCCGATCACCTCCGAAACTCCGGCCGGACCGGTGCGGAATCCGCTCCACCGGTGCGAGGATGAACCGCGGTCGTCGATGCTGCGGGGAGTGCGGAGACGGGTGGCGTTCCCCCCGAAGCAGCACGTCCGAATCCTTTTCGTGTTGATCGTTCGTCATCCTGATTGGTCCATTCGGCGCCCATCGCGGACCGCCGCGTGTCCTCGCGATCATCCCGCTCGTTCACGGGTGGGTCGGGTCCTCCGGGGGCGCGCTCCGAGAGGCGTGCGCCGGGACGCGCGCGGGCTCTCGGGCCCTCCGCCACGGGCTCGGCGGGAGCGGGGCAGGTTGCCCGGAACGGCGGCGCGGGCAGGCTTCCGGTCGCAGGTCCTCCCCACCCAGCAGTCCTCCCGGTACTCCCCTGGCCCTGCCGGCCCGCGGGAGCTGCCGCCGATCTCGGGCAGGAGTTTGGCATGCACGGCGACACGCGGGACCAGTCCACACCGGTGGCCGACACCCTCGACGCAGCGGTCGCGGAATCCGCCGGACGGATGGATTCTGACGCTCGGACGGACGCGGCGATGCCGGGACCCCGGGGTGCCGGGGCAGACCGTACGGAGCGACCGGACGAGCCGGCCCGACAACCCGGGGCCGAGGACAGCCGGACCGCCCCCGGCCCGACCAGGGCCGCGACCCCGCGCGGGCGCACCACCGCCCGCGGCGCGAGCGCCTCCGAACCCGCCACCGGCCGGGCCGGGGGCGCCGCACCCGCCGGGAAGTCCGCCGCGCGCCCCGCCGCCGGCCGGGCCCGCGCGAAGCCCGCCACCACCCGCAAGACCGCCCGCACGACGACAGAGAGCGACACCGTGATCGGCCGCATCCCCGTCCTGGACGTCAGCCCCCTCGTCGATTCCGGCCGCCGCCCGGCCAAGGCGGTGGTGGGCGAGTCCTTCCCGGTCTCCGCGACCGTGTTCCGCGAGGGGCACGACGCGGTCGCCGCCAATGTGGTGCTCCGCGACCCCCGCGGCCGGGGCGGCCCCTGGACGCCGATGCGCGAGCTGGCCGAGGGCACCGACCGCTGGGGCGCGCACGTCACCCCGACCGCGCCCGGCCGCTGGTCGTACCTGGTCGAGGCGTGGTCGGACCCGGTGGCCACCTGGCGCAGGGCCGCGGCGATCAAGCTGCCGGCCGGGATCGACACCGCGCTCGTCCTGGAGGAGGGCGCGCAGCTGCTGGAACGCGCCGCCGCCGGGGTGCCGAAGAAGGAGGGCCGGGCGGTGGTGCTGGCGGCCGCCGAGTCGCTGCGCGACCCGGCCCTGCCGCCGCTGTCCCGGCTGGCCGCCGCGCTCGCCCCCGAGGTGCTGGAGCTGCTGGGCCGCTTCCCGCTGCGCGAACTGGTGAGCGCCTCCCGGCCGGTGCCGCTCCAGGTGGACCGGGAGCGGGCGCTGTTCGGCTCCTGGTACGAGTTCTTCCCCCGCTCCGAGGGGGCGGTGGTCGACCCGTCCGGGGTGGAGCCGCCGCGCTCGGGCACCCTGCGGACCGCCGCCGAGCGGCTGCCGGCGGTCGCCGCGATGGGCTTCGACGTGGTCTACCTGCCGCCGGTCCACCCGATCGGCCGAGCCTTCCGCAAGGGCCCGGACAACAGCCTGACGGCCGGCCCGCACGACGTCGGCTCGCCGTGGGCGATCGGCTCCCCGGAGGGCGGCCACGACGCCGTCCACCCGGACCTCGGCACGATCGAGGACTTCGACCACTTCGTCGCCGAGGCCACCGCGCTGCACCTGGAGGTGGCGCTGGACTTCGCGCTCCAGTGTTCGCCGGACCACCCGTGGGTGAACAAGCATCCGGAATGGTTCAGTCACCGGGCGGACGGCACCATCGCCTATGCCGAGAATCCTCCGAAGAAATATCAGGATATTTATCCGATCAACTTCGACCAGGACATGGACGGAATCGTCAAGGAGACGATCCGGGTCCTCCGGTTCTGGATGGCGCACGGGGTACGGATCTTCCGGGTCGACAACCCGCACACCAAACCGGTGATCTTCTGGGAGCGGGTGCTCGCCGACATCGCCCGCACCGACCCGGACGTGGTCTTCCTCGCCGAGGCGTTCACCCGTCCGGCGATGATGCACACCCTGGGGAAGATCGGTTTCCACCAGTCGTACACGTACTTCACCTGGCGCAACACCAAGGCCGAACTCACCGAGTACCTCACCGAGCTCACCGGCGACGCGGCGGCCTACATGCGCCCCAACTTCTTCGCCAGCACCCCGGACATCCTGCACGCCTACCTCCAGGACGGCGGCCGGGCCGCGTTCGCGATCCGGGCCGTCCTGGCGGCCACCCTCTCCCCCAGCTACGGCGTTTACGCCGGCTACGAGCTCTACGAGAACGAGCCGGCCCACCCCGGTTCCGAGGAGTACCTGCACTCGGAGAAGTACGAACTGCGCCCCCGGGACTGGAGCCGCAGCGACACCCTCGCCCCGCTGCTCACCGTCCTGAACCGGCTGCGCCGCCGTCACCCGGCCCTCCAGCAGCTGCGTTCACTGCGCTTCCACCCCACCGACAACGACCAGGTGCTCGCCTACTCCAAGACCGCCCCGACGCCCGACGGCCTCACCGACCACCTCATCACCGTGGTCAACCTGGATCCGCACCGCACCCAGGAGGCCACCGTCACCCTGGACGGGGACGGGCCGTACGCGGTCCACGACGAGCTCACCGGCGCCGCCTACACCTGGGGCCGGCACAACTACGTCCGGCTCGACCCCTCAGCCGAGCCGGCCCACCTCCTCACGGTTCGGAGGAACCCAGCGTGACAGTCAACGAGCCCGTCCCCGACACCTTCCCCGAGACCTCGAAGAAGAACCTGGACCCGGAGTGGTTCAAGCGTGCGGTCTTCTACGAGGTGCTGGTGCGGTCCTTCCAGGACAGCAACGGCGACGGGGTCGGAGACCTCAAGGGGCTCACCGCCAAACTCGACTACCTGCAGTGGCTCGGGGTCGACTGCCTCTGGCTGCCGCCGTTCTTCGCCTCGCCGCTGCGCGACGGCGGCTACGACGTGTCCGACTACAAGTCGGTGCTGCCGGAGTTCGGCGACCTCGCCGACTTCATGGAGTTCGTCGACGCCGCGCACGCCCGCGGCATGCGCGTGGTCATCGACTTCGTCATGAACCACACCAGCGACCAGCACCCGTGGTTCCAGGCCTCCCGGGAGGACCCGGACGGCCCGTACGGCGACTTCTACATGTGGGCCGACGACGACAAGCAGTACCCGGACGCCCGGATCATCTTCGTCGACACCGAGACCTCCAACTGGACCTACGACCCGGTGCGCAAGCAGTACTTCTGGCACCGGTTCTTCTCCCACCAGCCCGACCTCAACTACGACAACCCCCGGGTCCAGGACGAGATGATCGCCGGGCTGCGGTTCTGGCTGGACCTCGGCATCGACGGGTTCCGGCTGGACGCGGTGCCGTACCTGTTCGCCCGGGAGGGCACCAACTGCGAGAACCTCCCGGAGACCCACGAGTTCCTGCAGCGGGTCCGCAAGGAGATCGACGCCGACTACCCGGACACCGTGCTGCTCGCCGAGGCCAACCAGTGGCCGGAGGACGTCGTCGACTACTTCGGCGACTTCGCCTCCGGCGGCGACGAGTGCCACATGGCGTTCCACTTCCCGGTGATGCCGCGGATCTTCATGGCGGTCCGCCGGGAGTCCCGCTACCCCGTCTCGGAGATCCTCGCCAAGACGCCCAACATCCCGCACGGCTGCCAGTGGGGGATCTTCCTGCGCAACCACGACGAGCTGACCCTGGAGATGGTCACCGACGAGGAGCGCGACTACATGTACGCGGAGTACGCCAAGGACCCGCGGATGCGCGCCAACGTGGGCATCCGCCGACGGCTCGCCCCGCTGCTGGAGAACGACCGCAACCAGATCGAGCTCTTCACCGCCCTGCTGCTCTCCCTGCCCGGTTCGCCGGTGCTCTACTACGGCGACGAGATCGGCATGGGGGACAACATCTGGCTGGGCGACCGGGACGGCGTCCGGACCCCGATGCAGTGGACCCCGGACCGCAACGCGGGTTTCTCCTCCGCCGACCCGGGCAGGCTCAGTCTGCCGCCCATCATGGATCCGGTGTACGGCTATCAGGTGACCAACGTCGAAGCGCAGCAAAGCAGTTCGAGCTCGCTGCTGCACTGGACGCGTCGCATGATCGAGATCCGCAAGCTCAACCCGGCGTTCGGCCTCGGCAGCTACACCGAACTGCCCTCCAGCAACCCCGCGGTGCTGGCCTTCGTCCGTGAGTACGAGGGGGACCTGGTCATGTGCGTGAACAACTTCTCGCGGTTCGCGCAGCCGACCGAACTGGACCTGCGGCGGTACGGCGGACGGAATCCGGTCGAGCTGATCGGCGGGGTGCGCTTCCCCTCGATCGGCGAGTGGCCGTACCTGCTCACCCTGGCCGGGCACGGCTTCTACTGGTTCCAGCTCCGCCGGCCCGCCCGGCCGAGCGGAATCCCGCGGTCGAAGTAACGATCCGGCAGCCGCCGCGGACCTCACCGAACCCTCCGGGGGCGCGAGTTCGTACCCCGCGCCCCCGGTCGTCTCTGCACCACCGCGTACGGAGAACAGCCCAACGGCCACCCACACGAAGGCGTGACACCCGGGCCCAGCGCTCGCGTGCCGCGCCGCCGCGCCGCCGCAATCCGGAAGACTGACGGACCCGGCCAGACCCGTCGGGCGATCCGCCCAGCTCCTCCGGGGAAAGGGAGTCATGTCCGAAACCTCCCGTTCGCAAGTCCCCCTGCACCAGGACGCCTCCGCCGGCTCCGCCGCGCCGGCCGTCCCGCGGGGTACCGGGGTCCGGAGGACCGCCCTGGGGGTGAGCGAACTCGTCCAGGCGGCGCTGCCGCTGATCGCCGAGTGGCTACCCACCCAGCGCTGGTACGCCGGGAAGGGGCGTCCGATCACCGGCCTGACCCCCGTGGTCGGCACCCCCCTCCAGGTCGGCGACCCCGCCCTGCTGCACCTGCTGCTCCGGGTCGAGCACGCCGCCACCGCCGGTGTGCCGCACGGCGACCTGTACCAACTGCTGCTCGGCATCCGCTCGCAGGGCCCGGCCGGCATCGAGCCGACCGCCGTCCTCGGCCGGCTCACCCAGGGCCCGTACGACGGGGCGACACTGATCGACGCGGTGCACGACCCCGAGCTCACCGGGCGGCTGCTGGAGCACCTGGCCACCGGCGACCGGTTCGGAGCGCTGTCGTTCCGCCGCACCCCCGGTTCCGGGCTGCCCACCAACCTGCCCGGGCGCGCCTCCACCGCCGAACAGTCCAACAGCTCCGTCATCTACGGCACCTCGTACATCCTGAAGCTGTTCCGCCGCGTCCACCCCGGCACCAACCCCGACCTGGAACTCTCGCTCGCGCTCTCCCGGGCCGGTTCGACCCGCATCCCCCGGGTCGCCGCCTGGTTCGAGAGCCGGCTGGAACGCACCGAGCCGGCCACCCTCGGGCTGCTCCAGCGCTACCTCCCGGAGGCCGAGGACGGCTGGGAGCTCGCCCTCGACCAGGTCGGCCGACTGAAGGGCGACCCCTCCCCCGGCAACTTCGCGATCGAGGCGCACCGGCTCGGCCGGGCCACCGCCGAGGTCCACCGGGTGCTCTCCCGGTCGATGCCGGTGGCCCGGCTGGACCGGGGGCAGACCCGGCAGCTGGCCACCGCGATGGCGGACCGGCTGGACAGCGCGGTCGCCGCCGTCCCGGGGCTGATGCGCTACCGGGGCGCCCTCCGCTCGGCCTTCGGCCAGATGGCCGACGCCCACCCGGACGGCCTGGCGGTCCAGCGGATCCACGGCGACCTGCACCTCGGCCAGGCCATGCGCACCCCGCACGGCTGGGTCCTGCTGGACTTCGAGGGCGAGCCTGCCAAGTCGGTCGCCGAACGGCGCGAACCGCAGACCGCGCTGCGGGACGTCGCCGCGATGCTCCGCTCCTTCGACTACGCCGCCGCCCACCTGCTGGCCGGCGGGCCGTCCGACCCGGAACTCGCGCACCTCGCCGCCGCCTGGGCGCAGCGCAACCGCACCGCCTTCTGCGCCGGCTACACCGCGGGCGGCGGCACCGACCCGGCGGCCTCGCCGGAGCTGATGCGCGCGCTGGAGATCGACAAGGCGGTGTACGAGGTGGTCTACGAGGCCAGGCACCGGCCGAGCTGGCTGCCGATCCCGCTGGCCGCGATCAACCGGCTCGCCGTCACCGTCTGATCCTCGCCCTGCCGGCCGCGCCCCCTCGCCGGCCGGTCCGGTCCCCGCCCCACCGGGGGGCCGCCCCTCCTCCCTCTCCGCCTCTCCGCCTCTCCCGTTCTGCCGCCGGAGCCCCTCCCCCTCCCCGCTCCAGCGCCGACGGACCCGCCGCCGCTCCGCATCCGCCGCCCCTCCCCCGATTCCGCGCCCCGCCCCAGGAGGTCCTCGCCGTGACGCCGCTCGACCCGCCAGGCCGCACCACCCGCACCGTGCCGGCCACCTTCCTGGCCGGCCCGGACGCCCCGAAGCGCGACCCCGCGACCGCCCGACGGGCCGAGCCGGAGCCGACCGGTCCCGCCCCCTCGGCCACCGTGCCCCCGCCCGCGCCCGTACCCGCATCGGCGTCCGCGTCCGTCGGCGAGTCGGCCGCCCCCGTGGCCACCGGGGCGCTGCGGCTGCCCGAGGCCCCGCTGCCGCCCGGCGAGGTGGACCGGCTGGTCGGCGGCCAGCACCACGACCCGCACGCCCTGCTCGGCGCCCACCCCGTCAACGGCGGCACCGCGATCCGGGTGCTCCGCCCGTTCGCCGACCGGGTCCTGGTGGAGACCGACCAGGGCTCCGTCGAGCTCACCCACCAGCAGGGCGGCCTGTTCACCGGCCTGCTGGCCGCCCCCGAGGCCCCCGACTACCGGCTGCTGGTCGAGTACCCGGGCGCCGAGCCGCTGCGCCAGCACGACGGCTACCGCACCCCGCCCACCCTCGGCGAACTCGACCTGCACCTCATCTCCGAGGGCCGGCACGAGCAGCTCTGGCAGGCCCTCGGCTCGCACGTGCGGACCGTCGGCGGGGTCGCCGGCACCGCGTTCGCGGTCTGGGCGCCGAACGCCGCCGGGGTGCGGCTGATCGGCGAGTTCAACCACTGGAACGGCACCGGGCACCCGATGCGCTCGCTCGGCTCCTCCGGCGTCTGGGAACTCTTCGTCCCCGGCCTCGGCGAGGGCGACCACTACAAGTACGAGATCCACACCCGGCACGGCCGGGTGCTCGACAAGGCCGACCCGCTGGCCCGGGCCGCGCAGCTGCCGCCCGGCACCGCCTCGGTCGTCACCAGCTCCTCCTACCGCTGGGAGGACGGCGAGTGGATGGCCCGCCGGGCCCGCACCGCGCACCACCGCGCCCCGATGTCGGTCTACGAGCTGCACCTGGCGTCCTGGCGGCCGGACCTCACCGACTACCGCGCCATCGCCGCCGAACTCCCGTCGTACCTCAAGGAGTTGAACTTCACCCATGTGGAGTTCATGCCGGTGATGGAGCACCCCTTCGGCGGCTCCTGGGGCTACCAGGTGTCCGGCTACTACGCGCCCACCTCCCGGCTCGGCGGCCCCGACGACTTCCGCTTCCTGGTCGACACCCTGCACCGGCACGGCATCGGCGTCATCGTCGACTGGGTGCCCGCGCACTTCCCCAAGGACGACTTCGCGCTGGCCCGCTTCGACGGCGAGCCGCTGTACGAGCCGGCCGACCCGCTGCGTGCCGAGCACCCGGACTGGGGCACCCTGGAGTTCGACTACGGCCGGGTCGAGGTGCGCAACTTCCTGGTGGCCAACGCGGTCTACTGGTGCGAGGAGTTCCACGTCGACGGCCTGCGGGTGGACGCCGTCGCCTCGATGCTCTACCTCGACTACTCGCGCGAGGGCGGCGCCTGGACCCCCAACCAGTACGGCGGGCGGGAGAACCTCGACGCGGCCGCCTTCCTCCAGGAGATGAACGCCACCGTCTACCGGCGCTGCCCGGGCGTGATCACCGTCGCCGAGGAGTCCACCGCCTGGGACGGCGTCACCCGGCCCACCGACCGGGGCGGGCTCGGATTCGGCCTGAAGTGGAACATGGGCTGGATGCACGACTCGCTGGTCTACATGAGCAAGGACCCGGTGCACCGGCGGTTCCACCACAACGAGATCACCTTCTCGATGGTGTACGCCTGGTCGGAGAACTACATCCTGCCGATCTCCCACGACGAGGTGGTGCACGGCAAGCAGGCGCTGGTCTCCAAGATGCCCGGCGACTGGTGGCAGCAGCGCGCCAACCACCGCGCCTACCTGGGCTTCATGTGGGCCCACCCCGGCAAGCAACTCCTGTTCATGGGGCAGGAGTTCGCCCAGGGCGCCGAATGGGACCACGAGCAGGGCCCGCAGTGGTGGGTGCTCGACGAGCAGTGGCCGGCCCACCGGGACCACCTCGGTGTGCGCCGCCTCGTCCGCGACCTCAACGGGCGCTACCTGGAGACCCCGGCCCTGTGGGAGCAGGACAGCGTCCCGGCCGGCTTCAGCTGGCTCGACGGCGGCGCCGCCGAGGACAACCTGCTCTCCTTCGTCCGGTACGCCGCCGACGGCACGCCGCTGGTCGCGGTCTGCAACTTCTCCCCCGTCGTCCGGCACGGCCGCCGGGTCGGCCTGCCCGAGCTGAACGGCCGCGACCAGCTGTGGGAGGAGGCCCTCAACACCGACGCCCCGGCCTACGGCGGCGGCGGGATCGCCAACTCCCACCCGGTGAAGTCGGAGGCCGTCGAGTGGGACGGCCAGCCGCGCAGCGCCGAGCTGGTGCTGCCGCCGCTGTCGACCGTCTGGCTCCGCCCGGTCTGACGGGCCGCTCCGGGCTCCGGGCCGCCGCTCCGCGAGCGGGGGCGGAGCCGGGACCGGCGGGACAGGGCCGGTGCACCCGGGCCGGTGGGGCAGGACGCCCCCACCGGCCCGCGGGGGCCGTCGGCGACCGCCCGGCGCGATCCGAGGACACGCCCTAAGCTCACCGCCGGGGACGTCGGTGGGGACCGGGGGGAGTTTCGTGGGGACGGTGCTGGGGTGGGGGTACGTACTGCTGCCGCTGGTCTGCTGGGCGGTGCTGGCGCGGACCAGGGCCGTCGGGGCGGTGGTCGCCGCGGTGCTGGCCGCGCTGGCGGTCGTCCCGGTGGGCCTGGAGTACGGGTGGTTCCACAGCCGGGCCGTCGCGGAGTCGCAGGCCGGCTATCCGCTCGCCGCAGGGCTGACCGTGCTGCTCGGCGCCCTGGCCGAGCACCTGCGGCGCGGCCACCGGCCCGCCGGCGGGTCCGGCCGGACGACCGCCGCGATCGCCCTGACCGCCGCGCACGCGCTGCTCGGCCTGGTGATCGGCCTGCTCTACCAGCTCGCCGTCCACGAGCCCTTCTCGCCCGAGCGCTCCGAGCTCGCACTGCCGCCCGGCCTCGCCGTCGAGCACGACAGCGGACCCGACCGCGACTGCGGCCTGCACACCTGCCTGCGCGAGCTGACGGTGGTGAGCACCGAGGACCGGTCCGCCGCCGAGGTCGCCCGCCGGCTGCGGGAGCGGCTGACGGCAGAGGGCTGGCACACCCGGCCGGACCTCGTCCTGGCCCGCCGGCACGGGTGGCTGCTGGACAAGCGGATCACCCTGCTGTCCATCACCGAGCGGCCGGCCGGGGTCGCCGTCGGACTCGCGGGCCCCGACCGCTCCCCGTAGGACCCGCCCTGGGCCCCGCGCCCGCACGGCGCCACCCGGGCACGCACCCGTGGGTGTCTCCCCCGGCCGGGGGCCGGGATCCCCGGACCCGCCCCGGTGACCTTCGGCCCTTGCTCCCGCGCGGGCGCTCCGCTCGCCGACGCGTGTTCACGGTGCGAATGTATGGTCGATATGACCACTTCCTGAGACGACGGGACGGAGAGAACCGCGTGGCGCGCAGCGTGTACGTGACCGGGATCGACCGGGGCGACGGCCGGCAGGCGGTGGAGCTCGGGGTCATGGAGCTGCTCACCCGCCAGGTGGACCGGGTCGGGGTGTTCCGTCCGCTGGTGCACGCCTCCGCGCAGGGCGCCGCCGGCTCCGACCACGTGGTCGAGCTGCTGCGGGCCCGCTACCGGCTGGACCTGCCGGCGGCCGATCTCTACGGCCTCGACTACGAGGCGGCCGCCGCGCTGCAGGCCGCCCAGGGCCAGGACGAGCTGGTCTCGGTACTGGTGGACCGGTTCCGGGCGCTGGAGCGCCGCTGCGAGGCGGTGCTCGTGCTCGGCACCGACTTCGCGGACACCAACATCCCCGACGAACTGGCCTTCAACGCCCGGCTGGCGAACGAGTTCGGCGCCGCCGTGCTGCCGGTGGTCGGCGGCCACGGCGAGGACGCGGACGCGGTGATCGCCGAGGTCCGCAACGCCCACAGGGCGTACACCGACCTCGGCTGCGAGACCCTGGCGATGATCGCCAACCGGGTCGCCCCGGCGGCCAAGCAGCCGGTCCAGCGCAAGCTGACCGAGAAGCTGCCGATCCCCGCCTACGTCATCCCCGAGGAACCGGCGCTGGCCGCGCCGACCGTCGCCCAGCTGGTCGAGGCCACCGGCGCCGAGGTGCTGATCGGCGACGCCTCCGGCCTCGCCCGGGACGTGCGCGGCTTCGTCTTCGGCGGCGCCATGCTGCCGACCTTCCTGGACGCGCTGACCGAGGGGGCGCTGGTCGTCACCCCCGGCGACCGCGCCGATCTGGTGATCGGCTCGCTGGCCGCGCACGCCGCCGGCGCCCCGCCGATCGCCGGGGTCCTGCTCACCCTCGGCCAGCACCCCGGCCCGAACGTGATGGCGCTGGCCGCCCGGCTGGCCCCCGGCACCCCGGTGGCGGTCGTCCCGGAGGGCAGCTGGCTGACCGCCGCCGCCCTGACCCATCTGGAGGGCAAGCTCTCCTCGGCCAGCCCGCGGAAGGCCGAGATCGCCCTCGGGCTGTTCGAACTGCACGTGGACACCGCCGAGTTGACCAACCTGATCGAGGTCGGCCGGTCCGAGCGGGTGACCCCGATGATGTTCGAGCACGCGCTGCTGGAGCGGGCCAGGGCGGCCCGTCGGCACGTGGTGCTGCCGGAGGGCACCGAGGAGCGGGTGCTGCGCGCCGCCGAGATCCTGCTGCGCCGCAACATCTGCGACCTCACCCTGCTCGGCGAGGTCGACGCCGTCCGCCGCAAGGCCGCCGCCCTGGGCATCGCGCTGCCGGAGCCGGACCCCGGGGCCGACCGCGCCCAGGTGCGGATCGTCGACCCGTCCACCAGCCCGCTGCGCCGCCAGTTCGCCGAGCTGTACGCCAAGCTGCGGGCGCACAAGGGCATGACCGTGGAACTGGCCCTGGACGTGGTCACCGACGTCTCCTACTTCGGCACCCTGATGGTCCAGGAGGGCATCGCCGACGGCATGGTCTCCGGCGCGGTGCACTCCACCGCCGCCACCATCCGGCCCTCCTTCGAGGTGATCAAGACCTCGCCGGGCGCGGCCATCGTCTCCAGCGTCTTCTTCATGTGCCTCGCGGACAAGGTGCTGGTCTACGGCGACTGCGCGGTCAACCCCGACCCGGACGCCCAGCAGCTGGCCGACATCGCCATCCAGTCGGCCGCCACCGCCGCCCAGTTCGGGGTCGAGCCGAGGGTCGCGATGCTGTCCTACTCGACCGGCACCTCCGGCTCCGGGGCGGACGTCGACAAGGTCCGCAAGGCCACCGAGCTGGTCCGCGAGCTGCGCCCGGACATCCTGGTCGAGGGCCCGATCCAGTACGACGCGGCGGTGGACGAGTACGTCGCGGCGACCAAGCTGCCGGGATCGGCGGTGGCCGGGCGGGCGACCGTGCTGATCTTCCCGGACCTCAACACCGGCAACAACACCTACAAGGCGGTGCAGCGCTCGGCGGGGGCGGTCGCCGTCGGGCCGGTGCTCCAGGGGCTGCGCAAGCCGGTCAACGACCTGTCGCGCGGCGCGCTGGTGCAGGACATCGTCAACACGGTGGCGATCACCGCCATCCAGTCCCAGGAGCGCAAGGAGGCACAAGGGTGAGCGAGCGGAGCGAGCGAACCACGGACGGGGGCGTGTCTCGCGCAGCGACCACCGAGCGCAGCGAGGTGGCCGCATGAGTGAGGGTACCCGGGTGCTGGTGCTGAACGCCGGCTCCTCGTCGGTGAAGTACCAGCTGATCGACATGCTGGACGGCGCCCGGCTGGCCTCCGGCCTGGTCGAGCGGATCGGCGAGGCCGGCGGACGGCTGGTGCACACCCCGCGCGGCGGCGCCGAACGGGAGGCCGCCCAGGCCTTCCCCGACCACGGCGCGGCCCTCAAGGCGGTCGCCGAGGAGCTGGCCGCCGACGGCCTCGGCCTGGACTCCCCCGAGCTGGCCGCGATCGGCCACCGGGTGGTGCACGGCGGACTGCGGTTCACCGAGCCGACCGTGATCACCGACGAGGTGCTGCGGGAGATCCGCCGGCTGATCCCGGTGGCACCGCTGCACAATCCGGCCAACATCACCGGCATCGAGGTGTCCCGCGCGCTGCGCCCCGACCTGCCGCAGGTGGCCGTCTTCGACACCGCCTTCCACGCCTCGATGCCGGAGTACGCCGCCCGGTACGCGATCGACCGGGCGGTGGCCGACGAGCACCGGGTGCGCCGCTACGGCTTCCACGGCACCTCGCACCAGTACGTCTCGCGGGCCACCGCGCGGCTGCTCGGCAAGGACCCGGCCGAGGTCAATGTGATCGTGCTGCACCTGGGCAACGGTGCCTCCGCCTCGGCGGTGAGCGGCGGGCGCTGCGTCGACACCTCGATGGGCCTGACCCCGCTGGAGGGCCTGGTGATGGGCACTCGTTCGGGTGATATCGACGCCGGCGTGGTCTTCCACCTGCACCGGGTCGGCGGCCTGTCGATCGACGCGATCGACGACCTGCTCAACCGCCGCAGCGGGCTGCTGGGCCTGTGCGGCGACAACGACATGCGCGAGATCATGCGCCGCGCGGACGCGGGGGACGCGGGCGCCCGGCTGGCGTTCGACGCTTACATCCACCGGCTGCGCAAGTACATCGGCGGCTACTACGCGGTGCTCGGCCGGGTGGACGCGATCGCCTTCACCGCGGGCGTCGGGGAGAACGCGGCGCCGGTGCGGGCGGCGGCCGCGGCCGGACTGGAGGAGCTGGGCATCGCCGTCGACCCGGAGCTCAACTCGGTACGCTCGCGCGAGCCGAGGATCATCTCGCCGCAGTACGGGCGGGTGGCGGTCGCCGTCGTCCCGACCGACGAGGAGCTGGAGATCGCCCGGCAGACCTTCGCCCTGGTGCACCGATCGGCCGAAAACTGACCCTCCGTCGTCTCGCTCCGCGAAATCCTTCGTCGGCGATTCCTTTCCATTCGGGCCGAATGCACCCATAACACGAACGGATAGACTGATCGATATGCGCCGAGCGAAAATTGTCTGCACCCTGGGTCCCGCGACGGACTCCTACGAACAGCTGAAGGCCATCGTCGAGGCGGGCATGAACGTCGCCCGACTGAACATGAGCCACGGCACCCACGCGGACCACGAGGAGCGGTACCGCAAGGTCCGCCAGGTCTCGGAGGACACCGGCAAGGCCATCGGCGTCCTGGCCGACCTCCAGGGTCCCAAGATCCGTCTGGCGACCTTCGCCAACGGCCCGGTGACCGTCGACAACGGCGACGAGTTCACCATCACCACCGAGGACGTCCCCGGTGACCAGCACATCTGCGGGACCACCTACAAGGGCCTGCCCGGCGACGTCAAGCCCGGCGACCCGGTCCTGATCAACGACGGCGTCATCGCCCTGGAGGTCGTCAGCGTCGACGGCCCGCGGGTGAGGACCGTGGTCGTCGAGGGCGGCGTGCTCTCGAACAACAAGGGCATCAACCTTCCCGGCGCGGCCGTCAACGTGCCCGCCCTGTCCGAGAAGGACAAGGACGACCTGCGGTTCGCGCTCCGTCTGGGCGTCGACATGGTCGCGCTGTCCTTCGTCCGCAACGCCGCGGACGTCAAGGACGTGCACGCGGTCATGGACGAGGTCGGCATCCGGGTGCCGGTCATCGCCAAGATCGAGAAGCCGCAGGCCGTCGAGGCCATGGAGGAGATCGTCCTCGCCTTCGACGCGATCATGGTGGCGCGCGGCGACCTGGCCGTCGAGTACCCGCTGGAGCGGGTGCCGCTGGTCCAGAAGCAGCTGATCACCCTGGCCCGCCGGAACGCCAAGCCGGTCATCGTCGCCACCCAGATGATGGAGTCGATGATCCACGCCTCGCGCCCCACCCGCGCCGAGGTCTCCGACGTCGCCAACGCCATCCTGGACGGCACCGACGCGGTCATGCTGTCCGCCGAGTCGAGCGTCGGCAAGTACCCGATCGAGACCGTCCGCACCATGAGCCGGATCTGCGAGAAGGCCGAGGAGGAGCTGCTCTCCCAGGGCCTCCAGCCGCTCAACCCGGGCCGCAAGCCGCGCACCCAGGGCGGCTCGATCGCCCGCGCCGCGTGCGAGCTGGGCGACTTCCTCAACGGCAAGGCGCTGGTCGCGTTCACCAAGTCCGGTGACACCGCGCGCCGGCTCTCCCGCTACCGCTCGCCGATCCCGGTGATCGCGTTCACCCCGGACAACGCCACCCGCAACCAGCTCTCGCTGAGCTGGGGCGTCGAGGCCCACGTCACCGAGCAGGTCGGCTCGACCGACGCGATGGTGGCCCAGGTCGACGGCGAGCTGCTGCGCATCGGCGAGCTGGACGAGGGCGACACCGTCATCGTCACCGCCGGCTCGCCCCCCGGCATCCCCGGCAACACCAACATGGTCCAGGTCCACCACCTGGGCACCCGCAGCGCGTAAGCACGCGGAACAACGCCCGTGGGGCGGTCCCTCCGAGCGGAGGGGCCGCCCCACGGGCACAGGGCCTGTCTCTTGGATCCTTGCCGGGTCCGGGATCAGGCCGCCCCGGGGTACGGCTGGTCGTCGTTGTAGAGCTTCATGCCGGGGATCTTCAGGGTCCCGCCGAACTGGCCCGACTGGATCGCGGTGACCCCGGTCAGCTCGATCCACAGCGGCACCTGGAGCTGGCCGATCAGGTCGTACAGCCACTGCGGCAGCGGCCCGTCCGGGGTGAGGGTCAGCTCGCCCAGGTCGATCGGGATCGGCAGGCCGAGCACCTTGGCCAGGTGGCCGGAGAGCCGCTCGACGTACATGATCACCGGGCCCTTGCGCATCGTCGAGACCGAGCCCGGCGCGCCCTTCACATGGAAGGTCTTGCCGTTCCCCTGCAGCGTCGTCATGTGCAGGTTCTCGATGTCGACCGTCTCGACCTCGAACTTCAGCACCCGCTTGGTGCCGGTCGGTGTCTGGACGTTGACCACGCCCAGCAGCACCGCGTGGTTCAGGGTGAGCCGGCTGGTCTGGAGGGTCCAGTTCTGGTCCGGCACCAGGATCGGGTTGTCCGGCGGCTTGCCGGCCGGGCTCAGCGCCTTGCTGTCGACCAGGCAGTTCGGGTCCTTCGACGGGGTGCCCGAGGCGGACGGTGTCGCCGCGGCGGACCCGGCGGTGGGCTTCGCGGACGCCTTGCCGGTCGTCTTCGCGCCGGCCGACGCGGAGGGCGCCGCGCTGCCGGTGGCCGGGGCGCCGGTCGAGGGCGCGGCGGTGGGCTTCGGGCCCGTCGGCGCGGTGGTGGCGGGCGCCGCGGTGGGCGGTGCCTTGGTGGGCGGCGCGGTGGTGGCCGGGGAGGTCGGCGTGGCGGTGCCGGCCGGGGCCGTGGACGGCGCGGCGCCCGACGTGGTGGGCGCGGGGGCGGCCGGGGCGACGGCGTGCGTCCCGGCGGACGGGCTCGCGGTGGCCGTCGGGCTCGGCGCGGCGCCCGGGAGGAGCAGATCGGTGACGCCGCCGACGATGTCGCCGATGAGTCCGGCCTGGACGGCCCCGCCGCCGCTGCCCGCCGTGCGGGCCTTGGTGGCGGCCGGCTCCGGCGCGGCCGCGGTGGCCGCCGGGGCGGTCGCGGACGCGGCGGGCGCGGTCGGAGCGGTCTCGGCGGGCGCGGTCGGAGCGGTCTCGGCGGGCGGTGTCGCGGGCGCCGTCGTCGGCCCGGTCCCGGGGGCGGCCGTCGGCTCGGGCGCGGCGGTGGCCGGCGCTTCGGGGAGCGGGACGGACGGGCCCGGTATCGGCGGCGGCAGCTCGCTCTTGGGCACCGGTGTCTCGGCGACCTTCGGCGGCGCGTCCGGGGCGGTGGCGCACGGCTTGCTGGCCGCGGTCTCCGCGACCGCCGGGTTCGGCGTGTAGGTGGCGGCCATCAGCAGCGCGGTCGGCACCGCCGCCATCGCCAGCGCCCGGCCGCGCAGCCGGAGCCGCACGGGTGTGCGGGGCGCCGCGTGCCGGGGCGCACGGCGCTCCGCCGGCTCGGGACGCTCCTCGCGCGGGTCACTCACCGGACCTCCTTGGGCTCTGCGGCCTGCTGCGCGGGAACGCTCGCCCCGGCGGCGGGCTGCTCGGCGACCGGCTCAGCCACTGCGGGCGCGGCGGCGGGCACGGCAGCGGGCTCCTCGGTGGCGACGGACTCGGCCGTCGTCCCCTCGGCCGCCCCGGCCCCGGCGGCGACCGCCGGCTCGGGCAGCTTGGCCCAGGCCATCATCAGTCCGCCGCCGATGAGCCCCGGCAGCAGCGCCATGCCGAATCCGGCGAGGTTGGAGACCGGGATCGACACCAGGATCAGCAGCGTGGTGGCGACGCCGGCGAAGATCCGGACGGCGGGCTGGAACCAGGCGGTGAGCCCGAGAATGATCAGCAGCACGCCGATGATCAGCGAACCGGCGCCGGCCGTGGTCGACATGGCGATGGTGACGCCGCCCAACGACAGGTGCGCGTAGGGGAAGTACAGGATCGGAACGCCGGCGATCATGGCCAGCAGGCCGCCCCAGAAGGGCCTGGAGCGGCGGAAGTTACGGAAGCCCCGCCAGAACGCCCCGACCAGGTTCCGATGTTCGGGCCGAGCCTCGGCCGTTGCGCTGGACATGGTGCAGCTCCTCGATGTCTCTACGAGGGAAGAACTTGAGGTCGGGCCGGGGGCGGTGTTCGCCGCCCCCGGCCCGCGTGGGAACCCTCACTCGGGCGTGCCGGTGGGCACGCCCTCAGCCGGGGCTCAGAAGCACTCGTTGCCCGCGCCGTCGCCGCTCTTGAGCTTGAGGCTCAGGCCGTTGAGCACGAACGTGCCGGCCGAGGTGGCCCGGGCGGTCTGCTTGACGTCGGTCAGCACGGCCTGCTTGGCCGCCTGGGAGAAGCCCACCGCGCCGGTCGGGAGCTTCGCACCGGCCTCCTTCAGCGCCGGGTGGCCGTGCCAGCCCTGGGTGGCCGAACCGGTGAGGGTGGAGGCGTCCTGACCGATGTTGATGTCGGTGAAGGTCGCGTCGGCGTCCAGCTGCTCCAGGTCGATGAGCAGGTTGTGCGCGGTGACCGGCTTCTTCTCGTCGTTGCCGGCGTTCAGCTGGAGGGTGATCTTGCCGAGGCCGAGGCGCGACAGGTCGGTGACGACCGACTGGCAGAGGTTGTGGATCTCGGCGTCGTCGAAGGCCGAGACCGCGACCGGGTGCAGCGTTCCGTTGGCCTCGACGTCGACCGCGCCGAACTGGGCGAAGTTGTCGCCCTTCAGGTACGAGGTCTTCACCTTGAACTGCTGGCCGGAGACGCTGAACGAGGCGGCGAGCGCGCTGTTGGCGATGGAGACACCGACCATCGCGGTGGCCGCGATGCTCGGGACCATCACCAGGGCGAAGCGCTTCCAGCGGGTCTTGCCGTGGGTCTGGGACATGCGTGTCCTCCTTCTGGACGTACATCTCCGGCTCCCCGGTGGCGCGTCCCGCGTCAATGGGGGCCTGGGATGGGAGAGAGCTACGTCCTCGGTAGCGGAGAGCGCCGTGGCAACACGGGCGATCCCCCCGAGCGACAACCAGTGACCGCGCGGGCAGCGCGGCCTTACGAAGGACAGGAACCGCCGTGGGAGCGGATACCCCCCTGCCTTCTCGCCGACGGCGTGGCCGTCGGCAGCCCGGTGGGGATCCCCAGCGTCGGGTCCGCCGACCGGCTGCCGGCGGAGGTCGAATCGTGGGGACCGGGCGTGCCGATGCTGCTCGAATCCCGGGCTGAGCACAAGAGGTCGCATTACTGACGGGTAATCCCATACGAGCCGAAACGATCATGGAATCGGCCGGAAAACCACGCAGAGTGACGAAATGGAGGATTGGTGAGGGCGAAATCCCTCGGAAACATCAGTGAAACACCCATGGACGGTCACATGTCGTGACCGTCCACGGGTGTTGTCAAGATTTGGTAAACCTCAGACGCGATGACCGGATTGTCGCCAAATCACCAGGCGGCACCGCAGGTCATCCGCCGTGTCACCGGCCGGACTTGGAGCACCGGCCCGGCGGACTCGGCACACGACTCAGAAGAGCACCCGGGCCAGCGCCTGACGTGCCGCGGTGACCCTCGGGTCCTCGGTGCCGATCACCTCGAACAGCTCCAGCAGCCGCACCCGGACCGCGTCCCGGTCCTCGCCGAAGGTCTTGCCGACCGTCACCACCAGCCGGCCGAAGGCGTCCTCGACGTGCCCGCCGACCAGGTCCAGGTCGGCCGCCCCCAGCTGGGCCGCGACGTCCTTGGGGTCGGCGGCCGCGGCCGCCCTGACCGCCTGCGGGTCCAGCCCCTCGACCCGGTGCAGCAGCTGCGCCTGGGCCAGGCCGAGCCTGGCCTCGGTGTTGCCCGGCTGCTCGACCAGCACGTTCTTGTAGGCCTGGACGGCGCCCGCCAGGTCACCCCGGTCCAGCGCGTCGTGGGCGGCGGAGAGCGCCGGGTCCTCCGGCCGCTGCGGGGCGGCGGCCTCGGCACCCTCGGCCGGAACGCCGCTGCCACCGACGATGCCGAAGCGCTGCTCGGCGACCAGGATCAGCTGGTCCAGCACCTTGCGGACGTTGGCCTCGTTCTCGGCGCCCTGGAACAGCGGCACCAACTGGCCGGCCACCACGGCCATCACGGCCGGGATGCCCTGGATGCCGAACTGCTGGGCGATCAGCTGGTTGGCGTCCACATCGATCTTGGCGAGCACGATCCGGCCGGCGTACTCCTCGGCCAGGCGCTCCAGGATCGGGCTGAGCTGCTTGCAGGGCCCGCACCACTCGGCCCAGAAGTCGACGACCACCGGCACCTCGGTGGACCGCTGGACGACCTCGGTCTCGAAGGTGTCCTCGTTGACGTCGATGACGAGCTCGTAGCCGACCCCGGCCGGGGCGACCCCGGCCTCCTCGGCGGCGGCCGACTGGCGGGCGCGCTCGGCCCTGGCCTGCTCGGCCTTCTGGGCAGCCTCGCCGGCTGCCTTCACTGCGGCGAGGTCGACCGCGCCACGCAGGGCGGCACTGTTGAGACGAGAATTCCGTGGCTGCATGGCACTATCCTCCCCCGCTCGCGCCGCCGGCGGGCACCAACCTCCCGGAAAACGCCCCGCGCGGGCTGCGCGGTCCCGTTTCCCGAGGTGGCGGACCCACCTCCGGGTAGCCTGAACCGTTCGGCGCGGATCCCCGTCCGCGCCCGCACCGCTCCCGTCCCACGGGGACGCGGCGCCTGGTCGTCGCTTTCGCTACGAGTCGTAGCGTAACTGGACCGGGGTCACCCGCCGCAACCCCTATCGGCAGTCCCCCGACGTGAGCTGAGCCACTTTCCCGGGCGCCCCGGCTGACCTGGGTGCGGAGGAGTCGCTACCGTTACCGGTCCCACCCAAGTTACTTACCGGTAAATCGCAAGGAGGCCCGGTGCCGGCCCCCCAGCCACCCGCGACCCCGCCGCACGAGGTCCGCCCGGCCGAGGCCCCCCAGGACGCTCCCCGGGGCCCCGGGCTCCCGACCCCCGCCCGCTCCCCGGAGACCCCCGAGGGGGGCGCCGTCCGGGCCAAGGGACGGCCGCGCAGTGCCGCCGCCGACCGCGCCATTCTCGACGCCACCCGCGAGGCCCTCGCCGAACTCGGCTGGGGCGGACTGACCATGGGCCATGTCGCGACCAGGGCCGGGGTCGCCAAGACGACCCTGTACCGGCGCTGGCCGTCCAAGAACGAGCTGGTGGTCGACGCCGTCGCGAGCCTCTTCGACGAACTGGTGATGCCCGACCTCGGCAGCCTGCGGGCCGACATCGAGGCGGTGGTGACCCAGTTCGCCGATCTGCTGGCCCGCCCGGAGACCCAGGCGGCGCTGCTCGCCCTGTTCGCCGAGGGCACCCGGGACCGCCAGCTGCGGCGGCGGATCCGGGAGGCGATCGTCGATCCGCAGAAGCGGCTGGTCCGGCAGGGCCGGTCCGCCGCGCAGACCCGGGGCGAGCTGGCCCCGGACTGCGACGAGGCCACCGCCCGCGAGGAGATCGACATCATCTTCGACACCATCGCCGGGACGGTCGAGCACCGGGTGCTGGTCAGCGGCGAGCCGATAACCCCCGAGTGGACCCGCCGGTTCACCGGCCTGCTGCTCGGCCCTTTCCCGAGCCTGCTCGGCGACTGAGGGCGGCCGGAGGCACGCCGAAGGGCCGTCCGGCGCCGCAGGGCACCGGACGGCCCGACCGTTCACGCGCCCAGGACGGGCCCTAGAACCGGGCGGTCTCCCGGTAGATGCCCCACTCCTCGCGCAGGACGTCGCAGATCTCGCCGAGGGTCGCCTCGGCGCGCACCGCGTCCAGCATCGGCGGGATCATCGACGCGCCGGACCGCGCGGCGGCCAGCATCGCGTCCAGCCCGGCCCGGACCGCGGCCTCGTCCCTGGCCGCCCGACGGGCGCCCAGCACCCGGACCTGCTCCCGCTCCACCTCGTGGCTGACCCGGAGGATCTCCAGTTCGGGGGTGACGCTGCGGGGGTGGCAGTTGACGCCGACGACCCGCTTCTCGCCCTTCTCCACCGCCTGCTGGTACTGGAAGGCCGCCTCGGCGATCTCGCCGGTGAACCAGCCGTCCTCGATCCCGCGCAGGATGCCGGAGGTGATCCGGCCGATCGGGTGGTCCTCCCGGCCCTTGTCCAGGATCTTCCGGAAGATCTCCTCGGCCTGCTGCTCGATCCGGTCGGTCATCGCCTCGACGTACCAGGAACCGCCCAGCGGGTCGGCCACATTGGTGATGCCGGTCTCCTCCATCAGCACCTGCTGGGTGCGCAGGGCGATCTCGGCGGCCTGCTCGGAGGGCAGCGCCAGCGTCTCGTCCAGGGCGTTGGTGTGCAGCGAGTTGGTGCCGCCGAGCACCGCCGAGAGCGCCTCGACGGCGGTGCGGACCACGTTGTTGTACGGCTGCTGCGCGGTGAGCGAGACGCCGGCGGTCTGGGTGTGGAACCGCAGCCACTGGGCCTTGTCGGTCTTCGCGCCGAACCGCTCGCGCATCCAGCGGGCCCAGATCCGCCGGGCCGCGCGGAACTTGGCGATCTCCTCGAAGAAGTCGAGGTGGGCGTCGAAGAAGAACGACAGGCCGGGCGCGAAGACGTCCACGTCCAGGCCCCGGGAGAGGCCCAGCTCGACGTAGGCGAAGCCGTCGGCCAGGGTGTACGCGAGCTCCTGCGCGGCCGTCGCCCCGGCCTCGCGGATGTGGTAGCCGGAGACCGACAGCGGCTTGTAGGCCGGGATGCCCTCGGCGCAGTGGGACATCAGGTCGCCGATCAGACGCAGGTGCGGCTCGGGGGCGAAGAGCCACTCCTTCTGGGCGATGTACTCCTTGAAGATGTCGGTCTGCAGGGTGCCGTTCAGCACCGCCGGGTCGACGCCCTGCCGCTCGGCGGCGACCAGGTACATGCAGAAGATCGGCACGGCCGGGCCGCTGATCGTCATCGAGGTGGTCACCTCGCCGAGCGGGATGCCGCAGAACAGCACCTCCATGTCGGCGGCCGAGTCGATCGCCACGCCGCAGTGGCCGACCTCGCCGAGCGAACGCGAATCGTCGGAGTCGAGGCCCATCAGGGTCGGCATGTCGAAGGCCACCGAGAGGCCGCCGCCGCCCGCCTCCAGGATCATCCGGTAGCGCTCGTTGGTCTGCTCGGCGTTGCCGAAGCCGGCGAACTGGCGGATGGTCCACGTCCGGCCCCGGTAGCCGGTCGCGTGCAGGCCGCGGGTGTACGGGTACTCCCCGGGCCAGCCGATCCGCTCGAAGCCCTCGACGGCCTGCCCGGGGGCCGGGCCGTAGACCGGCTCGACCTCGTCCCCGGAGAGGGTGGTGAAGTCCGCGTCCCGCTTGCGGGAGCTGTCGTACCGCTGCTGCCAGCGCTGCCGTCCGCGCTCGATCTCCTCGGCGTCCATGACCCCGAACTCCGCTCAGTACGGCCGCCCCAGCAACGGGCGGCACAGCTATTAGGACGTCCTACCAATTTACTCGGACGTCCTACTATTTGTCGACGGACACCCGGCCAAGCGCCCCGGGAGCATGCGAAAGGGCGCCCTCCCCCCGGACGGGGAAGGGCGCCCTCGACGGCTCGACGGCCTCGGCGCGGCGGCCGGCGGCGGCTCCGCTCAGACGCCGGCCGGCTGGCGGGCGGCGTCACCGGCGGTCTGCCCGGCGGCGGCCTCGGCGACCACCTTGCGCTCGGCGACGAAGGAGGCGAACGGGATGCAGCCGGCGGCCAGGAAGAAGACCATCCGCCCCAGCGGCCACTTGAGCTTCTGGCCGAGCAGGAAGGTCACCACGAAGTACCCGATGTAGAGGTATCCGTGCAACATCGCGACGTAGGTGGTCACGTCCTCCGCCGCGTGGAAGCCGTACTTCGCGACCATGAAACCGCAGAAGACCAGCAGCGCCACACCGGTCGCAACGGCCAGGGCGCGGTACCAGCCCAGCAGGGGGGTCGCCTTCATCTCTACATCGCCTCGCGAGTCAGCATCGGGGGGGTACGTCCGGATCCGCGCACCGCTCCCACGAGGGTAGCCGCCCTCACGCCCCGCCCGGCGCAGGCCCCTCGCCCGGCAGATCGGCGAAGTCGCCGGCCGCCACCCGCAGCGGGCGCAGCAGGTCGAACACCTCGCGGCACTGCCCGCCGTCGAACTCCTCCAGGCCGAAGTCCATCGCCATGAGCTCCCCGGTGGCCCCCTCGACGACCTCGCGCCCCCGGTCGGTGATCGTGGCGAGCACGCCCCGGCCGTCCAGCGGGTTGGGGCGGCGGGCGACCAGCCCGGCCCGCTCCAGGCGGTCGACGGTGTTGGTGACGCTGGTCGGGTGGACCATCAGGCGCTCGCCGATCTTGGAGAGCGACAGCTCCCCGGTCCGGCTGAAGGTGAGCAGGACCAGCGCCTCGTAGCGGGCGAAGGTCAGCCCGTACGGCTTGAGCACCGCGTCCACACGGGAGAGCAGGATCTGGTGGGCCCGCATGATCGAGGTGATCGCCGCCATCGCGGGGACGGCTCCCCAGCGGCGGGTCCACAGCTCGTCGGCACGGGCGATCGGGTCGAAGTCGAGTGCGAGGGGCTTGGCCACCCGCCAACCGTACCGGCGGGAGCGGCCGGTGCTACCAGTCGTCCTGAGGGATGGACAAGCGCGACACGTGGCGGGATCACGCCAGCGGGTCCGTCAGGTCCGTACCAGCACGTTGCGGGGATGTGAACGGGTACCAACCGTTCCGCCGGCCGGGGCGGGCGGGGCCCGGGCGGCCGGAGGACGGCGTCCGCGCCGCTACCGGGCGTCGGTTCGGACCGGAACCCGTGGCGGCGGCAGGGGATTCACCCCATTCCTCACTCTGTTCACGTTCCGCCACATTGGCGAGACCTGGCCAATCCATGAACAAGACCTGTCATTTCACTTGTTGGATTGTCATGCTTTCGCCCAGCCCCGTCCGGTGGCCACCGCCCCACTCACCGGTGACCACCGTGGACCGCACGGAGCAGCACGTCAGCGCCCGTTCCGCCCCTAAGGTGCCAACCCCGGCACCCCGGAGCGAGGCGCGACCGCGCACACGCGGTTTCTCGGAAGGACCTGTACGTGAAGCGATCGCTCGCAGCCGGCGCCGTACTCTCCGCCACCGCCCTCCTCACCGGCGTCATCCAGGTGAGCACCGCCGCCCAGGCCACTCCCACCCCCTCGGTCCAGGCCCAGGCCGCCGAGCACCGGGCCGGCCTGATCGCCCTGGCGAACGGCGAGACCGGTCCGCTGACCAAGGCACTCGGCCTCGGCGGCAAGGAGACCCTGGTGGCCAAGGACGCCGTGGTGGACGCCGACGGCACCCGCCACCTCCGCTTCGAGCGCACCTACGCCGGACTCCCGGTGCTGGGCGGCGACCTGGTCGTGCACCAGGCCGCCGGCGGCGCCGTCGAGGCCGTGGACAAGGCCGTCGCCGCGACGATCGCGGTGCCGAGCCTGACGCCGAGCATCCCCGCCGACAAGGCCGCCGCCCAGGCCTCCGGCGCGGTCGCCTCCAGCGTCGGCATCGCCGCCGACAAGGACGAGTCCCCGCTCGCCGAGGTGCACCGGGCCGGTGCCGCCGAGCTGGTCGTCTGGGCCGCCGACGGCAACCCGCGGCTGGCGTACCGGACCACCGTCCAGGGCGTGCGCGCCGACGGCACCCCGAGCAGCCAGCTGCTGGTCACCGACGCCGCCAGCGGCGAGGTGCTCTCCACCCACGAGCAGGTGCAGACCGCCACCGGCACCGGCAAGGGCGTCTTCGTCGGCAGCGTCCCGCTGACCACCACCAAGAGCGGCTCCACCTATCAGCTGAAGGACGCCTCCCGCGGCGGGCAGTCCACCAGCGACCTCAAGGGCAGGACCACCGGCTCCGGCACCCTCTTCACCGACGCCGACAACGCGTGGGGCGACGGCACCGCCGCCAACCGCCAGTCGGCCGCGGTGGACGCCCAGTTCGGCGCGGCGGCCACCTGGGACTTCTACAAGAACACCTTCGGCCGCAGCGGCATCAAGAACAACGGCGTCGGCGCCACCAGCCGGGTCCACTACGGGCGCAACTACGTCAACGCGTTCTGGGACGACTCCTGCTTCTGCATGACCTACGGCGACGGCAGCGGCAACACCAACCCGCTGACCGCGCTGGACGTCGCGGGCCACGAGATGACCCACGGCGTCACCTCGGCCACCGCCGGCCTGAACTACTCGGGCGAGTCCGGCGGCCTCAACGAGGCCACCTCGGACATCTTCGGCACCATGGTCGAGTGGTCCGCCAACCTCCCCGCCGACAAGCCGGACTACCTCATCGGCGAGGAGATCGACATCAACGGCGACGGCACGCCGCTGCGCTACATGGACAAGCCCTCCAAGGACGGCGGCTCGGCCGACGCCTGGTCCTCCTCGGTCGGCGGCCTGGACGTCCACTACTCCTCGGGCGTGGGCAACCACTTCTTCTACCTGCTGGCCGAGGGCAGCGGCGCGAAGACCGTCAACGGCGTCGCGTACAACAGCCCGACCTCCAACGGCTCGACGCTCACCGGCATCGGCCGCGACAAGGCCGCGGCGATCTGGTACCGCGCGCTGACGGTCTACTTCACCTCGACCACCAACTACAAGGCGGCCCGCACCGGCACCCTGAGCGCCGCCAAGGACCTCTACGGCGCCGGCAGCACCGAGTACAACGCGGTCGCGGCCGCGTGGAGCGGCGTCAACGTCAACTGACGCGCGGTCCGACGGACGTCCGGGGCCCTCACTGGGAGGGGAGGCCCCGGACGTCCGTCCGTTTCCCGCCCGCTTCCTCCCCGCCCGCTTCCTCCCCACCCGTTCCTCCCCCGCCCGCTCCTTCGCCGCCCGCTCCTGCCCCACCCGTTCTCCCCACGCCCGCGTAGCAAGACCGGCGGAGGCCGACAAGGCCCGCCGCTGGCGGGATCACGCCAGCGGACGAAAGCGGACAACCGGCACAACCGTCGCACGGCCAACACCCGTTCGGGCCGTGGCGAGACCTGGCCAATACCCCGTCGCTCCCTGTTGTTCGCCGAACTGACTTGTCATGCTTCTGCCCAAGCCCCGTCCGGACGTCCGTCGCCCCACCCACCGACGGACCGTCAGGCCGCACGGAGCAGCACGTCAACGCCCTACCGCCCCACGGCGCCAACCCCGGCGCCCCGGTACGCGGCGTGACCGCGCACCCGCGGTTTCGTGGAAGGAACCCCGCACGTGAAGCGAAAGCTGACAGCCGGCGCCGTACTCTCCGCCTCCGCACTTCTGGCCGGCGCCATCCAGGTCGCCGCCGCCCCCGCCCAGGCCGCCCCCGTCCTGCAGCGCGACGCGATCATCTCCCTGGCCGGCCAGCAGGCCGCGCCGGTGGCGAAGGCCCTGGGCCTCGGCGGCCAGGAGCAGCTGGTCGTCAAGGACGCGATCGTGGACGCCAACGGCACCCGCCACCTGCGCTACGACCGGACCTACGCCGGTCTGCCGGTCCTGGGCGGCGACCTCATCGTCCACCAGAGGGCGAACGGCACCGTCGCCTCGGTGGACCGCGCCTTCGACGGCCGGCTCTCGCTGCCGAGCCTGACCCCGAAGCTCTCCGCCGGCACCGCCTCCACCCAGGCCGTCGACTCGGTCCGGGCCACCGTCGGCATCGCCCCGGCCGACGAGGACGCGTCCCCGGTCAGCCGGGTCGACGGCGCGAGCAGCCCGACCCTGGTGGTCTGGGCGGGCGGCGGCAGCCCGCGGCTGGCCTACCAGACCGTGGTCCACGGCGAGCGCGCCGACGGCACCCCGAGCAGCCAGCGGCTGGTCACCGACGCCGCCACCGGCCAGCTGCTCTCCACCCACGAGGAGGTGCAGACCGCCACCGGCACCGGCAAGGGCGTGCACGTCGGGACGGTGACCCTGACCACCACCCAGAGCGGGTCCACCTACCAGCTCAAGGACGCGTCCCGCGGCAACCAGTGGACCGGCAACGCCAAGAGCGGCAACGCGCTGTACACCGACGCGGACAACAACTGGGGCAACGGCACCGCCGCGGACACCCAGTCCGCCGCGGTCGACGCGCAGTTCGGCACCGGGGCGACCTGGGACTACTACAAGGCCAAGTTCAACCGGAACGGCATCAAGAACAACGGTGTCGGCGCCAGCAACCGGGTGCACTACGGCAACGCCTACGTCAACGCGTTCTGGCAGGACTCCTGCTTCTGCATGACCTACGGCGACGGCACCAACAACACCAACCCGCTGACCGCCATCGACGTGGCCGGCCACGAGATGAGCCACGGCGTCACGGCGGCGACCGCCAACCTCACCTACTCCGGCGAGTCCGGTGGCCTCAACGAGGCCACCTCGGACATCTTCGGCACCATGGTCGAGTGGTACGCCAACCTGCCCTCGGACGTGCCGGACTACCTGATCGGCGAGAAGATCAACATCTTCGGCAACGGTCAGCCGCTGCGCTACATGGACAAGCCCTCCAAGGACGGCTCGTCCAAGGACTCCTGGTACTCCGGGATCGGCAGCATCGACGTCCACTACTCCTCGGGTGTCGCCAACCACTTCTTCTACCTGCTGTCCGAGGGCAGCGGCGCGAAGGTGATCAACGGCGTCAGCTACAACAGCCCGACCTCCAACGGCTCCACGATCACCGGCATCGGCCGCGACAAGGCCGCCGCGATCTGGTACCGCGCGCTGACGACCTACTTCACCTCCAGCACCAACTACAAGGCCGCCCGTACCGGCACCCTGAACGCCGCCAAGGACCTCTACGGCGCCGGCAGCGTGGAGTACAACACGGTGGCCGCGGCCTGGAGCGCGGTGAACGTCAACTAGCCGAGACCGGACCACTCCCGGAAAGGCGACAGGCTGCCGGGGCCCACTGGGAGAGGGGGCCCCGGCAGCCTGTCGGCGTCGGGCGTCGGGAGAGCTCGCGCGGGCAGGTCAGGCCGCGGCCGGCACCGCGGCCGCGGCCCCGGCACGCTCCTCCTTGGCGAGCATCCGCTCGGCCACGAAGCCGCCGCCGGGCAGCACCGACAGGACGAACAGCACGGCGCCGCGCTTGACGTCCCACTTCTGCGACTGCCAGGCCATGATCCAGAAGACCACGTAGAGGATGAACAGGATCCCGTGGACCGCGCCCATCACCGGCACGCCGTTGAAGCTGGTGGTGCGCTTGAGCACCGAGCAGAGCAGCAGGAGCAGGAACGAGACCCCTTCGGGGCCGGAGACCAGGCGCAGGCGGTGGACGGCGCTGCTGTTCACGATGGGTACCTCGATACGGGGGCTCGGAGATCGCTTGTGAACCGGCTCACAAGCATCCGCCCCATTATCACCGAGCACATGTCCGACCCCGCCCCCGGGGGTGCGCGGGGCGGACTCCGGGCGACCGCTTTGTACCGGACGCGTACCAGAACCCGGCCTCCCCCTCCCCGGCCCGGCCCGCCGACCGCTACATTGCGGCCGTGGCACAGTTTCGACTCCAGGGGTCCAAGACGCTCGCCGTCGACATGACCGGCGACCTCGTGAAGGCCAAGAACGGTTCAATGGTCGCGTACACCGGCCAGATGAACTTCAAGAAGCTCAGCGGTGGCGGTGACGGCATCCGCGGCATGGTGACCCGTCGGCTCACCGGCGAGCAGATGACGGTCATGGAGGTGAAAGGACAGGGCACCTGCTACTTCGCCGACCAGGCCACCGAGATCAACCTGGTGCGGCTGAACGGCGAGACGCTCTACGTCGAGTCCGACAATCTGCTCTGCACCGAGGGCACGCTCAAGACCGGTACCAGCTTCACCGGCCTGAACGGCGTCTCCTCCGGCAACGGCCTGTTCACCACCAAGGTCGAGGGGCACGGCTGGGCCGCCGTCACCTCCAAGGGGCCGGCGATCATCCTCCGGGTGTCCCAGGGCATGCCGCTGCGGGTCGACCCCGGGGCGTACGTCGCGCACACCGGCAACCTCAACCGCTCCATCAAGTCCGGCGCCGGCTGGAGCACCTTCATCGGCGAGGGCGGCGGCGAGGCCGTCCAGGTGGAGTTCACCGGCGAGGGACTGGTCTACGTGCAGCCCTCCGAGAAGCTGACCGTCGGGGGTGACGTCTGATGGCGTTCACGAAGATCAACAGCAAGATGATCGAGGCCCGGGTCGTGCCCGGCCAGCGGCTGTTCAGCCAGCGCGGCGCGATGCTCGCGTACTCCGGCGAGGTGCGGTTCACGCCGAACATCACCGGCGGCCAGGGCGGCGTCATGTCGATGATCGGCCGCCGGGTGGCCAACGAGGACACCCCGCTGATGACCGTCGAGGGCCAGGGCACCGTGATGTTCGGCCACGGCGGCCACCACGTCCAGGTGATCGACCTGACCGGCGACACCCTGTACGTCGAGGCCGACCGGCTGCTCGCCTTCGAGGGCTCGCTGCAGCAGTCCACCATGTTCATGGGCTCGCAGGGCGGCGTGATGGGCATGGTCCGGGGCCAGGTGACCGGCCAGGGCCTGTTCACCACCAAGCTGGACGGCCACGGCGCGGTCGCGGTGATGGCGCACGGCGGCGTCTTCGAGCTGCCGATCACCCCGCACCAGCCGGTGCACGTCGACCCGCAGGCCTATGTCGCGCACCGGGGCCAGGTCCAGAACAAGCTGTCGACCGCGCTGGGGTGGCGCGACATGATCGGCCGCGGCTCCGGCGAGGCGTTCCAGCTGGAGCTGTCGGGGCACGGCACGGTGTACGTGCAGGCGAGCGAGGAGAAGCTCTGATGTCCTACCCGCCGCAGCCCCCGTACGGGCAGCCCCAGGACCCGTACGGGCAGTCCCCGTACGGCCAGCCGACCCAGCCCGGCCACCCCGCCGCACCGCCGCCCGGCTACCCGCCGCAGGGCTACCCCCAGCAGGGCCAGCAGCCGTACCCCCCGCAGGGCTACCCGCAGCAGGGCGGCTACCCGCCGCCCCCGCAGCAGGGCTACCCGGCCCAGCCGCCGCAGCAGTACGCCCAGGAGCAGTACGGCGGCGCCCAGGCCCCGCTGCCCAAGGCGCAGGACGGCACCGGGCCGGTCGTCCACGACGTGCACAGCCTGCCGTCCAACGACAACGTCAACCCGTACGCCTTCTCGGTGGACCTCAACGGCTCGTACTTCCTGCAGAAGGGCAAGATGGTCGCCTACTACGGCGACATCTCCTTCAAGGGCGTCGGCGCCGGCGCGATCGACCGGATGCTCGGGCAGCACTTCAACTCGCCGATGCACGCGGCGGACTGGGTGGTCGCCGAGGGCCGCGGCAAGCTGCTGCTGGCCGACCGGGCCTTCGACCTCAACTCCTACGACCTGGAGGAGGGGAACCTGACGGTCCGCTCGGGGAACCTGCTGGCCTACGAGCCCACCCTGCGGCTCAAGCAGTCGATCATCCCGGGCTTCCTGACCCTGATCGGCAGCGGCAAGTTCGTCGCCGCCTCGAACGGGCCGGTGCACTTCGTCGAGCCGCCGATCCGGGTGGACCCGCAGGCGCTGGTCGGCTGGGCGGACTGCCCGGCGCCGTGCCACCACTACGACCACGACTACATGCACGGCGTGATCGGCGGCCTGCGCCGGCTCACCGGGCTGGGCGGGGCCTCCGGCGAGGAGCACCAGTTCGAGTTCATCGGTTCCGGCCAGGTGCTGCTCCAGTCCAGCGAGGTGCTGATGGCCGAGCGCGCCGTCGGCCAGGTGCACGCCGAGGCCGGGGTGCCGATGGGCGGGGTGCCGGGCCAGCACGGCGCCGGCCACGGCGGCAGCCAGCTGCCGAACGTGAACGTGCCCGGTCTCGGTAACCTGGGCGACCTCGGGCGGCGCTTCGGGCTCTGACCCGCTCCGCCCGCCCCTCACCGCTCGCCGATCCGGCCGCGGCGCCGCGCCTCCCGCGCGGCGCCGCGGCCGGATCGCGACGCCCCCGGTCGTGTGAACGCCGGTAAAGTCGTACAACATTGAACTAAGTGCGCTATCGTAGAACCATGGACACGCACACCGTCGACCCGGCAGACGCCCCGGCCCCGCAGCCCGGAGGGCCCGAGGAGGAGACCCCCTGGCTGACCGTCCGGGAGCAACGGTTGTGGCGCGCCCACCTGGAGGTCGCCAAGCTGCTGGAGTACCAGCTGAGCCGCGAGCTCCAGCCGCACAACCTGGCGATCAACGACTACGAGATCCTGGTCGTGCTCTCCGAGGCGCCCGAGCGGCGGCTGCGGATGACCGACCTGGCCACCGCCACCCTCCAGTCGAAGAGCCGGCTCTCGCACCAGATCACCCGCATGGAGAACGCCGGACTGGTGCTGCGCCAGGAGTGTCCCGGCGACCGCCGCGGCCTCTACGCCAACCTCACCGAGCAGGGCTGGGAGACCATGCAGCGGGTCGCGCCCTGCCACGTGCGCAGCGTCCGGGCCCACTTCATCGACCGCCTCGCACCCGAGCAGCTCGACGCGATGTACGAGGCGCTCGCCCCTGTCGCCGAGCACCTGCGCGGCCTGCGCGGACGCGGCTGAGCACCCCGCCCCCGACGGGTCCCCGCGGCCCGGCGCCCCCGACCGGGGTGCCGGGCCGCGGCGCGGGCTCAGCCCCTGGTCAGGCCCGCCACCAGCCGGTCGGCCGCGCCGTACGGGTCCAGCTCGCCGGCCACCACCTTCTCGGCCAGCGCGGCCAGCTGCCGGTCGCCGTGCAGGTCGCCGATCCGGGAGCGCAGCGCGGCCAGCGCGATCGCCTCGATCTCCTGGGCGGCCCGACGGCGGCGCCGGACCTCCAGCTCGCCGTGCTCCTCCAGCCAGGCGCGGTGCTTCTCCAGCGCCTCCACGACCTCGTCGACGCCCTCGCCCCGGGCCGCCACGGTCTTGACGATCGGCGGGCGCCAGGCCCCCGCGTCGCGGGCCTCGCCGAGGCCCAGCATGTGGTTCAGCTCCCTGGCGGTGGCGTCGGCGCCGTCCCGGTCGGCCTTGTTGACCACGAACAGGTCGCCGATCTCCAGGATCCCGGCCTTGGCTGCCTGGATGCCGTCGCCCATCCCGGGGGCGAGCAGCACCACCGAGGTGTCGGCCTGCGCGGCGATCTCCACCTCGGACTGGCCGACGCCCACGGTCTCGACCAGGATCACGTCGCAGCCGGCCGCGTCCAGCACCCGCAGCGCCTGCGGGGCGGCCCAGGACAGCCCGCCCAGGTGGCCCCGGGTGGCCATCGAGCGGATGAACACCTCGGGGTCGGTGGCGTGGTCCTGCATCCGGACCCGGTCGCCGAGCAGCGCGCCGCCGGAGAACGGCGAGGACGGGTCGACCGCCAGTACGCCGACCCGCTTGCCCAGCCGCCGGTAGGCGGAGACCAGCGCCGAGGTGGAGGTGGACTTGCCCACGCCCGGCGAGCCGGTCAGCCCGACCGTGTAGGCGTGCCCGGTGTGCGGCGCCAGCGCGGCCATCACCTCGCGCAGCTCCGGCGCGGCGTTCTCGACCAGTGAGATCAGGCGGGCGACGGCCCGCGGACGGCCCTGCCGGGCCTGCTCGACCAGGGTCGGCACATCGATCATGGGTGGGTCTCCTTGCGCCGAAGGGCTGCGCCCCGCTTGTGGCGGTGCGCAGCCCCGGTGTGGTTCGGTCGGTGGGCCGGTACGGGTCAGGCCTTGGGGACCCGCACGATCAGCGCGTCGCCCTGGCCGCCGCCGCCGCAGAGCGCGGCCGCGCCGATGCCGCCACCGCGGCGCTTCAGCTCCAGCGCGAGGTGCAGCACGACCCGGGCGCCGGACATCCCGATCGGGTGACCCAGCGCGATCGCGCCGCCGTTGACGTTGACGATCTCCGAGGAGACGCCGAGGTCCTTGGTCGACTGGTGGGCGACGGCGGCGAAGGCCTCGTTGATCTCGATCAGGTCGAGGTCCTCGACCGCGATGCCCTCCTTGGCCACCGCGTGCTTGATCGCGTTGGACGGCTGCGACTGCAGCGAGTTGTCCGGGCCCGCGACATTGCCGTGCGCGCCGATCTCGGCGATCCAGCTCAGGCCCAGCTCCTCGGCCTTGGCCTTGCTCATCACGACCACGGCGGCGGCGCCGTCCGAGATCTGCGAGGAGGTGCCGGCGGTGATGGTGCCGTCCTTGGTGAACGCCGGGCGCAGCCGGGCCAGGCCCTCGACCGTGGTGTCGGCGCGGATGCCCTCGTCCTGGCCGAACACGACCGGCTCGCCCTTGCGCTGCGGGATCTCCACCGGGACGATCTCGGCGTCGAAGATGCCGTCGGCCTGCGCCTTGGCCGCGCGCTGGTGCGAGGCGGCGGCGATCTCGTCCTGGACGTCGCGCGGGATGCCGAGCCGGGCGTTGTGCTTCTCGGTGGACTCGCCCATCGGGATGTTCTCGTAGGCGTCGGTCAGGCCGTCGTGGGCCATCGCGTCGAGCAGCTCGATCGCGCCGTACTTGTAGCCCTCGCGGGACTTCGGCAGCAGGTGCGGGGCGTTGGTCATCGATTCCTGGCCGCCGGCCACCACGATGTCGAACTCGCCGGCCCGGATCAGCTGGTCGGCCAGCGCGATGGCGTCCAGGCCGGAGAGACACACCTTGTTGATGGTGAGCGCCGGGACGTTCAGCGGGATGCCGGCCTTGACGGCGGCCTGGCGGGCCGGGATCTGGCCGGCGCCGGCCTGCAGCACCTGGCCCATGATCACGTACTGGACCTGGTCGCCGGTGATGCCGGACCGCTCCAGCGCGGCCTTGATGGCGAAAGCGCCGAGTTCCGCGCCGGAGAAGCCCTTCAGGGAGCCGAGCAGCCGGCCCATCGGGGTCCGTGCCCCGGCAACGATCACAGAGGTGGTGTTGGTCATGGGACGAGCCCCTTCGCACGTCGTGGCCAGGTGGAGGATTCCGCTCAATCTACTGACCTGTTACCCGCCCGTCACCGGACCCGTAGTGTGATCGAGCGCACTGGCACGGTCCGGTCAACACCGTGCCGACCCGGCCCGGGTGAACCCTGCCGGGCCCGTGTGAGCAGACTCGCACCCCGATCGGTGGCGCTGCCGACCGTCATGCGCTGCACTGTTGCCGTCCTGTCGCGCCCGAACCCCATCGGAGGCCATCCGTGCTCACCCGCATCGACCACATCGGCATCGCCTGCCGGGACCTCGACAAGACGGTCGAGTTCTACCGCGCCACCTACGGCTTCGAGGTGTTCCACAGCGAGGTCAACGAGGAGCAGGGAGTCCGCGAGGCCATGCTCAGGATCAACGACACCGGCGACGGCGGTGCCTCCTTCCTCCAGCTGCTGGAGCCGATCCGGGAGGACTCCCCGGTCGGCAAGTGGCTGGCCAAGAACGGCGAGGGCGTCCACCACATCGCCTTCGGTACCGCCGATGTCGACGCCGACTCCGAGGAGATCCGCGCCAAGGGCGTCCGGGTGCTCTACGACGAGCCGCGGATCGGCTCGATGGGCTCGCGGATCACCTTCCTGCACCCCAAGGACTGCGGCGGGGTGCTGACCGAGCTGGTCACCGCCGCCCTGCCGGGCGCGCACGAGGGCCACTGACGGCTCCCCCGGGTGCCGCCGCGGTGCGGCACCCGGCCCTCCGGGGGCCCCCGCCGCGGCCGTGACCGGCCGGTAACCTCGGCGGTCGGGCCGGAAAACCCCCACGCGACCGTTCCCCCGCCACACGCTCCCACTACAATGCCCAGGTGCGCGAAGACTCCGGGGGACGGAGACGACGGGCACGGCCGAAGACAGGCCCGCCCGCCCAGGTGGGAGGCCCGTCGCAGGGGAGTCCACTACGCGGGCACGGCTGAACAGTCGCAAGACGGATCTGTCACCATTCTCCACAAGGCAAGAGTTCGCCCAGGAGTCCACCCGGACGGGGGAATGCGGATCGACCGCGCTCCCACGCCCCGGACTCCGACGACGCGGCGGAGGTTCCCGGTACGACGGGGGCGTCCGGACGTCCGCGATGCAAGGACCAGTCGGAACGGCGCCCGGACCACGGGAGCGGACCGGCCGGGTCGAGGACGCGACCAGGAGATGGATGGGACCGCGGAGTGCGGGGCTACGACCGCTACGAGGTTGACGATCACCTCTCCCAGTTCGAGGCCGAGATGGATCGGACTCGGAAGGAGCGGGACAAGTCAGTCGAGCATGCCGAGGACCTCGCCTACCAGGTGGAGGTGCTCCGGGCCAAGCTGCACGAATCCCGCCGGATGCTCGCCCAGCCGCGCGCCTTCGACGCCGTCTCCGGCCAGGCCGAGCAGATGCTCCGCACGGCCGAGATGCAGGCCCAGCAGCTGCGCGCCGACGCCGAGCGCCAGCTGCGCGACTCCCAGGCCGCGACCCAGCGGATCATGGCCGAGACCGCCGAGCGCACCGCCCGGCTGGAGGCCGAGCTGGCCGCCCGCCGCCGCCAGCTGGAGGACGAGCTCGCCGAGCTGCGGCGCACCGCCGAGCAGCACGTCAACGAGAACGTCAGCTGGGCCGAGCAGGCCCGGGCCGGCACCGAGCAGGAGGCCCAGCGCCTGCTCCAGGAGGCCCGCGCCGAGGCCGACCGGCTGATGGCCGCGGCCCGTGCCGAGGCCGCCGCCCTCTCCGACCACGCCCGCGCGCAGACCGCCGCGGACGTGGACGCCGCCCGCGGCGAGGCCCAGGCCGCCGCCGAGGCCGCCCTCCACCGCGCCCAGAACGACGCCGAGCGGCTGCTGCGGGCCGCCTCCGAGCAGGCCCAGCAGGCCGGCGCCCAGGCCGCCGCCGATGTGGACGCCGCCCGCGGCGAGGCCCAGCTGCAGCTCGCCGTCGCGCACGCCGCCGCCGAGCAGGAGCTGGCCGCCGCCCGCGCCGAGATCGGCCGGCTCACCGAGGTCGCGGCCGCCGAGCAGGCCCGCGCCGAGCAGCAGTTGTCCCACGCCCAGGCGGAGATAGCACGACTGCGCGCCGAGGTCGCCGCCGAGGCCGAGCGGGCCCGGCAGGAGGCCGCCGAGCTGCGCGCCAGGACCGAGGCCGCCGCCGAGCAGCTCCAGGCCGCGGCGGAGGCCGCCGCCGAGCAGCGGGTCGCGGACGGCGAGGCCGCCAGCGAGCAGCGCTCGCAGACCGCCCGCGCCGAGGTCGCCCGGATGGTCGCCCAGGCCACCAAGGAGGCCGACGCGATCCGCGCGCAGGCCGCCACCCGCAAGGCCGAGGCGGACGCCGCCAAGGCCGCCGCCTCCGAGGAGAGCGAGCGGCTGCGCGCCACCGCCGAGTCGGTGGCCGGACAGCTGCGCTCCGAGGCCGAGGCCGCGATCGCCGAGATGCGGGCGCGGGCCGAGCAGGACGTCGCCGAACTGCGGGCCCAGGCCGAAAGCGCCGCCGAGCGGCTGCGCGGCGAGGCCGAGGAGGCCGGCCGGGCGGCCGGTGCCGCGGAGGCAGCCGCCCACCTGGCCAAGGCCGCCAAGAACGCCGAGGAGATGCTCGACCGGGCCGACCGGGACTCCGAGGCCACCCGCGCCGGGGCGACCGCCGAGGCCGAGCGGATCCGGACCGAGGCCGCCGCCGAGGCCGAGCGGCTGCGCGAGCAGGCCCGGGCCGCGGTCGAGGCCGCCCAGAACGCCGCCCTGGACGACGCCGCCGCGATCCGCGAGCGGATCCAGGAGATGCAGGACGAGGCCGCCCGGCTGCGTGCCGAGGCGGAGGAACTGCGCGCCCAGGCCGCCGCCGAGGCGGAGCGGGTGCGCGGCGAGGCCCGCCGGCAGGCCGTGGTGCAGATCGAGGAGTCGGCGAAGACCGCCGAGGAGCTGCTCGCTACGGCCAAGTCCGACGCGGACGAGCTGCGCTCCGGCGCCGCCGCCGAGATCGAGCGGCTGCGCGAGCGGGCCAAGGAGCAGGCCGCCGAGACCCAGGGCCGGGCCGAGCAGACCCTGGAGCGGGCCCGCGCCGAGGCCTCGAAGATCACCGCCACGGCCGAGCAGCAGGGCCAGGACGCCCTCACCGCCGCCAAGGCCGCGGCCGCCGAGAACCGCTCCGCCGCCGAGCGGGAGACCGCCGAACTGCGCCGCGAGGCAACCGAGTTCGACCAGCAGCTGCGGGCCGCGGCGAACGCCGCCGCACAGGCCCTGCGGGCCGACGCCCAGACCGAGGCGAACGCCGTCCGGGACGCCGCCGTCGGCGCCGCCGAGCGGCTGCGCACCGAGACCGACACCGAGACCGCCCGCAGCCGGGCCGAGGCCCGGTCCGCCGCCGAGGAACTGCGCGAGGAGAGCCGCCGCGAGCGCGAGGAGGCCTCCGCCGGGCTGCTCCGGGAGCGCGAGGAGACCGCCGAGCAGCTGGCCGCCGCCAAGGCGGCGCGCGAGCAGGCCGAGGCCGCCGCCGAGGAGCTGGCCGGACGCACCGCCGCCGAGGCCGCCGCCGTCCGCGAGGCCGCCGACACCCACGCCGAACGCGTCCGCACCGAGGCCGAGACCGCCGCCGCCGAGCTCACCGAACGCACCACCGCCGAGACCACCCGGCTCCGGGCCGAGGCCGAGCGGGCCCTGGAGTCCGCCGGGGCCGCGGCCGAGCAGCTCCGGGCCGAGGCCGAGGCTGCCGCCGAGCAGCTCCGGGCCGACAGCGAGGCCGCCGCAGAGCAGCTCCGCACCGAGACCGAAGCCGCCGCAGAGCAGCTCCGGGCCGACAGCGAAGCCGCCGCCGAGGAGCTGGCCGGACGCACCGCCGCCGAGGCCGCCGCCGTCCGCGAGGCCGCCGACACCCACGCCGAACGCGTCCGCACCGAGGCCGAGACCGCCGCCGCCGAGCTCACCGAACGCACCACCGCCGAGACCACCCGGCTCCGGGCCGAGGCCGAGGCCGCCGCGGCGGAGCTGCGCGAGCGGGCCGAGGCCGAGCGCACGCTCGCCGACGAGCAGGCCGCGACCGTCCGCGCCGAGGCCGGCCGCGAGCTGTCCGAGGCCAGGGCCACGGCCGCGACGATCCGGGCCGAGGCCGCCGAGGAGCTGGAGCAGGCCCGGCGCGACGGCGAGGAGCTGGTCGCCGCGGCCGGGGCCGAGGCCGCCGCGCTGGTCGAGGCCGCCGAGGAGGAGGCCGCCGAGGTCCGCCAGTCGGTGGCCGGGCTGCACGAGACCGCCTCCCAGCAGATCGCCGAACTCCGGGCCACCGCCGAGCGGGAGACCGCGGAACTCCGCGAGCAGGCCGAGCGGGCCGCCGCCGAACTGCGCGACACCGCCGACCGGGAGACCACCGAACTGCGGGCGCTGGCCGACCGCGAGACCGCCGAGCTGCGCGACACGGTCGAGCACGAGGTGGCGGAGCTGCGCGCCGCCGCCGAGCGGGACACCGCCGACCTGCGGGCCCGCACCGAGGCCGAGACCACCGCGCTGCGCGAGCAGACCGAGCTGGAACTGGCCGCCGAGCGCGAGTCCGCCGAGGCCGAGCTGACCCGGCACCGGGCCGAGGCCCTGGCCTGGGACGAGCAGCTGCGCGCCGCGGCGGACGACACCCTGCGCGCCGCCCAGGAGGCCGCCGAGCGTCAGCGTGCCGAGGCCGAGGAGCTGGCCGCCCGGACGGTGGCCGCCGGCGAGGACCGGGCCGCCGCCGGTATCGCCGAGGCGGAGGAGTTCGCCGCCGCGCTGCGGGCCGAGGCCGAGGAGTACGCGCTCGCCACCCGCACCCTCGCCGACGGCTACGACGCCGACACCCACGCCCGCGCCGACGCCTACGACGCGGACACCCGCGAGACCGCCGAGCAGTTCGACAGGTCCACCCGCGAGCACGCCAAGTCCGTGCTGGAGAAGGCCTTCGCGGACGCCGAGTCGCTCGGCGAGGACGCCCGCACCACCGCCCTGGCCACCACCGCCGCCGCCGAGGAGCAGGCCGACGCGATGGTCGCCGCCGCCCGCAAGGAGGCCGACCGGCTGGTCGCGGCCGGCGAGGCCACCGGGCAGGAGGCAGTCGAGAAGGGCCGCTCGGACGCCGACGCGCTGCTCTCCGAGGCCCGCCGGGACGCCACCGCGATCCGCGAGCGCGCCGAGGAGCTGCGCGAGCGCACCGACGCCGAGGTCGAGGCCCTGCACGAGCGCGCCCGCAAGGAGAACGCGCAGGCCATGAAGTCGGCCGGCGAGCGGGTGGACGCCCTGGTGACCGCCGCCCAGGACCAGCTGACCGAGGCCGAGGAGCAGGCGGTCGCCACCGTCGCCGAGGCCGAGGACCGCGCGGCCGCCCTGGTCGCGGGCGCCGAGGACCGCGCCAACGAGCTGACCTCGGAGGCGTCGAGCGAGGCCAGCAAGGTCCGGCTGTCCGCCGTCCGCAAGGCCGAGGGCCTGCTGAAGGAGGCCGAGACCAAGCTCGCCAGCTCCACCGACCGCGCCGAGGCCCTGATCGTCAAGGCCGAGGCCAAGCTGAAGTCCTCCCAGGACGAGGCGGAGGAGCGGCTGGAGTCGGCCGCCGCCGAGGCCGAGAAGCGGCTGCGGGCCGCCGACCGGACCGCGGACGAGCAGATCGAACTCGCCCGCGCGGAGGCCGAGCGGCTGCTCGCCGAGGCCAGGGCCGAGGCGCAGCGGGTCACCGACGAGGGCCGGCGCGAGCTGGACGAACTGGTGCGCCGGCGCAAGGACATCAACACCGAGATCTCCAGGGTCCAGGACGTGCTGTCCGCGCTGGAGGCCTTCGAGGCACCGTCACCGGTCGCGCAGGCAAACGGGGGAAGTAGCAAGAAGGACGGGAGTGCCAAGGCCGGTGCCGGAATTGGCTCTCCCCGATCGGGTGGCAATCGCTCCAAGAGCGCACCACCCGATTGAGCGGACATTGTCCGCAGGACAACGGCGTTTCGCGGCCGACACTCCGGTACCGTGTCAGGATTCCCTCAACCACCTCAGCGGTTTGACGACAGGAAGCCCAGAACCCCATGAGCGACAGTCACTCCCCTCACGGCTTCGACCTGGTGCGCCGTGGGTACGAGCGTGCCCAGGTCGACGAGCGGATCACCAAGCTGGTGGCCGACCGTGACAGTGCCTTGACCCGGATCAGCGCACTCGAGAAGCGCATCGAGGAACTCCACCTGGAGACCCAGACCGCCCAGGCGGCGGTCGCCGAGGCGGAGCCGTCGTACGCCGGTCTCGGCGCCCGGGTCGAGAAGATCCTGCGCCTCGCCGAGGAGGAGGCCAAGGACCTGCGCGAGGAGGCGCACCGCGCCGCCGAGCAGCACCGCGAGCTCGCCGAGGCCGCCGCCCAGCAGGTCCGCACCGAGGCCGAGAACTACGCCAAGGACCGCAAGGCCAAGGCGGAGGACGAGGGTCTGCGGATCGTCGACAAGGCCAAGAGCGACTCCGCCCAGCTGCGCGCCGAGGCCAACAAGGACGCGCAGAACAAGCGCGAGGAGGCGGACGCCCTCTTCGAGGAGACCCGCACCAAGGCCGCCCAGGCCGCGCTGGAGTTCGAGACCAACCTGGCGAAGCGCCGCGAGCAGTCCGAGCGCGACCTGGCCGCCCGTCAGGCCAAGGCCGAGAAGCGGCTGGCCGAGATCGAGCACCGGGCCGAGCAGCTGCGCCTGGAGGCCGAGAAGCTGCGCACCGACGCCGAGCGCCGCGCCCGCCAGACCGTCGAGACGGCCCAGCGCCAGTCCGAGGACATCGTGGCCGACGCCAACGCCAAGGCCGACCGCATCCGCAGCGAGTCCGAGCGCGAGCTGGCGGCGCTCACCAACCGCCGCGACAGCATCAACGCCCAGCTGACCAACGTCCGCGAGATGCTGGCGACGCTGACCGGCGCGGCCGTGGCCGCCGCCTCGCTGCCGAACGACGACACCATGGGCGTGCCCGCCCAGCAGTCGCGCTGACGCACCCCGCGAGCCACGACGGCCCCCGCCCCTCCCGGGCGGGGGCCGTCCGGCTTCCCCGGAACAGGCTTCAGGAGTTGTCCGACAGCCCGTAGCGCGGGTAGGCGCCGTCGGGCCGCTGGTGGCCGTGGCTCAGCTGGTTGCCCTCGTCGTCCGAGACGGTGCCGAACCACGAGGTGCACCAGACCGACACCGAGTCCGGCCAGTACTGCACCTCGAACGGGTGCCCCGGTCCGTAGTCGCCGTACGAGGTGACGATGAACGTCTCCCCCGGGCGCATCCAGTAGTCCTCCCCCAGCGGCTCCAGGGTCAGTTCGAGCAGCCCCTCGCCCCGGTTCGTCAACGGGATCCGGCCCGTCACCTCCAGGGCGGAGAAGTCCCAGCCGCCGGCATCCGCGTGTTCCTCCGTCATCCCTCCGCCACCACCCGCTCCAGCAGCCGGCGCACGACCGCGTCGAAGGCCTCCGGCGCCTCGATCGCGCTCAGGTGCCCCACCCGGGGCAGCACGGTCAGCTCGGCGTCCGGCAGGGCCCGCGCCATCAGCTCGGCCTCGGTGACGGGCATCAGCGCGTCCTCCGCGCCCGCCAGCACGGCCGCCGGGACCCGCACCCCGGCCAGGACGTCCAGCCGCTCCGGACGGGCCGCCATGGCCCGCTGCGCCCAGGCGACGGTGGCCGGCGGGGCGGTGGCGATCATCGCCTCCACCCGGTCCACCAGGTGCTGGGAGTCCGGCCCGAGCTGGCCGGCCGCCGTCCGCTCGTCGAGCAGCAGCCGGACGCTGTCCCGGGCCAGCACCGCGGCGGCGATCCGCTCCCGGTTGGTCCTGGCCGCCACGGGGTCGGCGGTGGCCTTGGTATTGGCCAGCAGCAGGCCCGCCAGCCGGTCGGGGTGGCGCTCGGCGAAGGCCAGCGCCACGTAGCCGCCCATGGAGAGCCCGCCGAGCACCGCCCGGTCGATCCCGGCGGCGTCCAGCAGCCGGGCCACGTCGTCGGCGACGGTGTCCAGCGAGGGCTCCTCGGAGCCCAGCCCGGCACCGCCGAAGCCGCGCTGGTCCGGGGCCACCACCCGGGCCCGGTCCCCGGTCGGGCCGGGCAGCGTCTCCAGTTGGGCGGACCACATGGCGGCACTGAGCGGAAAGGCGTGCAGCAGCACGAGGGGAGTTCCGGTACCGCTCTCGCGGACCGACACTGCGGAGGGGAGCTGGGTCATGGGGCCACCGTATTCCGGTGCGCCCGGCGGGCCCACTCAGCGGGCCACCTTGTCCGCTTTGTCATAGCCTGACGGAGAGTAAGGGAGCAGCGATGATCGAGTTGCACGACCTGACCAAACGTTACGGCTCGACCCTGGCCGTCGACCGGCTGAGCTTCGTGGTCCCGCAGGGCGTGGTCACCGGGTTCCTGGGGCCCAACGGTGCCGGGAAGTCCACCACGATGCGCATGATCCTCGACCTCGACCGCCCCACCGGCGGCCGGGTCACCATCGACGGCAGGAGGTACGGACAGCTGAGCGAACCGCTCAAGTACATCGGCGCGCTGCTGGAGGCCAAGGCCGTCCACCCCGGCCGCACCGCCCGGGACCACCTGCTCTGGCTCGCCCAGAGCAACCGGATCCCCGAGCGCCGGGTGGACGAGGCGCTCTCCCTGGTCGGCCTCACCCCGGTCGCCCGCAAGCGGGCCCGGGGCTTCTCGCTCGGCATGGGCCAGCGCCTCGGCATCGCCTGCGCGCTGCTCGGGGACCCGGAGATCCTGATGTTCGACGAACCGGTCAACGGGCTCGACCCGGAGGGCATCCTCTGGATCCGCAACCTCATGAAGCGGCTCGCCGCCGAGGGCCGGACCGTCTTCGTCTCCTCCCACCTGATGAGCGAGATGGCCGTCACCGCGGACCACCTGGTGGTCATCGGCCGGGGCCGGCTGCTGGCCGACCTGCCGATGGCCGAATTCATCCGGCGCAACTCCCGCTCCGCCGTCCGGCTGCGCACCCCGCAGCCCGAGCGGCTGCTCGACGCGCTGTCCGGCGCCGGTCTGCGGCACGAGGCGGGCCCGACGGGCTCGGTCGAGGTGGTCGACGGCGACCTCGCCGCGCTCGGCGAGCTGGCCGCCGCGAACGGCGTGGTGCTGCACGAACTCAGCCCGCAGCAGGCCTCGTTGGAGGAGGCGTTCATGCAGATGACGGCCGACTCGGTGGAGTACCACGCCGGCGACGGGCCGGGCCGGGACGCGGCCGGCGCACCCGGCGTCTGGGGCGCCGACTGGAAGGGCGGGACGGCGGAGCAGCCGGCCGCCACCGGCACGGAGGAGAACTGAGATGGCGTCCTTCCCCGCGGTCCTGCGCTCCGAGTGGACCAAGATCCGCAGCGTCCGCTCGACGATCTGGACCCTCGCGCTGACCTTCGTGGTCACCCTCGGCGTCGGCGCCCTGCTGTCGCTGCTGACCAACAACAACTTCGAGGAGTTCCGCAGCGACAACACCCCGTTCGACGCCACCGGCACCGCCTTCTCCGGCATCCTCCTGGGCGAGCTGGCCATCATCGTCTTCGGCGTGCTGGCGATCGGGAACGAGTACAGCAGCGGGATGATCCGGGTCACCCTGGCGGCCGTCCCGCAGCGCGGCACCCTGCTCACCGGCAAGGCCGTGGTGCTCGGGGGGCTCGCCCTGGCCGTCTCGCTGGTGACGGCCTTCCTGACCTTCTTCACCGGCCAGGCGCTGCTCGGCGACCACTCCACCTCGCTGAGCGAGCCGAACGTGCTGCGCGCGGTGTTCGGCGCCGCGCTCTACCTCACGATGCTGTGCCTCTTCTCGGCCGGCGTCACCACGATGCTGCACAACCAGACCCTCGCGCTGGGCGTGCTGGTGCCGTTCTTCTTCCTGCTCTCGCCGATCCTCTCGGCGGTTCCGGGCGCCAAGACCGTCGCCCACTACTTCCCCGACTACGCGGGCTCCCGGATGCTGCTGGTCTACGAGCAGAACGACCAGCCGTACGGGCCGTTGGCGGGCTTCCTGATCTGCCTGGCCTGGACGGTCGCCGCGCTGGCCGGCGGCGCGCTGGTGCTGAAGAAGCGCGACGCCTGAGCCCGGCGGGACGTCGGAACCGGTGGGTGCGGGTCAGTAGCGGGGAGCGCCGCGGCCGCGGAGCAGGTTCGAGGCCCGGCGCTCCCGCGCGCCCCAGCAGGCCCGGTGCCAGTGCCGCCGGTCGTCCACGCCCGCGCCGTGCAGCGGCCACGCCACCAAGTGCCCCGTCCCGGGCGGGATCTCCTGGTCGCAGCCCGGGCAGCGGTAGTGCCGTCCGGCCGTCCCGGCGACCGTCTGCACCACCCAGTCGTCGCCCTGGTAGCTCTCGGTCCGGCGCATCGAGCTGCCCATCGGGGCGGCCGGCTCCGCCCGGTCCGGTTCGGCGGCGCTCTTGATCCGGTTGCGTCGGGGCGACACGTCGGGCTACCTCTCTGCGGGGTGTCGGGAACCGTTCCAGCGTACGGCCGCACGCCGCCCGGGCGGGCCAATATCACGGCTTCGGAGGATGATCGGCTGTTTCCCGTGAGATCCACCCGATTCTCTGGGAAATTGGTGGTTCGGCGTGCCATTGGCACATGACATGGGCTACTCACGAGGGGACAGGCGGGGCCCGCAGACCCTGCGCGCACCCGAGGAGGCCTCACCATGACCCGAACCAGCACCCGCGCCGAGACCCGCCGGCCCGTCGGGGTCCGCCCGCCGGCACCCGGCCCGGCGCTGACCCCCACCACCGTCACGGCCGCCGCCGGCACCCCACTGCCGGCGGACCGGCGCACCGGCTCCGCCACCGCGGACACCGCGCCCGTCCAGGTCGGCGCGTTCCTGCTCTCGGCGCAGTTCCCCGGCCAGACCCACGGGGAGGCGCTCGACCGCACCGTGCGCGCCGCCGTCGCGGCCGAACAGGCGGGACTCCACAGCGTCTGGCTGGCCGAGCACCACTTCGTCCCGTACGGGGTCTGCCCCAACGCCGCCACCCTGGCCGCGCTGCTGCTCGGCCGGACCAGGCGGATCGGTATCGGCACAGCGGTCAGCGTGCTCTCCACCACCCACCCGGTGGCACTCGGCGAACAGGCGGCACTGCTCCACCTCACCTCCGACGGACGCTTCACGCTCGGGGTGGGGCGCGGCGGCCCGTGGATCGACCTGGAGGTGTTCGGCGGCGGTGTCGACGCCTTCGAACGGGGCTTCCCGGAGCGGCTCGACCTACTGCTGCGCTGGCTGCGCGGGACCCGGGTGGGAGCGGCCGGGCCGCAGTTCACCTTCCCCGAGGTCGCCGTGGTGCCCCGGGCCACCGAGCCGCCCCGGCAGCCCGACCTCGGCGCCTGGCTGGGCCTCGACGAACGGACCGGCACGCTGCGCTTCCCCCGGCAGCGCCAGGACGCCGACGGCTCCGCCGAGGAGCTCACCGCCACCGGCCGTCCGGTGGCCGGCCCGCCGATGGTGGTCGCCTGCACCTCGCCCAACGGGGTGCGTACCGCCGCCGAGCGGGGCCTGCCGATGCTGCTGGGCATGCACTCCGGCGACGAGGACAAGCTGCACATGCTGGAGCTGTATCGTTCCGCCTGGCTCGCGGCCGGGCGCGGCGAGGAGCAGCTGCGGCGGATCACCCGCCAGCACGTCGCGGCCGGGGTCGCCCAGGTCGACGACCGCGCCTCGACGGCCCGGGCCACCCTGCTGGGCGCCATGCCGGGCTGGTTCGAGTTCGGGCTCGGCGCCCACCGCACGGTGGACGGCCGGGAGCGGAAGATGCGCGATCCGCGCGAGTACACCGAGCTGCTCTGCGACCTGCACGCGGTCGGGACTCCCCGGCAGTGCGCGGACCGGCTGCTGGCCACCGCCGAGCGGACCGGCATCCGCCGCTTCGCGCTGCTCGCCGAGGGCAGCGGCGACCGGGAGGCCACCCTGCACAACATCGCCCGGATCGGCTCCGAGGTCCTGCCGCAGCTGGGCTAGGACCCCCGGCCGCCGGGCACCCCGTCAGGGGCCCGGCGGCCGGTGCGGTCGGCGAACCGAAGCACCGACCGTCGGCACTGGCAGAAGCGTCCCTGCGGCGAGCGGATGACTTGCTCAACAGTCCCGGAGTTCGTCGGACTGGTTGAGGAGCTGCTCGCGGACCGAGGTGAAGCGCTCGTACCGCTTCTTGTTGGCGGAGGACGGCCGGAAGACCGCCACCCGGTGACAGTTCTGGAAGGCCAGTTGGACGCCGAAGTGCCGTTCCAGGGCCCCCCGGATGGCGTCGCTGGCCAGGGCCCGCAGGAGCTGGCCGCGGGCCTGCTCGCTGGGCGGCGGTACATGGTTGTCGGCGAAGTCGGTGCCGTCGACCTCGGCCCGGGCGACCAGCGAGCTGATCAGCTCCCAGGCGTACGGCAGGGAGACGCGGACGCAGTCGACGAACTCCCGCTCGTCGACCTCGTCCCGCGCGGCCTTCTCCAGCAGGGCCGGTGAGACGTCGAGCGACATGGATTCTCCTCTCGCGGTCCGCCCGCGCGGCGCGCGGGCGGTGATGCGTAGTCCAAGTCAGAGCTGAGGGTGAGGCTGTAGGCGCGTCTGTGTCCGGAACCCCGTCGGACGGGTGTGAAGCCGTCGGACGACCGTGTTTCCGGCAACACGCCGAGGCAGGGGCGCCGCTGGTCCGTCGAGGGACGCGGCCGGGGCGCCGCCCGCTCAGAACAGCGTGGCAGCCAACAACGGACCAGGCCGGTGGTTCCGGCGGATTCCTCCGGGAATACGCCCCCGTGCACCGGATTGGCCGGAACCTGTCGGATCGTTCATCTGAAGTCTCCATCCCCGTCGACAGCGCTCCCGCAAGCAAGCCGTCACACACCGTAGCTGTCTCTGGTGGTGGCCGCCAGGGTGCCGACAGGCTTTGACGGGATCGCAGGGCATCCATCGTGGCGGGGTTCGCGGATTCTTCACCCCGTCGTCGTGGAATCGCATCAACTGGCCCCGGTGGGCTAGCGTGGTCGACCGTGCGTCTCGTAATTGCCCGCTGCTCAGTCGACTATGCCGGTCGGCTCTCCGCCCATCTGCCCTCCGCCACCAGGCTCATCCTGGTCAAGGCCGACGGCAGCGTCAGCATCCATGCCGACGACCGCGCCTACAAGCCGCTCAACTGGATGTCCCCGCCGTGCGTCCTCAAGGAGGCCGACGGGGTCTGGACGGTGGAGAACAAGGCCGGCGAGAAGCTCATCATCACGCTGGAGGAGGTGCTGCACGATTCCTCCCACGAACTCGGGGTGGATCCCGGGCTCATCAAGGACGGCGTCGAGGCGCATCTCCAGGAGCTGCTCGCGGACCGGATGGAGGTGCTCGGCGCCGGCTGGTCGCTGATCCGCCGCGAGTACCCGACCGCGATCGGCCCGGTGGACATCCTCTGCCGCGACTCCGACGGCGCGACGGTCGCCGTGGAGATCAAGCGCCGCGGCGAGATCGACGGCGTCGAGCAGCTCACCCGGTACCTCGAACTGCTCAACCGGGACCCGCTGCTGGCCCCGGTGAAGGGCATCTTCGCCGCGCAGGAGATCAAGCCCCAGGCCCGCGTGCTGGCCACCGACCGGGGCATCGGCTGCGTGGTCCTGGACTACGACGGGCTGCGCGGCATCGACGACGACAAGCTGAAGCTGTTCTGACCCCCGGCCGGCCGGTCAACCGGTCGGCTTGGGCGCCGAAGTGGACGCCGTCGGGCTCGTCGAGCCCGGCGGCGTCGTCGGTTCGGTGGTAGGGGGCTGGGTCGGGGGCTGGGTCGCCGTCGGGGAGGTCGTGGAGGGGGACGGGCTGGGCTCCCCGGTCGGCTGGGTACCGCCGCCACCGGTCGTTCCGCCCGTCGTCCCACCGGTGGTCCCGCCGGTCGTCCCACCCCCGCCCGTACCGCCCGCGGTGCCGCCCCCGGGGGGCTGCGGCGGGTTGGGGGCCTGGGTCTGCGGCGGAGTGGTGCCGGTGCTCGCCCCCGGGCTCGGCGAACCGCTCGGCTTCTTCGAGGCCGAGGCCGAACCCGAGGCCGACGGCGAGCCCGAGGGCGTCCGGGAGGCCGTGGTGCCACCGCTCGGAACGGTACCGGCCGCCGACTGCTCCAGGACCGGCCCACCCGTCCCCGCGGACGGTCCGGTGGCCGGCAGGGTGACCGGCGAGGAGGCCCCGGAGGCCGTCGGCCGGGGCGAGGAGGCGCGCGGCGAGGTCTCGGGCAGGGTGGAACCGTCGTCGCTGCTGCTGTGCGGCTCGTTGCCCCGGTCCTCCCCGGTCACCGCCAGCCCGACCGCCGTCCCGAGCACGCCCAGCGCCAGCACCGCCACCGAGGCGGCGACGACCGCCCTTCTGCTCCGGCCCGGACCGGCCGCCGCGGCGGCGCCGATCCGCAGCGGCACCCGCGCGATGGCCCGGATACCGGGTCTGCGGACCGGCCCCGAGCCCGCGGGCGCCCCGGCCGACAGCTCGCGGCCCTCCGCCCGCAGCAGGTCGAGCATCCGGCGCGCCGAGGCCGCCCCGCGCACCTCGCCGAGCGCCGACCGCAGCGTCAGCGCGGCCTCCAACTCGACGACGGCCTGCCCGGGTTCGTGGACGCAGAGGGCGTACACACCCAGCTCCTGGTGGAACCAGGCCTCGTCGGCCCCGGCGCCGGTCCGCCGGGCCGCCTCCAGGCCGAGCCGCAGCGCCCGCTCCCAGGCCCCCCAGCGCAGCGCGAGGGCCAGGGCGGGGGCCGCCGCCCGGGCCAGCCGCCGCACCGAGTCGTGCCGCCCGGCGGCCCGGTCGGCGAGCAGCACGCCGATCACCACCTCGGCCTCGGCCGCGATCTGCGGCAGCGAGACCGAGGAGTGCCCGACCCACCAGGAGAAGTGCTGGGCGGCGCCGTCCACGCTGTCCCGGGCCGGCCAGTGCGGGGCGAGGAGTTCCAGCGCCCCGGCGGTGAGCCGGTGGTGGCCGCCGATCGAGACCGCGAGCCCGGCGTCGGCGAGTTCGGCGAGCGCGCTCTCGCCCTGGCCGACGTCGATCAGGGCGGGCAGGTGCGGGGCGGTCGGGCACTCGCCGCCGAGGGCCACCGCGAGCCTCAGCACGGCCTGCGCGGTCTCGCTCAGCCCCTCGGCCAGCCGGACGGCGGGGAGGGTGGACTCGGCGACCGAGGGCAGCGGCACGGTGCCCCGCAGCGCCGCCTCGCGGACCGCCGGGTCGGGGTCGTGCACGGGCTCCCGGACGGCGCCGAAGACGTCCATCCGGTCCTCCTCGGCGGCGACCAGAGCGTCCACCGCGACGTCCCGCTGCCGCAGCAGCGCGGCGGCCTGGACGAAGCGCAACGGCAGGCCCTCGGACTCGAACCAGAGGTCCACCGCCCAGGCCTTCTCGGCCGCGTCCAGCGGCCGTCCGGCCAGCCGGGCGGCGAGGGCCAGGCAGGCGGACCGGGAGAGGCCGGCCACCAGGTGGTCCTGGAGCCGGGAGTCGGCCGGGAGCAGCGGGCCGTCGGCGGCGGAGGAGATCAGGAAGGCGCAGTCGGGGGCGGTGGCGAGCAGTGCCTCCAGTTCGGCGCCGTCGGGTTCGACCTCGTCGATGACGACGATCGCGCCGACGCCCGCGAGGTGCTCGGCGAGCTGGCCGGGGTCGGGGCGGAAGCCGGGGGCGTGGTGGGTCGCGGCGAAGAGCTCCTGGAGCAGGTCGGCGGCGGTGCGCCGGTGGCCGCGGAGCTGGACCACGCCGCCGGGGGCGAGGTCGCCGGCGGCCGAGGCGACGGCCGACAGCAGGGTGCTGCGGCCGGAGCCGGCCTGGCCGACCAGGCGTATGGACCGCCCCTCGGCGAGCAGGCCGAGCAGTTGGGCGACGTCGGCCTCGCGGTCGAGCAGCGGGAGGTCGGCGGGGCCGGCGCCGAGCGCGAGCGGGCCGACCTGGCCGCCGGGGTCGCCGGCCGGGCCGCGGGCGGGTGCTCCCGGCCCGGTCCGGCGGGGTCGGGGGCGCCACTCCTCGGGGCAGGGCCTGACCTCGGAGCCCTCGGGGCCGCCGACTCCCACCAGCAGTCCGCCGGAGACGAGTTCACCGTTCCGGGTGCGCACGGACTCCTGCCGGAAGTCCCCGGTTGGCTGTGCCACGTTCTGCTCCGCCCCACGCTCGCGCCGTCGCCCCGTACCGGCCGGCGTCGTCCGCGGCCGGGAATCGGGCCCGGCGGCCGTTTCCTGACGCCAGACTCTCGCACATCGGTGCCCGCCCGCGCAGCGCCGGACCGTCACCGGCCGCCCGGTACAAGGGATCGCGGGGCCCGTGGCCGGGCCGGGGCGGTCAGAGGGCCGGCAGGGTGGCGCCGAGGGGTTCGGCGGTGACGCCCTCGACGGCGAGGATGCGGTGCAGCCGGGTGGCCACCAGGAGGCGCTGGAGCTGGGCCGGGACGGAGCGGAGCACCAGCCGGCGCCCGATCCGGCCGGCCCGGCGGTGGGTGCCCATGATCACGCCCAGACCGGTGGCGTCCCAGAACTCCAGCCGGCCGAGGTCGAGCACGAGGTCGCCGCGGCCGCCGTCGACGGCCTGGTGCAGCCGCGCCCGCGCGTCGGCGGCGGTGCGCACGTCGAGGCGGCCTTCGAGGGCCAGCGCCACGTGGTTGCCGGTGATGCGCATGCTCTCCTCCTCCGCGGGGCGGGCCCGGCGTGCCGGGACGGACCGGGCTCGGCGCCGGTCCTGACGGTCGGTGCCGCCGGGTGTCGGTGGCCGGGTGGGTGTCGGTGGGTACGGGTGCCGCCGGCGGTGCCTGGCCGGGGGCGGTGGCGCTCCGGGCGCCGGGCGGGCCCTGCGGCCCCGCGCGCCGGCCCCGGACGGAATGCCGGGTTCCCCGTCATCCATCTGACGGCGAGCCGGGCCCTCGGGTTGCTGGTTCCGGCCGGATCTGAAGCAACTTCACTCGTCCGAGGGAATATACGCAGGAACTCTCCACACTTACGCTCGATTACCGCCCAAATCACCCGTCTGCGGCGCCGGCGTGAGGAAACTCACCAGGCCCGGCAGAACGGGCCGCGCGGTCCCACGACCGCACGGCCCGTCCGATCCGTCGGCTCAGCCGGCGGCGGTCACTTGCCCGGGTACGGGTAGAAACCTCGGCCGCTCTTGCGGCCCAGGTCACCGGCGGTGACCATGCGCGCCATGATCTCCGGGGCGGCGAACTTCTCGTCCTGGGTCTCGTTGTAGATGTTCCGCGCGGCGTGCAGCAGGATGTCCACGCCGGTCAGGTCGGCGGTCTCCAGCGGGCCCATCGCGTGGCCGAAGCCGAGCCGGCAGGCGGTGTCGATGTCCTCGGCGGAGGCGACGCCCGACTCGTAGAGCTTGGCGGCCTCGACGACCAGGGCGGTGATCAGGCGGGTGGTGACGAAGCCGGCCACGTCGCGGTTGACCACCACGACGTCCTTGCCGACGCCCTCGGCGAAGGCCCGGACGGTGGCCAGCGTCTCGTCGCTGGTCTTGTAGCCCCGGACCAGCTCGACCAGCTTCATCAGCGGCACCGGCGAGAAGAAGTGCACGCCGACGACGGACTCGGGGCGCGAGGTGACGGCGGCGATCCGGGTGATCGGGATGGCGGAGGTGTTGGAGGCGAGCACGGCGCCGTCCTTGGCGAGCTTGTCGAGCTCCCTGAAGACGCCTTCCTTGACCTCCAGCTGCTCGAACACCGCCTCGACCACGATGTCGGCCTCGGCGACCGCGCCGAGGTCGGTGGTGGTGGTGATCCGGCCGAGCGCCGCCTCGGCGTCCTCGGCGGTGAGCCGGCCCTTGGAGACGAACTTGTCGTACGAGGCGCGGATGCCGTCGAGGCCCCGGCGCAGCGCCTCCTCGGTCACGTCGCGCAGGACCACGGGGTGTCCGGCCTGGGCGGAGACCTGGGCGATGCCGGCGCCCATCAGGCCGGCCCCGATCACGGCGATCTGCTTGCTGGACGCACTGCTCATGGCTTGGTCTCCCGATGCCGTCGCCGCCCTGGTGGGCGGGCCCTGAAGGCGGCTCAAGGCAGGGATCACCCACCGAGCCGCATCACTCATGGGCGGGACTTTAATGCCGATCCGGCGCCCGTGGTGGCATCCGGGGGTGTGATCTGCGACAGACCTGAGCGGGCGAGAAGGTCAGCTGATCGGATCGATCCGACCGGTCACATCATCAGCCCCAGATCCTGGGCCAGGATCGCCGCCTGCACCCGGCTGCGCAGCCGCAGCTTGGCCAGGATCCGGCTGACATGGGTCTTGGTGGTCGCCTCCGCCATCTCCAGCCGCCCGGCGATCTCACCGTTCGACAGCCCGGCACCGATGCAGGCCAGCACCTCCCGCTCGCGCGGCGTCAGCCCGGCCACCGCCGCCCGGGCCTCCGGCCCCGCCTGCCGCTCCGGACGGGCGAAGGTGCCGATCAGCCGACGGGTCACCGAGGGCGCCAGCATGCCGTCCCCGCGCGCCACCGTGCGGATGCCGTCGACCAGGGCGTCCGCCTCCAGGTCCTTCAGCAGGAACCCGGCCGCCCCGGCCCGCAGCGCCCCGTAGACGTACTCGTCCAGGTCGAAGGTCGTCAGCACCAGGACCTGCGCCGCCCCGGCCGCCACCACCTGGCGGGTCGCCGAGACCCCGTCCAGCCGCGGCATCTGCACGTCCATCAGGACGACGTCGGGGCGCAGCTCCAGCGCCAGCCGGACCGCCTCCTCGCCGTCCGCCGCCTGGCCGACCACCTCCAGGTCCGGCTCGGCCCGCAGGATCATCACTAGCGCCGCCCTGACCGCCGCCTGGTCCTCCGCGACCAGCACCCGGATCGTCATGACCGTCCCGCCCCTTCCTCCGTCGCCTGCTCCCTCGGCAGCACCGCGCGCACGCTCCAGCTGCCCTCCCTCGGCCCGGCCTCGAAGCCGCCCCCCAGCAGCGAGGCCCGTTCCGCCATGCCGACCAGCCCCGCCCTGGCGCCCGGCAGCGCCTGCCCGGCCCCGCTCCGGAACGGGCTGTCCACACTGATCCGCAGCTCCTCGGCCCGGAAGTCCAGCAGCACCCGGACCTCCCCCGGGCCGGCGTGCTTGAGCGCGTTGGTCAGCGACTCCTGCACGATCCGGTACGCGGCCAGCCCGACCGGCACCGGCAGGACCCCGCGCTCCCCCTGCTCGGCCAGCTCGAAGTCCAGTCCGACGTCCCGCCCGGCCGCCCGGGCCTTGGCGAGCAGCGCGTCCACCGCCGACAGGTCCGGCGCGGCGTACGACTCGTCGGCCTCGCCGCCGCCGCTGTCCCGCAGCAGCCCGACGATGCGACGCATTTCGGCCAATCCCTGGACGCTGTTCTCGCGGATCACCCCGAGCACCTCCAGCACCGGATCGTCCGCCGGACGCCCCTGACGCCGCGCCATCGACTGCGCGCCGGTCGCGTGGATCGCGATCGCCGACAGGTGGTTGGCCACCACGTCGTGCAACTCGCGTGCCATCCGCGCCCGTTCGGTGACCACCGCCTCGCGCCGGTCCATCTCCGAGAGCAGCGCGGTCTGTTCCGCCCGCAGCCGCTGGGACTCCGCCTCCTGCCGGTGCTTGCGCACGATGTCGGCGCTCCACAGCGGGCCCAGGAAGACCAGGGTGGTGATCACCACCACCGCGACCGCCGTACCGGTGTCGCTGTAGACGAAGCTCAGGGTGCTCAGCACCAGTACCGAGGCGATTCCGCTGATGTGCAGGATCGGCGACATCCGCCGGGGCCCGTACACCACCGCCGCGTAGAGCAGGTCGGTGTACATCATGGTGGTCGCCAGCAGGGCGCCGGAGAAGATGCTCCCGGCGAAGACCAGCCCGCCGAGGACGGCGATGGTGATCGGCCTGGTCCGCCGGACCAGTTCCAGGGCCGCCATCGCCAGCAGCGCCGGAAGCACCTGCCAGCGGGGGATGGCCGAGGAGTGGTCGTAGACCTGGAAGACGATCAGCAGCAGTCCGCCGAGCAGCCCGGCCAGCGCGATCGAGGCATCGACCTGCCGTGGGGTGGGTGTGGGTCTGCGCACGCCCCCATCAGATCATCTCCGGCCCCGCAGCCGACTCCGGAGGCGGGAGGAGCGCCGCTACATCCAAAGATGCAGGGCGGTCCGTCCTCGCCGACGACGCGCGCGCGGGGGTGCCGCGGGGAGGCTGGGAGCGTCGTCGAGAACTGGAGCGCACCATGATCGTCACCCTTGTCCTCGCCGCCGAGGTCGCCTTCTGGGTGGTTCTCGCGCTGGGCCTGGCCGCCCGCTACCTGCTGCGGTGGCAGAAGGTGAGCACCGTCCTGCTGGTCGGGCTGCCCGTGATCGACCTGGCGCTGTTCCTGCTCACCTTCGTCGACCTGCACGGCGGCGCCACCGCCTCCTGGACGCACGCGCTCGCCGCGAGCTACCTGGGCTTCTCGGTCGGCTACGGGCCGTCCGTGGTCCGCTGGGCCGACGAACGGTTCCAGCACCGCTTCGGCGGCGGCCCGAAGCCGCTGCCCGCACCCAAGTACGGCACCGCCCGGAGCCGGCACGAGTGGCGGATCTGCTGCCGCACCCTGGTCTCGGTGGCGATCACGCTCACCCTGATCACCGCGCTGAAGCTCTTCACCGACGCCACCGGGACCGAGGTGTTCGACCAGTGGTACTGGCGGCTGGGCATCGCCGCGGTGGTGAACCTCGTCATCGCCACGAGCTACACCCTCTGGCCGAAGCAGCCGCCGGCCGGCGCGATCGTCGAGGAGGGCCGGATCGTCGGCTGGAGCATCCCCGAGCGGGCGAAGCACAGCTAGGACAGCGGCGGCGGGTGCGGGTGCGGTGGACCGGACGGGAGACGGTCCACCGCATTCGCGCACGGTCGCCTCAGCGGTTCTCGCCCGGCACCCAGAGCACGTCGCCGCGCTCCTTGTTGGCGGCCCGGGCCAGGATGAACAGCAGGTCCGACAGCCGGTTGAGGTACTTGGCGGTCAGCGGGTTGACGGTGTCCCCGTGGGTGTCGATCGCCGCCCAGGTGGCCCGCTCGGCCCGCCGCACCACGGTGCAGGCCAGGTGCAGGTACGCGGCTCCCGGGGTGCCGCCGGGGAGGATGAAGCTGCGCAGCTTCTCCAGCTCCGCCAGGTAGTGGTCGCAGTCCGTCTCCAACTTGTCGATGTAGGACTGCTCGACCCGCAGCGGCGGGTACTTGGGGTCCTCCACCACCGGGGTCGCCAGATCGGCACCGACGTCGAAGAGGTCGTTCTGCACCCGGGTGAGCACCGTGACCACGTCGGCCGGCAGCGCGCCGGCCGCGATCGCCACGCCGATCGCGGCGTTGGCCTCGTTGGCGTCCGCGTAGGCGACCAGACGGGGATCCGTCTTGCTCGTGCGGCTCATGTCACCGAGCGCCGTGGTGCCGTCGTCGCCGGTACGGGTGTAGATGCGCGTCAGATTGACCATGCCGCCACCCTAGCCGGGCCGGTTAGGCGGCGTTAACCCCCGAAAACCCGCCGCCGCTACGCGAAAACGCCGCTGTGCGACGTTCACCTCCCCCAGCCTCCGGCCGGGGGGACCCCCACCCCGAGGGTCCGCCGCTACGCGACGTTCACCCTCTGCCCGGGCGGGGCCGCTTCGAGCCAGGCGAGGAAGCCGGTGAGCGCGTCCTCGCTCATGGCGAGCTCCAGCGGGGCGCCCTCGTGCAGGCAGCGCAGCACGACCGAGCCGGAGAGCAGGGCGAGCTCCTCCTGCCCCTCCGGGTAGCGCCGGCCCAGCACCTCGATCTCCCGGCGCGGCAGCACCTTGCGGGGGCGCGGGGCGTAGGAGAAGACCCGGAACCACTCGATGGAGTCACCGCTGTACCGGCCGATACCAAAAACCCACCCCTTGCCGTCGGTCTGGGGAACCGGGGCCGAGGTGGGTTTGCCGTTCTCGTCGAGGTCGGGCTGCGTGGAGGCGTCGACGGGCATTTTGAGCCGGTAACTGCAGTCGAACGTGCCGCCGACCCGCTGGATCACACGGCGGCGTACCGCGAACGCGACCAACCCGATCACTCCGAGCGCCACGACCGCCGCACACACCACAAGGGCGAGGACCATGCTCACCTACCTCCTCGCTACCCGCGTTCCCCGTTCGGCCGTACCAGGCGACCGCGTTGACCTACCAACTGAGACGACAGTCCCGGGGTCACGCTCACGCGTCCCCGGGACCGTCGGTCGACCCCGCTCAGGCGGGGGTCCGGCACAATCAGGCGCGGGCCTTGAGGCCGCGTGCCGCGTGCAGCCGGACCTCGGCGCGCCGCTCGGCGTGCTCGTCCAGGTCGGACTTGGCCTTGTCCAGTGCGCGCTCGGCGCGCGCGACGTCGATCTCGTCCGCCAGCTCGGCGATCTCCGCGAGCAGAGACAGCTTGTTGTCGGCGAAGGAGATGAAGCCGCCGTGCACCGCCGCGATGACGGTGCCGCCGTCCGTGGTGCGGATGGTGACCGGACCGGTCTCCAGCACGCTCAGTACCGGGGTGTGTCCCGGCATGATGCCGGTGTCACCGGAGGCCGTACGGGCGACGACGATGGTGGCCGCACCGGACCACACCTTGCGGTCGGCTGCGACCAGCTCGACGTGCAGCTCAGCCAACGTGGGCTCCTAGGCTCATGCAACCCCCGATTACTCGGGAGTTTCGGTAAGAATAACGGGCCCGCGCCCCCGGCATGAAACCGGCGGCACGGATTTGACCGGAATCACAGCCGATGCGACGCGAGGGGTGGGTCCCAGGGCTGGGGCCCACCCCTCGCGATCACGCTCGGCTGCTACCGGCCGCGACTACTTCTTCGCGAGCTCGGCGGCGTTGCGCTCGAGGTCCTCGATGCCACCGCACATGAAGAACGCCTGCTCGGGGACCGAGTCGTACTTGCCGTCCGCGATCGAGTTGAAGGCCTCGATGGTCTCGGACAGCGGCACGGTCGAACCCTCGACGCCGGTGAACTGCTTCGCCACGTAGGTGTTCTGCGAGAGGAAGCGCTCGATGCGACGGGCACGGTGGACCGTGATCTTGTCCTCCTCCGACAGCTCGTCCATACCGAGGATGGCGATGATGTCCTGGAGGTCCTTGTACTTCTGCAGGATCCCCTTGATACGGATCGCCGTCTCGTAGTGGGTCGCAGCGATGTACCGCGGGTCGAGGATGCGGGACGTGGAGTCCAGCGGGTCGACGGCCGGGTAGATGCCCTTCTCCGAGATCGGGCGCGACAGAACGGTCGTCGCGTCCAGGTGGGCGAAGGTGGTGGCCGGGGCCGGGTCGGTCAGGTCGTCCGCGGGGACGTAGATCGCCTGCATCGAGGTGATCGAGTGACCGCGGGTCGAGGTGATGCGCTCCTGGAGGAGGCCCATCTCGTCGGCCAGGTTCGGCTGGTAGCCCACCGCGGAGGGCATGCGGCCGAGCAGGGTCGACACCTCGGAACCGGCCTGGGTGAACCGGAAGATGTTGTCGATGAAGAGGAGCACGTCCTGCTTCTCGACGTCACGGAAGTACTCCGCCATGGTCAGCGCGGAGAGCGCGACCCGCAGACGGGTGCCCGGCGGCTCGTCCATCTGGCCGAAGACCAGCGCGGTCTTGTCCAGAACGCCCGAGTCGACCATCTCGTCGATGAGGTCGTTGCCCTCACGGGTACGCTCGCCGACGCCGGCGAAGACCGACACACCACCGAAGTTCTCGGCGACGCGGTAGATCATCTCCTGGATCAGAACGGTCTTACCGACACCGGCACCACCGAACAGACCGATCTTGCCACCGGTGACGTACGGGGTGAGGAGGTCGATGACCTTGATGCCGGTCTCGAACATCTCGGTCTTGGACTCGAGGTCCTTGAAGTCGGGGGCCTTGCGGTGGATCGGCCACCGGACCTGGACCTGCGACTCGAACTCGTCCTTGTCGACGTTCAGCACCTCACCGAGGGCGTTGAACACCTTGCCCTTGGTGATCTGGCCGACCGGCACCGAGATGGCGGAGCCGGTGTCGGTGACCTGCGAACCGCGGACCAGGCCGTCGGTCGGCTGCATCGAGATGCCGCGGACCAGGCCGTCGCCGAGGTGCTGGGCGACCTCGAGGGTGAGGATCTTCTTGCCGCTGCCGTCGGGGTTGTCCACCTCGACGTGCAGGGCGTTGAACATGTTCGGGATAGCGTCGACGGGGAACTCCACGTCGACGACCGGGCCGATGACCCGCGCGACGCGGCCCGTCGCCGTGGTCGGCTCAACAGTGGTAGTCATACTCATTCGCTCCCGCGGCTCGCGTCAGCGAGCGCGTTGGCGCCACCGACGATCTCGCTGATTTCCTGGGTGATCTCGGCCTGGCGGGCCGAGTTGGCAAGCCGCGTGAGCGACTTGATGAGCTCGCCGGCATTGTCCGTCGCGCTCTTCATCGCGCGGCGGCGGGCGGCGTGCTCGGAAGCGGCCGACTGCAGCAGCGCGTTGTAGATCCGGCTCTCCACGTACCGCGGCAGCAGCGCGTCGAGGACGCCCTCCGCCGACGGCTCGAAGTCGTAGAGCGGGAAGATCTCCGTCTTCGCCGAGGACTCCTCGCTGACCTTGACCTCGTCGAGCTTCAGCGGCAGCAGCCGCGCGTCGACGGCGGTCTGCGTCAGCATCGACTCGAACTTGGTCGAGATCACGTGGACCTCGTCCACCCCGCCGGTCTCGGCCGTGAAGGCCTCGATCAGCGCGGCCGAGACGAGCTTGGCGTCGCCGTAGGTCGGCTTGTCGGAGAAGCCCGTCCACGACTCCGCGACCGCGAGGTCACGGAAGCCGTAGAACGAGACGCCCTTGCGGCCGACGGCGTACGTCACCACGTCCTTGCCCTCGGACCGCAGACGCTCGGCGAGCACCAGCGAAGCCTTGATGGCGTTGGACGAGTAGCCGCCCGCCAGACCGCGGTCCGCCGTGATCAGCAGGACTGCGGCACGCGAGGCGTTCGGGTTCTCGCTGGTGAGCGGGTGCTTGGCGGTGGACCGGGTGGCCACCGCGGTCACCGCCCGGGTGAGCTCATCGGCGTACGGGGTGGAGGCGGCCACCGCGCGCTGCGCCTTACCGATGCGCGCCGCGGAGATCATCTCCATCGCCTTGGTGATCTTCTTCGTCGCGGTGACAGAGCGGATCCGGCGCTTGTAGACCCGAAGCTGTGCTCCCATGGGTCGTTACGTCCTTTCCCTCGCTACCGGACTCAGGCCTGCTCGGAGAGCAGCTTGCCGTCAGCGGTCTGGTACCCCTGCTTGAACTCGCCGATCGCGGCGGCCAGCGCGTCGACGGTGCCGTCGGCGAGCAGACCGGTCTCGACGATGCCCGCGAGCAGGTCCTTGTGCTGCAGGCGCACGTAGTCCAGGAACTCGCGCTCGAAGCGGCGGATCTCGGCGACCGGGACGTCGTCCAGCTTGCCGGTGGTACCGGCCCAGATGGAGACGACCTGCTCCTCGACCGGGAACGGCTGGTACTGGCCCTGCTTCAGCAGCTCGACCATGCGCGCACCGCGCTCCAGCTGGGCCTTGGAGGCCGCGTCCAGGTCGGAGCCGAAGCCGGCGAAGGCCTCCAGCTCACGGTACTGGGCGAGGTCCAGGCGCAGACGGCCGGCGACCGAGCGCATGGCCTTGATCTGGGCGGAGCCACCGACGCGGGAGACCGAGATACCGACGTTCACGGCCGGGCGGATGCCGGCGTTGAACAGGTCGGACTCCAGGAAGCACTGGCCGTCGGTGATCGAGATGACGTTGGTCGGGATGTACGCCGACACGTCGTTGGCCTTGGTCTCGATGATCGGAAGACCGGTCATCGAGCCGCCGCCCAGCGCGTCGTTCAGCTTCGCGCAGCGCTCCAGCAGACGGGAGTGCAGGTAGAAGACGTCGCCCGGGTACGCCTCGCGGCCCGGCGGGCGGCGCAGCAGCAGGGAGACGGAACGGTAGGCCTCGGCCTGCTTCGACAGGTCGTCGAAGATGATCAGGACGTGCTTGCCGTCGTACATCCACTCCTGGCCGATGGCGGAGCCGGTGTACGGAGCCAGGTACTTGAAGCCGGCCGGGTCGGACGCGGGAGCGGCCACGATGGTGGTGTACTCCAGCGCGCCGGCCTCCTCCAGGGCGCCGCGGACGGACGCGATGGTGGAGCCCTTCTGGCCCACGGCGACGTAGATGCAGCGGACCTGCTTCTCCGGGTCGCCCGAGCGCCAGTTGTCGCGCTGGTTGATGATCGTGTCGACAGCCACCGCGGTCTTGCCGGTCTGGCGGTCGCCGATGATCAGCTGGCGCTGGCCGCGGCCGATCGGGGTCATCGCGTCGATGGCCTTGATACCGGTCTGCAGCGGCTGCTTGACCGACTTGCGGGCCATGACGCCCGGGGCCTGCAGCTCCAGGGCGCGGCGACCGGTGGCGGCGATGTCGCCGAGACCGTCGATCGGGTTGCCCAGCGGGTCCACGACGCGGCCGAGGTAGTTGTCGCCGACCGGCACGGAGAGGACCTCGCCGGTGCGGCGCACCGTCTGACCCTCCTCGATGCCGCCGAACTCACCGAGGATGACGACACCGATCTCGCGGGTGTCGAGGTTCAGCGCGAGGCCGAGCGTGCCGTCCTCGAACTTCAGCAGCTCGTTCGCCATGACCGAGGGCAGGCCCTCGACATGCGCGATGCCGTCCGCTGCGTCAGTGACCGTGCCGACCTCTTCCACAGAGGCGGCGTCCGGCTGGTACGACTGGACAAAGTCGGCCAGCGCGTCCCGGATCTCCTCCGGACGGATCGTAAGCTCCGCCATCAGGCTTCCCTGCTCTCCTAGTTTGCGATCCTCGGCCCGCCATTGAGGGCCGCAAGTGCTCGACTCTCGGCCGGGTCGTATGAACCGGCCGTACGTTTTGCCGACTCCGGTGGAGCCGGTTTCCCGACCGAGGGTCGGATGTGCTGCTTCGGTGCTCAGCCTTCGAGAACCTGGCGAGCGCCCTCAAGGCGGCTCGACACGGTGCCGTCGATGATCTCGTCACCGATCTGCACCCGGACACCGCCGACGACCTGGGGGTCGACATCGATGTTCAGGTGGACCTGGCGGCCGTACAGCCGACCGAGGGCGCCCGACAGGCGCTCCTTCTGGCTGTCCGACAGCGGCACCGCGGTGGTGACCTGGGCCACCATGCGATCGCGCCGGGCGGCGGCGAGCTTGGAGTAGGACTCCAGCCCCTGCTCCAGGCTACGGCCACGCGGGTTGTTGACGAGGCTGGTGACCAGCCGCACGGTGCCCGCGTTGGCGCGGCCGCCGAGCAGCTTCTTGATCAGGGCCGTCTTGGCGACGGCGCCGGCCTTGGGCTCGGTCAGCGCGGCGCGCAGCTCGTGCGAGCCGCTCACCACCCGGCCGAAGCGGAAGAGCTCGTCCTCGACGTCGTCCAGGGCAGCGGCCCCGTCGGCGGCGATGACCTCCGCGTACGCGGCCAGCTCCTCCACGGCGTCGACCAGGTCACGGCCACCCGACCAGCGGGAGCGGACCAGGCCGGAGACCAGGTCGGCCGTCTCGCCGGAGACCTGACCGGCCAGCAGCGAGGAGACCAGCTGAGCCTTGTCCTGACCCGACCGGGACGGGTCGGTCAGCACTCGGCGCAGCGAGACCTCGCGGTCCAGCAGGGCCGTGACGGCGGTGAGCTCCTCGGCGAGCCGGGCCGCGTCCACCGAGGTGGAGTCGGTCAGGCTCTCGAGGTTCTGCCGCCCGGCGGCGAGGGCCTCACGGCTGGCGCCGATCACTTCGCCGCACCCTGAGCAACGGCGGCCTTGGCCTCCAGCTCGTCCAGGAAGCGGTCGACAACGCCGCTCTGTCGCGCCTGGTCCTCGAGGGACTCACCCACGATGCGGGACGCCAGCTGGGTGGCCAGCGAGCCCACGTCCTGGCGCAGGGCGGCAGTCGCCTGCTTCTTGTCGGCCTCGATCTGGGCGTGGCCGGCGGCGACGATGGCCTCGCGCTGACGCTGGCCCTCCTCGCGCATCTCGACGAGCTGGGCAGCGCCCTGCTCACGAGCCTGCTCGACGATGCGAGCAGCCTCGTGGCGCGCCTCGGCGAGCTCGCCGCGGTACTGCTCGAGCAGGGCCTGCGCCTCGTTCTGAGCGGCCTCGGCGCGCTCCATGCCACCCTCGATGGCATCCCGGCGCTCCGCCAGCACCTTCTCGATGCTGGGGAGGATCTTCTTGCCGAGGAGACCGAAGACGATGAAGAAGCAGAGCAGGCCGATGATGATCTCGGGCCAAGCGGGGAGGAGAGGGTTCATCTTCTCCTCGGCCGCGAACTGAGCCGCGATGCTCATATCTGGACCTTCCTCGAATGGGTCTGCGGCGGGATTACTTGTTGCCGAAGACGAACGGCATGACGATGCCGATCAGCGCGAGGGCCTCGGTGAGCGCGAAGCCGATGAACATGTTGGAGCGGATGAGGCCGACAGCCTCGGGCTGGCGGGCCATGGCCTGGACGCCGTTGCCGAAGATCAGACCGACGCCGATGCCGGGGCCGATGGCGGCGAGGCCGTAGCCGATCGAGGCGACGGAACCGTAGACAGTGCCCTCAGCGAGGAAGCTCATTGCAGTTGTCCTTTGCAGGGTGGTGAACCGGTGGTGATTGGCCACCGGGCATTCCGGGAGGTGTGGATCGTGGCGGGCCCGGTGAGGGGCCCGGGCTCAGTGCGCCTCTTCGAGGGCACCGGCGATGTAGCTGCTGGCCAGCATCACGAAGATGTAGGCCTGCAGGAACTGGACCAGCAGCTCGAAGGCGGTGAGGCCGACGGCGACGATGAACGAGGCCGAGCCGTACAGCGCGCCCAGGGTCGGGCTGAGCAGGTACCAGGAGGCGATGGAGAACATCACGATCAGCAGGTGGCCGGCGAACATGTTCGCGAAGGCTCGGACCGCGAGCGTGAAGGGGCGCACGAAGATGTTCGAGAAGAACTCGATCGGCACCAGGATGAACATGACCCAGCCCGGGATCCCCGACGGCCAGCAGAGGTTCTTCAGACCACCGACGAAGCCGTGGTTCTTGAAGGTCAGACCCATGTAGGTGAACCACACGACGGCCGCGAGGCCGGCCGGGAAGGCGATCGCCGCGGTCACCGGGAACTGTGCGAAGGGGATGACCGACAGGATGTTCATCAGCCAGATGATGAAGAACATCGAGACGAGCATCGGGACGTACTTCTCGCCCCGCTTGCCGATCGTCTCCAGCACGATGGAACGCTTGACGAAGTCGTAGCCGATCTCACCGACCAGCTGCAGCTTGCCCGGAACGAGCTTCGGCTTGGCGAAGGCCGCCCAGAAGAAGCCGATGACCAGGACAGCCACGATCATCGACAGCAGCATCGGCTTGTTGAACTCGAAGCTGCCGATGGTGAAAATCGGCTCGAACTGGAACTCGTTCAGGCCGGGGGCCGGGAAGCCGCAGCCAGCGTCCCCGAAGTGGCAACTGCCTGAGGCGAGGGACGTGAGTTCAGCACTCACCACGGACTCCTTCGTCGTGACGCATGGTTACGGCAACCTCGGTGTGTCGGCATGGCCTGCGGCCACGGAGCGGCACTGGAACTTGATGGATTTCTCGCCGACCCCGCGCGGCAGAGCACTGCACCACAGCGGGATCATCGAAGACTGCCCGGATCCGGGGGGCGATCGATCCGCGCTGCGGATGGACCTGGCCTCTTCCCGTACTCCGTTGTTGCGACGGACGATAGCAGTCCGTCAGTGCGGCATAAACACCGCCCCCCTCGTTGGGGGGACAGTGAGCCGTCGTCACTGTTGACGCCCCTTGTCCGAGGGCTTCTCGGCCTTGTTTTCGGAGGCGTCGGTCTCGACGTAGAAGGTCTTGGCCTTGAGGAAGCCGCGCACCTGGAAGCCCGTCCAGATCAGCACGCAGCCCAGCAGGGTGAAGGCGAAGGCCTGCCGGTTGAAGAGCTCGGTGTCCTTGAAGACCGCCAGCACGATGCCGACCAGCAGGATCTGCGTGGTGTACACCAGCAGCCCCACGGCCATCATCATCTGCGGGTTCGACCTGGTCAGCCGGTCGAGGGCGACCTGGCCGGAGGCGAAGAAGACCAGCACGAGCAGGGCGCCGAAGAGGGCCCCCAGCAGGCCCTTGCCACCCGCGACGGCGAAGGAGATCGCCATCGCGATGACTCCGGCGACCGCAGTGGGGATCGCGGCGCCTCGGAGGATCCGGGCGTCGTTGGACGGCATGTCGGCAACTCCGGCGGCATGTCGAGTGGCGGGGGGACGGGCACAGAACTCAGTGGGTGGTACCGGACCGAAACCACTGCGGGCCGGCCTCTCGACGGCGAGCCCGTCGAGTGGGACCCGCCAGGGACGGAAGTCATCCACCTGTCAGGTCTTTCGGCGTCTTCTCGGTACTCGTGAACGGTATCACAAACTATTTGATGAGAGCTTTACCATGAATGTGTGGCACCTGTCACACCGATGGCCCAAGGGTGCCGCCGATCGGGTGAGCCGCTTGACGCGCCCTCACCTCTCCCAACGGCCGCGGCCGTTGCCGTGTCCTCGGCCGGTGACGGCCGACGATCCCTTGGGCACTCCGCCGAGCAGCCGCTTGTCCTCGGCCGACAGTTCGGCCATCGGCTCGGAGCTCGTGCGCCCGGCCGATTCGGCGGTGAGCTCGGGGTCCTCGGCGGTCCCGGCACTCCCGGTGGTCCCGGTGGTCCCGGTGCTCTCCGCAACCGGGGCGGCGGTCCGGCGCACCGGACGGCGGCGGTAGCGCGGCGGCACGAAGGCCTGCACCGCGCGCGGGGCCCGGGGCCGGAACCGCGGGGTGAGCAGCACCACCAGGCCGACCAGGCAGAGCCCGGCCAGCGTGAGGACGACGGTCCGGCCGGTGTTGGTGACCGAGAAGGCGACGGTCCCGAAGGCGATCAGCGCGGCCCAGAAGTACATGATCAGTACGGCGCGGCTGTGCGAGTGGCCGACCTGGAGCAGTCGGTGGTGCAGGTGCCGCTTGTCGGCGGCGAACGGGGACTGGCCCGCCCAGGTGCGGCGGACCACCGCGAGCAGCAGGTCCGCCAGCGGCAGCGCGATGACCGTCAGCGGCAGCAGCAGCGGGATGTAGATCGGTACCAGGGCGTGCACGGTGGCGGTCTGCGACCCCAGCTCGCTGGTGATGAGGTCGGGGTCGACCCGGCCGGTGATCGAGATCGCGGCGACGGCCAGCATCAGGCCGAGCATCATCGAGCCGGAGTCGCCCATGAAGATCCGGGCCGGGTGCATGTTGTGCGCCAGGAAGCCCAGGCACATGCCGATCAGCAGCACGCTGAACAGCACCGCGGGGGCGGCGTCGGAGATCGTGTAGCCGTACCAGAGCCGGTACGAGTACAGGAAGAAGGCGATCGCGGCGATGCAGACCATGCCGCCCGCCAGGCCGTCCAGTCCGTCGATGAAGTTCACCGCGTTGACCATGACGACGACCAGGACCACCGAGATGACCATGCCCTGGGTCGGACTGACCGCGACCGGCCCGACACCGGGCACCGGCAGGGTGATCACCGTGACGCCCTGCCAGACCATCACACCGGCGGCGATCATCTGGCCGCCCAGCTTCACCAGGGCGTCCACGCCCCACTTGTCGTCCAGCACGCCGAGCAGCCACATGATGCCGGCGCCGGAGAGCAGCGCGCGGATGTCGGTGCCCTGGGAGAACACCTTGCTCAGGTTGTCGAGCTGGGAGGCGACCAGGATGCCCGCGCAGAGTCCGCCGAACATCGCGATGCCGCCGAGCCTCGGCGTCGGCTCGCGGTGCACGTCACGCGCGCGGACCGGGGGCATCGCCCCCGCCGCGATGGCGAACTTCCGGACCGGGCCGGTCAGCAGATAGGTGACCGCCGCGGTGCAGAACAGCACCAGCAGATACTCACGCACCACTGGCCTCCCGCAGCGTTGTCCGACGGTTGGGTACCGAAGGTACTCCCGTGCCTGTCCGAGGTTCGAGGTGCGTCGCCACGGCACACACCTTATTGAGTCGGACGCCGGGGGCGCGCATCGCGGTTCGCCCTACCGGGTAGGAGATTCGGAAGCGCGGTCAGCGACGCACGGCGAAGGCCCGCGCCAGCTCCCTGACCCGCTCCGCCACCCGGACGTCCGTACCCCCGGCGAGCAGCCGTCCGACCAGGGCGGCGATCTCCGCCAGCTCGGTCTCGCCCATGCCCTGCGAGGTCACGGTGCCGGTCCCGAGCCGGATCCCGGAGGCCTCCGACGGCGGCGCCGGGTCGTACGGCAGCGCGCACTTGCCGAACAGCAGCCCCGCCGCCGCGCAGCGGCGCTCGGCCTCGGCCCCGCTGACGCCGAGCGCTCCGACGTCGGCGGTCACCAGGTGGGTGTCGGTCCCCCCGGTCAACGGGCGCGCGCCCGCCTCCGCGAGCCCGGCCGCGAGCACCCGCGCCCCGGCCACCGTGCGGTGGGCGTAGGCCCGGTAGGCGGGCGTGGCGGCCTCGGCCAGCGCGACGGCCTTGCCGGCCACCTCGTTCATCGCGGCGCCGCCCTGGCTGAACGGGAAGACCGCCCGGTCGACCCGGTCGGCCAGTTCGGCGGTGCACAGCAGCAGACCGCCGCGCGGGCCCCGGAGCAGCTTGTGGGTGGCCGCCACGGTGACGTCCGCGTACGGCACCGGGGACGGCGCGACACCGGCCGCGACCAGGCCGGTGGTCTGCGCGACGGAGGCCACCAGATAGGCGTCCGTCTCGTCGGCGATCGCCCGGAAGGCGGCCCAGTCGGGGTGCCGCGGGTAGGAGATGGAGCCGGCCACGATCGCCTTCGGCCGGTGCTTGAGGGCCAGCTCGCGCACCTGGTCGAGGTCGATCAGCCCGTCCTCGCGGCGCACCCCGTAGCCGACGAAGTCGAACCAGCGGCCGGAGAAGTTGGCCCGCGAGCCGCAGCTGAGGTGGCCGCCGTGCTCCAGCGACATCGCGAGCACCACGTCGCCGGGCCGCAGCAGCGCGGCGTAGGCGGCGAGCATCGCCGCCGTGACGGACCGCGGCTGGACGTTGGCGTGCGGGGCGGCGAACAGCTCGCGGGCCCGGTCGATCGCCAGCAGCTCGGCGGCGTCGGCGAGCGAGCAGCCGGCGTGGTGGCGGCGGCCGGGGTAGCCCTCGGCGTACTTGTCGATCAGCGGGCCGGTGAGGGCCGCCAGCACGGCCGGGCCGGTGAGGTTCTCCCCCGCCAGCAGCTGGATCGTCTCGGCCCGCCGTTCGGCCTCGGCGGCCATCAGGTCGGCCAGCTGGGGATCGGCCCGGAACAGGGCGGCGGAGAGCGCCTCGGGGGTCTCGACGGGGCCGGTCGCGGCATCGGTGACGGTCATGGCGGGGGCTCCCGGGCGCGTCGGGTCGGATCCCTCCAGCGTAGGACCGCCCCGGCGCCCCGGCACGGCGGCGCGTGCCGGGGTACGCCCGGCCGTACGAAGCGGCACGGGGCGGCACGGGGCGGTACGAGGGGGCCTACGGCGCCGCGGCCGACCGGCCGGCGACCGGGCCTGCGCTCAGTGCAGCGCGCGGACCCCGGTGAGCGCGGTGACCACGGGGTCGACGGCGTGGAATATCTCCTCGCCGCAGTTGCGGAACATGCCGATCGGCGCGCCGTACGGGTCGTGCAGCTCGTCCGTCTCGGGGTCGGCGGCCAGCAGCCAGCCGCGGAGCGCCGCCGCGGCCCGGACCAGGGCCCGGGCGCGCTCGGTGACGTCGGCGCCGCGGCGCGGGTCCGGCAGGGTGCCCGGGTCGATCGTCCGGACCAGCCGGGTGAACTCCTTCAGGGTGAAGGTGCGCAGCCCCGCCTCGTGACCCATGGAGATGACCTGGGCCCGGTGGTCCAGGGTCGCGGTGAGCACCAGGTCGGCCTCGACCACGTGCTCGTCCAGCAGTTCGCGGCCGGTGAAGCCGCCGCTGTCGGCGCCGTACTCGTCCAGCACCGTGGCGGCGTGGTCCTCCATCGGCGCGCCGACATGGCCCCAGGTGCCGGCCGACTCGACCAGGATCCGGCCGGCCACCCGGGGGTTCAGCCGGGTGTCCAGCTCACGCCGGGTGAGCCGCTCGGCGATCGGCGAGCGGCAGATGTTGCCGGTGCACACGTACAGGATCCGGAAGTGGTCCAGCGGCCTGGGTCCCACGCTCAGGTACGGCGATATGCCGGGCCCGGCATGGAGGGAGGCGGCCGTCAACTGCCGGCCTCCAGGTCGGGGACGACCTCCCTCAGCTGCTCGACGGAGATCGCGCCGGCCCTCAGCAGTACCGGCACCTTGCCGGTGACGTCGACGATCGACGATGCCTGGGCGTGGTCGGCGGTGCCGCCGTCCAGGTACACCGAGATGGCGTCGCCGAGCTGCTGCTGGGCCTCGTCGCAGGTGGCCGGGGACGGGCCGCCGGTCCGGTTGGCGCTGGAGACGGCCATCGGACCGGTGGCGTTCAGCAGCTCGATGGCGACCGGGTGCAGCGGCATCCGGACCGCGACGGTGCCGCGGGTCTCGCCGAGGTCCCAGCGCAGCGAGGGCTGGTGCTTGGCGACCAGGGTGAGCCCGCCCGGCCAGAAGGCGTCGACGAGCTCCCACGCCTGCTCGGAGAAGTCCGTGACCAGGCCGTGCAGGGTGGTCGGCGAGCCGACCAGGACCGGCGAGGGCATGTTGCGGCCGCGGCCCTTGGCGGCGAGCAGCGCGGCCACCGCCTCCGGCGAGAAGGCGTCCGCGCCGACCCCGTAGAGGGTGTCGGTGGGCAGCACGACGAGTTCGCCGCGGCGGATGGCAGAGGCGGCCTCACGCAGACCGGTGGCGCGGTCCCCGGCATCGGCACAGTCGTAGCGGCGGCTCATCGGTGCGGTCCCCTTCCGGACGAACTCGTGGTGGTGCTCGTGGTGGTGGTGCTGGTACTCGTGCTGGCGGCGCCGCTCCGGCGCCCCGACGTGCCGCGGAGCCCGTCGGTCGCCCGGTCGGTCACAGCGACGCCTTGCGGGCCGTGGTGAAGCGCGGGCGGTTGTTCAGATCGCGGTGGTCGGCGGTGTCGGTCCAGCCGCCCTCCTCGTTGAAGATCCACGGGACCTGGCCGCCCTGGGTGTCGGCGTGCTCGATCACCACGGCGCCGCCCGGGCGCAGCAGGCGGGCGGCGACGCGCTCGATGCCGCGGATGGTGTGCAGGCCGTCCTCGCCGGAGAACAGCGACATCTGCGGGTCGTGGTCGCGGGCCTCCGGCGCCACGTACTCCCACTCGGTGAGCGGGATGTACGGCGGGTTGGAGATGACCAGGTCGAAGCGGCCGTCCCAGGCGCGGTCGTCCTCGAAGGCCCGGGTGGCGTCGCCCTCGTGCAGGGTGACCCGGGCGCGGTCGGGCGAGGACCCGATGTTGCGCCGGGTGTAGGGCAGCGCGCCCTCGTCCAGCTCGAAGGCGTGGACGACGGAGCGGGGCAGCTCCTGGGCGAGGGCCAGCGCGATGGCGCCGGAGCCGGAGCAGAGGTCGACGACCAGCGGCTCGGCCACGTCCATGTCGCGGACGGCGTCTATGGCCCACTCGACGACCGACTCGGTCTCCGGACGGGGCACGAAGACGCCTGGGCCGACCTCCAGCTCCAGGTAGCGGAAGAACGCCCGGCCGGTGATGTGCTGGAGCGGCTCGCGGGCCTCCCGACGGGCCACCGCCTCCCAGTACCGGGCGTCGAAGTCGCCGTCCTTGACGGTGTGCAGCTGGCTGCGCCTGACGTTGTGGACGTGTGCGGCGAGTTCCTCCGCGTCGAAGCGCGGCGACGGCACGCCGGCCGCGGCCAACCGCTGGGTGGCCTGGGCCACCTCGGCGAGTAGCAGGTTCATCCGTACGACCTCTTGCTTCCGCTCTCCGGCCTCGACGTCGGTCCCGCCGCCGCCGGTGTCAGTTCTGTTGGGCCGCGGCGAGCTTGGCTGCGGCGTCCGCGTCGACGCAGGACTGGATGACGGCGTTCAGTTCGCCGTCCAGCACCTGGTCCAGGTTGTACGACTTGAAGCCCGTCCGGTGGTCCGAGATGCGGTTCTCCGGGTAGTTGTACGTCCGGATCCGCTCGGAGCGGTCCACCGTGCGGACCTGGCTGCGACGCGCGTCGGAGGCCTCGCGCTCGGCCTCCTCCTGCGCGGCGGCCAGCAGCCGCGAACGCAGGATGCGCATCGCCTGCTCCTTGTTCTGCAGCTGGCTCTTCTCGTTCTGGCAGGAGGCCACGATACCGGTCGGCAGGTGGGTGATCCGGACCGCGGAGTCGGTGGTGTTGACCGACTGGCCGCCGGGGCCGGAGGAGCGGTACACGTCGATCCGCAGGTCGTTGGCGACGATCTCGACCTCGACCTCCTCGGCCTCGGGGGTGACCAGCACGCCCGCCGCCGAGGTGTGGATGCGGCCCTGGGACTCGGTGGCGGGGACGCGCTGCACGCGGTGCACGCCGCCCTCGTACTTCAGCCGGGCCCAGACGCCCTGGCCGGGCTCGACGTTGCCCCTGGTCTTCACGGCCACCGAGACGTCCTTGTAGCCGCCGAGGTCGGACTCGTTGGAGTCGATGAGCTCGGTCTTCCAGCCGATCCGCTCGGCGAACCGCAGGTACATCCGGAGCAGGTCGCCGGCGAACAGCGCGGACTCCTCGCCGCCCTCACCGGCCTTGATCTCCAGGATGACGTCCTTCTCGTCGTTCGGGTCGCGCGGGACCAGCAGCAGCCGCAGCTCCTCGGTCAGCTCCTCGCGCCGGGCCTCGCCGGACTTCACCTCGGCGAGGAACTCCGGGTCCTCGGCGGCGAGTTCGCGGGCGGCCTCGATGTCCTCGCCGGCCTGCCGCCAGGCCCGGAAGGCCCGGGTGATCGGCGTCAGCTCGGCGTAGCGCTTGGCCAGCTTGCGAGCGTTCGCCTGGTCGGCGTGGACGGACGGGTCGGCCAGCCTCGCCTCGAGGGCGGCGTGCTCGACGAGGAGCTCTTCGACAGCCTCGAACATGGGGTGGCCTTCTTCCCGGGGATCGGTGGGTGGATCGGAGGGGGACCGCGGAGCGCGGAGGGTGCGGGGGACGCGAACGGCGCCGGTCCCCGTGCCCCCGGAACAAGTACGGGGACACCGGGAACCGGCGCCGAGGGAGCGCTAGGCCTTCGCGCTGTGGGTCTTGCCGAAGCGGGCCTCGAAGCGGGCGACGCGGCCACCGGTGTCGAGGATCTTCTGCTTGCCGGTGTAGAACGGGTGGCACTGCGAGCAGACCTCGGCGCGAATCACGCCGCTCTTCTCGGTCGACCGGGTGGTGAACTCGGCACCGCAGGTGCAGGTCACGTGGGTGAGCACGTACTCGGGGTGGGCGTTGGACTTCAAGGGATTCTCCTAGTGTTCGGGAGGGCACCGGGTCGGCGGCGGGAACGCCGCTCGTGAACCGGGACCGACGGACCAGTCTGCCAGGACCGGCCGCTTCTTCCCAAACCGGGGGGCGCTCCGGGATATTCCGGGCCCCGCCGGTGCCCCGCCCGGGACTGCCCGGACCTCGCCCGGGGCTCAGCCGTGCCGGGCGGGGGCGGTCGTGGGCGCGGTCGCGGGCGCCTTCGCCGGGGCCGTCGCGGGCGCCTTGGCCGGGGCCGTGGGGGTGGCCTTCGCCGGGGCCGTGGGGGTGGCCTTCGCCGGGGCCGTGGGGGTGGCCTGGGCGGGGTTGGACGGCTGGGCGGCGGCCACGGCCTCGGGGACCGGCCGGTCGGCCTTCAGGGCCGCCCAGAGCTGGTCCGCCTGCGGCTGCAGCTCGACCACCCGGTCCGGGTCGCCGGGGGCGGCCGTCACCGGCAGGGTGACCATGCCGAGCTGGTCCGGCCCGATCCCCTTGAGCTGCTCGCCCAGGCCGACCAGGGAGTTCACCGAGGCGAGCGCGGAGTCGGTGGTGATCGAGCGGGTCAGGGTGTCGCCGACCGACCAGAGCTTCACCGGGTTGGTCAGCAGCCCGACCCCGCCGACCTGCTTGAGCAGCGAGCGCACCATCTGCTTCTGCAGCTCGATCCGGCCGAGGTCGCTGCCGTCCCCCACGCCGTGCCGGGTGCGGACGAAGGCCAGCGCCTGCTTGCCGTCGAGGTGGTGCTCGCCGGGCTGGAGGTCGAGGCCGCTGTCCTTGTCGTGGATGGGCACCGCGGTGGTCACGGTGGCGCCGCCCACCGCGTCCACGAGCCGGGCGAAGCCGGCGAAGTCCACCTCGACGTAGTGGTCCATCCGCAGCCCGCTGAGCTGCTCGACCGTCTTCACCGCGCAGGTCGCGCCGCCGGCCTCGTAGGCGCTGTTGAACATCGCGCGCTTGGCGGCAGGTACCGCCCGGCCCTGCCGGTCGGTGCACTCGGGGCGCGGGACGAGGGTGTCGCGCGGTATGGAGACCACGTCGGCGCGCGAGTGGTCCTGGTTGACGTGCAGCACCATCGCGGTGTCCGAGCGGGCGGTGCCGCCGGTGTCGCCACCGGCCAGGTCCGCGTTGCCGCCGTCCCGCGAGTCCGAGCCGAGCACCAGCAGGTTGAACGAGCCGTCGGTGGCCGTGGGCGGGCGGGAGGTGCCGAGCCGGCCGTCGATGTCGACGCTCTTGATGTTGCCGTCCAGCCGCAGGTACGCGTACCCGGCGGCCCCGGCGCCGAGGACGACGAGCGCGACGGACCCGCAGGCGGCCGCGCGCAGGAGCTTGCGGCGGCGGCTCGGGACCCTCTTGTGTTCGGCCATACGGTCCAGAATAAATCGGACAAGATGCTCGAAAGAGACCAGAGTGTCCCAAATCTGGAACAAACACCGGCCGGGAACGCGGCGAGCCCCGGGCCGCTCGCGCGGGCCGGGGCTCGTCCGTGTACCGAGGAAGGTCAGTCGCTGGACCCGGGGGTCGTCTTGGCGATCTGCATCAGGAACTCGGCGTTGCTCTTGGTCTGCTTCATCTTGTCCAGCAGCAGCTCGATCGCCTGCTGCGAGTCGAGCGCGTGCAGCACCCGGCGCAGCTTCCAGACGATGGCGAGCTCGTCGGCGCCGAGCAGGATCTCCTCCTTGCGGGTGCTGGAGGCGTCCACGTCGACGGCCGGGAAGATGCGCTTGTCCGAGAGCTTCCGGTCGAGCTTGAGCTCCATGTTGCCGGTGCCCTTGAACTCCTCGAAGATCACCTCGTCCATCCGCGAGCCGGTCTCGACCAGCGCGGTGGCCAGGATGGTCAGCGAGCCGCCGTTCTCGATGTTGCGCGCGGCACCGAAGAACTTCTTCGGCGGGTACAGCGCGGTCGAGTCGACACCACCGGACAGGATGCGGCCGGAGGCCGGCGCCGCCAGGTTGTAGGCACGGCCCAGACGGGTGATCGAGTCCAGCAGGATCACCACGTCGTGGCCCAGCTCCACCAGGCGCTTGGCGCGCTCGATGGCCAGCTCGGCGACGGTGGTGTGGTCCTCGGCCGGGCGGTCGAAGGTCGAGGAGATGACCTCGCCCTTCACCGACCGCTGCATGTCGGTGACCTCTTCCGGACGCTCGTCGACCAGGACGACCATCAGGTGGCACTCGGGGTTGTTGTGGGTGATCGCGTTGGCGACCGCCTGCAGCACCATGGTCTTGCCGGTCTTCGGCGGCGCGACGATCAGACCGCGCTGGCCCTTGCCGATCGGCGACACCAGGTCGATGATCCGGGTGGTCAGGATGCCCGGGTCGGTCTCCAGGCGCAGCCGGTCCTGCGGGTACAGCGGGGTCAGCTTGTTGAACTCGGGACGGCCGCGGCCGCTCTCCGGGTCCATGCCGTTGACGGAGTCCAGCCGCACCATGGCGTTGAACTTCTCGCGGCGCTCGCCGTCCTTGGGCTGGCGCACCGCACCGGTGATGGCGTCACCCTTGCGCAGGCCGTTCTTGCGGACCTGGGCGAGCGAGACGTAGACGTCGTTCTGACCCGGCAGGTAGCCCGAGGTGCGGACGAACGCGTAGTTGTCGAGGATGTCGAGGATGCCCGCGACCGGGATCAGGACGTCGTCCTCGCCGATCTGCGTGTCGACGACACCGGCCTCGAAGCCCTCGCGGCGGCTGCCGCGGCCCCGGCGGTCGCGGTAGCGGCCGCGGCGGCCGCGCCGGCCGTCGCCGAACTCGTCGTCGTCGAAACCGCCCTGCGGCGCCTGCGACTGCGGCTGGGCCTGCTGGGTGGCGGGCTGGCGGCTCTGCTGGCCCTCGCCCTGGGCGCCCTGCTGCTGGCCGCCCTGGCGGTCGGCACGGTCGGTGCGCTCGGCACGCTCGGGGCGGTCGGTCCGGTCCCGGCGGTTGCGCCGGTCGCGGCGCGACTCGCGCCCGTCGGCGTCCTGGCCGGCCGGGGCCTCGGCGGTCTCCTGGCGGCCCTCGCGCTCGCCGCCCTCGCGGCGGTCGCGACGGTCCCGGCGGTCGCGACGGGTCTCGGTACGACCCTCCTCGCGGCCCTCCGGGGCGCGGGCGCCCTCGGGGCGGGCCTCGGCCTGCTTGGCCTCGGTGGCCACGGCGGCGGGCGCCTCGGCAGTCTCGGCGACCGGGGCACCAGCGGCCGAGGTGGCCCGGCGGCGGGTGCGCTCGGCACGGGCCGGAGCGGCGGTCTCGGCGGCGGCCTGGACCGGGATCTCGATCTGGGCCTGCGCCTCGGCGGCGGCCGGGGCCTCGGCCCGGGCGGCGGCGGCCTTGCTGGTCCGGCGGGCGGGCTTCTCGGCCGGCTCGGCGGTCTCGGCCTTGGCCGCGCGCTTGGCGGCGGCCGGAGCGGCGGTGGCGCCGGCGAGCAGCGGGTCGCCCCCGCTCTTCTCCTTGATGGTCTCGATCAGCTGGCTCTTGCGCATCCGACCGGTACCGGTGATGCCCAGGTCACCGGCGAGCTTCTGCAGCTCAGCCAGGACCATGCCGTCCAGGCCGGCGGCGGCGGTGCGGCGGCGCCGCGCCGGTGCAGCGGGGGCGGCGGCGGCGTCCGACGCCTCGGCGTCCGGGCGCGCGCCCATCAGATCGGTGGTGTCGCTCACTAAGGGTCCTTCCCTGGAGCGGACGTCGGCCTGTCTGGCTCGGCGACCGGTTGTGCTGTCCTGACCAACGCTCGACTGCGTCGGTCCGAGGCGGTGTTCCCCCGGACGGCGGTGCCGGTCGGGGGAGAGCTGCGAGGTGCGGTGCTAGAAGCACGGTGGTGCTGAGTGGCGTGGTGGGACGGTCGTGTGCCGACCCTCCCCCCGGCCGCCGGCCGGGAGCTGCCCCCACGCTGCCTGCGAATCCCGGGCCCCCGTCGCGTGACGGTGGCCCGCGCTCCGCCCGTCCTGTGCCTCCAGGTGGGAGGCCGCGGGGTGGGAGTCAGGTGCCGTCACGGCTTTCGGGATGCGGCCGCAAGTCGCGCAGGCAGGCTGCGTACGCGCTGCGGTGGGCTCCCGGAGAATCGTCGCCCCGTTCATCGCCTGGACCCCGCTGACGCGGAGTGCTGGGATCGGGACGCGGCGCACCGAGCCCCGGAGGGCACCTGGTGCAGCAATGAGGTTAACACTACCGACCCCCTCACACATTCCCCAGCCTTGCGCTTGCCAATCGTGTCCGGACGGTCCGGTGGCGGTGCACCGGGCCGGACCGTCGCGGACGGGGTGTTTCAGACGTCGAGCGGGAGCACCGAGGCTCCGGTCCGGTCGAGTTCGAGCCGGTGGGCCGCGAACGCCGGGCCGCTGCCGCCGTGGTCGGCCGCGAAGTCCAGGACCTTCTGCACGCCCGCCTCGTCGGTGAGCGCGAGCACGGTCGGACCGGCGCCGGAGATCACGGCGGGCACGTTCTCGGCCCGCAGCGCGGCCACCAGCGCGGCGCTGTCCGGCATCGCGGAGGCCCGGTAGTCCTGGTGGATCCGGTCCTCGGTGGCGGCGAGCAGCAGGTCGGGACGCCGGGTCAGCGCCTCGACCAGCAGCGCGGAACGGCCGGCGTTGGCGGCGGCGTCGGCCAGCGGGACGGTCTTCGGCAGCAGTCCGCGGGCGGTCTCGGTGAGCACCTCGGTGGCCGGGACGAACACCACCGGGACGACCTCGGCGGAGGGCTCCAGGGCGATCGCCCGGGCCCGGTCCTCCTCGGTCCACGCCACGGTGAAGTTGCCGCGCAGGCAGGCCGCGACGTTGTCCGGGTGGCCCTCCAGCTCCGAGGCGAGCGCCAGCAGTGCGTCGTCGTCCAGGGCGGACGGGCCGCCGATGGTGACGGCGCGGGCGGCGACGATGCCGGCGCAGATCGCGGCGGACGAGGAGCCCAGGCCGCGGCCGTGCGGTATGCGGTTGGCGCAGACCACTTCGAGGCCGCGCGGCTGGCCGCCGAGCAGGTCGAAGGCGGCGCGCATCGAGCGGACCAGCAGGTGGCGCTCGTCGCGCGGGAGGGTCTCGGCGCCCTCGCCGGCGATGTCGACGGAGAGCCCGGAGTCGGCGACCCGGACGACCACGTCGTCGTACAGGCCCAGGGCGAGGCCGAAGGCGTCGAAGCCCGGACCGAGGTTGGCACTGGTCGCGGGGACCCGGACCCGGACGGCGGCGGCACGGAACGCAGGACCGGCCATGCGGTGGACTCTCCTGGGGAAATCGGGCGGCGCGAAGCGCGTCGGTGCGAGGGCGGGGAGCGGGCCGCGGGGCCCCGGCCGGGGCGGGCGGTCACATTCGGTGGTGCGGCCCGGAAGGGGGTCGGACCCGGGGCATGTGCCACACGGCCGCACCCAGAGTATCGAAGACAGGTTCCACAGCGGTACACCCCGTGGGCCTTCGATCTGGTGTGTTGCCGGTTCTGGCCGGAATTCATGCCGGATTCGGATCCGAATCAACCACTGAATTGACACAAAAGTGTCAGTCGAGAACGAGACCGGGCCGACCCCCGAAAGGGTCGGCCCGGGGTGGGGGGATGTTCATCCACCCGCCGTCCGTACGAGGTTCCGTCGGACGCTCCGTCAGTCGAGCAGGCCCAGCTGCAGGGCGGCGGCCTCGGGGTCGATCGGGACGATCCGGGGCTGCGGCGCGCCGGCCACCGCCCAGTCCGGGTCCTTGAGACCGTTGCCGGTCACGGTGCAGACGATCCGCTGACCCGGGTCGACCAGACCGGCCTCCGCCTTGGCCAGCAGGCCGGCCACCGAGGCGGCCGAGGCGGGCTCCACGAAGACGCCCTCCTGGGAGGCCAACAGCCGGTACGCGGACAGAATCTGACGATCGGTCACCTTGTCGATGAGACCGCCCGATTCGTCCCGCGCGGCGAGCGCGAAGTCCCAGGAGGCCGGGTTGCCGATCCGGATCGCGGTGGCGATGGTCTGCGGCTTGAGCACCGGCGCACCGTCCACGATCGGGGCCGAGCCGGAGGCCTGGAAGCCCCACATCCGCGGGGTGCGGGAGGCCAGGCCGTCCGTCGCGTACTCGCGGTAGCCCTTCCAGTACGCGGTGATGTTGCCCGCGTTGCCGACCGGCAGGACGTGGATGTCCGGTGCGTCGCCGAGCATGTCGACGATCTCGAAGGCGGCGGTCTTCTGACCCTCGATCCGGACCGGGTTCACCGAGTTGACCAGCGCCACCGGGTACTTCTCGGACAGTTCACGCGCAAGGGTGAGGCAGTCGTCGAAGTTCCCGTCCACCTGGAGGATCTTCGCGCCGTGCACCAGCGCCTGGCCCATCTTGCCGAGGGCGATCTTGCCCTGCGGGACCAGCACCGCCGACACCATCCCGGCCCGCACCGCGTACGCGGCGGCGGAGGCGGAAGTGTTGCCGGTGGAGGCGCAGATGACGGCCTGGGCGCCGTCCTCCTTCGCCTTGGAGATGGCCATCGTCATACCGCGGTCCTTGAAGGACCCGGTCGGGTTGGCGCCCTCGACCTTGAGGTAGACCTCGCAGCCGGTGCGCTCGGACAGCACCTGGGCGGGGACCAACGGGGTGCCGCCCTCCAGCAGGGTGACCACGGGGGTCGCCGCGCTGACCGGCAGGCGGTCCCGGTACTCCTCGATCAGACCCCGCCACTGGTGGGTGTGGGTGCCTCTGGCGGCGTTCTCGGCAACGCTGCTCATCATCTGTTCCTATTCCCCTTCGACCCGCATGGTGCTGGCCACGTCGCGCACGCTGTCGAGTGCGCGGAGCTTGTCGACCGTCGCCGACAGCGCGGCGTCGGTCGCACGGTGGGTGACCACGACGAGCGAGGCGTCGCCGTCGCGGCCCTGCTGGCGCACGGTGTCGATGGAGACGCCGTGCTCGGCGAAGACGGAGGCGACCTGGGCGAGCACCCCCGCGCGGTCGTCGACGTCCAGGCTGACGTGGTAGCGGGTGACGACCTCGTCCATCGGCTTGGCCGGCAGCTGGGTGTACACCGAGTCACCGGGGCCGGTGGCGCCGGCGAGCTTGTTGCGGCACACCGCCACGAGGTCGCCGAGGACCGCCGAGGCGGTCGGCGCGCCGCCCGCGCCCGGGCCGTAGAACATCAGCCGGCCGGCCGCCTCGGCCTCCACGAACACCGCGTTGTACGCCTCGCGGACCGAGGCCAGCGGGTGGGACAGCGGGATCATCGCCGGGTGGACCCGCGCGGTCACCGACTCGCCGTCGGCGGCCCGCTCGCAGATCGCCAGCAGTTTGACCACGCAGCCCATCTCCTTGGCGGAGGCGATGTCGGCGGCGGTCACCTCGGTGATGCCCTCGCGGTACACGTCCGCGGCGGTCACCTCGGTGTGGAAGGCGATGCCGGCCAGGATCGCGGCCTTGGCGGCGGCGTCGAAGCCCTCCACGTCGGCCGTCGGGTCGGCCTCGGCGTACCCGAGCGCGGTGGCCTCCTCCAGCGCCTCCGAGTACCCGGCGCCGGTGGTGTCCATCTTGTCGAGGATGAAGTTGGTGGTGCCGTTGACGATGCCCAGCACCCGGTTCACCCGGTCGCCGGCCAGCGACTCGCGCAGCGGGCGCAGCAGCGGGATCGCGCCCGCCACCGCGGCCTCGTAGTAGAGGTCGACCCCGGCCGCCGCGGCGGCCGCGTGCAGCTCGGTGCCGTCCTGGGCGAGCAGCGCCTTGTTGGCGCTGACCACCGAGGCGCCCTGCGCGAACGCCGCCAGGATGAGGTTCTTGGACGGCTCGATGCCGCCCACCACCTCGATCACCACGTCGATGTCGCCCCGGGTGACCAGGGCCTCGGCATCGGTGGTGAGCAGGTGCTCGGGCACTCCGGGGCGGACCCGCCCCTGTCGCCGGACCGCGATGCCGGCGAGCTCGACCGGCGCGCCGATGCGCGCGGCGAGGTCGGCGGCGTCTGTCGTCATGATGCGCGCCACCTCGGAGCCCACCACACCACAGCCCAGCAACGCCACCTTCAGCGGCCGCGTACGCATCATCCGACTCCGCTCTGCATTCGTCGTTCTTCGGTCGTTCCGGCGGGCATTTCGGTGTCCCGCCGGACTTTCGGTCCCTACCAGTCTCCGGGACTTTCCGTACGGATCTACGGTCGTTCCATGATCTGAGACAAGGATTTCGTCATCCGATATCGAGACGCAGGAGATCCTCCTCCGTCTCGCGCCGGACGATCACCCGGGCCGCACCGTCCTGGACGGCGAGCACCGGAGGCTTCAGGGCGTGGTTGTAGTTGCTCGCCATCGAGCGGCAGTAGGCGCCGGTGGCGGGCACCGCGATCAGGTCGCCGGGGGCCAGGTCGGCCGGCAGGAAGGCGTCCCGCACGACGATGTCGCCGGACTCGCAGTGCTTGCCGACCACCCGGACCAGCATCGGTCCGGCGTCACTGGTGCGCGACACGAGGGCCACCGTGTACTCGGCGTCGTAGAGCGCGGTGCGGATGTTGTCGGACATCCCGCCGTCCACGCTGACATAGGTGCGCAGACCTTCGAGCGGCTTGACGGTGCCGACCTCGTACAGGGTGAACGCGGTCGGGCCGACGATCGCCCGGCCCGGCTCCACGCTCAGCCGGGGGGCGGTGAGGTTCGCGGCGGCGCACTCGCGGCGGACGATGTCGGCCAGCGCGGCCGCGATCTCGGCGGGCTCGCGCGGGTCGTCCTCGCTGGTGTAGGCGATGCCGAGGCCGCCGCCGAGGTCGATCTCGGGCAGCTCGACGCCGTGCTCGTCGCGGATCGACGCCAGCAGGCCGACCACCCGGCGGGCGGCCACCTCGAAGCCGGCGGTGTCGAAGATCTGCGAGCCGATGTGCGAGTGGATGCCGCGCAGTTCGAGGCTCCCGGGGTGCGCCAGCACCCGGCGGACGGCCTCGGCGGCCGCTCCCCCGGTCAGCGAGAGGCCGAACTTCTGGTCCTCGTGCGCGGTGGCGATGAACTCGTGGGTGTGCGCCTCCACGCCGACGGTGACCCGGATCAGCACCGGCTGGCGCACGCCCTGGCGTCCGGCCACGGCCGCCAGTCGCTCGATCTCCTCGTAGGAGTCGACCACGATGTGCCCGACGCCGGTCTTCACCGCGTTCTCGAGCTCGTCCACCGACTTGTTGTTGCCGTGCAGCGCGATCCGCTCCGGCGGCATCCCGGCCGCCAGCGCGACGGCGAGTTCGCCGGAGCTGCACACGTCGAGGTTGAGGCCCTCCTCGTGCAGCCAGCGCACGACCGCCTTGGAGAGGAACGCCTTGCCGGCGTAGTAGACGTCCGCGTCGGTGCCGAAGGCGTCCCGCCAGGCGCGTGCCCGGGAGCGGAAGTCGGCCTCGTCCATGACGTAGGCGGGGGTGCCGAACTCGGCGGCGATGCGGTTCACGTCCAGGCCGCCGACGGTGACGACGCCGTCGGCGCCGCGCGCGACCGTCTCCGACCAGACCTTGGGGTCGAGCGCGTTCAGGTCGGCCGGCGGTGCCTGGTAGTGGCCCTCGGGCAGTACGTCACCGTGACGGGGGCCTGCGGGATGTGCGGAGCGAGACATGTCCTCGGTTTCCTCGACCTATGGCGAGGGGCGGCGACGGTCCGCGTTGACCGTCAGCCGCCCCCGCTGTGCACGTGGGGGTGGTGCCTACATCCGCTCGGGCGACGTCACGCCAAGGAGCGTGAGGCCGTTGGCGATGACCGTGCGTGTCGCGTCGGCCAGCCAGAGCCGGGCGTGCGTGAGGTCGGTGACCTCCTCGTCGCCCTTCGGCAGGATCTGGCAGTTGTCGTAGAAGCGGTGGTACTCGCGGGCGAGCTTCTCCAGGTACGTCGCGACGTGGTGCGGCTCGCGCCACTCGCCGGACTTGGCCACCACGCCCGGGAACTGGGCGAGCTCGCCGAGCAGGTTGGACTCCCACTCGGTCGACAGCAGCTCCGGTTTGAAGTCCGCGCTGCGCGTGATGCCCTTCTCCACGGCGTTGCGCTGCACCGAGCACATCCGGGCGTGCGCGTACTGCACGTAGAAGACCGGGTTCTCCGCCTTCTGGCTGGTGACCAGGTCGATGTCGATGGTGATCGTGGAGTCGGTGGAGGAGCGCGCCAGCATGTAGCGGGCGGCGTCCACGCCGATCCACTCGACGACGTCGTCGATCGTGATGATGTTGCCGGCGCGCTTGGAGAGGCGGACCTCCTGGCCGTCGCGCAGCATCTTCACGAACTGGCCGATCTTGACCTCGATGTTCCGGTCCATGTCGTCGCCCGCGCAGGCGGCGATGGCCTTGAGCCGGTTCACGTAGCCGTGGTGGTCGGCGCCGAGCATGTAGACCGAGACCTCGGAGCCGCGGTCGCGCTTGCTGAGGTAGTACGCGGCGTCGGCGGCGAAGTAGGTGGTCTCGCCGTCGGCCTTGATCAGGACGCGGTCCTTGTCGTCGCCGAAGTCGGTGGTGCGCAGCCAGATCGCGCCGTCCTGCTCGAAGACGTGGCCCTGCTCGCGCAGCCGCTCCATGGCCTTCTCGACGGCGCCGGAGTCGTGCAGCGACTTCTCCGAGAACCAGACGTCGAAGTGGGTGCCGAACTCCTCCATCGAGCGCTGGATCTCGGCCACCATGAGCTTGAGGCCCTCGGCGCGGAAGACCTCCAGCTGCTCGCCCTCGGAGAGGTCGAGCACGCCCGGGACGCCCTCGACGATCGCCTTGGCGATGTCGGCGATGTACTCGCCGACGTAGCCGTCCTCCGGGGCGGGCCTGCCGTTGGCGGACGCCTGGAGCGACCTGGCGAACTTGGAGATCTGCACGCCGGCGTCGTTGAGGTAGTACTCGGTGGTGACGTCGGCGCCGGTGGCCTTGAGGATGCGGCCCAGCGAGTCGCCGACGGCCGCCCAGCGGACGCCGCCGATGTGGATCGGCCCGGTCGGGTTGGCGGAGACGAACTCCAGGTTGATCTTCAGGCCCTTGAGCGCCTCGTTCCGGCCATAGCCCTCGCCCGCCTCGACGATGCTGCGGGCCAGCTCGCCCTGGGTGGCGGCGTCGAGGGTGATGTTCATGAAGCCCGGACCGGCGATGTCGACCTTGGTGACGCCGGTGATCCCTCGCAGGCGCTCGGCCAGCAGTTCGGCGACGGCTCGCGGCGGCTTGCCGGCCGGCTTCGCGAGCTGGAGGGCCACGTTGGTCGCGTAGTCGCCGTGGTCCCTGTTCTTGGGCCGCTCGATCGTCACGTGCTCGGGCACGGCGACGGCCAGCTCGCCCGCCTCGACGGCGGCGCTCACTGCGGCCTGGACTGCCTGGGAAAGCTCTGCGGGGGTCACGACGCCAAGCGTAGGCGAGAGGGGGTGGGCCCTCGCCACCCGGTTTGCCGGTTGAGACACCGGGGCGGGCCGCTCGGGCCCGATCGCTCAGGCCCGATCACTCCGACCTGTTCGCCCAGGGCGAAACCCGTCCACCGCCCCGCGGTCGCGGTCGCGCTCCATCAGCCGCCGCACCAGCGCGACCAGGTCCGCCGGATCGAAGGGCTTGCCGAGGTAGCCGTCGACCCCGACCGACTCCCCCAGGTCCAGATCGGACGGCGAGCAGGCGCTGACGATCGCGATCGGCAGCAGCCGCGTCCCCGGCGCCGCCCGCAGCCGGGCCGCCGTCCGCAGGCCGTCCAGCCTCGGCATCATCACGTCCAGCGTCACCACGTCGGGCTTCACCTGGCGGACCACCTCCAGGCACTCGGCACCGTCGGCGGCGGTCACCACCTCGAAGCCCTCGAGCTCCAGGTTGACCCTGATCAGCTGGCGGATCACCTCGCTGTCGTCCACCACGAGGACCCGCCCGGACACTCCCGACACCTCACCGAGGGTATCGGCGGGCCCGCCGCCCCGTCCGGGCTTTGGCCACTTCCGCCCGGACCGGCTGCCCGGAGCCGGCGCCGGACCGCCCGTCGGGCCTCCGGGAAACGCGTGCACGGAGCACGGCGCGGGCCTGGTAGTGTTCTCCACGTCGAAGCGAACGCGACGACAACAACGAGCAAGCCCCCGTAGCTCAGGGGATAGAGCACCGCCCTCCGGAGGCGGGTGCGTAGGTTCGAATCCTACCGGGGGCACTTCGCAAGAAGTGCAGAACAGGCCCAGGCCAGTGGCGAGTTGCCACCGGACTGGGCCTGATTCGTTTTTCCGGCGCTTCCCGGCGCTTTCCGGTGATGACGCCCGGTCAACCCGTGGGGCCGGGGCGCGGCCCCACGGGGACGGTGGTCAGCTCGCGGCGGCGGCGCCCGCTCCGGCGGGGGCGGCGAAGGTCTCGGCGGGGCCGAAGTCGGTGAAGGTCACCTTGTTGACGGCCTTGGCGCCCTTGCTGACCACACCCTGCTCGACGTACCGGGTACGGCCCTGGGCGTCGATCCACTGGTCGAAGTCGAAGCCGGTGATGCCCTTGGCCTTCGACGAGCTGTAGGTGCGCGGGTCGATCTCGGCGATCTGCTCCAGGTCGATGTGGCCGGACAGGTGCTGGGTCGGAACGCCGTCGCGGGTCTCGGCGCCCTTGCGGGCGGACGGACCCTGGGCCAGCAGCAGCTTGGCGTAGACCGTGTAGTCGAGCGCCACCGTGTCGGCGGACTTCGGCGCCTTGGTCCACTTCTCGTCCGGGCCCATGCGGGTGTACGTGGCGTCGGCGGTGGTGACCGTCTCGACCACGAGGTCAGCCTCGGCGATCTTCATCTCACCGCGACCGGTGTATGCCGTGTTGAGGTTCTGCCGGGCGGTGGTGATGCCGGCGGCCTTGCCCCCGACCTCGGTGATCATCTTCACGGAGACCGCGTAGGGCTCCTTGCTCGCGTTCTCCACGGCCTTCGCCGGGTCGAAGTCCCCGGCCGGGGCGGCCGGGGTCGTGGCGACCGGCGCCGGGGTGGTGACGGCCGGGGTCGGGGTCGGGGTCTCGGTGGAGGTGGGCGAGGGGGCGGCCGAGGTGGTCGCGGGCGCGGCGGCGGCGGTGGTCGCCGGGGCGGTGGCCGCCGCGGTCTTGTCCTCGGTGTCGTTGCAGGCGGTGAGCGCGGCCAGGGCGACAGCGGTCGCGGCGGCGGCGAGCACGGTGGTACGGCGCATGGTGATGGAACTCCGTGGTGAACGGGGCGGCGGCCCGGTGAAGGTCTCGGCGGGGCCGAAGTCGCTGCACGCGATGGTGATCGCGGCCTTCCCCCATCGACGACTGGCGCCTCCTCGACCCGGCGGGTACGGCCCCCTGCGCGTCGGCGCACCCGGTGTCGAGGTTCTGCCGCACCGTCGACACGGCGGTGGAAGCCCCCCCAAGGCGCACGGATGGTCCGTGCGCGGAGAGTTTCCCACAGCGCGTGACTGCCGGTCGAACCGGATTTCGATCCCGCGTCCCGGCTGCCGGGCGGGTCAGGAGGACGCGTTGGGGGCGTCCGCCAGGCGGTCCATCAGGCGGGCGGCGAGACGGAGGACTTCGCGCTCGGTCTCGGAGAGGGCCCCCAGCGCCTCCGCCAGCCAGGCGTCCCGACCGGCCATGTCACGGGCCAGTGCGGTACGCCCGTCCGCGGTGAGGTGGAGGACGGACTGCCGGCGGTCCCGCTCGCCCGGGACGCGCCGGAGCAGGCCGTCCCGCTCCAGTTCGGCGAACACCCGGGTCAGCGACTGCGGCTGCTGGTGGTCGGCGGCGGCCAGCTCCCCCGGGGACATCGGGCCGTGCCGGAGCAGGTGCCCGAGCACGCTCAGCTTGTTGAGGCTGAGGCCCTCCCCCACGCGCTCGGAGCGCAGTCGGCGGGCCAGCCGGACGGTGCCCTGCCGGATCTCCGCCGCCTCCGGAAGCCACGGCTGATCAATCTCCATATTGCTACGCTAACACTTACTGTTCTGGCAGCAGATAATCGGCACTTCCTCGTTCAGCGTGAGCAGGCAAGGGAGAAATCCGTACGTGATGAGTAGCTACTTCTCCTGGCTCCGCCGGGCCGTGCGCTTCGACCCCGGGCTCCGACTGCTCCGCGGGACGGCCGTCACCACGGCCGCCATGCTGGCCGCGTACGGCTCCGCGCTGCTGATCGAGCACTTCGCCGACCTGCGGGTCGACGTGGTCGTCCAGGCCGTGGTGCTGGCCGCCACCGCCGCCCGGGTCCAGCTCGCCGCCGACCGGTACGACCGGCTGCTCGGACTCGCCGTCCTGCCGGCGGCCGCCTCCGGCGCCGCCGAGATCGGGCGGCTGATGACCCTCCACCCGAACGCCGCCGACGCCCTCTTCACCCTCGGGACGGCGCTGGCGGTCTGGCTCCGCCGGTTCGGCCCCCGGGCGGCCCGGGGCGGCGGCCTGCTGGTGCTGCCGCTGGTGGCGCTGCTGGTCATGCCGCCCGACGCCGGGCCGGTCGCCGGCCACGACCACACCCTGTGGGTCGCGCTGATCGCCGTCGTGTCCGGGGCCTGGGTGGCGCTCTTCCAGGCCGCCGCCGTCCGGACCGGGCTGGTTCCGGCTCCGGTCCGGGTGCCCGCGCCGGAGCCTGAGCCGAAACCGGAACCGGAACCGGAGGCCCGTCGGCGGCCGAACGTCCACACCCGGATGGCCCTCCAGATGGCGGGCGCGGTGGGCGGGGCGTTCGTCGCCGGGCGGGCCGTCTGGCCGGACCACTGGGCCTGGGTGGTACTCACCGCGTTCATCGTCTGCAGCGGCGCCCGCGGCCGGGGCGACGTGCTGTTCAAGGGCTTTCAGCGGGCGGTCGGCGCGGCGGCGGGCACGGTGGTCGCGACGGCCGTCGCGGGTTCCTTCGGCCCGCACGAGGACGCCGCCGTCGTGCTGATCTTCGCGGTCCTGGCACTCGCGACCTGGCTGCGCGAACTCAGCTACGCCTACTGGGCCGGGTGCGTCACCGCCGTGCTCTCCCTGCTGTACGGCTGGTTCGGGCAGAGCTCGGACGACCTGCTGCGCACCCGGCTGGCGGCGATCGGCCTCGGCGCGGCCGTCGGTATCGCGGCCTCCTGGCTGATCCTCCCGCTCCGCACCCGGGACGTGCTGCGGCGGCGCACCGCGGACGCGCTGGCCGTGCTGACCGAGCTGCTGGGCTCCTCCGGCGGCGACCGGCCCGCCCTGCTGCGCGGGCGGGCGCGGTTCGCTTACGGGGCCGCTGAGCTGGAATTGCTGGCCCGCCCGCTGCGGGCCGAGCGGCGCGCTCTCGGACTGGCCGGGCGACTGCCGGGCGGAGCTCCGTCCACCCACCCGCACCGGGCCGACGTGGTGGACGCCGTCGCCGCCTGCGAGGCTCCGTTGGGCGTGCTGGTGGACGGGGCGGTCGCCGACCCCGCCCTCTGGTCCGACCCCCGGGTGGCTCGGCTCAACCGGGCGGTGGCCGCCAACAGCGCGGCGGTCCGGCGAGCGATCGGCCGGCGACCCGGGCCCGCCTACCAGGGGATCCGCGCACGGATCCCCCGGCAGGCCGGGGCGACTCCGGCGGGCTCTCCCGAGCAGTTGCGGATGCTGGCGGCGCTGCTCGCCGTCGACGACGCGCTCGGCACGATGGCCGCGGTCTTCGGCGACCCGCCGCCAGCCGAGGCGGAGGCCGTCAAGGAGGCGGGGATCTCCTGACCGTTCCGGCGGCGCCGACGTCTCGCTGCTGGAGTGGGAAGTCGGAGCGGCCGACTTCCCACTCCACGTCACCCGAGCGAGGGGCATCCGCGCGCCGACGCCGTTCCTTCCGGCGAGGTCGATGAGCAGGCGGAGTAGGAAGTCGACGAGGCTGACTTCCTGCTCCTGGGTCTTTCTTCGGTGGCTCCCTTGCTGGGTGCAAGGGAGCCACCAGGACGGAGCCGTGCCGTTGGTGGAGTGGGAAGTCGGTGGGGCCGACTTCCCACTCCGGGGTGGCTACTGGGGTATGCGGGTGTGGGGTTGCTGGTCGGTCTGGTGGGCGGTCCAGGTGTGTTCGGTGGTGCCGTCGGGGAGGGTGTGGGGTTCCCAGTGGCCGTGGCGGGTGATCGGGGGTGGGGGCGGGCCGATCTTCAGGGCGGTGAGGACGCCGGTGATCACGGTGGTGATGGCGAGGGCGAGGAGGACGGCGAAGGCGGCGCCGACGAGGAAGCGGCTCACCCCGGGGCCGCTTCGCGGAGCAGGGTGAGGAGGTTGAGGAGGGTGGAGACGGGGGCGTCGCCGAAGTCGACGAGGAGGCGGCCGTCGATGGTGGGCTCCGCCACGGTGATGGAGCCCCAGCGGAGGCCGAGGGGTCTGCCGCGTTCGTGGAGTTCGCGGAGGAGTGCGGTGACCTCGGGTTCGGTGTAGGTGCGCAGGTAGGGGTCGTGGGGGTCGACGGGGGCGTTCACGCGGCGAAGTCCAGTTCGAACCAGACGACCTTGCCGGTCTTGGTGGGGTCGACACCGAGGCGGTGGGTGAGGGAGCGCACGAGGTGGAGGCCGCGCCCGGACACCGCGTAGGGGTCGGCGGAGATGCGGGGCTCGGGGAGGTCGGGGCAGTCGTCGGCGACGGAGACGCGGAGGGTGCGGGTGGTCAGGAGGACGACCACGACGGTCGGGGCCTGGCAGCCGGCGTGGCGCCAGGCGTTGACGTACAGCTCGTGGAGGGCGAGTTCGGCGTCCGCGACGAGGTCGACGGGCCAGGAGGCGAGGGCGAGGGCGGCGCGCAGCTCCTCGCGGGCGGCGGACCAGTCGGGCGGGCTGAAGGCACGCATGAGAAACCTCCGAGGGAGAGGCGGGGGTGGGGAGGAGGGTGTCGGCGGAACGTCACCGTGAGCCAGGCCGGGCCGAAGCCGGTTGCTCTGCGGCGCAAAAGGGCAGCAGGCGCCTACTGCCCCGTGACCAGGCATTACTGACGATCCGTCGGACCACCATGACCATAGCCCAGAACTACTTAAATTTAGGTAACTTGCGTGGAAGTTCCCCCTCCGGAGGGACAGGTGGCCTCACATGCGCAGCCCACGGCAGACTGAGCCCACCTAACGTCGAGAGGACGCCATGCCAGGTCGCCAGTACCCCACGCTTCGCCAGCGTCGCCTGGGTGCCGAGCTTCGGAGAATGCGCGAGCAAGCCGGTCTCGGTGGCAGCCAACTCGCCCGCGCTCTCGGCGTAAGCCCAGCCCAGGTAACGCAGATGGAGAGCGGGAAGGGCAGTGTCAACGCCGACCGCTTGCTGACGATCGCCGCAGCATGCAAGTTCACCAACCAGCCACTCATCGATGCCCTCACCACAATCATCGCAACACGCGAGAAAGGCTGGTGGGAGGAGTATCGAGGAGTTCTGTCAACGGACTTCCTTGAGGTCGCCGAGATGGAGGCCCATGCCCAGGTGATCTACACCTGGGCGACGACCTACGTACCAGGGCTTCAGCAGACCAGCGCCTACGCTTCCGCGATCTTCGCTCGCATCACACCGCCACTGCCCAAGCAGGACATTGACGTCCGAACCCAGTTTCGCGTTCGACGCCAGCAGGCTCTACGAAGCAGTGGAACAACACACATCTCGTTCATCCACGAGGCTGCCCTCCGGATGCAGTTCGGTGGCCGGAAGGTACTCGCCAGCCAGTTGGACGGCCTTGTCGACGACTCCGAGAACCAGACCAGTTCAGTACGAGTAGTTCCGTTCGACATGGACACCTTCCCCGGCGCTGGCGAGAACATCACGTTCGCCGAAGGGTCGGTCCCAGAACTCGCAACGCTTCAAATGGACACCGCACAGGGCGTCCTCTTCTTCGACTCCCCGGCCGACCTTGCCAACCACCGGACCACCTTCACGCGTCTGGCCGCCCTCGCGTTGCCTGATGATGAATCTCGAAGGTTCATTCGATCTATCAGGGACGACATGAGGCGCACGTATGAGTGAGAACCCATGGCGGAAGTCCAGTTTCAGCGGCGCATCCAACGAGTGTGTCGAGGTGCGTGTAGTGGGTGGGCTGGTCGAGCTCCGGGAGTCCGATGACGGTGACACCATCGTCCACACCGGCGCCGCTGCCTTCACCGGACTGCTCCACGCCATCAAGGCCGGCGAACTCGACCACCACGCCTAACCACCAGCGGCCCTCGCTCGTTTCGAGCGAGGGCCGCTGACAGTCATCCACAAGGTTCGAGCCCGTCCTCAGCCCCCGGCGGGGCCGAGGACGCGCTCAAGGAACTCCGGCACGGCGCGCTTCACTCCTCCGAACGCCTCGTGGCCGGCCCGGTACCGCTGCCAGCCCACCGGGTGCCCCCACTCGGCCAGCACGTCCCTCACCTTCGCGCCGCTCTTCTCCGGGATGATCCAGTCGAACGCACCATGACCGATCCAGACCGGCAGGTCCACCGCGACCGCCGACCGGCGCGACGCCAGCAGCGGCACGGCCTCGTCCGGGAGGAACGGCGCGTACAGGGCCAGCCCCGCCAGCCGTTGCGGATACCGCAGCGCCAGCACCAGCGCCATCAGCGCCCCCTGCGAGAACCCGGCGACGACCACCCGCCCGGCCCCCACCCTCGCGGTCTCCTCGTCCAGCACCGCACGCAACCGCCGTTCGATGGCGATCACGCCGGGCAGCGACGCCGGGCCGGGGTTCTCCAGGGCGAACACATCCTGTTCGAACCAGGCCCGCACCGGGTCGCCGGAGACCCGGCCGATCGGCCGCAGCGGCGCCTGCGGGAACACCCCGCGGATCCCCTCCCGGTCCAACTCCAGCCGGTCCGCCACCTCCACCAGGCTCTCCGGGCCCTGGCCGAGGCCGTGCAGCCAGAGGACGGTGGCCCGGTGCCGGCCGACCGGTTCGACCACCTCCACCGGCAGCCGCGCGGCACCGACGGCGTTCCCGCCGCCCACCGCGCTCCCGCCGCTCACCGGACCGGCGCCCGACGGGGCTGCGCCGGGCGCTTGAACACCATCGACGCGTACTGCCCGCCGAAGCCGAAGGAGTTCTTCAGCACCGTGGCCACCGGCCGCTCCACCGGCGTCAGCGAGGTCTTCACCGCGCAGGCCGGGTCCGGTTCGGTGCAGGTCACCACCGGCGGGACGACGCCCCGCCCGAGGGTGAGCGCCGCCGCCACCGTCTCCACCACCCCGGACGCGGCCGAACCGTGCCCGGTCAGCGACTTCACCGCACACACGTCCAGCTCCGCCGTCCGCTCGCCGAACACCCGGTGCAGCGCCCGGGCCTCGGTGATGTCGTTGAGCTTGGTGGAGGTGCCGTGCGCGTTGACGGTGTCGATGTCGTCCGGGGTCAGCCCGGAGCCGGCGATCGCGGTGCGCATCACCCGCTCCACCATGCCGACCTGCGGCGCGGTGATGTGAGTGGTGTCCACCGCGAGACCCCAGCCGCCGACCACGGCGTACGACCCGTCGAGGCCGCGCCGGGCGGCGTGGCCCGCTGTCTCCAGGACCAGCGCCCCGGCCGATTCGTTGATCACCATGCCGGAGCGGCGCCGGTCGAACGGCATCGACGAGAGGGCCGGATCGCCCTTCCAGCGGGACAGCGCCATCAGCTGCCCGTACTGGGAGAGCACGTACTGGGTGTTGCGGGAGACCGAGACCGCGACCACCGCGACCTCCACCCGGCCGAGCCGCAGCAGCCGGACCGCCTCGGCGATCGAGCGCAGGCCGCCGGAGCAGGTGGCCTCCACCCGGGAGGCGATCAGCGGCACGCCCAGGCGCCCGGCGAGTTCGACCGGGAAGGCCGAGTGGTCCGAAGCCTCCGCCGAGAGCCGGCGGCCGCGCAGGTTCTCCAGCACCTCGGCCGGGCCGTTGCCGATCCGCCGGTACCGCTGGCCGAGCTCCCGGAAGTGGACCGCGTAGTCCTGCGGGAAGGAACCGCTCGGCCCCGGCCAGACCCGGGACCAGACCAGTCCGGCGACGTCGCCGCCGACCGGGCCGGTGATGCCCGCGTCGGTGAGCGCCTGGTCGACGACGCTGTGCAGCAGGGTGTCGCCCCAGGTGCGGTCGGGGGCGCCCCAGCGTTCGGACACCTCCTTCCTGACGTCCTCCGGGATCAGGCCGGCCGCCCAGCCGCAGGGCAGCCCGCCGAGGTCCATCCGGTCCTCGGCGACGACTCCCGACCGGCCGGCCAGATTGGCCTCCCAGAAGTCCTCCACGGTCACGCCGATCGGCGTGACCACACCCATTCCGGTGATCACGATGTCCTCGTCCGTCACTGCTCCTCCTCCCGCCGTGCCCGGTGGTCGCCCTGGCCGCCGGTGACGCCGCCGAGCACCAGGGCGCCGGCCGAGGCGCTGCTCCGGCCGTGGTCGATCCCGGTGATCAGCGCGATGCCCGGGCCCGGCACCGAACGGGCCTGCCCGGCCACGGTGTCCGGACCGCCCAGCCGAGGGTCGGGACGGCGCAGCAGTCCGACCGGCGGCAACTGGCCCCGCCTCAGCGACTCGACCGCGAGGGCGGTGTCGATCAGTGCCGAGCACTCCAGGGCGAGGCCCAGGGTGCCCTTGCTGCTGGTCACCGGCACGGCGCCGATCTGGGGCAGGACGGCCGAGCACTCCTCCCGGTCGGCGGCCGGCGAGCCCGAGCCGTGCGCCCACCAGTGGTCCGGCCGCTCTCCGGCCCGGCGGAGCGCCGCCCGCACCGCCAGGCCGGTCGCGCTCGCCCGGTCGGCGGCGACCAGCGTCTCGCAGGCGAGCAGCCGGGCCAGCGCCCGGGGTGCCGGGGCGTCCGCCGGGGCGGCCCGCTCCAGCAGGACGGCGGCGGCGCCCTGGCCGAGCAGCGGTCCGGCCCGTTCCTCGTCGAACGGGCCGCGCCCGGGGACGGCCTCGGTGCCGAGCGGCTCGTCCCGGTCGAAGGAGTGCAGCGCGGTGACCGAGGACGGCGGGGCCACCCCGACCACCAGCACCCGGTCGAGTTCGCCGCTCTCCAGCAGCCGCAGCGCGAGTGCCAGCGCGCCCAGACCGCCGGCCGCCACCTCGCCGTAGGCGGCGACGTTGGAGCCCCGGAAGCCCGTCGTCATGCAGACGAACTGGCCGAGCTGGGAGGGGATGCCGCGGATGTAGGAGTAGTCCGGCACCTCCTCGTAGAGCAGGGTGGCGAGCGGCCGGGGGTCGTCCAGGGCCATCCCGGCGAGCCTGGGTATGACGTCGCCCAGTTCGTCGCCGGTGCTGCCGACGGCCATCACGGTGCCGCCGCGTTCCGGGTCCCCCCAGCCGGGGGCGTCGGGGGCGTCCGGGTCGCGGCCGGCCTGCCGCAGTGCGAGCCGGGCCGCCCCGACCGCCCAGTGGGCGGCCAGGTTGGCGTACTTGCGGTTGTCCACCCAGGGCCTGCCGGGCGGCCAGTCGACGGAGCTCCGGTCGACCGCGGCCACCGGCCAGGGCAGCGGCCCCGGCGGGCCGAAGAGCGACCGGCCGGCGGCCATCGCGGACCAGAGCGGTTCGGTGCCAGGACCGGCCGGGGAGATCACCCCGGTGCCGGTCACGATCACGTCGGACACGGCGCGGTTCCCCCTTCCCGCGTCACTCGCCTTCCCCGCCTCACTCGCCGACCCGGAGCGGGCTGTTGAGGTTGCCCCAGAGCGCGTAGCCGCCGTCCACCGTGATGGTCTGCCCGGCGATCCAGGCGGCCTCGTCCAGGCAGAGCATGGCGACCACGTCGGCGCTGTTCTCGGGGGTGGTCATGTGTCCGTCCGGCCACGGGGAGACCGCCTGCTCGTGCCGCACGCCGTGGTTGAAGTCGGGCCGGACGCTGAAGACGCCGGTCTGCACCAGGCCGGGGCGGACGCAGTTGGCGACGATGCCGTGCGGGGCCAGCTCGTAGGAGAGGAAGCGGGTGAGGTTCTCCAGCGCGGCCTTGGCGGCGCCGAGCAGGCCGGCGCGCGGCACGATCCGGCTGGTGGTCGAGTTGGTGATGGTGATGAACCGGGCGCCGGGGCGGCCCTTCATCAGCGGCACCCCGTGCTTGGCGAGCAGCCAGGTGGCCCGGGCGTTGGTGTCCTGGACGAACTGCCACTGGCTGAGGGTGGCGTTCTCCAGCAGGGAGAACTTGGTGGCCGCCGCGTTCTGGACCAGGATGTGCAGGTCCCCGTGGGCCTCGCCGACCTCGGCGAGCAGCTCCTCGGCGGCCGTCGGCTCGGACAGGTCGGCCCGGTGCAGGGTCACCTTGGCGCCGGACTCGGTGAGTTCGGCGGCGAGCTCCTTGGCGGGGCCCTCCCGGTCGACGTAGTTGATCGCCACGGTGGCGCCCCAGGCGGCGAGCTTGCGGCTGATGCCGGCGCCGATGCCGCGCGAGCCGCCGGTGACCAGGGCCACCCGGCCCTCCAGCGGTCGGGGTGCCAGCGGGCCGGGCAGCGGGGCGGCCGGCGGGTTGTTCGTGGTGCCGTCGGTCATCGTTCTGTCCTCTCGCTGGTCCGGGCGGGGGCGGTCGTCGCCCGCGCCGGGTCGGTGTCGGGTCCCGGACCGGTGTCGGGTCCCGGGGCGGCCGGGTCCGGGGTGAGCGCGACGGCCGCGGCCCGGCGCAGCACCACCACGCTCATCCGGCCGATCGCGTAGGTCCGGTCGTTGTCGTCGTGCACCCGCCGGGTGGACTCGACCAGCCCGAGCCGGTCGTCGATCTCGACCGACCGGCCGGTGCGGGTGGTGAACCAGAACGGGGTGTCGGGGTAGAGCGGGCGGACGAAGTCCCAGGCCAGGGTCCGCAGGCCGACGACGGCGGCCGGAGAGCCGTGCTGGACCACCCAGCCCGAGGTGATGGAGTGGATGAAGCCGCCGGGCACGATCCGCCGGGTCCGGTCGAGGGCCCGGGCGAAGGCGTCGTCGTCGTGGACGGGGTGCTTCTCGCCCATCAGGTCGAGCAGCCGGTCGAGCAGGTCGCCGCCGAAGACCAGCGGACCGAACCGGTGGTCGGGCGCGCCCACCAGGTCCTCCCAGTACTTCACGCGGGCACCCCCGCCCGACGCGGCCGGGCCCCGGCGGCGGCCCGCATGACCAGCCGGCCGCCGTCCACCGTGAAGGTCTGGCCCTGGATGTAGTCGGCCTCCTCGCCGGCCAGGAAGGCGACCAGGCCGGAGATGTCCTCGGGCAGGCCCCAGCGGGTGCCGGCGCCGTCCGAGCCGAGCCGCTCGGCGACGGCGTCGGTCATCTCGGTGCGCACCTTGCCGGGCGCCACGGTGTTGATCCGGATGCCCTTGCGGCCGACCTCGACGGCCAGCGTCCGGGTGAGCGCCTCCAGCCCGCCCTTGGCGGCGGCGTAGGCGCTCTGACCGGGGCCGGGGATCCGCACGGAGTTGGAGGAGATGTTGACGATCCGGCCCCAGCCCTGGTCGAGCATCAGCGGGAGGACCTCCCGGCAGGCCAGGAAGGGGCCGGTCAGGTTGACCCGGAGCACCCGTTCCCAGTGCGCGGTCGGGGTGGCGGCGACCAGCCGGTCGTCGATCACGGCCGCGTTGTTGACCAGGACGTGCAGCGCGCCCTCCCGGTCGGCGATCCGCTCGACCAGGTCGACGACCTGCTTCTCGTCCGCGACGTCGGCGCGGTGGGCGACCGCCCGGCCGCCGGCCGCCGTGACGGCGGCGACGACGTTCCGGGCGGCCTCCTCGGCCTCGCGGTAGACCAGGTGCACGGTCAGCCCGTCGGCCGCGAGCCGGTGCACGACGGCCGCGCCGATGCCGCGCGAGCCGCCCGTCACCAGGGCGACCCGGCCGGCGCCGGGCGTGCTCCCGGGCTCCTCGGACGCACCGGCCCGCTCGGACACGCCGGGCCGCTCAGACACGCTGGGCCGCCGCGACCGCGGCCAGGATCGAGCCGACCGTACGGCGGTGCTCGGCCGCGGTCTCGTTCCAGTGGTCCAGGTCGAAGTCGACGCCGAGCCGGCGGTTGATTTTGCGGGCCAGCTGGAGAAGGTCCAGGGAATCCAGCCCGAGGTCCTCGACCACCGAGTCGTCCGGGGTGACCGACTGTCCTTCCAGCCCGGATTTGACGTCCTTGAGCAGCTCGACCAGGACGTTGAAATCGGCGTTTTCCGTGGGCGACATAATGTCTCCTTCGAGAGTTCCGAAATACCGCTGCGGACGCTGCCAATGCCAACAGACCGGTAAAGCCCACCGCAAGGGCCACTCATCCCGCCGGCGCCGGACAACCGCCTCGGGGGAAGACCTCCCGGACCTCCCTTCACCCAGGCCAGGGCGGCGGAATCCGTCCCACCGCATTCCGGACGAATTGAATCAACCGCTCCTGACAAGCCCCTGCGGCGGCAACTTCTACAACATCGGAGGATGCAAAGAAGAAGCAAAGGGGATTGACCTTGGGAGAACCCGATGACTACCGTGGTCGCACCCTTACGTGTACCACCCGGAACGTCATTCGAGGCGATTCACGACATCGCATCGCAGTCGGCTGGCCGAACCGGTCGGACCGGGTTCCGGCCGTTACCGGGAACGACGGCCGACCGGGCGGCACGCCGTGGGGAGGGCGGCAATGGCGCGACGCAAGAAGGCGGTGCCCCAGGCGGCACCGCACTACGAACTGGCCCACTGGCTGCGCGCCCTGCGCGCGGAGTCCGGCCTCACCTACCGGCAGATGGCCGACCGGATCGCCCGCTCGGGGTGCTCGCCGGCCACCCTGTCACGGGCCGACAGCGGTTCCGCCCTGCCCCGGCGGGGGGTGGTCGAGGCGTACGCGGCGGCCTGCGGGGCCTCGGTCCGCGAGGCGCGGCAGCGCTGGGAACGGGCCGCCACCGGCACCGGCACGGCGGCTGCCCGCGCCGACCGGCGGCCGGGCGCGGGGCCTGCGGGCGGGAGGGCCCGAAGACTCGAACTCGTCTACGAGCCGGCCCACTTGCTGGAGGCGATGCACCGGCTTCGGCTGGCGGCCGGGCAGCCCTCGCTGCGCGAACTCCAGGAGCGGGCCCGGACCGGCGGCTTCGGGGCGCTGCCGCGCAGCACCCTGGCGGACGTGCTGGCCGGGCTCCGGATGCCGTCGGAACCGCTGCTGGTCACCTACGTCCGCTGCTGCGGCATCCCGGGGGACCGGATCGCCGCCTGGCGCGCGGCCTGGTTCCGGGCGGTCGGCAGCTGCGGGCCGACCGCCCTACCGGCCGCCGTCGCCCGGGTGCGCTCCCTGCCCCGGCACCGGACCCGCTACGGCGGTCAGGAGGCCGCCGCGGCCGCCTCGGCGTAGAGCGCCGCGACGGTGTGGTCGAAGTAGGCGCTGTAGGAGGTGCCGTCGGTGTCGCCGCCCTGCTGGTAGCCGCCGATGGCGCCGACGACATGGCCGGTGGCGGTGGAGATCCAGGGGCCGCCGCTGGTGCCGCCGGGGTAGCCGGGGCAGTCGATCACCCGCTGGTAGGTGCTCTGACGGCCGGTGGTGTTGCTGCACAGCAGGGGCGACTCGCCGCCCGCCGGGTAGCCGTAGAGCCGGACGGTGGCACCGAAGGGCTCGTCGGTGCCGAGCGTGTTGCCGCCGACCACGTCCTCGACCCGGCGGCCGGTGGCGTCGGCGGCGGTCTCCAGGACGGCGAAGTCCTCGTCCGGGTCGCCGCCGCGGGACCAGCCGGTAGTGGTGTGCACGGCGGTGACCCGCCAGGTGCCGTACGGGGCCTTGCCGTCGCGGTAGCCCGGGGCGAAGACGACGCCGCTCGGGTCGTCGAGGCAGTGGGCGGCGGTGATCAGCAGGTTCCCGGTGGTGCTGTGCAGCACGCTGGCGGTGCAGAAGTGGTTGCCCGGGCGGACGGCACCGGTGAACAGGGCGCCGACGGTGGCCGCCTCGGGGGTGGCCGGGGCGGTGGCGGTGGTGCCGAGCGGCCCGCCGGCGGGGGTGGGGGCCGCCGCGGTGGGCGCGGGCGTGGCCGTCGTGGGGGCGGGGCCGGGCGCGGCCGGCTCCGAGGCCGAAGGCGCCGAAGGCGCCGACAGCTCCGAAGGCTCCGAGGCCACCGACGGCTCCGTTCCGGTGACCGGGACGGCGGCCGGCACGGTCGGGGTGCCCGGGACCGGCGGCGCGACGGCGGCCGAGGTGGCCGGGGAGGCCACGGCGGTGGCCCGGGGGGTCAGGCTGTGGGTGCCCACCACCACGACCGCCACGGTGAGGACGGAGAGCGCCGTGGTGACCAGGGTCGGCGCCAGGAGACGGCGGCGGCGGGGGGTACGGCGGCGGTGCTGGCCCATGCTCGGTCGGCTCCTGCCCTGGTCGGCGGCGGTGCGGGGTCGGTCCCGACTATGGCGCCCCGAGCTGGGAGGGTCGTGATGCGTCGCTGGGAACGGCATGAGAATTCAGCCGCTCGCCCCCGCCCGGGAGGTCTGCGGACGGGGGCGACGGTTCTGGTCAGGTGGTCCGTTGCTGCTGGTGGGCCGGGGTCTGGGCGGGCGCTCCCGCGCTCGCCGGGGCCTCGGCGGCGGTGCTGGTCGCCCCGGTGGCCTCGCCCGGCGCGGGCCGGTGGTCGATCATCAGGAAGGCGATCAGCGCGGCCAGCAGCAGGATGCCCATGGCGACCCAGGTGGCGATCACGTAGCCGTGCACCGCGCCCTGGGCCTGGACCGCGGGGTCCCCGGCGGTGGTGATCCGGGCGGCGATCCAGCTCGCCGTGGCGCTGGCCGCGATGGTGTTGAGCAGCGCGGTGCCGAAGGAGCCGCCGACCTGCTGGGCCGAGTTGATGGTGGCCGAGGCGGCGCCGGCCTCGTGCGGCGCGACGCCGAGGGTGGCCAGGCTCATCGACGGCATGAAGATCAGGCCCATGCCGAAGCCGAGCAGCAGTTCGGCGGGCAGCACCATGCCGGCCCAGGGGCTGTCCACCTTCATCTGGGTCAGCCAGGCCATGCCGGCGGCGGCGAGCAGCAGCCCCGGTCCGATCAGGTTGCGGGACGGCACCCTGGTCATCAGCCGCGCCGCGAAGCCGGTGGAGCTGATGACGATGGCCGCCGTCATCGGCAGGAAGGAGACTCCGGACATCACCGGCGAGAAGTGTTTGATGACCTGCAGGTAGTAGGTCAGGAACAGGAACAGGCCGAACATACCGATCATCGCCAGGCCGACCGAGAGGGCGGCGCCGCCGCGGTTGCGCTCGGCCACGATGTGCAGCGGCAGCAGCGCGTGCGGGGTGCGCTTCTCGACCAGGACGAACAGCACCAGCAGCAGCACGCCGAGCCCCAGCGAGCCGAGCACCAGCCAGTCGCCCCAGCCCCGGGTGACGGCCTCGGAGGTGCCGTAGACGATGGCGAGCAGGCCGCCGCAGCCGAGTACGGCGCCGGGCAGGTCGAGCTTGGTCCGGGTGTCCTTGCCGATGTGGTCGCGGGTCAGCACGGAGAACGCCGCGAAGGCGGTGGCGATCGCGATCGGGGTGTTCACGAACAGGCACCAGCGCCAGTTCAGGTACTCGGTGAGCAGTCCGCCGAGGAGCAGGCCGATCGCGGCGCCGCCGCCGGCGATGGCACCGAAGATGCCGAAGGCGGTGCTGCGTTCCTTGGGATCGGTGAAGGTCGTGGAGAGCAGTCCCAGGGCGGACGGGGCGAGCAGCGCGCCGAAGGCGCCCTGGAGGGCGCGGGCGGCGAAGAGCATGGTGGGGCCGCTGGCGGCGCCGCCGATCGCCGAGGCGAGGGCGAAGCCGAGCAGGCCGACGGTGAAGACCCGCTTGCGGCCGAAGAGGTCGCCGAGCCGGCCGCCGAGGAGCAGGAGTCCGCCGAAGGCCAGCGTGTAGGCGGTGATCACCCACTGCCGGTCGGCGTCCGAGATCCCGAGATCCTTCTGGGCCGACGGGAGGGCGATGTTCACGATGGTGATGTCGAGGACGATCATCAGCTGGGCGATGGCGATGACGGCCAGGGCCCACCAGCGGCGGGAACCCGCCGTTCCACGACCGGTGGCAGCTTGGGCTTGGGAGGACACTTCGGGAGCCTTTCCGGAGAGGAGCGGAGAGGTCACGCAGTCGCCTTCAAGCCAAACTCGCCTCGCGGCGAATGGCAAGGAAAAAGCTCACCAAATCGGTTGAAATGGGACCAAAGAACCAGATCGACCGGGACCGCGGCCCGAGTGGACCGAGGTCCCGGGACCGTGCCCGGGACCTCGCGCCACGTTCGGGTGCGGCAGACGGGCCTAGAGCACGGACAGCTCCGCGACCAGGTCGTCCAGGCCCAGCGAGCCCTGCGACAGCGCCGCCATGTGCCAGGCCTTGAGGTCGAACACCTCGCCGCGCGCCTCGTGCGCCGCCCTGGCCGCCGCCCGCCCGCGCAGCCAGGCCCGCTCGCCCAGCTTGTAGCCGATCGCCTGGCCGGGCAGGCCCAGGTAGCGGACCAGCTCGCTGTCCAGGAAGTCGGCGGACAGCCCGCAGTAGCTGCCGAAGAACTCCCGGGCGGCGTCCGGCTCGACCCGCTCCCCCGGGCGGTACGGCGAGTCGGCCGGGAAGTCCAGGCCGGCGTGCATGCCGATGTCGACGATCACCCGCAGCGCCCGCATCATCTGCGCGTTGAGGTAGCCGAGCCGGTGGCCCGGGTCGGTGAGGTAGCCGAGCTCGTCCATCAGGCGCTCGGCGTACAGCGCCCAGCCCTCCAGGTTGGCGCTCACCCCGCCGAGGCTGACCTGGTAGGTGGAGAGCCGGTCCGCGACGTAGTTCCACTGCGCGAGCTGCAGGTGGTGGCCGGGGACGCCCTCGTGGTACCAGGTCGAGACGAGGTCCCACTCCGGGAAGCGCTCGCGGCCGAGGGTGGGCAGCCAGGTCCGGCCGGGGCGGCTGAAGTCCAGCGAGGGGGCCGTGTAGTACGGCGCGGCGGCGCTGCCGGCCGGGGCGATCCGGGACTCGACCCGGGTGATCGGCTCGGCCAGGTCGAAGTGGATGCCCTGGAGGTCGGCGATCGCGCCGTCCATCAGCCCCTGGAGGAACTCGCGGGCGGCCTCGGCGCCGAACCGCGCGGGGCCGTCGGTCTCCAGCCACTTCATCGCCTGCATCGGGTCGGCGCCCGGCCGGACCTTCTCGGCCTCGGTGCGCATCTGGGCCAGCAGGTCGTGGAACTCCTGCCAGGCCCAGGCGTAGGCCTCGTCCAGGTCCAGGTCGGCGCCGGTCCAGTAGCGCACCCAGCGGCCGTAGCGCTCGCGGCCGACGGTGTCCGGGGCATCGGCGGCGGCCGGGCCGTAGACCTCGCCCAGCCAGTCGCGCAGGGCCGCCAGGCCCTCGGCGGCGGCCGTCGCGTGGCCCGACAGCTCCGCGCGCAGCGACTCGGGGGCCTCCCGGACCAGGTCGCCGAACCAGCCGCCCGGGGTGTCCACGGCCAGCCACTCGCCGAGCTGGCCGATCACGGTGGTCACCTGGCGCGGGCCGGAGAGCAGACCGCGCGCGATGCCCTCGGCGAGGGTCGCGCGGTACCCGGCGAGCGCCTCCGGCACCCGGGCGAGACGGCGGCCGAGGATGCCCCACTGCTCCTCGGTGTCGGTGGGCATGAGGGTGAAGACGTCACGGAGGTTGTGCAGCGGCGAGCCCAGGTTGTGGACGGCCCGGAACCGCTCGCCCGCGTCGTGGACGGCGAGCTCGGCGACGAGCCGCTCGCGCAGCAGGCGGGCACAGCGCCGTTCGGCCTCGTCCCGGGCGGCGTCGGCCGTACCGGCCTGGTCGAGTGCCGCCTCGGCCTCGTCGAGCCGGGCCAGGGTGGAGCGTCCGAGGTCCGCGATCGCCTCGGCCCCGGCCGGGGAGAGGTCGGGGAGGCGGTCGTCCTCGGGGTTCAGGCCCAGATACACCGCGGTCAGCGGGTCGAGCTCGGCGAGGTCCCGCACGTAGGCGTCGGCGACACGGCGGGGGGTGGGGCCGTCGGAGCTGATCAGTTCAACCATCCGGACATCATTTCGTGGCACGCGCCGTTTGCAAGCCCCTACCCGGTGGCATGGACCGGCCAATTCGTTCCGGTCCGCGCATGCTTACCCGCCCGAGCGCCGAAGCCGCCAGTGCCGCAGCGCCCGACCCGGGTCCCAGCGGGACCGTCCGTGCGCGAAGGGGAAGAAGCAGAGCCCGATCAGCACGGCACTGAGGTGCCCGAGGTCCGTGAAGGTGTGCGAGACCACCAGGGGCACCAGGTAGAAGACGACGACCCCGGCGCCGTAGAGCCACCGCCAGCCGCCCGCGAACCGGTAGGTGAGCACCGCCACCACCCCCGCCAGCGCGTACGAGACCCCGACGTCCACCGTCTCGGCCATGCTCCGCTGCAGGGTCCCCCGGACGATCCCCCAGGCGACCACGCCCTCGCTCACCAGGGTCGCCAGCACATGCGCGGTCGCGGCCACCACGAACCAGCGCGCGGTGCCCAGCCAGCGCTCCGCGTTGGCGTGGAACACGGTGAACAGCACCGCGTACAGCGGCCAGCTGGACGTCTCGGTCCACAGCGCGCTCGCCACCAGGGCGTGCACCGGACGCGAGCGCAGCTGCTCCAGATTGGTCGAGCGGGCGGCCAGGAACCAGTCCAGGGTGTGCTGGTCCATCCGGGACACCACCAGGCTGGTGACCCCCAGCACGAACAGCCACAGGTACGTGCCCGGCGCCGAGCGCACCCACGCCAGGAGCGCCCCGCGCAGGCGGCGCGCGCGGGGCGGCCGTTCCAGCGTGTGCGCCATCCGGCGGGCCTCCTCGGCAGGGCGGCGGGGTGCGTCCCATCATCCTCGGCCGGGCGCCGGTGGAGCGCCTCCCGGGGGGCGTCCCCCGGGGCGGCGCCGGGCCGCTCCGGCGCGGCCCCGGGCGGGCCGTCCCGGGGCCCGGAGCGACCGCCCGAACAGGCGCAAACGCCCGTTCGGAAGATCGGTGCACACCCGGCTCCGATCCGGCCCGGGGCCGTTACGCTGACCGGCATGGAAGCCAGCTCAGCGCCCGTACCGCCAGCTCCCGAACCGGCCCCCAGGACGCGGCGGGCCGGGTACCGGCGGCTGCCGGTGCAACAGCGGCGCGAGCAGCTGATCGCGGTGGCCCTGGAGCTGTTCGCGCACCGGGCGCCCGAGGAGGTCGGGCTGGACGACGTGGCGCAGGCCGCCGGGGCCTCCCGGCCGCTGGTGTACCGCTACTTCGCGGGCGGCAAGCAGCAGCTGTACGAGGCCGCGCTGCGCAGCGCGGCCGAGGAGCTGACCGGCCGGTTCGTGGTGCCGCTCGCCGGGACCCCGACCCAGCAGCTGTCCGCCGTCCTGGAGAGCTACTTCGCCTTCGTCGCCGAGCACGGCACCGGCTACTCGGCGCTGCTGCGCGGCGGCTCGGTGGTGGAGACGGCCCGGACCTCGGCGATCGTGGACGACGTCCGGCGGGCGGCGCTGAAGCGCACGCTGCGCCACCTCGGGGTGCGGCAGGCCGGGCCGAGGCTGACCCTGCTGGTGCGCTCGTGGATCGCGGTGGTCGAGGGGGCCTCGCTGAGCTGGCTCGACGAGGGCCGGGAGGTCCCGGCGGACGAGCTGCGGGAGTGGCTGGTGGACCAGTTCGTGGCGATGGCGGCGGCGACCTCGCTGCACGACCCGCAGACCGCCGAGGTGCTGGCCGGGCTGCTGGCCCTGGAGGGCGCGGACTCGCCGCGGACGGCCCGGCTGCGGGCGGCGCTGGGCGGCCCGGAGGAGTAGTCCCGCGGACGCGCGGCCCGACCCCCGTGCCAAGGGTCGGGACGACGGACGGCTACGCCTTGCCGAGGACCTGCCGCTGCCGGCCGAGCCCGTCGATCTCGATCTCGACGATGTCGCCGGGGGCCAGGTACGGCGTGCCCGGTCGGCCCAGGGTGACCCCGGCCGGAGTACCGGTGACGATCACGTCGCCCGGCTCCAGCACCATGAACTGGCTCGTGTAGCGGACCAGCTCCAGCACCGGGAAGACCATCCGCTCGGTGGAGCCGTCCTGGCGCAGCTCCCCGTTGACCCACAGCCGCAGCGGCAGCCGCTGCGGATCGGCCACCTCGTCGGGGGTGACCAGCCACGGCCCGAGCGGGGTGAAGGTCTCCGCCGACTTGCCCTTGTCCCACTGGCCGCCGCGCTCGAACTGGAAGGCCCGCTCGGTGACGTCGTTGGCGATCGTGTAGCCGGCGATCACCCCGGCCGCCGCCGCGTGGTCCGGCAGGTAGCGGGCGGTCCGGCCGATCACCACCGCCAGCTCGGCCTCGTAGTCGGTCTTCTCGCCGCCGCGCGGCACCAGCACCTCGTCGTACGGGCCGACCACGGTCGAACCGGGCTTGAGGAAGATCACCGGTTCGTCCGGGATCGCCGCGCCCGCCTCGGCCGCGTGGTCCCGGTAGTTGAGGCCGATGCCGACCACCTTGCCGGGGCGCGGCACCGGCGGGCCGACCCGCTGCCCGCCGATCTCGGCCACCGGCAGCCGGCCGGCCGCCACCTGCCCGGCCAGCGCGGCCGCGCCGCCACCGGCCAGACCGGCGAGGAAGCCGCCGTCGATGTCCGCGGTCACCCCGGAGAGGTCGTACGCGGTACCGTCCTGGCCCAGCACGACCGGGCGTTCGGCGCCCGGCGGGCCGACACGGAGAAGCTTCATCCGATCCCCACCTCCTAGTTCGTCGAGTTCGTCGCAGCTCGCCGGGCCTCGGCCCCGGGCCGCCCGGAGGCGGCGCGGACCGTGCCCGACCCCTGTGCTGCGAGGTATATCAACGGCGCGCCGCCCCGGACCAGACCGTCCCGGTCGGCGAAATCCTCCCAACCCTCCGAGCCCGGCACCGGCCGTGCTGGGTGCCCGTACGGTTGACAGTCGGCCGACCGTCCCGCCGGGTCGTCACGCCAGGGGCGAACACCCGGTCGAACGGCCGTCGCCCGGGGCAGGATCGGTCCCATGGAGATCACCCGGATCCGCCCCGAACTGACCGTCGTCACACTGGACTTCGGCGCCGTCTATCTCTGGCGCGACGAGGACGGCTCGCTCACCCTGATCGACACCGGCGCCGCCGGACACGCCGACACCATCGAGGAGGCGATCCGCGCCGACGGCGCCGACCCCGCCGCCCTGCGCACCATCGTGCTCACCCACTACCACGAGGACCACGCCGGATCGGCCGCCGAACTCTCCCGGCGGCTGGGCGCCGAGGTGGTCGCCCACCGGCTGGAGGCCCCGGTGATCCGCGGCGAGCAGCTGCCCCGGCCGATGGTGCTGAGCCCCTTCGAGCAGGAGATCTGGGACAGCCTGCCGAAGCTGCCGCCCGCCCCGCCCTGCGCCGTCGACCGCGAGGTGACGGACGGCGAGAAGCTCGGCTTCGGCGGCGGCGCGGTGGTGGTGCACGCGCCGGGCCACACGGACGGCTCGATCGCGCTGCACCTGCCCGAGCGGGGCGTGCTGTTCACCGGCGACCTCGCGGCCAACGTCGAGCACCGCACCATGCCCGGCGTCTTCAACGCCGATCCGGCACTGGCCCTGGAGTCCTTCCGCCGACTGTCCGAACTGGAGGCCGACACCGTGCTGTTCGGGCACGGCGTGCCGATCGCCGAGGGCGGCTCAGCCGCTCTGCGCCGTGCCGTCGAGCAGCTCGGCCAGCACTAGCGGACGGGCCGGGTCGGGCGCGGCGTCGGCGCTGTCGCGCTCCCACCGCTCCAGGTCGCGCCCGACGTCCTCGCGGGCCCGAGGGTGGCCGTCCAGCGCGGGCAGCAGCTCGCGCAGCAGGGCGACGGCCGCCCTCGGCCGCCCCGAGCGGGCCAGCCACAGCGCCAGGTCGTGGCAGGTGCGCAGGGTCCGGGGGTCGGCCGGCCCGAAGGCCCGGACGAACTGCGGGATCAGCCCGACCAGTTGCTCCGCGGCCCGCTCGGGCGAGCCGGCCGCGCCGCGCCGCCAGGCGTCGTCGGCCTTCTGCCGCAGCGCCTCCGGGTCGGTGCCGCCCTTGCGGTCCCGCAGCGCCTTGAGGTCGCGCAGCCGCTGCCGGACCTCGGCGGCGTCGGCGGGCCGGTCCTCCGCCTTCTTGGCGAGCAGTTGGAGGATCAGCCGGTCCAGGGCCGGGTCGGCGGTGTCCGGGGACAGCGGCTGCTCGTTGAGGTGCGCGTACATCATGGTGACGGCCTGGTCGGCGTTGAACGGGCGGCGGCCGGTGCACAGCTGGTAGAGCACCACGCCGAGGGCGTAGAGGTCGGCCCGGCCGTCGATCGGCAGGCCCGCCCAGCACTCCGGCGCCAGGTAGACCGGCGTGCCGATGACCACGTCGGTGGAGGTGAGTCCGCCGGCGGCGGGCTGGGAGAGCAGCCGGGCGATGCCGAAGTCCAGCACCTTGGCCTCGCCGCCGTCGGTGATCATGATGTTCTCGGGCTTGATGTCCCGGTGGACCACGCCGTTGCGGTGCGCGGCGTCCAGCGCCTTGCAGATCTGCCGCACCCACCGCAGCGAGACCGCCGGCTCCGGCAGGCCGTCACGCATCACCTGGGCCAGCGAGCGGCCCCGGACCAGCTCCATCACCAGGTAGTGGGTCGACCGCGCGCCGTCCTGCACCCGCCCGTAGTCGTACAGGGTGACGATGTGCGGATTGGACAGCAGGCCGACCGTCCTGGCCTCGCGGATGAACCGGCCGACCGCCTCCTCGTCCCCCGCCTTCTCGTCGGAGAGCACCTTGAGCGCCACCGCCCGACCGATGGTCTCGTCGTGGGCGGCCCAGACCACACCGAACCCGCCCCGGCCGAGCTCCCGGTCCAGCCGGTAGCGGCCGCCCACGACATCGCCCGCCTGCATGCGTTCCCCCACCAAGTCCGCCGGAATCGAACACCGTTCATCCTGACCGGGTCACGATAGCGGCGGGGAGCGGCACCCGGGTGAACGACCCCGGGACCGCTCCCCCGCGGCGGTCCCGGGGCCGCCGCCCGGGCCCCGCTACGGCTGCTTGGGCTTGGGCAGGCCGACCGGGTTGACCTCGGAGGTGGGAACCGCCTCGGCGTCCAGGCCCCAGCGCTTCAGCACCTGGGCGTAGCTGCCGTTCCTGATCACCTCGTTGACGGCCCCGTTCAGCGCCCCGACCAGGCCGCTGTCCTTCTTCGTGGTCGCCCCGATCTTGCCGAGCACCTCGGCGCCGCCGCCCGAGTAGGTGCCGATCACCTCGGTCTCGCCGGTCTGCACGGCGTGGAAGGCGGCCACCGGGTTGGGGCCGACGTAGGCGTCGATCCGGCCGGAGGAGAGCGCCAGGTAGTAGTCCGAGGAGTTCTGGTAGTACTTGATGTCGGCCGCCTTCAGACCGTTCTTGGTGTTCTCCTCGTTCCAGGCGATCAGCAGCTTCTCCTGGTTGGTGCCGGAGGCGACGGCGACGGTCTTCCCGGCGATGTCCTTGGGCCCGGTGACCTTCCAGCCGCTGCCCTTCTTCGCCTCGAAGCCGAGGATGTCCAGCCGGTAGGTGGCGAAGTCGTACTTCTCCTTCCTGGCCTCGGTGACGGTGATGTTGGAGATGCCGACGTCGTACTTGCCGCTGTCCAGGCCGACGAAGATGTTCTCCCAGGAGACCGGGTTGAACTCGACCTTGAGGCCGAGCACATTGCCGAGCAGCGAGGCGATGTCCGGCTCGACGCCGATCACCGTCCGGTCGTCGTTGGCGTAGAAGTCCAGCGGCGGCGTGGTGCCGAGCGAGTCGACCACGGTCAGCGTCCCGCGTCTCCTGATCTCCTCCGGCACCAGGGCGGCCAGGGCGTCCACCTTGGGCGTGGTCACCCGGTTCTGCTGCGGGGTGAGGTTGACCGCGGTGCCGTTCGGGGCGGTGCTGCCCTTGGCGGGAGCGAGGTCCGCCGCCGCGTCCGTGGAGCTGCCGCAGGCGGCCAGGGTGAGGGCGGAGGCGAGCGCGGCGGCGGTCACGAGGGCGCGACGGGGTAGGGACACGGCGGAACTCCTGCGGGTGAAGGGGGGAGGGGGGAGGAGGGAGGGGCGTGTACTCAGAGGACCTTGGCCAGGAAGGCCCTGGTCCGCTCGTGCTGCGGCTCGTCCAGAACCGCCTGCGGCGGGCCCTGCTCGACCACGACGCCGCCGTCCATGAAGACCACCGTGTCGGCGACCTCGCGGGCGAAGCCGATCTCGTGGGTGACCACGATCATCGTGGTGCCGGCCCGGGCGAGGTCCTTGACGACGTCGAGCACCTCGCCGACGAGCTCCGGGTCGAGTGCCGAGGTCGGCTCGTCGAACAGCAGCACCTTGGGCTCCAGTGCCAGCGCCCGGGCGATCGCCACCCGCTGCTGCTGGCCGCCGGAGAGCTGCCGGGGGTAGGCGTCGGCCTTCTCGGCCAGGCCCACCCGCTCCAGCAGCTCCAGCGCCCGGGCCCGGGCCTCGGCCTTCGGCCGGCGCAGGGCGCTGACCGGCGCCTCGACGATGTTCTCCAGCACGGTGAGGTGCGGGAAGAGGTTGAAGTTCTGGAAGACGAAGCCGATGTTGGTCCGCTGGCGCAGGACCTCGCGCTCCTTGAGCTCGTGCAGCTTGTCCCCGGCGCGGCGGTAGCCGATCAGCTCGCCGTCGATCGCGACGAAGCCCCGGTCGACCTTCTCCAGGTGGTTGATCGCGCGCAGCAGGGTCGACTTGCCGGAGCCGGACGGCCCGAGCACCACGGTCACCGAACCGACCGGCACGTCGAGGTCGACGCCGCGCAGCACCGCGTTCGGGCCGAAGCTCTTCCACAGGCCCCGGACCTGCACCATCGACGGTGCGTCGGCCGGCTCGACGGCGGACGGCTCCCCGGCCAAGGCGTCCTCGACGCGCGGTTCCTTGACGACGGTGGTCATGAGCGGCCTCCGAGGGCGACGGCGGTGGCGGTGCGGGCGCGCAGGCCCCGGACGAGGGAGCGGGCCCGCTGGAGCGGGGTGGGCGGCGGGGTGCGGTCGGCCCCGCGGGCGAAGTACCGCTCGACGTAGTACTGGCCGATCGACAGCACGGTGGTCAGCAGCACGTACCAGACGGTGGCGACCATCAGCAGCGGCACCACCCGGCCGGTGCGGCCGTACACCACCTGCACCTGGTAGAAGAGTTCGCCGATCGCCATCACGTAGACCACCGAGGTGCCCTTGAACAGCGAGATCACCTCGTTGGCGGCGGACGGCAGGATGCCGCGCATCGCCTGCGGCAGGACGATCCGCCAGGCCTGCCGCCAGCGCGGCACGCCGAGCGCGGCGGCCGCCTCGCGCTGGCCGGGGTCGACGGCGATGATGCCGCCGCGGATGATCTCGGCGGCGAAGGCTGCCTGGTGCAGCCCGAGGCCGAGCACGGCCGCGCCGAGCGCGCCCAGCACCCCGATCGTCTCGAAGTCCCCGAAGGTGGGCCCGAACGGGATGCCGAAGCCGAAGCGCTTGTAGAGGTAGGAGAGGTTGAACCAGAAGACCAGCTGGACGATCAGCGGGATCGAGCGGAACACCCAGACGTAGGCCCAGGCGACGGTCTGCAGGATGGCGCTGCGGGAGAGCCGCATCGCGGCCACCACGGCACCCAGCAGGAAGCCCAGCACGGTGCCGTAGGCGGTGAGTTCGACCGTGCGGCCGACCGCCCGCAGGATGGCGTCGGCGGAGAAGTACACCCGGAAGGTGGCCCAGTCCCAGCCGGGGTTGGTGGCCAGGCCGTGGGCGAACTGGGCCAGCACGACGAGGGCGGCGAGGCCGGCCGCCCAGCGCCAGGGGTACCGGGCGGGGACGGTGCGCAGTCCGTGCAGTTCGCCGAGGTCCAGCGGGGCGGCGGCGGGCGCGCGGTCGGGTTTCGAGCGGGTCGGGGTGTCGGCGGCGGTGGGGCCGGCGGTGGCGGTGGTCATGGGGGACTCCTCCCGGGGGGACAGGGGATCACGCGTGCTCGGGCGGGCTGATCAGGGACTCCTTGACGGCCGAGTCCGTCACCCCCCACTTCTTGAGGATCCGGTCGTAGGTGCCGTCCTTGATCAGCTCGTTGACGGCCGCCTGGAAGGCCGGGGTCAGCGCCGAGCCCTTCTTGAACGCGAAGCCGACGTCGAGCCGGTGGAACTCGCCCAGGAACCTGGTACCGGACGCCTCCTGGGCGGCCTGGTAGCGCAGGCCGTTGATGGTGGACATCACGACGTCCACCCGTCCCTGCTGGAGGCTGGTCAGGACGGCGCCGTTGTCGCTGAACGCCTTGACCTCGTAGGGCTGCTTGCCGGCGTCGGTGCAGACGTTCTTCTTGGCGTTGAGGGTGGTCTCGAAGGTGGTGCCGGCGCCGGTGCCGATGGTCAGCCCGCACAGCTGGACCAGTTCGGTGATCGGCTTGACGGCGGTGTTGTCCTTCTTGACCGCGAAGCCCTGGCCGTCGTCGATGTAGGTGACGAAGTCGATGGTCTTCAGCCGGGCCGAGGTCACCCCGAAGTTGCCGGTGCCGACGTCGTACTTGCCGCTGTCGAGGGCGGGCAGGATGGTCTCGAACGCCGCCTCCTCGCGCCGCACGGTCAGGCCGAGCAGGCGGCCCACGGCGTCGCCGAAGTCGATGTCCACCCCGGCGGCCTTCTTGGTGGCCTGGTCGGCGTAGAAGGACGAGGGCGGGGCGCCGATCGAGGAGCCGAACTTGACCGTCCCGGCGGCCCGGACGTCGGCGGGCAGCAGCGCGGCGGCGGTGTCCGACTTCTTGAGGCCGGAGACGAGGTCCTCGGCGGCGGCGGAGGCGGCCGGCCGGGCGGAGCCGCCCGCCGCGGTGCCGGTGCTCGGGTCCGAGCTGCACGCGGCCAGGGCCAGGACCGGCAGCAGGGCGGTGGCGGCGAGCAGCCGGGGGCGGGCGGTGGTGGTTCTCACGGAGGTGCCTTTCGGGAGGTACGGGGGCGGTGCGGGTACGACGGGTCCAACGTCCGGTGCGGTCTCGACGTGCGGTGCGGGCAGGGCGAGGGGCGGGCGGGCTCAGAGGAGGTGCTTCTCGAACGGCAGCGGTCCGATCGTCAGAGGATCGGCGTCGACGTCGAACAGCGCGGTGTAGCCGGAGGCCAGGTACAGCCCCCTGGCCTCGGGCTGGAGCGGGCCGGTGGTGAGGAAGATCCGGTCGTAGCCGGCCCCGGCGGCGGCCCGCTCCAGCTCGGCCAGCACCCGGCGGGCCAGCCCCCGGCGGCGGTGCGCCGAGGCCGTCCACATCCGCTTCACCTCCGCCGTCCGCTCGTCGTACCGCTTGTACGCGCCGCCGGCCACCGGCTCGCCGTCCTCCAGCAGGAGCAGCAGCAGGCCGTGCGGCGCGGTCCAGCTGTCCGCCGGGTAGCGGGTCATCTCCTCGTGCGCCTCGGGGCCGTAGCGGCGCACGTACTCCTCGGTGAGCTCGCGCACCAGCGGCTCGGCGAGCGGGTCGTCGATGCCGACCCGGCGGACCTCGACGTCGAGCGCCGGTGCGCCGCTCACGCCTGGGCCGCGATCAGCTGGTGCCGGTCGTGCTCGGCGCGCCCGGCCCGCTCGGCCTCCGCCGCCGCCTCGGCCGCCGCCCTGGCCGCGTCCCGCTTGGCGACCTCCTCGCGGACGATCGGGATGACGTACCGGCCGAAGTCGATCGCGTCGTCCACCAGGTGGTAGCCGCGGGCGGAGAGGATGTCCACGCCCAGGTCGTAGTAGTCCAGCAGCGCCTGGGCGACCGTCTCCGGGGTGCCGACCAGGGCGTTGGAGTTGCCCGCCCCGCCGGTGGCGGCGGCGGTCGGCGTCCACAGCGCCCGGTCGTAGCGCTCGCCGGCCTCGGCGATCTCCAGCAGGCGCTGCGAGCCGGCGTTCTCGGGCCCGGTGCCGGCCGGGCGGCCGCGGCGGATCAGGTCGCCGCCCTCGCGCCGGGCCTTGATCGCGGCGACCGTCCGGTGCGCCTTCTCCCAGGCCAGTTCCTCGGTCGGCGCGATGATCGGCCGGAACGCCACCTGGATCCGCGGCGCGTCCGCCCGCCCGGCCTGCTTGGCCGCCTCCAGCACCCGCTCGATCTGCTCGGCGGTGCGGGCCAGCGGCTCGCCCCAGAGGCAGTAGATGTCCGCCTCGGCGCCGCCGGCCGCGTACGCCGCCTCCGAGGAGCCGCCGAAGGAGACGCCCGGCCGGGGCGCCTGCACCGGGAAGACGTCGGAGACGAAGTCCTTGAAGCGGTAGTGGGTGCCCTCGTGGTCGAAGGGCTCCCGGCTGGTCCACGCCTTCTTGACGATCCGGAGGTACTCCCGGGTGCGGTCGTAGCGCTCGTCCTTGGTGAGGAAGTCGCCCTCGCGCTGCTGCTCGTGGTCGTTGCCGCCGGTGATGAAGTGGACGGTGAGCCGGCCGTCGCTGATCCGGTCCAGGGTGGCGAAGGTCTTGGCGGCGAAGGTCGGGTACGAGACGTTCGGGCGGTGGGCGAGCAGGATCTGCAGGCGGTCGAGGCGGGAGGCGATGAACGCGGCGGCGGGCGCCGGGTCGGGCGAGCCGGAGCCGTAGGCGAACAGCACCCGGTCCCAGTCGTGGTCCTCGTGGGCACGGGCCAGCTTCAGCGTGTAGTCGCGGTCGAACGCGGCCGTGGTGCTCGCGGTGGTCTCCGTACCGTCGGCGGTGGCGGCGATGCCGAGGAATTCGACGGGCATGGTGGCGGAACCTTTCGGATCGTCCGCGGGCCGACCGGACGCGGGCAGCCGGTGGCGCGGGAGGGTGGGGGAAGGCGCGGGGCACCGCCGGCCGGCGGCCGGAGGGCGGTACAGGGCGGAGGTCCGTAGCTGGGTACAGGGCGGGACGGCGGGAGGTGGCCACGGGCACGTGACGGCCCGGGGCGGTGCGGAGGACTGCCGGAGCGCAGCGGAGCGGGGAGGAGGAACGGGCGGCAGCGCGCGGTCGACGAGCCGTCAGGACGTGACGGCTCTCCCGACCCGGGACGGGGCACCGAGGGAGGTCGCTCCGGAGGAGGACGGGGCCGGACGAGCGGCCCGCTGCCGGGTCAGCCGCGACACGCCGCGGACCACACTCGACCGAAGTCGATGTGGTCGCGGGTGACCAGGGGCTGCTCGGCGTACATGGCCTCAAGTTGAGCAGCGAACCACGCACCCGTCAACCGTCCTCCATTACCGCTCTGTTGCGATCTCCTGTCGCCACGCGACACCTCCCGCGTCCCCGGCGTCCCGTCGCCGAGGACCCTTGACACCCGCCGATCGCGCACGCGTACGATCGAAAGCGGAGTGCAGTGCCCCGCCGGACGCGTTGAGGGACGCGGGCCGGCCGCAACGGCCGTACGTGACCACGCCGTACCCCGCCCCGTGTGCGCCCGCGCGCATCCCGCATCTCCGCCCTCCCGCCTGGAGCCTCCGCATGGCCACCCCGCCGGACGTCCTGACCGCCCCCGCCTCCCCGCTCGTCCCGGCGCCGACCCGCAAGGGCACCGCCGCCACCGCCCCCGACCTCTGGGCCGCCACCGCCCGGATCGTCCCGCGCCGCCGCACCGGCCAGTGGGTCTCCGCCGCCGTCGCCCTGCTGCTGTTCGCCATGGCGGTCAACTCCCTGGTCCACAACCGGGCGTTCCAGTGGGGCGTGGTCGCCGAGTGGTTCACCGCCACCTCGGTGATGAACGGCCTCACCCTGACCCTCTGGCTGACCGCCGTCACCCTCGGCCTCGGCTTCGTGCTCGGCACCGTCCTCGCCACCATGCGGCTGTCCGCCAACCCGGTGCTGCGCACGCTCAGCTGGATCTACATCTGGATCTTCCGCTCCACCCCCGCCCTGGTGCAGCTGCTGCTGTTCTTCAACATCGGCGCGCTGTACCCGACCCTCGGCCTGGGCATCCCGTTCGGCCCGGAGCTCGTCACCGTCCGGACGGTGAACCTGTTCGGCCCGACCTTCACCGCCGTGGTCGGGCTGACCCTGCTGGAGGCCGCGTACGCCGCCGAGGTGGTGCGCGGCGGCATCCTCTCCGTCGACCGGGGCCAGCTGGAGGCCGCTGCCGCGCTCGGCCTCGGCCGGTGGCGGGTGCTGCGCCGGATCGTCGTCCCGCAGGCGATGCGCTCGATCGTGCCGACCGCCGGGAACATGCTGATCAGCGCCCTCAAGGGGACCAGCATCATCAGCGTGCTGGCCGTCTCCGACCTGCTCTACTCCGTCCAGCTGGTCTACCTGCAGTCGTACCAGGTCATCCCGATGCTGATGGTCGCCACCCTCTGGTACGTGGTGATCACCACCGTGCTCTCGGTCGGGCAGTACTACGTCGAACGCCACTTCGCGAAGGGCGCCACCCGCGAGGGCCTGCCGCCCACGCCGCTGCACCGGGCCCGCGCCGCGTACCGGCGGCTGCGCGCCACGGCGGACGGGGCCGCCCCGGGGGAGACCGTTCCGGAGAAGGCCGCCACGGGCGGGGCCGCCCGATGAGCGCCGTCCTGGTCGTCGTCGGCGCCGGGCCGCGCGGCACCGGGGTGCTGGAGCGGATCGCCGCCAACGCCCCCGAACTGCTGCCCGCCGACCGGCCGTTGCACATCCACCTGGTCGACCCGCACCCGCCCGGCGGCGGCCGGATCTGGCGCCACGAGCAGTCCCCGCTGCTGCGGATGAACTCGATGGCGGAGGACGTCACCATGTTCACCGACGAGCGCTCGACCCTCGACGGGCCGGTCCGCCCCGGCCCCTCGCTGGCCGAATGGGCCGCCCGCCCCGAGGAGTTCGCCCCCTACCTGGAGATCGTCGACCCCGCGCTGCGGGCCGAACTGCACACCCTCGCGCCCACCGACTTCCCCACCCGGCGGGCCCAGAGCGCCTACCTGGACTGGGTGTTCCGACGCGCCGTCGCCGACCTGCCGCCGCACATCACCGTCACCGTCCACCGGGACACCGCGCGGCGGATCGACGGCCCGGCGGACGGCCCGCAGCTGGTCCACCTCTCCGACCGGGTGCTCACCGCCGACCACGTCCTCCTCACCCTCGGCCACCTCGACTCCACCCCCGACCCCCGCTACGCCGCCGACGCCGCCTTCGCCGCCCGGCACGGCCGCTTCCACCTGCCGCCCGCCCACTCCGCCGACGTCGCCGCCGAACTGGAGCGCATCGCCCCCGGCGAGCACACCGTGCTGCGCGGCTTCGGGCTCGCCTTCGTCGACCTGGTCTCGCTGCTCACCGAAGGCCGCGGCGGCCGCTTCGAGGAGGCGTCCGCCAGCGGCCTGGTCTACCGGCCCTCGGGCCGCGAACCGGTCGTCCACGTCGGCTCGCGGCGCGGCGTCCCGTACCACTCCAAGACCGGCTACCGCCTGGTCGGACCGCCGCCGCCGTTCCCCCGGTACTTCGACGCCACCGCCGTCGACGCCCTGCTGGACCGGCCCGGAGCGATCGAACTGCGGCGCGACGCCTGGCCGCTGATGGCCAAGGAGATCGCCTTCGGCCACTACCACGAGCTGTTCCACGCCCACCCCGGGCGCACCGCGCTGGCCTGGGCGGAGTTCCTCGACGGCCTCGACGCGCACCCCTGGGCCTCCCCGGAGCTGGACGCCCTGGTCGAACGCGCCGTCCCCGACCCGGCCGACCGGCTCGACCTCGAACGCCTCGACCACCCGCTGGCCGGCCTGGAGCTCGGCTCCGCCGAGGAACTCCAGCGCTACCTGCGCCGCTACATCGCCGAGGACGCCGACCGGCGCGCCGACCCCGCCCACAGCGCCGACCTCGGCGCCTTCCTCGCCCTGCTCTCGCTCTTCGGCCAGCTGCCCCGGATCCTCGCCTCCGGCCGGCTCACCGCCCGGTCGGTGGGCGAGGAGGTCGACGAGTGGTTCTTCGGCTACTTCAGCTACCTGGCGTCCGGCCCGCCCGGCTTCCGGCTGCGGCAGCTGCTCGCGCTCTCCGAGGCGGGCGTGGTCCGCTTCCTCGGCGCGGGCGTCCGGGTCGAACGGGACGAGCGCACCGGCAGCTGGCTGGCCTCCGGCACCACCGTGCCCGGCCGGACCGTCACCGCCACCGCGCTGGTCGAGGCGTACCTGCCCAAGCACGTCCTGGACCGCACCCGGGACCCGCTGCTGCGCGAACTGCACCGGGACGGGCGGATCGTCGAGGAGGTGGTCAGCGACCCGGAGCACACCCACCGCTCGGGGCTGCTCACCATCCGGCCCCGGGACGGCCGCGTCCTGGACCCGGCCCTCGGCGGGGAGCCGCACCCGCGGCGCACCGCGCTCGGCCCGCACACCAGCGTGCGGGCGGCGGCGGCGTTCGCCCGGCCGCGCACCGACTCGCCCGGCTTCCGGCAGAACGACGCGGCGGCGCGGGCGCTGCTGGGCGCGCTCGCGGGGGCTTCGGCGGTGGGGGCTTCGGCGGTGGGGGCTTCGGCGGTCGAGACTTCGGCGGTCGAGACTTCGGCGGTGGAGACGGTGAGCGCGGTCGCGGTCTGAACACTCCGGCGCGCAGGCCGCGTCACGGCCCGTAGATCTCCTCCACCAGGTCCTCGGCCGTGACGTGGTCCGGCGCGGCGAGGATCCACTCGCCGATCTGCTTGATCCCGGTGCCCCGTTCCAGCGCGTCCAGACAGGCGTCCGCCTCCTTCTCCGAGGCGAACTCCCAGGTCAGCACGCGGCGGATCAGCACCAGCGCCTCGGCCGGGTGCATCCGCGGCCGCTTGCCCGGCTTCGGCCGCCCGGCCGGGGCGGCCGCCAGCTGCTGCTGGCGGGCGGCGAGGTCCTGCCAGGCGTGGACGGTCAGGGGGTGCTGCTCGCCGAGGGCGGCGACCAGCTCCGGCAGCAGGGTGCGCAGCTGGAGCACGGCGCCCTCCAGGTCGCCCCGCTCCGCCGTGTACGCCGCCAGGTCGTGCCGGGCCTGGAACACCTTCGGGTCGTGGGGGCCCCAGGCTGCGTGCAGCTCCGGCAGCAGCTCGACGAGCCGCCGCATCGCGCTGACCGTCTCGCCGCTCTCGCCGATGCACCGGAGCAGGTGGTAGCGGGCGGTGAGGGTGTCCGGGTCGGACGGTCCGAGGGCGAGCCGCGAGTCCTCGGCGACGGTGGACAGCAGCCGGATCGCGCCGTCCAGATCGCCGGTCCGGTTCAGGAACCAGGCGAAGTCCCGCCAGGCGGAGAGGGTCTCCCGGTCGGCGGGGCCGAGCGCGGCCAGCGCCTCCTGGGCGACCGCGTGGAGCTGGGCGGCGGCCTCCTCGGGCGTCGCCGCCCGGTGCGCGGCGCTCCGGCGCTCGCTCAGGGCGGAGCGGACGGCCTCGTGCGGCGACGGGGGCGCGGCGCTCTGCGGCGGCGCGGTGAGCGGGGGCAGCACCATCGGCGCGAACACCACGGGCGGCGGGAACACCGGTACCGGCGGGACGAGCACCACGACCGGCCCGAACCCCGGCTGCTCGGCGGGCGCCTCGGCGGGCGCCTCCGCCGTCGGCTCCCGCTCCCCCACCCCCTCCAGCTCCGCGAGCCGCCGCTCCACCGTCCGCGCATCCGCCGGGCGGTGCTCCGGGTCCTTGGCCAGCAGCTCCGTGACCAGCCCGGCCAGGGCCGCCGGCAGCCCGAACTCCGCCGGGTCCAGCGCCGGCGGCGGCGCGTTCAGGTGCTGGTACATCAGCACCGGCGTCGAGTCGCCGCTGAACGGCCTCGCCCCGGTGCAGAGTTCCACCAGGACGCAGCCGAAGGCGTAGAGGTCCGCCCGGCCGTCCACCCGGCCACCGGTCCAGCGCTCCGGCGCCATGTACGCGGGGCTGCCGACGACCGTCCCCGTGGTGGTCAGCCCGCCCGCCCCGATGTCGAGCTGGGCGATGCCGAAGTCCAGCACCTTCACCGTGCCGGCCTCGGTGACCATGATGTTCTCGGGCTTGATGTCGCGGTGCACCATGCCCGCGTCGTGGGCGGCCGCCAGCGCCGAGCAGATCTGCCGCCCCCAGCGCACGCTCCGCTCCGGACCGGGCGGGCCGTCCCGGAGCACCGAGGTCAGGGTGCGGCCGGTGATCAGCTCCATCACCAGGTACGTCACCCTGCGGCCGCCCAGCTCACCCTCGCCCAGATCGTGCACGGTGACGATGTGCGGATGCGAGAGGTTGCCGGCCGCGCAGGCCTCGCGGACGAACCGGAGCGCGGCCTTCTGCTGGTCCTCGCCGTGGTGGTTGATGACCTTGACCGCCACCGGGCGCCGCATCCGGGAGTCGAAGGCCCGCCACACCACACCGAAGCCGCCCTGGCCCAGCCGCTCCAGCAGCTCGTACCGACCGTCGAGCACGTCGCCGACCATCACCCGCCCCACCCCCGCACTCGTGCCGCCTCCGCACTCTATCCACGGGACCGCCCGCTCCGGCCGTCCCGTCGCCCGCTCTTTCTCCCCCCTCCACTTCCCGCCTTCGGCCACATCTCCCCTGCCGCCCGCGAGTGCCCTGGTGGGAGGATGGCAACGGGCCCCGCGACGACGCGTTGGCCGCACGCACAACAAGGAGCGCAGTCATGGCCAAGCAGGCCCCGCAGAGCGATCCGGCACAGGACGCCCCCCAGGTGTCCGCGCCCCAGCACGCGGCCGCCGGGCTGCCCGCGGTCGGCCACAGCCTGCGGATGGCCGCCGAGCAGATGGGTGTCCGCCGCACGCTCAGCACCCTGCTCAAGGTCAACCAGCCCGACGGCTTCGACTGCCCCGGCTGCGCCTGGCCCGAGCCGGGGAAGACCCACACCGCCGAGTTCTGCGAGAACGGCGCCAAGGCCGTCGCCGAGGAGGCCACCGAGCGCCGGATCCGCGCCGAGTTCTTCGCCGCGCACCCGGTCGCCGAACTCGCCGAGCGCTCCGGCTACTGGCTCGGCCAGCAGGGCCGGCTCACGGCGCCGATGCTCCTCGACGAGGGCGCCACCCACTACACCCCGATCTCCTGGGACGACGCCTTCGCGATGATCGCCGAGGAGCTGCGGGCCCTGGACACCCCGGACGGCGCCGCGTTCTACACCTCGGGCCGGACCAGCAACGAGGCCGCGTTCGCCTACCAGCTGTTCGCCCGCCGGCTCGGCACCAACAACCTGCCGGACTGCTCCAACATGTGCCACGAGTCCTCCGGCTCGGCGCTGACCGAGACGCTCGGCGTCGGCAAGGGCAGCGTCAGCCTCAAGGACCTCTACCAGGCCGATCTGATCATCGTCGCGGGCCAGAACCCGGGCACCAACCACCCCCGGATGCTCTCCGCCCTGGAGCGGGCCAAGCGCGCCGGCGCCACCATCGTCAGCGTCAACCCGCTGCCCGAGGCCGGGCTGGAGCGGTTCAAGAACCCGCAGCAGGCCCGCGGCCTGGTCGGCCACGGCACCAAGCTGACCGACCTCTTCCTGCAGATCCGGCTCGGCGGCGACCTCGCCCTGTTCCGCGCCCTGAACCAGCTGATCCTGGAGAAGGACGCCGTCGACCACGCCTTCGTCGCCGAGCACGGCCACGGCTTCGAGGAGTTCGCCGCCGAGGCCCGGACCACCTCGCGCGAGGAGGTGCTCGCCGCCACCGGCCTGCCGTGGGAGCAGATCGAGGAGCTGGGCCGGATGGTCCTCGCCTCGGAGAAGGTCATCGTCTGCTGGGCGATGGGCCTCACCCAGCACAAGCACTCCGTGCCGACCATCCGCGAGGTGGTCAACTTCCTGCTGCTGCGCGGCAACGTGGGCCGTCCCGGCGCGGGCGTCTGCCCGGTGCGCGGCCACAGCAACGTCCAGGGCGACCGGACGATGGGCATCTTCGAACGGCCCTCCGCGGCCTTCCTGGACGCCCTCGGCCGCGAGTTCTCCTTCGAGCCGCCGCGCGAGCACGGCTTCGACTCGGTCGACACCATCCGGGCCATGCGGGACGGCCGGATCGGCGTCTTCTTCGCGATGGGCGGCAACTTCGTCGCCGCCACCCCGGACACCGAGGTCACCGAGGCGGCGATGCGCCGCTGCCGGCTGACCGTGCACGTCTCCACCAAGCTCAACCGCTCGCACGTGATCACCGGCGCCCGCGCGCTGATCCTGCCCACCCTCGGCCGCACCGACCGGGACGTCACCGCGCGCGGCGCCCAGTTCGTCAGCGTCGAGGACTCCATGGGCCAGGTCCACTCCTCGCGCGGCGGCCTGCGCCCGCCCGCCCCGGGCCTGCTCTCCGAGGTCGCCATCGTCTGCCGCCTCGCCCGCGCCGCCCTCGGCCCGCAGGACTCCGTGCCGTGGGAGGACTTCGCGGACGACTACGACACCCTGCGCGACCGGATCGCCCGGGTCGTCCCCGGCTTCCAGGACTTCAACGACAAGGTCCGCCGCCCGGGCGGCTTCACCCTCCCGCACGGCCCGCGCGACACCCGCACCTTCCCCACGGCGACCGGCAAGGCCAACTTCACGGTCAACCCGCTCACCGCCCCCGAGGTGCCGGAGGGCCGGCTGCTGCTGCAGACGCTGCGCTCGCACGACCAGTACAACACCACCATCTACGGCCTCGACGACCGCTACCGGGGGATCACGGGCGGGCGCCGGGTGGTGCTCGTCAACCCGGCGGACGCGGAGGAGTTCGGCCTGTCCGACGGCCAGTACGTGGACCTGGTGAGCGAGTGGAAGGACGGCGTGGAGCGCCGCGCCCCGCACTTCCGCGTCGTCCACTACCCGGTGGCGAGGGGCGGCGCGGCCGCGTACTACCCGGAGACGAACGTGCTGGTGCCGCTGGACTCCACGGCGGACGTCAGCAACACCCCGACGTCGAAGGCCGTGGTCATCCGCTTCGAGGCCGACAGCGGCGCCGATGCCTGATCCCTCGGTGCTCCACCCGATGCCGGAGCAGCCCCGTGTGGTGCTGCTCCGGCCGCTGGTGACGTCGCCGCTGATCGAGGTCGGCGAGTTCACCTACTACGACGACCCGGACGACCCGACGGCGTTCGAGACGCGGAACGTGCTGTACCACTACGGCCCGGAGCGGCTGGTCATCGGCAGGTACTGCGCCCTGGGCACCGGCGTCCGCTTCATCATGAACGGCGCCAACCACCGGACGGACGGCCCGTCGACCTTCCCGTTCCCGATCATGGGCGGCGCCTGGGCCGCGCACTTCGACCTGCTCACGGACCTCCCGAACCGGGGCGACACGGTGGTGGGGAACGATGTCTGGTTCGGCAACGGCGTGACGGTGATGCCCGGCGTCCGCATCGGCCACGGTGCGATCGTGGCGACGGGCTCGGTGGTCACGGCGGACGTCCCGGACTACGCGGTCGTCGGCGGCAACCCGGCCCGGGTGATCCGCCGCCGGTACGAGGAGGCAGACGTCGCCCGCCTGGTGGCTGTGGCCTGGTGGGACTGGCCTGCTGAGCACATCACCGCCCATGTGCGGACGATCATGTCCGGGACGGTGGAGGAGCTGGAGGCGGCGGCTCCGGAGTAGTTCTGGCAGTCTGCCCGGGTGTCGAAGAAGCAGAAGCACGTCACGACCTTCGCCGAGGAGTTGGCGGCCCTGCCGTCACCGGTGGAGACGGAGCCCCGGAGCTCGTACGTCCAAATGCCCGTGGCCGCTCGCGGCTTCACCGATGCCGACGGCTGCTACTGGCAGCTCGCCCGCGGCCCGATCGATCCCCGCCGGGCCAAGCGGCTCGCGGTCGATGCGGACGTGATGACGATGGGCACCTACTACGAGGAGCGGGTCGAACGGTGGCTTCCGCGTTTCCTGACGGAGGCCGAGCGCCCGGCGGCCTGGGCAGAAGCGCGGGCCCGCTTCGACGCTGATGAACTGCCGATTCATGAGGCGTACGAGTTTGTTGGGGAGGACGGCCGCGTCCTGCTATTCATCGAGACGTACTGCTGAGCCGACAACGAGCGCGACCGAACTCGGCCGAGGATCGTTCCGGGCTCGTCGGACTCCCGGAGTTCCACCACCTCGCCGCAAACACGGACCTCCACGCACTCGTTGTTCGCCGCGCTGAAACTGGACTTCTGCCAGCCGGAGCTGTTCACGCCTTCCCCTTTCCGTCCGTGATGCCAGTACCCCTGGCCACAGCCGACAGCCCCGGACTTCCCGATCATCTCCTGGCGGCACCTCGCTCGACAGGAAGTCGGCCCGGCCGCCTTCCTGCTCCAGCTTTGCCTCGGCTGGGCGGACGATCGCGGAGGAGGAATGGAACACGCGCTCGAAGTACCATCCCTGCAAGGTTCTCCGGCCGGTACTTCTCAACCTCCGCAGTGGCGTAGTCGGACGGGGACATCCCTGCAGAGAGGGCAGAGGGCGATGGGTGTGGCTGAGAGCTGGTCGCGTTTGATGAGTCTTCTTCGGGAGCACGCGCCGGCCGATCACGCGGATCTGCCGGGGCCCGCTACGGAGCAGATGCTCGCGGCAGCCGAAGAGCGGATGGGGATCTCCCTGCATGTGGACCTGCGGACGTGGCTGTTGCAGAACAATCCGGATCTGCCGGTGGAGGACGTCGACGACGACGTGATGTGCTGCGGCTTCGACGGGTTCCCCGACGAGGGAAGCTTCTTTCTGGGTGTCCGGGCGATGGAGAGGCTTTACGCGAACCGCTCGACGTCCTGTGGATTCGACCCTCCGGACCAGCCGGACTATCCGTTCTGGCGTAACGAGTGGATCCCGTTCCTGTCCGACCAGGACGGCTGGAGGGGAAAGTTCATCGATGTGCGGGACGGCCGCGTCGGCAGCTGGTTCGTGGGTGAGATCACGGTCACGGGCGAGTACGAGTCGATGGCCCAGTACTTCGACTCCGTGGCGGAGACGCTGACGAGGATCGCTGATGGAAGCTCCCCGGTCTGTCGGTTCACCGAAGGCCGGCTTGTCTGGTCGTGAGACGGTCCTCAACTGGATGACGGCCATTGCCAGGCGTGAGGACGGCTGCGGCGATGACGGTCATCCGGTCGGGGCTGCAGCGGGCCCGGCGGAGGACCTGCCAGGACTCGAGTCGCGCGATGCTTCGTTCGACCGGTGCTCGTTCCGTTGACAAGGCTCGGTTGACGCCACCTGCGCTGATGAATTGGGACGTCGAGCTCGTCTCTCAACGGCACGGGAGCCTCGTGTCCAACGGGACGCTGGCCCGTCACCCGATCAGTGGCCACTCCGAAAGACCTCAGTGACCCGGATCCTGCGGCCCCTCGCTCGGCCCGAGCGAGGGGCCAGCGAGATCACAAGTGCCGGTCAAATACTCCAGCCTTGATCGATTTGAGCAGGCTGGCGAAGGCCGCGGGATCTGCACCGAGGACCGCTCCAGGATCATCAGACTCACGTAGTTCGACCAGTCCGTCCACCACGCGAACCTCGACACACGCGTTACTCGAACCCGAGTAGCTGGACTTCTGCCATATGGGGCTACCCATGCTTGCGCTCTACCTCACTCTTGACGGAACGGATGAAGTCTCGCGACTCCGCCTCCGACAGAGCTACCGCAGCCACGCTGACAAGCACCTCACGATAGTTCGACAGGTCGGAAGGGGTATCGAAGAGCGGACAACCGAAACTGATGTCGATCTGCACGGTATCCAGCTCGGGGACCGGACCCTCGGTATAGACGAAGTTTTCGCTCGGCCCCGGTAGTGCTTCGACATTGAACGGCACGACCCGGATGGAGACTCCTGGACCCTCCGAACCACTAATGAGGGCTTCGAGCTGGTCCGCAAGCACCTTTGGCCCACTGAACTGCATACGCAATGCAGCCTCGTGGATGAACGCCACATAGGGCGTCCCGCCCGCTCGAACGGCCTTCTGCCGCTGCAACCGAAAAGCCATCCTGCGCTCGACATCGGCCGACGGCAGCGGCGGAACAGCACGAGCGAAAACCGATGCCGCGTACGCCGATGTTTGGAGCAGTCCAGGAAGAAAAGTGATCGAGTAGGTGGAGATCCTCCGGGCGTGCCCCTCGATCGCAGCCACGTCCAGCAGATCAGTCGGCAGGCCGTCGCCGTACGCCTCCCACCAGCCGGCGTCCGGCTGGCTGATCATGTCGGCGAGCGCACTGACCAGGGACTCATTAGCGCACATGCTGGCGGCTGCGATCTCTCGAAGCCGCTCCGCACTGACGGCCGACTTCCCGTTCTCCATCTGAGTTACCAAGGCCGGGGTCACCCCGAGCAGGCGTGCGAGTTGACTACCGCCGAGGCCCGATGCCTCTCTCATCCTCCGAAGCTCAGCACCAAGGCGGCGTTGGCGAAGGGTCGGCTTCTGACGAAGAGCCATGACGTCCTCTCAGGCGGGTCCCCCGCAAGTGTGCCGTGCGGTCCGCGACGAGAGCCACTGGGGTGCCGCCCGGCAGCCCTGCGCTGTGGATCATCCCACTTGAGAGGGAACTTCCGACACCGGGATTAACTTTAAGAGCCAGTGCGCTATGGTCAATGTCACAGCGATCCGACGGATCGTCAGTAACGCCTGTTCATCCGGGCAGTAGGCGCATGCTGCCCTTTTGCACCGCAGAGCAGCCGGGTCCGGACTCGGCCTCGTTCACGGTGGCGCATCCGTCGACGTTTCCTCCCTCCCTGCCCCTCCCCTTGGAGGTTCGCCATGCGTGCCTGCAACCCGCCCGACTGCTCCGCCGTCCGGGCCGAACTCCGCTCCGTCCTCCACACCGCCGGCTGGCGGCCGGACGCCATCGCCGACGCCGAACTCGCCTTCCAGGAACTGTTCGTCAATGCCTGGCAGCACGGCCGCTGCCCCGCCCCTGCCGTCCTGGTCTGCCTCCGGCCGACCACGCTGCGCGTCGCGGTCTGCGACGACTGCCCCGACCTCCCCGAACCCCGCATCTCCGCCGACCCCTACGCGGTGTCCGGGCGCGGCCTCCACCTCGTGCGCGCCCTCACCCACCGCCTCGGTGTCGACCCCACCAAGACCGGCAAGGTCGTCTGGTTCGAACTGGACTTCGCCGCGTGAACGCCCCCGTCGATCCCCACGACCCCTACCTGCGCACCTACACCGAACCCGAGGTCACCGCACTCCTCCGCGAACTCCACGAACGCGGCAGACCCCTCGGCCTCCGCTGGGGCTCCATCACCGTGGCGGAGCCCACCATCGACGGCCGCCTCCTCGTCGACTTCGGCGACGCCCCCGTCTCCACCCTCCTCAACCTCCTCACCCTGCTCCGCGAAGCGGCCCCGGGGTGAGCCGCTTCCTCGTCGGCGCCGCCTTCGCCGTCCTCCTCGCCCTCGCCATCACCACCGTGATCACCGGCGTCCTCACCGCCCTCAAGATCGGCCCGCCCCCACCCCCGATCACCCGCCACGGCCACTGGGAACCCCACACCCTCCCCGACGGCACCACCGAACACACCTGGACCGCCCACCAGACCGACCAGCAACCCCACACCCGCATACCCCAGTAACCACCCCGGAGTGGGAAGTCGGCCCCACCGACTTCCCACCCCACCAACAGCACCGCCCAGTTCCGGTGGCTCCCGTGCGAGCAGCAAGGGAGCCGCCCAAGAAGCCCCAGGAGTGGGAAGTCGGCCGCGCCGACTTCCCACTCCCCCGGTGGCACGGTTCGGTCCCGGTGGCTCCTTGCGTGGAGCAAGGAGCCACCGGAAACGGCTCTCACGGCGTGCCCCAGAAACAGGAAGTCAGCCCCGCCGACTTCCTGCTCCGCCTGCTCATCACCAGGACGAACGGCGTCGGCGAGCGGCTGGCCGAGGTCGGAACGGCTGCCCCCGGACAACGGCGGAGGCCGGGCTTCGAGAGGGTCTCGAAGCCCGGCCTCCGCCGTGGTCCGTGCTGGGGTCAGTGCTGGTTGGGCGGGAGGATGCCCGACGCGGTTCCGGAGGCCGAAGCGGTGCCGGAGGCGGTGGCCGCCGCAGAACCCGAGGCGGTGGGCGAGCCGGTGCCGGTCGGGGTCGAGGTCGGGGTGCCCGTCGGCGTCTCGGTGGGCGTCCCGGTCGGGGTGCCGGTCGGCGTTCCCGTGGGCGTCCCCGTCGGGGTGCCGGTCGGCGTGCCAGTCGGCGTGCCGGTCGGGGTACCCGTGGGCGTGCCGGTCGGCGCGGTCGTCGGCGTGCCGGTGCCCGGGTCGGTCGGGACCCCGGTCGGCGTCCCCGTCGGGGTGCCGGTCGGCGTCCCCGTCGAAGTACCCGGGTTGGTCGGGTCGGGCGTGCCCGGAGTCACCGGCGTGCCCGGGGTGGTGACCGGCGCGGTCGGCGTACCCGGGAGGGCGGGCACGACCGGCGGCACCACGGTGCCCTCGGGCACCGGCGGCTGGTTCAACGGGCTGGACGCGATCGGGGTGACCGCGTCCCAGCCGGCCGGCAGGTCCGGCACCTTCCAGGAGCCGCCCGCCTCGTCGGCGGCACCGCTCGGGTCCGGCCGGACGGCGCCGAGGACCGGGTTGGCCCCGATCGGCCCGACCTTGACGTACGAACCCGGCCTCGGCGCGTGCACGACCAGCCCGCCGCCGATGTACATCGCGACGTGCGTGGCGCCCTCGAAGTAGATGACGAGGTCGCCGGGCCGCATCTGGTTCAGCGGGATGTGCTGGAGCTGCGCCCACTGCTCCTGGCTGGTGCGCGGGATCGGCTTGCCGGCGTGCAGCCACGCCTGCGAGGTGAGCCCGGAGCAGTCGAAGACGTCCGGCCCGGCGCCGCCCCACACGTACGGCTTGCCCAGCTGGGCGAGCGCGAAGGCGACGGCGGCCCGCCCGGCAAGCGACGGCGTGCGCTCGCCCTGGCCGAGCACCCCGGAGGCGAGCAGGGCGAGCTGGGCCTCGTCGGCCTTCGCCTTCTCGACCTGCTCCAGTTCGGAACGCTGCGCCCCGGTGAGCGAGGAGACCAGCTGCTCGACGGCGGCGAGGTCGGCGGCGACCTTGGCCTTGGCGGCGTCCTGCTGGGTGACCAGGGTCTGCGAGGTGCCGAGCGCCTCCTCGTTCTGCTTCCGCAGCACGCCCAGCGCGTCGCGGTCGGAGGTCAGCTTGGCGAGGAACTCGTTCTGCGAGCGGCTGGCGGTGGCGAGCAGCTCGGCGATGGTGACGGCCTCGTACGGGTCCTTGGAGAGCAGCAGCTCGGCGTAGGCGGAGGCGGAGCCGTTGCGGTACTGGGCGGCGGCGAGCTGGGCGGCGATGTCGGTACCGGCGTCGACCTGCTTCTCCTGGCGGTCCAGCTTGGTCTTGAGCTCGGTGAGCGAGGCCTGCTGCTCGGTGACCTTGGCGACGGCCGCGTTGTACTGCTCGGTGGCGGCCTCGGCACCCTGGTAGAGCGTCTGCAGCTGCTCCAGCAGCGGGCCGAGGGTGGCCTTGGCGGCGGCGAGCGGGTCACCGCCGGGGTCGGTCACGGGCGCGCCGGGCGCGGTGGCGCCGGGGGTGGGCCGGGCCGGGTCGGCCCAGGCCGCGCCGGCGGCCAGCGGCAGCGCGAGCGCGGCGGCCGCGAGCACGGCCCCGCAGCGCAGTGCGGCCCGCACCCAGGCCGGCCGTCCGCCGCCGCGGTTGCCCGCCGCTCGTCCGCCCGTCGGTTCCGCTCGTCGTACCCCGCCGCCCATAGGTCCTGTCCTCCCCTAAGCCCACGCTCCGGGGTCCCCGGACCTCCGCCGATCCTGCCATGGGTTACTCACCGGAAACAGACCGCACCCGTACGGCTCGATGAATTTTTCACCGCGCTGTGAGACAGCTCTCAGCAAAAGGGGGCGAACCGGGCAGATCTCCACTAATGTCCAGCTCAGCGCGGTGGCCAGCACCCCCTGGAAAGGTCCCGGACACCCCCAAGTCACCATCGGAACCACGATTCCGATGCCTGTTCACCTTCCGTTCATCCGGGATCCCTACCGTCGCGAACAACGCCGACGTCTGTGCGACAACTACGACGATTGTTTGGGTATGGAACACATCTCGTTCCTGGTGGCCGTTGTGATCATCACGGCGCTCGCCTTCGACTTCACCAACGGGTTCCACGACACCGCCAACGCGATGGCCACCTCCATCGCCACGGGAGCCCTCAGGCCGAAGGTCGCGGTCACCATCGCGGCCGTCCTCAACTTCGCGGGTGCGTTCCTCTCCGTGAAGGTCGCCACCACCATCTCGGGCGGCATCGTCAACGAGAAGGCCGGCATCCATCCGGAGATCATCTTCGCCGCACTGGCCGGCGCGATCCTCTGGAACCTGCTGACCTGGCTGCGCGGTCTGCCGTCGAGTTCCTCGCACGCGCTCTACGGCGGCCTGATCGGCGCCACCGTGGTCGGCGTCGGCGCCAACGGTGTCAACTTCGACACCGTCGTCAGCAAGATCCTCATCCCGGCCGTCGCCTCCCCGCTGGTGGCCGGCCTGGCCGCCTGGGGCGCCACCAAGCTCGCCTTCGCGATCACCCGCAAGAGCAACGGCGAGACCGTCGGCAAGGGCTTCCGCACCGGCCAGATCTTCTCCTCCTCGCTGATCTCGCTGGCGCACGGCACCAACGACGCCCAGAAGACGATGGGCATCATCACCCTGACCCTGGTCTCGGTCGGCGCCCTGCCGAAGGGCGCGCTGCCCCCCACCTGGGTCATCGTCTCGGCCGGCGCCGCGATCGCGGTCGGCACCTACATGGGCGGCTGGCGGATCATCCGCTCGATGGGCAAGGGCCTCGCGGACATCACCCCGCGCCAGGGCTTCGCCTCCGAGTCGGCCGCCGCGACGGTCATCCTGACCTCCTCGCACATGGGCTTCGGCCTCTCCACCACCCAGGTCTGCTCCGGCGGCATCATGGGCGCCGGCCTCGGCGGCCCGAAGGCCGAGCTGCGCTGGGGCCTGGTCCGCCGCATGGTCTACACCTGGGGCCTGACCCTGCCCGCCGCCGCCACCGTGGGCGGACTCGCGGCCTTCCTCGCCGAGCAGGGCAACTGGGGCGTGGCGCTGGTCGGCGTCGCCCTCGTGGCCGGCTCGGGCGCGATGTGGGTCATCTCCCGCCGCCAGCCGGTCGGGGCGGACAACGTCACCGCCGACGACGTCACCGACGTCACCCCGGTCGAGGTCGGCCCGGCCGCGTCCGCCACCCCGACCCCCGCCTCGACCACGGTCGCGGCCTGACCGCCGCCGGCTGAGGAGCTCGAAACACCATGCACATCAAGTGGAACGCCCTGGCCCAGACCGCAGGTGTCAGCTTCGGCATCACCGTCGCCGTCGTCGCCGTCTTCGCCCTCGGCATCCTGGCCCTGTCCCGCCGCGAGGCCTCGCTCACCGCGCAGCGCGAGGCGGCCGGACCGGGCGCCCCGGCGAACGGCGGCCGACTGGCCCTGGCCGGCGCCTACACCTGCTTCGCCGTCTGCGGCGCGGCCGTCCTGTACGGGCTGTCGCTGATCGCGGGCAAGTAGCCGCACAGCACCGAACGGCCGGAGGGCCGGGAGTGGACCACCACTCCCGGCCCTCCGGCCGTTCTCCGTACCCGTCCCCCCGGCCGACATCCGCCGGACCCGTCCCGGCCCTCCGTTCCCGTTCCCGACCCGGACGCCCGAACGCCCGAACGCCCGAAGCCGCGCACGACCCGGGCACCGCACGACCCGCACAGGGCATCCAACGCCGGACGCCCGCCCGGCAAGCGGGCGGGCGTCCGGTCGAACGGAGCCCCCGGCGGACCGGCCCCGGGCGAATCAGTCCTGAGCGGTCCGCAGCACCGTCTCCCGGATGAACAGCACCGTGACGAAGGCCAGCAGCGCGAACGGCGCCGCGACCAGGAACACCACCCCGACCCCGTGCCCGAAGGCGTCGGTGACCAGCGGCACCAGCGGCGCGGGCAGCTTGTGCAGGTCCGGGATGCCGCCGCCGAGCGCGCCGCCGGAGGCCGGGACGTGCGCGGCGGCCAGGTTCTCGGCGAGGTAGTGGCCGACCCGGTTGTTCATCAGCGCGCCGAGCGCGGAGACGCCCATCGCGCCGCCCATGGTGCGGAAGAAGGTGACCACCGAGCTGGCCGCGCCGAGCTCGGCGCGCGGCACGGTGTTCTGCACGGCGAGGACGAGGTTCTGCATGGTGAGGCCGAGGCCGACGCCGGTGATCGCCATGTAGACCGAGAGCAGGCCGTAGGCCGTGTCGGCCCGGGCGGTGCCGAGCAGGGCGAAGCCGACGGCGAGCAGCGCGGTGCCGGCGACCAGGTAGGCCTTCCACTTGCCGTACTTGGTGATCAGCCGTCCGGCCACGGTGGACGAGACGGCCAGGCCGAGGATCATCGGCAGGGTCATCAGGCCGGCCACCGTCGGCGACTTGTCCCGGGCGAGCTGGAAGTACTGGCTGAGGAACGTGGTGGCGCCGTACATCCCGATCCCGACCAGGACGCTGGCCAGCGCGGACAGGGTGACCGTCCGGTGCCGGAACAGGTGCGGCGGGATGATCGGCTCGGCGGCGCGGCGCTCGACCACGACGGCGAGGGCGCCGAGCAGCAGTCCGCCGCCGACCATGGCCGCGGTCTGCCAGGAGAGCCAGGCGTAGTTCTTGCCGGCCAGGGTGATCCAGATCATCAGCAGGCTGACCGCACCCGTGATCACCAGCGCGCCCAGGTAGTCGATCCGCACCTTGCGCCGGACCACGGGCAGCTTCAGGGTCCGCTGCAGCACCAGGATGGCGGCCAGCGCGAACGGGATGCCGACGTAGAAGCACCAGCGCCAGCCGAGCCAGGAGGTGTCCACGATGACGCCGCCGATCAGCGGGCCGCCGATGGTGGCGAGGGCGAAGACGGCGCCGAAGTAGCCGCTGTACCGGCCGCGCTCGCGCGGCGGGACCATCGCGGCCAGGCAGATCTGGGCGAGCGCGGTGACGCCGCCGGCGCCGATGCCCTGGAGGGCGCGGCAGGCGATCAGCTGGCCGGTGTTCTGGGAGAAGCCGGCCAGGGCCGAGGAGGCGATGTAGATGACCAGCGCGATCTGCAGCAGCAGCTTCTTGCTGGCGAGGTCGGAGAGCTTGCCCCAGATCGGGGTGGAGGCGGTGAGGGTGAGCAGGGTCGCGGTGATCACCCAGGTGTAGGCGGACTGTCCGCCGTGCAGATCGGTGAGGATCCGGGGAAGCGCGTTGGAGACGACGGTCGACGAGAGCACGGCGACGAAGAGGCCGAGCAGCAGGCCGGAGAGCGCCTCCATCACCTGCCGGTGCGTCATCGGTTGGTCGGTGGCGGCGGCGGCTCCGGTCGAGGCAGTCGGGGTGGCGGTGGCGGTCATCAAGGTCCTTCGGGATAGTTGCCTGACGCAACCATAGGCCGAGATGGTTGACTTGGGCAACATTCTTCAAGAACAAGTAAAGCCCGGACCGACCCACGGCCCGGGCTCCCGGCAGACCACTCGGACGTTCAGGCGCTCGGCACGGCCGCCTCGCCCACCACGTCGTTGAAGCGGTGCAGCAGCTCGGCGAAGCGCACCACGTCCTCCTCCGACCAGCCGGCCATCAGCTCCCGCACCCGGTCCATCCGCGCGTCCCGGGCCGCGAGGAACCGCCGCCGGCCGTCCTCGGTGAGCGACACCAGCGCCGAACGCCGGTCCAGCGGATCCGCCTCCCGGGCCAGCAGGCCCAGCTCCTCCAGCGCCCGGATCTGCCGGCTGATGGTCGCCTTGCCGACCGCGAAGTGCACGCCGACGTCGGTCACCCGCACCGGCCCGGCCTGCTCGACATGGCCCAGCAGGCTGTACGCCATGCCCTCCAGCTGCGGATGGACCCGCCGGGACAGCTCCGCCACCCGGGCCCGGCCGCGCCGGAACAGCACCCCGACCTCGCGCTCCACGGCCAGCAGGGGTTGCTCGTCGTGCTCCTCGTTCGGCACCTTCACCGCGCCAGTATCCCGCAGCCGGCCCGGGCCGCTGCGGCGCGGGAGAAACACAGAGGAAACTAGTTCATGCTATTAAGTATCCGGTTTCCCCCGATACACAAGGAGATGTGCATGACCTCCGCCCCCGGGCAACAGGCAGGCCAGGAACCGACGCAGGAACCCGCGCGGGCATCGGCGCCGGAGCCGCGGAAGGGCTTCGTCGCCGAGCTGAAGGGCGCGGTCACCCCGCGCGCCGCGATGCTGGTCATCGGCGTGCTGCTGCTCCAGCTCGGCTTCGTCACCTCGTACGTGGGTGCCCTGCACCACCCCGCCCCGCACGAGCTGTCGATCGCGGTGGTCGCCCCGCCGCAGGTCGCCCCGAAGTTCGTCCAGGGCCTGGAGTCGGTCCCGGACCAGGCCGTGAAGGCCGTCACCGCGCCGGACGCGGAGACCGCCACCGAGCAGATCAAGGACCAGAAGGTCTACGCCGCGCTGGTGGTGAACCCGGCCTCCACCGAGGACGTGCTGCTGGTCGCCAACGCGCGCGGCCCGTCGGCCGCCCGGGCCGCCGAGAGCATCGTCACCGGCCTGGAGAAGACCCAGGGCCGCACCGTGAAGGTCGAGGACGTGGTGCCGCTCGCCAAGGGCGACGCCAACGGCCTCTCCTCCTTCTACCTGGTGATCGGCTGGTGCGTCGGCGGCTACCTGGTCGCCTCCATCCTCGGCGTCAGTGCCGGGGCCAAGCCCGCCAACACCGACCGGGCACTGATCCGCCTCGGCACGCTGGCGGTCTACTCGGTCGCGGCCGGCATCGGCGGCGCGATCATCGTCCAGACGGTGCTGGACGCGCTGCCCGGGCCGTTCTGGTCGATGTCGGCCGTCGGCGCGCTGGTGGTCTTCGCGGTGGGCGCGTTCACCATGGCCCTGCAGTGCCTGTTCGACATCATCGGCATCGGCGTCGCGGTGCTGCTCTTCGTGGTGCTCGGCAACCCCAGCGCGGGCGGCGTCTTCCCGCCGCCGCTGATGCCGCCGTTCTGGCGGGCGATCGGGGCCTGGTTCCCGAACGGCGCGGGCACCGACGCGACCCGCTCCATCGCCTACTTCGACGGCACCGCGCTGACCCGGCCGCTGCTCGTCCTGCTGGCCTGGGCCCTGGCCGGGATCGCGGTGACCTTCGCCGCCGTGCTGCGCCGGCCCTCGCACCGCAGCCGCGAGCTGATCGAGGGCTGATCGAGGGCCGACCGCCCCGGTGCGCGCCGCCGCCGGGCTCCGGGCCGTCAGGCCCGTCAGGCCCTCAGGCCTCCAGCCGGCCCGGATCGGCGAGCACCGACCGCACCACACCCGCCGCGGCTCCCAGCAGGGGGCCGCGGCGGCCCAGCCGGGAGACCGTCAGCCGCTCGTCCGCCCAGGGCCGGACGGTCACCCGGGCGGCCAGCTCGGCCCGCATCGCGGGCAGCAGCCAGGGCGCCAGCTGCGCGTAGCCGCCGCCCAGCACCACCTCCGCCGGGTCCAGCAGGTTGACCGCGCCCGCCGAGGCGATCCCCAGCGCGGCCCCGGCCCCGGCGAGCGCCCGCCGCACCTCCTCGTCCCCGGCCTCGGCCCGCTCGGCGAGCAGCGCCACCCAGTCGCCCCGGATGCCCTCCAGCCCGGCCGCGCGCAGCACCGCAGCCTCCCCCGCGTACTGCTCCAGACACCCGTGCGCCCCGCAGGCGCAGCGCGGGCCGTCCGGTCGCACCGGGACGTGCCCCAGCTCGCCCGCGAAGCCGCGCGAGCCGCGCAGCAGGCGACCCTCGACCACGATCGCCGAGCCGATCCCGGCCTCGGCGGAGACGTGCAGGAAGTCGGCCGGTCCACCGCCGAGCCAGCGTTCGGCGAGCCCGCCGAGGTTGGCCTCGTTGTCGGCCCGCAGCGGCAGCTCGGCCAGCTCCCCGGCGCCGGCGGCGCGCAGCGCGAGCCGCAGCTCGGCGGCGAGCGGCACCTCCTCCCAGCCCAGGTTGGCGGCCCGCTGGAGCAGGGCTCCGTCGATCCCGACCAGTCCGGGCACGGCCAGGGCGAGCCCGGCCGGACGCGGTCCGGCCTCGGCGGCGGCCCGGCGGACCAGTTCGGCGAGGTCGGCCATGACGGCGGCGGGGCGCCGGCCCCGGTTGCGGATCTCCTGGCGCTGCCAGGAGCGGACCTCGCCGCGCAGGTCGACCACGCAGGCGCCCAAATGCTCCACCCCGATCTCGGCGCCGAGGCCGCCGGGGCCGTCCGGGTTGAGCCCGAGCGCGGTGCCGGGGCGGCCGACCTTGCCGCTGGGCGCGGCCGGTCCCTCCTCGACCACCAGTCCGGCCCCGATCAGCTCCTCGGCGAGCGAGGAGACCGCGGCCCTGGTCAGTCCGGTCCCGGCGGCCACCTCGGCGCGCGAGCGCGGGGCGCGGGCGATCGCGCCGAGCACCAGCGCCAGATTGGCCCGGCGCATCCCCTGCTGGCTCGCGGGCCCGGTCGGGGCGCCATCCGTCTCACGCATCATCCTCACCCGCTCCGGCCGAGGCTCCCTGCCCTGACGAACCGGGCGCTTCCGGTGCCCGGGAGCCCTTCCGAGCCTAGGCCGAACCGCCCCGGGCCGCCCCGGGGTGCTCCGGCCCGCCCCGGGCTCAGGTCTGCTCCACCCGGGTGAAGACCCAGCGCTGCATGGCCCAGAAGCGGAACAGCATCGCCACGAAGGTGCCCAGCACCATCCCGCTCAGGAAGTCGGCCAGCTCCTGGGTGAACGGGCTGACCCAGGGCTCGCGCAGGTTCAGCAGGTAGCGCGAGGCGATCAGCGGCAGGTCGTTCACCGCCACGGCGACGGCGCTCACCAGGACGAACAGCAGTGGTTCGCGCCGGCGCCAGCAGGAGCGGAAGGACCACCGCCGGTTGAGCAGGTAGGAGAGGACGGTGCCGACCACGGTCGCCACGGTGAGCGCCAGCACCGGCTTGCTCGGCATGACGGTGAACCGCAGTGCGTAGTTGATCAGCACCGTCAGCGCGAAGCAGCCGCTGCCGACCAGCAGGAACTTCACCAGCCGCCGGTGCCGGACCAGGGCCGGTCGCACCCGGCCCGGTACCCGGACCAGGACGCGCTGGGTGAGGGACGGCATCTTCGCAGTCTGGCACGGCGCACGGAGCCCGTCCCGTCCGGCGAACCGGGCTCCGTGCGGGGCCGCAGAAGTGACCGGACGGGCCGGGTCAGGCGACGGCGGCCAGCACCTCGGCCGGCTCCAGGGCCAGCCGCAGCACCTCCCGGACGTCGGCCACCGGGTGCACGGTGAGCCGCGCCAGCACCTCGGCCGGGACGTCGTCCAGGTCGGCCTCGTTCCGCCGGGGGATGATCACCGTGGTGACCCCGGCCCGGTCGGCGGCGAGCAGCTTCTGCTTCACCCCGCCGATCGGCAGCACCCGCCCGGTCAGCGACACCTCACCGGTCATCGCCACGTCGGCGCGCACCTTGCGCCCGGAGAGCAGCGAGGCCAGCGCGGTGGTCATGGTGATGCCGGCGCTCGGACCGTCCTTGGGGACGGCGCCGGCCGGGATGTGCAGGTGCACTCCCCGGTCCCGCAGCGAGGTGACCGGCAGCTCCAGCTCGGCCCCGCGCGAGCGCAGGTAGGAGAGCGCGATGTGCGCGGACTCCTTCATGACGTCGCCCAGCTGGCCGGTCAGGGTCAGCCCGGTGCCGCCGGTCTCGGCGTCGGCGAGCGAGGCCTCGATGAAGAGGACGTCGCCGCCGGCCCCGGTGACCGCAAGGCCGGTGGCCACCCCGGGCACCGCGGTGCGGCGCTCGGCGGGCTCCTGGGCCGCCTCCGGCACGTGGTGCGGCCGGCCGATCAGGGCCCGCAGCTGCTCCGCGCCGATCGCGGCGGGCAGCTCGCGCTCCCCCAGCTCGGTCTGCGCGGCGACCTTGCGCAGCACCCGGGCGATCGCCCGTTCGAGGTTCCGGACGCCGGCCTCGCGGGTGTACTCGCCCGCCAGCTTCCGCAGCGCCGGCTCGTCGACCGCGACCTCCTCGTCCTTGAGACCGGCCCGCTCCAGCTGGCGCGGGAGCAGGTGGTCGCGGGCGATGACGACCTTCTCGTCCTCGGTGTAGCCGTCCAGGCGGACCAGCTCCATCCGGTCGAGCAGCGGCTCGGGGATGGACTCCAGCACATTGGCGGTGGCGAGGAAGACCACGTCGGAGAGGTCCAGCTCGACCTCCAGGTAGTGGTCCCGGAAGGTGTGGTTCTGCGCCGGGTCGAGCACCTCCAGCAGGGCGGCGGCCGGGTCGCCCCGGTAGTCGGAGCCGACCTTGTCGATCTCGTCGAGCAGGACGACCGGGTTCATCGAACCGGCCTCCTTGAGCGCCCGGACCAGCCGGCCGGGCAGCGCGCCGACGTAGGTGCGCCGGTGGCCGCGGATCTCGGCCTCGTCCCGGACGCCGCCGAGCGAGACCCGGACGAAGGTGCGGCCCATGGCGCGGGCCACCGACTCGCCGAGCGAGGTCTTGCCGACGCCGGGCGGGCCGACCAGCGCGAGCACCGCGCCGCCCGCCCGTCGTCCGCCGCCCTTCGGGGGCGCGACCTCGCCCGGTCCGTCCTGCTCGCCCGGTCCGTCCGGCTGCGCCGCGAGCCCCTGCCCCGCGGCGGCCTGCTCGGCCCGGCGCTTGCGGACGGCCAGGTACTCGACGATGCGGTCCTTGACGTCGGCCAGGCCGGCGTGGTCGGCGTCGAGCACCGCGCGGGCGCCGGCGATGTCGTAGCTGTCCTCGGTCCGCTCGTTCCAGGGCAGCTCCAGCACGGTGTCCAGCCAGGTGCGGATCCAGGAGCCCTCGGGCGACTGGTCGCTGGCCCGCTCCAGCTTGTCGACCTCCTTGAGGGCGGCCTCGCGGACCTTCTCCGGGAGGTCGGCGGCCTCGACCCGGGTGCGGTAGTCGTCCTCCTCGTCGGCCGGGTCGCCGTTCAGCTCGGCCAGCTCCTTGCGGACGGCCTCCAGCTGGCGGCGGAGCAGGAACTCCTTCTGCTGCTTGGCGACGCCCTCCTCGACGTCCTTGCGGATGGTGTCGTTGACCTCCTCCTCGGCGAGGTGGTCGCGGAGCAGGCCGAGCGCGTACTCCAGTCGCGCGACCTGGTCGGCCTCCAGCAGCACCTTGAGCTTCTGCTCGGCGGTGGCGAAGGGCGCGTAGCCGATGTTGTCGGCGAGCTCGCCGACGCCCTCGATCGCGGCCACCCGGTCGACGATCTGCCAGGCGCCGCGGCGACGCAGCCACTGGGTGGAGAGCGACTTGTACTCCTTGACCAGCTCGGCGGCCCGGCCGGCCACCGGGGTGCCCACGGAGGACTCGCGGAACGGCGTGGTCTCCACCCAGAGCGCGGCGCCGGGCCCGGTGGTGCCGACGCCGATCCGCACCCGGCGCACCGCGCGGACCAGCGCCGCCGGGTCGCCGTCCGCCAGCCGGCCGACCTGCTCGACGGTGGCGAGGGTGCCGGCCGCCGCGTAGGAGCCGTCCACCCTCGGGACCAGCAGTACCTGGGGCTTCCCGGCACCGCCGGTGGCCGCGGCGCGCGCGGCCTCGACGGCGGCGCGGACCTCGGCGTCCTTCAGGTCCAGCGGGACGACCATGCCCGGCAGGACGACCTCGTCGTCGAGCGGCAGCACGGGCAGGGTGAGCGGTGTGGACGTCGATGCCATGATCTCTCCCCAGTCAGTGAACTTGAGCCGACCTGACTAAGGCTTGGCGGCCGCCGGATGTTCCCCGCCGTCTGTTCGCCGTGAGCGAACGGAACGGGGTCGACGCGGGTCGGCGCGGGGCCGTCAAAAAGGCCCGGCGGGCGGACCGGGAAGCGGTCCCGGCGGACGGACCCCGGCCACGCGGGCCCGGGGCCCCCACCCGCACAGCCTCAGGAGCGGCCCGGCCACGCGGGCCCGGGAGCGGCCCGGCGGACCGCGGACGCGGACGCGGAGGCCGGCCGGGACGACAGCTCGGCGGGCACCCCGAGCGGGGCACGGCGGGGGGCGCGGCGCGGCCGGTGGCCGTCCCAGCGGCGCAGCCACCGCCACAGCGCCACCCCGGCCAGCAGCGCCACCGGATGGCCGATCCCGGTGACGAGGTCCCGCTCGGCGGCGATCTGGTCCGCGATCAGCGCCACCGCCAGCGCGAGCACGGCCACGCGCCCCGCCGGCCGGAGCAGCCCGGCCAGCGCGCCGAGGCTGGCGAGCACGCCGTAGCTGACACCGATGTCGAGGTGGTCCATGGCGGCCGGCTCCATCCGCCCGGTCTCCACCGCGGCGACGACCACGCCCTGGGAGAGCAGGGTGGCGGCGACGTGCCCGGCCGCGAAGACCACGGCCGCCCGGCCGGGGCCGACCCGGCGCTCCAGCGGCGCGACGGTGAAGGCGAAGGCCCAGAGGTAGGGCATCCAGACCGGTCCGGCCACCCAGAAGCCGCTGAACAGCAGCGCGCGCAGCGGGTGCTGCAAAAGATTGTGCCCGTCCGAACTGGAGGCCTCCTGGAGCCGGAGCACGAGCTCCGGGTCGGCCAGCCCGGCGAAAGTGGTGGTGGCGCCGACCACGGCGAGATAGCCGAGGGCGAAGGGATTGCGGCGCAGGGTCGGCACCCGGGCCAGGATCCAGTCGACCGCGCCGCTCCGCAGACCGGCCCGGAGCATCCCGTACGGCGGCCCGCCGTACCCGGCGGGCGCCTGTCGCTCCGTCATGCCGCCTCCGCTCCAACGCCCGCAGCCGTCACCCGCGCGTACCCAACGTACCGGCGCGTACCGGAAATCCCACCCCTCACGAATTTGTCGTGGTCACGGTACGTCCGGGAGCTGGGAGTCCGCTGGGAGAACGCCGTGAGGATCCGGGGTCCGTACGGGCCCGCATTGGTCCAGACCTTCTACCCCTTTCGGGGCCGCTTTCCGCCCTGACCGGCGGCTTGGTGTCAACTCATGTGCATACGTACCGTTACAGAGTGAAAAAACGCCGGGTAAGGTATCGGCCCGTGCCCACTTCCCGGTGGGCCGGAAAGCCGGTCCGAGCGACCGGTCCGTGGGCCGGAAATGTCCGGTCCACCTGCCGGGAATCACCTGCGGTCCGTACGCTGCGAGGTGTACGGGAGACGGAGAGCGGCCCACGCCCTCGCCGCCACCCCCGCACGCGACGGGACGGCGGACCCGGCACAGTCCACGACGGAACAAGACTACGAAGCGGAGCCTTCGCCATCCCCACAGGTGGCCGGCCCGCAGCCCTGGGGGCGGTGGCGTGACCGTGACAGAAATTCAGCAGGACAACCAGAACACCGGCGGCACGGTGAGCAGCCAGCGCAGAGTGCTGGTGGTGGAGGACGAGCCCACGATCGCCGAGTCGATCGCGGCCCGGTTGGGCGCGGAGGGCTTCAAGGTGGCGGTGGCCCACGACGGCCCCGGCGCCGTCGACGGCTTCCACACCTGGCAGCCGGACCTCGTCGTCCTCGACATCATGCTGCCCGGCTTCGACGGACTGGAGGTGTGCCGCCGGATCCAGGCCCAGCGCCCGGTACCGGTCCTGATGCTCACCGCGCGGGACGACGAGACGGACCTGCTGGTCGGCCTCGGCGTCGGCGCCGACGACTACATGACCAAGCCCTTCTCCATGCGCGAACTGGCCGCCCGGGTCAACGTGCTGCTGCGCCGCGTCGAGCGCGCCCAGCAGGCCGCCCGGACGCCCGCGCTGGGCAGCCTGCGCTTCGGCGAGCTGGAGATCGACCACGTGCAGCGCCGGGTCCGGCTCGCCTCGGGCGACGTCCACCTGACGCCGACCGAGTTCGACCTGCTCGCCTGCCTGGCCGCCCAGCCGCGCGCCGTGCTCACCCGTGAGCAACTGCTGGCCGAGGTCTGGGACTGGACGGACGCGTCCGGCACCCGCACCGTCGACAGCCACGTCAAGGCGCTGCGCCGCAAGATCGGCGCCAGCTGGATCCGCACCGTGCACGGTGTCGGGTACGCGTTGGAGGCACCGCTCTCGTAGCGGCACCACCCTCGGACACCGGGCCGCCGGGGGGCCCGTTGTCCCGAACCGCCGTGCGGCGGACCCACGCGGGGGACCACAGGGGACCAATGACCTTTCCACAGCAACGCAACGGGGACATCGACGGCAGTCGGCCGCCCACCCTGGCCGCACGCGCCGCGAAACGGGTCTGGGCCGACATCCGGCCGCTCGACCCGGTCCGCTCCATCAAGGGCAAACTCGCCCTCCTGGTGATCGTCTCGGTCTTCCTGGCCACCGGCATGGTGGTCGTGGCGATCCGGTCCGAGACCCAGATCCGGATCATCATGATCTTCTCGATGATCGCCTCGCTGCTCTTCATGCAGTTCCTCGCGCACGGGCTGACCGCCCCGCTGCGCGACATGACCGCCGCCGCCCGCGCGATGGCCTCCGGCGACTACAGCCGCCGGGTCGAGGTGAACTCGCGCGACGAGATCGGCGAGCTCGCCACGACCTTCAACCAGATGGCGTCCGACCTGGAGGCCTCCGACCGGCACCGGCGCGAGCTGGTCGCCAACGTCTCGCACGAGCTGCGCACGCCGATCGCGGCGCTGCGGGCCGTGCTGGAGAACGTGGTCGACGGCGTCGTCCAGCCCAACCCGGCGACCCTGGGTGCCGCGCTGGAGCAGACCGAGCGGCTCGGCCGACTGGTCACCCACCTGCTCGACCTCTCCAAGATCGACGGCGGTGTGGTCGACCTGGACGCGCGCCCGTTCGAGGTGCGCGAGTTCCTGGACGGCGTGCTGCGCGGGGTCACCGTGGACGGCGCCACGGCCGGCGGGGCCTTCTCCCGCCGCGGCGACGTCCGGCTCGCCCTGGAGGTCAGCCCGGCCGGGCTGACCGGCGTCGCCGACACCGAGCGGCTCCACCAGGTGGTCGCCAACCTGGTCGACAACGCCTGCAAGCACTCCCCGCCCGGCGGCACCGTGACGGTGCGGGCCCGGCCCGACGAGGGACCGGGGGCGCTGCTGCTGGAGGTCGAGGACGAGGGTCCCGGCATCCCCGCGGCGGACCGGGCCAGGGTCTTCGAGCGGTTCGGCCGCAGCGGCACCGCGACCGCGGCCGGGCCCGGCGCCGACGGCGGGACCGGCCTGGGCCTGGCCATCGCCCGCTGGGCGGTGGACCTGCACGGCGGGCGGATCGAGGTCGCCGAGGCCGCACGCGGCTGCCGGATCGAGGTCCGGCTGCCCGGTCCGCGCTGACCGCGCTCCGCGTCGCGGGTCCGGCCCCGGACCCGCGACGCGGACGGACCGCCGGCACGGGACGGATGTCACAGATCCGACACAGTGCACAAAGAGGAACAACGCCCGCTTTTGTCCGTATTTGTCACGGCTTGGGCGGCGATCGGAAGCAGTCGGTTCCCCGCCGATGTGGCTTTCTAACGCACATTTCCAGCCAAACCGCAGGTCAGGACTGTGATCTGGGCGACGCCTGCCCCCCGGGGACTGCGCGATCACTGATCGGAGGCGTAGCCTTAATCCCCGCTGTCCAAACATCCCAAAAGGAAGCGGAAGAGGGCGGTTGCCGCCGTGTCGCCACAGTCCCCCGAACACCCCAACAGCTCGGCTAGCTCCACTGGCTTCGGCCCCAATGAGTGGCTCGTCGACGAGATCTACCAGCAGTACCTCCAGGACCCGAACTCGGTCGACCGAGCCTGGTGGGACTTTTTCGCCGACTACAAGCCCGGTACCGAGGTGACCCCAGTGACCCAGGCCGCGACCCAGGTCGGCGTGACGCCGACCCCCGCCGCCGCCCCCGCGCCCGCCGCCGCTCCGGCCGTCCAGGCCCCCGCCGCCCCGGCCGCCCCCGCGCCGGTGCAGCAGGCCCCGACGGCTCCCGCGGCCCCCGTGGCGCCCGCGCCGCTCGCCGCCGCCCCGGCCGCGCCCCCGGCGCCCAAGGCCGCCGCCCCGGCGCCCGCGCCGGCCGCCGCGACCGCCGGCCCCGAGCTGGTGCAGCTGCGCGGCCCGGCCAAGGCCGTCGCCACCAACATGGACGCGTCGCTGGAGGTGCCGACCGCCACCTCGGTCCGCGCCGTCCCGGCCAAGCTGCTGATCGACAACCGCATTGTCATCAACAACCACCTGCAGCGCGCCCGCGGTGGCAAGGTCTCCTTCACCCACCTGATCGGTTACGCCCTGGTCCAGGCCGTCAAGGCCTCCCCGGGCATGAACCACAGCTACAAGGTGGAGGACGGCAAGTCCTACCTGGTCAAGCCCGAGCACGTGAACCTCGGCCTGGCCATCGACCTGGTCAAGCCGAACGGCGACCGCCAGCTCGTCGTCGCGGCCATCAAGAAGGCCGAGACCCTCGACTTCTTCGGCTTCTGGCAGGCCTACGAGGACATCGTCCGCCGGGCCCGCGCCAACAAGCTGACCATGGACGACTTCACCGGCGTCACGGTCTCGCTGACCAACCCCGGCGGCATCGGCACCGTGCACTCCGTGCCGCGCCTGATGCAGAACCAGGGCACCATCGTCGGTGTCGGCGCCATGGAGTACCCGGCCGAGTTCCAGGGCTCCGCCCCGGAGACCCTGGCCCGCCTCGGCGTCTCCAAGATCATGACGCTGACCTCGACCTACGACCACCGCGTCATCCAGGGCGCGGCGTCCGGCGAGTTCCTGCGCACGATCCACCAGCTGCTGCTGGGGCAGAACGGCTTCTACGACGAGATCTTCGAGTCCCTCCGGATCCCGTACGAGCCGGTCCGCTGGGCCACCGACGTCGCCACCACGCACGACGACGAGGTCAACAAGACCGCCCGCGTCATCGAGCTGATCCACTCCTACCGGGTCCGCGGCCACCTCATGGCCGACACCGACCCGCTGGAGTACAAGCAGCGCAAGCACCCCGACCTGGACGTCACCACCCACGGCCTCACCCTGTGGGACCTGGAGCGCGAGTTCGCGGTCGGCGGCTTCGGCGGCCAGCGGATGATGAAGCTCCGCGACATCCTCGGCCTGCTGCGCAACACGTACTGCCGCACGGTCGGCATCGAGTACATGCACATCCAGGACCCGAAGCAGCGCAAGTGGCTGCAGGAGCGCCTGGAGAAGCCGTACACCAAGCCGGAGCGCGAGGAGCAGCTGCGCATACTGCGCCGGCTGAACTCGGCCGAGGCCTTCGAGACCTTCCTGCAGACCAAGTACGTCGGGCAGAAGCGTTTCTCGCTGGAGGGCGGCGAGTCCCTCATCCCGCTGCTGGACGCCACCATCGACTCGGCGGCCGAGCACCGCCTGGACGAGGCCGTCATCGGCATGGCCCACCGCGGCCGCCTCAACGTGCTGGCCAACATCGTCGGCAAGCCGTACGGCAAGATCTTCGGCGAGTTCGAGGGCAACCTCGACCCGAAGTCGATGCACGGCTCCGGCGACGTGAAGTACCACCTCGGCTCCGAGGGCACCTTCACCGGCCTGGACGGCGAGACCATCAAGGTCTCGCTGGCCGCGAACCCCTCCCACCTGGAGGCCGTGGACCCGGTCGTCGAGGGCATCGCCCGCGCCAAGCAGGACATCCTGGACCAGGGCGGCACGACCTTCCCGGTGCTGCCGATCCAGATCCACGGCGACGCGGCCTTCGCCGGCCAGGGCGTCGTCGCGGAGACCCTGAACATGTCGCAGCTGCGCGGCTACCGCACCGGCGGCACCGTGCACGTCGTGGTGAACAACCAGGTCGGCTTCACCGCCGCCCCGGCGTCCAGCCGCTCCTCGATGTACTGCACCGACGTGGCCCGCATGATCGAGGCCCCGATCTTCCATGTGAACGGCGACGACCCGGAGGCCGTGGTCCGCGTCGCGCGGCTCGCCTTCGAGTTCCGCCAGGAGTTCCACAAGGACGTCGTGATCGACCTCATCTGCTACCGCCGCCGCGGTCACAACGAGGCCGACAACCCGTCGTTCACCCAGCCGCTGATGTACGACCTGATCGACAAGAAGCGCTCGGTGCGCAAGCTGTACACCGAGGGCCTGATCGGTCGCGGCGACATCACCATGGAAGAGGCGGAGCAGGCGCTCCAGGACTTCCAGGGCCAGCTGGAGAAGGTGTTCGCCGAGGTCCGCGACGCCGCCCAGGCCCCGGCCGCCGCCATCAGCGGCAAGCCGGTCGCCGACTTCCCGGTCACCATCCGGACCGGCATCTCCGAGGAGATGGTCAAGCGGATCGCCGCCTCGCAGGTCAACCTGCCGGACTGGCTGACCGTCCACCCGCGACTGCTGCCGCAGCTGCAGCGCCGCGCCGGCTCGGTCGAGGACAACACCATCGACTGGGCGATGGGCGAGACCCTCGCCATCGGCTCGCTGCTCATGGAGGGCCACCCGGTCCGCCTGGCCGGCCAGGACAGCCGCCGCGGCACCTTCGGCCAGCGGCACGCCGTCCTGATCGACCGGGCCACCGGCGAGGACTACACCCCGCTGCAGTACCTCACCGAGGACCAGGCCCGCTACACCGTGTACGACAGCCTGCTGTCCGAGTACGCGGCGATGGGCTTCGAGTACGGCTACTCGCTGACCCGCCCGAACGCGCTGGTCATGTGGGAGGCGCAGTTCGGCGACTTCGTCAACGGCGCGCAGACCGTGGTGGACGAGTACATCGCCTCCGCCGAGCAGAAGTGGGGCCAGCACTCGGGCGTCACCCTGCTGCTGCCGCACGGCTACGAGGGCCAGGGCCCGGACCACTCGTCCGCCCGCCCGGAGCGCTTCCTCCAGCTGTGCGCGCAGAACAACATGACGGTCGCCATGCCGACGCTGCCGTCGAACTACTTCCACCTGCTGCGCTGGCAGGCGCACAACCCGCACCACAAGCCGCTCGTCGTCTTCACCCCGAAGTCGATGCTGCGTCTGAAGGCCGCGGCGAGTGCCACGGAGGAGTTCCTGTCCGGCTCGTTCCGCCCGGTCATCGGCGACACCACCGTCGACCCGGCGAACGTCCGCAAGGTCGTCATCACGGCCGGCAAGTTCTACTACGACGTGGAGGCGGCCCGCACCGAGCGCGGCGTCACCGACACCGCGATCGTCCGGGTCGAGCGGCTCTACCCGCTGCCGGTGGCCGAGCTCCAGGAGGAGCTGGCCAAGTACGGCAACGACGTCCAGTTCGTCTGGGCGCAGGAGGAGCCGGCCAACCAGGGTGCCTGGCCGTTCATCGCGATGAACCTGGTCGACCACCTGCAGGTCGTCATCGGCCGCAGCGCCGACGGCCCGCGGCTGCGCCGCGTCGCCCGCACGGCCTCCTCGGCCCCCGCGGTCGGTTCGGCCAAGCGTCACGGCGCCGAGCAGCAGGCGCTGCTGGAGGAGATCTTCACGATCTGACGCACCGGTTCCCACCGGTCGTCGCGCGCGAGCACGGCAACGGCCCCCCGTCTCCCCGGATCCCGGGGAGACGGGGGGCCGCCGTCGTTCCCTGGCGCGGGACGGACGCTGCCCCGGCGCTTCCCGGAGGCTGGGACGGCCCCGGGCGGGCCGTGGCCGGACGGTGGCCGCGCCGTGTGCGAAGGTCCCAGCTCTGCAACCAAAGCGGCACCGACCTGCGCGACCGGCTGACGGATCGATAGGTTGAGCCTCGCCGGACCGTCGGCCGGGGGCCCGTCGTCGCGCCCACCGGCGGAGCCCGGTGGACCTCACCGCTCTCCCAGGGGGATCAAAACCGCATGACCGCCGACACGCCACGGGACGCCGCCGCCGCACCCCTCCCGCCGGTCTTCCAGCCGCTGCTCCCCGACGACCCCAGGGAGGTGGGCGGCTACCGGCTGTTCGCCCGGCTCGGGGCCGGCGGCATGGGCCGCGTCTACCTCTCCTACACGCCCGGCGGTCGGCCGGTGGCGCTCAAGGTGGTCCGCCCGGAGTTCGCCGAGGACAGCGAGTTCCGCCGCCGGTTCGCCCAGGAGGTCTCCAACGCCCAGCGCATCCACGGCCTCTACACCGCCCAGGTGATCGACTCCGGCGGTCTGGACTCGGACGCGCCGTGGCTGGTCACCGCCTACGTCCCCGGGCCCTCGCTGCAGCAGGTGGTCCGCGAGAACGGCGCGCTGCCGGTGCGCACCGTGCTGCTGCTGATGGGCGGCATCGCCGAGGCGCTGCAGGCCATCCACAGCGTCGAGGTGGTCCACCGCGACCTCAAGCCGGCCAATGTGCTGGTGGCCGGCGACGGCCCGCGGGTGATCGACTTCGGTATCGCCCGGGCCGCCGACGCCACCGCCCTCACCGGCACCGGCTACCGGATCGGCTCGCCCGCCTTCATGTCCCCGGAGCAGGCCCAGGGCCGCCCGGTCACCCCGGCGACCGACGTGTTCGCGCTCGGCGCGCTGGCCGCGTACGTGGCCACCGGCAGCGCGCCGTTCGGCGACGGCCCGGACACCGCCGTGCTCTACCGGGTGGTGCACGAGCAGCCCGACCTGGACGCCGTGCCGGCCGATCTGCGCGAGCTGGTCCTGCGCTGCCTCGCGAAGTCCCCGGAGGACCGGCCCCGGCCGGCCGAGATCATCGAGCTCGCCCGCAACCACCCGAGCGTCGGCGGCCAGCTGCGCTTCGCCGACGACTGGCTGCCCCGGCAGGTCAACACCGAGATCACCCGCCGCTCGGACCTGCCGAAGACGCCGCCCACCCCGCTGCCCGCCGCGCCCCCGCTGCCCTCGGGTCCGCCGACCGGGTCGTCCCCGCTCACTCCGCCGCTGACTCCGCCACCGGTCCCGGCGTCGCCGGCCGGGGCCCCCGCCACCCACGCGGCCACCGCGCCGTCCTTCGGCCCGCCGCCGCCCGGCTTCGGCCCCGCCCGGCCCGACACCCCGCCGCCCGGCTTCGTCCCGCCGCCGCTGGGCGCGTACGGCGCCGCGCAGCCGACCGGCGAGGCCCCCACCGGCCCGCTGCTCGGCGCCCCGCCCACCGTCCCGCTGCGGCCGGAGCCGCCGTCCTACGACACCCCGCCGCCCGGCCCGGTGGTCACCGACAGCCCGGCGCCCGCACCCGAGCAGGCCCGCAGCAGGGGCGGGGTCTCCTGGAAGGTCCTGCTGACCGTCGCCCTGGTGATGGCGGTCGGCGGCACGGCCGGCGGGGTCGCGCTGATGGCCAAGTTCAGCAAGGACGACGACAAGAACAACTCTGCCCACCAGTCCGGCTCGACCTCGGGGAGCTCCCAGCCGGCCGCGCCGCCGGCGGGCAGCGCCTCGGCGGCCGCGACCACCCCCGCGACCACCCCCTCGGCCGCCGCCACCTCGCCCACGACCAAGTCCTCCGGCTCGTCCGCCGGGGCGGTGACCGCGCCCCCGTCGGCCTCGTCCGGTCCCGGCGTGACCGCACCGGCCCGGCCGACCGGCTACTCCCCGCTGCTGGCGGAGAAGCCGCTGTCCATCCCCGGCACCGACGCGTACTACGACTCCTACCGGATCGACCTGGACGCGGGGACGGTGGTGCCGCGCGGCACCGACCTCAAGTGGGGCCTGGGCCTGAACGCCACCGGCAGCAGCAGCAAGGCCAACTCCTTCGTCACCGCGGGCGACAACAAGTCGGACTTCGCGGTGATCACCGAGTCGGCCGTGACCCCCGACCAGTGCGCCGTCGCGATCGACTCCCGGCCGGACACCGACCTGTCCTTCAACCGGGTCTCGCCGGGCCGCCTGCTCTGCATCCGGGACCGGATCACCCGCAACATCGCCGTCGCGGTGGTCGAGGTCGCGGATGTCACCACCGGCGCGGTCAAGCTCACCGTGAGCACCTGGCGCGCCAGCTGACCCGGTCTATCCTGACCAGGTCGAATCCCCACCGGACCGGAGCGAACCGTGTATTTCACCGACCGAGGCATCGAGGAGCTGGCGAGCCGCCGCGGCGACGAGGAGGTCACCTTCGAGTGGCTGGCCGAGCGCCTGCGCGAGTTCGTCGACCTCAACCCGGACTTCGAGGTCCCGGTCGAGCGGCTGGCCACCTGGCTGGCCAGGCTCGACGACGAGGACGACGAGTGACCCGGTGAAACGGTCGTCGTGAGGGCCCGGAGGCAACCGCCTCCGGGCCCTCTCGCGTGCTCCCCGTAGGGGCACGTCTCGGGGTCCGGTCCGGGTCGGCCTCGGGGTCGGACTCCCTTGACTTCGCCGTCACGCGATATATCGTCTTTGGAAGAGGACGCGATACATCGCGAGTCACAGCAACGGGAGGCGGCAGAGATGAGCCAGTGGACGGTCGAAGGACCCGACAGGATCACCATCGAGGAGACGGTCCGGACGCTCCAGGTGCGGACCATCGACGGCACCGTCAACGTGGTCGCCGCCGAGGGCCCCGCCCGGCTGGAGGTCACCGAGCTCAAGGGCGAGCCGCTGCACGTCACCCTGGTCGACGGCGTCCTCACCGTCACGTACAAGGACCTCAGCAGCTGGAACGAGTTCGGCGACGTGCTCAAGTCGGTCGAGTCGGTGAAGGGCTTCTTCTCCTCCTTCAAGCGCAAGCGGACCGCCGCCGTCACCGTGACCGTTCCGGCCGGCACCGAGGTCAAGGTCGGCACCGTCTCCGCCACGACGACGGTCTCCGGCTTCACCGAGCACGTCTCGACGCAGACCGCCAACGCCGACATCACCCTGGTCGGGCTGACCGGGCGGACCGACGCCAACACCGTCACCGGCGACGTGGACGCCCAGTCGGTGGCCGGGCAGCTGAGGCTGAACACCGTCTCCGGCCGGCTCACCGTGCTCGCCGGCACCGCCGAGAAGGTGAGCGCCAACGCCGTCACCGGCGCGGTCACCCTGGACCTCGCGGCCGCCGCCTCCGCGCAGATCAAGGTCAACACGGTCAGCGGCGCGGTCGGCGTGCGGCTGCCCCCGCTGACCGACACCAAGGTCGAGGCCGGCACCACCAGCGGCGACCTCTCCTCCGGCTTCGAGGAGCTCACCGTCACCGGCAACTGGGGCACCAAGCGCCTCTCCGGCCAGCTCGGTGACGGCAGCGGCAGCCTCTCGGTCACCACCGTCTCCGGCGCGGTCACCGTGCTCCAGCGGCCGGAGGCCGAGGACGACACCCGGGCCGCCCGGGAGCTGCCGGCCCCCGACCTCACCAAGTCCGACGCCCCCGGCACCGGCCCCGACCTCACCAAGGAGGCCTGACATGACCCCCGTCTTCGGCCACGGTCGGCTCCGGCTCTACCTGCTCAAGCTGCTCGACGAGGCCCCGCGCCACGGCTACGAGGTCATCCGCCTGCTGGAGGAGCGCTTCCAGGGCCTGTACGCGCCCTCGGCCGGCACCGTCTACCCGCGGCTCGCCAAGCTGGAGCAGGAGGGGCTCGTCGCCCACAGCACCGAGGGCGGTCGCAAGGTCTACCGGCTCACCGACGCCGGGCGGGCCGAACTCGCCACCCGGCAGGGCGAGCTGGACGACCTCGAACTGGAGATCCACGACTCGGTGACCCAGCTCGCCGGGGCGATCCGCGAGGACGTCCGGGACAGTGCCAAGGACCTGCGCGAGCAGCTCTGGGGCGCGGCGGCCGAGCAGGCCGGGCGCGGCGCCCCGGACTCCGGGGAGCAGGGCCGGGAGAACGCCGGGAACCCCTGGGCCGGGCCGTGGGGCGACCAGGCCGCCTGGCAGCGCGCCAAGGAGGAGTTCGCCGCCTTCAAGCAGCAGGCCAAGGAGCAGGCGAAGCGCGCCAAGGAGCAGGAGAAGGCCGCCAAGGCCAAGGCGAAGGCCGCCGAGGAGGAGGCCCGCCGGCTGCGCGAGCAGTCCCGGGCGGCCCGGACCGCGGCCCAGCAGGAGGCGCTGCGGCTCAAGCGCCGGGTGGAGCAGCAGGTCCGCGAGCACGCGGCGCGCGGCGACTGGTCGACCGGGCTGGCCGAGGGGCTCTCCGAGCTGACCAAGGGCCTGGCCGGGCTGGCCGACGCGGCCCGCTGGGGACAGCCCGGGGAGTCGAAGGTCGACTCGGCCGCCGAGCGGGTCACCGTCACCCGGATCGACCTGGACAAGAACGACCTGGACGGGAGCGACCTGGACGGGCCGGCCGACGCCGTTCCGGCCGAGCTGCCCGGGTGGACCGCTGTCGACCCGGCCGGCGATCCGGCCCGGGAGCTGGAGCGGCTGCTCGACCGCTTCCGCGACCAGGTCCGCGACGCGGCCAGGGACGGCGGGGTGACCCCGGCCCGGCTGGCCGAGGCCCGCGCCGTCCTCGGCACCGCCGGCGAGCGGCTGAAGCGGCTGCTCGACCGCTCCTGATCCGACCCGGCCGGCAACCGGCGCCCGGCTCCCCGCACAGGGAGCCGGGCGCCGACGCGTCACGGGCCCACCGGCTTCACGGGCTCACGGGCTCACGGCGTCACGGCGTCACGGCGTCACGGCGTCACGGCGTCACGGCGTCAGGACGAGCTTGCCGAACACCTCGCCCTTGGCCAGCCGGGCGAGCGCGTCCGGCGCCCCCTCCAGCGGCAGCACCGAGTCGATCACCGGCCGGACCCCGGTGGTGGCGCAGAACGACAGCAGCCCGGCCAGCTCCTCCTTGGTCCCCATGGTCGAGCCGACCACCCGCAGCTCCAGGAAGAAGATCCGGTTCAGTTCGGCGGCGGCCGGGCTGGGGCCCGAGGTGGCCCCGGAGATGACGATCGTGCCGCCCGGGCGCAGCGACTTCACCGAGTGCGACCAGGTCGCGGCGCCGACCGTCTCCATCACCGCGTCCACGCGCTCGGGCAGCCTGGCCCCGCTCGGGAACGCCGCGTCGGCGCCGAGCTCCACCGCCCGGTCCCGCTTGGCCCCGTCCCGGCCGGTGACCCAGACCCGCAGGCCGGCCGCCTTGCCGAGGACCACCAGCGCGGTCGACACCCCGCCGCCGGCACCCTGCACCAGCACGGTGTCGCCGGGCTTCACCCCGGCGTTGGTGAACAGCATCCGGTAGGCCGTCAGCCAGGCCGTGGGCAGGCAGGCGGCCTCCTCGAAGGAGAGCCCGGCGGGCTTGGGCAGCAGGTTCCAGGTCGGGACGGCCACCTGCTGGGCGAAGGTGCCCTGGTAGCGCTCGGTCAGGATCGAGCGCGGCTCGTCCGGGCCGACCCCGTGCCCGCTCTGGCCGATCACGGAGTGCAGGACCACCTCGTTGCCGTGCTCGTCGATGCCGGCGGCGTCGCAGCCGAGGATCATCGGCAGCTTCTCGGCGGGCAGCCCGACCCCGCGCAGCGACCAGAGGTCGTGGTGGTTCAGGCTGGCGGCCCGGACCGTGACCACGCTCCAGCCCGGCCGGGCCACGGGTTCGGGGCGTTCGCCCAACTCCAGCCCGCTCAGCGGGTCGTCGGCGTCGATTCGTGCGGCATAGGCAGCAAACATGCACCGGACGATAGCCAGTACGCCCCCGGGCCCGGAACAACGCGTGAGTGTGACGCGTGTCCCGGGCCCGGGCGGGGTTCCGGTACTGGTACCGGCTAGCGGCGGGCGACGCCCTCGGCCCGGGCGGCCTCGGCGACGGCCTTGGTGACGGCCGGGGCGACCCGCTCGTCGAACGGCGAGGGGATGACCTTCTGCGGGGTCAGCTCGTCGGCCACGACGCCGGCCAGCGCCTTGGCGGCGGCCAGCTTCATGCCCTCGGTGATCCGGGTGGCCCGGACCTGCAGCGCGCCGGCGAAGATGCCCGGGAACGCCAGCACGTTGTTGATCTGGTTCGGGAAGTCGCTGCGGCCGGTGGCCACCACGGCGGCGTACTTGTGCGCGACCTCGGGGTGGATCTCCGGGTTCGGGTTGGCCATGGCGAAGACGAACGCGCCCTCGGCCATGGTCGCGACGACCTCCTCCGGCACGGTGCCGCCGGAGACGCCGATGAAGACGTCGGCGCCGGCCATCGCGTCGGCCAGGGTGCCCTTGAGGCCGGTCCGGTTGGACAGGCCGGCGATCTCCGCCTTGACGTCGGTCAGGTCCTCGCGGCCCTGGTGCACCACGCCCTTGCGGTCGCACACGGCCACGTCGCCGATGCCGGCCGCCAGCAGCATCTTGGCGATGGCGATGCCGGCCGCGCCGGCGCCGGAGATGACGGCGCGCAGCGAGCCGATCTCGCGGCCGGTCACCTTGGCCGCGTTCCAGAGCGCGGCGGTGGTGACGATCGCGGTGCCGTGCTGGTCGTCGTGGAAGATCGGGATGTCGAGGGCCTCCTGGAGCCGGCGCTCGATCTCGAAGCAGCGCGGGGCGGAGATGTCCTCCAGGTTGACGCCGCCGAAGGACGGGGCCAGCCGGACCACGGTCTCGACGATCTCGTCCACGTCGGTGCAGGCGAGCGCGATCGGCACGGCGTCCACGCCGCCGAACTGCTTGAACAGGATCGCCTTGCCCTCCATGACGGGCAGCGAGGCCTCGGGGCCGATGTCGCCGAGGCCCAGCACGGCGGTGCCGTCGGTGACCACGGCGACCGTGTTGGCCTTCCAGGTGTAGTCGTTCACGAGCTCGGGCTGCTCGGCGATGGCCGTGCAGACGCGGGCGACACCGGGGGTGTAGGCGAGGGACAGGTCGTCCGCGTCGCGCACCGGCACGGTCGCCCTGACCTCCATCTTGCCGCCGCGGTGGAGCGCGAACACGGCGTCGACCGGATCGTCGGTGTCCTGAGTACTGCTGTGGATGATCTCCGCTGCCACGATGACCTCTTCGTCATTGATCGAGCGAGGACACCCGGCCGACGGGGCGGACGACCCGGCCGGTCCCGGCATCCGGTGACCGGCGGCCGGTCAGCGGAACCCGGGAACGCCGAAGCACCCCCGGGGGACGGCTGGGTCGGGGCGCCGCCGTCGGACGAGCGCCTCGAAATGAGGGTTTATGGAGTTGTCCGCGTGTGGTCCGCGCTGTGCTTCCGGGCCGAGCGTAGGTCGGACGGGGGCATCGCACCCATGCCTTTTCGTCCAAGTCACATGGTTGTCGTACGCCTCACGGCCACCTGTGGGCACCAGGAACCATGAGAACCGGCCCCCGGCGGCGGCAGTGGCGCACACGTACGCACACCCGCGGGAGTGAACACGGACACGGTATGGAGGCCGGTGCCGCCGGATACGGAGTCGACGTTCTGGACTTCCGTTCCTGTGCACCCCGGGCCTGTTTGCGGCCCGACGGTCCGGTTCGAGCGTCGGGGGTCACCCGGTACCGAATTCTGACACACCCGCCCACGGGCGCGGCAGGTCGGGATGGGAGGATCCGTTGTTCCGCCATCTCGCGTCCACCTCCGCGATGCTGCGGCGCCTCCCCCTCCCTCCCTCAGGAGCAACCGATGCACCACCGTGCCCAGTCCCCCCGCCGGGCCCCCGCCGCGCTCGCCCTCGCCACCGCCGGAACCCTTCTGCTGACCGGCTGCGGCGGGGACAAGACGGTCGCCGAGGACCCGCTCCAGCAGCTCCGGGCGAAGGTCCCGAGCGCCCAGCAGTCGGGCAAGGTGCTGCGGATCGGGATGGACGTCAACTACCCGCCGGTGGAGTTCCGGGGCACCGACGGCAAGCCCGACGGCCTGGACCCGGAGATCGCCGCGGCCCTCGGCCGGATCCTGGACCTGCGGATCGAGTACGTCGACACTCCCTTCGACAAACTCATACCCAACCTCCACCACAAGCAGTACGACGTCGCGATGTCCGCGCTCAGCGACATCCGCCAGCGCCGGGACGGCGTGGACGAGGCCGGCAAGTCGACCGGCCTCGCGGTGGACTTCGTGGACTACTTCATCGCCGGCACCTCGATCGTGGTGCCGAAGGGCAACCCCAAGGGCATCCACGGCCTGGACGACCTCTGCGGCCGGACCGTCTCCGTGCAGAGCGGCACCACCCAGGACGAGATCGTCGCCCGCCAGGTGACCGCCTGCACCCGCGCCAACAAGCCGCTCACCGTCCACAAGTTCGACAGCGACGCCAAGGCCCTGGCCGAGGTCGCCGGCGGCGCGGCGCAGGCGGGCCTGAACGACTTCCCGGTGGCCGCCTACGCGGCGAAGAACACCGACGGCGGCAACCGCTTCGAGGTGACCGGTGCGCAGTCCCGGTCCAACCCGTACGGGATCGCGCTGCGCAAGGAGGACACCGAGCTGCGCGACGTCCTGGCCAAGGCGATCGACCAGCTGATCCGCAGCGGCGAGTACGACAAGATCCTCACCAAGTGGAACGTCGCCGCCGGCGCGGCCCAGAACGCGGTGGTCAACGGAGGTATCTGAGCCGGGTCCGGACGGGGGCCGGACCCTGGGGGGTCCGGGCGGGGTCCGGGCCGGGGGTCCGGACCCCGAGGGGCGGGCGCACGATCGGGCGAGTGCGCGGCCGGGCCTCCGGGCGGACCGCAGGGAGATCTGCATACTTATACGCAGGGTGACAGGGACACGGTATTAGTCCGAATAGCGGACGGCACGGCCCCCCGTTATCCGATTTTGATCTGAATGAGGGCCACCCGAGCGTCATCAGATGGCAGGATTCCCCCCATCTCGGATCGAGCCGGCCACTGGTCGAGGCGGTTCGGTCAACGCCCACCTCGGCGGACGGTGGCGGAGAGCAGTACCCGGCACCACCCCTGCGTGTGTTCTCGCTGCCCCGGCCGTACAGCGCCGTACGGCCGCTGCTCCGGCGCGTCGCTCCCCCGTGGCACGCCCGTCCGACCTCTCCCTCAGGAGGAGATCCCCCATGATCGCCCGTACCCAGCGCACCCGCCTCCTCGCCTCAGCGGCGGTGCTCGCGTCCGCGTCGCTCGTGCTGACCGCCTGCGGCAGCAGCAAGTCCTCCTCCAGCGGCGGCAGCAGTGCGGCCAACCCCAGCGTCAGCGTCGCCGCCGTGTCCGCCGACCCCGCGCTCGCCGGGCTCGTGCCCGCCGACATCAAGTCCTCCGGCAAGCTGATCGTCGCCGCCGACGCCTCCTACGCGCCCAACGAGTTCAAGGACGACAAGGGCAACATCGTCGGCCTCGACGTCGACCTGGCCAACGCGATCGCCAAGAAGCTCGGCCTGACCGCCGATGTGCAGAACGCCGACTTCACCTCGATCATCCCGGGCATCACGGCGAAGAAGTACCAGCTCGGCATGAGCTCCTTCACCGACACCAAGGAGCGCGAGCAGACCGTCGACATGGTCACCTACTTCACCGCGGGCAGCGCCGTCGCGGTCAAGAAGGGCAACCCGGACAAGATCGACCCCAAGGACCTCTGCGGCAAGAAGGTCGCCGTCCAGACCGGCACCACCCAGGCCCAGGAGATCACCGACGTCCGCAACCCGGAGTGCACCAAGGCGGGCAAGCCGGCCATCCCCAACGACGGTGACAAGTTCACCCTCCAGACCGACGTCACCACCGCGCTGGTCTCCGGCCGCGACCAGGTGATGATGGCCGACTCCCCGGTCGTCGACTACGCGATCAAGCAGACCAACGGCCAGCTGGAGAAGCTCGGCGAGACCTACGACAGCGCGCCCTACGGCGTCGTCGTCGACAAGGGCTCCCCGCTCTCCCCCGCCGTCCAGGGCGCCGTCCAGTCGCTGATCGCCGACGGCACCTACAAGCAGATCCTGGCGAAGTGGGGCGTCGAGGCCGGCGCGATCGACAAGTCCGAGATCAACGCCGCCAAGAGCTGATCCTCCGCACCACCACACCCCCTGAGGCCCCAAGGTGAAATCTTCCGAGCAGGGGGCGGTGAAATCGGGACGGCCTGAGACCATCAAGGCCGTCCCGGTGCGCCACCCCGGACGCTGGGCCGGAGCAGTAGTCATCGTCGTTCTCGCGGCGATGCTGCTCCACGCCCTCATCTTCAACCCCGCGTTCCAGTGGGACGTCGTCAGAGACACGCTCACCAACGAGCAGATCATCCACGGAATCTGGGTGACGCTCGAACTGACCGCCCTGTCCATGCTGATGGGCGTGGTCGGCGGCGTGCTCCTCGCGATCATGCGGCTCTCGCCGAACCCCCTGCTGTCGGGGACGGCCTGGTTCTACATCTGGATCTTCCGCGGCACCCCCGTGCTGGTGCAGCTGGTGTTCTGGAACTTCCTGGGCGCCCTGTGGCCGAACCTGTCGATCGGCATCCCGTTCGGGCCCGAGTTCTGGTCCGAGTCGACCAACACCCTGATCCCGACCTTCACCGCCGCCCTGCTGGGCCTCGGCCTCAACGAGGCGGCGTACATGGCGGAGATCGTCCGCGGCGGCATCCAGTCCGTCGACGAGGGCCAGACCGAGGCCGCCCACGCGCTCGGCATGAGCCGTTCGGCCACGCTGCGCCGGATCGTGCTCCCGCAGGCGATGCGGGTGATCATCCCGCCGACCGGCAACGAGACCATCTCGATGCTCAAGACCACCTCGCTGGTCCAGGTCATCTCGCTGGCCGAGCTGTTCACGGCCGGCCACGACATCTACTCGCGGACCTTCCAGACCATCCCGGTCCTGGTCGCGGTCAGCATCTACTACCTGCTCATGACCTCGATCCTCACCGTGGGGCAGTACTACATCGAGCGGCACTACGCTCGAGGTGCGAACCGGACCCTGCCGCCCACGCCGATCCAGCGGGTGCGGCTGCTGATCGGCGGCAGGCCCACCCCGAAGGCCAAGAACGACGTGGTCCCCGGACTCGAGGGAGGTGGCCACGCATGACCGACCTGACCAAGACCCCCGCCGACGAACCGGGTGGCGGCCCGGGCGGCGGCCCGATGGTGAAGTCCGAGGGCGTCCGCAAGTCCTACGGCCTGGTCGAGGTGCTCAAGGGCATCGACCTGGAGGTCAAGCAGAGCGAGGTGTTCTGCCTGGTCGGCCCGTCCGGCTCCGGCAAGTCCACCTTCCTGCGCTGCATCAACCACCTGGAGAAGATCAACGGCGGCCGCCTCTGGGTGGACGGCGAGATGGTCGGCTACCGGCAGCGGGGCGACAGGCTCTACGAGCTCAAGGACCGCGAGGTCGCGCTCAAGCGGCGGGACATCGGCATGGTGTTCCAGCGCTTCAACCTCTTCCCGCACATGACCGCGGTGGAGAACGTGATGGAGGCGCCGGTCCAGGTCAAGCGCGAGTCCAGGTCCGAGGCCAGGGAGCGCTCGATGGCCCTGCTGGAGCGGGTCGGCCTGGCCGACAAGAGCGGGAACTACCCCTCCCAGCTCTCCGGCGGCCAGCAGCAGCGGGTGGCGATCGCCCGGGCGCTCGCGATGAAGCCCAAGCTGATGCTCTTCGACGAGCCGACCTCGGCGCTCGACCCCGAGCTGGTCGGCGAGGTCCTCGACGTCATGCGCGGGCTCGCCGAGGAGGGCATGACCATGATCGTGGTCACCCACGAGATGGGCTTCGCCCGCGAGGTCGGCGACGCGCTGGTGTTCATGGACGGCGGTGTGGTGGTCGAGTCCGGCAGCCCCCGCGAGGTCCTCGGCAATCCGCAGCACGAGCGGACCAGGGCCTTCCTCTCCAAGGTGCTCTGATCCGGGGCGCTCCGAGCGCACCCGCGGACGGCGCCCGGCAGGCGAAACCTGCCGGGCGCCGCGCTTTTCCCGCTTTCACCCTGCGGGTAATAGGCTGGAGGCAATCAGCCTGTTACCGATCTCTGGAAGGACCACCGTGGAGCTCGCCTCGTACGCCGATCTGGCCGTCCGGCTGGTGAACACCGAGGAGCCCGAGCGCGGCACCGACTCGCTGACCTCGGTGGACGGGGTGCGCGCCCTGTTCTCGGACGCCTCGCGCGCCCGCGACCTCGCCGACGAAGCGGACGTGCCCCGGCTGCGGGCCGTCCGCACCCGGCTGCGCGGGGTCTTCGAGTCCGCTGCCGAGGGCGAGGAGGTGCGCAGCGTCGACCTGCTGAACAGCCTGCTGATGGAGTTCCCGGTCAGCCCGCTGGTCTCCGGGCACGACCACCTCGACGAAGCCGGCCGGCCCCGCTGGCACCTGCACCTCGCCGACAACTCGCCGACCGCCACCGCCCACTACAGCGCCGTCGCCTGCATGGGCCTGGCCGTCCACCTGACCGAGCTGGGCGCCGACCGGCTCGGCATCTGCCAGGCCGCGCCCTGCCGCAACGCCTACCTGGACACCTCGACCAACCGGTCCCGCCGGTACTGCTCGGACCGCTGCGCCACCCGCGCCAATGTCGCCGCCTACCGGGCCCGCAAGCGCCTGGAGGCCCAGGAGGCCGCGGCGGCCGGGCTCTAGCGGAGCGGGACACACGCCCTACCGGACCGGGAGTTCCTCCGGCCGGATCCAGACGCCGAGGCGTCGGGCGAGCCCGGGCACCCGCGCCAGCGGGGCGGCCAGCAGCAGCCGTTCCAGCCGCCGCCCGGGCGCCAGCCAGGCCGGGCGCGGTCGCAGCCGCAGCAGCACCCGGCCGAGCACCAGCTCGTCCGGCACCGCGCCGTAGCTGCGGCTGTCGCTGTCCACCGGCCGGTTGTCGGAGAGCAGCCACCAGCCCTTGGGGCGGCGGCCGTCGGCCCGCTTGACCACCAGCAGGTTCTGCTGGAACGGGTGACGGAACACCACCACCGCGCCGGGCCGGATCCGTGCGCCGTAGCGGACCAGCAGCTGGTCCCCGTCGCGCAGCGTCGGCACCATCGAGTCGCCCGCCACGTCGATCAGCCCGAACGGCGCGCCGCCGCCCGGCGGACCGTCCTCCGGTTCCGTGCTCCGTGCCACGGCTCCTCCTCCCGGCTCGCGTCCCGCCGTGTCCCGTCCGGCTCCCGCCGTGCCCTGCTGTCCTGCTGTCGCGCTGTCCTGCTGTCGCGCTGTCGCACACCAGTCTGCCGCACCGGCCGCCGGCCGCCGATGTCCGGATTGATCCGGTTCCGGCTCCGTCTTTTGCCCTAGGCACACCGCCCGGCCGGGAAACCGGACGGTCCGGCAGGTAACCTCGGGCGCGGGAAGACGATCTAAGGAAGGACTCCCATGTTCTCTCGTCTGTTTGCACCTCGCGCCACCGCCCACGCCCACTGCGACCTGCCCTGCGGTGTCTACGACCCGGCCCAGGCCCGGATCGAGGCCGAGTCGGTGAAGGCCACCCAGGAGAAGTACCAGGCCAACGAGGACGCGCACTTCCGCGCCCGCGCGGTCATCATCAAGGAGCAGCGCGCCGAAGCCGTCAAGCACCACATCTCGGTGCTGTGGAGCGACTACTTCAAGGCCCCGCACTTCGAGAAGTACCCGCAGCTGCACCAGCTCATCAACGACACCCTGAAGGCCGCCTCGGCCGCCAAGGCGTCCACCGACCCGGCCACCGGCCAGGCGCTGCTCGACCTCATCGCCGAGGTCGACAAGATCTTCTGGGAGACCAAGCAGGGCTGATCCCCGCCCGGTCACCTTGCGACCGCCCCCGTCCGGATCCGGACGGGGGCGGTCGCGCGTTCGGGGCCGGACGGGAACGTGCGGAGCCGGACGGGCACGACCGTTCGAACAGTAAGGGTCGTACGCCGCGAGTGCTTGTTATGCTGCCAGGGCGTCCCGCGGGGGAAGCCGGTGCGAATCCGGCGCTGACCCGCAACGGTAAGCGGCCCACCGGGCCGTGAGCCCGATCGCCCGGGGACGCCGACCTCCCGACAACTCGCCGCGGACTGCGAGGGGATGGCGCCCCGGCACACCCGCGCCCGGACGCGCCGCCCCTCGCCGTACCCGGCCCGAGGCAAGGCGTGCCACCAGTGAGCAGCACCACCGCGGCCGCACCGGCCACCGCCGCGGCCCCACCGGGCCCCCGGCGGATCCCCGCCCTCCCCCTGGCCGCCGCACTCGCCGCCGCCCTGCTCGGCTCGCTGGTCTGCGCCGTCGCGGTGGGCTCCGCCGGCCTCGGCTGGGGCCAGGTCCTGCGGCTCCTGGGCGCCGGCCTGACGGGCGGTCGGCTGGAGGCCGACGAGGCCGCCGCGTACGCCATCGTCTGGGAGATCCGGCTGCCGCGCGCCGTCCTGGCCGCCGTGGTCGGCGCCGGACTCGCCGCCACCGGGGTCGCCGTCCAGGCGATGGTCCGCAACGCGCTCGCCGACCCCTTCGTGCTCGGCATCTCCTCCGGGGCCTCGGTCGGCGCCAACGCCGTGCTGATGTTCGGCGCCTTCGCCTCGCTCGGCGTCTGGGCGCTCTCCGCCTCCGCCTTCGTCTCGGCCCTGCTGGCCATGGTGCTGGTCTATCTGACGGCCCGTACCGCCCACGGGCTCACCCCGCTGCGCCTGGTGCTGACCGGCACCGCGATGTCCTACGGCTTCTCCGCCGTGACCACGCTGATGGTCTTCGCCGCCGCCCGCGGCGAGGCCGCCCGCTCGGCCATGATGTGGCTGCTCGGCAGCCTCGGCGGGGCCACCTGGGGCTCGGTGCCGATCGCCGCCGTCACCGTGCTGGCCGGGCTGGCGTACCTGGCCCGCGCCGCCGGACAGCTGGACGCGCTGGCGATGGGCGACGAGACGGCCGCCTCGCTCGGCGTGGACCCGGACCGGCTGCGGCGCGCGCTGTTCGTGGTGACCGCCGCCGTCACCGGCACCGTGGTCGCGGTCAGCGGGGCGATCGGCTTCGTCGGACTGATGGTCCCGCACCTGGCCCGGATGCTGGTCGGCGCCGGCCACCGCAGGCTGCTGCTGATCGCGCCGCTCGCCGGGGCCCTGCTGCTGGTCTGGGTGGACATCGTCTCGCGCACCCTGCTGGCCCCCGCCGAACTGCCCGTCGGCGTGGTCACCGCGGCCGTCGGGGTGCCCTGCTTCCTGCTGCTGATGCGCCGTCGCGGCTACGCCTTCGGGGGCAACCGGTGAGCGCCGTCGGCACCGGGGCCCTGGACCTCGCCGTCGACCGGGTCTCGGTCGAGCTGGCCGGCGTCCGGCTGGTCCACGAGGTCACCCTGACCGCCGCCGCCGGCCAGGTGGTCGGCCTGGTCGGCCCGAACGGCAGCGGCAAGTCCACCCTGCTGCGCTGCGTCTACCGAGCGCTGCGGCCCGCCGCCGGGGCCGTTCTGCTGGGCGGCGAGGAGATCCACCGGCTCGCCCCCCGCGAGGCCGCCCGGCGGGTGGCGGCGCTGCCGCAGGAGCACTCCGCCGAGTTCGACTTCACCGTCGCCGAGGTGGTCGGCATGGGCCGGCTGCCGCACCGGCGCGGCGCCCTGGCCGGGCCGTCCGCCGCCGACGAGGAGCACTGCGCCACCGCGCTGGGCCGGGTCGGTGCCGGGCACCTGGCCGACCGGGGCTTCCTGAGCCTCTCCGGGGGCGAGAAGCAGCGGGTGCTGATCGCCCGCGCGCTGGTCCAGGAGCCCCGGGTGCTGGTGCTCGACGAACCCACCAACCACCTGGACATCACCCATCAGCTGGAGGTGCTGGCGCTGGTCCGGGAGGCCGGGACGACGGTGCTCACCGCGCTGCACGACCTCAATCTGGCCGCCGGGCACTGCGATCTGCTGTACGTGCTCGCGGAGGGGCGGATCGTCGCCTCGGGGCCGCCCGCCGAGGTGCTCGAACCGGCACTGCTGGCCGAGGTGTTCAAGGTCCGGGCGACACCGGTCCGGCACCCGGTCACCGGCGCCGTCCAGCTGCTGTTCGACCGCCTGCCCTGACCGGCCCGGCGGATCTCCGGCCCGATCTCCCGTCCGATCTCCCGTCCCGACCCGTCCGATCCCCCGGTCCGGACCGTCTCCCGGTACGACCGACCTTCGTACGACCGACCGCCCACCGCCCCGAGGACCCACCATGCGCACCAAGGCCGTTGCCTCCGCCGCCCTGCTCGCCCTCGCCCTCACCGGCTGCGGCGCCGAGATCGCCCCGCGCGGCGACGGCGCCGCGACCTCCGCCCACTACCCGGTGACCGTCGACAACTGCGGCTCCCCGGTCACCTTCAAGCAGAAGCCCGCCCGCGTGGTGACGAACGACGTCGGCATCACCGAGCTGATGTTCGCGCTCGGGCTGGAGGACCGGATGGCCGGCTACGTGATGCCGGACGACAAGGGCCAGGTGGACAAGGTCGCCTGGAAGGACGCCTACCAGCGCGCCCCGTGGCTCTCCAAGAAGCAGATCACCAAGGAGATCGCGCTGGAGGCCAAGGCCGACCTGGTGTTCGCCGGCTGGCACTACGGCTTCGACGAGAGCTCGGGCGTCACCCCGCAGGCCCTGGCCGGCCTCGGCATCGGCTCCTACGTGCTCACCGAGTCCTGCCGCAGCGGCAAGGGCACGGAGCGCGGGGTGATGTCCCCGCTGCACGCGCTGTACACCGACCTCACCAACCTGGGCGAGATCTTCGACGTCCGGGACCGGGCGGACCGCCTGGTCGCCGGGTTCAAGGCGGAGATCGCGGCCGTCCCCGAGCCCGCGTACCGCCCGGGCGTCTTCCTGTACGACAGCGGCGAGGACAAGCCCTACACCTCCGGCCGGTTCGCCGCCCCGGAGGAGATCATCACCAAGGCCGGCGGGCGGAACGTGACCGGGGACCTCGCCGACTCCTGGACCACCGTCGGCTGGGAGACCGTGGTCGAGCGCGACCCCGAGGTGATCGTGATCAACAACTACGGCACCCCGGACGCCGAGGCGAAGCGGCAGTTCCTGAAGTCCTTCCCGCCGCTGGCCGGCGTCTCGGCCGTCCGCAACGACCGGATCTTCGTCCTGGACTACGTCGACCTGGTCGAGAGCCCCCGCAACCCGGCCGCGGTCACCGCGCTGGCGGCCTACCTGCGGACCGTCCCGGCCCGCTGAGGCACCGGCCGTCCCGGGCACCGACACCGTCCCGGGCGCGGGACGGCAACGGGGCGGGACGGCAACGTGGCGGCCCAAGTACGCTCGAAGGCATGATCCGCACCGCAGTCCCCGCCGACGTCCCCGTGATCCACCGCATGATCCACGAACTCGCCGAGTACGAGAAGGCCGCGCACGAGGCGATCGCCACCGAGGAGCAGCTGCGGGCCGCCCTGTTCGGCGAGCAGCCGGCCGTGTTCGGCCTGATCGCGGAGGACGACACCACCGGCGAGCCGGTCGGCTTCGCGCTCTGGTTCCTCAACTTCTCCACCTGGCGCGGCAGCCACGGGATCTACCTGGAGGACCTCTACGTCGACCCGACCGCCCGCGGCGGCGGCCACGGCAAGGCGCTGCTGCTGGAACTCGCCCGGATCGCCGTCGAGCGCGGCTACGCCCGGGTCGAGTGGTCGGTGCTGGACTGGAACCGGCCCTCGATCGACTTCTACAAGGCGCTCGGCGCGGTGCCGATGGACGGGTGGACCGTCTACCGCCTCACCGGAGAGGCGCTCACCGCCGCCGGAACCCGCTGAGCCGCGCACCGAGCCGCACGCGCCGAACCGGCGCCCCGGACCGGGCGCGCGGAGGCGTACGCGGAGGGCGCACACGGTCCTCGTCGAACCCCTGCCACCCTGAGTCGCGATGCCTTACCATGAGTGACTCCCGCTCCGGGGCACGAACGCGGTAACGTCTCGGGCGGACGGCGGCGTCCGGGCGACCCACGAGGGGTATGACCGGTACGTACCGCACCACCCCTCTGGACAGTTGGGGCGAAGCAGTTGAGCCAAGCAACAGACAGTGCCGCGGCCACCGGCCCGGAAGCACAGCGCGTCACCCAGGAGGTGAGGGTGTCCCAGATCGACGGCGAGCCCGGAGTCCAGGACTTCGTGGAGGTCCGGCTGCCCGCGGCCGGGGCCTATCTCTCGGTCCTGCGTACAGCCACGGCGGGCCTCGCGGCCCGGCTGGACTTCACCCTGGACGAGATCGAGGACCTGCGGATCGCGGTCGACGAGGCCTGCGCCATCCTGCTCCAGCAGGCCGTGCCCGGCTCGGTCCTCTGCTGCGAGTTCCGCCTGGTCGGCGACTCCCTCAAGGTGATCGTCTCGGCGCCCACCACCGACGGCCGGGCGCCCGAACGCGACACCTTCGCCTGGACGGTGCTCTCCGCGCTGGCCGGCGAGGTCGAGTCCTCGGTCGCCGAGGACAAAACCGTGTCGATCAGCCTGCACAAGAAGCGCGGCGGCTCCGCCGCCCACTAGGTCGGCCGCGGCAGCGCGGCAGCAGTACCTGACATGGGCCGTCCGCCCGGCACCACCGGGCCGGACGGACGGCTCCCGGTACCGCCCCCACCCGGCGGTACGACCATCGAGACGAACCGGGACCGGCGGTCCCGGTGCTCCCGGAACGGAACGGGGGAATGGCCGTGAGTGATCTGGACCGTACCGGCCTCGCGACGGCGGGCCCTGCCGTACCGACCCAGGCGAGCGTCCCCGGCCTCGCCGCCAACGACGAAGCGCACCCGAAGGACGCCCACCGGATGAGCCAGCCGACCGAGCCGACGCCCGAGTCGTCGCCCGATCAGTCGCCCCCGCCCGTGCCGTCGGCCGCGGACCTCCCGCCGGCCGACCGCCCGGACGGGGGTCCGGACAGCGACGGCCCGGAGGACGGGGCCGCCGACGAGGCGGCCCGGGCGCTGCGCGCCGCGGTGCCCGCCCAGGGTCCGCAGCGCAGCGGTGCCCCGGACCGCGAGGCGGCCCGGGCCCTGTTCGTCCGGCTGTCCGCGCTGCCCGACGGCTCCCCGGAGCGCGTCGAGCTGCGCAACCAGCTGGTGCGGATGCACATCCCGCTGGTCGAGCACCTGGCCCGGCGGTTCCGCAACCGGGGCGAGCCGCTGGACGACCTCACCCAGGTCGCCACCATCGGGCTGATCAAGTCGGTGGACCGCTTCGACCACGAGCGCGGGGTCGAGTTCTCCACCTACGCGACGCCGACCATCGTCGGCGAGATCAAGCGGCACTTCCGCGACAAGGGCTGGGCGGTCCGGGTGCCGCGCCGGCTCCAGGAGCTGCGGCTGTCGCTCACCACGGCGACCAGCGAGCTCTCCCAGCGGCACGGCCGCTCCCCCACGGTGCACGAGCTGGCCGAGCACCTCGGGATCTCCGAGGAGGACGTGCTGGAGGGGCTGGAGTCCGCCAACGCGTACTCCACGCTGTCGCTGGACGTGCCGGACAACGACGACGAGTCGCCGGCCGTCGCGGACACCCTCGGCGCCACCGACGAGGCCCTGGAGGGCGTCGAGTACCGCGAGTCGCTCAAGCCGCTGCTCGCCCAACTGCCGCCCCGGGAGCAGAAGATCCTGGTGCTGCGGTTCTTCCGGAACATGACGCAGTCCCAGATCGCCGCCGAGGTGGGCATCTCCCAGATGCACGTCTCCCGGCTGCTCGCCCGGACGCTCGCGCAGCTGCGGGAGAAGCTGCTGGTGGAGGAGTAGGCCGGAAAAGCAGGACCGACGGCCGCCTGGTGGCGGCCGTCGGTCGGATGCGGTACCGGAAAGGCGGCGGCCCTCCGCGCTCAGCCCTCGTGCGGAGCGTAGAGGGCCGCCGTCGACTTCGGGCTGAGCAGAGCCCCGATGCCGACCAGGCCGAGCAGGCCGACGCCCACCCCGACGGCGGCCATCGTGCCGCCGCTCTGCCACATGTAGTAGGCCACCGGCAGGCAGATCGAGTTGGTCAGCACGGCCGGGCTGCGGCCCCAGCGGCGGCCCTGGAGCAGGGCCCGGGCGGCGAACAGCGGCAGTACGCCGAGCAGCACGATCACCAGGCCGCCGAACTCGTTCAGGGCGAGCTGCTTGGACTGGCCGGACAGCGCGGCGACCATGTCCCAGACGCCCACGACGGCCAGCGCGGCGCCCGCGACGGCCGTGATGGCGGCGCCCACGGTGAGGGCGGTCGGACGGCCGGCACCGGGCGCGGGTACGGGTGCGGAGGATTCTGCGGTCACTCCAGCAGGGTAGCCGCCGGGAGGTCCGTACCGACCCGTAGGCTGAGCACATGCGCGCTCTCCTGGTCGTCAACCCGAAAGCGACCACCACCAGCGGTCGCACCAGGGACGTCCTGATCCATGCCCTGCGCAGCGACCTCAAGCTGGAGGTGGCGCAGACCCAGTACCGGGGACACGCGCGCGACCTGGCCCGCGAGGCGGTCGAGGACGGCACGGTCGACCTGGTGGTGGCCCTGGGCGGCGACGGCACCGTCAACGAGGCGGTCAACGGCCTGCTCTCGCACGGCCCGGGCGAGAAGGTCCCCCGGCTGGCCGTGGTCCCGGGCGGTTCGACCAATGTGTTCGCCCGCGCGCTGGGCCTGCCGAACGACCCGGTGGAAGCGACCGGAGCGCTGCTGGACGCCCTGGAGAACCGGCGTGAGCGCCCGATCGGGCTGGGCAAGGCGATGACCGAGGGGCTGCCGGACCGCTGGTTCACCTTCACCGCAGGGCTCGGCTTCGACGCCGGAGTGGTCGGCCGGGTCGAGGAGCAGCGCCGGGCGGGGCGCAAGTCGACTCACGCGCTCTATGTCACCCAGGCGCTCCGCCACTTCGTCACCCAGCGTGAGCAGCGCAGATCAGGCCCGGTTTCCTTGGAAATGGCGGGCCGAGGGCCGGTGCCGGGCCTGGCCCTGGCGATAGTCAGCAACACCTCACCGTGGACGTTCCTGGGCAACCGCCCGGTCTACCCCTCTCCGCTGGCCTCCTTCGACGCGGACCTCGACGTCTTCGGCATCACCCGGATGACGGCGTTCGGCACTGCTCGAACGGTCCGTCAGATCCTGCGGTCGCACGGGCCTTCGAGCGACGGCGCCGCATCGCCGGGCCCCTCCGGGAAGCACGTCGTCTCCTATCACGACGTCCGTCACTTCACCTTGGTTTCGGAGGAACCGGCCCCGTTCCAGGTCGACGGGGACCACCTTGGGTCCAGGAGTCGCGTCAGTTTCACAGGCGTACGGCGGGCACTGCGTGTGATTGTGTGACTAGAAGGGCTCTTCACCCTTCTTCTCGAACGCACAAGCCCCCTTCACTCCATAGAAGTACTGGCTGTGAGCTAGGCGACACCGAAGAATCAAAAATTCCTTCCTGAAGGGGGTTGTATCCGGGCCCGAGGTTTGCGAACCTCTACATGGCGATCGGGACACATCGCAGCGACGGCAACCTCAGAACCTGTTGGGTGCCGACCGCGGGGTGTCCCTCGAATCGCCGAATCCCTCCCCAGCACAGACCTCCCGGGCCCGATGGGCCTTTGGTCTCTTTTGCTGTTGCGGGATTCGTGAAAGCGTTCACATTCACAAGCCATCGATGTGCCGTGCGGGTGACCCCCGTCGGCAGGAGGAGTTGGACGACCATGGACTGGCGCCACCGCGCTGTCTGCCGCGAAGAGGACCCGGAGCTGTTCTTCCCGATCGGGAACACCGGTCCTGCTCTGCTGCAGATCGAGGAAGCCAAGGCCGTGTGCCGCCGCTGTCCGGTCATGGAGCAGTGTCTCCAGTGGGCCCTCGAGACCGGCCAGGACGCCGGCGTCTGGGGCGGCATGAGCGAGGACGAGCGTCGCGCGATGAAGCGCCGCGCCGCCCGCAACCGCGCCCGCACGGCCTGACCCGCACCGCCTGATCACACGCCGTAGTACCAGCAGTGACCACCGTACCGATCAACACATGATCAAAGGCTTCGCCTGCACTTCCTGGTGAAGCCTTCCGTACAAAGGGCCTTGCCCGAAAAGGTCCTGCGACACTTGCCCGCCCAGCCACTTGATACTGTTCACTTAGAGCAATATTGTGGAGCTGTGGCGCTCACCGTGTGCAACGCACCGGCGAGTGGCGCATCACTAGAGCCCCCGTTCCGGCCGACTCCCCCCGACGGCCGGAACGGGTTGAGAGGCCCTGTCGACCCACCCCCCCCGGTCGACAGGGCCTCGTTTTTGTCCCGCCGTCCTCGCACCGCGCCGTCCTCGCCCCGCAGACGGTGGTGAAGGAGCGGGCCACCGGCGCTCACGCCGGTCGCACGCTCCCCCCGCACCCCGGTACGCCTCAGCGCACCGGGATCTCCAGGATCACCTTGGTGCCGCCGTTCGGACCCGCCACCATGTCGAAGGTGCCGCCCAGCTCCCCGGTGGCCAGCGTCCGGACGATCTGCAGCCCGAGATTGCCCGCCTGCTGCGGGTCGAAGCCCTCCGGCATGCCCTTGCCGTCGTCCTGCACGGTGATCAGCAGGTACTCCTCCGGCCGCGCCCCGCCGTTCCAACTGTCCGACCAGCCCATCCCGGTGGCCGGCGCCCGGCCGCGCAGCGCGCTGACCTCCAGGCTGCCGGAGGCGCTCGGCCCGAAGGCGTGCTCCAGCGCGTTCTGCAGCAGCTCGGTGAGCACCATCGCCAGCGGGGTGGCCACCTCGGCCGAGAGGATGCCGAAACTGCCGCTGCGGCGGGTCGCCACCCGGCCGTCCTGGGACAGCTCCACCACCATGGCCAGCACCCGGTCGGCGATCTCGTCGAAGGCCACCTTCTCGTCCAGCGCCTGGGAGAGCGTCTCGTGCACGATCGCGATCGAGCCGACCCGGCGCACCGCCTCGTCCAGGGCGGCCCGGCCGGCCTCCGAGTCCATCCGGCGGGACTGCAGGCGCAGCAGCGCGGCGACCGTCTGCAGATTGTTCTTCACCCGGTGGTGGATCTCCCGGATGGTGGCGTCCTTGGTCATCAGTTCGCGGTCGCGGCGGCGCAGTTCGGTGACGTCCCGGCAGAGCACCAGCGAGCCCGTCAGGGTGCCCTTGGGCTTGAGCGGGATGGCCCGCAGGGTCACCACCCCGCCCTGGACCTCCACCTCGGTCTGTCTGGGCGCCCAGCCGCTCGCCAGCTTGACCAGCGCCTCGTGCACGGCCGCCCGCGAGGGCGGCACCAGTTCGGCGGTCGCCCGGCCCAGGTGGCTGCCGACCAGGTCGGCGGTGAGGCCGAGCCGGTGGTAGGCGGAGAGCGCGTTGGGGCTGGCGTAGGTGACCACGCCGTCCGCGTCGAGCCGGATCAGGCCGTCGCCGACCCGGGGAGCGGCGTCCATGTCGGTCTGCTCGACCCCGGGGTAGGGGAAGGTGCCGGCGGCGATCATCTGGGCCAGGTCGGAGGCGCTCTGCAGATAGGTGAGCTCCAGCCGGCTGGGGGTGCGGACGGTCAGCAGGTTGGTGTTGCGGGCGATCACCCCGAGCACCTTGCCCTCGCGCCGCACCGGGATGGACTCGACCCGGACCGGTACCTCCTCGCGCCACTCCGGGTCGCCCTCGCGCACGATCCGGCCCTCGTCGTAGGCGGCGTCCAGCAGGGGGCGGCGGCCGCGCGGGACGAGGTGGCCGACCATGTCGTCCTGGTAGGAGGTCGGGCCGGTGTTGGGCCGCATCTGGGCGACCGAGACGTACCGGATGCCGTCCCAGGTGGGGATCCACAGGACCAGGTCGGCGAAGGACAGGTCGGAGAGCAGCTGCCACTCCGAGACCAGCATGTGCAGCCACTCCACATCGGCACCGGTCAGGGTGGTGTGGCGGCGGACGAGTTCGTTCAGCGAGGGCACAGGCTGAGCGTAGCTCCAGGGGCGCGCGGACGGCCCGGGCCCACCCCCGGCCGGCGGGCGCCGCGACCGCTCCCCCAAGTTGTCCAGACCAATTTTCGGACCGGCCTGGACAAGCCAGATTGGTCTAGTCCACAATGAAAGAGCACCAAGGAGAGGCCCACCGCGCAACTGCCCTGACCGCGCGAGGCCCCTTCTCGGTCGGACGCCGCCGAGCGAGGACCCCGCACAGTTCTCGGTCATAAACGGCGCCCGACGACAGCTCCGGGCTGCGGTGCCGCATGGGTTGAGGGTCCCGTGTCGGCGCCGTGGCCCGTAGTGCTTTCCAGGCCCGTTCCGCCCCGGAGGCGAAGAGGCCGAAATGCCGAGACCCCCGTCCACAGGCTGTGGACGGGGGTCTCGGCGTTTCCGCGACAGTGTCAGTGGGTCTCGGTGACCTTGGCGAGCGCGCGGGGGGCGTCCGGGTCCTGGCCACGGGCGATGGTGACCTCGTAGGCCAGCAGCTGCAGCGGCAGGATCTCCAGGATCGGCTGGACCTCCTCCGGCACGCCGGCCGGCAGCGCGAAGCCCGCCGAGGCGGACTCGACCTGCGCCTGCTGGCCCACCACGACCAGGTCCGCGCCACGGCCGCGCAGGCGGTCCAGCACCGGCTGCAGGGCCTCGCCACCCTTGCCGTCCGGGACGATCGCGATGACCGGGGAGACGTTGTCGACCATGGCCAGCGGGCCGTGCAGCAGGTCGGCGCCGGAGAACGGGGAGGCCGGGATGTAGGTGGTCTCCATGAGCTTCAGCGCCGCCTCGCGGGCGGTCGGGTAGCCGTAGCCGCGCGAGGTGATGACCAGGCGCTGGGCGAAGCGGTAGCGCTCGGCCAGGGCCTTGACCTCGTCCTGGCGGGCCAGGATCCCGGTGGCCAGCTCCGGCAGGTCCTTGGCGGCCGCGCCGTCGCCGCCGCGCAGGCCCTCGACCAGCAGGTAGAGGGCGAGCAGCTCGGCGGTGTAGGTCTTGGTGGCCGGCAGCGCCTTCTCCGGGCCCGCCAGCACGTCGATGTGGAACTCGGAGACCTCGGCCAGCGGCGAGCCCGCGTTGTTGGTGACGGCGAGGGTGATGGCCCCGGCCTCGCGGGCCGCCTTGGTGGAGGCGACCAGGTCGGGCGAGCCGCCCGACTGGCTGACGGTGATCACCAGCACGTCGGTGAGGTCCGGCTGGGCCCCGTACGCGGTGGTGGTGGACATCGAGGTGAGACCGGCCGGCTTGCCGAGCAGGATCTCGATCAGGTACTTGGCGTACAGCGCCGCGTTGTCGGAGGTGCCGCGCCCGGTCAGCAGGACGAAGCGCGGCTTGCGGGCGGCGATCTGTCCGGCGATCTCGAAGATCTTGGGGGCGCCCTCGTCGAGGATGCGCTGCAGGACGGCCGGCTGCTCGGCCATCTCCGCCGCCATGATCCGGCCAGGGACGGTCTGCGTGTCGGACATCGTGGGGTGCCTCCGATGAGATGGTTCCACCCCGCCCGGGCGGGAATGCCCGGCGGGGACCTCTACGGCGGCGAGTCCGCACACTCGCTCCGGTGATTTCTGCGGCAATCCTACGGGGGCCGCCGGGGTGCGGCACATCCGAGGACGCGGTCGCGCCCGGTCGGGCTGCCGCCGGGGGTGCTCCCGGGAGGGCGGAGCCCCTCCCGGCGGTGCGGGGAGGGGCTCCGGATCCGGGGCGGCGACTGCTCAGCCGGCCTTGTTGATCAGCTGGTCGATGGCGGCGTCCGCCTCCTTGGCGGCCTGGTCCACCGACTTGCCCTTGAGGATGGCGGTCAGCATGTCCGGCAGGATCTTCTGCTTCTCCACCAGGCCCCAGCCGGGCGCCAGCGGGGTGAACCAGGCGTCCGGCACCGCGTTGGCCGCGGCGGCGGTGACGGGCTTGGTCTTCAGCGGGTTCAGCTGGGTGAGGTTGTTCGGCAGGATGTCCTTGTCCGCCAGCGCCTGCTCGGACTTGGTGCTGGTGAACATCCGGACCCAGTCGGTGGCCAGGGCCGCGGCGGGCGACTTCGCGGTGACGGCGAGCGCCGAGCCGCCGATGAAGGTCGGCAGCGGCTTGCCGCCCGGGCCGGGCATCGTGGCCACCTTGACGGCGTCCTTGAGGCTCGGGTCGCCGGTGACCGGCGCGGCGACGCTGGCGGCCTCGTAGCCGTTGCCGTAGAAGGCCGCCGCGTGGCCCCGGGCCATCGCCTCGTACTGGTTCTGCTCGTTGAGCGTCAGATCGCCCTTGTTGTACTTGCGCACCAGGTCGACGAAGTGGTTGATGCCCTGCTGCGACTTGGGGTCGCTCAGGGTGCCGTGCCAGTTGCCGCCGCTGTCGAAGCGGGCGATGGCGCCGCCGTACGCGGAGACGTAGCTCATCGCGGCGTACCAGTACGGGCCGGGCAGGTAGAGCGGGGAGTAGGTGCGGTCGGCCTTGCTCTTTTCGGCGATCCGGTCCAGGGCCGTGCGCAGCTCGTCCTCGGTCTTCGGGAAGTCGGCGCTGCCCGTCATCTGCTGGAGGGCCGCCGAGTTGTAGATCGCGACCCGGGCGCCCGCGTAGTAGGGCACGCACCAGAGCTTGTCCTGGTAGGTGCAGGTGTTGGCGAGCGCGTTGATCCAGGTGTCCGAGTTGTCGAAGGTGTTCCGCTGGACCGGTGCCAGCGCCCCCGAGAGCACGTACTTCATGGTCTCGGTGTTGCCGAGCTCCACCACGTCCGGGGCGGTGCCGTCGCCGAGCGCCCGGTCGAGCTTGGCGACCTTGTCGGCCCAGCCCTGGTAGGCGAGCCGCAGGGTGACCTTCGGGTACTTGGCCGCGAACTCGTCGTTGACCCGCTGGACGAGGTCGGGCCAGCTCTTCTGGGCATCGTCCATCAGCCAGACCGTGACGGTGCCGGTGGCGGACTGCGGGTCCGCCGAGGCCGACTTGCCGTCAGTGGCCGAACCGGCCGACGAACAGGCCGTCAGACCCGCGGCCAGCGCCATGATGCCGACCGACGCCATGAACCGACGCTTTCCCACGCCATCCTCCGAGGTGTTTGAGCTGTACCCGCCGGCAGCGTGCTGGCGCCCGTCGGGACGGTGTCCGGGGAGGGCGGCGAAGAGCTTCGGGGTGGGCCAATACCACATCCGGGGAAATTGAAATTCGAACCGGATGGACTGGAGCCTGGCCTAGACCACTGCTGGTGTCAACGCCAAATGGCCTGGCAGAAAGGGCCGTTGCAGACCTGTTGTCTCCCGTCGGCGATCAGTCGCGCGACGGTCACCCTAAGTAGAACTTAAGGGTGCCTTAAGACGGATTTGAGGGAACACCGTCAGGTCGGTCGAATCGGCAGGTCAACCCGCCCGCCGCGGCCCGGGGACGCCGACGGGCCCGCCATGCGGCATGCGCATGACGGGCCCGTCGGCGGGGTGCCTCGCGGCCCCCGGTGTCACGGTCCGGCGGGGAGTCAGCCGATCGCCCCCGGCTGCCCGGTGAGCACCTCGACGGCGGCCAGGCCGCAGACCCGGGCCGCGCCGTGGGTGGCGATGTGCAGCGCACCGACCGGCTCGGACTGCGGCAGGCCCATCTCGACCACCGCGGCGTCCGGCCGGGCCGCCACCAGGCGGGCCAGCGCGGCCGACATCCACTCGTGCCGGTGGACGTCCCGGACCACCAGCACCAGGCGGCGGTCCCCGGCCTCGGCCAGCACCTCGGCCACCACCGCGTCCAGCACCTGCGGCGCGGCGACCTCCGGGCCGACCTCACGGGTCCGGGTGCCCGGGAAGCGGTCGGCCAGCATGCCGGCCACGCCCCACGGGGTGACGTCGCCGACGGCGATGTTGGGCTCGGCGGAGAACGAGGCCACGAAGGGGCGCTCGGTCACCGGCAGGACCTCCCGGCCCGGCGCCCGGACCACCCGCAGCGCCCGGCGGGCCGCCCGCAGGCCGACCGCGAGGTCCGCCTCCGGCCGCTCGCCCTGGGCCGCGATCCGGCCCCAGCTGCCCAGCGCGCGCACCCGGTCGGCCGCCTCGGCGAGCCGCTCCTCCGGGAGCCGTCCGGCCTGCACGCCCGCCACGATGGCGTCCCGCAGCATCAGCACGGTGGCCTCGTCGGCCAGCCCGCCGCCGACGCAGATCGCGTCCGCGCCGGCCGCCAGGGCCAGTACGGTGCCCTCGCCCATGCCGAAGGTGTCGGCGATGGCGCCCATCTCGATCGCGTCGCTGACGATCAGGCCCTGGTAGCCCAGGCCGCCGTCCTGCGGGGCCGCACGCAGCAGGTCGCGCAGCACGGCGGGGCTGAGCGTGGCGGGCAGCTTCGGGTCGAGCGCCGGGATCATGATGTGGGCCGTCATCACGGCCTTGGTCCCGGCGGCGATGGCGGCCTGGAACGGCACCAGGTCGCGGGCGCGCAGCACGTCCAGGTCGACGTCGATGACCGGCAGCCCGTGGTGCGAGTCGACGGCGGTGTCGCCGTGGCCCGGGAAGTGCTTGGAGCAGGCAGCGACGCCGGCCGACTGCAGGCCCTCGACCCAGGCCGCGGTGTGGCGGGCGCACAGCTCCGGGTCGGCCCCGAAGGAGCGGACGCCGATCACCGGGTTGCGCGGGTTGGAGTTGACGTCGGCGGTGGGCGCCCAGTTGTAGTTCACGCCGGCGGCGGCGAGGGCGCGGCCCAGCTCCCGGGCGACGTCGCGGGTCAGCGCCGGGTCGTCGATCGCGCCGAGGGCGAGGTTGCCCGGCCAGGACGAGCCGGAGCCCGCCTCCAGCCGGGTGACGTCGCCGGACTCCTCGTCGATGGCGATCAGCAGATCGGGGTTCTCGGCCCGCAGCGCGGCGGTGAGGGCGGCCAGCTGGCCGAGGTCGGCCACATTGCGGTCGAACAGCGCGACCGAGCCGAGGCCGGCCGCGAGGTGCCGGCGCAGCCACTCCGGCGGCTCGGTGCCGACGAAGCCGGGCTGGAGGACGGTCAGCGCGTCGCGGTGCAGCTGGTCGGAGGCCGGGAGGGTGGGTACGAGGATGCTCACGATGGGATCAGCCCTTCACGGCGCCGTCGGTGAGGCCACCGACCGCCTTGCGCTGCAGGAAGACGAACAGGATCAGCACCGGGAGGGCGAACAGCGTCGACGCCGCCATGGTGGCTCCCCAGTCGTTGCCGAAGGCGGTCTGGAACGAGGACAGCCACAGCGGCAGGGTCTGGCCGTCGGTCTTGTTGATGATGAGGACGAGCGGGAACTCGTTCCAGGCCGTGATGAAGCCGAACAGCGAGGTGGACATCAGGCCCGGCGCCAGCAGCGGGAAGATCACCTTCACGAAGGCCTGGGTGCGGGTGCAGCCGTCCACCATGGCCGACTCCTCCAGCTCCTTCGGGACCGCCGCGATGAAGCCGCGCAGGGTCCAGATGGTGAAGGGCAGCACCATCATCATGTAGAAGGCGGTGAGCGGGACGAGGCTGTTCAGCATCTGGTTGTCGCGGGAGATCAGGTAGACCGCGATGGTCATGACCTCCCAGGGCGCCATCTGCGCGGCCATGATGACCAGCACGAAGACCTTGCGGCCGCGGAAGCGCATCCGCGCGATCGCGAAGGACGCCAGCGTGGCGATCACCAGCGAGATCACCACCGCGAGGACGGTGACGATGAAGCTGTTGGCGGTGTACGTCCAGAACTTCGGCACGTTGACCGCGGTCTTGAAGTGCTCCAGGGTCGCGTCGAACGGCACGAACACCGGCGTCTTGCTGATGATGTCCTTCGTCGGCTTGAAGGCCGTACTGATCATCCAGTAGACGGGGAACGCGAAGAAGACGAAGAGGACGACCGCGACGACATTCGGCCAGCTGCGTCCGATGAGCGAGCGCCTCACAGCTCGTCCTCCTGCTTGAGAATGATCCGGAAGTAGTACGCCATCAGGACGCCCAGGATCAGGATGGTGAGCACCGCGATCGCGGCACCGGTGCCGTAGTGCTGGCGGCCGGAGCCCTCCAGGAAGGCGTGGATCGGCAGGGTGCGGGTGAGCCCGTCGGGACCGCCGGCCTTGATCGCGTAGATCTGGGTGAAGGCCTTGAAGATCCAGATGACCTCGAGGAAGGTCGTGGCCAGGAAGAACGGCTTGAGGTTGGGGAACATCACCGCGGTGAAGATCTTCACCGATCCGGCGCCGTCCATCCGGGCCGCCTCGTAGAGCTCCTTGGGGATGGTGGTCAGCGCGGCGTACATGTTGAACGCCACGAACGGGATCGAGCCCCAGACCAGCAGCAGGAGGATCACGAAGAAGGTCGAGTACTGGCTGCTGGTCCAGTTGTAGGCGGCCATCGAGTGCCAGCCCAGGCTGTCCAGGAGCCAGTTGACGACGCCGAACCTGGTCTCGAACAGCCAGGTGTAGACGGTGGTCGAGGCGACCACCGGCATCGCCCAGGCGAACAGCAGGCCGATCGACAGCAGCAGCCGCATCTTCTTGCCGAGCCGGTTGAGCAGCAGGCCGACCAGCGCGCCGCCGACCATGATCAGGAAGACGTTCAGCGCGGTGAAGGCGACCGAGCGGCCGGTGACGGCCCAGAACTGCTCGTCCTTGAGCTGCTCGGTGTAGTTCTCGAAGCCGTTCCACTCGGTCAGGTGCTGGACGAGCTGGCGCGCGTTCAGGTTCTGGAACGAGACCAGGACGGTCTTCAGCAGGGGCCAGCCCAGCAGGCCCAGGGTGGCCACCGTGGCGGGCAGGAGCAGCAGATACGGCGCGAGCCGGGAGCCGAGGCCCGGCCTGTCCGCCCGTCTGGCGCTCTTCTTCGCGGTGCCGGCGCCGTTGCCACGGGCGGCGCTCTTCTCAATAGTGGCCACAGCAGCCTTCCCTGACTCCGGGGACTGTGTCTGCACCCGCTCCGAATGCACAGCCATCGTTCTCTCTTCCTGACAACCCGACCACGACGGACAGGCGTCGCTCACCGGCCCCCCGCCGGGGGCCGGTGAGCGACGCCGCTCGACTGCTACTGCTTGGCGTTGAGACGCTTGGCGATCTCGTCGTCCGCCTTCTTCGCCGCGGTGGCGTAGTCGCCGGTCAGGGCCGAGGTCAGGAACTCCTTGATCGGGTTCGGGTCGTTCTCGACGCTCGCCCAGTTCGGGGTGGTCGGGGTGATGCCACCGACAACCGCGGCCAGCTTCGCGGCCGAGGCGAAGTCACCGACGACCTTGTCGTTCAGCGAGGCCTTGTTCGGGATGAGACCCGAGGCGGCGACCGCGCCCTCGTTCTTGTCGTTGAGGGCGATCTTCAGGAAGTCCTTGGCCATGTCGGTGTTCTTGCTGGCCGAGGCGACGGCCAGGTTCGAGCCGCCGAGGAACACGCCGGAGGGCTTGTCGGCGGTCTTGCCCGGGAGCGGGAAGAAGCCGATCTTGTCCTTGGCCATGGCCTTCTCGTCCGGGAGCTCCCAGCCGAGACCGATGATCGAGCCGATGTTGCCCTGGCCGAAGATGTCCTTCTGCTGCGGCTTGGCCTCGTCCTTGTCCTTGCCACCCATGACCGAGTAGCCCTGGAGCTTCTTGTAGACGTCGAAGGCCTTCTGCGCCTCGGGGGACGACAGGCCGCCGGCCCACTTGTCGCCGTCCTTCTTCGCGAGCTTGCCGCCCTCGCTGGTGAGGAGACCGAAGTAGACGTACCACTCCTGGCCCGGCATGTAGATCGGGTCGGCGACGCCCTCGGTGGTCTTGAGCTTCTCCAGCGCGGCGTAGAACTCGTCCAGCGTCTTCGGGATGCTCAGGCCGGCCTTGGCCCAGAGGTCCTTGTTGTAGGAGACGACGCGGTTGGTGACGTACCACGGGGCGGCGTACTGCTTGCCGTCCAGGATCGCGGACTCGCTCTGGTTGGCGGCCCAGTCGGCACCGCCGATGGCGGCCTTGTCCTTGGTGATGTCCAGCAGACCACCGGTGGCGGCGTAGCCCGCCGTCTGGGTGTTGCCGACCTCGAGGACGTCGACGGAGCCCTCGGAGAGCGCGGCGGTGACCTTGGGGCCGATGCCGGTCCACTCCTGGACCTGGAAGTCGACCTTCGAGCCCGGGTAGGTGGTCTCGAACTCGGTCTTCACCGCCGTGTCCCAGCCCTTGGGGGCCGAACCGGACATCAGCCACACCTTGAGCGTCTTGCCGTTGTAGTCCTTCTTGCCGTCCGTGGCGGACGACTTGCCGGACGCCGAGTTGTTGCCGTCGTCCTTCTTGGCGTCCGAGCCACAGGCCGCGAGACCAACAACCATGGCCGCGACGCCGACTGCCGCGATGAGCTGACGCTTCACGCCATCCTCCTGAGGGATGCCTGGTTACCCCCGTCGGGTGGCAGCGGCATACCCACACGAGGTGGGAGGAATGGTGCCGCGGACTCCATCGAACGGTGGGGGGGATTCATAGTGACCGGCCTAGTGGTGTAGACCAGATGCCTGGAGCTTGGCCTAGACCAATGGGCCTGTCAACGGCTGTTCGACCGATCCGGACCACCCGTTATCAAGCCGACACCGCACATCGTTCATCGCGTGATGAGGTATTCGTTCCGTAGCCATACATGCAACGATGTGAGCCGTTAATGAAGTGGCGAGGCCCCCGGGGGCCCCGCGAGAAGCGGGAGACACGTCCGATGAGCAGCGACGGGGGCAGCACGGCCCAGGTCAACGACCCCCAGGTGAAGAGCCTCGCCGCCCAGGGCGGCACGGACCCGACCGCCAGGGTGCCGAAGTACTACGGCCTCAAGCGCCACCTGCTGCAGCTCACCGAGACCCAGCCCGCCGGTACCCCGGTACCGCCCGAGCGGGCACTGGCGGCGCAGTTCGACACCTCGCGCACCACCGTCCGGCAGGCCCTGCAGGAGCTCGTCGTCGAGGGGCGGCTGGAGCGCATCCAGGGCAAGGGCACCTTCGTCGCCAAGCCCAAGGTGGCCCAGGCCCTCCAGCTGACCTCCTACACCGAGGACATGCGCGCCCAGGGGCTGGAGCCCACCTCCCGGCTGATCGAGATCGGCTACATCACCGCCGACGACCGGCTGGCCCCGCTGCTGGACATCAAGCCCGGCGGCCGGGTGCTGCGGATCGAGCGCCTGCGGCTGGCCAACGGCGACCCGATGGCCATCGAGGTGGCCCATCTGTCCGCCAAGCGCTTCCCGGCCCTGCGCCGCAACCTGGCCAAGCACAACTCCCTCTACACGGCCCTGCGCGAGGTCTACGGGGTGACCGTGGCCGAGGCCGAGGAGACCATCGAGACCACCCTGGCCGACCCGCGCGAGGCCGGACTGCTCGGCTCCGACCTCGGCCTGCCGATGCTCCAGCTGTCCCGGCACTCCTTCGACGCCGAGGGCGACCCGGTCGAGTGGGTCCGCTCGATCTACCGGGGCGACCGCTACAAGTTCATCACCCGCCTCCAGCGGCCCGAGCCGGCGTAGCGAACGCGCTCCCGCACCACCCCCACTGCTTCCGGGCCCCGGCGTACGCGCCGGGGCCCGCGGTGTTCCCGGGGCGCGCGGCAGGTCCGGATGGCGGGAATCTGCACCGATCCGGTGACATGGATCACGCGATGCTCTAGATTCCGCATCCATACTGACTGCCGATCACCAGTGGTGCTGCTCGGCGGGCCACGGGGCTGTGCGGTCCCCCGCGGCTGCGGCGCCGGCGAGGTGAGACCCTCCGGAGCGGAGCCGAACCATGTCGTCCGACCTTGACACCGACCGACCTGTCATGCCCGAGCCAGAAGAGCCACCGGGCCACGCGCTGCCGGTCGTGACCCCCGAGCGGGTGCTCGCCGTGCTCGCCCTGCTGGTGCCCATCGTCGCGATGCTCTGGGTGGGCTCGTACGACAAGCTCGACCCCGAGGTCGGCGGCGTCCCCTTCTTCTACTGGTACCAGCTGCTCTGGGTGCCGGCCTCGGCCGTCTTCACGGTCGCGGCCTACCTGCTGATCAACCGCGACGAGAAGGCCCGCCGGGCCGCCCGCGCCGGGACGGCGGGTGAGGTCCGGTGAACGGGGTCAACGTGCCCGCGCTGACGGTCTTCGTCCTCTTCTTCCTGCTGGTCACCGTGATGGGCTTCCTGGCCTCCCGGTGGCGGCGCGCCGACAACGCCCACCACCTGGACGAATGGGGCCTGGGCGGGCGCAGTTTCGGGACCTGGGTCACCTGGTTCCTGCTCGGCGGCGACCTCTACACCGCCTACACCTTCGTGGCCGTGCCGGCCGCGGTCTACGCGACCGGCGCGGCGGGCTTCTTCGCCGTCCCCTACACGATCGTCGCCTACCCGCTGGTCTTCCTCTTCCTCCCCCGGCTCTGGTCGGTCTCCCGGGTGCACGGCTACGTCACCCCCGCCGACTTCGTGCGCGGACGGTACGGCTCCCGGCCGCTGTCGCTGATGGTCGCGCTGACCGGCATCCTCGCCACCATGCCGTACATCGCGCTCCAGCTGGTCGGCATCCAGGCGGTGCTGGACGTGCTGGGCGTCGGCGGCGGCGAGAACGCGAGCTGGTTCGTCAAGGACCTGCCGCTGTTCATCGCCTTCGGGGTGCTCGCCGCGTACACCTACTCCTCCGGGCTGCGCGCGCCGGCGCTGATCGCCTTCGTCAAGGACGCCCTCGTCTACGTGGTGATCATCGTCGCGGTGATCTACATCCCGATCCGGCTCGGCGGCTACGGCCACATCTTCGACGCGGTCGGCGAGAAGTTCGCCGCGCCCAAGTCCGGTGGCTCGCTCACCGTGCCCGAGAACAAGCAGTGGACGTACGCGACGCTGGCGCTCGGCTCGGCGATGGCCCTGTTCATGTACCCGCACTCGGTCACCGGGGTGCTGGCCAGCAAGTCCCGCAACACCGTGCGCCGGAACATGGCGATCATGCCCGCCTACTCGCTGATGCTCGGCCTGCTGGCGCTGCTCGGCTTCATGGCGATCGCGGCGGGCGTCGGCAAGGGCGACAAGGGCTTCAACACCCAGCTCTCGGTGCCGCAGCTGTTCGAGAACATGTTCCCCGACTGGTTCACCGGCGTCGCCTTCGCCGCGATCGGGATCGGCGCGCTGGTGCCCGCCGCGATCATGTCCATCGCGGCGGCGAACCTCTTCACCCGCAACGTCTACAAGGAGTTCCTGCGGCCCGCCGCCACCCCGGCCGACGAGACCCGGGTCGCCAAGCTGGTCTCGCTGCTGGTGAAGGTCGGCGCGCTGGTCTTCGTGCTCGGCATGGACAAGCAGGCGGCGATCAACCTCCAGCTGCTCGGCGGCCTGTGGATCCTGCAGACCTTCGTCTCCATCGTCGGCGGCCTGTTCACCCGCTGGTTCCACCACTGGGCGCTGCTGGCCGGCTGGGCGGCCGGCATGGTCTACGGCACCTGGAAGGCCTACGGCATCGCCAGCCCCAAGACCAAGCACTTCGGCGGGAACGCGGCCGAGATCCCCGGCATCGGCGAGTTCGGCTACATCGGGCTCACCGCCTTCGTCCTCAACCTGCTGGTCGCGGTGGTGCTCACGCTGGTCCTGCGCGCCGTCAAGGCGCCCGACGGGCCGGACGAGACCCGGCCGGGCGACTACAGCGCCGAGAGCGGCGACGTGGAGCCGAAGCACGCGCCGGAGCCCGTGGCAGCGCACTGATACGTGCTGTGCGCGCCCTGTGTTCGCGCCGTCCCCTCCGTCAACACTGGAGGGGACGGCGCGATCATATGTATGAACGGCCGCGTGATTTGGGCACCACACCAGGGCACCAACCAGACCGGACCGACAGTCGGCCGGCAACTGATCGACCCACGGGGAGCGGCGGCAATGGCAGAACTCGGCACCACCCTCAACGGCCAGCACCACCACACCGACGGACGGCACCGGACGGCCGCCCCGCACCGGCCCGCCGGTGCCACCGCGGCCCCCGGCCTGTCCTCCGTCCCCTCCGTCCTGATCGCCACCCGCCACGGCGAGTCCACCGCCAACGTCGAGTTCCAGCTCGCCGAGGCGGCCGGCGCGCTCAGCGTCCCGATCAGCTGCCGGGACGCGGACATCCCGCTCTCGATGCACGGCCAGCAGCAGGCGCAGGCCCTCGGCCGCTGGTGGGCCGGGCTGCCCAGCCACGACCGGCCGCGCAGCGTCTGGTGCTCGCCGTACGTGCGCACCGCCGAGACCGCCCGGATCGCGCTCGCCCAGGCCGCCGGCCTCGGCGCCGTCCCGGTCTCGCTCTCCGTCCGCTACGACGAGCGGCTGCGCGACCGCGAACTCGGCGTCCTGGAGATGCTGACCCGGGCCGCCATCGAGGCCGAGCACCCCGGGGAGGCGGCCCGGCGGCGGAAGATGGGCGAGCTGTACTACCGCCCGCCCGGCGGCGAGTCCTGGGCCGACGTGGCGCTGCGGGTGCGCAGCGTGCTGCGCGACGTCTGTGCCGAGGACGCCGGGCGGCCGGTGCTGCTGATCGCGCACGACTGCACGGTGCTCATGCTCCGCTACGCGCTGGACCGGCTCTCCGAGGAGCAGCTGGTCGCGCTGGAGCCGGTGCGCAACTGCTCCACCAGCCTCTGGCGCGCCGAGGCCGGCCGGCTGCGGCCGGAGCTCTGGAACGGCACCGGGCACCTGGAGCGCGCGGACTGAACGGGGCGGCGGCCGCGGGCCCGGGGTCCGGGCCCGCGGTCGGCCGCGGCCCTCAGGCCCGGACGGCGACCCTGGCGGCGGGCTCGGCGAAGCAGCGCCGGTAGGCCAGCGGCGTGGTGCCCAGCCGGCGGCCGAAGTGGTGCCGCAGGGTGGCCGCGTTGCCGAAGCCGCAGCGGGCGGCGATGGTGTCCACCGGCTCGCTGGTCGACTCCAGCAGCCGCTGGGCGAGCAGCAGCCGCTGCCCGATCAGCCAGCGGTGCGGGGTGGTGCCGGTCTCCTGGTGGAATCGCCGGGCGAAGGTGCGCGGCGACATGTGGACCCGGGCGGCCAGCTGCTCGACGGTCGACTCCTCGTCCAGGTGGTGGCGCATCCAGTCGAGCAGCGGGGCCAGCGAGTCGCCGTCCCCCTCCGGCAACGGCCGGTAGACGAACTGCGCCTGCCCGCCCTCCCGGTGCGGGGCCACCACCATCCGGCGGGCGATGCCCCGGGCCACCTCGGCGCCCTGCACCCGGCGGACCAGGTGCAGACAGGCGTCGATGCCGGCCGCCGTACCGGCGGAGGTGATCACCGGATCGTCGTCCACGTAGAGGACGTCCGGCTCGACCGTGGTCCGCGGGTACCGGGCGGCCAGTTCGGCGCTGTACCGCCAGTGGGTGGTGGAGCGGCGGCCGTCCAGCAGTCCGGCGGCGCCGAGCACGAACGCGCCGCTGCAGATGGACAGCACCCGGGCACCCCGGGCGTGGGCCGCCCGCAGCGCGTCCAGCAGCGGTTCCGGGTACTCCCGGCTGATGGTGGTGGCGGTGACCACCACCAGGTCGGCGGCGGCGATCCGCTCGGGGCCGTGCGGGACGTCGATGGTGAAGCCGGCGTGGGTGCGGTGCGGGCCGGGGCGGGGGCCGGCGATCGCGAAGTCGTAGCCGGGCAGTCCGTCCTCGGTCCGGTCGAGGCCGAACACCTCGCAGGCCACTCCGAGTTCGAAGGGGTGGACCTCTTCCATCACGACCGCGACCACGTTCTTGAGCATGCCGACAGGGTAGCCCCGGCGTTGGCAGTTTTTCGATGCATTCGGGCATTCCTGCCACTCGTCCCGCTCCGGTGCCGACGGGAGAGTGGAGACATGGATTCCGACACGCTCGCCAGCGCACTGGCCCTGCTCGGGACGATCGGGGGATTCGGCCTGCTCGGTGCCCTGATCGGACGCGAGGTGGCCGCGCAGAAGGCCACCGGACGCGACAACTGGCACCGCCAGGGGGGCTACCCCGTCGACCCCGCCCTGCCCGACCGGCTCTACGGCACCATGCCCGCCGCCTCGCTCCGCCCGTCCGCCGACCCCGCCACCGACCCCGCCACCGACCCCGTCCGCACCGCCGCCACCTCCCCCACCGGCGACGATGCCGCACCCCCGCTCACCGTCCTCCCCGGCGGCTCGGGCAGACTGGCCGAATGGACATCGTCATCCGCCCGGCCCGGTCCGAGGAGTTCGAGGAAGCCGGCCGCATAACCGTCGAGGCCTTCGTCGGCGACGGCCACACCGCAGCCGACGGCGACTACGTCCACCGGCTGCGCGACGCGGCCCGCCGGGCCGAGGAGGCCGAACTCCTGGTCGCGGTCGACCCGGCCGCCGGGACCGTGCTCGGCTGCGTCACCTTCGCGGTCGGCGGCACCACCTGGGCGGACATCGCCACCCCCGAGGAGGGCGAGATCCGGATGCTGGCCACCGCGGCGGCCGCCCGCGGGCGCGGCGTCGGCGAGGCCCTGGTCCGCACCGCGCTCGCCCGCAGCCGCGAACTCGGTCTGGCCGGGATGGCCTTCTCCACCCAGCCGGCGATGACCACCGCCCACCGGATCTACGAGCGGGTCGGCTTCGGCCGCGCCCCCGAGCGGGACTGGTCGCCGGTGCCGGGCGTCGATCTGATGGTCTACAGCATGCGGTTCTGAGCGGCCGTCCGGCGCCGGCCGGACGACTGCCGAGGCCAGGGTTGCGATCCACCAGAGGGTATGACGATCGGATTTGGGCGCTGCTAGGATCCGCCGCATGACGACGGGGAACACGCCGGCTGGCTGGTACGACGATCCTTCCGGCCAGGCCAATACGGAGCGCTGGTGGGACGGTTCCGCATGGAGCGGCCGCACCCGGCCCAAGTCCGCGGCCGACGCCGCGACGGTGAGCTCCGGGACCGGCGGCGCCGCCGGCCAGGGCGCGCCGGGCGCGTTCGGCCCCGCCCCCGCGGTCTCCGCGACGCCCACGGTGGTCACGCCCGCCGCGCCGCAGCCGTTCACGCCGACCCCCGTCGTGTTCGAGACCGTCGAGCCCAACACCGGCCGCCGGAAGCTGCTGCTCGGCATCGGCGCCGTCCTGCTCTCCGTGGTCATGGCCGGGGCCGGCTACGTCGTCGGCCACCGGAACACCGACAAGCCCGGTACCCCGCAGGCGGGCGGCAGCGCGGGCCCGACCTCCACCGCCGACCCCAAGAGCCCCAACGGCTTCATGGGAGCGACCTTGACCGGCGGTCAGCAGTTCCCCGGCGGGAAGCAGGTGACCGGCCAGGAGTCGAAGATGAACTTCCTGCTGCCGGCCGACTGGCAGGTCCAGAGCGACGCCAAGAACCCCACCGACGTGCGCTACGCGGTCTCCCCGTACGCCTGCGTCGGCCACGGCAGCGGCGCCTGCACCCGCGGCCTGGTGGTCCAGAACCTCCGGGTCCTCAACGGCGGCTGGGCCGACCCGAAGTCCATGGTCCTCGGCATGGGCCAGCTGCTCTACAACACCCGCTTCGGCTCCGACGCGCCCACGCCGCCCGAGCCGCTGAAGCAGTCCGCCGTCAAGATCCAGGGCATGGACGGCTACCTGGCGCTCTGGCACGTGCCGATGTCCAGCGGCTCCTCGACCCCCGACGCCTACTGCGGCGTCCTGGAGGTGACCCCGGCGGCCGGTGCCACCACCGTGCCGGTCCTGCAGATCTGCCTCGACCAGGCCACCGAGGCCCCGGCCCTGACGCTGATGGACCAGATAGCCAACTCGGTGAAGATCACCCCCTGATCCGGAAACGTCCGGACGAACAGCGTCCGGACGTTCCCCCCAACCCCCCGATGACCCGTCACCGGGGGGTGCCCTTATGCTCACTAGCGGCCATCGGACCCGCCGCCCACACGGCGGGACCACCGGACCCGTCACCCACACGGCGGGGCCGTCGGACCCGCCGCCCACACGGCGGGCACCACGAACGCACCGGCCAGGACGAGGACAACCGCAGCCGCCCCGGTCACGGGACGGCCCACAACGGGGGATTGGGCTGGTGGACTCCACCGACGAACGGACTGCGCCCACCGGCGGCCGACGCGGACGAGGACGCCACAGCAGACTCCTCCCAGAGGCCCCGCACGAGCGGCGCGCGACCCGCAGCCAGTCCCGCAACGCCTCGGCCCGGCGCAACTACCTGGCCTGCGCCGAGGCCACCGGCCCGCTGCGGGACGGCGAGGGCGTCGACACCGTCCGCTACCGAGCCGTCTCCTCGCCCGGCGTCAAGGTCGTGCTGACCCTGCTGGTCGCCCTGAACGCGGTGGCCGGCCTGGTGTTCGTCGGCTGGCTGCTGCTGCCCTCGCACATACCCGGGCCGGGCGTCGGCTGGTCCCCGGACTGGCGGATCAACGTCGCCCGGATCTGCTTCTGCGCCGTGGTCACCGTCGAACTGGTGCGGCTGGTCCAGAACCTCGCGGTCTGGGTGTTCGCCTTCCGCGCCAAGGACCCGATACCCGTCACCGCCCGGCCCGGCCTCAAGGTCGCGGTGCTCACCACCATCGTGCCGTCCAAGGAGCCGATCGAGATCGTCGAGCAGACCCTCGCGGCCATGCTGGAGATCGAGTACGACGGCGAGGTCGACGTCTGGATCCTCGACGAGGGCGACGACGACCGGGTGAAGGCGATGGCCGCCCGGCTCGGCGTGCACCACTTCAGCCGCAAGGGCCGCCCCGAGTACAACCGGACCGAGGGCGAGTTCCGGGCGAAGACCAAGTCCGGCAACCACAACTCCTGGCGGGCCGAGCACGAGCACAAGTACGACGTGGTGGCCCAGATGGACCCGGACCACGTCCCTCTGCCGTGCTTCCTGGAACGCACCCTCGGCTACTTCCGCGACCCCGACACCGCCTTCGTGGTCGCCCCCCAGGTGTACGGCAATATGTACGACAACTGGGTCGCGCACGGCGCCTCCGTGCAGCAGTACCTCTTCTCCGGCCTGGTCGAGCGCGGCGGCAACGGCATGGACGCGCCGCTGCTGATCGGCACCAACCACCTCTACCGGCCCGCCGCCTGGCAGCAGATCGGCGGCTACCAGGACTCGATCATCGAGGACCACCTGACCAGCATGCGGGTGCAGGCCACCGAGAACCCGGCCACCGGGCGCCGCTGGAAGGGCGTCTACACCCCCGACGTGCTGGCCGTGGGCGAGGGCCCGACCTCCTGGACCGACTACTTCAACCAGCAGAAGCGCTGGGCGTTCGGCATCTGGGAGATCCTGCTCAGGACCAGGCTGCGCAAGGGCATCCGGCTGCGCACGCGCCAGCGGGTGCTGTACGGGCTGGTCCAGTTCTACTACCCCAGCGTGGCCGTGACCACCGTCCTCGGCAGCCTCGCCACCGCCGTCTACCTGGCCTGCGGGATCACCTCGATCCAGCTCGACACCGTGCTCTGGACCTCGCTCTGGGGTGCCAGCATGGGCAGCTGGTTCCTGCTCTGGCTCTGGCTGCGGCGCTTCAACCTGGCCGCCCACGAGCGGCGCGAGATCGGCATGGCCGGCATGGGCCTGGCCCTGTTCGCCGGGCCGGTGTACCTCGCGGCCGCGATCGCCGCGCTGCTGCGCCGCCCGCTGGCCTACGCGGTGACCGCCAAGGGCGACCTGCGCAGCGCCGAGCGGCTGTCGACCTTCCGGCTGCACCTGCTGTGGGCCGCCGTCGCGGCCGGGCTGCTCGCCGCGAGCTTCACCCTGCACCACGACATCTGGCTGCTGCGGTTCTGGGCGGGCGTCAGCATGTTCACCGGCATCGCGCCGCCGGTCATCTCCTTCGTCAGCGCGCGCCGGATCGCCCGGGCCGAGCGCCGGGCCGCCGCCGGGCTGCCCGCGCCGCGCCGTGCCGCCGACGCCGACGCCGACCGTGCCGACGCCGACCGTGCCGACGCCGACCGTGCCGATGACGATGTGGACGACGTGGACGACGAGGCCGCCGGACCCGTCGGAGCGGACAAGGACGGAACAGCCGCGGGAGGCCCCGGGACGGGCCCCGAGCGGGAACTCGCGGAGCTGCTGGAGCCGGCCCCGGCCGGCGGCGGCCGGAAGGGCGGCCGCTGATGCTGCGGATCACCGTGCCCCGGATCGTCGGCCTGCTCGCGCTCGCGCTGCTGGCCAGCTACGCCTTCGTGCTGGCGCCGAAGTACAACGCCCGCCACGCGCCCGAGCCGTACGCCTTCTCCGGCAAGGCGCCGACCGCGATGCCGGACTGGCTGGTCGCCGCGCTGGCGGCGCCGGCCCCGACCACCGCCGCGGGCGCCGCGACGCCCGCCGCCACCACCGGCTCCGCGACGCCCGCCGACACCCCCGCCCCCGCTCCCGATCCGACGGCGGGCGGCGAGGAGACGGCCGGCCCCGCCCCGGCCCCCGCCGAACCGGCCCCGGCCCCCTTCCCGGCCCCCGGCGGCGCCTTCATGGGCCTGATGACCAAGGCCGGCCCCTACGACCTCGCCCCGGTCGAGGAGTTCGCCACCGCCGTGAAGCACGACCCGAACGTGCTGGAGTTCTCGGTCGGCTGGTGGGACAAGCGGTTCGACCGCCGGGTCTTCGACACCGTGGCCGAGCGCGGCATCATGCCGATGGTCGCCTGGGAGCCCTGGGACTTCCACAAGGAGTCCAAGGTCGACAAGCTCCGCGGCGAACAGCCCGACTACGCGCTGAGCCGCATCGTCGGCGGCGAGTTCGACCCCTACATCAAGCAGTGGGCGGAGGGCGTCAAGAACCTCGGCTACCCGATCGCCCTGCGCTTCGCCCACGAGATGAACGGCTACTGGTACCCGTGGGCCGAGCAGGCCAACGGCAACCGCCGCGGCCAGTACGTGCAGGCCTGGAAGCACGTCCACGACCTCTTCCGGCAGGCCGGCGCCGACAAGGTGGTCTGGGTGTGGAGCCCGAACATCGACTACGAGAACGCCACCCCGCTGGACTCGCTCTACCCCGGTGACGACTACGTCGACTGGATCGGCCTGTCCGGCTACTACGGCACCGTCGGCCTGGAGAAGTACGCCTCCTTCGAGCAGATCTTCGAGCCGACGCTGAAGAAGCTGCGGGCCTTCAGCCAGAAGCCCGTGGTGATCACCGAGACCGCCGCCACCGACAGCTCCGGCCAGAAGGCCCGCTGGATCACCGAGATGTTCGAGCAGCTGCCCCGGCACCCGGACATCATCGGCCTGATCTGGTACGAGGCCGTCAAGGAGGTCGACTGGCGGGTCACCGCGTCCGGCCCGGCCAGCGCGGCGTACGCCGCCGGAGTCTCCGCGCCCCGGTACGCCGGGCAGTGGACCGTCCGCTCGCAGCCGCTGCTCACCGTGCCGCCGCCCGCACCACCCACCACGCCGCCCGCCGCCACGTCCTCGCCCTCGGCCCCGGCTTCGCCCTCGCCGAGCGCGAAGCCGACCGGCGGCACCGGCACCAAGCCGTCCGGGGGCACCGCCCCGACCCGGAAGCCGACCGCCACCAAGCCCCGGAGCTCCCCGCCGGCCGAGGCCGGCTAGCCCCCGACCGACCGAGGGCCCGTCCGCCCGTGGAAGGCCGCCGGGCACCGGCCGGCCCGCACACCGAACACCAGTACCCCGTTGGGAGGCGAAGAGCATGCTCCGCCCGTTCCTGCCCGGCCCCGGGCGTCCCCGGCCGCGCGCCTGGTGGTGGCTCGCGCCCACCGCCCTGCTGGTGCTCTGCCTGTGCGCCGTGCTGATCCCGCGCGAGAGCGCCCCCTCGACCGCCGCCGTCGCCCCGCCGCCACCCCCGCTGAGCTCCGCCGAGCCGGGCGAGCTGTGCTCCACCGCGCAGAACCGCTACCCCTCGCAGCCGGTGGACTCCGGGCGCTACGTCATCAACCCCAACGAGTGGAACGCCACCGGCGGCCTGTGCGTGCACGGCGGCAACGACAGCGCCGCCTTCACCGTCACCCGCAGCGCCGTCGCCCGCGGCAACCTCACCGACCCGGCCCGCGGCCCCGGCGCCTACCCCCACATCAGCACCCCGCTCGGCAGCGACGGCGTCAGCCCGCTGCCCATCGCCGTCGACAACCTGCGGTACGCCACCAGCACCTGGCGCACCACCCAGGTGGACGGCGGCGTCTGGAACGCCTCCTACGACCTCTGGTACAGCACCACCCGGGGCAGCTGCTCGTTCACCGAGAGTGCCGAGGTGATGATCTGGCTGCGCGGCAACGGCACCTCGCCGTTCGGCAAGCAGTCCGGCGAGCTGCGCAGCGGCGGCCAGGCCTACCGGGTGTACGAGGCGCCGAAGAAGAGCAGCCACACCCTGATCACCTACGAGGCGGCCTCCGCCACCAACGTCGTCACCGACCTCGACCTGCGCGCCTTCACCCGCGACGCGGTCCAGCGCGGCTACGTCCCGGCCGGCTCGTACCTGTGCGCGGTCCAGGCCGGCTTCGAGATCTGGGAGGGCGGCGCGGGCCTCGGCACCGACGCGTTCTCGTTCGAGGTCGCCGCAGGCCGCCCGAGCGGCGCGATCACCTCCGCGGTGCCCGGCTACTGCCTGGACAGCCGGGTGGCCGGCGACCCGGCCGCGGTCGGCGCCGCCACCTGCGACGGCTCCCCGGCGCAGAGCTGGACCATGGGCGAGGACGGCTCGGTCGGCCAGGCCGGACGCTGTCTGGAGGACCCCGACATCGGGTTCCCGGTCCTCACCGGCTGCACTCGCAGACCCGACCAGCGGTGGCGCTCCACCGACGGCGGGCAGCTGCTGAACGAGGACTCCGGGAAGTGTCTGGAGAACCCCGCGACCGGCCCCACGGGCACCGGGAACGGCTCCCAGGTACGGATGCGGCTGTGCGCCGCCAAGCCCGCCCAGGAGTGGCACAGGCCGGTCTGAGGGGCGCCGAAAGCCCCCGCAGCCTATCGCACCCGACCCGCGACACGCAGCGCCGCGACACTACATGTGGGGCTTCGTCGGACGAGCGCCACTAGATGTATGCTCACTCCTGCTGTCGAAGCAGGGGAACCCGGTGTGAATCCGGGACTGCCCCGCAGCGGTGTGCGGCCTCCTCCCGAGGGGGCCCGCGAGTCCGAGTACCTGCCGACAGCGTGCCGGCGCCTCCCCGCAGAGGCCATGCGCACCAGCACCATTTCCGGGCCTCGCGGGCGGGCCGGGGACGAATCGCGAGCGGCGCCCACGGGTCCGCGCGGCGTACTCCCCTGCCCCGAACGGCCCGGCCCCGATACACCGCCGTCGACCGCCGCCAGGAGAGAAGCGCCTTGACCACCGCTGCCTCAGTCGTCCTGCCCGCCCAGGGTTCCAGCTCCGTCACCGTCGACCCGACGGTCGCCGACCCGGGCGGTGCGCTCCTGCGCATTCTCACCGACCGCAGCGCCGACCTCCCCCAGGTGGACCCCGGTCATGTCGCCGCCGCCGCGCTCCGCGGCCGCCACGCCGGCTCGGACTTCGCCGAGCTGCGCGGACTCGCCGTCGACGCCGCCGCGTCGATGATCGCCGAGGACCCGCAGTACTCGAAGCTCGCGGCCCGGCTGCTCGCGCTGGAGATCGTCGACGAGGCGGCGAGCCAGGGCGTGCTCTCGTTCTCCACCTCGATCGCCGTCGGCCACGCCGAGGGCCTGATCGGTGACACCACCGCCGCTTTCGTCGCCAAGCACACCGCCACCCTGGACGCGCTGATCGACGCCAAGGGCGACGACCGCTTCGAGTACTTCGGCCTGCGCACCGTCCAGAGCCGCTACCTGCTGCGCCACCCGATCACCCGCAAGGTCGTCGAGACCCCGCAGCACTTCCTGCTCCGTGTCGCCTGTGGCCTGGCGGTCGGCGACACCGAGCAGTCGGTGCGCGAGGTGGCCGAGCTGTACCGCCTGATGAGCCGGCTGGAGTACCTGACCTCCTCGCCGACCCTCTTCAACTCCGGCACCCGGCACCCGCAGATGTCCAGCTGCTACCTGCTGGACTCGCCGCTGGACAACCTGGACTCGATCTACTCCCGCTACGCGCAGATCGCCCGGCTGTCCAAGCACGCCGGCGGCATCGGCCTGTCCTACTCCCGGATCCGCTCGCGCGGCTCGCTGATCCGCGGCACCAACGGCAAGTCCAACGGCATCGTGCCGTTCCTGCGCACCCTCGACTCCTCGGTCGCCGCCGTCAACCAGGGCGGCCGCCGCAAGGGCGCGGCCTGCGTCTACCTGGAGACCTGGCACGCGGACATCGAGGAGTTCCTGGAGCTCCGCGACAACACCGGTGAGGAGGCGCGCCGCACCCACAACCTGAACCTGGCGCACTGGATCCCGGACGAGTTCATGCGCCGGGTCAACGCCAACGCCGACTGGTCGCTGTTCTCCCCCGCCGACGTCCCCGAGCTGGTCGACCTGTGGGGCGCCGAGTTCGACGAGGCGTACCTGAAGGCCGAGCTGGCCGGCAAGGCCGTCCGCATCATCCCCGCGCAGACCCTCTACGCCCGGATGATGCGCACCCTGGCGCAGACCGGCAACGGCTGGATGACCTTCAAGGACGCCTCCAACCGCGCCGCCAACCAGACCGCGCTGCCGGGCCGCACGGTGCACAGCTCCAACCTCTGCACCGAGATCCTGGAGGTCACCGACGACTCCGAGACCGCGGTCTGCAACCTCGGCTCGGTCAACCTCGGTGCCCACGTCGCCGCCGGCGCCACCGCCGCCGACCTGCTGAACGCGATGGACTGGGACCGGCTGGACGCCACCGTGCGCACCGCCGTCACCTTCCTCGACCGCGTGGTGGACATCAACTTCTACCCGACCCCCGAGGCCGGCGCCTCCAACAACCGCTGGCGCCCGGTCGGCCTCGGTGTGATGGGCCTGCAGGACGTCTTCTTCCAGCTGCGGATCGACTTCGACTCCGCCGAGGCCAAGACGCTCTCCACGCTGATCTCCGAGCGCATCATGCTCACCGCCTACGAGCGCTCCGCCGACCTGGCCGAGCAGCTGGGCCAGCACGAGGCGTACGAGGAGACCCGCGCCGCCCGCGGCGAGCTGCACATCGACCACTTCCCGAGCGCCGCGCCCGAGTGGGCCGACCGCTGGGAGGCGCTGCGCACCCGCATCGCCGCGACCGGCCTGCGCAACTCGCTGCTGCTGGCGATCGCGCCGACCGCCACGATCGCCTCGATCGCCGGTGTCTACGAGTGCATCGAGCCGCAGGTGTCCAACCTGTTCAAGCGCGAGACCCTCTCCGGCGAGTTCCTCCAGGTCAACCCGTACCTGGTGCGCGAGCTCAAGGAGCTCGGCGTCTGGGACCAGCAGACCCGGGACGCGCTGCGCGACGCCAACGGCTCCGTGCAGGAGCTCGGCTGGCTGCCCGAGGAGGTCCGCTCGCTGTACCGCACCGCCTGGGAGCTTCCGCAGCGCGCGCTGATCGACCTGGCCGCCGCCCGGATGCCGTACATCGACCAGAGCCAGTCGCTGAACCTGTTCATGGCCGCGCCGACCATCGGCAAGCTCAGCTCGATGTACGCCTACGCGTGGAAGGTCGGTCTGAAGACCACCTACTACCTGCGTTCGCGCCCGGCGACCCGGATCGCCCAGGCCGCGTCGGGTGCCGCCCGCGCCGCCGCGCCGGTGCCGGCCCAGACCGTCACCGCGGGCGCCCCGACCCTCACCCCGGAGGAGGAGGCCGCGCTGGCCTGCTCCCTGGAGAACCCCGAGTCCTGCGAGGCCTGCCAGTGAGCACCCCCGACCGCGAGAAGATGCTGCTCGACCCCGGTTTCGAGCTGACGCTGCGCCCGATGCGCTACCCGTCGTTCTACGACCGGTACCGCGACGCCATCAAGAACACCTGGACGGTGGAGGAGGTGGACCTGCACTCGGACGTCGCCGACCTGGCGAAGCTGAGTGAGGGCGAGCGGCACATGATCGGCCGCCTGGTCGCGTTCTTCGCGACCGGTGACTCGATCGTCTCCAACAACGTGGTGCTGAGCCTGTACAAGCACATCAACTCCCCGGAGGCGCGGCTGTACCTGAGCCGTCAGCTCTTCGAGGAGGCGGTGCACGTCCAGTTCTACCTGACGCTGCTGGACACGTACCTTCCGGACCCGGAGGACCGCAACGCGGCCTTCGCGGCGGTGGAGAACATTCCGTCGATCCACCAGAAGGCGCAGTTCTGCTTCAAGTACATGAACGCGGTCGACCACATCGACTCGTTGCAGAGCAAGGACGACCGGCGGGCGTTCCTGCTGAACCTGATCTGCTTCGCGGCGTGTGTCGAGGGGCTGTTCTTCTACGGCGCGTTCGCGTACGTGTACTGGTTCCGCTCGCGCGGCCTGCTGCACGGCCTCGCGACGGGCACCAACTGGGTCTTCCGCGACGAGTCCATGCACATGGACTTCGCGATGTCGGTGGTCGACACCGTGCGCGAGGAGGAGCCCGACCTCTTCGACGAGAAGATGGCCCAGCAGGTGACGGAGATGCTGGAGGAGGCCGTCGAGGCCGAGCTCCAGTTCGCCCAGGACCTGTGCGGTGAGGGCCTGCCGGGCATGAACACCGCGTCGATGCGGGAGTACCTGGAGGCCGTGGCCGACCAGCGCCTCGCGCGCCTGGGCATGCCGATCCGGTACGGCTCGACGAACCCGTTCGGGTTCATGGAGCTCCAGAACGTGCAGGAGCTGACCAACTTCTTCGAGCGCCGGGTGTCGGCGTACCAGGTCGCGGTCGAGGGCTCGGTCGCCTTCGACGACGAGTTCTAGGAGAAGAAGGAAGAGCGGAAGAGGTGCCCCGCACGGCCACAGCCCGTGCGGGGCACCTCTGTTGTTTCAGCCGGTCGGAAACTCCCCGCCCTTGATCCCGGAGACGAAGGACAACCACGCCTCGGCCGGAAAGACCAGGGCCGGGCCGCCGGGGTCCTTGGAGTCCCGGACCGCCATCGCGCTCGGCGCGAGGCGGCCGGTCTCCACGCAGTCGTTCGCCTGAGCGCTGTAGCTGCTCTTGTACCAGTCCCGAACAGCGATCTCCGGCACGGTCATTGCGCTCACACCTCTCGTACTCATATCTCCGCCGCGATTGCGGAGATCATATCCAGCGAGTTCGCAGGGTTCAGGGCCGATGAGCGAAGGTACTCGAAGACCAGTCCATAGCCGTCCAGCTCCGCTTGTTGCTCCATGTAGTGGCTGCTCGTCAGCGTCTCCAGGAAGACCGCCCCAGGAGTCGGGGAGTCGGTGAAGCCGAACATCACGAATGCTCCGCACGCACCGGCCGTGGCACCGACGTCCAACGGAACAACCTGCAAGGTGACATTCGGAAGCTGAGCAACTGCGGCAAGGTGCTCAAGCTGTGTTCGTTGAACGCTCCTGCCTCCGACCGGGCACCTGAGCGCAGGCTCCCAGATGATCGCCGAGAATCTGGCCGGGTCGGGCTTGGAGAGAACGTCCTTTCGCTCCATCCGAATCTCGACAAGTTGGTCGATGCGTTCCGGACGGACCGCAGCCGGATTGGCCTCCAACACCGCACGGGCATAGTGCTCGGTCTGCAACAAGCCCGGCACGACCATGGATTGCCAGGTGCGAATGTAACGGGCATCCCCTTCGAGTCCCAGGAAGTCGGCGTAGGCCGGTGGGATCGTATCGCCGTAGTCGTGCCACCATCCGCGCTTCTTGCTGTCCCTGGACAACTCCTCAAGAGCACTGCGCTCTCGCCCCGCCACCCCGTAGAGATCCAGCAGGATCCCGAGGTCCAGCCGGCGAACACCCGACGCCCCGGTCTCTATGCGGCTGATCTTGGCGCGGGAGCAGGCAAGGGCCTGCGCCGCGTCCTCGGTCCCCTTGCCCACGGCTTCGCGGAGACGGCGGAGCTCCGAGCCGAGTCGGCGGGCACGGACGGTTGGCCTCGGTTCATCAGCCATGCGTAGGTCCTCTCCCTGGCAGCCCCAGTCTGCCTCGTGACGATTCGTCAATCCAGTGAACCAGAATCTGCATCGTTGCATTCGTTTCGGTTGCAGATGGCAGCAGTGCGGGTGCATGCTACCTGAAGTAGTGAGCACTGCCACACAGAGTGATCATGGCGGACTCACTGCCCGGCATTTCCATGCCTTCTTCAGCCGTCTTCACCCCACGCCCCTCGGAGGTGGCCCCGCCATGCCTGAAACCGTCTCCGCCACTCCCCCCTCCCCCGCCGAGCACGCCTGCTGGCTCCCCCGGCACCGGAAGTCCCCGGGCGCCGCCCGCCGCGAACTCCGTTCCTTCCTCGCCGACCACCCCGACAGCGAAAACCTGCTCCCCACCGGCGAGTTGCTGCTCTCCGAGCTGGTCACCAACTCCGTCCAGCACGCCCGGACCGCCCGCGGCCGCCTGATCCAGGTCCGCTTCGGGCTCGCCGACAGCCTCCTCCGCATCGAGGTCCACGACGCCGACAGCGAGAAGCCCGCCCTCCGCGACGCCTCCGACTCCGAGGAGGCCGGCCGAGGACTGCTCCTCGTCCACGAGTTGGCCGCCCAGTGGGGCTGCTGCCCCCGCGTCGGCGGCATCGGCAAGTTCGTCTGGTGCCACATCTCCGCCGAGGCCGCCGCCTGACGCACCCGATCGCCCGCGGACGCCCGAAGGCCGGCGCGGATCCTCCGCGCCGGCCTTCGACTTGCTTCGGCTCGCAGCTACACGTTCGGGACGGTCGCGTAGCGCGGCGTGCCCTCGCCCATCTGCTTCAGCGCGTCCTTGCGGTCGCGCTTCGACAGCTTGTCGATGTAGAGGAAGCCGTACAGGTGGTCGGTCTCGTGCTGGAGGCAGCGGGCGAAGAAGCCGGTGCCCTCGACGCGGATCGGGTTGCCGTCCTTGTCCTGGCCGGTCACCGCGGCGTACTCGGGGCGCGGCAGCTCGGCGTAGGCGGTCGGCACCGACAGGCAGCCCTCGTTGCCGTCGTCCAGGACCCGCTGGCGGTCCTTCGGGAACTCCTCCAGCACCGGGTTGATCATGTGGCCGATGTGGCGCACGCCCTCGTCGTCCGGGCAGTCGTAGACAAAGACCTTGAGGTCGACGCCGATCTGGTTGGCGGCCAGGCCCACGCCCTCCGCCGCGTACATCGACTGGAACATGTCGTCGATCAGCGAGGACAGCTCGCCGTCGAACGCGGTCACGTCCTTGACCTCGCGGTGCAGCACGGGGTTGCCGAACACGGTGATCGGGCGCGCGGTGCCCTTGGTCAGGTCCGGCTCCGCTCCGACCACCTTCACCGGCGCCTCGGGCGCCGCCCCCTCCACGTCGTGCTCGTGCTCGTGGTCGTGCTGCTCGGCCATGTCTTCCGCTTCCATAGGACTACGCGTACCTCACCAGGGTACTCAGCAGACCTCTTCGAGATCCCGGTACGCCCGGGTCCCGGGGGCGGCCGCCGCCCAGCGGTCCAGCAGGGTCCGCACCAGGTGCGCGGGCGCCGCGATCCCGCACTCGCGTTCGGCCAGCCAGGACATCCCGCCCGCGCCCGTACTCAGGTGGCTGAGGTGGCCCGGGTGCGCGGCGTCGCCGTCGTCGTGCGGGTCGTGGTGGGCGGTGTTCCCGTCGTCCGTGGCCATCCGGCTCTCCGAACAGGCCCGGCACAGCAGCCGCACCGAGGACGTCCAGTCCTCGGCCGCGTAGCCGGCGTCCGCCACCAGCCGCTCCAGCGCGTCCCGGTCCGCCTCGGTCGCCGCCTGGAGCAGCACCACGTAGGTCGGCACCGGCGACGGCGCCCACAGCTCGATCTCGTCGAACACCGGGTACGCCACCCCGTCGGTGACCCGCTCCCCGTGCGGGGCGCCGTCGTGCAGCACCACCTCGCCCCAGCGTCTGCCGGAGGACGGCAGCGGGATCGACAGCACCTCGATCCGGGCCGGGTCCAGCCGCCGGCCCCACACCACCTCGGACTCGCCCTCCGGGGACAGCCGCACCGGGGTGGTGCCCAGGTCCAGGCTGACCGGGCCGTCGCCGTGCGTGCCCTGGCCGCCCGGCAGCTTCAGCCCGTACGCCTGCCAGGCGCGGCGGGCCAGCGGCCAGTCCTGGAGCGCGGTCGCGGTGATGCCGAGGTTCCACCAGTCGGGGGCGCCCTGCTCGCGGTCCAGCAGCGCCACCGCCCGCAGCCCGGCGGCCCGGGCCTGCTCCCAGTCGCGGCGGAACTTGTGCAGCAGCGCCAGGTTGAACCACGAGTCCGACAGCCACGGTTCCAGGTCGGCCGCCATGACCAGCAGCGCGCCGGCGTCCTCGTAGCGTCCGTCGCCGATCAGCGTGAAGGCCCGATCGGTCGTCTGCCGCCAGGTGGCGGACGGCCGGTGCCGTGCCCGGTGGAAGATCCTCACGTTCGTCCCTGCCGTCGTCGTCCGCTCAAGTCGGTGTCCGCTTCCGTGTCCGCTCCCGCGTCACGGGCCCGGCGCCCCGGGTCGGTGTTCCACGCTACGACCGCATCCAACCACGACGGCCGCCGCCCGCGCTCCCCACCGCCGAGGTTGCCCGTAACCCGCCCCCACCCCAGCCTGCCTGCCCCGCCCCGGCTCCTCAACCCCGGGCCGGACCGGTCCGGCCCGGGCTCCCGCCCGCTCCGGGTCCGCCCCGCGCGCGCCGCGCCGCCGCCCGACGAGCGCCCGCAGACGCCCGCGAGCGCCCCCTGCGGCGCCCCCGCGCCCGCCCCGGCCTCAGCCGCGGACCCGGACCAGCGCGTCCACCACCCGGGCGTCGTACAACCGCCCCCGCCCCAGCCGCAGCGCCTCCAGCACCTCCAGGCGACCGACCGCCTCCCCCAGCCCGCGCCCCCGGGCCGCCGTCAGCAGGTCGTCGTGCGCGTTCGCCACCCGGATGATCCGCGCCGCCAGCGGCACCGCCCGGCCGCCGCCCTCCGGCCCGGGGTGCGGATCGGCCAGCCGGGCGACCTGTTCGGCCACCTGCCGGGGCACCCCGGTGCGCCGGATCACCTCACTGCCCAGCCGGGCGATCCGCTGCTGCTCCTCGTCCGGCAGCAGCGCCGTCGCCCCGCCCGGCACCGGCTCCACCAGCGACAGCTGACCCACGTCGTGCATCAGCGCCGCGTACTCCAGCAGGGCCAGCTCCCGGGTGCCCAGGCCCAGCTCCCGGCCGACCGCGCAGGCCGTGTCGGCCACCCGGCGGGCGTGCCCGGGCGGCGTGTAGCCCGCCACCTCGGTGGCCTTGGCCAGACTGGCGATGGTCTGCCCGGTGGTGGCCCGCACCGCCGCCGCCCGCCGGAACGACACCTGCGCCATCAGCAGCGGCGCGCAGAACAGCGGCAGCGCCCACAGGCCCACCTCCCCGGCGGCCAGGCTGACCAGCATCCCGGTGGCCGCGATCGCCGAGCCGATCCCGAACAGCGAGCGCAGCTCGTCCTCCAGCGCGGCCGGGAACCGCAGCCCGCTGCGGGCCCGCCGCAGCACCGCCGCCAGCACCGCGTCGCAGAGCGCGGCCAGCGCGGCCACGGCGGTCAGGAACGCCCCGTACGCCGGGCCGTCGGCCGAGAACCGGTCCACCACCCCGCTGTTGTAGAGCGGCTGGAACACGGCGGCCGCGAACGCCGCCCCGAGCAGCCGCCGCGCCGCGCCGTCCCGGCGGGCCCGCTCCCGCCAGGGCGCCCGCACCCGCCGACGGACCCCGCGCCTCGGCCCCAGCGCCGGCGCCAGCGCCCCGGGCAGCAGCGCCAGCAGCAGGCCCGCGCCGGTCACCGCCACCACCTGGAGCACCCCGTGCCCGGTCGGCAGCCCGCGCAGCGGACCGAGCAGCGCGTACGCCAGCGCCCCCGCCGCCCCGATCGGCGCCTGCTCGCGATCGCCCGGAAGGGTGATCCGGACGCACTCGCCGAGCGCGATCAGCGCCATGAACGCCAGCGCCACCCCGGGCGTGGACAGCCCCCGCACCGCGACCGCCCCGAGGGACGCGGCCAGCAGCGCGAGCGCCGCGCCGTGCACCGCGCACACCACCCCGGCGCACCCCTCGGGGTCCCCGCCGCGCCCGGCGCCCGTCGTCGGCCGCGCGCCCCTCCGCGCGCTCACGACGGTCCGGCCGTCGGCACGGAGCCGCCGCCCTGGGCGGGCACCCCGCGCGGCGCGGCCCGGACCGGCTCGGGCACGCCCAGCGGGATGTCCGGCACCGCCCCGATCGTGTCGGGCGGCGGCAGCACCGGCTGCCAGTCGTGCACGGCCAGCGCGTCGACCAGCGCCCGCACCATCACCGGGTCGAACTGGCTGCCCGAGCAGCGCTCCAGCTCGGTGACCGCCTCGGTGACCGGCCGGCCGCGCCGGTAGGAGCGGGTGGAGGTCATCGAGTCGAAGGCGTCGGCGACCGAGATGATCCGGGCGAACTCGGGGATCTGCTCCCCCGCCAGCCCGCTCGGGTAGCCGCGCCCGTCCATCCGCTCGTGGTGGTGCAGGATCCCCGCGTGCGCCTCGCCGAGGAAGGCGATCCCGCGCACCAGCTCGTAGCCGTGCACCGGGTGCACCTCGACCGCCCGCCGCTCGGCCTCGGTGAGGGGACCGTTTCTGCGCAGCAGTTCGGTGGCGACGCCGAGCTTGCCGACGTCGTGCAGGACACCCGCGTACCGCAGGGTGCGCAGCCGCTCGGGCTCCATGCCGAGCTGACCGGCGATCAGCACCGAGGCCCGGCCGACCCGTTCGCTGTGACCCCGGGTGTAGGAGTCCTTGATCTCCACCGCCTGGACCAGCGCCTGGACGGTGGCCTGGTGGGCGTCGCGCTCCCGGTGCCCCTGGGCGAACACCCAGGCCGAGATGGACAGCGGCAGCAGGGCCAGCAGCGCCGCGAACGCGCCGTACGGCCCCTGCCACAGCACCGCCACCATCAGCCCGCCGGCCGCGTGCACCAGCACCGGCAGACCGGGAACGGCGGCCGTCCGACGGTGCGCCGGCGATCGGTGTGCCTGCGGGCGGTGCGCCTGCGGGCGGTGCGCCGAGGGGCGCCGGGGGCCCTCCGCCAGCAGCCGCATGACGCCCACCAGCACCCCGTTGACCAGGCAGAACGCGGCGAGCGCGGCGCACCCGGGCAGCAGTGCGGCGGGGAACCGGGAACCGAGCAGCAGCTGCGGACCGGCCAGCCGGTGGAACACCACCGAGGCCGCGAAGGCCGACAGCGCGAGCTGCGAGCCGTTCCACACCTGGCGGCGGCGGCAGGTCGGCTCGGCGGCGCCGAGCAGCGCGGCCGGGGCCGCGACCAGGGCGGTGGCGGCCGGCGGCAGCATCAGCACCCCGGCGAACAGCACCGGGAAGAAGGCGTTGACATCGGGCCGGGCCGGCGGGCGGCCGTGCGGCCGGGGGCGGCGCAGCAGCAGCCGGACCAGTCGCAGGCAGGGGCTGGGCAGCCCCTGGGCGAGCGACTCCCAGCAGCCGTGCAGGAAGGCCAGCAGTCCGACCTTGGGCCAGTCCACCGGGGCGCCCAGCCAGTGCGGCCCGGCCAGTGGGGCGGGGAGCGGCAGCAGCGGCAGCAGGCAGCAGAGCGCCGCCACCGGCACCGCCACGAGGTAGCCCGCTGCGCCCCGCGGCAGGTCCGTGTCCACGCTGTCGGTAGCGATCTCGACCTCCCCGCGTCCTGGCCCGCGCCGTCCTGGCCCGTCGGCCGGTCGCACGCCGGAGGGGCGGCGGACGAGCGACGGTGAGCGTCCGTCAGGAGGATAGGGCGCGGTTCCGGCGTGGGGACGCATGATCGCGCAATGCCGCTGCTGGCACACCACCAACTCACTCGAACGAGTGACGGCGCATCCGGGTGGAAGGGGCGCGGACACGGAGCGGCCCCGGGAGCGGGTGCTCCCGGGGCCGTCCCGATGTACGCCGTTCGCCGCGCCGGAGGCGCAAGCGCGCTAGGTGCCGGCCGCCGCCTGTGCGGCCCGGTCCGGATCGGCGACCGGATCGGCGACCGCCTCGGCGTGCACCTCGATCGTCGTCTCGACCGAGACCACCAGCGCCTCTCCCGTCCGCTGCCCGGCCCGGATCGAATCGATCCTGGCCAGTACCTTGCCGCGCAGATCGGCCGGGGTGTCGTCGCAGCCGCAGGAACGCTTGATCAGCGCCTTGATCGCCTGCTCCAGCCCGTACTGCTTCAGGCAGGGCGAGCACTCCTCGAAGTGCACGCGCAGCTTGTCGCAGTCGCCCTCGGCCATCTCGTTGTCGAGGAATTCGTAGAGGTGGTCGAGGACCTCGCCACACTCGGTGTCGTGCGGATCGCCGCAGCTCATGAACCCGAGCCCTTCGCTTCCTGCCCTGCCCCGCTACCGGCCGGGACCAGCCCGCGCTCACGGGCGTAATCCTCCAGCATGCCGCGCAACTGACGGCGGCCGCGGTGCAGTCGGGACATCACCGTACCGATGGGAGTACCCATGATGTCCGCGATCTCCTTGTACGCAAAGCCCTCGACGTCCGCGAGATAGACGGCGATGCGGAACTCCTCCGGAATGGCCTGGAGGGCGTCCTTCACATCGCTGTCCGGAAGGTGGTCCAGGGCCTGGGTCTCCGCCGAGCGCAGACCGGTCGACATGTGCGACTCGGCCCGGGCCAGCTGCCAGTCCTCGATCTCCTCGGCGGCGGTGCGCTGGGGCTCCCGCTGCTTCTTGCGGTACGAGTTGATGAACGTGTTGGTGAGGATGCGGTACAGCCAGGCCTTGAGGTTGGTGCCCTCGCGGAACTGGTGGAAGGACGCGTACGCCTTCGCGAACGCCTCCTGGAGGAGGTCCTCCGCATCGGCCGGGTTGCGGGTCATCCGCAGCGCCGCCGAGTACATCGGGTCCAGGTAGCCCAGGGCGTCGCGCTCGAAGCGCTCCCGCCGGGCCTCCTCGGTCTCCTCGGCCGACACCCGGAAGGTGTCCTCACCGATCGCCTCGGCCAGCTCCTCACCGGTGAGCGCCTCGCCCGTGGGCAGGCTCTCGTCCGGGCCCCGGCCCGGCTCGGCCTCGTGCTCGGTCCCGACGACCGGACCCACCTCCTCGGCATGACGGACACGGCCCACGGCGGGCCGCCCCGAAAGCGAGGATATCGGGCCGACGGGCTTCTCGCCCGCGGCGATCCAGTCCGACCAGGAGGGCACGAACGCCGACTCGGCCTCGTGCTGCTCAAGCCGCTCGGGGCACGCGATCGAACCCATCTGCCCTGCCTTCCACCGGGACTCATGCTGACAAGGGCGTCAACCACGCCGGCCCCGCGCGCATTCCCGGCCCCCACGGGCGGATCCGCGCCACCCGTGCGCCGGCTCCGCGCGGCCCTCCGCACACCGCGCGCCCCGCCCGTCCGGGCGGTCCGCCGGGTCCGCCGGGTCCGCCTCACACCAGCCGCAGCACCCAGTCCCCCACCGCGGCGACGATCAGCTCCAGCAGCTCCTGCTGCCCCACCGGCGCCCGCTTCGGCACCTCGAAGCCGTGGTTGCCGTACTCCAGCGCCACCAGCCCGTGCGAGGCCGGCAGCTCCGGGAACTCGGCCGGGCCGCCGAACGGGTCCGCCGCCCCCTGCACCACCAGCGTCGGCAGCCCCGTGCCCAGCAGCTCCTCCGCCCGGCTGCGCTCCGGCTTGCCCGGCGGGTGCAGCGGGAACGCCAGCGCCACCACCCCCACCGCCCCGGTCGCCGCCCCGGTCCGGCAGGCCACCCGCGCGCCCGCGCTGCGGCCGCCCACCACCAGCGGCGGACCGGCCGCCGCCAGCCGCTCGGCCACCGGCGTCCACCCGGTGTCCAGGGTGCGCGGCGCGGGTGCCACCTTCTTCCCCGCCACCCGCCACGGCTGCTCCACCAGCGCCACCGACACCCCGCGGGGAGGCAGCCCGGCGGCCAGCGCCGCGAGGTCCCGCGCCTCGATCCCGCCGCCGGCGCCGTGGCCCAGTGCCAGCACCGCCCTCGGCGCGGCCGCCGGGTGCAGGGTGATCCGGGCGTCCCCGGCGGGCGTGGGCACGAGCTCCCGGGTGACGGGGGCGGTGTCGGCGGTCACGGCGACTGCGGTCCTCTCGGATCGGCGGCGGCGCGCACAGGAACGCGGTGCGCGCGGGGTCGAAACAGGGCGGGGTCGAAACAGGGCGGGGTCAGAACAGGGTGGTCTCGTACTCGACCTCGACATAGGGCTCGGTCAGCCCGGCGTGGTTGTTGCGGATGCTGCCGACGTCCGGCGACACCGGCGTCACCCGCAGCGCGCCCGGCGGCGGGGGTATCAGCAGCCGCCGCAGCTCCGGCGCCTCCCCCTCGTCGAGCCCCGGGTCCAGCCAGGCGTCGAACGACCCCGGGTCCAGGAACAGCGGCATCCGCTCGTGGATCGGCGCCAGCAGCTCCTCCGCCTCCGTCGTCACCACGGTGAACGTCACCAGCCAGCCCTCCGGGTGGTCCGAGGGCACCGTCCGGTTGCGCCAGAACTCGTACAGCCCCGCCAGCGCCAGCGGCGCGCCGTCCGCCCGGGACACGAAGAACGGCTTCTTCCTCGGCCGCCCCCGCTCCGCGGGCACCGTCTGCCACTCGTAATAACCGTCCACCGGCAGGATGCACCGGCGGGCCGCGAACGCCTGCCGGTAGGAGGGCTTCTCGTGCACCGTGTCCGAACGCGCGTTGATCATCTTCACCGCCGACTCCGGCGACTTCGCCCACTGCGGCACCAGCCCCCAGCGCAGCGCCCGCAGCTGCCGCACCGGCCGCGCCGCCCCCTTCGGGAGCCGTTCCAGCACCACCAGGGCGCTCTGGGTGGGGGCGACGTTCCAGCTGGGGTCCAAGGTCTCGGCCGGATCCCACTGCTGCACGCCGAACAGCTCGACGATGTCCTCGGGCCTGTTACTCGCGGCGAAGCGACCACACATGCCGTCAGCTTGCCACGGTCCCGGCCTCCGCCCAGAACCACCCGCCCCGGGACCGCCGTCCCCTCCATGACAGGCTGCCGTACCGAAGGAGCGGCCGAACCGAGGCGGAGGAGACCCATGGACGCCAGGACCCTCGACGAGCTGTGGACCGCCGTCACCGGCACCCAGCCCGACCCGCCCGGCTGGCTCGTCCTCGCCGCCGGCGCCGTCGCGCTGCTCACCGTGCTCGCCCGCCCGCTGTGGCGGATCGCCCGCAACGCCGTCACCATCGCCCACGAGGGCGGCCACGGCCTCGCCGCGCTCGCCACCAGACGCAAGCTGGCCGGCATCCGGCTGCACTCCGACACCTCCGGCCTCACCCTGTCCTGGGGCCGCCCCACCGGCCCCGGCATGGTCCTCACCGCCGCGGCCGGCTACCTCACCCCCGCCCTGCTCGGCCTCGGCTGCGCCGCCCTGCTCGCCGCCGACCGGATCACCCTGCTGCTGTGGCTGGCCATCGCCCTGCTGCTGGCCCTGCTGGTGCGGATCCGCAACGCCTTCGGCTTCCTCAGCGTGCTGCTCACCGGCGGCGCGTTCTTCCTGGTCAGCTGGTTCGGCTCGACCGAGGTCCAGGCCGGCTTCGCCTACCTCGGCACCTGGTTCCTGCTGTTCGGCGCCGTCCGCCCGGTGCTCGAACTCCAGCGGCAGCGCCGGCACGGCCAGGCCCACGACTCCGACGCCGACCAGCTCGCCCGGCTCACCGGCGTCCCCGGCCTCGCCTGGGTCACGCTGTTCCTCGTCACCGCCCTGGCCGCCCTCGCCCTCGGCGCCGACTGGCTGCTGCGCCCGCTCTGAGCCCCGGGCCCCGCCCCCGCGCACCGACCCGCGCCGACCCACGCCGACCCGCGCGCCGACCCGCGCCACCCGCCCCGGTCCGCGCATCGGAGGCGAACGGGCGAGCCCCACCACGGCCCCTAGACTGGCGGCATGACCGAGACCCTGTGGCCCGCCCCCGTCGCGACCACCCCCGTGGACGCCACCGTCACCATCCCCGGCTCCAAGTCGGTCACCAACCGGGCCCTGGTGCTGGCCGCGCTCGCCGACGGACCGGGCTGGGTGCGCCGCCCGCTGCGCAGCCGCGACTCCCAGCTGATGGCCGACGGCCTGCGCGCCCTCGGCGTCACCATCGAGGAGCAGGTCAACAACGACACCGGCGGCACCGGCGGCGGCGAGGCCTGGCGGGTCATCCCCGCGCCCGCGCTGCGCGGCCCCGCCTCGGTCGACGTCGGCAACGCCGGCACGGTCATGCGCTTCCTGCCCCCGCTCGCCGTCCTCGCCGACGGCCCGGTCCACTTCGACGGCGACCCGCGCAGCCACGAGCGCCCCCAGCACGGCGTGATCGACGCCCTGCGCGCGCTCGGCGCCCGGATCGAGGACGGCGGCCGCGGCAGCTTCCCGCTCACCGTGCACGGCACCGGCGCGCTCGACGGCGGCACCGTCCAGCTCGACGCCTCCGCCTCCTCCCAGTTCGTCTCCGCCCTGCTGCTCTCCGGCGCCCGCTACAACAACGGCGTCGAGATCCGGCACGTCGGCGGCCCCGTCCCCTCGCTGCCGCACATCCGGATGACCGTCGACATGCTGCGCCTGGCCGGCGTCCAGGTCGACGCCCCCGAGGACGGCGGCGAGAAGGACGTCTGGCGGGTCACCCCCGGCGCCCTGCTCGGCCGCGACCTGGTGGTCGAGCCCGACCTCTCCAACGCCGCGCCGTTCTTCGCCGCCGCCCTGGTCACCGGCGGCCGGGTCACCGTCCGCGACTGGCCCCGGCACACCACCCAGCCCGGCGACCAGCTGCGCGAGCTGTACACCCGGATGGGCGGCAGCTGCGAGTTCACCGACGAGGGCCTGCGCTTCACCGGCGGCGACCGGATCCACGGCATCGAGGCCGACCTGCACGACGTCGGCGAGCTCACCCCGGTGATCGCCGCGGTCGCCGCCCTCGCCGACTCCGAGTCCCACCTCTACGGCATCGCCCACCTGCGGCTGCACGAGACCGACCGGCTCGCGGCGCTCGCCAAGGAGATCAACGGCCTCGGCGGCGACGTCAGCGAGACCGAGGACGGCCTGCGGATCCGCCCGCGCAAGCTGACCGGCGGCGTCTTCCACACCTACGAGGACCACCGGCTGGCGACCGCCGCCGCCGTGGTCGGCCTCTCCGTGCCCGGCGTCCAGATCGAGAACGTGGCCACCACCGCCAAGACCCTGCCGGACTTCACCGCCATGTGGGACGAGCTGCTCACCGGACCGGTGGCGGGCGGCTGAGCGGGGACTGGGCACATGCGCCGCTACGGCAAGGACGCCGACGAGGACGACATCCGCAACCGCCCCGCCCGCCGGGGCTCCCGGCCGCGGACCCGGATCCGGCCCAAGCACGAGGACGCCGACGAGGCGATGGTCCTCACCGTCGACCGGGGCCGGATCACCTGCCTGGTCGACCCGGGCACCAAGCAGGAGCGCCAGGTACTCGCCATGAAGGCCCGTGAGCTGGGCCGCAAGGGCGTGGTCGTCGGCGACATCGTCTCCCTGGTCGGCGACCTCTCCGGGGACGCCGACACCCTGGCCCGGATCGTCCGGGTCGAGGAGCGCACCTCGGTGCTGCGGCGCACGGCCGACGACGACGACCCGTACGAGCGGATCGTCGTCGCCAACGCCGACAAGCTCGCCATCGTCACCGCGCTGGCCGACCCGGAGCCCCGGCCCCGGCTGATCGACCGCTGCCTGGTCGCCGCCTACGACGCCGGCATGGAGCCGCTGCTCGTCCTGACCAAGGCCGACCTGGCCCCGGCCGAACCGCTGCTGGAGTCCTACGCCCCGCTCGGCATCGACTACGTGGTCACCCGCAGGGACGAACTGGAGGGCGCCGGGGCCGAGGCCGTCCGGGAGCACCTGCGCGGGCTGAGCACGGTGTTCATCGGTCACTCCGGCGTCGGCAAGACCACCCTGGTCAACGCGCTCGTCCCGGAGCGGCAGCGGGTCACCGGCCACGTCAACGCCGTCACCGGCCGGGGCCGGCACACCACGGTGTCGGCGCTCGCGCTGCGGCTGCCGCCGCCGCCCGGGGCCAAGCCCGGTTCGAAGAAGGCGCTGGACACCGGCTGGGTGATCGACACCCCCGGCTTCCGCTCCTTCGGCCTCTCCCACATCGACCCGTCCCGGGTCATCCTGGCCTTCCCCGACCTGGAGCCCGGCACCGTCGAGTGCCCGCGCGCGTGCAGCCACGACGAGCCGGACTGCGCGCTGGACGCCTGGGTCGCCGACGGCCACGCCGACCAGGCCCGGCTGTACTCGCTGCGCCGGCTGCTCGCCAGCAAGGAGGCCCGGGAGGGCGACTGACGGCCGGTGCGGCGGACCGGTTCCGGTGTTCGAGGTGTCGGAGCGCCCGCTCGTGGTGATCATAGGAAAGTCGGGCCGGATCGCGGTCCGCCCGGCACCCGGTCCCGCCGACCGGTCCCGACCGGTCCCCGACCGATCCCCCGAGCGACAGGGAGAGCACGCGATGGCATGGGCCCTGGTGATCCTGGCCGGACTGCTGGAGACCGGCTTCGCGATCAACCTCAAGCTCAGCGACGGCTTCACCAAGCTCTGGCCCACCGTCAGCTTCTGCGTCTTCGCCCTCGGCAGCTTCGGCCTGCTGACCATCTCGTTGAAGACGCTCCCGGTGGGCCCCGCCTACGCGGTGTGGACGGGGATCGGGGCGGCCGGCACCGCGATCTACGGCATGCTCTTCCTGGAGGAGACCAGCTCGGTGCTCAAACTGGTCTCGATCTCCCTGGTCATCGCCGGGGTGATCGGACTCCAGCTCAGCGGCTCCGCCCACTGACGGACACCGACGGACACCCGACGGGGCCTGAGCCCGGGTCCGGGAGCGGGTCCGCGCTAGGGTTTCCGGCATGGCCGACTACCACGACGATCTCCGACTCGCCCATGTCCTCGCCGACTCGGCCGACTCGGTCACCCTGGAGCGCTTCAAGGCACTCGACCTGCGGGTCGAGACCAAGCCCGATCTGACGCCCGTCAGCGACGCCGACAAGGCCGCCGAGGAGCTCGTGCGCAGCATCCTGCAGCGGGCCCGCCCGCGCGACGCGGTGCTCGGCGAGGAGTTCGGCCTGCAGGGCACGGGCCCGCGCCGGTGGGTGATCGACCCGATCGACGGCACCAAGAACTACATCCGCGGCGTCCCGGTCTGGGCCACCCTGATCGCGCTGCTGGAGGACGGCCCGGACGGCGTGGAGCGCCCCGTCGTCGGCATCGTCTCCGCCCCCGCGCTGAACCGCCGCTGGTGGGCCGCCAAGGGCCTCGGCGCGTACGCGGGCCGCAGCCTCGCCAAGGCGTCCCGGATCCACGTCTCCGGCGTCTCCCGGATCGAGGACGCCTCGTTCTCCTACTCCTCGCTGTCCGGCTGGGAGGAGCGCGGCCGGCTGGAGCCGTTCCTGGACCTCACCCGGGCCTGCTGGCGCACCCGCGCCTACGGGGACTTCTGGTCCTACATGATGGTCGCCGAGGGCGCGGTGGACATCGCCGCCGAGCCGGAGCTGTCGCTCTGGGACATGGCCGCGAACAGCGTCATCGTCGAGGAGGCCGGCGGCCGCTTCACCGGCCTGGACGGCGTCCCGGGCCCGGGCGGCGCCGACGCGGTCGCCTCCAACGGCCTGCTCCACCAGGAGGCCCTGGACCGCCTGAGCGTCTGACCGTCCGAGCAACCCCGCCCCGCCCCGGAGGCGAGCGGGCGAGTAACGGCGCGGGCCCCGGGTGCCGGTTCTCCTCGGCACCCGGGGCCCGCCGCTCGGCGGAGCCCCTCACCGGGCCCCGCCGCGCGGTGCGTCAGCCCTGCTTGCGCAGTTCCCGCACCGCGGTCTCGAGACGCCGGCCGTAGTCGGCGTCGGCCTTGCGGAAGTTCTCGACGGCCCGCTCGACGATGTCGTCGCGGTCGGCCGAGACCTTGGCGATGAAGCCGGCCAGGTTGGCGACCAGCCGCTGCTTCTCCTCCTCGGAGAACAGCCGGTAGAGGTTGCCCGCCTGCACGAAGTCGTCGTCCTCGGCGTGCGAGGGCGCCTCGTGGTTGCCGGTGGCCCCGGTGACCGGGGTCGGCGCCCACAGCGGGCGGCCGGTCTCCACCGGGCCGCCGAAGCTGTTCGGCTCGTAGTTCTTGCGGCGGCCGTGGCGGCCGTCGTAGAGGTGGCCGTCCCGGCTGTTGGTGAGCGCCTCGGTGGCGTGCGGGCGGTTCACCGGCAGGTGGTCGGCGTTGATGCCGACGCGGTAGCGGTGGGCGTCCGCGTAGGCGAACAGGCGGCCCTGCAGCATCTTGTCCGGGGACGGACCGATGCCGGGCACGAAGTGCCCCGGGGAGAAGATCGACTGCTCGACCTCGGCGAAGACGTTGTCGGGGTTGCGGTTGAGCTCCAGCTTGCCGATCTCGATCGGCGGGTAGTCCTCGTGCGGCCAGACCTTGGTCAGGTCGAACGGGTTGAAGCGGTAGTTCGCCGCGTCCTCGGCCGGCATGACCTGGACCTGCACCGTCCAGGTCGGGAACTCGCCGCGCTCGATGGCCTCGCGCAGGTCGCGCTGGTGGCTGTCCGGATCCTCGCCGGCGAGCCGGTTGGCCTCGTCCGCGGTGAGGTTCTTGATGCCCTGGTCGGTCTTGAAGTGGTACTTCACCCAGAAGTACTCGCCGGCCTCGTTCTGCCACTGGTAGGTGTGCGAGCCGTAGCCGTTCAGGTGGCGGTAGGAGGCGGGGATGCCCCGGTCGCCGAACAGCCAGGTCACCTGGTGGGTGGACTCGGGCGACAGGCCCCAGAAGTCCCAGACGTTGTCCGCCTCCTGCGAGCCGGTGTACGGGTCCCGCTTCTGGGTGTGGATGAAGTCCGGGAACTTGATGGCGTCCTTGATGAAGAACACCGGGGTGTTGTTGCCGACGAGGTCGTAGTTCCCCTCCTCGGTGTAGAACTTCAGCGCGAATCCGCGCGGGTCGCGCACCGCGTCCGCCGAGCCGAGGTTGCCCGCGACGGTGGAGAACCGCAGGAAGGTCTCGGTCTGCTTGCCGACCTCGGAGAGGAAGGCCGCCCTGGTCCAGCGCGAGACGTCGGCCGTCAGCGTGAAGGTGCCGTAGGCGGCGGCGCCGCGGGCGTGCACCACGCGCTCCGGGATGCGCTCGCGGTTGAAGTGCGCGAGCTTCTCGAACAGCAGCTGGTCCTGGATCAGCGCCGGACCGCCGACACCGGCGGTCTCGGTGTTCTGGTTGTCGGCGACGGGGGCACCCGCCTCCGTCGTGAGGGTGGGGCGCAGCTCGTCCTGGGTAGTCATGTGAGGGGCCTCCGCGTGATCCGGTCGTGACGAACCGATCCTAACTTGGACTTTGTCCAAGTCAACACTGGAACCAAACTCGGAGTCTCACTTACCCTTGGTCCATGAGTGACCTGCTGGAACGACTTCGTGGACGTGGATGGCGGCTGACCGCGCAGCGCCGGGTCGTGGCCGAGGTGCTCGACGGCGAGCATGTGCACCTGACCGCCGACGAGGTGCACGCGCGCGCGGTGGAACGGCTGCCCGAGATCAGCCGCGCCACCGTCTACAACACGCTCGGCGAACTCGTCTGCATCGGCGAGGTGCTGGAGGTCGCCACCGACGGCCGCGCCAAGCGCTACGACCCCAACGCCCACCACGCGCACCAGCACCTGATCTGCTCCGGCTGCGGCGCCATCCGCGACGTCCACCCGCTGGGGGACCCGCTGGCCGCGCTGCCCGAGGCCGAACGGTTCGGCTTCACCGTCTCCGGCGCCGAGATCACGTATCGCGGCCTGTGTCCGCAGTGTACGAACAGACCCTGAGCGCAGCCGTCGCGCCAGGACGGCGACGATCGGACCGCCGGGCCGGGACCGCTACGCGCTGAGTTCCGCGTGCAGCGCGCCCAGCAGTCGGCCGGCCCGCTCGGCAACCTCCGCCGGACCGTAGTCCGCGGCCCGCCGGCACCAGCCCTCCGCCTGCACCGGCTCCCCCCGGCGCAGCGCCAGCAGGGCCAGCCGCAGTGCCGCCCGCCCGTGCCCGGCGTCCGCCGCCCGGGTGTACCAGAGCATCGCCTCGGCCTCGCTGTCCTGCCGCGCCAGCAGCAGGCCCAGGTTGAACGCCGCGCTGCGGCTGCCCGCCTCCGCCGCCCGCCGGTACCAGCTCTCGGCGATCTCCAGCGCCCCCCGCTCGGCCGCCCGCACCCCCATCCGGACCTGCGCCCGCCGGTGGCCCGCGTCCGCCGCCGACGCGTACCAGTGCTCGGCCTCCGCGTCCGCGTCCCCGCGCCGGTCCAGCACCGAGGCCAGCCGGAACGCGCCCTCCGCCGAACCGCCCGCCGCCGCCTGCCGGTAGCGCTCCAGCGCGCCCGCCGCGTTGCCCCGCTGCTCCTGCACGACCGCCAGTTGCAGCGCCGCCTCGCCGTGCCCCTCCGCGGCGGCCCGCGCGTACCACTCCTGCGCCTGCCGCTGCTCGCCGCGCCCGGCGTGCAGCACGCCCAGGTTGAACGCGCCGTCCACGCTGCCGGCCTCGGCGGCCCTGGAGAACCAGGGCTCCGCGCCCGACTCGTCGCCGCGCTGCAGCAGCACCACGGCCAGCGCGTTGCAGGCCTCCCGGTGCCCGGCGTACGCGGCCCGGCGGTACCACTGCTCGGCCTGCTGGTCGCGGCCCGCCCCGGCGCACAGCAGCCCCAGGTTGAAGGCGCCGTTGTGGTCGCCGGCCTCCAGCGCGCTGCGGTACCAGCGCTCCGCCTCGGCGGCCGCGCCGCGCGAGGCGTGCAGCGCGCCCAGCGCGTTCGCGGCGTTGCCGTCGCCCGCCTCGGCGGCCTCCTGCCACCACTCGGCGGCCGCGCCGAGGTCCCCGGAGTCGCGCAGCAGGTAGCCCAGCGCGCACGCGGCCCGCGGCTCGCCGTTCTGCGCCGACTGCCGGTACCAGCGGGCGGCCTCGTCCAGCAGCGGCGCCTCCCCGCCGGACCGGTCCTCCAGCAGCACGCCCAGCCGCAGCGCGGCCCGGGCGTGGCTGCGGGCGGCGGCGATCCGGTACCAGGCCTCGGCGGTCTCCTTGTCCCCCGCCGCCTCGCGCATCCGGGCCAGCCGGTAGGCGCCCTCCCGGTGCCCGGCGTCCGCGGACACCTTGAACCAGCGCTCGGCGCGGACGTCCCGGCGGTGCTCCATGAGGTCGCCCAGCGCGTAGGCGCCCAGCGGGTGGCCGTGGTCGGCGGCGAAGTGCAGCCAGTACTCGGCCGCCTCCTCCTCGCCCTGGTCGCGCAGTTGCAGGCCGAGCGCGTGCGCGGCCGGCGCGCTGCCGGCCACCGCCGCCTGGCGCCACCACTGGGCGGCCTCGGCCCGGTGGCCCCGCTGGTGCAGCAGCACGCCCAGGTTGTTGGCGGCCGCGCGCAGGCCCGCCGCGGCGGCGGCGCGCAGATAGGGTTCGGCGTCCGCCAGGTCGCCGCGGCGCAGCAGCAGGGTGCCGAGCCGGGAGGCCGCGTCCGGGTCGCCGTCGTCGGCGGCGCGCCGGTGCCGGGCCTCCAGGGCGGCCTGCTCGCGGGCGGCGAGCGCGGTCTCGAAGCTCGCCGAGTCGAAGCCGGGGTCGCCCTCGACGTCCGGGCCGGCCTGGCCGTCGGACGCGCCGCGGGCGCCGAGCGCGGCGGCGAGGCCGCCGGCCGGGACGTGCACCAGGGAGTCCGGGCCGTAGCCGCCCGCAGGCCGACGCTCGGCCAGGCCGCTGGTGCGCTGCGCGGGCAGGGCGCCGGGCCGCCGTTCGGGGCTCTCCGCCCAGGTCTCGGTGTCCGCCTCGGTGGTCGCCGCCGGCCCTGCTCCCGTCCCGTTCCTGCCGATCAGCCTCATGCCGACTCCCGCTCCCCCAGAGTGTCGCGGCGTCGTCCTCCGGCCCTGGGCCGGGGGCACTTGACGGGGGCCGCATCGACCCGACGGCCGCTCAGCGGCCGTGCAACGTCCCCCATGTGTCCCATCGTCGCATCACCCGCAACCCGCGTACACCTGCCCCGGCCGAATTCGGCGAGGCGGACCTGAGCCGACGAGATTGCTTCGGCGCTTTGTCGATTTCCCGACACTCGCCCCTCACAAACCCCGTTGCCGTCGTCCTTGGCGACGCTCGATGGTACCGGAGCGTTTCCGGCCACCCGTGCTGACGAACGACGAAGGCCCGGAGGACGAGTCCTCCGGGCCTTCGTTGCTACTGAGTAGCGGGGACAGGATTTGAACCTGCGACCTCTGGGTTATGAGCCCAGCGAGCTACCGAGCTGCTCCACCCCGCGTCGGTAGTTGAACTGTAGCACGGGCGCGGGGTGGGGCCGAAATCGGTCGGCGCGGGATCGGCGCAGCTCAGGGGCTGCCGCTCGGCGCCGGCGTCGGCGCGGTGCTCGCCCCGGCCGACGCGCCGGCGGACACCGTCGGCGTGGGCGTCGCCGGGACGCCCGCCTTCTGCTGGGCCGCCGCCAGCTCCTTGGCGGCCTCGCTCTGCGCCTTCTGCGCCTGGCCCAGCGCCACCCAGTCACCGGCCTTGGCCGCGGCGTCCGCGTCGGTCTGCGCCTTCAGCACGTTCCCGATCGCCTTCTGCAGCTCCGGAGTGAGGGTGACCCCCGGCGTCGGCGTGGACGGGTTGTTGGGCGTCGTCGGAGTCACCGGTGAGGTCGGTGCGGTCGGCGTGGTCGCCGGCGCCGCGCCCGCGAACACCTTCCGCAGCGCCTCCTCCAGCGTGTTCTCGAACGCCACGTTGTCGTTGCCGTAGACCGCCAGCACCTTCTGCAGCGTCGGGTACTTGGCGCCCCGGCCGCGGACGTACACGGGCTCCACGTTCAGGAGTCCGCCGCCGACGGGCAGGGTCAGCAGGTTGCCGTACTCCAGTTCCGAGTCGCCGCCGCTCTTCAGCAGGGTGATCTGCTGCGCGACCTCCTGCCGCGAGTTGAACTGCGACTGCACCAGGTTGGGGCCGAGCGTCTTGGAGTCCCCCGGCACCTTGAGGATCCGGAGCTTGCCGTAGTCCGGCCCCGGGTCGGCGCTGACGGCCATGAACGCCGCCAGGTTGTCCCGGCCGCGCGGCACGAAGGTGGTGGTCAGCGAGAAGCTCGCCGACGTGACCGCCGGGTCCGGCATCCGCACCGTCAGGTAGTACGGCGGCTGGAACTGCTTGGTGTCACTGGTCGGGTCCACCGGGACCTGCCAGATGTCGCTGCCGTTGAAGAACGAGTCGGCGTCCGTCACGTGGTACTGGCCCAGCAGGTCGCGCTGCACCTTGAACATGTCCTGCGGGTACCGCAGGTGCGACAGCAGCGTGCCCGGGATCTCCGCCTTGGCCTTCACGGTGTCCGGGAACGCCTTCATCCAGGTCTTCAGCACCGGGTCGTTCTCGTCCCACTGGTACAGCGTCACCTCGCCGGTGTACGCGTCCACGGTGGCCTTGACCGAGTTGCGGATGTAGTTGACCTGGTTGGCGACGGTCAGCAGCTCACCGCGCTGGTTGGTCAGCGAGTCCTTGGTGGCCGTGCCCAGCGTCGTCTTCGACGAGAAGGGGTAGCCGTCCGAGGTGGTGTAGCCGTCCAGCACCCAGACCACCCGGCCGTTCTCCACCACCGGGTACGGGTCGGCGTCGATCGACAGCCACGGCGCGACCTTCTCCACCCGCTCCTTGGGCGTCCGGTCGTAGATCACCTTGGCGCCGTCGGTGATCGCCCCCGCGTACAGGATCTGCGGCTCGGCGAACTTGACCGCGTACGCGGCCCGGGTCAGCGGGTTGTCCAGCGAGACGCCGCTGCCGCCGGTGTACTTGTACTGCTTGTTCTCACCGGAGTCGGTGGTGTAGTCGATCTCCTGGTTGGAGCCGCCCACGATCGAGTACGTGGAGGTCTTCTCGCCGTAGTAGATCCGCTGCTGGTAGTCGCCCAGCGAACCCGTCGCCGGCAGGCCGGACTCGGTGAAGACCGGCTGGCCCTTGTCGTTGACCTGGTTGCCCTTGGCCACGACCGCGCCGTAGCCGTGGGTGTACTTGAAGTGGTCGTTGATCCAGTTCCGCTGCACACCGTTGAGGTCCAGCTCGCGCAGGCCGATCACGGTGTCCTGGGCGCCCGCGCCCTTGCCGTACCGGTCCACGTCCAGGGTCTGCGGGAACGCGTAGTACGACCGCTGCTGCTCGATCGACTGGAAGGTCGGCGAGACGACGTTCGGGTCGATCAGCCGGATGTCCGCGATGGTCTGCGCGTCCGGCTTCAGCGCCTCGGCGTCGGTCGAACCCTTCGGGGTGTACGGGGTCGTCTGGCTGTCCGCGATCCCGTACGCCCGGCGCGTCGCGTCGATGTTCTTCTGGATGTAGGGCGTCTCCTTGGCCTGCTCGTTCGGCTTGACCTGGAACTGCTGCACGATCGCCGGGTACACCCCGCCGATCAGCACCGCCGACAGCACCATCAGGCCGAGCCCGATCAGGGCCGGCGCCCAGGTGCGCCGCACCGGGGTCAGGAAGAACAGCACCGCGCAGATGATCGCGACGAAGAACAGGATCGTCTTCGCCGGGAGGAACGCGTTGGCGTCCACGTACCGCAGGCCGGTCCAGCCGGAGACCTCCCGGTAGGCGCCGGTCTTCACCGCCAGCGCGTACCGGTCCAGCCAGTACGCCATCGCCTTCAGCAGCACGAACACGCCCAGCAGCACCGCCAGGTGCCCCTGCGCGCCCGTGCTCGCCCGCCGGCCGGGGCCCTGCAGCCGCAGCCCCCCGTACAGGTAGTGCACCAGCGCCGAGGTCAGCAGCGAGACGATCACCGCGCTGAACGCGAAGCCCAGCAGGAACTCGTAGAACGGAAGGTCGAAGGCGTAGAACGAGACGTCCTTGCCGAACTGCGCGTCCTTCTCGCCGAAGGAGGTCCCGTTCGTCCACAGCAGCCAGGTCCGCCACTGGCCCGAGGCCGCGGCACCCGCCACCAGCCCGATCACCAGCGACACCCCGAGCAGCGCCCAGCGCTTGAACGGCGCCAGCCCCGAGCGGTAGCGGTCCAGGCTCTGCTGCTCGACCGACATCGCCGACAGCGGCGGCCGCAGCCGGTGCGCCAGCCACACATTGAAGCCGACGATCACCGCCATCAGCAGGCCGAACACCGCGAACAGGCCGATCTTCGTCCACAGCTGGGTGGTGAACACCGAGGAGTAGTGGACCGACCTGAACCAGAGCCAGTCCGTCCAGAACCCCGCGAACATGACGAACAGCAGGAAGAGCACCGCGAGTACGCCCAGGGTCAACAGGAGCACCCGCGCCCGCCGGGAGGGCGGGCCTACCCTGCGCCGGAACCCCGGCCCTGAACGTTCCGGCATCTGGAACACCACGGTGGCACCTCAGTTGTGTCGTCTGGAGTCGGTCGGTCTTCAGTGCAACTTAACCAGTCTTTGGTCGAGTTCCCACCGTTAGCAGACGGTTACGACAAGCCCGCCCGGCACCGGCCCTCCCCCGGGCCCCTCCCCGGCCCCGGTGCCCCGGCCCGGCGCCGCGCCGCGCCGCGCGCACCGTCCGCCGTGTGAGGATTGAGGCATGTCCGATGGATCCAACCTCCCCGACGACGTCTCCACCCTCCCGGCCGGCAGCCCGCTGACCCGGGCCGCGCTGGAGATCGACGAGTACGCCGCCACCCTCGGCTGGGACCTCCCGGCCCGCCTCTTCGCCCTGGTCGACAGCGCCGCGCTGCGCAAGGCCGACCCCCGTATCGCCGAGCAGCTCGGCCTCGCCGACAGCGACCAGCCCGGCCTCACCCCGGTCGAGCAGGACGAGCTGCCCGCCGGCATGGAGCTGGACAAGTTCCTCGGCACCATCGCCTGGCCCGCCGCGGTGGTCGGCTGCGCGCTGGTCGTCGAGCGCCTGATGCTGCCGCCGGGCGCCGAGCAGTCCCGTCCGCGCAACGCGAACGACGCCCAGCTCGCCGAGTGGGTGGCCAACCACCCCAAGCGCGAGGAGGTGCGGATCACCGCCGCGGTGCTGCGCGGCGGCAAGCGGGAGGTCGCGCTGCGGCTCCGCTCCAAGGACGTCGCGCGCGAGGTGCTCACCGGCCCCGACCTGGTGCCGGGCCTCACCGAGGCGCTGCTGGCGACCTTCTCCTGACGCACTCCCCGGCCGGGGCTCCTCCGGGAGCCCCGGGGCCCGGGCGGCGCCGGGTCCGGCAGGAATGGGTTCCGGGGGCGCGGGTACTAGGAGGCGCAGGACGGCAGGGCTGAGGTCTCCCCGGACCGGACCTGCTCCAGCGCCTTCAGCGCGCCGTCCAGCTTCTCCACCTTGACCAGGCGCAGCCCGGACGGGGTGTTCTTGGCGGCCTCGGCGCAGTTCGCCGCAGGGGTGAGGAAGAACTCGGCGCCGGCCTCCCGGGCGGCGATCAGCTTCATCGAGATGCCGCCGATCGGCCCGACCTGGCCCGCGTCGTCGATGGTGCCCGTACCGGCCACGAACCGTCCGGCGGTCAGGTCGTCCGGGGTCAGCTTGTCGATGATGCCGAGCGAGAACATCAGGCCCGCGCTGGGCCCGCCGACGTCCTGGAGCCCGATGTCGATCCGGAACGGGTAGGTGTGCCTGAGGCCCGGGCGGATGCCGACCATCGCGGCGCCGGTGTCCGGGGACTTCACGGTCGGCACGCCGATGTCGGTACGGGTCCCGGGCTCGGTCGAGCCCTCCTTGACCCGGGGCACCACGGTGAACACCGCCGGCTCGCCGGGCTGGTGCCTGGTGACCGCCTTGGCGACCGCGTCCGCGTCGGCCACCGGGGTGCCGTCGACCGCGACGATCTGGTCCCCGGCGTGCAGCCGGCCCTCCGCCGGGGCGCCGGCGGTGACGGCCTGGACGATCAGCTCGCTGCCCATCGGGATGCCGAGCTGGCTCAGCGCGGCGGTGCGAGCGTGGTCCTCGGAGAGCGCGAACTCCTCGGCGTTCTGCCGCTTGGCGTCGGCGTCGGACTGGCCCTTCGGGTACACGTTGTCGTGCGGCACCACCAGCACGTCGTCGCGCAGCCAGCCGACCACCGCGTTGACCAGGCTCGGCTCGTACTTGGCGCCGGTGACCTGGACGGTGGTCATGTTGAGGTGGCCGCTCGCCGGGTACGACTCGTGGCCGGTGATGGTGATCACCGGCGTGCCCGTCTTGTCCTGCACCCCGAGCGTGTTGTACGTCGGGCCCGGGCTCATCTCGGTGTACGGCACCTTCATCAGCACCGAGGCACAGAGCAGCGCTATGAGCAGCAGGGTGGCGGCGAGCATCGTCGCAGAGCGGCGTGGCATGCCTCGACATTACGGGACGCGGATGACCGTGCGCCCGGCGGGTCGTCGGGACCGCCGGGCGGCGTCAGCGGCCGGAGCGCTCCTCGGGGCCGCCGCCGGCGGTGGTGCGCTGCATCGCGGCCATGAACCGCTGGTGCTCGGCCAGCGAGGCCGGGTCACCCGTCGCTCTCGGGGCCCGCTGGGCCCAACCCGCCCACACGGCGGCCAGCACCGCGGCGACGCAGGGAATGATCAACCAGGCGAGCACAGCCATCTCAGTACTCCCAGCTCGTCGTGTCTATGAGCAGATTAACCATCCCGACGGACAACGCTGCGGGCGCCGTCCGGGTTACGGCACGGCCGATCGGCTCACTGCCAGGGAGTATCCGGCGCAGCGGCCCACACCCGTTCGAGTGAGCGACCGGCGCGCCTGCGTGTCGCGGGGGCACGACGGGTGTCCGGGCAGGTGTCCGGACGACTGTGCGGGTGGCTGCGGGAACAGCTGCTCAGCAGCTCCCGGCGCCCACCCACTCCTCCTCGCCGTCGGCGAAGACCTGGTGCTTCCAGATCGGCACCTCGTGCTTGAGGTCGTCGATCAGCCGCCGGGCGGCGGCGAACGCCTCGCCCCGGTGCGCGCAGGAGACGGCGACGATCACGGCCTTGTCGGTGATCCCCAGCCGGCCCACCCGGTGCACCGCGGCCAGCGCGCGGACCGGGAAGTCGGCGGCGACCTTCTCGGCCACCCGGCGCAGCTCGCGCTCCGCCGTCGGGTGGCAGCTGTACTCCAGCGCGGAGACGTGCTTGCCGCCGTCGTGGTCGCGGACCGTCCCGACGAAGACGGTCGTCCCGCCGGCCGCGTCGTCCCCCACCGCTTCGTACACCTCGTCGAGGGAGAGCGGGGTGTCGCGGATGGCGAGCAGGCGGATCGGGTCGTGGTTCTCGGACATGCCCCCATGATTGCCCATGCCCGGCGGGCGGGGGCAAGTACCTTCCGCATCACGATTGCGAAATTTCGCATCGTGAGAACGACATGCTCAAGGACGCGGGTTCGGCTGCGGCCGGCGTCCCGGCCCCGGGCCGCCGGGGCCCGGGGCCGATCCGCTCAGAACCGGCGCCGCTTGCGCGCCCGCCGCACCAGGGCCGCCGTACCCACCAGCGCCACCGTCGCGCCCGCCGCGCCCAGACTCGTCGCGGCCTCCTTGCCGCCCAGCCGCCGGCCCGCCACCGCGTGCTTGCCCGACACCTGCGCCAGCAGCTCCGCGAGCACCTCCTCGTTGGTGTGCGTCGGACGCCAGCCCGCCTCGTGCAGCCGGCTCCCCGACACCACCCACGGGTACATCGTGTACGCCAGGTCCCCGGCCGGTGCCGGGGTCAGCCCCAGCCGGTGCAGCCGTGCCGCCGTCCCCAGCGCGAGCGAGGCCGGCAGCTCCATCCGCCGGATCCCCGACAGCCGCTCGACGTCCTCCTGCTCCAGCCAGCCGTCGCAGCCGACCGTCACCTCGCCCTCGACCAGGCCGAGCGCCGCGTACTCCAGCGCCGCCGCGAGGTCGTCCACGTGGCAGAACTGCCAGCACGGCCGGGACCCGGCCACCACCAGCAGCCTCGGCGCCTCGAAGTGCCGGGTCAGCACCGTGTCCACGCCGGGGCCCACCACCACGGCCGGTCGCAGCACCGTCACCTGCAGCCCCGGGTGCGCCCGCGGCGCGCGCCGCGCCAGCCGCTCGATCTCCAGCAGGTCCCCGACCAGCGAGGCCTCCTCGGTCGCCCGCAGCTCCGAGTCCTCCGCCAGCGGCACCTCGTTGTCCGCCAGCGCGCCGTAGACCATCGCCGACGTGCACAGCACCACCCGGTGCACCCCGGCGGCCGCGGCCGCCGTCAGCACCGTCTGCGCGCCCCGCACGTTGTAGGCGCTGCGCGCCCTCGGGTCGGACTCCATGCCGAGGTCCATCGCGAGGTGGACCACCACGTCCACCCCGGCCAGCCGCTCGGCCACGGCCGGGTCCCTGACGTCCAGGACCCGCCACTGCACCCCGGGCACCTCACCGCGCCGGTCGTCGACGGCCAGCACCTTCCGGACCCCCGGCGAGGCCACCAGGCGGGCCGCGACCCGTTCGCCGAGTACCCCGGCGGCACCGGTGACCGCCACGGTCAGGGGTCTTCCGGCATAGGCTGGAGGCGGCGACGCCGTGGTGTCCGGGGCGTCCTCTCCTCCGGTCAGCCCAGAGCGAACGTCCGAAGGCGGGGAACTCACCGGCCATCCTCCACGGTTAGCTTATGTGCGTACGTACGTGTGTCACGTACGTCCATCCTGCCCGAGGCTGAGGCCCGGCGGTGCACCCGGCACGGGCCAGCCGTCCGGGAACCGCCCGCCGGCGGGGAGTCCCCCAGCTCCGCCGACCGCCCCGGGCAGCAGGAATCACCGCCACCACCCGTATGACGGCCGACCGGATCGAGGACCCCGTGAGCGACCTTCCCTTCGGATTCGGCGTTCCGCCCGAGGAGCCCGAGGACGGCAAGGCCAAGCCCGACGACGACCGGAAGAAGAAGGACCAGGGCGACGAGCCCGCCGGTCCGCCGTCCTTCGGCTTCAGCGGGAACAACCCGCTGGGCGCCCTGTTCGGCATGGGCATGCCCGGCATGCCCGGCGGCCCCGGAGCGGGCGGTCCCGGCGCCCCCGGCGCGGGCGACAACCCCTTCGCCGCGATGTTCGGCGGCCTCAACCCCAACGACCTCGGCGCCGCCTTCCAGCAGCTCGGCCAGATGCTCTCCTTCGAGGGCGGCCCGGTGAACTGGGACCTCGCCAAGGACATCGCCCGGCAGACCGTGGTCGCCGAACCCGCCGAGGGCAAGAGCAAGGACCGCTCCGTCGGCGACGCCGAACGCTCCGCCGTCGTGGAGGCCGTCCGCCTCGCCGACCTGTGGCTCGACGGCGTCACCACCTTCCCCTCGGGCGCCGCCTCCGCCGTGGCCTGGAGCCGCGCCGAGTGGATCGAGGCCACCCTCCCGGTCTGGAAGGACCTCGTCGACCCCCTCGCCGAACGCGTCGGCAACGCCATGGGCGGCGTCCTCCCCGAGGAGATGCAGGCCATGGCCGGCCCGCTGATGGGCATGATGCGGTCCATGGGCGGCGCCATGTTCGGCACCCAGATCGGCCAGGCCCTCGGCGCCCTCGCCGCCGAGGTGGTCGGCTCCACCGACATCGGCCTGCCGCTCGCCCCCACCGGCAAAGCCGCGCTGCTGCCGCAGAACGTCGCCGAGTTCGGCGAGGGCCTCAATGTGCCGGCCGAGGAGGTCCGCCTCTACCTCGCCCTGCGCGAGGCGGCCCACCAGCGGCTGTTCGCCCACGTGCCGTGGCTGCGCGCCCACCTCCTCGGCGCCGTCGAGGCGTACGCCCGGGGCATCAAGGTCGACACCTCCCGGATGGAGGAGCTCGTCGGCCAGCTCGACCCGGGCAACCCCGAGGCCCTCCAGGAGGCCCTCGCCGGCGGTCTGCTCCAGCCCGAGGACACCCCCGCGCAGAAGGCCGCCCTGGCCCGCCTGGAGACCGCCCTCGCACTCGTCGAGGGCTGGGTCGACGCCGTCGTGCACGCCGCCGCCGAGCCCCACCTGCCGCAGGCCGGCGCCCTGCGCGAGACCGTCCGCCGCCGCCGCGCCGCCGGCGGGCCCGCCGAGCAGACCTTCGCCACCCTCGTCGGCCTCGAACTGCGCCCCCGCCGGCTGCGCGACGCCGCCCGCCTCTGGGCGCTGCTCGCCGACGCCCGCGGCACCGAGGGCCGGGACGACCTCTGGCAGCACCCCGACATGCTCCCCACCGCCGCCGACCTCGACGACCCGGACGCCTTCGTGCACCGCGGCAGCGCCGGCGACCTGGAGGGCGGCATCGACTTCGACGCCTTCGACAAGCTGCTCGGCGAGGCCGCCGCGGGCGGGGCCGCCGGCGGCGCCAAGCCCGACCTGACGAAGAACGACGAGGCCGACGGCAGCGACGGCGACCAGGGGAAGGGCGAGCCCACCGCATGACGGCCACCGGGACGGACCTCGCCGAGGTCCAGCGGGACGACGCACCCAGGGACGGCACCCTGCACGCCGACGCGGTCCGCGCTCTGACCGACTGGCGGCCCGCCGATCCCGAGCAGGACCGGCTCCGCCTCGACTACCTGCGCCACCTCGGCGAGCAGCCCGGGGGCATGTACCGCTCCTGCCTGCCCGCCCACATCACCGCCAGCGCCGCCGTCGTCGACCCCGCCGCCGGACGCGTGCTGCTCACCCTGCACCCCAAGGTCGGCCGCTGGCTGCAGATGGGCGGCCACTGCGAGCCCGGCGACCGCGACCTCGCCGCGGCCGCCCTGCGCGAGGCCACCGAGGAGTCCGGCATCCCGGACCTCGCGCTGCTCACCCGCGACGGCGCGCCCGTCCCGGTCAAGCTCGACCGCCACCAGGTCCGCTGCACCGGCAAGGACCGGCCGGAGAACACCCACCTCGACGTCCAGTACATCGCGGTGGCGCCGCCCGGCGCCCGGGCGCTGATCAGCGAGGAGTCGCTCGACCTGCGCTGGTTCGACTACGACCGCCTGCCGGAGCTCACCGACCAGTCGGTGCGCGACCTCGTCGCCCGCGCGCGCGAGCTCACCGGCTGAGTCGTTCGGGGGCGCAAGTACGACGGGAGGGGCGCGGGCCGTGGTGGCCCGCGCCCCTCCTGTTGTGTCCTGTTGTGTCCTGTCGTGCTCTGTCGTCCCCGACGGGACCGGCGGCGGTACCCGGCCGCAGGACTCAGCCGCAGAACTCAGCCGCAGGACTCGGCGGGATCGGGATCGGCCGGATCCGCGTGCCGGGCCCCCGGGATGTGCGGCAGCCGGGCCGCCGACACCACCCCCTCCAGAAAGCCCCGCGCCCGCTCGGTGCGCGGATAGGCCTCCAGCAGCGCCCAGAAGTCCGGGCCGTGGTCCGGCACCAGCAGATGCGCCAGCTCGTGCAGCAGCACGTAGTCGACCACGTACTCGGGCATCCCCTGCAGGCGGTGCGAGAGCCGGATCGTCCGCTCACTGGGGGTGCACGAACCCCAGCGCGAGTTCTGATTGGTCACCCAGCGGACCTGGGCGGGCTGGGCCCGACCGGCCAGATAGGCCACCGAGAGCTCCCGCGCCCGGGCCACCAGCGCATCGTCGCCGAGCACCCGGCGACTCTCCTGCGCCGCCAGCTTCTCCAGCATCTGCGCGACCCAGCGCTGCTCCTCCGCGTGCGACATCCGGGCCGGGATCAGCACGATCGTGCGATCGCCCTCGCGGTACGCGGACACCGTGCGGCTGCGGCGGGCACTGCGCCGCACCTCCACCCGGGAGCGGTCGAAGGGCTCCCGCGCGGGCGCCGGCTGCTGCTCCGGACACTGCTGCTCCGGACGCCCACGCGTACTCGGCGCCGCCACTTGCGACCCGGACGCTGCACGGGCACGCCGAGGCGACGCCGGGGGATGGGAGTCCCGTTCGGCTGCCATGGCACACGACGTTACCCGTTACCCCTGACAGAAGTCCGCTGCCGTGGCCGAAATCTTTCGTGGAGCGATCGGGAACGAAAGGCCGACGGAAGGTGTCCGGAATCCGACTTCGGACCGCACGACAAGTTATCCACAGGGCATGCGAACGGATCATCCGGTCATCGCTCCGTACCTGTGGACAACCCGACGCACCGCGGCGCCCCGACCGGGCATGCTGCCGTCGGCCGTCCGGAATCGATCGGAAGGAACACCACCGTGCGCCTCGCCCTCAAGCCCGCCCTCTCCCGCAGCTGGCGGGACTCGGACACCCTGCAGTTCGGCACCGTCCCCCAGCACGCGGGAGTGCTCGCCCACGCCTCCGGCAAGGTGCTGCGCGAGTTCCTCGACCTCGTCGACGGGACGCGCGACCGGCCCGCCCTGCTGGCCGAGGGCGAGCGGATCGGCTTCGGACGCGACCCGGCCGACTCCCTCCTCGACCTCCTGGAGGAGGCCGGGGTGCTCGACGACGCCGAGGCCGCGACCGGCGCCCTCGCCCTCTTCCCCCAGCCGCACCGCGAGCTGCTCGGCCCGGACCTCGCCTCGCTGTCACTGATCCACCCGGGCCCCGGTGCCGCGCCCGCCGTCCTGTCCCGGCGGCCCGAACACGCCGTCGAGGTGCGCGGCGCCGGCCGGATCGGGGCGGCCGTGGCCGCCGTCCTCGCGGCGGGCGGCATCGGCACGGTCACCGTGGTCGACTCCGGCCGGGTCGCGCCGGGCGACTGCTCCCCCGCCGGGCTCCCGCCGACCGACGTCGGCCGGATCCGTGCCACCGCCGCCCGCGAGGCCGTCGACCGGGCCGCGGCCCGGAGCCCGGCCCGGCGCGACCGACGCCCGAGACCGGGGCCGCCCGACCTGGTGGTGCTCGCGCCCCGCGACGGCAGCGCGGCCTTCGCCGGCGGCACCCCCCTGGCCCGGGAGCTGCTGCGGGCCGGCGTACCGCACCTGTACGTCGGCGTGGTCGAGGAGTTCGGGGTGGTCGGGCCCCTGGTCGCGCCGGGGGTGTCGGCCTGCGGCCACTGCCTGGTCCTGGCCCGGGAGGACCAGGACGCCGCCTGGCCGAGGATCCTCGCCCAACTCGCCGACGGCGGACCGGGGCGGGCCCCGACACCGGCCTGCGACATCGCGCTCGCCACCTCGGTCGCAGGGCTGGCCGCACTGCACGTCCAGGTGTTCCTGGACGGCGGCCGCCCGCCCAGCCTGGACGGCTGGTGCGAACTCTCCGCCGCCGACGGGGCGTCCCGGCGCCTGCGCCTCAAGGGCCACCCGGAGTGCGGGTGCCTCTGGCAGCCGGCCGCACCGCACTGAGGCAGGATCACCAAACACCCTGGGGAGAAGCAGTCTTGATCGTTCGTCAGTCGCATGGGAAAAGGGGGCACACAGGGCCCTGGAGCTACTACTGTGGCGTCGGCCGCCCGGCCGATGCCGAGGGTGGCCCGCGCAACGATCGCAACGCTCGTGCACGACCTCACCGAGAGGTATCGACATGATCACCCGCAGATCGCTCATCGGCGCCGGGGCCCTGGCCGTCCCGCTGGCCGCCGTCCCGGCCCTGCCCGCCGTCGCCACCGAGACCGAGGCCCGACGACGACGCTGGTCCCGGCTCTCCGACCGTCTGCACGGCACCCTGGTCCTGCCCGGCGACCCGGCCTACGGCGTCGCCAAGCAGATCGGCCAGGCCCGCTTCGACTCGGTCGAACCGGCCGCCGTCGCCTACTGCGTGGACGAGGCCGACGTCTCGCTCTGCCTCCGCTACGCCCAGGACCACGACCTGCCGATCGCAGTCCGGGCCGGCGGCCACAGCGGCGGCGGCTGGTCCACCGGCACCGGTCTGGTGGTCGACGTCTCCCGGTTGAACACCGCCGCGGTGACACCCGGGTCCGCCACCTTCGGCGGCGGCACCCAGCTCGTCGACGTGACCAACGCCGTCGCCCCGCACGGCCTCGCCGTCTCCGGCGGCTTCTGCCCCACCGTGTCCCTCGGCGGCTTCCTCCAGGGCGGCGGCATCGGCCTGCTGACCCGCCATGTCGGCATCTCCAGCGACAAGGTGACCTCCGCCCGGGTGGTGCTGGCGAACGGCCGGACCGTCACCGCCTCGCCCGAGGAGCACGACGACCTGTACTGGGCGCTGCGCGGCGGCGGTGGCGGCAACTTCGGCGTCGTCACCTCCTACACAGTGACCCCGGTGCCGGTGACGACCCTGACCATGGCCAGTCTCACCTGGTCCTTCGACCGCGCGGTGGACGTGCTGGACGCCTGGGCGCACTGGCTCCCCGACGCCCCGCGGACCCTCGGCGGCGGGGCGGTGGTCGGCCTGCGGGACGCCGCGCCCGGCGCCACCCCGTTCGTCTCGGTACTGATCGGCTCGGTCGGCACCGAGGCCGAACTCAACACCCAGATCGGCCGGTTGGTCGACCTGGTGGGCGCGGTGCCGGCCTCCCGGAGCGGGTACACCGCCCCGTACCTGTCCGTCATGATGGGCTTCTACGGCTGCGGCGCCTACACCCAGGACCAGTGCCACCGGACGGGTACCGGCCCGGCCGCCCTACTGCCCAGGCCGACCGCCGCCGTGGACCGGGGCCGACTGTTCGACGCCCCGCCGCCGCGCGCGGTCTGGGACGCCGCGGTCGGCCTGCTGGACCGGGACCGGCTGGCCGGGCAGCAGCGGATGGTGCAGTTGAGCGCGCTCGGCGGCGCCGCCAACGATCCGGCGCGCACGGCCACCGCCTACGTCCACCGGAACGCGCTGTTCAACGCGAGCCTCGGCGCGGTGATCGCCTCCGGGCCGGTGGACGCGACGGCGATCGCGGCGGCCCGGAGCTGGGCGGACGCCGGGTTCGCGGTGCTCGACCCGCACTCCTCCGGCGAGACGTACCAGAACTTCGTCGATCCCGGACTGCCGGACTGGCGGCGCGCCTACTACGGGGAGAACTATCCCCGGCTGGTCGCGGTGAAGCGCCGGTACGACCCGCACCGGCTGTTCTCCTTCGCCCAGGCCGTCGGCGCCTGACCGGCCCGGCCGTCGGGCCCGGAGGTCCGAACCCGGATGTCCGGGCCCGACGGCGATCGGCACCACCCCGGCGGGGCGGCCGATTCCGGCCGGGGCCGCACCGTCGAGCGGGCACAATGGCGTATGACGGTCGGCCCCCGCCGCGGGGGCCTGGGGCATGTCGACTTGGAGGCCCGGTGAGCGATCTTCCGCGCAAGGCAATGACCCGCACGGCAAGACTCGCCGCCCTGCCGCTGGGGATAGCCGGCCGGGCCACCCTGGGGCTGGGGAAGCGGATCGGCGGCCGGTCGGCCGAGGTCGTGACCGCCGAGCTGCAACAGGCGACCGCCGACCAGTTGTTCAAGGTCCTGGGCGAGCTCAAGGGCGGGGCGATGAAGTTCGGGCAGGTGCTGTCCGTCTTCGAGGCCGCGCTGCCCGAGGAGGTGGCCGGACCGTACCGGGCGGCGTTGACCAAGCTCCAGGACGCCGCACCGCCGATGCCGGCCGCGAAGGTGCACGCGGCCCTGGCGGAGCGGCTGGGCGCGGACTGGCGGAGCCTGTTCCTGGAGTTCGAGGACCGGCCTTCGGCGGCCGCGTCGATCGGCCAGGTGCACCGGGCGGTGTGGCACGACGGCCGCACCGTCGCGGTCAAGGTCCAGTACCCCGGTGCGGGTGACGCGCTGCTGGCGGACCTGTCGCAGCTGAGTCGGGTGGCCTGGCTGCTGGGGCCGTTGATTCCGGGCCTGGACATCAAGCCCTTGATCACGGAGCTGCGGGAGCGGGTCGCCGAGGAGCTCGACTACGAGCTGGAGGCCCAGGCCCAGCGTCGTCATGCCGAGGAGTTCGCGGACGATCCGGAGATCGCGGTGCCCGGGGTGGTCGCCCAGGCGGACCAGGTCCTGGTGTCGGAGTGGATGGACGGCACGCCCCTGTCCGAGGTGATCGCCTCGGGGTCCCAGGAGGAGCGGGACCGGGCGGGGAAGTTGCTGGCGCGCTTCCTGTTCGCCGGTCCGTCGCGGACCGGGCTGCTGCACGCGGATCCGCATCCGGGCAACTTCCGGCTGCTGAAGGACGACGGTCCGGTCGAGGGCTGGCGGCTGGGGGTGCTGGACTTCGGGACGGTGGACCGGCTGCCGGACGGGTTGCCTGCGCCGATCGGGGCCTCCCTGCGGATGGCGCTGGCCGGGGACGCGGCGGGCGTGCTGGCGATGCTGCGCGAGGAGGGCTTCGTGAAGCCCTCGATCGAGCTGGACCCGGACGCGGTACTGGACTACCTGGTGCCGATCATCGAGCCGGCGGCGGTGGAGTCGTTCCACTTCACGCGGGCGTGGATGCGGGCCCAGGCGGCGCGGATCGCGGACCCGCGCTCCCCCGCGTACAACCTGGGCAAGCAGTTGAACCTGCCGCCGTCGTACCTGCTGATCCACCGGGTGACGCTGAGCACCATCGGGGTGCTGTGCCAGTTGGGTGCGAAGGCGCCGTTCCGGATCGAGATGCTGGAGTGGCTGCCGGAGTTCGCGGGGCCCGGCTCGGCGGCCAGCCGTCCGACGGCGAGGACGGCGGCTCCGAAGGACGCGACGCAGAAGGGCGCGACGGCGAAGGGCACCACCCGGAAGAGCGGTACGCAGAAGGCCCCGGCTCCGAAGGCCACGGCCCAGAAGGCCGCGACGGCGAAGCGTTCGGCGCCCACGCGGCGCCGGGGCTCGTCGGCCGAGGGCTGACCGCCCCGCCGCACCCCGCCGCCACGCCACGGCGGCAACCGCAGCAACGGCCGCAGGCCGCCCCCCGGTGTCGGGGGGCGGCCTGCGGCGCGACGGGGGTCCGGCGGGGCCGGGCGGGTGCCGGCGTCCCGGTCACCCGGCGGCACTGCCCGGGCATGGCGATATCGCCTCGGGTCGTCGCCACCTCTCGGTGGCCCGACCTCGGGGCGATGTCACATCAGGGCGACGGCGATGGCCTTGCGGGCCCGCAGCGAGGCCCGCTCGGCCTTCTGCTTGAGCCGGTGCGCCCGGGCGACCCGGCCGACGAGCCGTTGGTGCTCGGCCTCCTGGAGGCGCTCTTGCATATGGGCCCGGGCCAGGGATTCGTGGAGGAGTTGCATTTCGAGGGTCCTGTTCTGGATCTGAAGTTCGGTGGTCTGCTCAGCGCGGACGGTCGGATCGATGGCGGCGGCGGTCATGTGGTGGTCCTGCTCGGGGTGCGTCGTCGGAAAGGGGCGGATGCGGGCGGCGTCGGCCTTGGCGGCCGCGAGGCGTACGGAGCGGCGGAGGGAGTTGTCCGGCTGGGGCTGCTCTCCCCGACGGACGGCCTCGGCCCCGGACGCGGGGTTCACGCCGCGACCTCGGTCTTGCGCGGGCGGCCGCGCGGCCGCTTGCGGGCCACGACGACACCCTGGACGAAGAGCTCGCCACCCCAGACGCCCCACGGCTCGCGGCGCTCGACCGCACCGGTGAGACAGAGGTCCTTGACCGGGCAGGTGCCGCAGAGGGACTTCGCGTACTCGACGTCGGCGGGCGTCTCGGCGAAGAAGACCTCGGGGTCGAAGGCGCGGCACGGGATGGGGAGGCCGAGCTGCTCGGCCTGGTCGATCGAGGTGAACTGCATGGGGAGAACCTCCGGGGGGTCGGCCTGGTCGGCCTTGATCTGGGTTGTCGGCGGTACGGACGGGGTGGGCGGTGTGATGACCGTGGACACTGTTTGCGTCTTCCTCGTCTTTTCAGTGGGTCCGGCTCAGCCGACTGGTGGGGCTGGGCCGGAGGCCCCGGAGGGCCTGGGTGGTCTTGCGTACCGGACAAAACAGAAGGGCCGCGGATCCCGGTGTGACGGGGTTCCGCGGCCCTGGAGGCGCCGACCTGAGGTTGCTCAGGTTCGTTCTCTCCAGGGTTCAGGCCCGCGGAAGGCCCGCATCCGGACGGCCGTGGCGTCCGCGAGGACGACCATGGCCGGGTCGATCTGCTGCTGGTTCTGCTTCTGGGCGTTTCCGGCACCGATGACCTGCGCATAGCCGCCATGCATGGCAGCGGCTACGGCCGTCTTCGGTGCCTGGGTCGGTCGCTCGTCACGCGGGGAGCGGGACTCGTCGACCGACGCCCAGTCGCCGGACAGACCAATCTCGACACGGGTGGCCCCGAAGTTGCCGCCCTCGTCGCCATTGCTGCCGAAGCCAGTGTGTCCAGCACCACTGACAACGGAGGTGGCAAAGAAGGGAGCAACCGAGACACCGGTGGTGTCGAGACCCAGACCGGTTCCGCACAGCTCGGCGGTGATCCGCAGGCTGGCGGCGGCACGCACGGAGGCAGCGTCGACGGTCTGGCCAGTCATTTTGGTGATCATGGTTCCCATTGTCTTCGCCTCCTCTCGGCGTCTCGCGGAGCCTGGTTTCCCGGGCTCCGAACTGTTCGGATGTCTGTCTCGGTGAAGCTGGTGGGGCAGGGGGGCGCAGCGACAGGTTTCAACCCGTGCGATCGCGTCCCCTTGACCGCTCCGGCAGGCTATTGCGCTCCCGGTACGGCGCGCAAACTATTTTTCCGGCGAGTTTCCCGACGGTCTCCTCGGCGCTCCCCGGCGCCGGCTGTGATCGCCCCGGACCGGCTCAGGCCGGTTCGTCCGACGAACCGTCCATGACGTCCGCCGGATCCCCCTCGGGCTCCTCCCCCGCACACAACGAGAGCACGGCCGCCCCGTATTTGTCCAGCTTCATGGCGCCGACCCCGGAGATCGTGGCCAGCTCCTGGCGGTTGGCGGGGACGTCCTCGGCGATGGCCATCAGGGTCGCGTCGGTGAAGACGACGTAGGCGGGCGCGCCCTGCTCCCGGGCCTGGGCCGCGCGCCATTCGCGCAGCCGCTCGTAGAGCGCCTCGTCCATGGTGGAGGGGCAGGTCTCGCAGCGGCGGAGCTTGCGCTCGACGGCCTCGGTGAGGACCTTCTCGCAGACCCGGCAGGTGACCGGGCCGCGGACCCGGCGCCCGGCGGAGCGCTCGCCGCCCTCGACCCCGCCGCGTCCGCCGCGCCCGGCGGGGCGGCTGCCGGGGGCGCTGGAGCCGGGGCGCAGCCCGTCCAGGAAGCGGGTGGGCTTGCGGGAGGCCCGGCCGCCCGGGGAGCGGGAGAGCGCCCAGGAGAGGGTGAGGTGCTTGCGGGCACGGGTGACGCCGACATAGAGGAGGCGGCGCTCCTCCTCGACCTGCTCGTCCGTCTTGGCGTAGATGATCGGCATGGTGCCCTCGGTGAGGCCGACGAGGAAGACGGCGTCCCACTCCAGGCCCTTGGCGGCGTGCAGGGAGGCCAGCGTGACGCCCTCGACGGCGGGGGCGTGCTGGGCGGCGGCGCGGGCGTCGAGTTCGGCGACGTAGGCGGCGAGGTCGGTGGTCAGCCCCTCGGCGGCGCGGCCGCGCTCGAACTCCTCGGCGAGCCGGACCAGCGCGGCGAGGGATTCCCAGCGGTCCCGGACGGCGCCGGAGCCGGCGGGGGGCTCGGGGGTGAAGCCGCGGGCGGCGAGGACGGCGCGGACCTGTCCCGCGAGGTCGGGGGCACCGTCGGTGACGGGGTCCGAGCCGGCCCGGGCCGCGCCGCGGAGCAGGACGCCGGCGTCCCGGACCTCGGGGCGTTCGAAGAACCGCTCGGCGCCCTTGAGCTGGTAGGGGACGGCGAGGTCGGAGAGGGCCTGCTCGTAGACCTCGGACTGGCCGTTGGTGCGGAAGAGGACGGCGATCTCGCTGGCGCGCACGCCGGCGGCGATGAGGTCCTTGATCCGCCGGGCGGTGGTCTCGGCCTCGGTGGGCTCGTCCTCGTACTCGGTGTAGAGGGGCTCGGGGCCGGCCTCGCGCTGGGAGACGAGTTCGAGGCGGTGGCGGGCGGCCTCGCCCCGGGCCTGGGCGAGCAGCCCGTTCGCGAGGTGGACCACCTGGGGGGTGGAGCGGTAGTCGCGGACCAGCTTGACGACGGTGGCCTCGGGGTGGCGGGTGCGGAAGCCGAGCAGGTAGTCCGGGGTGGCACCGGTGAAGGAGTAGATGGTCTGGCTGGCGTCGCCGACGACGCAGAGGCTGGCGCCGCCGCCGGGGCCGGTCCACTGGTCGAGGAGGCGCTGCTGGAGCGGGGAGACGTCCTGGTACTCGTCCACGGTGAAGTGCCGGTACTGGGAGCGGACCTGGTCCGCGATGTCCGGGCGGTCCTCCAGGATGGCCGCGGTGAGCAGCAGCACGTCCTCGAAGTCGATGTTCCCGCGGCGGCTCTTGGTCTCCTCGTAGACCCGGTAGACCTGGGCGGTCTCGGCGGGGTCGCGGGGGGCCTCGCGGCCGGACTTGGCGACGGCCGCGGGGTAGTCGTCGGGGCCGGTCTGGGTGACCTTGGCCCATTCGATCTCGGCGGTGAGGTCGCGCAGCTCGGTGCGCTGGACCCGCAGGCCGCAGCGGCCGGCGGCCTCGGCGACCAGCTGGACCTTGCGTTCGAGCAGCTGCGGGACGGGGCCGCCGATGGCGCGGGGCCAGAAGTAGTGGAGCTGGCGCAGCGCGGCGGCGTGGAAGGTGCGGGCCTGGACGCCGTCGGCGCCGAGCTGGCGCAGGCGGCCGCGCATCTCGCCGGCGGCGCGGGCGGTGAAGGTGACGGCGAGGACCTGCTGGGGCTGGTAGACACCGCTGCGCACGCCGTAGGCGATGCGGTGGGTGATGGCCCGGGTCTTGCCGGTGCCGGCGCCGGCGAGGACGCAGACGGGGCCGTGCAGGGCGGTGGCGACGGCCCGCTGCTCGGGATCGAGTCCGGCGAGGACGGCGTCGGGGCCGCCGGCGGCGGGGTGGCCGCTCCGGTGGGCGTCCTGGTGTCCGTCGAACGGGCTGCCGCTCAAGAGGTCTTCCTGCATGCGTTCCATCCTCTCAGCCCGGGCGGACATCCCGGGCAGGGTTGTCCACAAGCCCGGTGCGATCGCCGGATGATCGCGGCGCGGACGGCGGGTGGTGGCATACCCGGGGCGTGTGCCTCCGGGTGCGCGCCGGTAAGCCGGGACCGACCTGGGCCGAAGCCGTGCAAGGACGCCGAGGGCGCCGCGGAATGACCGCCGGGCGGTGGACGTTGTCCCCCCGGAGCCGTGGAACGCACGCGGTACCGGTACGCGCGCGCACTGACGTCCGCACGCCCCTCTCCACCCGATTCGCTATCCGAAGGAGTCCCCTCGATGTCCGGCAGCGTGACGATGTACAGCACGACCTGGTGCGGCTACTGCAACCGGCTCAAGAGCCAGCTGGAGCGCGAGGGCATCGGCTACACCGAGATCAACATCGAGGAGGACCCGGCGTCGGCGTCCTTCGTCGAGTCGGTGAACAACGGCAACCAGACCGTGCCGACCGTGCTGGTGACGCCGACCGCCGGCGGCGAGCGGGTCGTGATGACCAACCCGAGCCTGCTGCAGGTGAAGAAGGCCCTGGCGTCCTGACGCCCGGAGGTCCGACGCCCGAAGGTCCGACGCCCGGAGGTCCCGGCCGGCGCGCACCCGCCCCGCGGGTCACGGCGCGTCGGCCCGGGCCGGGTCGACGGGAGCGGCGGGCGCGGGCAGCGTGGTCCGGGCGGCGAGGTCGCCGACCCCGTAGACCAGCCGGCTGCGGTCGGCCGAGTAACGGGTCTCGATGACCCGGACCGGCCCGCGCCGGTCGTAGGTGACCCGGGTCTGGACCACCAGCGGCACCCCGGGGCCGCCCTGGAACCACTGGGCCTCCTCCGGTCCCGGCATCCGGGCGACCAGGTGGTCGACGGCACCGACCTCGGTGCGGCCGAGGGCGGCGAGCACGGCCTCGTCGCCGCCGTCGATCTGGTCGGGTTCCATCAGCGGGGTACCGGCGGCGAGGCCGGCCCGGTAGTGGCTCTCCTCGATGGAGTACGGCTCGCGGTCGAGCAGGCGCAGCTGGCGGCGGACGACGATGGCCTCGCCGGGGCGCAGTCCGAGGCGCTCGGCGATGTCGACCCGGGCCCGGACGATCATCATCTCGAAGTCGACGGTGAGTTCGCGTCCGCTGTCGTCGGCCTCGCCCCGGTAGACGGCGCTGGGGGTGGCCAGGCAGTCCAGCGGGGCGGGGCCCTGCGGTTCGAGGCGGGGTACGGGACCGTAGGCGCGGTGGTCGAGCACGGGGTGCTCGCGCAGATAGGTGCCCTTGCCCTGGAGGCGGACGAGCCGGCCCTCGTTGACGAGGACGTCGACGGCCAGGCGGACGGTGTTGCGGGCGACGCCGTACTGGCGCTCCAGCTCGCTCTCGACCGGGAGGGCGGCCGCGGTGGTGAACTCGCCCTCGGCGATGCGGCGGCGCAGGTCCGCGGCGAGGCGCTGGTATTTGGGGGATTGGGCGGTGCCCCGGGGGATTGTCACCCGAGTGAATGTAGCGAGACGGGTGAGCGGCTTTCAGGCGTTTGCGGCAAAGTCGCCCGGGATCGGTGACGGTGTTCGACCGGTGCCCGGGGGCCCTTCCGGGCAGGGCCGCTCCGGTTACGAACATCCTGGGGAGACGGGTTCGGAATGGAAATTGGGGGCGCGCGAATCAACTCCGCGCGCCCCCAATCCGTGGAACGCTCCGAACTCCCGGTTCCGCACCCCCGGGTTGCGAACCCCGGCTCCGAACCCCGGCTCCGAACCCCGGCCCCGCGGGGGCCGCCGCCGGAACTACCAGCGGGCCGCCGACGGCAGCGGCTCGCCGTACCAGAGCTCGACCAGGTGCCGGGCGATCGAGATCCCGGACGGCGGCAGGATCTCCCCCGCCGCCATGCCCGCCCGCAGCTCCTCCCGGGAGAACCAGCGCGCCTCGGCCAGCTCCTCCCCGTCCACGGTGATCGCGGTGCCGTCCGGGTGTGCCTTGCCCAGGAAGCCCAGCATCAGGCTGGACGGGAACGGCCACGGCTGGCTGGCCACGTAGGAGACCTCGGCGACCTTCACCCCGGCCTCCTCGAACACCTCGCGCACGACCGCCTGCTCGATCGACTCCCCCGGCTCGACGAAGCCGGCCAGCGTCGACCAGCGGCCCTCGGGCCAGAGCGCCTGGCGGCCGAGCAGGCAGCGGTCCTGCTCGTCGGTGATCATCATGATCACGGCCGGGTCGGTGCGCGGGTAGTGCTCGGCCGCGCAGGAGGTGCAGCGCCGCACGTGCCCGGCGCCGGCCTTCTCGGTCGGGTGGCCGCAGCGCGAGCAGAAGCTGTGCAGCCGGTGCCAGTGCTCCAGGGCGACGGCGTGCACCAGCAGCCCGGCGTCCCGGTCGGAGAGCAGCGCGCCGACCTCGCGCAGCCCGGCCGGACGGGCGTCGCCGTCCAGCCGGCCCGGCAGGCTCTCGCCCGCCAGCGCGAAGTAGGAGACGCCGTCCTCGTCGGTGCCGAGGAAGTACCGGTCCCCGTTCTGCGGCGCCTCGAAGGAGGGCAGCAGGACCAGCTCGGTCCCCTGCCCGCTGTCCACCACGAACGCCTCGCCGCCGGCGATCGGCAGCACCTTGGTGGACGGGTGGCTCCACGCGGCCGCCAGCCAGGGCTCGTCGACCCGGTGCTGGGCCGCCCGGTCCACCCCGGCCCGGGCCAGCGCCAGGTGCAACGGGTGTTCGGTCTCAGGCACGGTGCTCAACTGTTCCATCCCCACGTGATGAATCTTCCGGACGGGTCGGGTGCGCGGCGCGGGCGGGGGTGCGGGCGTCTCCCGCCGCCCCGGCCGCGCGCTGCCGATTCACTCCTGCCCGCCGCCGGGCCGCCAGTTCTCGGCGAGGTCGGCCCACAGGTAGGCGGCGGTCTCGACGCCCTTGGCCAGCAGGTCCAGCTCGACCTTCTCGTCCACCGAGTGCCAGCCGTCCGAGGGCACCGAGATGCCGAGGAACAGCACCGGCGCGCCGAGCACGTCCTGGAGGTCGGCGGCGGGGCCGGAACCGCCCTCGCGGGTGAACAGGATCCGCTGCTCGAAGGCCCGTCCCATCGCCCGGACGGTGGACTGCAGGGCCGGGTGGTCGAGCGGGGTCAGGCAGGGCCTGGTCGCGCCCGGGAAGACCAGCTCGTACCTGATGCCCTCGGGCACCCGGTCGGCCACCCAGCCGCGGACGGCCTCGCGGACCTTCTCCACCTCCTGCCCGGCGACCAGCCGGAAGGACAGCTTCAGATGGGCCGAGGCGGGCACGATGGTCTTGCCGCCGGGACCGGTGTAGCCGCCCCAGATGCCGTTGACCTCGGCGGTCGGGCGGGCCCAGATCCGCTCCAGGGTGGAGTAGCCGGCCTCGCCGCGGGTGCCGTAGGACTTGGCGACCTTCAGCCAGGCGGCCTCGTCGAAGGGCAGCTCGGCGAAGAGCTCGCGCTCGCGGTCGGTCAGCTCGACCACGCCGTCGTAGAAGCCGGGGACGGCGACCCGGTGGTCGGCGTCGTGCAGGCCGGCGGCCAGCTCGGCGGCGACGGCGGCCGGGTTGGGCACGGCGCCGCCGAAGGAGCCGGAGTGGATGTCGGTGTCCGGCCCGTACAGGTCGATCTGGGCGTCCGCGAGGCCGCGCATGCCGGTGCAGACGGTCGGCGTGGTCTCGGACCACATGCCGGTGTCCGAGATGATGACGACATCGGCGGCCAGCCGGTCGGCCTCGCGGCGGACCAGCCCGGCGAAGTGCGGCGAGCCGGACTCCTCCTCGCCCTCGACGAGCAGCTTGAGGTTGACGGCCGGCGCGGTGCGGCCGGTGGCGTCCAGGTGGGCCCGCACCCCGAGGGTGTGGAAGAAGACCTGGCCCTTGTCGTCGGCGGCGCCCCGGGCGTACAGGCGGTTGCCGACCACGGTCGGCTCGAACGGGTCGGTCGCCCAGCCGTCCTCACGGGCGGCGGGCTGCACGTCGTGGTGCCCGTAGACGAGCACGGTCGGCGCGGACGGGTCCCCGGAGGGCCACTCGGCGAAGACCGCCGGCAGGCCGTCCGTCTCCCACACCTCGGCCACCGGGAAGCCGGTGTCGCGCAGCTTGGCGGCCAGCCACTCGGCGGAGCGCCGCACGTCCTCGGCCCGGTCGGGGTCGGCGGACACCGAGGGGATGCGCAGCCAGTCGGCGAGGTCCGCGAGGAAGTCGGCCTGGTGCTGGTCGATGAAGGAGCGGACGACGCTGTCCGGGGTTCTCGTCATGCCGACGACTTTAGTTCGCCCGGGGACCCCGCAGCGGCCCCGGTCCCGCAGGGTGGGCACCCCGGGGCCTGTAACGTCCGTCACCCCCGGACGCGCGCGGGGAGCGGCGGCCGGGGGTGACGGGTCGACAGAACGGTCGAGAACGGTCGACGGGACAACGGGAAGGGCGGCGCGGATCAGCCGGAGCGGCGCAGCAGCGAGATCCGCGAGCGGGTGAGCAGCGCGGCCAGCGCCACCGCGAGCAGCGGCAGCACGACCACCGTGACCCCGATGTTGAGCCAGGGGAACACCACGATGCCCCGGGCCGTCTCCTCCTGGAGGCTCATCCCCGGGTAGACCGCCCCGGCGGCCTCGACCTTGCGCAGGGCGACGGCGGGCACGATGCCCGCGACGGCTCCGAGCAGGGCGCCCATGGCGGCGATGACCCCGCACTGGAACCCGGACAGGGTGCGCCGGATCCGGGGCGCGGCGCCGACGGCGGCGAGGGTGGTGAGGTCGCGCTGGGAGTCGGCGGCGGCGAGGCCGGTGGCGATGCCTGCGGCGCCGAGGGCGACGAGGCCGGCGAACGCGGTGAGCCCGAGGCTGATCAGGTCGCCCGGCGACCGGTAGCCGCGCTCGATGTCGAACTCGATGCCGTCGGACAGCTTGGCGAGGGCGGCCCGGGCCCGCTGCTCGGCCCCGTCGGTGGGCGCGGTGTCGGGCAGCCAGACGGAGCCCGCGTCGCTGCTGGTCAGGCCGAGCCGGTGGACGGTCTCGGCACTGACCACGGCGGTCCCGCCGACGTTGGACTGGCCGCCGACGAACACGGCGTCGAGGGTGACGGTGCGCGAGGCGGGCTCGAAGTCCGCGTCCATCGGGCCGTCCGGGTAGGGCTCGGTGAGTTCGAGGGCGACCTTGCCGTCCTTGACGTAGCGCTCGTCGAAGACGACGGCCTTGCCCGCGGCGACCGCCTGCCCGGCGGCCGGGTCGGTGACGCTGTAGAGGTTGCGCAGCAGGGTGGCGTCGCCGGACTGGACGGCGCCGAAGCTGTTGCCCCGGGTGATGGCGCGCTCCTTGCAGCGCGGGTCCTCACGGCCGAGCCGGGCGATGTCCTCCTGGTTGAGGCTGCGGCGGCCCTTGCCCCAGATCGGGCACTGCCGCTCCTCGGGCAGGACCGTCGAGACGCGGCCGCAGCTCTGGCCGGAGGCCCGGCAGTCGCCCAGGTAGTTGACCCGCTGGACGTCGGCGCGGACGCCGAGGCCGGGGACGGAGTTCTGCACGGCGCCGCGCTGCTGGGACAGCATCGAGCCGTCGGAGGCGGCGCCCCAGCCGCTGGCAAGGATGACGGCGTTGGCGGGCCCGGCGGCCACGTACTCGCGGCGGTGCTCCTCGTCGCTGCTGGCGACGTAGACGCCGACGGCGACGCTGCCGGCCACGGCGGCCATGACGGCGGCGACGGCGGGGGCGGTGCGGCCGCGGTGGCGGACGGAGTCGCGCAGGGCGAGGCGGGGGCCGAGCGGCAGCCAGCGGCCGATCCGGCCGAACAGGCCGACCAGGTAGGGGGTGAGGGCGACCATGCCGAGCTCGGCGATCGCGGAGCCGCCGAGCACGGCGAGGGAGCGGCTGCCGAAGCCGCCGGTGGCGCCGAGCAGGGCGAGGGCGGAGCCGCCGCCGAGCATCAGCAGACCGAGCAGCGCGAGCTTGCGGCTCGGCGGCTTGAGGTTGTCGCGCCCGGTGAGGGCGGCGACGACGTCCTGCCGGGAGGCCTGGACGGCGGGCACGACGGCGGCGAGCAGACCGGTGACCAGGCCGATGAGCAGGATGCCCAGCAGGTCGAGCGGCTGCAGGTCGAAGTGGCCGAAGCGCTGGCCGGCGGACTCCTCGGCACGGGTGCGGAGCAGCGCGACGAGGCCGATGCCACCGGCCAGGCCGACGACGGCGCCGGTGAGGCCGAGGACGACACCGCCGCCGAGGACGACGGCCCGCACCTGGGCGCGGTCACCGCCGCCGGCGGCGAGCAGGCCGAGCTGGCGCCGGGAGCGGCGTGCGCCGACGGCGAAGGCGGGCCCGGCCAGCAGGACGATCTCCAGCAGGGCCATGCCGACCACGGTGCCGAGGACGACGACGGCGGTCCGGTCGAAGAAGGCGGTCCTGCCGCTGCTGCTGCCCTGGCTGTCCTGGTAGGCGTAGAACGGCACCTCGGAGCGGGCCGGCGGGTCGAGGAGCACGGCGCGCGAGGTGGCGACGAAGCCGTACTTGTTGAGCTCCACCACCTTGGGCCAGTCGATGTCGGCCCCGGCGGGGAGCTTGACCAGCCAGTGGCTGACGCCCTCGCTCACCGAGGTCACGCCGGCGCGGGCGCCGTTGCTCGGCAGCTTGTCGAGCACGGCGCCCGGGCGGGCGTACAGGACGGCGCCGCGCAGGTCGCCGGGGTACTCGGCGACGCCGGTGATGGTGAAGGGGGTGGCTTCGAGACCGCGGGGCGCGGTGCGGTCGCCGATCCGCAGCCCGGAGGTGTTCAGGAACTCCTGGCTGGCGGCCACCTCGTGGTCGGCGCTGGGGGCGCGGCCCTTGACGATGTCGTAGCGGCCGCGCCAGACCGGGTCGGCGAGGTCGGCCTCGGTGATCCGGACGTTGGTGAGGCCCTCGGCGGTGCTGGTGGCGGTGTAGGGGCCCTCACGGAACGGCACCAGGGTGGCGCCGGGCAGGAGCCGGCGGGCGAGATCGGCGGGTTCGGTGTCGAGGCTGAGCCGCTGCTCGGGGGTGTAGGCGGGCTGCCCGTTCTCCTTCTTGGTCTCCGAGGCGTCGGTGATGTGGAAGTCCTCGGCGGGGTCCGGGGCCTGGAGGACGACGGCGCCCCGGTCGAGGATCCGCAGCTCGGCCGCGGACCGGCCCATCGCGCGGACGACCTTCTCGCCCGGGTCGAGGTCGGCGCTGCGGAAGACCACGTCCGCGCCGGCGACGCCGAGCACGGGCAGGGCGACCATGGCGACGACGAGGGCGCTGCGGCCCTTGGCGCGCAGGGCGTCGCGGCGGGCGATGCGCAGGGCGACCCGCCAGGAGCTGAGCTTCACTCCGCCACCGGGCCCTTCGCGTTGGTGGCGGCGGCGAGGAGGAGGCTGCCGGCGTCCTGGCTGGCGCTCTCGTCGACCATGCGGCCGTCGCGGAGGAAGACGACCCGGTCGGCCCAGGCGGCGTGCCGGGCCTCGTGGGTGACCATCATGGCGGCGGCGCCGGCGTCGCAGCGGTGGCGCAGGACGGCGAGCACCGACTCGCCGGTGGTGGAGTCGAGCGCGCCGGTGGGCTCGTCGGCGAGGACGAGGCGGCGGTCGCCGATGAGGGCGCGGGCGATGGCGACGCGCTGCTGCTGGCCGCCGGACATGTCGTCGGGGAAGCGGTCGGCGAGTTCGGGGATGCCGAGCTCCTCCAGGGCGACGAGGGCCTCGCGGCGGGCGGCGCGGGCGGACAGGCCGTCGAGTTCGCGCGGCAGGGAGATGTTCTCGGCGGCGGTGAGGGCCGGTATCAGGTTGTAGTCCTGGAAGACGTAGCCGACGGAGCGGCGGCGGACCTCGGCGAGCCGCTTGCGGCTGAGGCCGCCCAGGGCGACGCCCTCGACCAGGACCTGGCCGGCGCTGGGGGTGTCGAGGCCGCCGGCGAGGGTCAGCAGGGTGGACTTGCCGGAGCCGGACGGGCCCATGACGGCGACGAACTCGCCGGGGCGGACCTTGAGGTCGACGCCGCGCAGTGCCTGGACCTCGGCGGCGCCCTGGCCGTGGACACGGGTGACGTGGTCCAGGTGCAGGACGGCGTCGCCGCTCCTGGTCGGATCGGTGTGGGACACGGTTCCCCCTGCTGTGGTGGGGCCCGTCGCGCGGTGGCGGCGGTCGGGCCGGTGGTTCGGGTTCGAGCCGGTTCGGTTCGGGCCCAGTGGTTCGGGCCGGGTGGTACGGGCCGGGTGGTACGGGCCCAGTGGTTCGGGCCGGGTGGTACGGGCCCGGTGTCAGGCCTTGCTGCGGCGGCGGCCGAAGCGGGCGGGCGCGGCCGTCGGGCCGTCACCCGCCCCGGCGGCGCTCTTCTCCGCGGCGCGGGCCTGCTCCACCTCCGCGTGCTGGGCGAGCCGGGTCTCGCAGTGGTCGAGCCAGCGGACCTCGGCCTCGGTCTGGAAGATCAGCTGTTCGAGGACGAGCAGCCAGGCGAGGTCGGCGCCGGGCTGCCCGGGCCCGGCGGGTCCACCGGGCCGGCTCTCGCCGGCCAGGGCGCGGGCCTTCAGCCGGGTGTAGTCCTGGAGCGCCTTGATGCTGTGCCGGCGCTGGCCCTGGACGACGGCGGGCACGTCGACGCCGGGGACGGTGACGGCCATGGCGAGCTTGATGGCGAGTTCGTCCCGGGGCGGGTTGGTGCGCGGCACCGGGGTGTCGAACCAGGTCCGCAGTTCGGCGCGGCCGGCTTCGGTGGCCTCGTAGAACTGGTGGCCCTCCTCGTCCTCCCCGGCGGGGACGACCAGTCCGTCACGCTCCAGTCGGGCCAGGGTGGTGTAGACCTGGCCGACGTTCAGCGGCCAGGTGGCGCCGGTGCGCGCCTCGAACTCGGTTCTCAGCTGATAGCCGTAGCTGGGCCCCTGGTCGAGCAGGGCGAGCAGGCCGTGGCGGATGGACATACTGAGTATGTATACCCGGTATGCTCGACGGGTCAAGCCGGGCCCCCCGGACGGGAGCCGACGCGGACCGGCCGACGGCGACCGGTAACGTCGTACCGCGTGAGCCAGTTGCGCATCGCCACCTTCAACCTGCTGCACGGCCGACCGCTGGCCCCCGACGGCGCCCCGCGGCCCTTCCCGCCCGACCCCGCGGCACCGCTCGCGAAGGCGGTGGCCGCGCTGGACGCCGACGTGCTGGCCCTCCAGGAGGTGGACCGGCACCAGGCCCGCTCCGGCGGCACCGACCAGGCCGCCGTCGCCGCCGCCGCGATGGGCGCCGCCGACTGGCGCTTCGCCGCGGCCCTGCACGGCCGCCCCGCGCCGGTGGCCGGCTGGCTGCCGGAGCCCTCGGCGCCCCCCGGGATCCAGGTGTACGGGCCGGCCGACCTCGGCGCGCAGGCACCGCCCGCCTACGGCACCGCGCTGCTGACCCGGCTGCCGGTGCTGCACTGGCGGGCCCGCCGGTTCGCGCCGGCGCCGTTCGGGCTCCCGCTGCGGGTGGCCGGACGGCGCGGGCTGACGCCCGTTCCGGACGAGCCGCGCGCGGCGCTGGCGGCGGTGCTGGAGGGCGAGAAGGGGCCGTTCACCGTGGTCGCGGCGCACCTGTCGTTCGTCCCGGGCTGGAACATGGCGCAGCTGGCGGCGATCCGCCGGTGGATCGCCGACCTGCCGCAGCCGTACCTGGTGCTGGGGGACTTCAACCTGGTGGGCGCGGTGCCGCGCACGGTGCTGGGCGGGGCGAGCGCGCTGGAGCGGTCGGCACCCCGGGCGCGGGTGCGGGAGCTGCGGGCGGCCCGGCGGGCCCGGCCGGCGCTGGTGGAGCCGCGCCGGCGGCGGGTGCGGGAGCCCCGGGCGCGGCTCCAGGGCTGGTACGACCTGGCGCGCACGCCCACCTACCCCTCGCACCGGCCGGCGGTGCAGTTCGACCATGTCCTGGCGGTGGGGGTGCCGCGGACGGCGGTGGGCCCGGCGACGGCGCCGCGCACGGCGGTGTCGGACCACCGCCCGCTGGTGGTCCGGGTCTCGCTCTAGGGGCTCACTGCCGGGAGAGGTGCGCGTTCTGCTGCGGGACGGACGGGGTGCGCGGGGCCGGCGGGGCGGGCTGCCCTCCGGGGTCGGCCGGGGCCTGCGCGGCCGCGGCGGTGGTGGCGGTGACGGGCCGGTCGGTGACCGGCGGCGGATCGTACTGGAGGAGCAGCATGGCGGCGTCGTCGCCGAGTTGGCGTCCGACGTGGCGCACGACGTCCTCGTGCAGGCGGTGCAGCACCTCGACGGGTCCGCCGTCGGCGTGCCGGGGGAAGCGTTCGGCGAGCGGGTAGAAGACGCCGGCCCGGTCGCGGGCCTCGATGACGCCGTCGGTGAAGAGCAGCACCCGGTCGCCGGGGCGCAGCGGCACCCGGTGGACCGGGGGCCGGACGTCGGCGGGGTCGAGGACACCGAGCGGGGGCACCGTCTCGGCGAGTTCGAGCGGACGGACGGCCTCGCCGCCGCGCAGCAGCAGCGGGGCGGGGTGGCCGCAGTTGACGATCTCGGCGGTGCCGTCGGGGCCGACGCCGATGAGGACCAGGGTGACGAACTCCTCCTCGACGCCGGGGTGGTCGTTCTCGTGGAGGGCGCGGTCGAGGCTGTCGGCGAGCCAGCCGGCGACCTTGTCGAGGGCGGCCTCCTGGTGGGCGGCCTCGCGGAAGGCGCCGAGCACGGCGGCGGCGGTCTCGACGGCGCCGAGGCCCTTGCCGCGCACGTCGCCGACGACGGCGCGCACGCCGTGCCGGGTGTTGACGACTTCGTAGAGGTCGCCGCCGATGCGGGCGTGGGCGGCGGCGGCGGCGTAGTGGACGGCGGCGCGGACGGTGCCGACCCGGTCGGGGACGGGGCGCAGCAGAACCCGCCGGGCGATGGAGGCGACCAGCTGGGCGTCGGCGAGGAGGCGCTCCTGGCGCAGCCTCAGGGTGGCACTGACCCAGCTGATCACGGCGACGAGGACGATGGCGAAGACGGTGGCGCTGTGCACGGACTCGGCGAGCACGTCGTTGCGCACGGCCATGACGAAGGCGGCGACCTCGGTACAGGCGCCGATGGCGAGGGGGTACCAGGTGCGTCGGCTGACCACGGCGGCCAGCGCGGGGACGGCGGTGAGCGCCGGTTCGACGGTCACCGCGGCGTCGGTGAAGTAGTCGAGGACGACGACCAGCGCCATACCGATGAACGGCAGCGACAGTGCCGTCCTCGGCCAGGTGCCGGTCGCGCCGGGTGCGGTTCCCGGGGTCGGCCCGGCGAACCGTTCTCTGATCCATCCGGTCGCGCTCAACTTCGGTTCTCCAGCAGAAGACGCGGATGCCCGAGGACACCTGCGGTGATGACTGAGGGTTAGGGAATACGGGCCTCGCTGGCGGCCGGAGCACGGGGGTTGACCGGTTACCGACCCCACAATAGGCGCGAAACGTGCACTACGCACAGGTTTCGCCCGATGCCGTGATGACTTGAATGCTCTCTGTGACTCATTCTTCACTGTTCCCGATCAGGAGCCGTTCCAACTCTTTTCGGTCGGGAAGTCCTGCGGGTTGTTCGATCCGGCCGCTCCGGACGTACAGGAACGAGGCCGTGACCTGCTCCGGCGGAACGCCGGCCTGTTCGGCCCACGCCAGTCGGTACACCGCGAGTTGGAGCGGGTCGGCGGTCTCCTCGCGCTGCGTCTTCCAGTCCACCACTTCGTAGCGTGACGCGCCGCCCATTTCTGACCCGCCGTCACCATCACGGTAGACCGCGTCGATCCGGCCGCGCACCACCCGGCCCGCCAGTACCAGTTGGAACGGTGCCTCGACCCGCAGCGGGGAGCGGTCGGCGTAGGGGCTGCGCAGGAACGCCTCCTTGAGCCGCTCCAGGTCCTGCTCGTCCTCGATGCCGTCGTCGTCGGCGCCGGGCAGCGCGCCCGGGCCGATCAGCATCAGCGGTTCGATCCGCGACTGCACCCAGGCGTGGAAGCGGGTGCCGCGCCGGGCCGCGGGCTGCGGCGGTCGGGGCATCGGGCGGGCGAGGTCGTGCGCGAAGCCGTCCGGGTCGGCGGCCAGCCGCATCAGCTGGGTGGCGGAGAGCGAGGCCGGCAGCGGCACCTCCCGCACCCGGCCCCGGGAGCGCTCCAACTCACCGACCAGCGCGGTGAGGTCGCGGTCCCAGGACTCGACCAGCCGGCGGTCCTCGGGCGCCATCGGCCCGGGGTCGGGGGCGGGCTGCCCGGCCAGGCGCCGGTGCACGACCTCGGCGACCCGGCGACGGGCGTGCTGGGCCGCCGGGTCCAGCGGCAGCGGCCAGGGGCGTTCGACGGGTGCGGCGAGCGCCGGGTTCTCGGCGCCCTCCGCCGGCGGCTCGGCCCAGTGGTCGATCTCGCCGTTGCCGGGGAGCTCGGTGTGCTCGCGCAGCTGCTCCAGGAAGGCGGAGGGGCCGCGCGGGGTCTTCTGGCTGGGCCCCCACCAGTGGCCGGAGGCGAGCAGCAGCGCCCGGGGGCGGGTGAAGGCGACGTAGCCGAGGCGCAGTTCCTCGGTGGCGGAGTGCTCGGCCAGGGCTGCCTTGAACTCCTTCATGGCCTTCGCGTTCCAGCCGCCCCGCACATCGGGCAGGGTGGCGGCGTCGCCGCGCAGGGCGTGCGGCAGCACCCGCTTGGCGCTGGTCCAGCGCTCGCGCGGGCTGGCTGACGGGAAGGCGCCCTTGACCAGGCCGGGCACGGCGACGACGTCCCACTCCAGGCCCTTGGACTTGTGCGCGGTGAGCACCTTGACGGTGTCCTCGCCGCCGGGCAGGCCGGCGTCCAGGCCCCGGTCGTGCTCCTGGGCGGCGCGCAGGAAGCCGAGGAAGGCGGCGAGGCCCGGGTCGCCGTCGAGGTCGGAGAAGGAGGCGGCGACGTCGAGGAAGGCGTGCAGGGTCTCCCGGCGGCGGGCGGCGAGCGCGTGCGGGGAGGCGGCGAGTTCGACCTCCAGACCGGTGACGGCGAGCACCCGGTGCAGCACGTCCATCAGCGGTTCGGCGAGCGAGCGGCGCAGCTCCCGCAGCTCGCGGGCGAGCCGGGCGAAGCGGATCCGGGCCTCGGCGGAGAACGCCGGGGCGTCCGGGTCCTCGGGCTCCTCGCCGTCGAGGAAGCTCTCCAGGGCGTCGGCGAGCGAGACCACCTCGGTGGGGTCGGTCTCGGCGACGGCGGCGGCGAGCGGCTCCACGCCCTCGGGGCGCGCGGTGCGGACGAGTTCGGCGGCGCGCCGGCCGAGCAGCGCGAGGTCGCGCGGGCCGATCCGCCAGCGCGGGCCGATCAGCAGCCGGACCAGCGCGGCGTTGGCGGTCGGGTCCTGGAGCACCTCGCACACCGCGACCAGGTCGGCGACCTCGGGCAGGTGGAGCAGCCCCCCGAGGCCGACCACCTCGACCGGCACCTCGCGGGCGACCAGCGCGGCGTGCACGTCGGGGAAGGCCGCGCCGCCCCGGCACAGCACGGCGATCCGGCCGGGGGCGGTGCCGGTGCGCACCAGGTGGGCGATCTCGTCGGCGAGCCAGTCGATCTCCTCGGCGTGGGTGGGCAGCAGCGCGGCCCGCACCCGGCCGTCGAGTTCGGCGCCGGGGGCGGGGCGCAGCGCCTCGACGCCCTCGTGCATGGCGCGCAGCGGCGCGGCCAGCCCGTTGGCGAGGGCGAGCAGCCGGCCGCCGCTGCGGCGGTTCTCGCTGAGCGCGTACCGGTCGGCGGGGGTGCCGTCGGCGGCGGGGAAGTGGCGCGGGAAGTCGTCGAGGTTGGCGACGGAGGCGCCGCGCCAGCCGTAGATGGCCTGGCAGGGATCGCCGACGGCGGTGACGGGGTGGCCGGGGGCGGGGCCGTCCGGTCCGGCGCCGAACAGGCCGGCCAGCATCAGCCGCTGGGCGACCGAGGTGTCCTGGTACTCGTCGAGCAGCACCACCCGGTACTGGTCCCGCAGCAGGGCGCCGACCTCCGGGCGCTGCTGGGCGAGCCGGGCGGCGGCGGCGATCTGGTCGCCGAAGTCCATCAGGCCGGCGGCGCTCTTGCGGCGCCGGTAGTCCTCGACCAGCCGCAGCAGTTCCAGCCGGGCCCGGGCGGTGGCGGGCACCGCCCGCAGGTCCTCGTTGCCGAGCCGGACTCCGGCCAGGGCGTCGAGCAGGTCCTCGTCGTGGGCGCGCAGCCGCTCGGGCGTGACGAGGTGCTCGGCGAGCTCGCCGTCGAGGGCGGTGAGGTCGGCGACCAGGCCGGTGAAGGTGCCGGTGAGGGCGGGGAACGGGCCCCGGGCGGTGCGCAGCACCTTGGCGGCGAGCTGGAAGCGGGTGGCGTCGGCGAGCAGCCGGACGTCGGGCTCTATGCCGATGCGCAGGCCGTGCTCCTTGAGGAGGCGGCCGGCGAAGGCGTGGTAGGTGGAGATCTCGGGTTCGCCGAGGTCCTCGTCGGCGGGGCCGGCGGACCGGCCGTCGTCCGCCGGGGGCTGCCCGACCCCGGCCTGGCGCAGGGCGGCGCGGACGCGCTCGGCGAGTTCGCCGGCGGCCTTGTTGGTGAAGGTGAGGCCGAGGACCTGCTCGGGGCGGACGGCACCGGAGCCGACCAGCCAGACGACCCGGGCGGCCATCACGGTGGTCTTGCCCGACCCTGCGCCGGCGACGATGACGGCGGGCCGCAGCGGTGCGCCGACGGCCGCGATCTGCTCCCGGTTGAAGGGGATGCCCAGCAGCTCCTTGAGCTGGTCGGGATGGCTGAGCACGGCGGTCACCACGCAACGGTAACGGGGGCCGCCGACAGCCCGGGCCCCGCTGTGGCGACGGCCACGTGTTGCGAGGGCCACGCCGCGCGGCCCCGGCCCCGGTCACGGGGGTGGACGGACGGCCCTACTCGACGACCTGGACGCCCTCGCGCTGGGCGGAGCAGCTGCGCCGGAAGGTGCAGCGGTCGCAGCCGCCGCCGGTCTGCGGGACGAAGCGCTCGGCGAGGATCCGCCCGGCGGCGTCGGCGAGCAGGTTCTCGATCCACGGCTCGCCGTCGGGCGGGTCCTGCCGCTGCACCTTGGGCGCCTCGGGAACGGTCTTGTCGGGCTTGCGGAGCTGGACGAGTTCGGCGCCGCCGGACTCGGCGGCGGTGGCCGCGTCGAAGCCGGGCAGCCCGTTGAGCGCGCCGGAGCGGACGGCGAGCTGGTAGACGGCGAGCTGCTTGTGGTCGGGCAGGGACTTGTCGGTGGGCATCTGCTTGCCGGTCTTGAAGTCGACCACGTAGGCGCGGCCGGCCTCGTCCTGCTCGACCCGGTCCATCGAGCCGCGGATCCGCACCTGGACGCCGCCGGCGTCGAGGGTGACGTCGAAGCCGTGCTCGGTGGCGACGACGTCGCGGCCCCGGGACATCACGTGCCAGGTGAGGAAGCGCTCCAGGGCGTCGCGGGCCTCGGACTTCTCCTGGTGGGACTTCCACGGCGCGTCGAAGGCGAGCGCGTCCCACACCGTGTCCAGGCGTTCCATCAGGACGGCGAGGTCGGCGGGGGTGCGGCCGGAGCCGACCTCGTCGGCGAGGGCGTGCACGACGTTCCCGAAGCCCTGCGCGGCGGAGGAGGTGCCCCGGGCCTTGACCTCCTTGTCCAGGAACCACTGGAGCGAGCAGCTCTCCAGCTGTTCCAGGCCGCTGCCGGACAGCCGCACCGGCAGCGCGGCGTCGCGCAGCGGGGCGGGGGCGGCGGTGGGGTCGTCCAGGCCCCACCAGGCCTCGGGGCGGGCGGCGGGGACGAGCGGGCGGCCCTCCTCGTCGGTGGCGAGGGCGAGGGTGGCGAGCCGTTCGGCGGCGGCCCGGCGCAGCTCGGGCGAGCGGGCGGGGTCGACGGTGACCGCGCGCAGCTCGGCGACCAGCGCGGGCACGGCGAGCGGGCGGCGCGGCCGGTGGGTGACGTCCTCGACGGTGACGGCCGGGGTGCGGCGCAGCACCCGGCCGGTCCTGGGGTCGACCTCCTCGCGGTAGAGCTCGCGCAGGAAGCGGGACGGCTGGTCGCCGTCGTCGGCGGGGGCCTTGACGGCGGTGACCACCAGCCGGTCCTTGGCCCGGGTGGCGGCGACGTAGAAGAGGCGGCGTTCCTCGGCGAGCAGGGCGGCGGGGGTGAGGGGTTCGGCGAGGCCGTCGCGGCCGATCCGGTCGGCCTCCAGCAGGGAGCCGCGGCGGCGCAGGTCGGGCCAGAGGCCGTCCTGGACGCCGGCGACGACGACGAGCCGCCACTCCAGGCCCTTGGCGCGGTGGGCGGTCATCAGCCGGACCGCCTCGGGGCGCACGGCCCGCACGGTGAGGGTGTCGGCGGCGATGTCCTGGGCCTCCAGCTCGGCGAGCAGGTCGAGGGCGCCGCGGTGGCCGGTGACCTGCTCCTCGGCGCGGGCGGCGGTCTCGAAGAGCGCGCAGACGGCGTCGAGGTCCCGGTCGGCGTTGCGGCCGGCGCCGCCGCCGCGCAGGGCGGCGCGTTCCAGGCGTTCGCGCCAGCGGCGGGAGCCCTCCCACAGCTGCCAGAGGGCGTCCTCGGCGGTGCAGCCGCCGGCGAGGGCCTCGCGGACCTTGCGCAGCAGGCTGCCGAGGGCGTACGCGCGGCGGGCGTAGGGGGTGTCCAGGACGGCGAGGCGCTCGGGTTCGGCGAGGGCCTCGCGGAGCAGCTCGCCGGCCGGGCGGGGGACGGCGGCGGCCGGGACGACGGCGGCGGGAACAGCGGCCGGGGCATCGCCCTCGCCGTCGTCCTCGGCGGCCGCGGCGCGGGCCCGCTCGGCGGCCTCGGCGCGCAGCACGGCGCGTTCCTCCTCACGCAGGGTGCGGCCGAGGCGGCGCAGGTCGGCGCCGTCCAGGCCGCCGAGCGGACCGGTGAGCAGGGCGTGCGCGAGTTCGGTGGTGAGCGGGTCGGGCGCGGTGCCCCCGGCGTCCCCGGTGCCCCCGGAGTCCTCGGCGTCCTCGGAGTCCTCCAGGTCGTCCCGGCGGTCGCGGACGGCCTGCTCGGCGCAGACCCGCAGCGCCAGCAGCAGTTGGGCGACGGCCGGCTCCTCGCGCAGCGGCAGGTCGTCGCCGTCGATCTCCAGCGGCACCCCGGCCGCGCCGAGCGCCCGCCGCACCCCGGGGATGGACCGGGCGCCGGCCCGGACCAGCACCGCCATCTCGCCCCACGGCACGCCGTCCTCCAGATGCGCCCGGCGCAGCAGGTCGGCGACCGAGTCCAGCTCGGCGCCGGGGGTCGGGTAGGTGCGGACCTCGACCCGGCCGCCCTCCCGGGCGGGCAGCGGGGCGCGGTGCTGGGCGAGCTTGTCGCTGGGCAGCCGGCCCATCGGCATCCGCCGGGCGAGTTCGCGGGCGGCGGCGAGCAGCACGGCACCCGAGCGGCGGGACACCCGCAGCACCTTGACCTCGGCGGGGCGGCCGTCCGCGTGCCGGAAGGTCTGCGGGAACTCCAGGATGCCGTTGATGTCGGCGCCCCGGAACGCGTAGATGGACTGGTCCGGGTCGCCGACGGCGACCAGCTCGCGCCCGCCGCCGGCCAGCCTCCGCAGCAGCCGGACCTGGGCCGGGTCGGTGTCCTGGTACTCGTCGACGAAGACCGCGTCGTAGCGCTCGCGCAGGCTCCGCTCGACCTCCGGGCGCTCGGCGAGCAGCACCGCGCGGTGCACCAGCTCGGCGTAGTCGAGGACGCCGCGCAGGTCGAGGACGTCGAGGTAGTCGGCGAGGAAGTGCGCGGCGGCGGCCCAGTCGGGGCGCCGCACGCCCTCGGCGAAGCGGGCCAGCTCGTCCTCGCCCAGCCCGAGCTCGCGGCTGCGGGCGAGCACGGCGCGGACCTCGTCGGCGAAGCCGCGGGTGGTCAGGCAGGCGCGCAGGTCGAGCGGCCAGGCGATCCGGGAGCGGCCGCGCCGGGCGTCCTCGGCGCCGCCGGCGAGCAGCTCGCGGACCATGACGTCCTGCTCGGGGCCGGAGAGCAGCCGCAGCGGCTCGGCGTAGTCGGCCGGGTCCTGGTGGGCCCGGAGCAGGGCGTAGCAGAAGGAGTGGAAGGTGGTGGCCTGCGGGGCGGCGGCGCGGGCACCCGCGGCGGTGACGGAGAGCCGGCCGGCCATCCGGTCGCGCAGCTCCACGGCGGCCTTGCGGCTGAAGGTGAGGACGAGGATCCGCTCGGGATCGGTGCCGTTCTCGATCCGCCGGGCGACGGCCTCCACCAGCGTCGTGGTCTTGCCCGTGCCCGGCCCTGCGAGCACCAGCAGCGGACCGCCCGTGTGCTCGACCACGGCGCGCTGGTAGGCGTCGAGTTCGGGCGGTACGGGCGGTACGAGGGGGCTGCGCACCAGACGGTAGGGGGAGCTCACGGACGTCCTGGGGGTCGTGCTCGGGCAACTGCGGGCGGGCCCCGTCGAGGGGCCCGTCGTACATCGAGCCTACGATCCTGCCCCGTCATTCCCGTCCGCGCACGTGATTCCGCCCGATCCGGACCCGACCCGCGGGTACCGGAGTGGCTAGGCGTCGCCGTCCCAGCGGGCGCGCCGCAGGTCGACCCGGGGCGGGTCGGCGAGCTCCCGCAGCGGGGTGCCCTCGTCGCCGTAGTGGCCCAGGGCGCGGTGCTCGTGGCCCGGCAGCAGGCGACCGTCGGCGCGGACCACCCGCCACCAGGGGACGGCGCCGCCGTACAGGGCCATCACCCGGCCGACCTGCCGGGGCCCGCCCTGGCCGAGGTACTCGGCGATGTCCCCGTAGGTCATCACCCGGCCGGGTGGAATCCGCTCGGTCAGATCGAGCACGAGTTCGGCGAAGGGAGGCAGCTCACCGCGGCCGGCCTCGTCGGGGGCGTCCGTCACCTGCGGCATTCTTCCGCATCCGGCCGGACGGCGGGGCCCGTGCGAACGATCCGCCGCGCCCGATCCGGCCCCTGTCCAGCGCGGGGCGCCGAGGCATGCCACCATCTTCGGGGCGGTGAGTGGTGATACGAGGACAAGACCAGATGACCGGGACGGCTGACGTGGGTGTGGACGAGGGCTCCGACGAGTCCTCCGACAGCATGCCCGCAGGTCGCGGCGGACATCCCGCCGCCGCGCCGTCCCCGGTAGTCTCCCTGATCAAGGAACGGACGATCAAGAGCCCCGAGCAGGCCGGCCCCGCGACCGGGGCACCCGCCGCCGTACCCAGCCAGCCTCCCGCGGTCGAACCCGCACCGGGTGCCGTGACCGACGGCACACAGGGCCCGGCCCCGCGCCCCGAGCACGACCCGCTGGACGACGCCCCGCACCTGGACGTCGACGAACCGCTGCTCGCCGCCCGCGCGCACCGCCCCTCGGACCTCATCCGCTTCCTGGTCGGCGTCTTCGGCATCGTCGCGGTGTTCGTGCTCGCCGGTGTGGCGACCTCGACCACCACCGGCATCGAGATCGACATCGCCGAGAACGCGCCCCGCTTCTCCCCGGTGCTGTCCACCATCACCGGCCTGGTCTCCAACGTCGCGGTGCTGGCCGTGCCGCTCGCCTTCGCGGTCGAGCGGCTGATCAAACGCGACGGGCTGCGGGTCGCCGACGGCGTGCTCGCCTCGGTCCTGGCCTACGGCGTCTCGCTGGGCATCGACTGGTGGGTGGCCGAGGGCGCCTCCGACCACATCCGGGACGCGCTGACCCGCTTCCCGCTGGACTCCGTCGGCACCCTGACCGATCCGGTGCACGGCTACCTCGCCCCGGTGATCGCCTATATGACGGCCGTCGGCATGTCGAGCAGACCTCGCTGGCGGGTCGCCCTGTGGGTGGTGGTCGTCTTCAGCGGCATCACCGAACTGCTCGGCGGCTACACCACCCCGCTGTCCCTGCTGCTCACCGTGCTGATCGGCTGGTCCGTCGCCTACGGCACCCTCTACGCGATCGGCTCGCCGAACATCCGGCCCACCGGGCAGCACCTGATGATCGGCCTGCGCAAGGTCGGCTTCACCCCGGCCAGCGCCCACCGCGCCCACGACGCCCCCGGCGGCACCCGCCGCTACCTGGTCGCCCAGCAGAGCGGCCCGCCGCTGGACGTCCACATCGTCGACCGCGAGCAGCAGGCCTCCGGCTTCTTCTACCGGGCCTGGCGCCGGCTGCGGCTGCGTTCGGTGGCCGTACGGCGCAGCCCCCAGTCGCTGCGCCAGGCGCTGGAGCAGGAGGCGCTGATCGCGTACGCGGCCGCCGCCTCCGGCGCCCGCGCCCCGCAGCTGGTCGCCACCTCCGAGCTGGGCCCGGACGCCGCCATCCTGGTCTACGAGAACGTCGAGGGCCGCACCCTGGACGAGCTCGCCGACGAGGAGGTGACCGACCAGGTGATGGCCTCGCTGTGGGAGTCGGTCGCCGCCCTGCACGAGCGCCGGATCGCGCACCGCCGGCTCACGGGCGAGTCGCTGCTGGTCGTCGACGGGAAGACGGCCTGCCTGGTCAACCTCTCCGGCGGCGACATCGCCGCCACCGACCTCACCCTGCGCATCGACGTCGCCCAACTGCTCACCACCTTCGCGCTGCGGATCGGCCCGGAGCGCACGGTCGCCACCGCCAACGCGGTGCTCGGCGCCGAGCGGGTCGCCCAGGCGCTGCCGCTGCTCCAGCCGGTCGGGATGAGCCGCTCGACCCGGGTCGACCTGAAGAAGCTCGGCAAGGAGCGCAAGACCGCCGCCCAGGCCAAGGCACTGGAGCAGGTCGCCGCCGGCGAGCGCACCCAGGAGCAGGCCGAGGAGGACATCGCGGTCGCCGGCGAGGACCTGCTCAGCCGGATCCGCGGCCAGATCCTGCAGATCGCGCCCGAGGCGCCGATGGAGCCGGCCAGGCTGGAACGGCTCAAGCCGAAGACCCTGATCATGGTGATCGCGTTCACCTTCGCCGCCTACCTGACGCTGACCACCGTCAAGCCGGCCCAGCTGAAGCTCTCCCAGATGGACTGGGCCTGGGCGGCGGTGGCGCTCGCGGCGGCGAGCTTCTCCTACGTGGCCGCGGCGATGAGCCTGACCGGCTTCGTCCCGGAGAAGCTGCCGTTCCGCCGGACCGTGGCCGCCCAGATCGCCGGTTCCTTCGTGAAGCTGGTCGCCCCGGCCGCGATCGGCGGCATCGCGCTGAACACCCGCTACCTGCAGAAGGCGGGCATCCGCTCCGGCCAGGCGGTCGCCTCGGTCGGCGCCTCCCAGCTGGCCGGCCTGACCGGGCACCTGCTGCTGCTGTTCAGCTTCGGCCTGATCACCGGCAGCCAGACCAACGGCGACCTCTCCGCCTCCCGCGCGGTGATCATCGGCGTGCTGAGCGCGGCCGTGCTGGCGCTGGTGGTGGCGGCGGTCGCCCCGCTGCGGCGGTTCGTGCTGAACCGGCTGCGCTCGCTGTTCTTCGGTGTGGTGCCGCGGATGCTCGACCTCATGCAGACGCCCAGCAAGCTGGTCACCGGCTTCGGCGGCATCCTGCTGCTGACCCTGTCGTTCACCGCCTGCCTGGACGCCTCGGTGCAGGCCTTCGGCGGCTCGATCTCCTTCTCGGCGGTCGCCGTGGTCTTCCTGACCGCCAACGCGGCCGGCTCCGCCATCCCCACCCCCGGCGGCATCGGCCCCGTCGAGGTCGCCCTGATCGGCGCGCTCACCGTCGCCGACGTGCCGGCCGCCGTCGCCACCCCGGCGGTCTTCCTCTACCGGGCGCTCACCTTCTGGCTGCCGGTGGTGCCCGGCTGGATCTCCTACAACGTGCTCCAGCGCAAGGGCGCGCTCTAGCGACCCGTCCGGGCTCCTGCGGAAAAGGGGCTCCGGACGCGGGAAGGGCCCGCCGTAGCGGGCCCTTCCCGGTGGTCGGTACAACGCGGTGCGATCAGCGGTGCGATCAGTAGACCGGCTTGTGCGGCTCGATCTGGTTCACCCAGCCGAGCACGCCGCCGCCCAGGTGGACGGCGTTGGAGAAGCCCGCCGACTTCACCACGGCCAGCACCTCGGCCGAGCGGACGCCCGACTTGCAGTGCAGCACGATCTTCTTGTCCTGCGGCAGCTGCTCCAGCGCGTTGCCCATCAGGAACTCGTTCTTCGGGATCAGCACCGCGCCGGGGATGCTGACGATCTCGTACTCGCCGGGCTCGCGGACGTCGATCAGGAAGATGTCCTCCTCGTCGTCCTGCCACTGCTTGAGCTGCTTCGAGGTGATCGTCGAACCGGCGGCCGCGGCCTGCGCCTCGTCCGACACGACGCCGCAGAAGGCCTCGTAGTCGATGAGCTCGGTGACGGTCGGGTTCTCGCCGCAGAGCGCGCAGTTCGGGTCCTTGCGGACCTTCACCTGGCGGTAGTTCATCTCCAGGGCGTCGTAGATCATCAGCCGGCCGACCAGCGGGTCGCCGACCCCGGCCAGCAGCTTGATGGCCTCGGTGACCTGGATCGAGCCGATCGACGCGCACAGCACGCCCAGCACACCGCCCTCGGCGCAGGACGGGACCATGCCCGCCGGCGGCGCCTCCGGGTAGAGGCAGCGGTAGCAGGGGCCGTGCTCGGCCCAGAACACGCTCGCCTGGCCGTCGAAGCGGTAGATCGAGCCCCACACGTACGGCTTGCCGAGCAGCACCGCGGCGTCGTTCACCAGGTAGCGGGTGGCGAAGTTGTCGGTGCCGTCCACGATCAGGTCGTAGCCGGAGAAGATCTCCATGACATTGGAGTTGTCGAGGCGCTCGTCGTGCAGGATCACCTCGACGTACGGGTTGATCTCCTTGACGGAGTCCCGCGCCGACTCGCCCTTCGAGCGGCCGATGTCCGACTGGCCGTGGATGATCTGCCGCTGCAGGTTCGACTCGTCGACGACGTCGAACTCGACGATGCCCAGCGTCCCGACGCCGGCCGCGGCCAGGTACATCAGCGCGGGCGAGCCAAGACCGCCGGCGCCGACACACAGCACCTTGGCGTTCTTCAGCCGCTTCTGCCCGGCCATGCCCACGTCGGGGATGATCAGGTGGCGGGAGTACCTGCGGACCTCGTCGACGGTGAGCTCGTCGGCCGGCTCGACCAGGGGTGGCAGCGACACGGGTTCTCCGTTGCTCGTCGGTTCGGGTGGCCGGGGCCAACCTCTTGGGGCTTGTTGCTCCGCCACCGCGGTGGCTCTGCTAGGCCAACAGTGTCACGCCGCCCCGGTATTCCGAGACAGCCCGTCCGAAGGACGAGACGGGCCGCGCCGGATCGTGGGACCACGCACCGGGCCCCGGAACGGTCGCCGCGGACCGCCCCGGGGCCCGGGAGCAGCGGGTCCCCGGTGCCGCCGCGGCCCGCACCGGTCCGGGCCCCGGCGGCACCTCCGACTCAGACCCGGCAGGCCGTCTCCAGCCAGACGTCCCCCAGCGACTCCTCCAGCGGCACCTGTGTCCGCCAGCCGAGACGGTCCCGGGCCGTCCGCACATCGGCCTGCCGCCACGGCACCGGCTCCCCCGCGGGCGCCCGTCCCTCGCCCGGGCGGGGCTCCGCCGGCCGGTGGCCCGGCAGGTGGTGCGCGGGCACGTGCCCCGGTACGTGCTCGACCGGGCCGCCGGCCTGCGCGGGCAGCACGACCTGCCGGTTCTCCTCCAGCACCGCCCCCTCGAAGCCGGACGCCCGGACCAGCAGCTGGGCCGCCTCCCGGGCCCGCACAGCATGCCCGCTGCCGATGTTGATCACCCCGGTCGCGGCCGAGACCGCGGCCGCCTGGATCGCCCGCGCGACATCCCTGACATCCACGAAATCCCGGTATCCGGACAGGTCCGGCATCCGCACCTGGGACTCCTCGCGCTCCAGCGCCCGCCGCAGCCCCTCCGCCAGCCGCCCGAACAGCGAGGCCGTCGGCGCCCCCGGCCCGACCACGTCGAACACCCGCAGCACCGCGGCGTCCAGCCCGGAGGCCAGCACCAGCTCCGTCCCGGCCAGCTTCGACACCCCGTACGGGCCCACCGGCCGGGGCTCGGCGCTCTCCGACACCGGCACCCCGCCCGGGACCGGCCCGTACTCGGCCGCCGAACCGACATGCACCAGCCGGGCCGGCTCCCGGCTGCGCCGGATCCCCTCGCAGACGGTCGCCACCGCGAGCGTGTTGGCCCGGATCAGCGTCCGCGAACTGCCGTAGGTGGCTCCCGCGCAGTTGATCACCACCTGGGGCGCGACCGCGTCCAGGAACCGGGCCAGCGCCCCGGGGCTGCCGGTGGTCAGGTCGAAACGGATGTCGGCGGAGTCACGCCGGCCGAGTACCGTCACCTGCAGTTCCGGATCCACGAGCAGGCGATCGGTGACCCGACGGCCGATGAAGCCGTCGGCGCCCAGCAGCAGCACCCTCATCGGGGGGCGTCCTTCCACGAAGCCAGACCGGGCACGGTCTGGCGGGTCCGAGTGAACAACGGGAAAGCGGGAGTTCGAGAGGCTGTCCGGCAGCCCCCGGGCGCCGTCGCCCGGGCGGCGGTCAGCGGTGCGCATCGGGACGGCCCAGCACCGGCCACGCGTAGAGCAGCAGGGCCAGCGCCACGGCGCCACCGCCGAGCAGCCCGGCGGACGGCGCGGGCGGCGCCGCCGTGCCCGCCGCTCCGGCCAGCGCGCCCAGCGCGGCCGCCGCGGGACGGCCGCAGCGCGCCAGCAGCACGGGCAGCACCAGCAGCAGACCGAGCACACCCTGCGCCGCCCACTGCGCGGGCCCGGCACGCTCCGCCGCCAGATGCAGCAGCCCGCCGCCGTGCGCCGGGCCCGGGCGCGGCGCGAGCGCGGTCAGCACGGCCAGCGCCGCGAAACTCAGCACGGCCAGCACCGCCAGGTGCAGTGCCAGCGCCACCGGGAGCACCGGCCGCATCCGGGACCTGAACTCGGCCAGCGTCGCCGCCTCCCCCAGATGCCCCCGGCCGACCTGCCGGTACCACCGGGCCGCCCACTCCGCGGACCCGGTGGACAGCGCCGCCGCCAGCACCAGCGCGGCCGTCACCCGCCGCTGCTCCGGCCCGTCGGCCGTCACGGCCAGCGGCACCAGCAGCAGGGCGGCCAGACCGGCCCCCCGCGCGGCCGGGTCCCACCAGCGGCGGGCCCCGGCGGGCGGGGTCGGCACGGCGGGCGGGACCGGGCCCAGCTCCGCCTCCGGCCCCTCCCCGGGCCCCGGACCGGCCCACGGCGCGGCCTCCGCACCGCCCGCTCCGGCCGTCCCGGCGGCGGCCGGGACCAGGACCAGCGGAACGGCCGCCGCCAGCAGGACGGGTCGGCCCCCGCCGAGCGCGACCGCCGCCGCGCACGGGAGCACGGCCAGCCCCGCCGTCCGCAGCACCGCCCCGCCCCGTCGCGGCCGGCCCCCGGCGGGCCCGGCCGGCTCCGCCGCGGGCGGCCTGCGCGGCACCCGGGCGTACAGCTCCTCGGCGAGCGAGAACAGGTCGACGTGCCGGCACCGGGCGGCGGCGGCCGGTCCCAGCCCGGCCTCCGCCAGCCCGGCGGCGATCTCCAGCGGGTCCACGGCGCGTTCGCAGAGCACCCGGTGCTCGGCCATCACCTCCCGGACCGGGTCACCCGACCCGGCCGCGAGCCCGACGGCCGCCGCTCCCCCGCCGCCCGCCATCAGACCGCCTCCGCGAACGACCCGGACCGGTCCGGCGCCTCGCCGGCCGCCGGCAGCCGACCCCGCGACAGCGCCACCACGGCGGCGGCGCCGTCAGCGCGGTCGGCGGTGCCACCGTCGTCGGAACGGTCGGAAAGGTCGGAACGGTCGATGCCGTCGCTGCCGTCGCTGCCGTCGCTGCCGTCGCTGTCGGCGCCGTCGGCCGTCACCGGCTCTGCCGTCACGGCCGCGGCAGCGGCCGGAGCGGCCTCCGCCGGCGCGGTGCGACGACGGTCGCTGATCCAGTACTCGGCGGGCCGGGCGAACGGCCGGGGCCTCGGGCCCGCGCCCGCGTCGGGCGCGGCGGCCGGGAAGGCCGGCCACTGCGAGACCAGCTCCAGGTAGATCTCGCGGAAGGCACCGGTCACCGGCTCGACGGCGAAGCGTTCCTGCGCCCGCAGGCGGCCCGCCAGCCCGAGCCTGGCCCGGCGCTCGCCGTCGCGCAGCAGGGCGAGACAGGCTCCGGCCAGGGCCTGCGGGTCGCGCGGCGGCACCAGCAGCCCGGTCGGGCCGACCACCTCGCGGGCCACCCCGACATCGGTGCTGACCACCGCGCGGCCGCTCAGCATCGCGTCGGCCAGCAGGCGGGGCCGCCGCTGGGAGAGGGCGGAGAAGACCACCACGGTGCCGTCCGCCCAGGCCTCGGCGGCCGAGCGGGGCCGCCCGGCGAACTCGACCGCGTCGGCCACCCCGAGCCGTTCGGCGACGGCCGCGCAGTGCGCCCGGTAGCCGGGGACGGCCTCCTCCCCGTGCAGGACCAGGCGCGCGGCGGGCAGTTCGGCGCGGACCCGGGCGAAGGCGTGCAGCGCGAGTTCGGGGTCGCGGCCCGGCTCCAGGGCCCCGGCCCAGACCAGGGTGGGGGCGACCGGTTCGGGGCCGGCGGCGGGCCGGTCGACGGCCGGAGTGCCCTCGTACACGACCCGGGTGCGCGCCGGATCGGCCCCGCAGCGGCGCTGCCACTGCTGGTCGTGGGCGCTGCCCGGGGTCAGTATCGCGGCCTGCCGGTAGGTCTCCTCGGTGAGCGCCCGGAAGAAGGCGAGCAGCAGGGCCCGGACCGGCCAGCGGTAGGGGGCCTCGCGGTAGCCGAGGTACTGCTCGCGCAGGTGCAGTCCGTGCTCGGTGACCACGAACGGCACCCCGTGCAGCTGCTTGGCGACCAGCGCGGGCAGCGCGGCCGGGCCGCCGCCGACGACGTGGCAGAGGTCGGCGGCTCCGAGGCCGCCGGGCGCGGTGCCGTACCAGGGGGCGGAGAGCGGCCGCAGGCACTGTTCGAGCAGGTCGGCGGCGACCAGGACGTCGCAGACCAGCGGCTGCCCGGCGGAGGTGTCGGCGCCGGGCGAGCGCCAGACCCGCTCCAGGACGCGCCGGGCCCGGTCGGAGACCAGGAAGGCGGGCAGTGCGCCGTCGGCGCGGGCGAGTTCGGCGAGCCGGTAGAGACCGGGGCCGAAGCCGGACCGTTCGCCGGGGCGCAGCAGGGACCGCACCAGCCGGTCGTAGGCGGCGGCGTACTGGCGGCCGCGCAGGGCGCCGGGCGCGCGACCGGCCGGGCGGCGGCCCCGGAGGGCGAGTTCGTGGACCGGGGTCCTGGCCGTGTCCTCCGCGTCGGCCGCGCCCGCTCCCCCGGCAGTCCCGGCAGTCCCGGCAGTCCCGGCAGTCCCGGCAGTCCCGGCGAGGACGTACCACGCGAAGTCGTGCTCGCGCAGGCCGTCCACCAGCCGGTCGCACCAGCCGCCGGCGCCACGCGGGGAGCGCGGGCGCACACCCTCGGTGAGCAGTGCTACGCGCACGGGAGACCTCCAGGACAGAACGGGATCGACGGATGGCCGGGCAGAGCGGGCGGTGCCGGCCGCGCGGGCCGGTCGGCGCCCGGCCGCCCCACGGCGACGCGTGCGGCGCGTGCGACGTGGGGGCGGCCCGGGGCGGAGGAGGCGGTCCGCCGCAGACACGGCGGCCCGGACCGGTGGCCGCCGTCGGCCGCCACCGGCCGTCGGCGTCCCTCGCGCGGCCGCCCTCCGGGTTCTCCGGCGGCCGCGGCTCCCCCACACCTGTTCGGTCCGACAGCAGAAAGGTAGGACCGGCCCGGGGCAATCCATCGGTCACATGCCTGGTTGCCACCTGAACGAGTGAACCGGAGTGACCTCTTCCCGATCATGGCGTTAACGGCGGCCCCTCGCGGGGTATCCCCCGCCCCACCTCGACGGGGGCGGGCGTCAGGCCAGGCCCAGCAGCTCCTTCACCGCCCTGGCGACGGCGTCGGGGTGCTCCATCATCGCGACGTGCCCGGAGTCCGGCAGCACCAGCAGCCGGGAGTCCGTGAAGGCCGCGCAGGCCCGGCGGGCGGAGCGGTAGGAGACGAGCTTGTCCCGCAGCCCGTACACCAGCAGGACGGGCACGGTCACCCGGGCCGCCTGCCGCCAGAGCGCCTGCTCGCCGCGCTCGGTGTAGGCGGAGACGATCCCGCGCGCCGAGCCCACCAGGGCCCCCGCCGCCCAGGGCAGCTCGGTCCGCCGCCGGTACTGGGCCACCGCCTCGGCCCGTTCGGCCGGGCCCAGGCTGTCCGGGTCGCCGTAGACGAGCCGGAGCAGCCCGTCGGCGGCCCGCTCGGGCTCGCGCGCACCGGTCGGCAGCCGGCGCAGCAGCGCGGGGACGCCGGGGACGGCGAGCATCGCGGTCGGCCAGGCGGAGCGCTGCGGGGGCAGTTCGGGCAGGGCGGGCGAGACCAGGGTCAGGCTGCGCACCAGGTCCGGGCGGAGGGCCGCGAGCCGGACGGAGACCGCTCCGCCGAGCGAGTTGCCGAAGAGGTGGACGGGCCCCCGGCCGGCGGCCTCCAGGTACCCGGTGACGGCCCGGACGTGGCCGGAGAGGCCGAGGTCGCCGTCGGCGGGCGGGGCGGATTCGCCGAAGCCGGGGAGGTCCACGGCCTCGCCGTCCAGGTCTCCGCCGAGCCGGGCCATCAGCGCGTTCCAGTTGGCGGCGGAGCCCCCGAGCCCGTGCACGAACAGCGCCGGCTCCCGTCCGCCGGCCGGGGCGGGAGCGGTCGGAACGTCGCCGGGGCCGGTCGCGGGCCGGTGCACGGCCAGGACCGCGCCGGGCACCTCGACGGTCCGGAAGGGCCTGGGGGAGACCGGTTCCGGGAGTATCTGCTGCTCAGCACCGCTCATGGTGGACGATGGTAGTGAGCCGGTGCCGTCGCGGCCCCTCGACGGCCCGGGGCCGGAAGGTCTCCCCATTCACCGGTCCGCAGCACTGCCGACGGCCGTGGTGCGCGCCGTATTGTGGGCTCCTGACAAGGGGGACGGCCGCATTTCTCGCACCTGGCAAGCGCGAAGGCGGTTACCCGAAAGTAGAATCGGCCATCTTGCCGACCCCGTACGACCCGTGAAGTGAGGAGCGCCGTGACGGCCATCCAGGAGGCGCAGGAGCGCCCGCGCGGTGCCCGCCTGCCGCGAAGCGCCCGCCGTGAACAACTGCTCGGTGCCGCCCAGGAGGTGTTCGTCGCGCAGGGTTACCACGCGGCCGCCATGGACGACATCGCCGATCGTGCCGGGGTGAGCAAGCCGGTCCTCTACCAGCACTTCCCCGGGAAGCTGGAGCTCTACCTGGCGCTGCTGGACAAGCACTGCGACGCCCTGGTCGATTCGACCCGCGAGGCGCTGGAGACCACCACCGACAACAAGCTCCGGGTGGCGGCGACGATGGAGGCGTACTTCAACTACGTCTCCAGCGAGTCCGGCGCGTTCCGGCTGGTCTTCGAGTCGGACCTGACCAACGAGCCGGCCGTGCGCGAGCGCGTCGAGCGGGCCGCCGAGGCCAGTGCGACGCTGGTCAGCACGGTGATCCAGGAGGACACCGACCTGCCGGAGGCGGAGTCCAAGCTGCTCGCCGCGGGCGTCTGCGGCCTGGCCCAGATCACCGCCCGGTACTGGCTGTCGCAGGGTCTGGAGATCCCCCGCGACGAGGCGGTCCGGCTGGTCGCCAGCCTGGCCTGGCGCGGGCTCAAGGGCTTCCCGATGCACCCGCACGCGGAGGCCGCGGACGGGTCCTCCGCCGACCGGTGATCCACTGACCTTCGTCTGGGCACCGATCCGGTGCTCTATGGTGAAGCCGTACGGCGCGGTAGACGTGAACGCTTGTCCCAGGCGGTCCGGTGCCGCGCGTGGATGGCTGCAACCCCGGAGGGACGGAAGCCGTGGAGGTCAAGATCGGCGTGCAGAACGCGCCGCGCGAGATCGTGATCGAGAGCTCGCAGACTGCCGAGGAGATCCAGAACGCGATCGCCAAGGCGCTGGAGGGCACCGAGAAGCTCTTCACCCTGGCCGACGAGCACGGGCGTCGCGTCATCGTCCCGGCGGACCGCCTGGCGTACGTGGAGATCGGCGAGCCGGCCGTGCGCAAGGTCGGCTTCGGCACGCTCTGAGCCCGACGGGCCTCGCCCGGTGCCCCGCCCCCTCGGCCGAGGGGGCGGGGCACCGTCGTTCCCGGGCCGTGTTCCCGCAGCGCGTTCCCGGGCCGCGCTCCCGGGGCGGGCGGTGCGGCCGGGGTGTACGGGCGGGACGCCCGGGGTACGGCGACAGTGCGGCCGACCGCGCGCCGCGCACCGGTACCCCGGGGAGGCATCCTTGCTGGTCGAGACCGTCGCCTTCGCCCTCGTCGGCCTGATCGTCGGCGCCGCCGCACTGCTGTCGCTGCCCGCGTACTTCCCGGCCGGCCGGGTCCTGGTCCTGGGCACCGCCCTGGGGTCGGCGCTGCTGACCGGGGTGATCGCACACTTCACCATGGACGGCCGGTACCCGGCGGCGAGCATCGCGATCTCGGCGGTGGCCTCGGCCCTGCTCACCTCGGTCCTGGCCCGGCCGGACCTCGCCGCCGGGCGGGCCCCGGCGCACCGGCACCGCCAGCACCGGACGGGCGGGCCGCGGTCCGGCGGGCACCGCGCGGGCACGCACCGGCGCCACCGGCCCGCCTGAGCAGCTGCTGAGCACCCGAGCGGTCAGGGACCCCGTCGCGGCCGGGGGTCAGGAGGCCAGGCCCAGGGCGGCCATCCGCCGGGTGTGCGCCTCGGTGATCCGGTTGAACATCTTGCCGACCTCGACCAGGTCGAAGCCCTGCACCTGGACGCCGCCGACCAGCAGGTTGGACAGCGCGTCCCGCTCCGCGACCACCCGCTGGGCCTGGCTGAGCGCCTCGCCCATCAGCCGCCGGCCCCACAGGGCGAGCCGGCCGCCGGAGCGCGGATCGGCCTCGATCGCCTGCCGGACCTTGTCGACCGCGAACTGCGCGTGACCGGTGTCGGACATCACACCGAGGACGAGGTCACGGGTGTCGTCGTCCAGCCGGACGGCCACCTCGCGGTAGAAGTCGGTCGCGATGGCATCGCCGACGTACGCCTTGACCAGGCCCTCCAGCCAGTCCGAGGGCGCGGTCATCCGGTGGAACAGCTCCAGCGGCTCGACGAACGGGCGCATCGCCTCCTCCGGCTCCGCCCCGATCTCGGCGAGCCGGTCGTGCAGCCGCTGGTAGTGCTGGAACTCGGCGGTGGCCATCCGGGCCAGCGCGGCCTTGTCCGCGAGGCCGGGCGCGAGCTTGGCGTCCTCGGCGAGCCGCTCGAAGGCGCTCAGCTCGCCGTACGCGAGGGCGCCGAGCAGGTCCAGTACGGCCGCCCGGTACGCCGGTTCGGCCGAGCAGGTCGCCCAGTCGCCGATCGAGCCCGCCGCCACGTCGTCCTGCGTCCCACCACGGTTCTCCATGACCCGCACCTTAGTCCCGGTCCGGCCCCGGGCACCTCACCCACCTCTCCTACCTGCGATGTCGCCCGCGTCACGTGTTCGAGTCGTCGGGTGACTGTATGGTGGTACGGAGGCCCGTCGTGCTCGCACGGTGTCACCGCCGTCTCGGTGTGCCGGGCAGGCCCGCTCCGAAACGCCGCCGTCCCCCTGGACGCGGCGTACGGAAGCCGGGAACTCAACGTACGCGGATGCCCGGTCGGAGAGCCGATCGGCTCCGACCAGGGTTTGGACTTCAAGCCTTGGCACCGCATCAGTGGCCGAGCGAGGGCCGCCGAGACCGCGCCAGTCGGCGCAGGTCCCGCGCAGGTCCCTCACGGGAATCCTCCCCGACGCCGCCGGCGACGCGCCCCTTCACCGGGCCGCGCGCACCGGCCGGCCGCAGGGACCGGCGCGGTTGTGCGTCCGCGCAGCTGTATTCGAGGCCGTCCAGGCCCGTACGCAGTCGCGCGGACTGCCCGCCCGCCGCTCGCTCTCGGCCCCTTTCACACGGAAGAGGCAGCACCCTGTCCACCACCGCTGAACCCATGAAGACGACGTTCCGGGACCTGGGGATCCTCCCGGAGACCGCCGAGGCCCTCGAGTCCGTCGGCATCGTCCACCCCTTCCCCATCCAGGAGATGACCCTGCCGGTCGCGCTGACCGGCCACGACGTCATCGGCCAGGCCAAGACCGGCACCGGCAAGACGCTCGGCTTCGGCCTGCCGCTGATCGAGCGGGTCGTCGTGCGCGCCGACGTCGACGCCGGCCGCGCCACCGAGGAGCAGCTCACCGAGGCTCCGCAGGCGCTGATCGTGGTCCCGACCCGCGAGCTCTGCACCCAGGTCACCAACGACCTGCAGACCGCCGGCAAGGTCCGTGACGTCCGCGTGCTCGCCGTCTACGGCGGCCGTGCCTACGAGCCTCAGGTCGAGGCGCTGCGCAAGGGCGTCGACATCGTCGTCGGCACCCCGGGCCGTCTGCTCGACCTGGCCGGCCAGAAGAAGATGGACCTCTCCAAGGTCCGCTCGCTGGTCCTGGACGAGGCCGACGAGATGCTCGACCTCGGCTTCCTGCCGGACGTCGAGAAGATCATCACCATGCTGCCGGCGAAGCGGCAGACCCTGCTGTTCTCGGCGACCATGCCGGGCCAGGTCATCAGCCTCGCCCGCCGCTACATGAGCCAGCCGACGCACATCCGGGCCGCCGCGCCGGACGACACCGGCACCACCGTGGCCAACACCGAGCAGCACATCTTCCGTGCGCACTCGCTGGACAAGGTGGAGATGGTCTCGCGCATCCTGCAGGCCGACGGCCGCGGGCTGGCGATGATCTTCTGCCGGACCAAGCGGACCGCCGCCGATGTCGCCGACCAGCTCACCCAGCGCGGCTTCGCGGCCGGCGCCGTGCACGGCGACCTCGGGCAGGGCGCCCGCGAGCAGGCGCTGCGGGCGTTCCGCAACGGCAAGGTCGACGTGCTGGTCTGCACCGACGTCGCGGCCCGTGGCATCGACGTCGAGGGCGTCACGCACGTGATCAACTACCAGTGCCCGGAGGACGAGAAGACCTACCTCCACCGGATCGGCCGCACCGGCCGGGCCGGCGCCTCGGGCACCGCGGTCACCCTGGTCGACTGGGACGACATCCCGCGCTGGCAGCTGATCAACAAGGCGCTGGAGCTGTCGTTCAACGAGCCGGAGGAGACCTACTCCACCTCGCCGCACCTCTACGAGCTGCTGAAGATCGCGCCGGGCACCAAGGGCATCCTGCCCCGCTCGGAGCGGACCCGGGCCGGGCTCGGCGCGGAGGAGGTCGAGGACCTCGGCGAGACCGGCGGGCGCGGTTCGCGCTCCGGCGGGCGGGGCGCTCGCCCCGCCGGGCGGGGCGGCTCCGCCCGTCCCGAGGTCGCCGAGCCGGCCGCGGCCGAGGAGAAGGCCGCCCGCAAGACCCGCGAGCGCCGGCGGACCCGCCGGGGCGACGTCGTCGACGAGGCGGTGGACGCCGCTGCGGCGCCCGCCGCGCCGCAGGCCCCGGCCGTCGAGGGCACCGAGGACGGCGCCGCCCCGCGCCGCCGTCGCCGCCGCTCGCGCGGTGCGGCGTCCGGCGAGGGCACGGCCACCGAGGCCGCCGCCGTCGTCGCGGAGGCCGCGTCGGTCGAGCCGGCCACCGCCGCCCCGGTCGTCGCCGAGGCCGCCGGGACCCCGGCCGCCGAGGAGAAGCCGAAGCGCGCCCGCACCCGCTCGCGGGCCAAGGCCGCGGCTCCGGCCGAGGCCGCCGCCGAGGCGGGCGCCGTCGCGGCTCCCGCCGAGGGTGCCGCCGACGGCGAGGCCCCGGCCCCGCGCCGCCGCACCCGGGCCCGCCGTCCGGCCGCCGCCGAGGCGACCCCGGAGAGCTGACCCGCGTTGTTCCCCGAAGGGGCGGTCCGGAGGTCCGGACCGCCCCTTCGGCGTTCCGCGCGCGGCCCGGGAGCCGTCCGGCGGCGGCACGGCGGGCCCGGGAACGGCCGGGCGGGCGCCCCTATGCTCGGGTTACCCACGAGTTCGCACCGGTCGCCGGAGGTCCTTCCATGAGCACGCCGCCGTTCCTCACCCTCCCGCCCTCGGCCCGTGCGCTGCGGGTGGTGACGGCGCGCGGACAGTTCGCGGCGCTGCGGGCCGAGCCCGCCGGGGAGGTACGGGGCTCGGCTCTGCTGGTGCCCGGCTTCACCGGCAGCAAGGAGGACTTCATCGCGCTGCTGGAGCCGCTCGCCTCGGCCGGCTACCGGGTGACCGCGGTCGACCAGCGCGGCCAGTACGAGACCGGCGGGCCGCACGACGACCCCGCCGCCTACGCGGTGGCCGCCCTGGGCGCGGACGTCCGGGCCCTGACCGCGGCCCTGGCGGCCGAGGGCGGCACCGGCCCGCTGCACCTGCTGGGCCACTCCCTGGGCGGCCAGGTGGTCCGCGAGGCCGTTCTCGCCGCGGCTTCCGAGGCGGCGGCCGGGCCGACGGCTCCCGGCGGCGCGCCGCTGCCGTGGGCCTCGCTGACGCTGATGTCCACCGGCCCCGGCCCGATCGACCCGGCCGAGGCGGAGCGGACCAGGCTGCTGGTCGAGGTCCTGCCCACGATGGGCCTGGAGGAGATCTGGCAGGTGATGCAGCAGATGGAGAAGGCCGACGAGAAGCGGGCGCGCCGCGTGCCGTCCCCCGAGGTGGCCGCGTTCCTGCACCGCCGCTGGCTGGCGAACGTGCCGCAGTCCCTGATCGCCACCGGCGGCCACCTGGTCGCCGCGCCGGACCGGGTGGCCGAGCTGGCCGCCGTGATCACCGCCGGACTGCCCGCCCTGGTGCTCTCCGGCGTCCAGGACTACGCCTGGCCCGTCCCGGAGCAGACCGCGATGGCGGAGCGGCTGGGAGCCCACCGGGTGGTCGTCGCGGACGCCGGGCACTCCCCCAACGCCGAGCAGCCGGCCGCCACCGCCGAGGCGCTGCTGGCGCACTGGGGCTGACCCGCCCGGCCCCGGCCGCCTCCACCACCGCCCCCCACCGCCCCGGACCGCCTCCCGCCCGCCCGCCCCGCAGCACCCCTCACCACCCCGGAGCGGCACCCCGACCCACCGGCCGGCGCGGCCCCCTGGTACAAGGGGGGCGACAAAATTCGTTAGTTGCGGTAATATTTGATTCGGTCCTGGAAACATCGTCGACAGCGACGTCGGCATGCGGTCGACGCGATCCATCCGAAACCAGGACGTTACGGACGGGCAATGGCCCGGTAGCAGCGCCACCGCAGTGTGGTTCACGAGGGCCATCGGCGCCCTTGGCAATCAGGGGGGAGCCCTCTTTGCCGCGACAGCAGCCGGTCGACGACTCGACCCGACAGACCCCGAAAGGGCTGATACCCACTCAGCCACGACCGCCCCGCGCCGCGGGGCCAGGAAAGGAGACGCCCATGCGCTTCGAGATCCTCCGACTGGACGACGCCCACGGTGCCGCCACCGACCGCCTGATCGCCGACGCCGAGACCGTCCGCGAGCTCGTCCAGGCCGCCGCCCGCACCGGCGAACGCCTGCTCATCCGCCCGTGCCCGGCCGTCTGACCGGGCCGGCCGCCGCGGAGTCCCCGGACTCCCCCGCCGCCGAGGCCGACGCGTCCGATCCGGACGTTCCGATACCCCACTGACGCCCCGTCATCGCCACGGCGAGCACGGGGCGTCAGCGCGTTGCGGCCTCTCGCTCCGCTCCCCGACGCGGTCGCGGATCGAACACGGCTCGAACTCCGTCGGGGCGCACCCCGGCGCACACCGCCGACGTTTGCCGCCGCCCCCCGCTGGACATTTCCCAACGGGAGCCGCCCGCACCGCGCCCACCCCGCGCCGGACGGGCACCCGCCACCGACAGGTGCCGCCGAGCCGCCCTCCGTACGGGTGATCGTCCTTGACGCGGCGGCCCGGAGGGAGGAGCGTTGTCGGCTATGAGGGGCGAGCCCAGCTGCCCGAGGTGCGCCGGTCGGGTCCGCGCGCCCGGTCTGTTCTCAGACACCTGGCAGTGCGACCGGCACGGCGCCGTGCACCCGATGCAGCCGGTACTGCCCCCGAGCATCGAGGCACTCGGCGTCGCCGTCGCCCGTTCCCAGGTCCCCGTCTGGCTGCCCTGGCCGCTCCCGGTGGGCTGGCTCTACACCGGCATCGCGCACGTCGGCGACGACATCTCGGGCGCCCGGGCCACCGCCGTCGCCTGCTCCGGGCCGGCCCCGCTGGGCGGCTTCGGCGAACTCGTGCTGGTGGCGGAGGAACTGGGCGTGGGCCTCGGCGCCCGGTACGCCGGGCTGTCCGGCCCCGACCCGGGCGAGTCGGTGGCCCTCTACAAGCCCGCCGACGCCAAGCTGATGGCGGCCGGCCGGCCGACCCCGATGTTCCACGTGCCGGACGCGCCGGCGGACCGCGCGGTGTTCGTCGGCGAGGGCCGCGGCCTCTGGCTCTGGGCCGTCGCCTGGCCCGAGCAGTCCGCGCTGGTGATGTACGACGAACTGGTCCTGACGGACCTGCGGGAGGCCGGCGCGGAGCTGGACCTGCTGCCCTGCGGCGCCCTGTCCCCGCACCTGCTCGGCTGACGCACCGTCCGCAGCCGACGGTCGGCGTCCCGCAACCGCACTATCCTGGGCGGCACCCCGCCGGCCCGCCGTGCCGGCCCCCAGCGCCGGCCCGCGCCGCGCCGACCCCGAGGAGCACCGCCCGTGCGCATCGACCTCCACGCCCACAGCAACGCCTCCGACGGCACGGACAGCCCGGCCGAACTGGTCGCGGCGGCCGTCGGGGCCGGGCTGGACGTGGTGGCGCTGACCGACCACGACACGGTGGCCGGCCACACCGAGGCGGCCGACGCGGTGCACGCCCTGCCCGCCGGCACCCGGCTGACGCTCGTCCCGGGCGCGGAACTCTCCTGCGTGGCCGGCGACATCTCGATGCACCTGCTGGCCTACCTCTTCGACCCGGCCGAGCCCGCCTTCGCGGCGGAGCGCGAGCTGGTGCGCACCGACCGGTTCCGCCGGGGGCGGGCGATCGTCGAGCGCTGCCGCGAGCTGGGCGCGGACATCAGCTGGGAGCAGGTGCGGCGGATCGCCGGGGAAGGTTCGGTGGGCCGTCCGCACATCGCCAGCGCACTGGTCGAGGCGGGCGTGGTGGCCTCGGTGTCGGACGCGTTCACCGCGGACTGGCTGGCCAACGGCGGCCGGGCGGACGTCCGCAAGCACGAGACCGACCCGGTGGCGGCGGTCCGGCTGGTCCGGGCGGCCGGCGGGGTGCCGGTCTTCGCCCACCCGGGGGCGGTGAAGCGCGGACGGACCGTCTCCGACCAGGTGATCGCCGACCTCGCGGCGGCCGGTCTGGCCGCGCTGGAGGTCGACCACATCGACCACGACGAGCCGACCCGGGCCCATCTGCGGGGCCTCGCCGCCGAGTTGGGACTGCTCACCACCGGCTCCAGCGACTACCACGGCAGCCGCAAGACGGTCCGGCTGGGCGAGCACACCACCGATCCGCAGGTGTACGAGGCGCTCGTGGAGCAGGCGACCGGCGCCAAGCCGATCGGCGGCTGAGCCCGGGGCCGCCACCGCTGTGCCGGGCCGCCCGGGCCCGATCGCCCCGGGCCCGGCCGTCAGTCCAGGGCGACGCCCCGCCGCTCCGGGTCGCGCAGGTCGGTCCCGTGCTGGAGCCAGCGCTCCTGGAGGGCCGCCGCGCCGTGCACCCGCTTCCAGCCCGCCTCGTTGGGGGTCATCGGCAGCAGCGGCAGGAAGTGGACCGGGTCGGCCGGCTCGTCCAGTTCCAGGTCCTCGACCAGCCCGCCGGGCTCGGCCGCCAGGACGGAGGTGAACGGCGCGCCGTCCCACAGCGGGGCGCCGAGGTCCAGCGAGCCGCCGGGGGCCAGCACCAGTCCCTCCACCTGCGGCGTCGACGCGAAGGTGGCCAGCGGACGGAGCACGCCGTCGCGCCCGCCCCGGATCGTCAGGACGAGTTCCGCGCGCGGGCCCCGGACCTGGTCGGCGACCGCGGCGCTCGGGTCGGCCATCGGCGCGGCGGACATGCCGAGCGTGGCGTAACGGACCAGGCCCTCGGCGTCGGGGCCGAAGCGCAGCACCTCGATCCGGTCTGCGCCGAGGAAGGTCACGGCGGCGCGGCCGCTCGGCTCGCCGAAGGTGGTGAGCAGCCGGGCCTCGACGGCGGCCAGGACCGCCGTCCGGGAGGGGCCGTGCGCGCTGCCGCCGGAAGGGTCGCCGAAGAGCGGGAAGTCGTGGGCCATGCCGGTGAGCGTAACCCGCGCCCCCCGGGCCGTTGGCACGGCCTTTACGTGAACGCGGGCGCGACGAGGGCCGATCGGATGTTAGTGTGAGCGACTGGCCACCGGGGAGTTTCCCCTCCTCCGGGGCAGCGGCGCGAAGGAGGTGGTTGCGGTGGATACCAGCCGACCATGCAGTACCGGCAGCTCTACCCGGCCCGGACGCCTTCCCCGTACCCCTCGCCACGCGGACTGAAACAGCGGGCCCTGGGAGCCTCGGCGACAGCCGACCGGCTTCCCCACCGGCACCCTGGTTCCGTCCCTCCGTGCGGACGGCACGACGGTCCTCCGGTCCGGCCGGGAGAGCACCCCACCGACGTCCGGTCGTTCCGTTCCGTGTGCCCCTAGCAAGGCCCGGGAGCGACCGCAGGCGCCGGATTCCATCGGTGTTCCTCCGCCGTCGCACCGCGGCCGTTCGTCACCACGCCGTCGTGCGGCGGTTCCTGCCCCAGGGAGCCTGCCATGTCGATGATCAACAGCCTGCGCGCAGCCGTCCGCACCAACCGCCGTCGCACCGCGGCGGGCCTGTTCGACTCCATCCACCCGGGTGAGACCCCGTCGGCGGTGGTGGACTGCGCCGTCTACCAGCACGGCCGGCGGCACGGCGAGACGTGCAGCCCGCGCGAGGCGGCCAGGCTGGTCAAGGCCTCGAAGCAACTGCCCGAGGGCGAGGGCTCGTTCAGCTGGATCGGCCTGCACGAGCCGACCGAGGCGGAGTTCGAGGGCATCGCCCAGCGCTTCGGGCTGCACCCGCTGGCGGTGGAGGACGCGGTGCACGCGCACCAGCGGCCGAAGGTCGAGCGGTACGACGACGTGCTGTTCGCCGTCTTCAAGACGATCCGGTACGTCGACCACGACCAGCTGACCCCGACCAGCGAGGTGGTCGAGACCGGCGAGCTGATGGTGTTCGCCGGGCGGGACTTCGTGATCACCGTGCGGCACGGCGGGCACAGCTCGCTCAAGGAGCTGCGGCACCGGCTGGAGGCCGACGCGGACGGCACCGGACTGCTGGCCAAGGGCCCGTCGGCGGTGCTGCACGCGATCGCCGACCACGTGGTGGACAACTACATGCTGGTCGCGGACCAGCTGCAGACCGACGTGGACGAGATCGAGTTCGAGGTGTTCTCCAACCGGGGCGGCCGGGGCGCGGACGTCGGGCGGGTCTACCAGCTGAAGCGCGAGGTGCTGGAGTTCAAGCGGGCCGTCGCGCCGCTGCTGCGGCCGATGCAACAGCTGTCGGAGCCGCTGCAGCGGCTGGTCGACCCGGAGATCCAGAAGTACTTCCGGGACGTCGCGGACCACCTGGCCCGGGTCACCGAGCAGGTCCACGGCTTCGACGAGCTGCTGAACTCGCTGCTCCAGGCCAATCTGGCGCAGGTCTCGGTGGCGCAGAACGAGGACATGCGCAAGATCACCGCCTGGGCGGCGATCTTCGCGGTGCCCACCATGATCACCGGCGTGTACGGGATGAACTTCGACTACATGCCCGAACTGCACCACCGCTACGGCTACCCGATGGTGCTCGGCAGCGTGGTGCTGATCTGCATCGGCATGTACCGGGGCTTCCGCCGCAACGGCTGGCTGTAGGGCGCGTCTGCTGCTTCCCGTCGGCCTGCTACCTCCGGTCGGCGGGCTGCTTCCGGTCCGCGCGGGCGACCACGACCAGGCCGAGCAGGATCAGCACCACCGCCGGGTAGGCGGCGGCCGGCGGCCACTGGCCCAGCCAGAGCGCGGCGAGCAGTGCCGCCCCCGGGGTCTCCAGCAGGATCGCGGTGGAGGTCAGCGAGGGCCCGAGGGTGCGCAGCACCCGGTTGCTGAGCGAGTGGCCGAGCAGCTGGGCGGTGACCATCAGCAGCACGATCTGCCACCAGGCGCCGGCGGACCAGCCGGACAGCGGCGTCCCGGCGACCAGGCAGACCACGAACAGCACGACCGCCGTGGTGGCGTAGCAGACCAGGGTGTACGCGGTGGTGCTGACGGTCCGCCGGACCTCGGCCCCGAGCAGCATGTAGCCGGCTGCGGCGAGACCCGCGCCGAGCGCGAGCGCGTCACCGGCCAGGGCGCGCGGCGAGAGCGAGAGGTCGACGCCGGTGAGCACCAGGACGCCGGCGAAGGCGGTCACCGTACCGACCCAGACCATCCGGGGCGCCCGCACCCCGAGCAGCCGCATCAGCACGATCGTCCACAGCGGGGTGGTGGTGACCAGCGCGGTCGCGGAGGCCACCGAGGTCATCCGCAGGCTGGGCATCCAGAGTCCGAAGTGGACGGCGAGCAGCACCCCGGCCGCCATCGCCAGCAGCAGCGCGCGCCGGGGGACGGCGCGCAGTTCGGCCCGGTGGCGCAGCAGCGCGTAGGGGCCGAGCACGCCGACCGACATGAGGTTGCGCCAGAAGGCGATGGCCAGGGCCGGTGCGGCGGTGGCGCTGATCAGCGGGGCGGAGAGCGAGATGGCGCCGACGGAGACGGCCAGCAGCAGCAGGTCGGTCCTGGGGAGCGGGCGCGCGGCGGCAGCGGTGGCGGCGGTGGCGGGGGCGGTGGCGACAGGGACGGCGGCGGCGTCGCTCTCGGGCCGGGCGGCGGGCACGGCGCTCCTCTGGATCCGGTCGGGGGTACGGGCGGCTCCTACCGTAAGGCCCGTGCGGCCCCCATGGAACTGTCGCCCGAACCGCGAGACGTCGCCCCGCGACGCAGGCCGTACGCTGTGCGCCATGGACCGTACGCCTGCCGCAGCCGCGACCGCCGACGACTTCCTCGACCGGGCCCTGCTGGAGGAGGCCGCGAAGAAGTCCGGCCTGCTCTGGGTCCGGGCGGACGGCCAGGAGCACGGGCGGGCGCTCTGGCACGCCTGGCACGACGGCGCGGTGGTGGTGGTCGGCGACGGCGCCGAGCAGCCGCTGCACGGGCTCACCGGCGGGGCGGGCGCGACCGTCACCATCCGCAGCAAGGACAAGGGCGGCCGGCTGACCGGCTGGCCGGCCCGGGTGGTCGAACTGGCCCCGCGGAGCGAGGCCTGGCAGGGCGCCGTCGAGGAGCTGAAGGGCAAGCGGCTGAACGCGCCGGACACCGACGCCATCACCGACCGCTGGGCCCGCGAGTGCCGGGTGCTGCGGCTGGAGCCGGCCGGGACGGCGGGCGGCGAGCTCACCGAGCGGCCCGGGGCGATGCCGGAGGACCCGCACGCGGCGGCGCCGATGCCCACCCCGGCCACCACCCGCCGACCGGTCCCCGCCGGGCTGCCGAAGCTGCTGCTGAAGCGCCGCAAGGGCTGACGCGCCGCCACACCCGGCGCCCTCCCCGTCGGACCGCCTCCCTGACCGTCCGCCTCCCCGCCGTTCGCCTCCCCCGGTCGCCCGATTTGCCCCGATTTCACCGAGCCCGGGCGGATATGCCCGAGTAGCCTTGGCCGCGGGGCGTGGCCGCGCCCGACCGGCGCCGGACGAGGCGCGTCGAGCGAGGCGAGGGAGACCGGAGTCCATGGCAGGACCAGGCAGCCGCGTCTTCATCTCGCACCTGGCCGGCATCGCCGTCTTCGACCCGAACGGCGACCAGGTCGGCCGGGTCCGGGACGTCGTGGTCGCCCTGCGGATCGGCGGCCGCCTGCCCCGGGTGCTCGGCCTGCTGGTCGAGGTGGTCGCCCGGCGCCGGATCTTCCTGCCGATGACCCGGGTGACCAGCCTGGAGTCCGGCCAGGTCATCACCACCGGCGTGATCAACATGCGCCGCTTCGAGCAGCGCCCCGCCGAGACCCTCGTCCTCGCCGAACTGCTCGACCGCACCGTCACCTGGACCAAGACCGGCCAGGAGGTCACCGTCCTGGACGTCGCGATGACCCAGACCCGGCTGCGCGAATGGGAGATCGGCAAGGTCTTCGTCCAGGTCGGCCGGGTCGGCCGGCTGCGCAAGGCCCGCGGCGAGACCGTCACCCTGGACTGGCAGGACGTCACCGGCTTCACCCTGCCCGAGGAGGACCAGGGCGCCGCCAACCTGCTCGCCACCTTCGACCAGCTGCGCGCCGCCGACCTCGCCAGCGTCATGCACCACCTCTCCGCCAAGCGCCGCGCCGAGGTCGCCGCCGCACTCGACGACGAACGGCTCGCCGACGTCCTGGAGGAGCTGCCCGAGGACGACCAGGTCGAGATCATCGGCAAGCTGAAGGACGAACGGGCCGCCGACGTCCTGGAGGCGATGGACCCGGACGACGCCGCCGACCTGCTCTCCGAGCTGCCCGGCGACGAGGCTGAGCGCCTGCTCCAGCTGATGGAGCCGGACGAGGCCGAGCCGGTCCGCCGCCTGCTGAGCTACGAGGAGAACACCGCCGGCGGCCTGATGACCACCGAGCCGATCGTGCTGGAACCGGACGCCACCGTCGCCGAGGCGCTGGCCCGGGTCCGGGTCTCCGACCACAAGCCGGCGCTGGCCGCGCAGGTCTTCGTCTGCCGCCCGCCGAACGAGACCCCGACCGGCAAGTACCTGGGCATCGTGCACTTCCAGCGGCTGCTGCGCGAACCCCCGTACACCCTGGTCGGCTCGCTGGTCGACGACGACCTCGACCCGCTGCCGCCGGACACCCCGCTGCCGCTGATCACCAGCTACCTGGCGACGTACAACATGGTCGCCGCGCCGGTCGTCGACGAGGCGGACCACCTGGTCGGCGCCGTCACCGTGGACGACGTGCTCGACCACCTGCTGCCGGAGGACTGGCGGGAGGCCGCGCTGCACGGCGGTCCGGACGGGGAGCACACCGGCCGACAGGACGAGAGGGAGGTGACCGGTGGACGCTGACCGCAAGGGCCGGCGCGAGGAGTCCCCGCGCCAACGGCTCCAGGGCGAGCTCCGGGAACTGCGCCAGCTGCGCGAGCTGCGCGCCCGCGAGGGGGCCAAGGACCGCCGGACCGAGCCCGCCCCCGGCGGGTCGTCCGCCCGCAGCCGGCTGGACCAGCCGCGCACCGGCCGCCCCGGCCTGATCAGCCTGCCGTCCTACGACCCGGAGGCCTTCGGCAAGGTCTCCGAACGGATCGCCCGCTTCCTCGGCACCGGACGGTTCATCGTCTGGATGACCGTGGTGATCATCCTCTGGGTCGTCTGGAACACCCTGCTGCCCGACGTGGTCAGGTTCGACGACTACCCCTTCATCTTCCTCACCCTGATGCTCTCCCTCCAGGCCTCCTACGCGGCGCCGCTGATCCTGCTCGCGCAGAACCGCCAGGACAACCGGGACCGCGTCAACATGGAGCAGGACCGGGCCCGCAGCGACCGCAACATCGCCGACACCGAGTACCTCACCCGCGAGGTCGCCGCCCTGCGCCAGGGCCTCGGCGAGGTCGCCACCAGGGCCTTCATCGCCTCCGAGCTGGGCAGCGTGCGCTCCGAACTCCAGTTGCTGCTCAAGGAGATCGACGAGCGCCGGGAGGCCTCCGGGACGCTGTGACCGGCGGCACGCCACCGACCGGACGGGGCCCCCGCGCGGCGCCGTACCATCAAGTCATGGCCAACGAGACAGAGGTCGCGGCCGGCGTCACGGAAGAGTCCGTACGCCAGGCGCTGTCGACCGTCAACGACCCGGAGATCAACCGCCCGATCACCGAGATCGGCATGGTGAAATCGGTCGGGATCGGCGAGGGCGGCGCCGTACGGGTCGCGGTCTGGCTGACCGTCTCCGGCTGTCCGATGCGCGACACCATCGTCACCCGGGTCCGCGAGGCCGTCGGCCGGGTCCCCGGCGTCACCGAGGTCGAGGTCGAGCTCGACGTGATGAGCGACGAGCAGCGCAAGGAGCTCTCCCAGCTGCTGCGCGGCGGCGCCCCCGAGCGCGAGATCCCGTTCGCCAAGCCCGGCACCCTGACCCGCGTCTACGCCGTCGCCTCCGGCAAGGGCGGCGTCGGCAAGTCCTCGGTGACCGTCAACCTCGCGGCCGCGATGGCCGCCGACGGCCTGAAGGTCGCCGTGGTGGACGCCGACATCTACGGCCACAGCGTGCCCCGCATGCTGGGCGTCGAGGGCCGGCCCACCCAGGTCCAGGACATGATCATGCCGCCGCAGGCGAACGGCGTGAAGGTCATCTCGATCGGCATGTTCACCCCGGGCAACGCCCCGGTGGTCTGGCGCGGCCCGATGCTGCACCGCGCGCTGCAGCAGTTCCTGGCCGACGTCTACTGGGGCGACCTCGACGTCCTGCTGCTGGACCTGCCGCCCGGCACCGGTGACATCGCCATCTCGGTGGCCCAGCTGGTCCCCAACGCGGAGATCCTGATCGTCACCACCCCGCAGATGGCCGCCGCCGAGGTCGCCGAGCGGGCCGGCACCATCGCGGTGCAGACCCACCAGAAGATCGTCGGCGTGATCGAGAACATGTCCGGCATGCCCTGTCCGCACTGCGACGAGATGATCGACGTCTTCGGCACCGGCGGCGGCCAGACCGTCGCCGAAGCGCTCACCCGCACCGTCGGCGCCACCGTCCCCGTGCTCGGCTCGATCCCGATCGACGTCCGCCTGCGCGAGGGCGGCGACGACGGCCGCCCGGTCGTCCTGGCCGCCCCCGAGTCCCCCGCGGGCGCGGCCCTGCGCGCCATCGCCGGCAAGCTCGGCGGCCGCCAGCGCGGCCTCTCCGGCCTCTCCCTCGGCCTCACGCCGAAGAACAAGTTCTGACACGACGACAGGGGCCCGCCGGTTCGGACCGGCGGGCCCCTGTCGTGTGCGCGGGCCCCTGTCGTGCGCGGGGCGACGTGGTGTGCGCGGGGCGACGTGGTGTGCGCGGGGCGCTGCCTACGGGCGGGTGTAGGCGGTGAGGTCGGGAACGGTGGCGAAGCCGGCACCGTAGGCGCTGATGCCGCGGCCGTAGGCGCCCAGCAGGACGCCGGGGGCCTCGCCCGCCAGCACCCAGCCGTACTCGGACTCGCGGTAGCGGAAGGGCTGCGGCAGGCCGTTCACCGGGAGACTGAGGGTGGACCAGCCGGGGCCGTCCAGGTCGTCGGCGAGGTCCCAGGCGAGCGAGGACTGCTGGTCCAGCCAGTCCTGGCGCAGCGCGCGGTCCAGCTGGCCCGGCCAGGTCGCGGCCAGCAGGCCGGAGCCGGCCAGCCAGGCCGCGGAAGCGGCGGAGGTGGCCTCCAGGGTGCCGGTGTTGTCGGCGCTGCGCCGGCTGTCCCGGCGGGCGACGGTGACGGCCACCGCGAACTTGCGCATGTCGCGCGGCTCGTACTGGCGGGCCGGCTCCTCGCCGTGGCCCAGGCTGCCGTAGTCGACGGTGCCGTGGGCACCGGAGCGCGGGCCGCCGAAGCCGCTCGGCAGCAGGAAGCGCCGGCCGGACCAGCCGTCGTCCAGGCCGTACCAGGGGAAGTCCGCCGAGAGGTACGGCACCAGCGGGTCCGCCGGGCCGGCCTGTCCGCCGACCATGGGTCCGCCGGCCTTGGCCGTTCCCACCGCCTGACTCGTCGCGTCCATGCCCGGGGCCTCCTCAACGACGTTTGCCTGCCGTGGTGCGCTCCCATCGTGGCGCACCCCGGCGCCCCCGCCGACCGACTCGGGCCCGGAAGGGCCCGGAAGTGACGGACGGCACAGCGGGAACAATCAGCACAATAGCGGCGCACGCGCCGGGGCCCGCTCAGCCGTGCGGTTCGGCGGGGCGCGAACGACGCGGGGGGACGACGCCGGGGGCGCCTCCCGACCGGCGAGGGGTCAGGTCGCGTCGGGGTCGAACGGGGGCCGCTCGCCCGGGGTGAGGGGGGCGCCGGCGGTCGCGGCGGCCGGGGCGGCGGCGGGCTTGTCGAAGGAGACGCTGCCGTTGCGGCCGTGCCCGTTCGCCGGGGCGGCCGGCTTGTCGTCCAGCACCGAGCGGATGTCCAGGGACTCCCGCATGTCCTTGAGGCCCAGCGGGTCCTCCTCGCCGCCCATCAGCTGCTTGCGGACGAAGGTCTTCGGGTTGAGGTCCTCGAACTCGAAGTCCTTGAACTCGGGACCCAGCTCGCTGCGGATGTCCTCCTTCGCGGTGTCCGCGAAGGACCGGACCTTCCGGATGAACCCCATGGTGTCCTGGATCAGCTTCGGCAGCTTGTCCGGACCGAAGATCACGATGGCCATGATGGCCAGGGTCAGGACCTCCAGTGTGCCCACGTCACTGAACACCAAAGCTCCCTACGGTCGCGAGCGGATCGGACAAACGCTCCCCACAGCGTAATGGCCATCGGCGGGTCCATGACCCCCGTGTGATGAAGCCGTGGTGAAGACCCGCCGATGACCGGGACCCCGAAGGGTCCGGTGAGGCCTATCTGTTCTCGTGGTGCAGACCGGCCACGCCCGAGCTCGGCGTGCGCTCGGGGAGGTCGTGCGGCGGCATCGCGCCCCGGGTGACCGCCACCGGGCGGACCGGCAGGTCGGCCGCCGGCACCTGGGCGTTCATCGGGACCATGCCGCCCCGGCCGCCGCTGCCGGCCGGGCTGACCACGGTGCCGTGCTGGTCCTCGCCCGGGCCGGCGATGCCGCCGACCCCGCCGAGCGTCACCGCGGCCACCGAGAAGGCCCCGGCGGCGGCGAAGACGAAGCGCCGGCCGCGCGGCGGGACCGGCCGCAGCACCGGGGTGATCGCGGCCGCGGCCGCGGCCAGCGGCTGGACCGGGGCGTCCGGACGGACCGCCGTGCGGCGTCCGATCAGCGGGCGCAGCACCGCGCCGCCCCGGCCGAAGGCCCGCGGGTCGACCCCGGGCACCGGGGTGTCGGCACCGAGCGCGCCGCCGCCGAACGAGGCGCCGGCGCCGCGGCCGAAGGAGCCGCCGTTCAGCCGGCTGCCGCCGAGGGTCCCGGTGCCGGCCACGCCGCCGCCGGGGAAGTCGTCGTCGTCCCGGCGCGGGCGGTCGGCGCGCGGCTGCGGCTCGTCCTCCGGGAGCGCGCCGACGGCCATCAGCCGGGCCATCAGCCCGGAGGACGGACCGGGTGTGCCGGTCCGGGTCAGCAGGTGCTTGACCGCGCGGCCCTCGTCGGCCTCGGCGAGGCACTGCGGACAGGTCGCCAGATGGGCCTGGACGCGCTCGCGCGAGTCGTGGCCGAGTTCACCGTCGACGAAGGCGGACAGCCGCTCCCCGAGGTGGTGCTCCTCGGGGGCGTCGACCGACCGGACCGCGACGGCGCGCAGGGCCGGCTCGGCCGGCAGCGCGGGCCCGTCGGCCGCTCCCGGCCCGTCCTGGCCCCGGCGGCCCAGCGCGGGCCAGCCGGCCCGGCGGGCGGCCGTGCGGCCGGGGGTGTCCGGGTGACCCGCCCCGGACCGGCCGGTTCCGCTCACGATCGCCTCCGGCCGCGCCCGCCCGACGCGGCCGGGGCCTCGCCGGCGACGGCGCCGACCGGGACCGGCTGCTCCTCGGCGCCGCCGCCGCGGCGCTCACGGCCGGGGGCCGAGCCGGGGGCACGGTGCTTGAGCGCGGCGCGCAGGTGCGAGCGGCCGCGGTGGATGCGGCTGCGGACGGTGCCGAGCTTGACGCCCAGCGTGGCGGCGATCTCCTCGTAGGAGAGGCCCTCGATGTCGCAGAGCACCACGGCGGCACGGAACTCGGGCGCCAGGGTGTCCAGCGCCTGCTGGACGTCGGCGTCGAAGTGGGTGTCGCTGAAGTGCTGGGCCGGGCTGGGCTCGCGGGAGGCGAGCCGCTCCGCCGCGTCGTCGCCGAGCGCGTCGAAGCGGATGCGCTGGCGCCGACGGACCATGTCCAGGAAGAGGTTGGTGGTGATCCGGTGCAGCCAGCCCTCGAACGTGCCGGGGGTGTAGGTGGACAGCGAACGGAAGACCCGGACGAAGACCTCCTGGGTGAGGTCCTCGGCGTCGTGCTGGTTACCGGTCAGCCGGTAGGCGAGACGGTAGACGCGCGCACTGTGGGCCTCGACGATCTCCTCCCAGCTGGGCGGAGTCCAGGTCTGCGCGTCGGGGCCCTCGGCGAAGGTCGCGAGGGCGGGGGCCTCGGCAGTGCCGGCGGGCGCCTCGGGCGCGGCGGCCGGCTGGTCCAGGGTGGAGTGCGCAGGCTGGTTCATCACGGGCTTCGGCGTACGGGCCGACGAGGTGCCGCGGAGATGCCGCCGCACGGGGACGTCGCCCTCGGCCACACCTCCTCGGTCGGCTCTTCTGCCCAGCAGGGCCACCACCATATCCACCTCGCCCGTCAAGCCCGGATAAGAAGTGTGTCCGGGACCGCGTCCGGTATCCGCAGCACCGCCCGGCCCGCCGAAGCGGCTCCCGGAGGGTGTCCGGGACGTCCTGTTCGCCCGGTCCCTGCTCCTTCAACGGCCCGCCGCCGTACGCGGTTCCCGCCCGGCCAGTAATCTGTGGCAGGAAATATCGACATCCGCTCGGCGCCGGGCCGCCACCCGGGGCTCCGAAAGAGGCAGCCATCAGCGAGTTCGGGCCCGCGCGTGCGGCGCTCGCCGACACCTTCGTCGGCGAGGACGCGGTGCTGACCTACGCCAGGGCGCAGTCCGCGCGCACCGGGATCAGGGCGATCGGCCCCAGCGGGGGTGCCTGCCTGCGGCTGCTGGCCGCCGCGTCGGGCGCCAAGGCGGTGGCCGAGATCGGCACCGGGACGGGCGTCTCCGGGGTGTACCTGCTGCGCGGGATGCGGTCGGACGGCGTGCTCACCACCGTCGACTCGGAGCCGGTGCGCCAGCAGTTGGCGAAGGAGGCCTACCAGGCCGCCGGGTTCGCGGCCAACCGGTCGAGGTTCATACCGGGCCGGGCCCTGGAGGTGCTGCCGAGGCTCGCCGACGGCCAGTACGACCTGGTGTTCTGCGACGGGGACCCGGCGGAGTCCGGCGCCTACCTGGAGGAGTCGCTGCGGCTGCTGCGGCCGGGCGGGATGGTCTGCTTCGAGGGGGTGTTCCAGGAGGGCCGACTGGCCGAACCGGAGCTCCAGGACCCGCGGACCAGGTCGGTGCGCGACCTCGTCCGGGACGTCCGGGAGAGCGACGCCCTGCTGCCCGCGCTGCTGCCGGTCTCGGACGGGCTGCTCTGCGCCGTGAAGCGGTAGCGGCGGCGCGGGAGCCCGGGGCCGCGGAGCCCGGAGGAACGGGGCGCGGCACCGGGGCGGAACGCACCGGGCCCGGGACGACGCGATGGTCGGTCCCGGGCCCGGCGGCACATCTCCAGGAGATGGCGAGCACCTGCTGCGGTCAGCCGCAGGCCTTCTTCAGGGCCTCGCCGAGGGCGTGGGCCTCGTCGGGCGTGAGCTCCACCACGAGGCGTCCGCCGCCTTCGAGCGGAACGCGCATGATGATGCCCCGCCCCTCTTTGGTGACTTCGAGCGGGCCGTCACCCGTCCGCGGCTTCATGGCCGCCATGCTCGTTCCCCTTCCTGCAACCGCTCAGCTACGCACCGGCAGTCCGTCCACCGCCGGTATCGAACGCATTGATCGGAAGCCATTATCCCGCATGCCACGGCCTGATGACCAACATCACTCTCGGTGCAACCTCGTCCGGACCGCCGCATTCCCTCCCAATAACCGGCATAAGCCCCGGCGCGGCGCCGGTCCGTACGCCATCGGAAGGTGCGATACCTCACACTCCCCAGGCGGCCCGGCGCTCCGGCATCCTGGCAGCCCACGACCACGAGCAAGGGAGCTCCCGTCCATGTCCGATTCGGTGCTGTACGAGCTGGACGGCGGCCTGGCCGTCATCACGATCAACCGCCCCGGGGCGATGAACGCGCTGGACGTCCCGACCAAGGTGGCGCTGCGTGACACCGTGACGGCCGCCGCCGAGGACCCGGCCGTGCGCGCGGTGCTGCTGACCGGCGCGGGCGACCGGGCGTTCTGCGTCGGGCAGGACCTCAAGGAGCACCTGGGCCTGCTGAAGCGGGCCGAGGAGACCGGCGAGGGCGCGCTGCGGACGGTGGCCGAGCACTACAACCCGCTGCTGCGGGCGCTGGCCGGGATGCGCAAGCCGACGGTGGCCGCGGTCGGCGGGGTGGCGGCCGGGGCGGGCGCCTCGCTGGCCTTCGCCTGCGACTTCCGGATCGTGGCGGACACCGCGGGCTTCAACACCGCGTTCGCCGGGATCGCGCTGACCGCCGACTCCGGGGCCTCCTGGACGCTGCCGCGGCTGGTCGGCCACGCCCGGGCGACCGAGCTGCTGATGCTGCCGCGCACCGTGAAGGCGGCCGAGGCGATGGAGCTGGGCCTGGCCACCAAGGTCGTGCCGGCCGACGAACTGGCCGCCACCGCCCGGGTGTTCGCCAAGGAGCTGGCCGAGGGCCCGACGGTGGCCTACGGCGCGATCAAGGAGTCGCTGGCGTACGGCGCCTCGCACTCGCTGAGCGAGCTGCTCGACAAGGAGGACGAGCTGCAGACCCTGGCCGGCGAGAGCGAGGACCACCGGATCGCGGTCCGCGCCTTCATCGCCAAGGAGAAGCCGGCCTACCTGGGCCGGTAGCCCCGAACGCGCCCCCGGTCCGGGCCCGGTCCGTCCCCGGTTCAGCCCCGGACCGGGCCCGCGGGCGCGGTGCGGACGTGGCAGTCGGCGAGGTGGTCGTCCACCAGTCCGCAGGCCTGCATCAGCGCGTACGCGGTGGTCGGGCCGACGAACCGGAAGCCGGCCTTCTTCAGGGCCTTGGCGAGCGCCGTCGACTCGGGCGTGACGGCCGGCACCTCGTCCAGGCTGCGGGGCGCCGGCCGGTCCGGGTCCCCGGCGAACCCCCAGATCAGCGCGTCCAGTCCGCCGTCGAGCTCGCGGGCGACCCGGGCGTTGGCGATCGAGGCCTCGATCTTGGCCCGGTTGCGGATGATCCCGGTGTCCGTGAGCAGCCGCTCGACGTCGGCGGCACCGAACTCGGCGACCTCGGCGATCGAGAAGCCGGCGAAGGCGGCCCGGAAGCCCTCGCGGCGGCGCAGGACGGTGATCCAGGACAGGCCGGACTGGAACGCCTCCAGGCAGACCCGCTCGAACAGGGCGTCGTCGCCGCGCACCGGGCGGCCCCACTCGGTGTCGTGGTAGACCCGGTAGTCGTCCGCCGAATCGCCCCAGGCGCAGCGGCGCAGCCCGTCCGCCCCCAGGACGGCGCCGGTGCCGGCGCTCACCGCTCCCCGCCCGGCACGGCGTCCTCGGGGCCGCCGGCCGCGGGGGCCGCGGCGGACTTGGTGAGGGCGACGGCGGGCTCGACCACCAGGGCGAACTCCTCCAGGCCGGGCAGCGGTTCGGCGCCGGGCTCGGGGCCGTCGGTCGCCTCGACGGCGCCGCGCACCGCGGCCAGCGCCTCCAGCTCGGCGATCCGGGCGTCCCGGTGCGAGAGTTCGGCGCCCAGCCGGTCGAGGACGTCGTCCACCTCGTCCATCCGGTAGCCGCGCAGGGCCATCGGCAGGCGCAGCGCGTCGACGTCGGCCCGGCCCAGCGGGCGGTCCTGCGGCAGCCGGGCGGAGATCCGGTCCTGCACGGCCTCGGGCAGCGAACCGCCGCCGCCCAGCGCCACCAGCGCGGCACCGCCGACCACTACGGCCATGGCCACCACGATCACCCAGAACACGAGCGGTCCTCCCGATTCTCCGGCCGGCCCCGACAGGAGTGGGATCATGGTCCCGATGGGCCGGGGGGGCCATCATCGCACCCGCGGCAGCTGTTAAGGAGAGATCGGTGGCACTGCGCCTGGGACCACGGGAATTCGGCGACGACGAGCTTGTGATCATGGCGATCGTCAACCGCACACCGGACTCGTTCTTCGACAAGGGATCGACCTTCGCCGACGAGGCCGCGTTCGAGGCGGCCGAACGCGCGATGGCCGAGGGCGCGGCGATCCTCGACATCGGCGGGGTGAAGGCCGGGCCGGGCGACGAGGTCACCGTCGAGGAGGAGCTGCGGCGCACGGTGCCGTTCGTGGCGGAGCTGCGCAAGCGCCACCCCGGGGCCGTGATCAGTGTGGACACCTGGCGGCACGAGGTCGGCGAGGCGGTCTGCGAGGTCGGCGCCGACCTGCTGAACGACGCCTGGGGCGGGGTGGACCCGCTGCTGGCCGAGGTCGCCGCCCGCCACGACGTCGGGCTGGTCTGCACGCACGCGGGCGGCGCGGAGCCGCGCACCCGGCCGCACCGGGCCGGCTACCAGGACGTGATGGCGGACATCCTGCGGGTCACCGTCGGGCTGGCCGAGCGGGCGGTGGAGCTGGGTGTGCGGCGGGACGCGGTGCTGATCGACCCGGGGCACGACTTCGGGAAGAACACCCGGCACTCGCTGGAGGCGACCCGGCGACTGCCGGAGATGACCGCGACCGGCTTCCCGGTGCTGGTGTCGCTGTCGAACAAGGACTTCGTCGGCGAGACGCTGGACCGGCCGGTGGACGAGCGGCTGCTCGGCACCCTGGCGACCACGGCGGTCTCCGCCTGGCTGGGCGCCCAGGTGTACCGGGTGCACCAGGTGGCGGAGACCCGGCAGGTGCTCGACATGGTCGCCTCGATCCGCGGCACCCGCCCGCCGGCCGTGGCCCGCCGGGGGCTGGCCTAGGACGCGCCCGGGCCGCGCCCGGGAAGTGTCTAGATCTCGTTCACGGGCCGGCGGGCGTCGGCGAGGATCTTCATGACCTCGTCGATGTCGTCGGTCACGTGGAAGAGCTCCAGGTCGTGCGGGGCGGCCTTGCCCTGGGCGACCAGGGTGTTCCGCAGCCAGTCGACCAGTCCGCCCCAGTACGCGCTGCCGAAGAGGATCACCGGGAAGCGGGTGACCTTCTTCGTCTGCACCAGGGTGAGCGCCTCGAACAGCTCGTCCAGGGTGCCGAGGCCGCCGGGCAGGACGACGAAGCCCTGCGAGTACTTCACGAACATCGTCTTGCGGACGAAGAAGTAACGGAAGTTCAGCCCGAGGTCGACGAACTCGTTGAGCCCCTGCTCGAAGGGCAGCTCGATGCCGAGCCCGACGCTGAGCCCGCCGGCGTCCGAGGCGCCGCGGTTGGCCGCCTCCATCGCGCCCGGGCCGCCACCGGTGATCACCGCGAAGCCGGCCTCGACCAGGGCCCGGCCGATCGCCACGCCCGCGGCGTACTCGGGTGAGTCGACCGGGGTCCGCGCGGAACCGAAGACACTGATCGCGGGCGGGAGTTCGGCGAGCGCGCCGAAGCCCTCGACGAATTCCGAGGTGATGCGCAGGACCCGCCAGGGGTCGGTGTGCAGCCAGTCGGTCGGGCCGGTGGTGTCCAGCAGCCGCTGGTCCGTGGTGCTCTCGCCGACCTGGTCCCGGCGCACCAGCACCGGGCCCTTCTGCTTCTCGGGCCACGCCTTCTTCGGGCGCGGCTCGCCCACCTGCTCAGGACCGTGGCCGTAGTGCTTTTCGTCTCCAGTGCCTGTCATGACGAAACCCTACGCCCCTGCCTCCCCTTTTTCAGGCAACGGTGGAAGGTCGGTTGGGCAACCGGAAGATGGCGTTCGACCGATGGTCGGACGGTCGGACCGGCCGTCAGCCGGGTTCAGGCCGTCAGCCAGGCGCGCAGCCGCTCCTCGGTCTCGGCGATCGCGCTCAGCGAGCAGTGCTCGTCCCGCTTGTGCGCCATGTTCGGGTCGCCCGGGCCGTAGTTGACCGCCGGGACGCCGAGCGCGCTGAACCGGGCCACGTCGGTCCAGCCGAACTTGGCGCGGGCGGTGCCGCCGGTGGCGGCGAGGAAGGCCTTGGCGGCCGGCTGGTTGAGGCCGGGCAGCGCGCCCGGGGCGAAGTCGGTGACGGTGACCTCGAAGCCGTCGAGGACCTCGCGCACGTGCTTCTCGGCCTCGGCCTCGTCGCGGTCCGGCGCGAAGCGGAAGTTGACCGTCACCACGCACTCGTCGGGGATCACGTTGCCGGCCACGCCGCCGTCGATCCGCACCGCGTTGAGGCCCTCGTGGTACTCCAGGCCGTCGATGTCGACCTTGCGCGCCCGGTAGTCGGAGAGCCGGCGCAGCACCTCGCCGGCGTGGTGGATGGCGTTGTCGCCGAGCCAGCTGCGGGCCGAGTGGGCCCGGACGCCGGTGAGCCGGACCTGGGCGCGCAGGGTGCCCTGGCAGCCGCCCTCGACGACCGCACCGCTGGGCTCCATGAGCACCGCGAAGTCGGCGGCCAGCCAGTCCGGGTGGGCCTGGGCGAGGTGGCCGAGGCCGTTGCGGTGGGCCTCCACCTCCTCGCAGTCGTAGAAGACGAAGGTGAGGTCCCGGTTGGGCTCGGGCAGGGTGGCCGCGAGCCGGAGCTGGACGGCGACGCCGGACTTCATGTCCGAGGTGCCGCAGCCGAAGAGCAGGTCGCCCTCGACCCAGGAGGGCAGGTTGTCGGCGATCGGCACGGTGTCGATGTGGCCGGCGAGCAGGACGCGTTCGGCGCGGCCGAGGTTCGTGCGGGCGACGACGTTGTTGCCGTAGCGGTCGACGGTCAGGTGCGGGAGGGCCCGCAGGGCGTGCTCCACGGCGTCGGCGAGCGCCTGCTCGTCGCCGCTGACGGAGGGGAAGTCGACCAGCTGGGCGGTCAGCGCGCCGCCGTCGAGGGTGAGGTCAAGGGGCGTCTTCGAGCTGCTCATGGTCGTCCAGCGTAGTCCCGTCCGGGCCCCGGACGGATCCCGGACGGGGCCTCGACGGGTCGTCGTCGGGTCCTCGTCGGGTCCCGGACGGATCCGGGCCGTGGCCGGTCCGTGACGGCTTCGGTGCCGTCCGGGGGCAACCGTCCGCCGCCGCACACCCGTCCGAGTGGGTACGGTGTCGGTTCGAGGTGCTCGGTGGAGAGGGGCGGCGGTGGCCAGGCGGAAGAGCGGCGGCGAGGACGGGGACGCGGCGCCGCCGCGGCGCCGCAGGCCTGTGCGCGCGGTGCTGATCGTGCTGCTGGTGCTGACCGTGGTCGCGGTGGGGCTGTACTGGCTGCGTGACCAGAAGCTGCTGACCCCCGAGGGCTGCTCGGTGAAGACCGCGGCCGGCGAGGGGACGCTGGAGGTGCCGCAGGCCGCCAACGCCGCCACCATCGCCGCCGTCGCGCACGCCCGCGGCCTGCCGGACCGGGCGGTGACCATCTCGCTGGCCACCGCGATGCAGGAGTCCAAGATCCGCAACCTGGCCGGCGGCGACCGGGACTCGGTGGGCCTGTTCCAGCAGCGGCCCTCGCAGGGCTGGGGCACCGTGCAGCAGATCATGGACCCGGTCTACGCGACCAACAAGTTCCTGGACGGCCTGGTGAAGGTGCCCGGCTACACCCGGCTGCCGCTGACCGACGCGGCCCAGCAGGTGCAGAAGAGCGGCTACCCGCAGGCCTACGCCAAGCACGAGACCAAGGCCACCCTGCTGGCCTCGGCCCTGACCGGCCGGGAGGCGGCCGCGCTGAACTGCGTGGTGCGCGACTTCACCGCGCCGGAGACCGACGAGGAGGAGTCCTCGACGGCCCCGGCCGGGGCCGCGCCGACCGCCGGCGCGACGGCGGCGGCCCGCCCGGACCGGACGCAGGTGCTGAGCGACCGGGTGCGCCGGGAGTTCGGCCGGACGGTGACCCCGGCGGCCGGCTACACCTCCGCGGTGAAGGGCGCCGAGAACGCCGTCTCGCTGACCCCGGACCCGACCGCGTCGACCGACTCCGGGCCTGAGGCCGAACGGCAGAACGGCTGGGCGGTGGCCCACTGGGCGGTCACCCAGGCGCAGCGGCTGGGCATCGAGACCGTCGCCTACGACGGTCGGATCTGGCGGAAGGCGAAGTCCGAGGACGGCTGGAAGCCGCAGTCGACCGGGACGTCGACCAAGCTGGTGCTGGTCTCCTTGGCGGCCCCCGCGAAGGGCTGAGACCGGGGGGTCGGGAGCGCTGACGCACTGGTGTACGGGTTGCCGCCGCACGAGTGATTCGCGTCAACACAGGTGGACAGGCGCCCCGCCGGGCCCGGCGGGGCGCAGAACCGTCACTCCCCTTGCCCCGTCGCGTGCCCGCACCCCCGGCCCGGCCCCGGGAGCGGCTCCCCGTGCGGTCATACCGTCAGATGGTCAGTACGACGTTTTCCTTGCACCGGCCGAAACCTTCTGGCTTCTCAAGCGGTAACACCGTCGTCCGCCCGGCGGACGGAACGGACCCAGACCCCTTCCGAGGAGCCCCATGTCTCACCCCCTCACGCGCCGGATCGCCCAGGCCGCGCTGCTCGTGGCGGCCGGCGCGACCCCGCTGGTCGCGGCCGGCTCCGCGTCCGCCGCCGACGCCCTGCTGCCGAAGAGCGACCTGGCCGCCCCACTGGGCCAGCTGACCAACACCGACACGGGTTCCACCCTGCAGCACACCACCCACGAGCTCGGCCAGGCCGCCGGGACCACCGGTGCCGCGACCGTGGCCGCGGGTGTGCCCGCGACCGCCGACGCCACCGGCAACATCGTCGCCCAGCAGCTCCCCGAGGCGAACGAGAAGGCCAGCTCGCTGACCGCCCCGGTGGACCAGACCGCCGCCACCACCGGCCAGCTCTCGGGCGTCACCCCGAAGGTCGCCAAGACCCTGGCCGGGAAGCTCGGCGAGGCCGTCACCGGTCGTGCCGCCGCCCCGCAGCGCAGCGCGCAGAGCGGCGCCAACCCGGTCGGCGGGCTCTCCCAGGCCGGTGCGGTCGCCAACGCCGTCCCGGGCGCGGGCGGGCTGACCCAGGCCGTCCCCAGCACCAACGCCGTCACCGACGCGCTGCCGCTCGGCGCCGTCGGCCGCGCCGTCCCCGGCGGCCTGACCTCAGGCCTGCCCGGCGCCGACGTGCTCGGCCTGGCCGAGCACGGTTCCGCCAACCGCCTGGGCGGCGCCGACCTCGGCCCGAACAGCCCGCTGAACGGCCTCGGCGGCCTGACCAGCGCGCTCGGCCCGCTCGGCGGCCTGCTGGGCGGCGTCAACGGCGGCGGCCTCGGCCTCTAGTCCGGTCGCAGGGCCCGCTGGGGCTCCCGTACTCCGGGGCGAAGAAAACCCCGTACGACGGCACCCCGGTACGACGACGGCGAAGGGGCCGGTGCTCCTCCTCGGAACACCGGCCCCTTCGGCCTTGCGCACGCGTTCAGCGTGCCGCGTTCAGCCGCTCCACCGCCGCCGCGACCCGCTCGTCGGTCGCGGTGAACGCCACCCGGACGAACCGGTCGCCGGCCGGACCGTAGAAGTCGCCGGGCGCCACCAGGATGCCCAGTCCGGCGAGTTCGGCGACGGTCTCCCAGCACGGCCGGTCCTGGGTCGCCCACAGGTAGAGGCTCGCCTCCGAGTGCTCGATCCGGAAGCCGTACGCCTCCAGCGCCGCACGCAGCGCCGCACGCCGGGCCGCGTAGCGCTCCCGCTGCTCGGCCACGTGCGCGTCGTCGCCGAGCGCCGCCGCCGTCGCGGCCTGCACCGGGGCCGGCACGATCATGCCGCCGTGCTTGCGCACCTCCAGCAGCTCCTTGACCACCACCGGGTCGCCCGCCACGAAGGAGGCGCGGTAGCCGGCCAGGTTGGAGCGCTTGGAGAGCGAGTGCACCGCGAGCAGGCCCTCGTGGCCGTCCCCGCAGATGTCCGGACGCAGCACCGAGACCGGCTCGGCCTCCCAGCCCAGCTCGAAGTAGCACTCGTCGCTGACCAGCAGCACCCGGTGCTCGCGCGCCCACGCCACCGTGCGGCGCAGCTCGTCGGCCCCGAGCACCCGCCCGGTCGGGTTGGACGGCGAGTTGACCCACAGCAGGCGCACCCGGGAGCCGTCCAGCTCGTCCACCGAGTCGTACTCGACCGGCTCGGCGCCGCACAGCCGGGCGCCCACCTCGTACGTCGGGTAGGCCAGGCGCGGGTAGGCGACCTGGTCGCCGGGGCCGAGGCCGAGCTGGGTCGGCAGCCAGGCCACCAGCTCCTTGGAGCCGACGGTCGGCAGGACGGCCCTCGGGCCGATCTCCGCGCCGAGCCGGCGCCGCAGCCAGCCGGCGACGGCCTCGCGCAGCTCCTCCGGGCCCCACACGGTCGGATAGCCGGGGGTGTCCGCGGCGGCGGCGAGCGCCTTCTGGATCACCTCGGGGACCGGGTCCACCGGGGTGCCCACGGAGAAGTCGCAGAGCCCGCCCGGGTGGGCGAGCGCCGTGGCCTTGTAGGGCTCCAGCTTGTCCCAGGGGAACACCGGCAGGAGGTCGGAAACGCGGCGCGCCGCCCCCGGGTGGCCCGGGAACGGCGCGAGCGTGCTGTTCTTGGTAGTCACAGCTGAATTGCCACCGATCCGGTCAGTGGTCGGCGTTCTGCGGCGGCAGAGCGGCGATGAAGGGGTGGTCCCGCTCGATCAGGCCGAGCTTCGAGGCACCGCCGGGCGAACCGAGGTCGTCGAAGAACTCGACGTTCGCCTTGTAGTAGTCCTTCCACTCCTCCGGAGTGTCGTCCTCGTAGAAGATCGCCTCGACCGGGCAGACCGGCTCGCATGCGCCACAGTCGACACACTCATCCGGGTGGATGTAGAGCGATCGCTCGCCCTCGTAGATGCAGTCAACCGGGCACTCTTCGATGCAGGCCTTGTCCTTGACGTCGACACAAGGCTGCGCGATGACGTAGGTCACGCTGTCGTTCCTCCTCGGAAGGGCTCGGCGGCCCATTCTGTTTTCTCGCGTGCGCGGGTGAGCGCGGTGTCGTCGATGCCCGCCCCTAGTATCGCGGGTCGGAGACCGCAAATGCACAGGAGGTGCCCAGATGGCCGTCGAAGGGCCGGTTCAGGACCGTCCGGAGGTCCGGTTGGACCGCTCCGACGTGGGCCGGAGAGTCTCCGTACGACGGCTCACCGGCTTCGCCGACGACAACCGGCCAGTCTTCCGCGACGTGATCGGCGTGCTCGTCTCCTGGGACGACGAGGGCCTGACGGTGGTGCCGCGGACCGGTGGACCGGTCTCCTTCGACGAGCGGCTGCTGGTCGCGGGGAAGGCGGTGCCGCTCTTCCCCGCCCGGCGCGCGCCGCTGCCGCCGGCCGACCCGGTCGGGCTCCAGCGGACCGCCGCCCGCGGCTGGCCGGCCGTCGAGCAGGAGCCGCTGGGCGAGTGGACGCTGCGGGCCTCGGCCGGCTTCACCCGGCGGGCCAACTCCGCCCTGGCGCTCGGCGATCCCGGCCTGCCGCTCGACCGGGCGCTGGCGGCGGTCCGCGCCTGGTACGCGGCACGCGGGCTGCCCGCCCTGCTGGAGGTCTGCGCCCCGGGGTCCCCGGAGGGTCTGCGGGAGAAGCTGGACCGCCGGGGCGCCGCCTTCGCGCGGACCCTGGTCCGGGTCGCGCCGCTGGCCGGGCTCGCCCGCGGCGGCGCGCCCGCCGCCGTCGACCGGGTGCGGCTCTCCCGGACCGCCGACGCGGCCTGGCTGTCGCTGTACCGGCGGGCGGGCGGCGGCCCGCCGGTCGAGGAGGCCGCCCTGCGGGTGGTCCGCGGCGGGCCGTCGGTCTGGTTCGCGAGCGTGCCGGGCGCCGGTCCCGACCGGGCGCCGCTGGCCGTCGGACGCTGCGTCGTCGACGGACCGTGGGCCGGCTTCGGCGCGGTCGAGGTCGCCGCGCACGCGCGCCGGGCCGGACTGGCCACCTCGGTCATGGCGGTGCTCGCGGCCCGGGCCGCCGAGGAGGGCGCGAGCGGCGGGTACTTGCAGGTCGAGGCGGAGAACTCCGGGGCGATCGCGCTCTATGACGGACTGGGCTTCACGACCAGTCACACTTACCAGTACGCACTCCTGCCGCAGGGGTAGGAGTCCCGGCCGCTCCCCCGCGCGTCCCCTCCTCCCCGCCCGTCCGTACGAAAGCCGCCGCCACCGCCGTGACCGAGCAGAGCAGAGCACGCTTCCGGACCGAGGCCAGGGCCGAGCACCCCGATCCGGTGCTGCTCTGCGTGCTCGCGGCCGCCGAACACACCCCCGCCCCCGACCCCTCGGACCCGGACGGTCCCGGCGGCCCGCCCACGCCGGACGCCCTGCTGGCCGCCCTGCTCGCCGCCTGCGAGGCGGCGCTGGAGCGGCACGCGGCCGCCGTGCGGCGCGCCGTCGCCGAACGCGCCCCGGCCGGACCGGAGGAGACCGCGGCGCTGCTGGCCGCCGTCCTCGGCGGGCGCGAGCGGTTCCACGGGCGGAAGTCCGACTACCGGCGGCTGGAGTCCTCGCTGCTGCCGGAGGTGCTGCGGCGCCGCCGCGGACTGCCGATCATGCTGGCGCTGGTCTGGTGGGCGGTCGCCCGCAGGGCCGGTGTCACGGTGCACGGGATCGCCCTGCCCGGCCACTTCGTGGTCGCGGTCGGCGGGCCGGCCGGCGGCGAGGACTACGTGCTGGCCGACCCCTTCCACGGCGGACGCCTGCTCGACCTCGACGGGGTGGCCGAGCTGGTGCGCGCCGCCGGGCACGAGTTCACGCCCGAACTGCTCACCCCCGCACAGCCGCTGGACATCGTGCTGCGGGTGCTCGGCAACATCCGCGGCTGGGCCGCCGACCGGCCCGAGCACGCCCGCACCCAGCTCTGGGCCACCGAACTCTCCCTGCTGCTCCCCCGCCACCCCGCCCAGCTCCGGCTCGAACGCGCCGAACTGCTGGTGCGCACCGGCGACTTCCTGGGCGGGGCCGGGGAGATGGACGAGTACGCCGCGATCCTGGACGCCTTCGACCCCGACACCGCCGCCAAGGTCCGCCAGGAGGCCCGCGCCGCCCGCCACCGGCTCAACTGAGCCGGTGCCGCGCGGTCCGCAGCACGGTCCCTAGAGCCAGCCCTTCTCCCGGGCGATCCGGACCGCCTCGGTGCGGTTGCGGGCCTCGGTCTTCTGGATCGCCATCGAGAGGTAGTTGCGCACCGTGCCCTCGGACAGGTGAAGCCGCCGGGCGATGTCCGCGTTCACCGCGCCGTCCGCCGCGGCCGCCAGCACGTCCCGCTCCCGGGCGGTCAGCGGGTTCGCCCCCTCGGCGAGCGCCGCCGCGGCCAGCACCGGGTCGATCACCCGCTCGCCGCGCAGCACCCGGCGGATGGCCTCGGCCAGCTCGGCGGCGGGCGCGTCCTTCACCAGGAAGGCGTCCGCACCGGACTCCATCGCCCGCCGCAGGTAGCCGGGGCGGCCGAAGGTCGTCGCGATCACCACCTTGGTCTGCGGCCGCCGCCGACGCAGCAGCGCCGCCGCCTCGATCCCGGTCATCCCCGGCATCTCGATGTCCAGCACCGCCACCTGGACGTCGTGCGCGACCGCGGCGTCCACCACCTCGTCCCCGCGCCCGACCTGGGCGACGACGTCGATGTCCCCCTCCAGCCCGAGCAGCGCGGCGAGCGCCTCCCGGACCATGCCCTGGTCCTCCGCCAACAGCACCCGCACCGTGGGCCGCCCGCCCTGATTGTCACTCATGCCGCCCGACCCTACGGCGTCCCCGCCCGGACGGGGGCGGCGGTCAGCGGGAGTGCGTCCGAACGCCGCCGTGGGCCGCCCCCGGGGCCGGGGCGGCGGCCTCGGTGAACGCGGCGCAGAGCAGCAGGGAGAGGAACAGGACGACGAGGACCGCCAGGACCGGCTTCGGCATGACTGTCATGCTGCCCGCCGGCACCGGCGGGCGCCCGTGCGCCGACGCCACCGGGGGACGGGGTTCGGCCGCCCGGACCAGTCGGCTACGGGGCGGGGACGGAGGCCGTCCGCAGCGGCACCAGGGCCCGCAGCCGGAAGCCCCGGCCCCGCTCGCCCGGACCGGTCTCCAGCCGGCCGCCGACCAGGGCGAGCCGCTCCTCCAGGCCGGAGAGGCCGTTGCCGGGCTGGGACTTGCCCGGACCGCGCCCGTCGTCGGTGACCTCCAGGACGGCGTAGCGCTCGCCGTTCCCCTCCCAGGTCTCGTCGGAGCGCACGGTGCAGACGGTGGCGCCCTCGCCGTGCCGGACGATGTTGGTGACCGCCTCGCGCAGCGCCCAGGCGAGCGCGCCGGCCTCCTCGGCGGCCAGCCCCGGCCAGGCGTCGAGCAGCTCCGGCGCGGTCTCCAGGGTGACCTGGGCGGCGGCCAGCGCGGTGCGGGCGGCGGCCAGCTCGACCGGCAGGGTGGGCCGGCGGAAGCCGGTGACCGCCTCCCGGACGTCGATCAGCGACTGCCGGGCGACGTTCTCGATGTCGGCGACCTGCGCCCGCGCCGCCTCGTCCTTGCCGGCGTCCATGAACCGCCCGGCCAGCTCGCTCTTCAGGGTGATCAGCGACAGCGAGTGCCCGAGCAGGTCGTGCAGGTCGCGGGCGAGCCGCAGCCGCTCCTCGGAGGCGGCCAGGTGGGCGACGGCGGCCCTGGCCTCGCGCAGCTCCTTCATGGTGCCGACCAGGCGCTGCAGACCGCTCATCGCGGCGCCCGCGAGGAAGGCGCTGAGCGTGAAGGTCCACACGTTGTCCGTGTCGGCGTGGGCCAGCAGACCGACCCCGGCGGTCAGCACCGCCATGGCGAGCAGCGCGCGCAGGGCGTGGCGGGCCGGGCTGATGATCGCGACGCACACCGAGGCGTAGATGAACAGGGACAGGAAGGCGGTGCCGAGCACGAAGGTGGACGCCACGGCGAGCGCCACCATCGTCGCGACGACCGCCCGGCAGGTCCGGGGCCGCATCCCGGGCGTCGAGCGGAGGACGACCAGCAGGACGTAGCCGACGACGAAGGCCCCCAGGCAGATCCAGCCGAGCACCCGGGCACCCGCGCTGTGGCCGCCGTTCAGCAGGTCGCCCACCGGGTAGGCCAGGTAGATCATCCACAGCAGCATCCAGGCGACCTTCACCAGCAGCTGCCGCCGGCTCTCCACCGAGGCGCCGGGGACGTTCATGAACGACGAGCGCGCCGGCCCCGCCTCCGGCTGTCCGTCGGTGCGGTGGGTCCGGCGCGGCTCGCTCATGTCGATCATCATGCCTGCCGGGTGTCGCGTCGGTACAGGGCCGCCGCGGCGGCGACGAACACCGCGAGGAAGGCCGCCAGCCCTGCGACGGCGACGGTGTCCAGGGAGTGCCCGGGCTGGGTGAACGTGGCCAGCCGGTTGTACAGGTACACCGGGTTGAACCGGGCGAAGGACTCCAGCGAGCCGCTCACCGGGAACCACGTCCCGCCGAACAGGGCCATCGCCATGTAGGCGATCATCACGATGCTCTGCACCGAGTCCGGCGCCGCCGCGTACCCGAGCGCCACCCCGAGTGCCGCGAAGACGAAGCTGCCCAGCCACAGGGCGGCCACCAGGCCGGCCCACTGCCCGGCGGTCAGCGAGACGCCCTGGCTCGCGCCGACCGCGAAGACCACCAGGATCGCGGGCAGGGTGGTCACCGCGGCGGCGGCGATCTTGCCGATGGTGTACGCCCGGCCGGGCAGCGCGGTCAGCCGCAGCTGGCGCACCCAGCCGCTCCTGCGCTCCAGCGAGATCCGCTGCGCGCTGCCGGTCAGCACCGCGCCGACCGCGCCGAAGGTGGCCATCGAGACCATGAAGTAGGTCTTCACCGGGAGGCCGCCGGCCAGCTTGTCCGCGCTGTAGGCGTGGATGAAGAAGAAGTACATCAGCGCCGGGTAGGCGATCGTGAAGAGCAGGTAGCGCCGGTTGCGGAGGGTCCGCAGGATCTCCAGCCGGATCAGGGTGGTCATCGCGCACGCTCCAGCACGTTCTCGGCGTTCTCGGCGTTCTCGGAGGAACCGGCGGACCCGGCGGCGTCCTGCTCGCCGGTGATGGTCAGGAAGGCCTGCTCCAGGCCCAGTCCGGTGACCTCCAGACCGCGCGGGTACAGGCCCGCCCGGTAGACGGCGGCGACGGCGGCGTCCGCGTCGGCGGTGCGGATCCGCACCGTCCGCACGCCCGGGACGCGGCCCGTGACCTCCAGGCCCTGCACACCGGGCAGCCGGCGCAGCGGCGCCTCGTCGAGCGGGCCGTCCGCCTCGTGCAGCTCGAAGGTGATCCGGCGGGCACCGGCCCGGGCCTTGATCTCGGCCGAGGTGCCGTCGGCGATCAGCCGGCCCCGGTGCAGGACGAGGACGCGGTCGGCGATCGAGTCGGCCTCCTCCAGGTAGTGGGTGGCGAACAGCACCGTGCGACCGGCGTCGGCCTGGGCCCGCATGCTCGCCCAGAAGGACTGCCGGACCGAGACGTCCATGCCGGTGGTGGGCTCGTCCAGGACGATCAGGTCGTTGGCCCCGGCGATCGCGAGGGCGAAGCGGACCCGCTGCTCCTGGCCGCCGGAGAGCTTGTCGACGCGGCGCTCGGCGAGTTCGGTGACACCCGCGTCCTCCAGCACCTCGGCGACGGACCGGCCGCGCGGGTGGACCTCGCAGGCGAGCCGCACCAGCTCGCGGACCTTGACGTCGGTCATCAGGCCGCCGCTCTGCAGCATCGCGCCGACCCGGCCGGCCTCGATCGCGGCCCGCGGCGGGCCGCCGAACAGTGTGACGCTGCCCCGGTCGGGCTCGCGCAGGCCGAGCAGCAGATCGAGGCTGCTGGACTTGCCGGCCCCGTTCGGGCCGAGCAGGGCGACCGTCTCGCCCGGCCGCAGCACCAGGTCCAGGCCGTCCACGGCCCGCACCCGTCCGTAGCTCTTGCCGACGCCCCTGAAGGCGGCGACCTCTCCCGTGTCCATCGTCCCGGTCCTCTTCCCTGCTGGTGGTGTCCTTCGCACCACTTCAGAGTCCCGCGCGGCCGGGGTCCGGCGGCAGTAACCGCCGTCGTGCGTTCGGCATGACGGATGTCATGCCGAACGCACGGACCGGGCGGCGGCCCGGGAGGGTTTGTCGGTGGCGGGTCGCCGGACGGTCTCAGCCGCCGAGCGACTTCTTCACGAAGTCGACCTGGAGCAGCAGCAGGTTCTCCGCGACCTCCTCCTGCGGCGTCATGTGGGTGACGCCGGAGAGCGGCAGCACGGTGTGCGGGCGCCCGGCGGCGAGCAGCGCCGAGGAGAGCCGCAGGGTGTGCGCGGCCACCACGTTGTCGTCGGCGAGGCCGTGGATGATCATCAGCGGCCGCTCCAGGCCGGCCGCGCAGCCGGTCAGGGAGTTGGCCTCGTACACCTCGGGCCGCTCGTCCGGGTGGCCCAGGTAGCGCTCGGTGTAGTGGGTGTCGTAGAGCCGCCAGTCGGTGACCGGCGCGCCCGCGACCGCCGCGTGGAAGACGTCCGGGCGGCGCAGCACGGCGAGCGCGGCCAGGTAGCCGCCGTACGACCAGCCGCGGATCGCGACCCGGTCGAGGTCCAGCGGGAACTCCCCGGCGAGCGCCCGCAGCGCGTCCACCTGGTCGTCCAGGGTGGCCCCGGCGAAGTCGAAGGCGATCGACTTCTCCCAGGCCGGGCCGCGTCCGGGGGTGCCCCGGCCGTCGGCGACGACGACCGCGAAGCCCTGGTCGGCGAACCACTGGGAGTTCAGGTGCGGGTTGTGCGCCTGGACGACGCGCTGGCCGTGCGGGCCGCCGTACGGGTCCATCAGGACGGGCAGCAGGCCGTCCCGCTCCCGGTCGTAGCCGGTGGGCAGGAAGACCGCGGCCGGGATCCGGCGCTCGCCCGCGAAGCGGAACACCGGCCGTGCCGTGATCACCGGGGTCTCGGCGTAGGAGGCGACGGTGGCGATGTCGTCCACCGCGACGCCCTCGGGCAGGTCCCGGGAGACCCGCACCAGGGTGCCGGGCAGGTCGGGCTCGGCGGTGGCCCGCACGGTGATGCCGGCCGCGTGCACGGCGGTGGTGACGGAGGTGAACGGGCGGCCGTTCGCGGCCTCCCAGGAGAGCCGCTTGCCGTCGTGGCCGATCCGGCCGACGGCGACCCAGCCGGGCTCGGGGTCGGTCTCGGCGGCGCCGCCGGAGGCGGTGAAGAGGACCTCCTCGGCGGTGACCGCGAGCACCGAGCGCAGGTGCAGGTCGGGTCCGGTGACGGTGTGCTCGCCGATCACCAGGGCGCGGGCGCCGGACTCGTCGGAGATCCGGACCAGCTTGCCGTCCGGGGTCCAGGCCGGGACGCCCGGGAACAGCTCCAGCCAGGCGTCGTCCCGCTCCTCGTGCAGCGGCTCGGTGGCGCCGGTGGCGGTGTCCAGGCCGAGGATCCGCTGCACCCGCTGGTCGCGGGACTGGACCAGCAGCAGCGGCACGCCGCCCTGGGACCAGTGCACCCGGGCCAGGTACGGGAAGGCCGCGCGGTCCCAGACCACCTCGGTGCGGCTGCCGTCCAGGCCGAGCAGCCAGAGGCCGACCTCGGCGTCCGGGGTGCCGGCGGCCGGGTAGGCGACCTCGGCGGGCTCGCGGTCCGGGTTGGCCGGGTCGGCGATCCACCAGCGGTGCACCGGGGTGTCGTCGGCCCGCTCGACCAGCAGCCGGTCGCTGTCGGGGGACCACCAGTGGCCCCGGTCGCGGTCCATCTCCTCCTGGGCGATGAACTCGGCCTGGCCCCAGGTCACGTTCGGGGCCTCGGGCGAGACGAGGGCGCGGTCGCCGGTGCCGTCGGTACGGGTGAGCCGCAGTTCGCCGCCGGTGGTGGCGTAGGCGACGTGGACGCCGTCCGGGGAGAGCCGCGGGTCGACCAGCGGGCCCTCGGCGGGCAGCTCGGTGGCGGTGCCGGCGACCAGGTCGGCGACGAACAGCCGGCCGGACAGGGCGAAGGCCGCGAGCCGGCCCGTGCCGTCCAGGGCGTAGCCGACGATGCCGGCCGAGCCCTCGCGGCTGCGCTCGCGGCGGGCCTTCTCCGCCGGCGAGAGGTCCTCCTCGCCGCCGCCGAGCAGGACGGCCGGGTCGGCGGCGATCCGCTCCTCGCCGGTGGCGGTGTCGAGGGTCCAGAGCAGGTTGGCGCGGTCGCCCCCGGAGGGCGAGCGCAGGAAGACGACCCGGGAGCCGTCGGGTGCGACGGAGAACGACCGGGGAGCGCCGACGGTGTAGCGCAGGGTGCGCGCGTACTGCCTCGGGAAGGTGTCCGCTGGGGTGTGGGTGGTCATGGCACCAGACCCTATGACGCCGCCGCGCCGGTGGTGATCACTCGTTCGGAGCATCGTGCGCAAGTACGCCCGGAAGGGGGCCGCACCCCCTCCGACCGGCCCATGCGCCCCATGAGTGCGACCGTGCCCCGGGGTGCGCGGCCTCACTCAACGTAATACCTGCCTCACTCATCGGGTATGACTGGTTCACGAGTGATCGTCAGGCCCCGTCCCGGGCCCCGGTCGCCCGACGCAAGTCCCGCACGGTACGACCGCCGCCCCTCCCCGGGAGGAGCGGCGCACCCGGAAGGTGTGTGAGCCGCCATGGCCCTGTCCATCTCCGCAGCCATGCTGATGCTGGTCATCGTGGTGGTGCTGATCCGCCGCTCCGGCCTGAAGCTCGCGCACGCGATCGTCTGCGCGCTGCTCGGCTTCTACCTGGCGTCCAGCTCCATCGCCCCCTCGATCAGCCAGGTCACCAGCAACCTCGCCGGGATGATCAACGGCCTCAAGCTCTGACAGCCGTCGTGCGGTCGTTAGGCTTCCCCCCATGACCGCGACTACCGGACGCCGCCTGCTCCTGGTGCACGCGCACCCCGACGACGAGTCGATCAACAACGGCGCCACGATGGCCCGGTACGCCGCCGAGGGCGCCCACGTCACCCTGGTGACCTGCACCCTCGGCGAGGGCGGCGAGGTGATCCCGCCCGAGCTGGCCCACCTGACGGCCGATCGGGAGGACGCCCTCGGCGCCCACCGGATCGGCGAGCTGACGCGGGCGATGGCCGAGCTCGGGGTCACCGACTTCCGCTTCCTCGGCGGCCCGGGGCGCTACCGCGACTCCGGGATGATGGGCGTGCCCGACAACGACGTGCCCGGCTGCTTCTGGCGGGCCGACGTGGACGAGGCCGCCGACCGGCTGGCCGCCGTGGTCCGGGAGGTGCGCCCGCAGGTACTGGTCACCTACGACGAGGACGGCGGCTACGGGCACCCTGACCACATCCAGGCGCACCGGGTCGCGATGCGCGCGTACGAGCTGGCCGCCGACCCGGCCCACCGGCCCGATCTGGGCCCGGCCTGGCGGATCGCCAAGGTCTACTGGAACCGGGTGCCCAGGTCGGTGGTCGAGCGGGGCCTCGCCGAGACCGCCGAGAAGGCGCCGTTCCCGGGCGTCGCACAGGCCGCCGACATCCCCGGGGTGGTGGCCGACGAGCTGGTCACCACCGCGGTGGACGGCACCGCGTACACCGACCGCAAGGCCGCCGCGATGGCCGCGCACGCGACCCAGATCACCGTGGACGGCGCGTTCTTCGCGCTCTCCAACGACCTCGGCCAGCCGCTGCTCGCCACCGAGTACTACCAGCTGGCCCGCGGCCGGGCCGGGTCGCGACTGCCGGAGGAGGACCTCTTCGCCGGTTCGGACGCCGCCGCCGACGGCCCCGAGGACCCCACCGCCACCCCCGAGGAGCCCGCCCGATGACCGCGACCGACGCCCGGCCCGCGCGCCGCTCGATCCCGGCGGTGCTGCTCGGCAGCCGGGAGGAGCGGCTGAAGGAGTCCCAGCCCCCGCGCATCGCACGGATCGCGGCTTATGTCCTGTTCTTCCTGCTGGGCATCGCGGTGTCGATCTGCGGAGCATTTGTGCAGGCCTTGTGGCCGCCCGTGGGAGTCCTGCTGGCGCTCGCCGCCACCGCCGCGACCTTCTACGGCGGCCTGCGGGTGACCGGCACCCGGCTCGGCGCGGGGGTCCCGGCGGCCGGCTGGTTCCTGGCCCTGCTGCTGGTGATGGTGCCCCGCCCGGAGGGGGACAACGTGCTCTGGACCAATGCCACGTCGCTCTGCTGGCTGTTCGTCGGCTCGATCCTGGGCGTGATCTGCGCCACCCTGCCGACCCGGACCAGCTGGTTCCCCGGCGTTCCGGGGCCGCCGCGCCGCCCCTGAGGGGGATCCGCGTACGGTGGCCGGTACGACGGGCAGTCAATACCGTCCGGTCGTACTCTCATACCGGAGGAACCGGACGTATCGGGATCTGTCCGAACCGGTTCACCGGCCGGTTCTTCCCAGTATGGTGGTGCCGCAGAACGCCGTACCCGACGCCGCCCGCCTGGTCCGGCGCCGACAACCGCGGTCGCGCCGCACGGCCCGGCCCGCGAACCCGGAGCAGAGCAGCATTGAGCAGCCGCGAATCTGACAACGCCCACCCGACGCCTCGGCGCACGGGACCGGACGCCTACCCGTCGGGCACCCCGCCCTACGGCACACCGGGTTTCCCCGGCGGCGACCGCGCGGGTGCCGGCGCCGCCGCCAAGGGCTCGGCCCCGGAGGGCGAGGACGAGAGTCCCAAGACCGAGACCACCCTCACCACCCGCGTCCGGATCAACATCCCCGGCTCGCGTCCGATCCCGCCGGTGGTGGTGCGCAGCACGGTCAAGAACGAGGACGGCCCCGGCGAGGAGGCCCCCGCGCCCGCCGCCGAGCCGGCCGGGCCCCGCCACCGGTCCGCCGCGCCCGCCTCCCCGGTGCTCGGCGTGATGGACGGCGGCGGCCGCACCACCCCGCCGGACCTGCCGCCGGAGTGGCAGATCCCGCCGGCCACCTCCGAGGCCGAGTCCACCGGAGCCTGGTTCCGCCCCCGGCAGAAGAAGGCCGCGCCCGGCGAGGGCTCCGCCCCGGCCGCGGTGCCGGCCGGTGCTCCCGCCGCCGCCTCCGCCGCCGCCTCGGCACCCGCCGGGGCGCAGCGCGGCACCGCCCGGCCGAACGGCGCCCGCCCCGAGGGCGGCCGCCCGCAGCAGGCCGAGCGTCCCGCCGCGGCCCGGGCCAACGGCCGACCGGTGCCCGCCCAGGCCCAGGCGCAGGCCCCCGGTCCGCGTCCGACCGGGGCGCCCGCCACTCCGTACGGCGGCGAGCTGCCCGCCGACGAGGCCGGCGTCTACGCGGACGCCCCGGCCGACCCGTTCGCGCCCGGCGCCCCGGCCGATCCCTTCGGCACCGGCGGCCCGGCCGACCAGTTCCACAACCCCGGCGGCGCCCCGTTCAACCCCGGTGCCGACCCGTTCGCCCCGGGCCCCGGCCTGCCCGGTGGTGCCCCGCAGGGCCAGGGCCAGGGCCGCCCCGCCCCCGCCGGGCCCGGCACCGCCGACCCCGAGGACACCTCGGTCGACGGCTTCGCGCCGATCCGCGAGCACGCCCCGGCCGGCCCCATACCCGGGGCCCCCGCCGGACCGGCCGCCCCGGGCGGCGGCCCGCAGCCCGGCCTGTTCGCCTCCGCCCCGGCCGGCGCCGACCCGTTCGCCGCCCAGCGCCCGCCGGCCGCCGGCCCGCACGGCGCCCCGGCGCCCGGCAGCCTGTTCCCCGGCGTCCCCGACGCCATGGGGGCCCCCGCCGGCCAGCATCCCGGTGCCCCCCAGGCCCGCCCGTTCCCCGGCGACGCGGACTCCGCACCGCCCGCCGCACCGGCGGCGGACGGCCCGTCCGCCCCGAAGCCCGCGCCGGCCGCCAAGCCCGCCGCGGCCGCCAAGCCCCGTCCGAGCGCCGCCAAGAAGCTGGTCAAGCTCACCACCTACGCGGTCGTCGGCGTGGCCTTCCTCGGCGCCGCCGCCTACGGCACCGGGCTGATGCTGAACCAGTCCGACATCCCCAAGGGCACCGTGGTGCTCGGCACGGACATCGGCGGCAGCAACCGCGACCAGGCCATCCACCAGCTCGACGAGAGCGTCGGCAAGGCCGGCCAGCAGCCGGTCAAGCTGAAGGTCGGCGAGCAGACCGTGGACCTCGACCCGACCGCCGCCGGGCTCGCCTTCGACACCACGGCCACCGTGGACCGGCTCACCCAGCACTCCTACAACCCGGTGGACGTCCTCAAGTCGCTCAAGGGCAACGAGAAGGCCGTCCCGCCGGAGGTCAAGGTCGACCGGGCCAAGCTCAAGTCCGCGCTGGAGGCGCTGGCCGGCGGCTCCGGCCAGGGGCTCCAGGAGGGCTACGTCAAGTTCGCCGAGAACGGCGACGCCGTCGTCGTCCCGGGCAAGGCCGGCCAGGCGGTGGACTCCGCCGCCGCCGTCGACCTGGTCGACACGGCCTACCGCGACCGCGCCGCGGGCAAGTCGGAGCAGCCCGTCGCCCTGGCCGTCACGGCCGCCCAGCCGAAGACCTCCCCGCAGGCCCTCCAGGGCGCGGCGGACACCCTCGGCAAGTCGGTGACGAACGGCCAGATCCACATCCTGGCCGGCACCAAGAAGTTCGACTTCGGCCCGAAGACCGCCGCCGCGGCGCTCACCCTCGTCCCGGACGCCAACGGCAAGCTCGTGCCGAAGTGGGACCTCGACGCGCTGAACCGCCAGCTCGCCGGCGCCTTCGACAAGATGAAGACGAAGAAGAACGGCCAACTCGTCCCGATCACCCCGCAGGATGTCGCGGACCAGGTGACGGCACTGTTCGAGAAGAGCGGCGACAAGGACCGGACCTTCAAGTTCCCGGCCTGATCGAACCGTTACCGGGGGGCGGGTCCGGATCCGGGCCCGCCCCTCGACAACTCCGCTCCCCGGTCAGCAAGATGTGACGTCCCTCGTCAGCCGCATCCGTCCCGGGAGAACCACCATGGGCCGCCCCCTGTACCGCCGCACGGCCCTGCTCGCCGGTCTCACCGCCGTCTCGCTCTCGCTGACGCTGTGTTCCTGCGGCCCCGGCAGCGGTCCCGGCTCCGACGCCCGGGCCCTGCCGAGCTCGGCCGAGACCCCCAAGCTCACCGCCGTCGACATCAATCCGCACGAGCGCGCCGAGCTGCGCCAGGGCGGCACCCTGCGGGTCGCGGTGGCCCAGTACTCCACCCAGTGGTCGCCGGTCCAGACCGACGGCGGCGAGTCCTCCACCATCGCCGTCACCAAGCCGCTGCTGCCGACCTTCTTCCGCTCCGACGCGGCCGGCACCCAGACCCCCAACCCGGCCTACCTCCAGGACGCGCACAGCGAGCAGCGGGACGGCCGGCAGGTGGTGGTCTGGACGCTCAACCCGAAGGCCCGCTGGTCCGACGGCGCCCCGATCACCTGGCGCGACATCGAGGCCAACTGGCGGGCGCTGAACGGCAAGGACCCGGCCTACCGGTCGGCCAGCAGCACCGGCTTCGAGCTGGTCTCGGCGGTCGAGCGCGGCAAGGACGACTTCCAGGCCGTGATGACCTTCGAGCGGCCGTTCGCCGAGTGGCAGTCGATGTTCAACGGGGCCGCCAACGCCCCGCTGCTGCCCGCGAGCCGGATCGCCACCCCCGAGCTCTTCAACACCTCCTACCTGGACGCCATCCCGGTCACCGCGGGCCCGTTCAAGGTGGAGCGGATGGACCGGGCGGCGCAGACCGTCACCCTGGTCGCCGACCCGGCCTGGTGGGGCGACAAGCCGCTGCTGGACCGGATCGTCTTCCGCGCGATGCTGCCCAACACCATGGCCGCCGCCTTCAACAAGAGCGAGATCGACCTGTTCAACAACGGCCCGGACGTGGCCGGCTACCAGCTGATCCGCAGCACCCCCGGCGCCGCCGTCCGCCGGGCCGGCGGGCCGGACTTCCGCCAGTTCACCCTGAACGGCCGCAGCCCCGCGCTCACCGACCCGTCCGTGCGCCAGGCCCTGTTCCAGGCGATCAACCGGGACATCATCGCCCGCTCCGACCTGGCCGGGCTCGACTGGCCGACCGTCACCCTCAACAACCACCTGCTGGTGGCCAACCAGAACGCCTACCGGGACAACTCCCTCGGCCTCAGCCGCTACGACCCCGCCGAGGCCGTCCGCAAGCTCGACGCGGCCGGCTGGAAGCTGGACGGCGACGTCCGCCGCAAGGACGGCAAGGAGCTCAATCTGCGGCTGGTCATCCCCGCCGGCGTCACCCAGGCCCAGAACGAGGCCACCGTCGCCACCGGCATGCTCAAGGACGTCGGGGTGAAGGTCACCACGGTCACCGCCAACCCCAACGAGTACTTCGACAAGTACGTCAACCGGCGGGACTTCGACATCGCCGCCTACTCGCTGCTCGGCACGCCGTTCCCGGCCAGCGGCAACCGGGCCAACTTCGTCCAGAACGGCGGCACCAACCACTCCCAGTCCGGCAACCCCTCCGTCGACGCCGCACTCGACCGGGCCTCCGCCGCGAGCGAAGCGGCGGGCGCCTTCGAGGCCATCAACCAGGCCGACGCCGAACTGTGGAAGGTGGCCGGGGTCCTGCCGCTCTACCAGCGCCCGCAGCTGTACGGGAGCCGCGCCGACCTCGCCAACATCGGCGCCCAGGGCCTGTCCGACATCGTCTGGGAGAACGTCGGCTTCCAGAAGTGACCCAGGGGCCCGGCAGCCGGAAGGGCCCCGGAGTCTCGCGGACTCCGGGGCCCCCGGTGCGGTGCCGGGCGCGGTCAGCCCGAACCGATCACGTCCCGCACCTCCGCGAAGTGGCAGGCCGACTCGTGCGCGGCCGGCCCGCGCAGCGTCGACGGCACGGCCAGCAGCGGCACCTCGGTCGAGCACCGCTCCTCCGCCTTCCAGCAGCGGGTGCGGAAGCGGCAGCCCGACGGCGGGTTGGCCGGCGAGGGGATGTCACCGCTGAGCAGGATCCGCTCGCGGTGCTCGCGCCCGGTCGGGTCCGGCACCGGCACCGCGGAGAGCAGTGCCTGGGTGTACGGATGGGTCGGGTGGGAGTAGATCTGCTCCTCCGTGCCGATCTCGACCATCCGGCCGAGGTACATCACCCCGACCCGGTCGGAGATGTGCCGGACGATCGAGAGGTCGTGCGCGATGAACATGTACGACAGCTCGAAGTCATTCTGCAGCTGCTCCAGCAGGTTGATCACCTGGGCCTGGACCGAGACGTCCAGCGCCGAGACCGGCTCGTCGCAGATGATCAGCTCCGGCTTGAGGGCCAGGCCCCGGGCGATGCCGATGCGCTGGCGCTGACCGCCGGAGAACTGGTGCGGATAGCGGTTGATGTACTCCGGGTTCAGGCCGACGACGTCCAGCAGGTCCTGGACCGCCCGGCGGCGGTCCCCCTTGGGCGCCACCTCCGGGTGGATCTCGAAGGGCTCGCCGATGATGTCGCCGACCGTCATCCGCGGGTTCAGCGAGGTGTACGGGTCCTGGAACACCATCTGGATGTTCCGGCGGACGGCCTTCAGCCCGGCCCCGGAGAGCCGGGTGATGTCCTCGCCCTTGAACAGCACCTGGCCCGATGTCGCCTTCTCCAGGTTCATCAGCACCTTGGCCAGCGTGGACTTGCCGCAGCCGGACTCGCCGACGATGCCCAGCGTCTCGCCCTTGAGCAGCGAGAAGGAGACGCCGTCCACCGCCCGCACCGCGCCGACCTGCTTCTTGAGGACGACCCCCTGGGTCAGCGGGTAGTGCTTGACCAGGTCCCTGACCTCCAGGATCGGCTCAGCCATGGAGGGTCTCCTTCCAGAAGTGGCAGGCGCTGCGGCGGCCCGGCAGGTCGGCCCCCTCGGCGTCCAGCACCGGTACCAGGCGCGGGAGTTCGGTGTGGCAGATGTCCTGGACCCGGTCGCAGCGCGGGTTGAACGCGCAGCCCGACGGGATCCGCAGCAGGCTCGGCGGCAGGCCCTGGATCGCGTAGAGGTTCTGGCCCTTCTGGTCCAGCCGGGGGATCGAGTTGAGCAGGCCCTTGGTGTACGGGTGCGCCGGGCGGGCGTACAGCTCGTGCACCGGGGCGGTCTCGACGATCCGGCCCGCGTACATCACCGCGATCTTGTCGGCGACGTCCGCGACCACGCCCAGGTCGTGGGTGATCAGGATCAGCCCCATGTTGAACTCGGCCTGCAGCTCGGCCAGCAGGTCCATCACCTGGGCCTGGACGGTGACGTCCAGCGCCGTGGTGGGCTCGTCCGCGATGATCAGGTCCGGCTCCAGCGCCAGCGCCATCGCGATCATGATGCGCTGGCGCATACCGCCGGAGAACTGGTGCGGATAGTCGCCGACGCGCTCACGGGCGGCGGGGATGCGCACCCGCTCCATCAGCTCGACGGCCTTCTCCTTGGCCTCCTTGCGACCGGCCCCCTGGTGCACCCGGAACATCTCGCCGAGCTGGTAGCCGACGCTGAGCACCGGGTTCAGCGAGGACAGCGCGTCCTGGAAGATCATCGCGATCTTCCGGCCCCGCACCGCCCGCCGCGCCTTGGGGCTCATGGTGAGCAGGTCCTCGCCCCGGAACCGGATCGAGCCGTTGGTGATTTTTCCCGGCGGCATGTCGAGGATGCCCATGATCGCCTGCGCGGTCACCGACTTGCCCGAACCGGACTCGCCGAGCACCGCCAGCGTCTCCCCCGCCGCCACCGAGTAGCTCACCCCGTTGACGGCCTTGGCCACGCCGTCCCGGGTGTGGAACTCGATGTGCAGGTCGTCGACCTCCAGCAGGGGCGTTCCGGGCACCAGCCGCTCCCGGCCCCCGCCGAGCACCTGCACCGCGTCCGGGCCCGGCGCGGCGCCGTCCCTCGCCGGTTTCGTCATGTCAGTCATGGTCCGCGGCCCTCCTCAGCGCAGCTTCGGGTCGAGGGCGTCGCGCACCGCGTCGCCGAGCATGATGAAGGCCAGGACGGTGACGCTCAGCACCGCGGCCGGGAAGAGCAGCACGTGCGGGGCGTTCAGGAAGCGGGCCTGGGCGTCGCTGATCATCAGGCCCCAGGAGATCGCCGGGGACTGGATGCCGATGCCCAGGTAGGACAGCGCGGCCTCGGCGCCGATGTACACGCCCAGGTTGATCGTCGAGACCACGATCACCGGGGCGACGGCGTTCGGCAGGATGTGCCGGCCGACGATCCGGCCGGTGCCCGCCCCGAGCGCCCGGGCGGCCACCACGTAGTCGTTGTGCTTGTTGGCCAGTACCGCCGAGCGCATCAGCCGGTAGATCTGCGGCCAGCCGAGCACGGCCATCACCGCCGAGACGGTCCAGGCGTTGCCCTCGCCCCAGGTGGACATGATCAGCATGCCGCCGAGCAGCAGCGGGATCGCGAAGAAGATCTCGGTGACCCGGGAGAGCACGCTGTCCCCGATCCCGCCGATCCAGCCGGCCCACAGGCCGAGGGTGCCGCCGACCAGGACCACCAGCGTGGTGGTCACCATGCCGACGATGATGGAGTTGCGGGCGCCCCAGATGGTGCGGGTGTAGATGTCGCAGCCCTGGACGTCGAAGCCGAACCAGTGCGAACCACTGGGCCGCTTCAGCGAGTCGGCCAGGTTGCAGAAGCCGCCGGCCCGCGGGTCCCCGTCGGTGAACAGCTGCGGGGCGACCGCGAGGACGACCATGAACAGCACCAGGAACCCGCCGATCAGGAACAGCGGGCTGCGCCGCAGGTCCGTCCAGGCGTCGGTCCAGAGGCTGGCGACCCGTTCGCCCCCGGCGTCCGGTGCGCCGGAGCCCTTGGCGGTCGCGGCGGCCGGCCCGCCCGCGGCCGCCCCGGAGCCGGACTGCCCCGGGATCGCCGCGCCCGTGTTCTCGCTCTTCGTCGGCTCACTCATAGCGGATCCTCGGGTCCAGGACGGCGTACAGCAGGTCGACCACCAGGTTGGCGAACAGGTAGACCATCACCAGGGCGCTCACGATGCCCACGACGATGGTGCGTTCCCGCAGGTAGACGGACTGGAAGAGCTGGTGTCCGACGCCGGGGATGTTGAAGATGCCCTCGGTGATGACCGCGCCGCCCATCAGGCCGCCGAGGTCCATGCCCAGGAAGGTGACGATCGGGATCAGCGCGTTGCGCAGACCGTGCCGGACCACCACCCGCAGCGGACTCAGCCCCTTGGCCACCGCCGTCCGGACGTAGTCGGCCCGCATGACCTCGATCAGGCTGGTCCTGGTGAGCCGGGCGACGTACGCCAGTGAGGTCGAGGCCAGGACGTAGCCGGGCAGCAGGTACGAACGGAAACCGGCCTCCTCGTTGAAGGAGACCGGGAAGAAGTCGATGCCGTAATCGGTGTTGAGCTTCACCCCGATGACCAGCTGGAGCACGAAGCCGATCACGAAGACCGGGATCGAGATGACCATGAGGGTCGAGATCAGCACCACGTTGTCGATGAACTTGCCGCGCCGCAGGGCGGCGACCACACCGGCGGTGACGCCCACCGCCATCTCGATGGCCAGGGCGACGAACGCCAGGTTGATGGTGTACGGGAAGGCCCGCTGCATCACGTCGACGACCTGGTTGCCCCGGTAGTCCTCACCGAAGTCGCCCTTGAACAGGCCGATCAGGTAGTCCCAGTACTGGACGAAGAACGGGTCGTCGAGGTGGTACCGGTCCCGCAGGACGGCCACGACGGCGGGGTCCTGCCTCTTCTCACCGGCCAGTGCCGCGATGGGGTCACCAGGAAGCAGGAAGACCAGTGCGTAGATCAGGAACGTCGCGCCGAGGATCACAGGTATGGCCTGGATGATCCGGCGGACCACATAGCGGCCCATGCGGTCTCCTCATGATCGGGGCACGCCGGTGCCGGGCGGCACGGGGGTTGCCCGTGCCGCCCGCGACGGCCTGCCGTTCGGACTGGACGGAGGTCAGGCCAGCTCGACGTTGGCCAGGTCGATGCGGTTCTGGTCGTCCACGACCACGTTCTTGACGGTCTTGGTGTAGGCCGCCGAGGTCATGTAGGTGTAGACCGGGATGTACGGCAGGTCCTTGATCAGGATGTCGTCGGCCTGCTGGTACAGCTTCTGGCCGTCCTCCACCGACTTCGCCTGGTCGGCCTGGTCCAGCAGCGACTCGAACTGCTCGTTGACGTAGCCGCCGTAGTTCGAGCCGTTCTCGATCGCGACCTTCGAGAAGATCGGCCGCAGGTAGTTCTCCATGGACGGGTAGTCCATCTGCCAGGCCATCCGGAAGGCGCCGGAGAACTGCTTGTCGCCCAGCGCGTCCAGGATCTTGCCGAACTTCTCGAACGGCTTGAAGGTGACCTCGACGCCCAGGTTCTTCTTCAGCTGGTTGCCGACCGCCTCCATCCACTCCTTGTGGCCGCCGTCGGCGTTGTAGCCCAGCTCGATGGTGTTGTTCGGGACGCCGCCGACGGAGTCCCACAGCGCCTTGGCCTTGGCCGGGTCGTACTTCGCCGCGTCGCCCATGGCGCCCTTGCGGTAGCCCGGGATGATCGGGCTGATGAAGTCGTCGGCCGGGACGCGGGTGCCCGAGAAGATCGTCTTGGTGATCGCCTCGCGGTCGATCGCCATCGAGATCGCCTTGCGGACCTCCGGCTTGCCGTACGCCGTCGGGTTGGTCGCGATCGGGAAGCCGATGAAGCCGACGCCGGACTCCGGCTTGTAGATGTAGCGGTCACCGAATTCGCTCTTGACCGTGCCCATGGCCGAGATCGGGAGCTTGTTGGTGATCTGGATGTTGTTGGCCCGGAGGTCGTTGTAGGCTGTTTCCAGCTTGTCGTAAATCTTGAACGTGACGGAATCCAGCTTGGCCTTTCCGTCCGCCTCCGGGAAGTTCTCGTAGCGCTTGATCTTGATCTGCTGGTTGTGCTCCCACTTCCCGTCCATCTGGAACGGGCCATTGCCGATCGGGGACTCCTCGAAGCTCTTCTTGTCCTGGAAGAAGGCCTTCGGCAGCGGGTAGAAGGCGGTGTAACCCAGCATGACCTTGAACTGCGAGAACGGGGCGCTCAGCGTGACGGTGAAGGTCTTGTCGTCGATCACCTTCAGGCCCTTGAGCTTGTCGGTGGTCGGCTTCTTGTCCTTGCCCGGGGACAGTTCCTCGGAACCCTCGATCTTGGAGAAGAAGGGCAGGCCCTCGGCCGCGTTGTCCTGGTTGGCGCCCCAGTTCCACGCGTCGACGAAGGACTGCGCGGTGACCTTCTCGCCGTTGTGGAAGGTGTAGCCGTCCTTCAGCTTGATCGTCCAGACCTTGCTGTCGGGGGTCTCGATCGACTCCGCGACCCGCAGGCCGGGCTCGTTCGTCTTGCGGTCGTACTCGACCAGGCCGGCGAAGACCTGGGCCAGCACCTGGGCACCCTCGGACTCCGCGGTGTTCTGCGGGACCAGACCGTGCTGCGGCTCACCCGACTCGATGCTGATCGAGCCGCCCTTCTTGCCCGACGCGTTCGCCCCGTCCGAGGACTTCTTGCCGCTGCCGGTGGTGCACGCGGAGATCGCGAGCGCGGTGCACGCGGCCAGCGCGGTCCAGCGCATCGTCTTGGTGAGCCTCATTCAACTGCTCCTCGTTTTAGGGGCTTGGGAACGAACGGCGCCCCGCCAGTCGGTGTGCCGCACGGCGGGGGTCGACATCTCAGGGCCGATCCGCACAGCCGGCGAGGTGACCACTGATACGCGCAGAGCAACTATCGATCACCCGACCCCTTCGGTGGAATCGCCGTCACATCTCTTTTCAATTACAGGCCGGGATCAAGCCATGACAATGCTCGGCAAATTCCGCCAAATCGCGCGCGGAAGCGTCGGCTCCGCTTTCCGAATAGCGAACCGATAACACCGGTATTCGAATATTTACGAAGCGTAATGATCAATTTCGATGATCACTCGCCTCCGCCCGCCGGAATTCCCGCAGGTCGGCGGGTGGACAAAAAGGGAGCGCGCCCTCCAGAAGGAGGACGCGCTCCGCCGACGGGGCAGGGCCCCGCTGTCAACCGCTTTCCGACCGTTCGCTCGGGGTCGTCCCCCCGCGCTCGGCCGCGAAATGGCAGGCCGACTCGTGCGCGGCGAGCCCGGACAGCGTCGGCGGCACCGCCAGCAGCGGCACCTCGGTCGAGCACCGCTCCTGGGCCAGCCAGCAGCGGGTGCGGAAGCGGCAGCCGGACGGCGGGTTGGCCGGCGAGGGCACGTCCCCCGTCAGCACGATCCGGTCCCGGATCTCGCGCGCCGCCGGGTCCGGCACCGGCACCGCGGACAGCAGCGCCTGGGTGTACGGGTGGGTGGCGTGGTCGTAGATCTCCAGATCACTGCCGATCTCGACCATCTTGCCGAGGTACATCACGCCGACGCGGTCGGAGATGTGCCGGACGATCGAGAGGTCGTGGGCGATGAACATGTAGGAGAGGTTGAACTCCCCCTGGAGCTGCTCCAGCAGGTTGATCACCTGGGCCTGGACCGAGACGTCCAGCGCCGAGACCGGCTCGTCGCAGATGATCACCTCCGGCTTGAGGGCCAGGCCGCGGGCGATGCCGATGCGCTGGCGCTGACCGCCGGAGAACTGGTGCGGGTACCGGTTGATGTACTCCGGGTTCAGACCCACGACGTCCAGCAGGTCCTGGACCGCCTTGCGGCGGTCGCCCTTGGGCGCCACCTCGGGGTGGATCTCGAAGGGCTCGCCGATGATGTCGCCGACCGTCATGCGCGGGTTCAGCGAGGTGTACGGGTCCTGGAACACCATCTGGATGTTCCGGCGCACCGCCTTCAGCCCGGCCCCGGACAGCTTGGAGATCTCCTCGCCCTTGTACTTCACCGAGCCGGAGGTGGCCGGCTCCAGGTTCATCAGCACCTTGGCCAGCGTGGACTTGCCGCAGCCGGACTCACCGACGATGCCCAGCGTCTCGCCCTGCATCAGGTCGAAGGAGACCCCGTCGACCGCCTTCACCGCACCGACCTGCTTCTTGAACAGCACGCCCTTGGTGAGCGGGAAGTGCTTGATCAGGTCGCGGACTTCGAGGATCGGCTCGCCGCTCGCCACCTCCTGGGCGAAGGCGGCCTCCGCCGGCGAGTCGAGTGCGCCGGCCCCGTCAACGGTCATGGAGGGTCTCCTTCCAGAAGAAGCAGGCGCTGCCCCGCCCGGGCAGCTCGGTGCCGTCGTCCGCGGTGACCGGGAACAGCTCCGGCACCTCCTGCCGGCAGACGTCCTGGGCCCTGGGGCAGCGCGGGTTGAACGCGCAGCCCGGCGGGATCCGCAGCAGGTTGGGCGGCAGGCCCTTGATCGCGTACAGCTCCTGGCCCTTCTGGTCCAGGCGCGGGATCGAGTCCAGCAGTCCCCGGGTGTACGGATGGGCCGGGCGGGCGTACAGCTCGTGCACCGGGGCGGTCTCGACGATCCGGCCCGCGTACATCACCGCGATCTTGTCGGCGACGTCCGCGACCACGCCCAGGTCGTGGGTGATCAGGATCAGCCCCATGTGGAACTCGGCCTGCAGCTCCGCGAGCAGGTCCATCACCTGGGCCTGGACGGTGACGTCCAGCGCCGTGGTGGGCTCGTCCGCGATGATCAGGTCCGGCTCCAGCGCCAGTGCCATCGCGATCATGATGCGCTGGCGCATACCGCCGGAGAACTGGTGCGGATAGTCGTTGACCCGGTCCTTGGCGGCGGGGATGCGCACCCGCTCCATCAGCTCGACGGCCTTCTCCTTGGCCTCCTTGCGCGAGCTCTTGTGGTGGGCGCGGAACATCTCGCCGAGCTGGAAGCCCACGGTCAGTACCGGGTTCAGCGAGGACAGCGCGTCCTGGAAGATCATCGCGATCTTCTGGCCCCGGATCCGGCGCCGCCGCTCCTTGTCCATCCCCAGCATGTCCTCGCCGCGGAAGCGGATCTCGCCGCGGGGGATCCGGGCCGGCGGCATGTCGAGGATGCCCATGATCGCCTGCGCGGTCACCGACTTGCCCGAACCGGACTCGCCGAGCACCGCCAGCGTCTCCCCCGCCGCCACCGAGTAGCTCACCCCGTTGACGGCCTTGGCCACGCCGTCCCGGGTGACGAACTCGACGTGCAGGTCGCGGACGTCGAGCAACGGGCCCTCGTACGGTGCCTCCCGGCGGGAGGTGCCGGTGTCGACTGCTGTGGTCACGATGCGTCCCCTCGCTCAGCGAAGCTTCGGGTCGAGGGCGTCGCGCACCGCGTCGCCCAGCATGATGAAGGCCAGGACGGTGACGGAGAGCGCCGCGGCCGGGAAGAAGAGCACGTACGGCGCCGTCCGGATCACCTTCTGGGCCGAGGAGATGTCGATGCCCCAGGAGATGGTCGGGTCCTGGAGGCCGATGCCGAGGAAGCTCAGCGTCGCCTCGGTGGCGATGTAGCCGCCGAGCGCGATGGTCGCCACCACGATCACCGGGGCGACCGCGTTCGGCAGGATGTGCCGGACCATCAGCCGGCCGGTGCCGGCGCCGAGCGCCTTCCCGGCCATCACGTAGTCGGCCTGTTTGACGGTCAGTACCGCGCCGCGCATGACTCGGGCGATCTGGGTCCAGCCCAGCACGCCGAGCGCGAAGACCACGGTCCACACCGTGCGGGTGGAGAAGGCGTTCAGCAGGACCAGCGCGCCGAGCAGCAGCGGGATGCCGAAGAAGATGTCGATGATCCGGGAGAGCAGCGCGTCCACCGGGCCGCCGAAGTAGCCGGCCACCATGCCGCACAGCCCGCCGAGCAGGGTGACGATGGCGGTCACGAAGATGCCGACGGTGATCGAGGCCCGGGCGCCGTAGACGACCCGGGCGTAGATGGAGCGGCCCTGGCCGTCGTAGCCGAACCAGCCCGCGCCGAAGAAGTCGGTCCAGTCCGGCCGCTTCAGGTAGTCGTTGACCAGGTCGGCCTTGCGCGGATCGGCGTCGGTGAACGCCCCGGGGAAGATCGCCATCACGATCAGCAGCAGGATCAGCACCGCCGAGATCAGGAAGATCGGGCGCCGCCGGAGGTCCCGCCAGGCGTCGCCCCAGAGGCTCCGGGCCTGTTCCCGCTTCTCCGGGTCCGGCTCGACCAGGGTCTCCTGCTCGACCGCCATGCCCTGCTCGCCGGCGTAGTCCAGGTGGTCGACCCCCGGCTTGGGGTGCCGCTCGAAGGAGCTCTCGTCGTGGATGTCAGGCATAGCGGATCCTCGGGTCCAGGACCGCGTAGAGCAGGTCGACGACGAGGGAGGCCACCAGGTAGACGATCACCAGTACGGTGACGATGCCGACCACGGTGGGCCCCTCCTTCTGGTTGATCGCCCGGTACAGGACGTTGCCGATGCCCTGCACGTTGAAGATCCCCTCGGTCACGATCGCGCCGCCCATCAGCGCGCCGAGGTCGGTGCCGAGGAAGGTGACCACCGGGATCAGCGAGTTGCGCAGCAGGTGGCGGGTGACGATGGTGCGCCGGGGCAGGCCCTTGGCGACCGCCGTGCGCATGTAGTCGGCCCGCAGGTTCTCACCGATCGAGGTCCGGGTGAGCCGGGCGACGAACGCGAGCGACAGCGAGCCCAGCACGATGGCGGGGAGGAGCAGCTGCGAGAGGTCCGTGGAGTCCTGCACCGTCGGGGTGACCCAGCCCAGATTGGTGGCGAAGACCGTCTGGGCGATGTACGCCAGCACGAAGACCGGGATGGAGATCACCAGCAGGGTGAGCACCAGCACCAGGGTGTCCTGGATGCTGCCGCGCCTGAGGCCGGAGACCAGGCCGAGCAGCAGGCCGAAGACCAGCTCGAAGGCGAAGGCCATCAGGGCCATCCGGATGGTGACCGGGAAGGCGTCCGCCATGATGTCGCTGACCGGGCGGCCGGTGAAGCTGGTCCCGAAGTCCCCCTGGAAGAGGTTCCCCATGTAGTGCAGGTACTGCTTCCAGATCGGCTGGTCCAGGTAGTACTTGTGCTTGATGCTGGCCACCACGGCGGGGTCCGCGGCCTTGTCCCCGAACAGCGCCGAGACCGGGTCGCCCGGCAGTGTGTAGACCATCAGGAAGATCAGCAGCGTGGTGCCGAAGAACACCGGGATCATCTGCAGCACCCGCCGCAGCACATAACTGCCCATTCGAGCCTCCTTCCTAGGGATGTGATCGAGTGCCCGGGGCCCCGCCCTCCGTGCGGGAAGGGCGGGGCCTGCGCGGGGGAACTCGTCAGCCCTTGATCTCGACCTGGGTCCAGGCCGGGTTGCCGAAGGAGTCGAACTTCACGTTCTGGACCTTGGTGGAGTAGCCCGAATTGGTGCGGTAGTACCAGAGCGGGATGGCCGGCATGCCACTGGCCAGCACGGCCTCGGCCTGCTGGTAGCCGGTCACCGAGTCGGCCACGCTGGGGGCCTGGTCGGCCTGGGTGGAGAGCTGGTCGAACTGCGGGTTGCTGTAGCCGAAGTCGTTGGACGCGGCGCCGGTGCGGTAGACGTCGGCCAGGAAGTTGGCGTTCAGCGGGTAGTCCTGGACCCAGCCGGTGCGGAAGGCGCCGTTGATCTGGTGGCCGGTGATCGCCGCGCGGGCGGTCTTGAAGTCGGGCCTGGGGTCGCCCACGCAGTCCACGCCGGTGCTCTGCCGGATCGAGTTGCAGACCGCGTCGACCCACTCCTTGTGGCCGCCGTCGGCGTTGTAGGTGATGGTCAGCCGGTTGCCGGGGACGCCGCCGCCCTCGGTGACCAGCTGCTTGGCCTGGGCCGCGTTGAAGGTGCAGAACTGGCCGCACTGGCCGTCCTTGTAACCCTCGACGCCCTCGGCCACCCAGGCGGTGGCCGGCTTGCGCGAGCCCTGGAGCACCGTCTTGGTGATGGTGTCGCGGTCGATCGCCATCGACAGGCCCTGACGGACCTTCGCCTTGTCCGGGGAGGCCCAGTCGGCCTGGTAGAGCGTGAAGCCGATGTTCTGGATGGCACCCTGGGGCGCGTCGATGGCCCGGTCGCCCAGGTCGGTCTTGTAGGTGGCCAGGGCGGAGGGCGGCACCTGGTCCATCACGTCCAGGTTGTTGGACTGGAGGTCGGCGTAGGCGGCCTCGGCGGTGCTGTACATCTTGAAGACGACGCCGCCGTTCTTCGGCTTGTCCACGCCCTGGTAGTTCGCGAAGGCCTTGGTGGTCAGCTGCTGGTTGTGGTCCCAGCTGACGAACTGGTAGGGGCCGTTGCCGACCGGCTTCTGCCCGTACCCGGCGGGGTCGCTGAAGAAGGCGTCCGGCAGCGGGGAGAAGGCGATGTAGCCGAGCTTGTACTCGAAGTACGAGACCTTGCCGGTCAGCTTGACCGTGAAGTGCAGGTCGTCGACGACGGTGAGCCCGGACATCTTGTCGGCGGCCGGCTGGCCGCTCGCCGGGTGGACGTCCTGGTAGCCCTCGATGTCGGAGAACCAGGAGCTGTTGATCTGGTTGTTGGCGGTGGTCGCGGCCCAGTTCCAGGCGTCCACGAAGTTCTTGGCGTGCACCGGGGTGCCGTCGTGGAACGTCCAGCCGTCCTTCAGCGTGATGGTGAAGGTCTGCGAGTCACTGGTGTCGATCTTGTCCGCGACCTGCATCCGGATCTTCGCGTCCGAGGGGTCGTAGTCGACCAGCCCCTTGAAGAGGTTCTGGATGATGCGCCCGCCGCCGGTCTCGTTGGCGTTGGCCGGCTGCAGCGGATTCTGCGGCTCACTGCTCTGGTAACTGAAGGTCTTGGTGCTGTCCGACGAACCGCTGCTGCCGCCCCCGCCACTGCTGCTGCACCCGCTGGCCACCAGGGCCACGGACGTCGCTGCGGCGAGGACCCATCGAGCACGGGTGGCCACGGGCATGGATGTCCCTCCTCAAGGTGTGTGACGCATCACACCCCATGAGAAGCGCGGCACCGTGGCGGCGCGAGTCGGGTACCCCCGGACGGGTGCACGAACGCCCCGCCCGGTTGACGCCGCGTCCGGCCGGGCCGGGAAACGCCGGAGGGGCCCGTGCCGCGAACGGCTACGGGCCCCTCCGGGCGGGGTCGGACGCGGGATCAGGCCGCGACCGGCTCCCGGACGGCGGCGAAGTGGCACGCCGACTCGTGCTTGGCCGCACCGCTCAGCACCTCGGGCACCGCGAGCAGCGGGACCTCGGTCGAGCAGCGCTCCTCCGCCTTCCAGCAGCGGGTGCGGAAGCGGCAGCCGGACGGCGGGTTGGCCGGCGAGGGGATGTCACCGGTCAGGATGATCCGGTCCCGGGACTCGCGGGCCGACGGGTCCGGCACCGGCACCGCGGAGAGCAGCGCCTGGGTGTACGGGTGGGTGGCGTTCTCGTAGATCTCCTCGTCCGTGCCGATCTCGACCATCTTGCCGAGGTACATCACGCCGACGCGGTCGGAGATGTGCCGGACGATGGAGAGGTCGTGGGCGATGAACATGTAGGAGAGCTCGAAGTCGTTCTGCAGCTGCTCCAGCAGGTTGATCACCTGGGCCTGGACCGAGACGTCCAGCGCCGAGACCGGCTCGTCGCAGATGATGATCTCGGGCTTGAGGGCCAGGCCGCGGGCGATGCCGATGCGCTGGCGCTGACCGCCGGAGAACTGGTGCGGGTACCGGTTGATGTACTCCGGGTTCAGACCCACGACGTCCAGCAGGTCCTGGACCGCCTTGCGGCGGTCGCCCTTGGGCGCCACCTCGGGGTGGATCTCGAAGGGCTCGCCGATGATGTCGCCGACCGTCATGCGCGGGTTCAGCGAGGTGTACGGGTCCTGGAACACCATCTGGATGTTCCGGCGGACGGCCTTGAGGCCGGCACCGGACAGCTTGGAGATGTCCTCGCCCTTGAACAGGACCTGGCCGGAGGTGGCCCGCTCCAGGTTCATCAGCACCTTGGCCAGCGTGGACTTGCCGCAGCCGGACTCACCGACGATGCCCAGCGTCTCGCCCCGAGCCAGGTCGAAGGAGACGCCGTCGACGGCCTTGACGGCGCCGACCTGCTTCTTGAACAGGATGCCCTGGGTCAGCGGGTAGTGCTTGACCAGGTCCTTGACCTCCAGGATGGGCTCAGCCATGGAGGGTCTCCTTCCAGAGGTGGCACGCGCTGCGGCGGCCCGTGAGCTCCTTGCCGTCCTTGTCGCTCACCTGGTGCAGCTTCGGGATGTCCGTGCGGCACAGGTCGGTGGCGACGTCACAGCGGGGGTTGAACGCGCAGCCGGCCGGAACCTTGAGCAGGTTCGGGGGCAGGCCCTTGATCGCGTACAGCTCCTGGCCCTTCTGGTCCAGGCGCGGGATCGAGCGGAGCAGGCCCTTGGTGTACGGGTGCGCCGGGTTGGCGTACAGCTCGTGCACCGGGGCGGTCTCGACGATCCGTCCGGCGTACATCACAGCGATCTTGTCCGCGACGTCGGCGACCACGCCGAGGTCGTGGGTGATCAGGATCAGGCCCATGTTGTACTCGGCCTGGAGCTCCGCGAGCAGGTCCATCACCTGGGCCTGGACGGTGACGTCCAGGGCGGTGGTGGGCTCGTCCGCGATGATCAGGTCCGGCTCCATGGAGAGCGCCATGGCGATCATGATGCGCTGGCGCATACCGCCGGAGAACTGGTGCGGGTAGTCGCCGACGCGCTGCCTGGCGGCGGGGATGCGCACCCGCTCCATCAGCTCGATGGCCTTCTCCCGGGCCTCCTTCTTGGAGGAGCCGCGGTGCACCCGGAACATCTCGCCGAGCTGCGCGCCGACGGTCATCACCGGGTTCAGCGAGGACAGCGCGTCCTGGAAGATCATCGCGATCTTCTGGCCGCGGATCTGCCGGCGGTCCTCCTCCTTCATCGCGAGCATGTCCTGCCCGCGGAAGAGGATCTGGCCCTGGCTGATCTTGCCCGGCGGCATGTCGAGGATGCCCATGATGGTCTGGGCGGTCACCGACTTGCCGGAGCCCGACTCGCCGAGCACGGCCAGCGTCTCACCGGCGGCGACGGAGTAGTTGACTCCGTTCACGGCCTTGGCGACGCCGTCCCGAGTGTGGAACTCCACGTGGAGGTCCTTGACCTCCAGCAGCGGGGTGCCAACCTCCAGGCGGCCGTTCTTCTGGTTCTTCTCGATCACGGTGGTCATCGGGTCGTCACCTCTTCTCTCAGCGGAGCTTCGGGTCGAGGGCGTCGCGGACCGCGTCGCCGAGCATGATGAAGGCCAGTACGGTGACGCTCAGTACGGCCGACGGGAAGAGCAGGACGTGCGGCGCGTCGAGGAAGCGGACCGACGCGTCACTGATCATCAGGCCCCAGGAGATCTCCGGCGGCTGGACGCCGATGCCCAGGTAGGACAGGGCGGCCTCGGCGCCGATGTAGACACCCAGCGAGATCGCGGACACGACGATCACCGGCGCGATGGCGTTCGGCAGGATGTGCCGGAAGGTGATCCGGCCGGCGCCGGCGCCGAGCGCGCGGGCGGCCATCACGTAGTCGTTGTTCTTGTTGGCCAGCACCGAGGCGCGCATGATGCGGAAGATCTGCGGCCAGCCGAGCACGGTCATGACGACCGAGACGGTCCAGGCGTTGCCCTTGCCGAGCATCGACATGATCAGCATGCCGCCGAGCAGCAGCGGGATCGAGAAGAAGATCTCGGTGAAACGGGACAGGATCGAGTCGACGATCCCGCCCTTCCAGCCGGCCAGCAGGCCGAGGAGGGCACCGACCAGCGTGACCATCGAGGTCGTCAGGACACCGACGATGATCGAGTTGCGGGCACCCCACACCGTACGGGTGTAGATGTCGCAGCCCTGGACGTCGAAGCCGAACCAGTGCTCGGCGCTCGGGCGCTTCAGCGAGTCGGCCAGGTCGCACGCGTTGTTGTCGAACGGGCTCCCGTCCGTGAACCAGCCCGGCACGACGGCCAGGACGATCAGGAACGACACCAGCACTGCGCCGATGATGAAGACCGGGTTGCGGCGCAGGTCGCGCAGAGCGTCCGACCAGAGACTGGCGACGCGCTCCGGCTTCTGCTTCTTCTCCGGCGAGGACTTGGGGGTGTTGTCCCCGGAAGGGGCCTCGGCGCCCTTGGTGATGGTCTCACTCATAGCGGATCCTCGGGTCGAGCACGGCGTACAGCATGTCCACGAGCAGGGTGGTGACCAGGTAGATCATCACCAGCAGCGTGACGACGCCGACGATGATGGTGCCCTGCTTCTGGTACACGGCCTGGGCGAGCAGACCGCCGATGCCGTGAATGTTGAAGATCTTCTCGGTGATGACCGCGCCGCCCATCAGACCGCCGAGGTCGGCACCGAGGAAGGTGACGATCGGGATCAGCGCGTTGCGCAGGGCGTGCCGACCGATGACCCGGCGCTTCTTCAGACCCTTGGCGACCGCGGTGCGGACGTAGTCCGCGCGCATCGTCTCCATCAGGCTGGTGCGGGTCAGTCGGGCGACGTACGCGAGCGAGGTCGAGGCCAGCACGAAGGCCGGCAGCAGGTAGCCGCGCAGCCCGTCTTCCTCATTGAACGAGACGGAGAAGATCTCGATGCCGTAGTCGTTCTTCAACTTGACGCCGAGGACGAGCTGGAGCACGAAGCCGGTGACGAAGACCGGGATCGAGATCACGAACAGCGTGCTGATGAGGACCAGTTGGTCCAGGAACTTGCCCTTGCGAAGGGCCGCCATGACGCCCGCCAGCACACCGATGATCGCCTCGATGACAAAAGCCACGATGGCGAGGTTCACGGTGAACGGGAACGCCTCGCTGATCATGTCGCTCACCTGGCGACCGGTCAGGCTCTCACCCAGGTTCCCCTGGAAGACGCCCGTGATGTAGTTCCAGTACTGGAGCAGGAACGGGTCGTTCAGGTGGTACTTCTGGCGGATCATCTCCGCCACGATCGGGTCGGCCTTCTTCTCGCCGGCCAACGCCTGTACCGGGTCACCAGGCAGGCTGAAGCACAGCCAGTAGATCAGGAACGTCGCACCGATCAGAACAGGGATCGCCTGTATCAGTCGGCGGATCACATAGCGGCCCATCAGACCTCCACACTTTCGGACAAGGAAGGGAGGCGGGAGGACCCGGACTGTAGTCCGGTCCGCCCGCCCCCGATCGTCTGATTAACCGGATCAGCCGGCGAGCTCGACCTCGTCCAGGTTCATGCGACCCTGGGCGTCGGTGTCGAAGTTCTTGATCTTCTTGCTGTACGCCGCGGACGACATGTAGGTGTAGACCGGGATGTACGGCAGGTCCTGGATGAGGACGTCATCGGCCTGCTGGTACAGCTTCAGGCCCTCCTCCGGGCTCTTCGCCTGGTCGGCCTGGTCCAGCAGCGACTCGAACTTCTCGTTGACGTAGCCGCCGTAGTTCGAGCCGTTCTCGATCGCGACCTTCGAGAAGATCGGACGCTCGTAGTTCTCGATCGACGGGTAGTCCATCGACCACGCCATGCGGAAGGCACCGGAGTACTGCTTCTCGCCCAGCGCGTCCAGGATCTTGCCGAACTTCTCGAACGGCTTGGTGGTGACCTCGACGCCCAGGTTCTTCTTCAGCTGGTTGGCGACGGCCTCGATCCACTCCTTGTGGCCACCATCGGCGTTGTAACCCAGCTCGATGGTGTTGTTCGGGACGCCACCGACGGAGTCCCACAGCGCCTTGGCCTTGGTCGGGTCGTACTTCGCCGCGTCGCCCATGGCGCCCTTGCGGTAGCCCGGGATCAGCGGGTTGACGAAGTCGTCGGCCGGGACGCGGGTGCCCGAGAAGATCGTCTTGGTGATCGCCTCGCGGTCGATCGCCATCGAGATCGCCTTGCGGACCTCCGGCTTGCCGTAGGTCGCCGGGTTGGTGGCGATCGGGAAGCCGATGTAGCCGACGCCGGACTCCGGCTTGTAGATGTAGCGGTCGCCGAACTCGCCCTTGACCGTGCCCATGGCCGAGATCGGGAGCTTGTCGGTCGCCTGGATGTTGTCGGCGCGCAGGTCGTTGTACGCCGTCTCCAGCTTGTCGTAGATCTTGAAGGTCACGCCCTGCAGCTTCGCCTTGCCGTCGGAGGCCGGGAAGTTGTCATAGCGCTTGATCTTGATCTGCTGGTTGTGCTCCCACTTGCCGTCCATCTGGAACGGGCCGTTGCCGATGGGGGCCTCTTCGAAGGTCTTCTTGTCCTGGAAGAAGGCCTTCGGCAGCGGGTAGAACGCGTTGTAGCCCAGCATGGTCTTGAACTGGGAGAACGGGGCGCTCAGCGCGACGGTGAAGGTCTTGTCGTCGACGACCGTCAGGCCCTTGAGCTTGTCGGTGGCCGGCTTCTTGTCCTTGCCCGGGGCCAGGTCCTCGGAGCCCTCGATCTTGGCGAAGAACGGCAGGCCCTCGGCCGCGTTGTCCTGGTTGGCGCCCCAGTTCCACGCGTCCACGAAGGACTGCGCGGTGACCTTCTCACCGTTGTGGAAGGTGTAGCCGTCCTTCAGCTTGATCGTCCACAGCTTGCTGTCGGGCGACTCGATCGACTCGGCGACGCGCAGCTTCGGCTCGTTGGTCTTGGTGTCGTACTCGATCAGGCCGGCGAACAGTGCGCCGAGCACCTCGGCACCCTCGGACTCCGCGGTGTTCTGCGGGATCAGACCGTGCTGCGGCTCACCGAGCTGGACGGCGATGGTGCCGCCGCCGGAGGCAGCCTTGTCGGTGCTCTTCGAGCTGGTGCTGCAGGCGGTCGCCGCGAGAGCGATCGCGGTCGCTGCCACGAGCCACTTGGTCTGGGTTGCACCACGCATGGGGGGATGCCTCCTGAATTCGACTTTCCAACGAGGAGAGCACCGCGGTCGGTTGTTACCAGGTCCGCTGTGCCGTCCGCGCTCGTGGTTTCGGCGCGCACCCCTGCGCGTTAACCCTTGACCCGAGCCTGACTGCACCAACTATGTGTCACCCATGGACACGAAAGTGACCACTGCCGATCTCAATTAGGTCACATGAACGGTCGGTAAGTTTCGAAAATCGGACATAAGAGACATACTCAGACAGGCATCAAACGGACAGTCGTCATGAATGACGGACTGTCACGTTCGCTCAGCGGACACCTTGACGTGGTAAGCGCTATTCGGTTTATACCTGTGCCGGCACCGTCGAGTTGTTGAAAAAGTTCGCCCCCCTCTCCATCGGAAAGGGGGGCGACGGTTTCCGGCCGAAGCACGGCCGGAGAAGCTCAGAAGGCCGGAATCAGGCCTTCTTGGCGCGCGAAGCGGTACGCCCGCGCTCCTTCTGGTCCAGGACGACCTTACGGATACGCACGGTCTCCGGGGTCACCTCGATGCACTCGTCCTCGCGGCAGAACTCCAGCGACTGCTCCAGCGAGAGCTTGCGCGGCGGCACCAGGTTCTCGGTGGTGTCGGAGGAAGCGGCACGCATGTTGGTGAGCTTCTTCTCCTTCGTGATGTTGATGTCCATGTCGTCCTGACGCGAGTTCTCGCCGACGATCATGCCCTCGTACACCTCGGTGGTGGGCTCGACGAAGAGCGTGCCGCGCTCCTGGATGCCCATCATCGCGAACGGCGTCACGACGCCCGCGCGGTCCGCCACCAGCGAACCGTTGTTGCGCATCCGCAGCTCGCCGAACCACGGCTCGTGGCCCTCGAAGATGCTGTGCGCGATGCCGGTGCCGCGGGTGTCGGTCAGGAACTGGGTCCGGAAGCCGATCAGGCCGCGCGACGGGACGATGAACTCCATCCGGACCCAGCCGGAGCCGTGGTTCGTCATGGTCTCCATACGGCCCTTGCGGGTCGCCATCAGCTGGGTGATGGCGCCGAGGTACTCCTCGGGGCTGTCGATGGTCATCCGCTCGACCGGCTCGTGGGTCTTGCCGTTGATGACCTTGGTGACGACCTGCGGCTTGCCGACGGTCAGCTCGAAGAGCTCCCGGCGCATGGTCTCGACCAGGATGGCCAGCGCCAGCTCGCCGCGGCCCTGGACCTCCCAGGCGTCCGGACGCTCGGTCGGCAGCACGCGGAGCGAGACGTTACCGATCAGCTCGCGGTCCAGGCGGTCCTTCACCATGCGGGCGGTGACCTTGTGGCCCTTGCCGCCCTTGCCGACCAGCGGCGAGGTGTTGGTGCCGATGACCATCGAGATGGCCGGCTCGTCCACCGTGATGAGCGGCAGCGCGACCGGGTTCTCCAGGTCGGCCAGGGTCTCGCCGATCATGATCTCCGGGATGCCCGCGACGGCGCAGATGTCGCCGGGGCCGGCCACCTCGGCCGGCTTGCGGGTGAGCGCCTCGGTCATCAGCAGCTCGGTGATCTTGACCTGCTGGACCGAGCCGTCCCGCTTCATCCACGCGACCTGCTGGCCCTTGCGCAGCTCGCCCTGCTCGACGCGGCAGAGCGCGATGCGGCCGAGGAAGTTGTCGGCGTCCAGGTTGGTGACGTGCGCCTGGAGCGGGGCGTCCTCGTCGTAGATCGGGGCCGGCACGTGCTGCAGGATGGTCGAGAAGAACGGCTCCAGCGAGTCGCTGTCGGGCGGCACGGTGCCGTTCTCCGGCTTGGTCATCGAGGCGACGCCGTCACGCGCGCAGGCGTAGACGATCGGGAACTCGATCTGGTCCTCGGTGGCGTCGAGGTCCAGGAAGAGGTCGTAGGTCTCGTTGATGACCTCGTCGATCCGGGAGTCCGGGCGGTCGGTCTTGTTGATACAGAGGATGACCGGCAGCTTGGCCGTCAGCGCCTTGCGGAGCACGAAGCGGGTCTGCGGCAGCGGGCCCTCGGAGGCGTCGACGAGCAGCACGACCGCGTCGACCATCGACAGGCCGCGCTCGACCTCACCACCGAAGTCGGCGTGGCCGGGGGTGTCGATGATGTTGATCGTGATCGGCGCGCCACCCTCCTTGGGGTGGTACTTGACGGCGGTGTTCTTCGCGAGAATGGTGATGCCCTTCTCGCGCTCCAGGTCGTTGGAGTCCATCATCCGGTCGTCGAGGTGCTGGTGGGCGGCGAAGGCGCCGGCCTGCTTCAGCATGGCGTCGACCAGGGTGGTCTTGCCGTGGTCGACGTGAGCGACGATGGCAACGTTGCGGATGTCATTGCGCGTGGGCATGCTGAGCGGATTCTCCCGGAATCGTGGGTTACGGCGCCCGGCTGCGTGACGCCGACCGGCGATCCCTGTTGATCGCCGCCGCCCGTTCCGCCTGCTACTACCGGTCCACCCGCCGGGCAGGACATGCCACGGCTTCCTCCTATCGTACGGGGAACCGCCCAGCTCGACCGAAACGGGAGCCGTCCGGGGGAGCAAGATCACAAGTCGGTGGCTCTCCGGCCACCGGGTTCCGGGCCCCGGTCAACCCGCCGACCAGCCGATGTCCCGCAGCTGCGGACGGGTGAAGCCCCAGACCCCGGCGCCGGTGAGGCCGTCGCGGACGGCCACCAGTTCGGGGCGCTGGAACAGCGGTACCGAGTGGCCGAGCTGCCAGATCCGCACATCCGTCTCCTGGAGCAGGGCCCGGCGGGCGGCCGGGTCGGGCTCGGCGGCGGCGCGGTCGAAGAGCCGGTCGATCTCCTCGGTACCGGCCCGGGCGTAGTTGCTGCCGGGCACCGGGGTGCCGTCCGGGCCGGGGCGGGGCTTGGCGTAGACGGGCCGCTGCTCGCCGGCCGGGCCGGGGCCGGCCGGCCAGGAGAACAGCGCGAGGTCGAAGTCCCCGGTGGCCAGGTGGTCGCGGACGAAGGCGTCCGGCGGGGCCTCGGCCACCCGGACGGCCGCCCCGGCCGTGCCCAGGTCCGCCGCCACCGCGTCGGCCGCCCGCCGGAGGGTCGCCGAGCCGGCCGGGACCAGCAGGGTGAGGGCCAGCGGGTGGCCGTCCCTGGCCCGGGTGCCGCCGTCGGCGGGCCGCCGCCAGCCCGCCGCGTCCAGCATCCGCCCGGGGTCGGCGGTGCCCAGCGCGTCGGCGTTGTCCCGGTAGCCGGCCTGGTCGCCGGTCAGCAGGTGGTGACCGAGGGGTGCGGCGGGCAGGCCGAGCGGGGTGAGCGCGGCGTCGGCGGCGTGCCGCCGGTCGACGGCGCGGGCCAGGGCGCGGCGCAGCGCCGGGTCGGTGAGCGGTCCGCGGGCGGCGTTGAGGGTCAGCTGGGCGAGGCCGGTCCCGGCGGCCCGGTGCAGGGTGGTGCCGGGCAGGGCGCCGGCCCGGCGGACCGCCTCGGCGGCGTCCGCGCCGGCGCGGTCGACGGCGGTGGTGAGCGGGGCGACATCCAGCGTGCCCTCGGCCAGCTCGGGGCCGCGCCGTTCGGCGGGGGTGGCCAGGAAGTCGATCCGGTCGGCCTTGGCCGGCTCGCCCCACCAGTTCGGGTCGCGGACCAGGGTGGCCCGGCCGGCGGCCGGGTCGTAGCCGGACACCCGGAAGGGGCCGGCCGTCGGGTGGGCGGCGCCGCCGGCCAGCGGGCGGCCGAAGGCGGCGGCGGTGGCGGTCTCGGCGGCGGGGTAGAGCGGGTCGAACAGGGCGCGCCACTCGCCGTAGGGCTGCCGGAAGGTCACCTTCACCTCGCGCGGGTCGGCGCCCTGGACGATCGAGTCGATGTCCGCGTACCCGGCGGGCCGGACGGCGCTGTAGGCGGGGTCCAGTCCGGAGAGCGCGGCCCGCTGGGCGACGAAGTCGGCGGCGGAGAGCGGGGTGCCGTCGCTCCAGACGGCGCGCGGGGCGAGGTGGTAGGTGACCACCTGGGGCAGCTGTCCGGGCGGGGTGGCCTCGGCGGCGGTCAGGTAGTCCTCGTCGGGGGTCCACTCGCCGTGCGCGTCCGGCCGGAACAGCGCCGGGTAGAGGGCGTGCGCCAGCAGCGCGGAGTCGGCGGTGGCGGCGGGCTGGTAGACGTTCAGGGTGGCCGGTACGGCGTCGACGGCCCAGCGCAGGGCGCCGCCGTCGCGGACGGCGGCCCGGTCGGGCGGGCGGACGTCGCCGGTGACGACGGCGGGCGCGGGCGGCGCGGGGTCGGGGGTCCGGGCGGTGCGGGCGGCCGGGCCGGGACCGCCGAGGCAGCCGGAGGTGGCACCGAGGGCGAGCAGCAGCGCGGCGGCTGCGACGGGGAGGCGGGCGCGCATGGCGGCCATGGAACGCCGCCGCCCGGCTCCCGGCGGCGGCGACACGGCGGCCGACCGGGTTCGGCACCCGATCGGCGGTACGGCCGCCCGGGCCCGGGCGGCCCCGCTAGAGCCCCAGCTCGAACCAGACGATCTTGCCCTTGGGGGTGCGCCGGCTGCCCCAGCGCTCCGCGAGCAGGCTGACCAGCTGCAGGCCGCGCCCGCCCTCGTCGGTCTCGTGGGCGCGCCGCTGCCGGGGCTGGGCGTAGCCGTCGTCCCAGACCTCGCAGACCATGGTCCGGTCGCGCAGCAGCCGCAGCCGGATCTCGCCCCGGCCGTGCCGCAGCGCGTTGGTGACCAGTTCGCTGACCAGCAGCTCGGTGGTGTCGACCAGGTCGTCCAGGCCCCGGGCGAGCAGCCAGCTGCACGCGGCCTCGCGGGCCTTGGCGACCGAGGTGGGCTCGGGCGGCAGGAACCACTGGCCGACGGCGTCCGCGGGGAAGGCGTGCACCCTGGCCATCAGCAGGGCGATGTCGTCCTCGCCGTGGTGCGGGTTGAGCTCGCCGAGGACGTGGTCGCAGAGGTCCTCCAGGCCCTTGCCCTCGGCGGAGAGCGCGGTGCGGAAGGCCTTCAGGCCCTCGTCCAGCTGGTGCTTGCGGCTCTCCACCAGGCCGTCGGTGTAGAGGCCGAGCACGGCGCCGTCCGGCAGGGTCAGCTCGACCTCCTCGAAGGGCTCGCCGCCGACGCCGAGCGGCAGGCCGGGCGGCACGTCCAGCATCCGGGCGCTCTCGCCGGGGCTGAGCAGCACCGGCGGGAGGTGGCCGGCGTTGGCGAAGACGCAGCGCCGGGTGACGGCGTCGAAGACGGCGTAGACGCAGGTCGCCAGGTAGACCTCGCGGGCCTCCTCGTCGGCGGTGGAGGTGAGCCGTCCGTACGGGGTCGACCGGGCGGCCGGGGCGGTGTCGTCGCCGAGGCCGCGGGCGATCTCGTCCAGGGCGGTGAGCACCTCGGCCGGGTCGAGGTCGAGCATGGCGAGGGTGCGGACGGCGGTGCGCAGCTGGCCCATGGCGACGGCGGCGCGCAGGCCCCGGCCCATGACGTCGCCGATGACCAGGGCGGTGCGGTTGCCGGGCAGCGGGATGACGTCGAACCAGTCGCCGCCGACCTCGGTGTTGTTGTTGCTGGGCAGGTAGCGGCAGGCGATCTCCAGGCCGCTGGCGGCCGGGTTGCCCGGGGGCAGCAGGCTGCGCTGGAGGATCAGCGCGCGCTCGTGCTCGCGGCGGTAGAGCCGGGCGTTGTCGATGCAGACGGCGGCGCGGGCGACGAGCTCCTCGGCGATGGCGACGTCACGGGCGTCGAAGGGTTCGCTGCCGATCGCCCGGGAGAGCTGGACCAGGCCGAGCACCTGGTCGCGGGCGACCAGCGGGACGATCAGGGTGGAGCGCAGCAGCGGGTCCGGTCCGGGCTCGGGGACGACGCTGCGGCCGGTGCGCAGGGCGCGGGCGTGCGGGGAGCGGCGGGGGTAGCAGAGGGTGCCGCCGGCCTCGGCGATGGGCAGGCCGGTGACCGAGCCGAGCACCGAGGAGGCGCCGCCGACCACGCTGGAGACGGCGACCCGGCGCAGTTCGCCGCTGCCGTCGGTGAGCACGGTGTCGCCGAGCCGGCCGGCGCTGGGCACGGTCTCGCCGGAGAGCAGGGCGGTGTACAGGTCGACGGTGGCGAGGTCGCAGAACGGCGGGACGACGACGTCCAGCAGTTCCTTGGCGGTGGTCTCCAGGTCGAGGGTGGAGCCGATGTGGGCGCTGGCCTCGTTGAGCAGCGCGAGGTTGCGGCGGACGCCGTCGGCCTCGCGCTCGGCGACGTGCCGGCTGGTGACGTCGGAGACCTGTCCGGCGACACCCATCGGCTGGCCGGCGGCGCCGTTGAGGCGGTAGAGCGAGACGGCCCAGAGCCGGTTGCCCTCGCGGGTCGGCACGGCGGCGTGGAAGCGCAGGTCGAAGACGGGCTCGCCGCTGGCGAGGACCTTGCGCAGGGCGGCGGTGAGGCGGTCGGCCTCGGCGCCGGGGAAGATGTCGTGCGGGGTGAGGCCCTCCAGGTCGGTGGGCGCCAGGCCCATTCCGGAGGCGAAGGCGTCGTTGACCCGCTGGAGGCGGAGCCGGTCGTCGAAGAGGACGAAGCCGGTCGGAGTCTGGCCGAAAACCGCCTCCGACGCGGCCAGATCCGTCTCGATCCGGCGGAGCCGGCCGAGGTCGACCGCGAGACAGGTGGCGCCGGCGGTGGGCAGCGCGCTGTCCGGCATCAGGTAGAGCTCGGCGAGGCCCTCGCCGCCGTCGGCGTGCCGGTACGGGGCGGTGCCGACCCATTCCTCGCCGGCGAGGGTGCGCTCCAGCCTGGTCCGGCCGCGCTGCCAGAGCTCGCGCGGCACGAAGGTGGTCACCGGATCGGCGCCGACCGCCTCGACGGCGGTGACGCCGAAGAACTCGGCGGCCCGCTCGCTCCACTGGCTGATCCGGCCGTCCGGGCCGATGGCGAAGGTGGCGACCCGGATGTAGTCGTAGATCGAGCCCGGATCCCCAGCGCCCCAGCGCTGCCCCTCGGCGGCCGGGCGCGCGGCCCGGACGGGGGCGGGCGACCGGTGGGCGGGGGCCGGCACGTGTTGGGCACCGGCCTGCCCGGGTACAGCGGCATGACCGCTGCTGCTCGGCGCATTGCGCGCCGGGGTGCTGTTCAACGGACCGACCCCTCCAAACCCGCGACCGTCCGGATGTCGAGAAGACCGAGTATTCATCATCGAGGGGTACGTTCACACGCCCTCAACATCACAACATCAGATCGGGCGAAGGTTTTTGTCCTACCGCCCGCGCAACCACAATGCCACGCTCGCGCCCCCTACCGGGGCGCGCGCTCCCCCGAGGCCCTCCGGTGGCATATGCAGGGCGTTCTACTCCGCGCCCGGAGTGCCGGGCAGCGCCTGCTCGAACCAGACCACCTTGCCCATCCCCTCGGCCCTGGCGCCCCAGTGCAGGGCCAGCCGGGCGACGAGCTCCAGCCCGCGCCCGCCCTCGTCCGCCTCGGCCGCGTGCCGCTCCCGGGGCGGGTCCGGCAACGGGTCGGAGATCTCCACCAGGAGCGTCTCGCCGAGCGTCAGCCGCACCCCGATCGGCGCGCTCGCGTACCGGACGGCGTTCGTGACCAGCTCGCTGACCAACAGCTCGGCGGTGTCGGTGAGCTGCTCGACGCCCCACTCGGCCAGCGTCGCGCGGACCAGTCGGCGGGCCCGGGAGACGGCGGTCGGCTCGGCGGGCAGGGTCCAGCCCGCCGTCGGGGTGCCGGCCTGCCCGTGGCCGAGCCGGGCCAGCAGCAGCGCCACGTCGTCCGGCTCCCGGCCCTGCTCCATGGTGCCGAGCACCGCCTCGCAGGCCGCCTGGATCGACGCGTACGGCTCCTGGAGCACGGTGACCAGCCGGCCGAGGCCCACGTCCAGGTCCTTGTCCCGGGACTCCACCAGGCCGTCGGTGCACAGCGCCAGCAGGCTGCCCTCGGGGATCTTCAGCTCGACCGACTCGAACGGGACCCCGCCGACCCCGAGCGGGGCGCCCGAGGGCAGTTCCAGGATCCGGCCGGCGCCGCCGGGCAGCGGACCGCCGGTCCGGGTCGGCCCGTCCGACTCCTCCCCCGGCACCACCAGCACCGGCGGGATGTGGCCGGCCTTGGCGACGGTCAGGGTCGCGGTGGCCGGGTCGAACACCGCGTACACGCAGGTGGCCAGCAGGGCCTCGTCCGGCCCCTGGGCGAGGTCGTCGGCCAGCTCGTGGACGTGCCGCAGCAGCACGTCCGGCGGCAGGTCCAGGGCGGCCAGCACCCGGACGGCGGTGCGCAGCCGCCCCATCGTCGCGGCGGCCCGCAGACCGTGCCCCATCACGTCGCCGACCACCAGCGCGGTGCGGTCGCCGGGCAGCGGGATGACGTCGAACCAGTCGCCGCCGACCTCGGTGCCGCTGCTGCCGGGCACGTACCGGTACGCGACCTCGACGCCGGTGGGCTGCGGCACCTGCTGCGGCAGCAGGGTGCGCTGGAGGGTGAGGGCGGCGGTGCGCTCCCGGGCGTAGAGCCGGGCGTTGTCCAGCGAGGAGCCCGCCCGGTCCGCCAGCTCGACGGTGAACGCCAGGTCGTCCCGGTCGAAGCCCTCGCGGTAGCCGGCCCGGCTGACCAGCAGCAGTCCGATCACGATGCCCCGCGCCCGCAGCGGCACCACCAGCATCGAGTGCACGCCCAGGTCGTACGCCGCCTGCATCTTCGGGTCGCCGGCGTAGGTGATGTCGCTCAGCTGGTCGGCGCCCGAGAGCAGCTCGGGGACGCCGGTGCGCAGCACCCGGCCGCAGGCGGAGTCCTCGGCGAAGGTGATCCGGGCGCCGCGCCGCAGCATCACCTCGACCTCGGGGCCGTCCTGCACGGAGGCCGTGCCGAGCTGGAGCAGCGAGGTGCGGCGGTCGTGGCCGTGCCGGGGCAGATCGTCACCGTGCGCGACGGCCTGGAGCAGGATCACGGCCGCGTGGTCGGTCAGCCTGGGAACCACCGCACTGGCCAGCTCCTGCGCGATCCGGGAGGCGTCCAGCAGGTCACCGACCCGGGAGCCGAACTCGTTCAGCAGCGACAGCCGGCGCCGGGCGTGCTCGACCTTGGCCACCGCGCGATAACGCTCGGTCACGTCCATCACGGTGCCGGAGATGCCGAGGACCCGCCCGGAGCGGTCGGTCATCCGGCTGTAGGAGATCGAGCGGTACCCGGAGCGGGCGGTGACCGGCGAGGCGAGCGTGACGTCGATGACCGGCTCGCCGGTGGCCAGTACCTGGCGCTGGATCGCGGTGATCTCGTCGGCGGCGCGCTCGGGCAGGGTCTCGCCGGTGGTGCGGCCGACGTGGTCCTCCGGGGCGGCGCCGTTCATCTCGGCGAGGGTCCGGTTGACGGCCGTGTAGCGCAGCTCCGTATCGAGGATCGCGATGCCCAGCGGGGACTGCTCGAAGAGCGCGTCCCGCACCGCGAGGTCGCGCTCCACCGCCCGGACGGCCGCCGCCTCGGCCAGGTTGACCTGCAGGAACGGGTTGCCGTCGCCGTCGACGAGGAGCGAGATCCGGGCGTCCACCAGCACCGGGACGCCCTCCCGGTCGCGCAGCTCGGCCGGGCCGGACCAGCGGCCGTGCCGCAGGGTGTCCTGGATCGCGGCCCGGATCCGGAGCACCTGGTCCTCGTCGGGGATCAGCTCGTCGATCCGGCGGCCGACCAGCAGTTCGTTGGGCCAGCCGAGCAGTTCCTCGGCGGCCGGGCTCCAGAGCGTCACGCGGCCGGCCGTGTCGAGGATCGCGATGGCCACCTTGACCACGTCGAAGAGGCTGCCGCCGGCCGTCCCGCCGGGGCCGGGGGCGGAGCCGGGGCCGGCCGTCTCCGGGACGGCGCGCGGCCCACCGGGGAACGGTCTTCCCGGGCGGCCCCGGGCGCCGGCCCGGTCGGCCGGGTCGGCCGCCGCCGGGGACTGCGCGGGCCGGACCGCGGGCGGGTGCACGCCCCCGGTGCCGCCCCTGGTGGCCGCCGTCGCGCGGTCCGCGCCGCGGCGCAGCCGGGCGCGGGCGGCGGCGCTCCCCCCGGTGCCCGCCCGGCGTGCTCCCCCGCCGCCGTTCCCGGTCCTCGACACCGACGCGGCCTCCGGCTCTGCTCGGGATCGGCGTCGCCGGCTGGGGCGGCTCACCGATGGTGACGAATGGTGCCGAAAAGTGACATACCCAGCAGGACCAAGGCTATCCCGCCCGGCGCGTCGGCCTTTCGGATTGCCGGGGCAGCACGCCACGCGTCGCGCCTCGGGGCACGCCGCGCGGCAGGGCCGGAAGGCGGAGGCGGGCCCAGGAGGCGACCCTCAGGTGGCGGTGAGGAGGCGGGCGACCTCGGGCAGGACCTCGCGGTCGTGGTCCAGCCAGTCGACCTCGGCCAGCTCACCGGCTCCGAGCCAGCGCAGCTCGTCGTGCTCCTGGAGCGGGAGCGGGTCGCCGGAGAGCAGTTCGGCCGCCCAGAGCCGCAGCTCAAGACCGGGCCGCACCAGCCACGCACCGGGCAGCCGGGTGAGCGCCCGGGCCCGGACGCCCAGCTCCTCCATCAGCTCGCGCTCCAGCGCCTCGGTCTCGGTCTCACCGGGTTCGGCCTTGCCGCCCGGGAACTCCCAGCGCCCCGCCACCTCGGCGGGCGTGCTGCGCCGCGCGGCGAGCACCCGCCCCCGGTGGATCAGCGCGCCGCCGACGACGATCCGGTTCTCCCCCGCGGGGTCCATGGCCTTGTCCATGGACCCCGACCCTACGGCGTGCGGTTCGGGCGTGCGGTTCAGGCGTGCGGCCCGCGTGCCCGGGAGTCCCCGGCGGGCTCCGCCTCGACCCAGTACAGCTGCTTGTGGCCGCGCGCCTCGAACTCGGCCGCGAGCCGTTCCGCCGCCTCCCGTTCGATCCCCCCGACGACCCGGAAGCGCTGACCGTTGTCGTCCTGCCGCATCACCCGAAAGGTGTCCATGCGCCCAGGCTAGGACCCGTGCGTGCCGATGTGGAGGGGCCCCGGCCCCGGCCCGCGTGGGGGTCGGGTCGGGGCGGGGCTGCACGGGACACTACGCCCCGTTCGCTACCGGCCGGTACGGGGGCTGTTAACAGCCGGTTAGGCGGTGGTCGGACCAGCCTCCTCCGGAGCCGGCGCCGGAGCCGGAGCCGGGCTCAGGCCCGGATGTCCGAGGCCTGCTCGCCGGTCGACAGCCCCAGCGCGCGCCGGATGTCCACGGCCAGCCTGCCGCTCTTGACGGACAGCGCGTCCGCCTTGCCGACCTCGCGCTCCAGGGCGTCGGGGTCCATGGTCTTGGCCGCGGTGTCCCAGGCGTTGGCGGCGTCCAGCTTGAGCGCGCCCAGCTCGATCAGCTTGGGCCTGGCGGCCTCCGGCCAGTCGGTCCCGTTGGCCGACAGCTCGGCGACCTCCTTGCGGCAGGCCGCGGCCATCGACTTCGCCCACTCGCGGTACTTGGCGGGCGCCACGTCGACGTCCAGGTCCGGTTCGGCGAGCAGCGCCTTGTTGTAGGCGAGCACCGCGTCCAGGTAGGCGCGCTGGGCCTGGGTGATCTTGGTCCGGTCGGTGCGGACGCTGCCGGTGTGCGGCCGCTGCTCGTCCTGGAAGGTGCAGGTCACCCGGTGGTCGCCGGTCGTCCAGCCGCGGACGCTCGGGTAGTAGTAGTACCCCTCCATCCCCTCGGGGACGAGCCAGGAGTCGAGCGCGTACTCGTCCCGCACCGGGCCGCAGAGCTTCTCGGCACCGTCACCGAACTCCTTCCGGCTGGGGTACTGGCCGTCCTGGCCGGGGAGGACGACGGTGCCGGCGACCTCGGCGTGGTGCGGCGCGGTGCAGGGCACCACCCGGACCCAGTAGACGCTGGTGGACCCGGGGTCCCCGCTGAGCGGCGGCTGGTCGAAGCAGTCGCCGACCCGCAGGTCGTTGACGGCCACCGAGCCCTTCGGCCCGTGCCGGGAGTCGGCGTACCGCTCCTCGTCGAAGCCGAGCGCGGCCAGCCCGATGAACGCGATCAGGGAGACGATCAGCGACAGGACGCCGACGACCAGGCCGGAGACCGCCAGGCCGCGGCCCTTCTCATTGCGCCGGGGTATCTGGACCAGCGCGACCACCGCGAAGACGAGCGCCAGCGGCCACAGGCAGAACAGGGAGGTGACCAGCGCGGCGATCGCGAAGCCGTTGGTGCGGGTGGGGGCGGCCGGGTAGGGGAAGCCGGGCTGGAAGCCGCTCTGGGAGGCGGGGGTGACGGCGGCCCAGCCGGTCGGCTGCGGCGCGGCCGGGTCGGCCGGGTCCGGGACGCGCGGCGGCGGCACGTCGGCGGGGGCCGCCCAGGGATCGGCGGCGGGCGGCACCGGGCCGGCGGCGGGAGCCTCGGCCGAGGTGGCCGCGACGGACGGGAACGGCGGAGCCGCCGGGGCGGGGGCCGTCCACGGTGCGGCGGCCGGCTCGGGCGCGCCGACAGGGGCCTGCTCGGACGTGGGCCCGGTGGCCGGCCCCGACTCGGGCGTGGGCCCGGTGGCCGGCCCGGGCGTGGGCGCCGGGACGGCAGCGGCGTCGGACTCGGGCGTGGGCGCCGGAACGACGGCAGCGTCGGACTCGGGCTTGGACACGTGCGATCTCCCCCGGCCCGCGGGCGGCGGGCGGCAACTCGGCAGGACGACCCGGGGTGCCCGCGGACGAAGCCCGGTGGCCCGTCGGGTACGGGAACAGGCGCGCGACTCTACCGGATCAGGTGGAACACCCACCCGCGTTTTCCCGCCCCACGAACGACCCCCGCACCGCACCGCCCGTACCGGGTCCGGCCCCGGTGTCAGCGCCGGGCCAGCACCTCCCCGTGCAGCATCGCGAACCACCCGTCCCCCGCCGCCGCCCACTCCCGCCACCCGGCCGCGATCCGGGCCAGTTCGGCCTCGTCCGCGAAGCCCTGGGCCACCGCGGCCCGGGCGATGCCGGAGTCCGTGATCCGCTCGGCCCACAGCCCGCCCCACCACGCGCGCTGCTCGGGCGTCGCGTACGTCCAGGTGCTCGACGTGGCGGCGACCTCGGTGAATCCGGCCTCCCGGGCCCAGGACAGCAGCCGCCGTCCGGCGTCCGGCTCGCCGCCGTTGTGCCGGGCGATCCGCTCGTACAGCTCCAGCCAGCGGTCCAGCTCGGGCACCTCCGGGTACCAGGTCATGCTGGCGTAGTCGACGTCCCGGACGGCGACCGCGCCCCCCTCGGCGGTGACCCGGCGCAGCTCCCGCAGCGCCCCCACCGGGTCGGCCACGTGCTGCAGCACCTGGTGGGCGTGCACCACGTCGAACTCCCCGTCCGCGTACGCCAGCCGGTGCACGTCGGCGACCTCGAACACGACGTTGGACAGCCCGCGCCCGGCGACGTACCGGGCGGCCTCCTCCAGCACCTCGGCCGAGGCGTCCGCGGCCACCACCCGGCCGGTCGGGCCGACCAGTTCGGCCAGGTCGGCGGTGATGGTGCCCGGGCCGCAGCCGATGTCCAGCACGGCCTGCCCGGGCCGCAGGTGGTCCCGCAGATAGGCGGCGGAGTTCTCGACCGTCCGGGAGCGGTGCGAACGCAGCACCGGCTCCTGGTGGCCATGGGTGTAGACGGCGTTCTTCGGTGCGGTCATGGTGATCTCCCCCTCGGGATCGGCCGTTTCCTCGACGCCTCCGACGCTACTCCTCGTCCCGGATCCCGAGAAGATTCGTCTCATATGGTGGTCACCCGACCGGCTGCAGGACGTCCCGGGCCGTACCGTGGACGGCACACCCGACCGACCGCACCGTGAAGGGCTCGCCCCATGCCCGGCCCCCGCCCCTTCGTCCTGCTGAGCGCCGCCATGTCCCTGGACGGCTTCCTCGACGACGCCTCGCCCGAGCGGCTGCTTCTCTCCGGCCCGGCCGACTTCGACCGGGTGGACGCCGAACGGGCCGCCGCCGACGCCGTCCTGGTCGGCGGCAACACCCTGCGCGCGGACAACCCGCGACTGCTGGTCAACGACCCCGGCCGGCGGGCCGCCCGGGCGGCGGACGGACGGCCCGCGTACCCGCTGAAGGTGACCCTCAGCGCGAGCGGCCGACTGGACCGTTCGCTGCGGTTCTGGCACACCGGCGGCGAACGGCTCGCCTACACCACGGACACCGGCGCCGCCGTGCTGCGCCCCGAGCTGGCCGGGCTCGCCGAGGTGGTCGCGCTCGGCCCGGCCGTGGACCTGGGCGCGGTCCTGGACGACCTCGGCGCGCGCGGGGTGCGGCGGCTGATGGTCGAGGGCGGCAGCGGGGTGCACACCCAGTTCCTGGCCCAGGGGCTGGCGGACGAGCTCCAGTTGGCGGTCGCCCCGCTCCTGGTCGGGCAGCCGGGCGCGCCCCGGTTCGTCGGCCCGGCGGACTTCCCCGGCGGCCCGACCAGGCGGATGCGGCTGCTGGAGGCCCGTACGGTGGGCGATGTCGTCCTGCTCAGGTACGCCCCGAAGGAGCCCGCACCGTGACCGAGCCGCACCCCGTGACCGAGCCCGGCGCCGCGTCCGAGGCCGACCTCGCCTTCCTGCGCCGGGCGGTGGAGCTCTCCCGCCACTGCCCGCCCTCGCGGACGGCGTTCTCGGTCGGCGCGGTGGTGGTCGCCGCCGACGGCACGGTGCTGGCCGAGGGCCACAGCCGCGAGGTGGACGGCCACAACCACGCCGAGGAGGCGGCCCTCGCCAAGCTCCCGGCCGGCGACCCCCGACTGCGCGGCGCGACCGTCTACAGCTCGCTGGAGCCCTGCGGGCAGCGGGCCTCCCGCCCGGTGCCGTGCGCCGAACTGCTGATCGCGGCCGGCGTCCCCCGGGTGGTGGTGGCCTGGCGCGAGCCGTCCACCTTCGTCGCCGAGACCCGGGGCGCCGGGCTGCTGGAGGCGGCCGGCATCGAGGTGGTCGAGCTGCCGGAGCTGGCGGAGGAGGCCCGCGCGGTCAACGCGCACCTGCCGGGCTGAGACCCGGCAGCGGCATCCGGGGCGATCTTTTGTATCCTTATTGAACAATCGGCTCGCACTTTCGCGCGCCGCCTCCTCCCGGACGGAGCCGCCCCGTGCCCACGACCTTCACCCCCCGCGCCCTGCTGCTGGACATGGACGGCACCCTGGTCGACTCGGACGCCGTGGTCGAACGCTGCTGGAGCCGCTGGGCCCGGGAGCACGGCCTCGACCCGGCCGAGGTGCTGCACACGGCCCACGGCCGCCAGGGCCACGCCACCATGGCCGTCCTGCTGCCCGACCGCCCCGCGGAGCTCAACCTCGCGGACAACGAGCGGATGCTCGCCGCCGAGCGGGCCGACACCGAGGGCGTCGTCCCCGTCCCCGGCGCCCCCGCGTTCCTCGCCGCCCTGGCCGGTCTGCCGCACGCCCTGGTGACCTCCGCCGACGCCCCGCTCGCCCGGGTCCGGATGGCCGCCGCCGGACTCGCGCTGCCGCAGGTCCTGATCACCGCCGAGTCCGTGGGCGCGAGCAAGCCCGACCCCGAGGGCTTCCTCAAGGGCGCCGCCGCACTCGGCTTCGCCCCCGGCGACTGCCTCGCCTTCGAGGACTCCGGGGCCGGCATCGCCGCCGCCCGCGCCGCCGGCGTCCCGGTCGTCGGCATCGGCCCCCGCGCGGTCGGCCACCGCCCCTCGGCCCACGCCGCCACCCTGGAGTCCGTCACCGTCACCGCGGGCCCGGACGGCACGCTCACCGTCACCGTCGCCTGATCACGGACGGCGGGGCCGGTGCCCACCCGGCACCGGCCCCGCCCTCGACTCCGCGACTCCGACCTGTCCCGCCGCCCTGCCCCGTCTCAGCGGCGGGCGCGGTCCGCCAGCCAGCCCGCCATCGCCCGGACCCCGAAGCCGATCGCCCGCTCGTCCGGCTCGAAGGTCTCGTAGTGCGGGTAGCTCGTCTCGATCCCGGCCCCCGGCGTGCGCACGCCGAGGAAGGTGTACGTGCCCGGGACCCGCTCCAGGAACAGCGCGTAGTCCTCCCCGTTGAACGGGAACGCGGTGCGGTTCACCGTGACCGCGCCGGCGCCGAACTCGCACCGCAGCCGCCGGGCCAGCGCGTTCGCCGCGTCCGCCGGGCAGAGCAGCGCCGGGAACGGGTCCCGCGGGTAGCCGACCACCGCCCCGGGGTACGTCTGCGCCAGCCGGCGGATCTCCTCCCGCACCTCGGCGTCCCGCTCCGGCGGCCAGCACCGGAACTTCGCCTCGACGACCGGCCGCCCCTCCGCGTCCGGGGCCGGCGCCACCCGCGCGCCGGTCACCAGGAACCGGGCCAGCGGCCCGTCCGGCGTCCGCACGTCCCGGACCATGGCCTCCAGGGCAGCGGGGTCCTGCGGCAGGGGAACCGTGCCGAGCGCGGTGATCTCGCCCGCCAGCCGGGCCGCCGCCGACGCCGCGTCCGGGCCGCCGAGCGCGATGTTCACCCAGTCCTGGCCCGGCAGCCCGCTGCCCGGCGTCACGGCGAACCCGCCGACCGGGTAGGGACCGGTGTGCAGGGCGTGGATCTCCTCGACCCCGGTCCGCTCCAGCCACCCCTGCGCGATCATCGCCCGGGCACCGACCAGGCCCTCCTCCCCCGGCTGGAAGAAGAAGACCACCGTGCCGCTCAACCGCTGCCGCAGCCGGGCCAGCGTCAGCGCGACACCCACCCCGACCGCAGTGTGGATGTCGTGCCCGCAGGCGTGCGCCGCCGGCCGCCCCTTCTTCTGCGGCATGATCCCGTCGCCCGGCACCGCGTCCATGTCCGCCCGGTAGGCCACCGTCCGACCCGGCCGCGCTCCGCGCAGCACCGCGACCACACCGTTCCCGGGCACCGCCGTCCCGTCCGGCAGGGTGCTCCCGCCGACCCCGGTGGTCACCTCCAGCCCCGCCGCCCGCAGCCGCCGCGCGACCTCCCCGGCGGCGTACGTCTCCTGGCCCGTGGTCTGCGGGTTCGCGTGCAGCGCCCGCCGCAGCGCGACCAGCTCGCCGTCCAGCCGCGCCGCCGCGGCGTCCACCGCCGCCTGGTCGACCGGGTTCCGCCGCCCCGCCGACTCCGCCGAGGCCCCCGCCCCGGACACCATCACCACAGCCCCGGCCCCGGCCACCCCACCGAGCACCGCCCGCCGACTCGGCCTGTTGCCCGCCACGTTCTCCATCAGTCCCCCACCCGCTCCGATCAATGTGACACCCAGTCAACCAGCCGCTCTCATGCACCCGTCAAGCCCCGCCAGCACCATTGACAAGCCCAGCCCCACGGGTCCCACCGAAAACACCACCGCCCGGCCCGCTGGTGCAGCGGGCCGGGCGGCATGCGGACGTGGGGTCGGATCAGTAGTGGTAGCGGGCCGCCAGGACGACGATCTCCCGGTCCGTGACCAGGTAGACGAGGCGGTGCTCGTCGTCGATCCGGCGGGACCAGGCCCCGGGCAGGTGGTACTTCAGCGGCTCGGGCTTGCCGATCCCGGCGAAGGGGTCCCGCAGGACGTCCTCGATGAGCCTGTTGATCCGGGCGAGCATCTTGCGATCGCTCTTGAGCCAGGACGTGTAGTCCTCCCAGCCGCCCTCCTCGAAGACGAGCCTCACTCAGCACCCTGCCCGGCATCGGCCGAGCCGGGGTCGATGAGCGCGTGTTCGGAAAGCCCGGTGCCGCTCAGGGCGTTCTCGTACGCCCTGAGCAGCCGACGCGCGTTCACCGGCGAGCGCAGGAGGTACGAGCCCTCACGCAGGGCGGCGTAGTCCTCGGCGGAAAGGAGCACGGCATTCCCGTGCCTGGACACGATCTCGATGGCGTCGTGGTCCTCGTTGACCTTCTTGATCAGCGGAAAGAGATCCTTGCGGGCCTCGCTCGCGGTGATGGACACGGCACGTACCCCCTTCGGCGAGTGGTACCGGATACGGTACCACTCGCAGGGGAAGCCGGCCAGGTCGACGAGACGGGAAGAGGGCCGGACTCCGGGAAGTCCGACCCTCTTCGACCCGCGCACCTGCCGGTCAGACGTTGAAGCGGAACTCCACGACGTCGCCGTCCTGCATGAGGTATTCCTTGCCCTCGATGCGGGCCTTGCCCTTGGAGCGGGCCTCGGCGAGGGAGCCGGTCTCGACGAGGTCGGCGAAGGAGATGACCTCGGCCTTGATGAAGCCCTTCTGGAAGTCGGTGTGGATCACACCGGCCGCCTCGGGGGCGGTGGCGCCCTTCTTGATGGTCCAGGCGCGGGATTCCTTGGGGCCTGCGGTGAGGTAGGTCTGCAGGCCGAGGGTGTTGAAGCCGACCCGGGCGAGGGTGGCGAGGCCGGGCTCCTCCTGGCCCATGGACTGGAGCAGCTCCAGTGCCTCGTCGTCCTCCAGCTCGATCAGCTCGGACTCGATCTTGGCGTTGAGGAAGATCGCCTCGGCGGGGGCGACCAGCTCGCGCTGGGCCTGCTTGAAGTCCTCGTCGGCCAGCTCGGCCTCGTCCACGTTGAAGACGTAGAGGAAGGGCTTGGCGGTCAGCAGGTGCAGCTCGCGGATCGGGGCGGTGTCGAAGCCGGCCTCGAAGAGGGTCTTGCCGGTCTCCAGGACCGCCTGGGCGGCCTCGGCGGCGGCCAGGACGGGGGCGGTCTCCTTCTTGAGGCGCGCCTCCTTCTGGAGCCGGGGCAGGACCTTCTCGACGGTCTGGAGGTCGGCCAGGATCAGCTCGGTGTGGATGGTCTCGATGTCGTCCTTGGGCGACACCTTGCCGTCCACGTGCACCACGTCCGGGTCGGTGAAGGCGCGCACGACCTGGCAGATCGCGTCCGACTCGCGGATGTTGGCGAGGAACTTGTTGCCCAGGCCCTCGCCCTCGCTGGCGCCGCGCACGATGCCGGCGATGTCCACGAAGTCCACGGTCGCCGGGAGGATGCGCTGCGAGCCGAAGATCTCGGCGAGCTTGTTCAGCCGGGCGTCCGGGACGCCGACGACGCCGACGTTGGGCTCGATGGTGGCGAACGGGTAGTTGGCCGCCAGCACGTCGTTCTTGGTCAGGGCGTTGAACAGGGTCGACTTGCCGACGTTCGGCAGGCCGACGATTCCGATCGTGAGCGACATGAAGCGCAGTCCCGGGGGCTTGGAGGAGTTGGGCCGGCCCGCTCGCCGGGCCGATCCCCCAGTCTACGGGCAGCGGGTCAGGCGTCCGCCGCCGCCAGCGAGGGCTCCAGGAACTCCAGGCGGTTGCCCAGCCGGTCACTGGAATGGAACCTGCGGTGCCCGGGCAGGTGGTCGTCCCAGACCACCTCGTGGCCGTGGGCGGCCAGCCGCGCGGCGAGGGCGTCCAGGTCGCGAATCTGGAAGCCCGGGTGCCCCTTGCGGGACGGCCGGAACTCCGGCACCACCCCGAGGTGCACCTCCACCCCGCCGCCGCGGAACCAGCAGCCGCCGCGCGCGGCCAGCACCGGGGGCTTCGTCAGCTCCGTCATGCCGAGCACGCCGTGCCAGAAGGCACGGCACTCGTCCTCCGCCCCCGCCGGGATGTCGAGCTGGACGTGGTGAAGGCGTTCGAAGGTGAATCCGCTGGTCATGTGCTCCCCCGGGTGTGATCGGACGTCGGTCACACCAATACTCCGTCCGAAGACACGGAACAAGCCCCGACGGCCCATTACACAGTGTGGCGATGATCGGACCGTACGTTGGGCGGGTGGAGCAGAGCATCCGTACCCAGCCGCCAGGGCCCAGACGCCGACCGCCGAACGGCGCGGCCGGGGCCGCCGTCCCCGGGCCGGGCCGCGCCCCCGGAAGCACCGGCGGACCGGCCGTCCGCCCCGCCGGGAAGGCCCCCGCCAAGGGCTCCGGGAAGTCGGGCGGGAAGTCGGGCGGCAAGACCTCAGGACGGACGGCGGGGCGGGGCGCCGAACCCGGTTCCCGACTACGCCCCGTGTCCGGCCCGCCCGTGCTGCGGGCCCGGATGGCGGGGCGGCTGTACGGGCGGCGGCGCAGCGGCCGGCCGACCAGGCTGACCGCCGTCGGCGCCGGGGTGGCCGCGCTGGCGGCGACGATCACGGTGGCCGGCCTGGACCGGCTGGTCTTCGGCGGGCTGGGGCCGCTGTTCGGCCTCGGCTATCTGCTGGTCTGCTTCCAGCTGGCGGTCCGGGTCCGGTACGCCGACCTGCTGGCCGCGCCGATCAGCGGGCCGATCGCCTTCGCGGCCTCGCTGCTGCTGTTCGGCCCGGTCACCTCCTCCGGGGTGACGGCCCAGGTGGTGGCGCTGGCGACCAATCTGGCCACCCGGGCCGGCTGGCTGTTCACCGGCACCGGGCTGGCCGCGGCGATCGTGCTGGCCCGGTTCGTGGCCCAGCGCCGGATCCACCGCGCGCGCTGAGGGGAGGCCGCCGTTCCCGGTGGCCTCCCCTCGACACCCCTCGACGCGCGGGACGGCGGACGGGCTCAGCCCGAGGCGCGGGCGGCCGCCATGGCCGCGCCGACGATGCCGGCGTCGTTGCGCAGCTCCGCCGGGACGACCCGGGCGCCGCGCTCGCGCAGCAGCGGCAGGAACTTCTCGTGCTTGCGGCTCACCCCGCCGCCGATCACGATCAGCTGCGGCGAGAAGAGCATCTCCACCAGGTCCAGGTACTCGTCCACCCGGCCGGCCCACTGCCCCCAGCTCAGCCCGTGCCGCTCCTTGGCGGCCGAGGAGGCGCGCCGCTCGGCGTCCTTGCCGCGCAGCTCCAGGTGGCCCAGCTCGGTGTTGGGCACCAGCGTGCCGTCCACGAACAGGGCGCTGCCGATGCCGGTGCCGAAGGTCAGCACCAGCACCACGCCCTCCTGGCCCCGCCCGGCGCCGTGGGCGGTCTCGGCGAAGCCGGCCGCGTCGGCGTCGTTGAGCACCACGGCCGGCAGGTCGAGCGCCTCCCGGAACAGGCCGGCCGCGTCCAGGCCGATCCAGCCCTTGTCGACATTGGCGGCGGTCCTGGTGTGCCCGTCGACGACCACGCCGGGGAAGGTCAGGCCCACCGGCCCCTGGTGGTCGAAGTGGCGGACCACCTCGCGGACGGCGTCGACCACCGCCTCCGGCGCGGAGGGCTGCGGGGTGAGGACCTTGTGCCGCTCCTGCGCGAGCACACCCCGGGCGAGGTCGACGGGGGCACCCTTGATGCCCGATCCGCCGATGTCCACACCGAATACCGCCGTCATCTCGACCGCCCTCCGCCCGAACGTTGTCCACAGGCTGTGCATGACTGTGCCTGGCTGTCCACAAAACTTACGAGAGCCCGCCGGGCCCCGCACGGGGGAGGGCCCGGCACCCCGTCGGGGTACCGGGCCCTCCCCCGTGCTCGGACGCGCTACAGCTTGCCCGCGGCCTCGGCGCGCAGGTCGCGGCGGAGCTCCTTGGGCAGCGAGAAGATCAGGTGCTCCTCGGCGGTCTTGACGGTGGAGACCTCGTCGTAGCCGCGGGCGGCCAGCCACTCCAGCACGCCGTCGACCAGGATCTCCGGCACCGAGGCGCCGCTGGTCAGGCCGACCGTGGTGACGCCGGTCAGCCACTCCTCGTGGATCTCCTCGGCGAAGTCCACCAGGTGGGCGGCCTTGGCGCCGTACTCCAGACCGACCTCGACCAGGCGGACGGAGTTGGAGGAGTTCTTGGAACCGACCACGATCAGCAGGTCCGTCTCCGGGGCCATCTGCTTGACGGCCACCTGGCGGTTCTGGGTGGCGTAGCAGATGTCGTCGCTGGGCGGGCTGACCAGCAGCGGGAAGCGCTGCTTGAGCTCGCCGACGGTGGCCATGGTCTCGTCCACCGACAGGGTGGTCTGGGAGAGCCAGACGACCTTGGACTCGTCGCGGACCTGCACGTTGGCGACATCCTCCGCGCCGTCGACCAGGTGGATCCGGTCCGGCGCCTCGCCCATGGTGCCGATGACCTCCTCGTGGCCCTCGTGGCCCACCAGCAGGATGTCGTAGCCCTCGTCGGCGAAGCGCACGGCCTCCTTGTGCACCTTGGTCACCAGCGGGCAGGTGGCGTCGACGGTGGCGAGCTTGCCGGCCCGCGCCTCGTCGTGCACCGCCGGCGCGACGCCGTGGGCCGAGAAGACCACGATCGAGCCCTCGGGCACCTCCTCCGTCTCGTCGACGAAGATCGCGCCCTTCTTCTCCAGGGTCTGCACCACGTACTTGTTGTGGACGATCTGCTTGCGGACGTAGATGGGCGCCCCGTACTGCTCCAGGGCCTTCTCGACGGCGATCACGGCGCGGTCGACGCCCGCGCAGTAGCCCCGGGGGGCGGCGAGCAGGACACGGCGCTGCGCGGTGTTGGAGGACATGGCTCCATCGTACGGGCGGAGGGGAGCCGCGCCGACGGGAGTCGCGTTCCCGTCGGGACCGGTCCCGGGTGCTCAAATGTGGAAGCTATGAGCGAGCGAGCCGGGCCGGACGGACCCGACGACGGCGGGCCCCGGGGTGAGCTGCGGCGCAGCCTCGGCGTCCGCGATCTGGTGGTCTACGGGCTGCTGTTCATCGCCCCGATGGCGCCGGTCGGCGTGTTCGGGGTACTCGACGCCAAGAGCCGCGGCGCGGTCGCGGCGGTCTACCTGGTGGCCACCGCGGCGATGGGCTTCACCGCGGTCTCGTACGCGCAGATGGTGCGGGCGGTGCCCCGGACCGGTTCGGTGTACGCCTACGCGCGGGCCGGGCTCGGCGAGGGGGCGGGCTTCCTGGCCGGCTGGATGGCGCTGCTGGACTACCTGCTGATCCCGGCGGTGGCGTACCTGTTCTCCGGGATCGCGCTGCACTCGCTGGTGCCGGACGTCCCGCGCTGGGTGTGGACGGCGCTCGCGGTGCTGGTGACCACGGCGCTGAACCTGGCCGGGGTGCGGACGGCGGCGGTGGTGGGCTTCGCGGTGCTGGTGGCGGAGCTGGCGGTGCTGGCGGTGTTCGTGGTCGCGGCCTCGGTGGTGCTGGTGCGGGACGGCGCGCAGCGCGGCTGGGCGACGCCGTTCACGGCGGTCGGCGGCTTCTCGGCGTCCGCCGTGCTCTCCGCGGTCTCGGTGGCGGTGCTGTCCTACCTGGGCTTCGACGCGATCGCGACCTTCGTCGAGGAGGCGGTCGGCGCCTCGGCGGCGGTGGCGCGGGCGGTCCTGTGGTGCCTGGTGGTGTCCGGTCTGCTGTTCGTGGCGCAGACCTGGCTGGCGGCGCTGCTGGAGCCGCTCTCCCCGGAGCAGCTGGCGGCGGACCCGGCGGCGCAGGGGTCGGCGTTCTACGACACGGTGGAGGGCTCGGTCGGGCACTGGCTGCAGGTGCTGGTCGCGGCGAGCAAGGCGGTCGGCGCCGCCTTCGCCGCCCTGGCCGGGCAGGCGGCGGCCGGGCGGCTGCTCTTCGCGATGGGCCGGGACGGGCGGCTGCCGCGCTTCCTCGGCGCGGTCGACCCGGGTTCGGCGGTGCCGCGCCGGGCGCTGCTGGTGTCGGCGGGGATCACCCTGGTGGCGGCGGTCTGGGCGGCGGACCGGGACGACGGGCTGGACCGGCTGACCTCGGTGGTGGACATCGGCGCGCTCACCGCGTTCGCCCTGCTGCACGCCTCGGTGGTCGGCTGGTACCTGGTGCGGCACGGCTCGCGGGACTGGGCCCGGCACCTGGTGGTGCCGGTGCTGGGGGTGCTGGTGATCGGCGCGGTGGTGGCCGAGGCGGCCGGCTCGGCGCAGGTGGTGGGGCTGGTCTGGCTGGCGGTCGGCCTGCTGGTGGTGGCCGCCCGGAGCGGTTCCGCTGTCCGCGGGCGTCGCTAGTCTCGTACGCATGGCCAACCCCAGCTCCCCCGAAGCGCCGCTCCCGGTCGGCAAGGTCTCCGCGCTGATCGGCGGCTGGATCGACCGGCTCGGCGCGATCTGGGTGGAGGGACAGATCACCCAGCTCAGCCGACGGCCGGGCGCGGGCGTGGTGTTCCTGACGCTGCGCGACCCGCAGGCGGACACCTCGCTGACGGTCACGTGCTTCCGCTCCGTCTTCGACCAGGTCGCGGACGCGGTGCAGGAGGGCTCGCGGGTGATCGTGCACGCGAAGCCGGAGTGGTACGCGGCGCGCGGCCAGCTCTCGCTGCGGGCCTCGGAGATCCGGCTGGTCGGTCTGGGCGAGCTGCTGGCCCGGCTGGAGCAGCTGAAGCGGCGGCTGGCCGACGAGGGCCTGTTCGCGGCGGACCGCAAGAAGCCGCTGCCGTTCCTGCCGCAGTGCGTCGGGCTGGTCACCGGGCGCGGCTCGGCGGCGGAGCGGGACGTCCTGGAGAACGCCCGGCGGCGCTGGCCCGCCGTCCGCTTCGAGATCCGCAACGTCCCGGTGCAGGGCGTCAGCGCGGTGGAGCGGGTGAGCGAGGCAGTCCGGGAGCTGGACGAGCACCCCGAGGTGGACGTGATCGTGGTGGCCCGGGGCGGCGGCAGCGTCGAGGACCTGCTGCCGTTCTCGGACGAGGGCCTGGTCCGGCTGGTCGCGGCCGCGCGGACGCCGGTGGTGAGCGCGATCGGCCACGAGCCGGACCAGCCGCTGCTGGACTTCGTCGCCGATCTGCGCGCCTCCACGCCCACCGATGCCGCCAAACGGGTGGTTCCGGACGTCGGGGAGGAGCTGGCCAAGGTCCGGCAGCTGCGGGACCGGGCGCGGCGGTACGTCCTGGCCCGGGTGGAGCGGGAGCGGCACGGGCTGGACGGGGTGCGCAGCCGGCCGGTGCTGGCCGCGCCGCAGCGGATGCTGGACGGGCGGGGTCAGGAGGTGGCCGGGCTGCTGGAGCGGTCCCGGCGCACCCTGAACCACCGGCTGGAGCACGCGCAGAGCGATCTCGGGCACACCCTGGCCAGGGTGGTCGCGCTCTCCCCGGCGGCCACCCTGGAGCGCGGGTACGCGGTGCTGCAGCGGCGGGACGGCACGGTGGTGACCGATCCGGCGCAGGTCGCGGCGGGCGAGGGGCTGCACGCCCGGGTGGCGGGCGGCGGCTTCGACGTCACCGCGGACGGCGGCGCGGCGGACGGACGGTAGCGGCAGCGGCGGGCGGCTCGTCGGACGACAGCGGCGGGCGGGGCGGGCACGCTGTCGGTCCGGCCCCCTAGGCTGGCTCCCATGGCAGACGAGGAGCAGAGCACGGCGGCAGCGGCCGTGGAGGCGCCGACCGCGGACGACGCGCTGGGGTACGAGCACGCGCGGGACGCGCTGCTGGAGGTGGTCCGGCAGCTGGAGAACGGCGGCACCTCGCTGGAGGAGTCGCTGGCCCTGTGGGAGCGCGGCGAGCAGCTGGCGAAGGTCTGCCAGCGCTGGCTGGACGGTGCGCGGGCCCGGCTGGACGCCGCGCTGGCCGCCGAGGAGGACGCTCCACCGCGGGGGTGACGCAGGTCACGTTCACCTCGGGGAACAGTTGAATGTTCACCCATGTTGGGAACGTCTGACCGGCTGCGGCCGGTCGGCACAACAAGACGACCCCCCAGCTTCTTCCTCCCCCGAGGTGCACTGATTATGACCACCGACGCCCTGGTTCTCGACGCCGCCGCCCAGGACCTGCTGTTCCGCGAGGCCCGCACGGCCAACTCCTTCACCGACGAGCCGGTCTCCGACGAGCAGATCCAGGCCATCTACGAGCTGGTCAAGTTCGGCCCGACGGCGATGAACCAGCAGCCGCTGCGCGTCGTCCTGGTCCGCTCGGCCGAGGGCCGCGAGCGCCTGGTCCAGCACCTCGGCGAGGGCAACAAGGCCAAGACCGCCGCCGCCCCGCTGACCGCGATCCTCGCCGTGGACAACGAGTTCCACGAGGAGCTGCCGACCGTCTTCCCGCACTTCCCGGCCGCCAAGAGCTACTTCAGCGAGCGCCCGGTCCGCGAGGCCTCGGCCGCGATGAACGGCGCCCTGCAGGCCGGCTACTTCATCATCGGCGTGCGCGCCGCCGGCCTGGCCGCCGGCCCGATGACCGGCTACGACGCCGAGGGCATCAACAAGGAGTTCTTCACCGACGGCGAGCACTCGGTGCTGGCCGTGGTGAACATCGGCAAGCCGGGCGAGAACGCCTGGTACCCGCGCTCGCCGCGACTGGCCTTCGACGAGGTCGTCACCACCGTCTGAGTCGCCACCTCCCGAGGCACCACCGTCCGGACCGGGACCGCCCCCGAGACCCCGGGCCCGGACGGCGCGAGGGCCCCGCACGCAGCTTGGGTTCTAGGAGTCGTTGCAACACCCCAGCTCAGGGGATGCGATGGACTTCGAGATCCGCAAGGACCGGAAGCCTCAGGGGACCAGGAAACTGACCGCTGAGCGGGAGGCATACTTCCGGCTCATGCAGCAGGGCTACAGCAGTACGGAAGCCTGCCGGATCGTCGGCGTCAACGTCCGGACCGGCAAGAAGTGGCGTAATGGCCATCACTCGCCCGGTGGGCAGAGGAAGGCGGTACCTCCCATCCATGTGGAGGTGCCGCCTTCCGGTCCGTCCCGGTACCTGCGCGAGGCCGACCGCATCCACATAGCAGACCGGCTGCGGGAGAAGGTCGCCATCCGCAAGATCGCCGCCGAGCTCGGTCGCAGCCCCTCCACGATCAGCCGCGAGATCGCGCGCAACCGCCACCCGGTCAACGGCCAATACCGGCCGCACGCCGCACAGGCCCGGGCCGATGCCCGCCGGCCCCGACCCAAGCCCGGCAAGATCGGCCAGAACCCCGAACTGCGGGACTTCATTCAGCATCATCTGGGCAGGAAGTGGAGTCCGGAGCAGATCTGCCAGGCTCTGCGTGCACAGTTTCCCGATCGACCGGAGATGCACGTGGTCCACGAGACGGTCTACCAGGCCCTCTACGTCCAAGGCCGCGGCGAACTGCGCCGGGAACTGGCCGCCGCCCTGCGGACCGGACGCGCCCGGCGCAAGTCGCACCGCCAAGCGGCCTGCCGCCAGCCGCGGTTCGTCACCCCGATGGTCATGATCAGCGAGCGCCCCGCCGAGGTCGAGGACCGGGCGGTGCCCGGCCACTGGGAGGGCGACCTGATCATCGGCAAGGACGGCGGATCCGCGATCGGCACCCTGGTCGAGCGCGCGACCCGCTATGTGATGCTCCTGCACCTGGCCGAGGGCCGAACCGCCGAGCAGGTCCGCGACGCCCTGGTGACCATCGTCCAGACCCTGCCCGGCCACCTGGTGCGCTCGCTGACCTGGGACCAGGGCTCCGAGATGGCCGCCCACGGCTCGTTCACCCTGGCCACCGACATCCCGGTCTACTTCTGCGATCCCGCCAGTCCCTGGCAGCGCGGTTCGAACGAGAACACGAACGGCCTGCTGCGGCAGTACTTCCCCAAGGGCACCGACCTGTCCGCCCACAGCCCCGAACAGCTGGCCGCCGTCGCCGCCGAACTCAACGGCCGCCCACGCAAAACGCTCGGCTGGGAAACCCCAGCCGAGCGCCTGCATAAACTGCTCGCGGCCTAGACAACCGACCACGTGTTGCAACGACCCCTAGAAACCGCCCAGCGCGTGCGGGGCCCTTCCGCGTCCCTGCCGGGCGCTCCCGGAGCGGAGATCTCCGCCCCGGGGGCGGGAACCGGACTACTTCAGCGCCCGCGCCAGCTCCGCCAGCTCCTCGTAGGAGGCGGTGCCGGTCAGTACGGTGGTGGCGCTGCCGGTCTGCGACGTGATCGCCCGCGCCTTCGGGCCCTGCACCCGCTCCCATGCCTGGCCGGCGACGTCCTCGGTGCCGTCCGGCTTGCCGCCGGCCACCGTCGCCTTGAGCACGTCGTCACGCGCGATGTCGCTCTGCTCCACGGCCGCGTACTGGCCCGAGGGGGTGACGAAGCCCAGGTGCCAGGCGTTGCCCTTGCCGTTGTTGGTCGCCGCCGCGTTGTACGTCACCGAGGTGGCCCGCCACTTCGGGGACAGGCCCTCCGGGACGAGCAGCGGGTACGGCGCGGCGCGCTTGGCGCTGGCCGCGGCCACCCTGTAGTCCACCGGGCGCACCCCGTCGCCGTCCGCGTCGTGCGGCAGGAACAGGTACCCGACCCAGACCACGACGCCGACGGCCAGCATCGACAGGACCATGTCCCGTACGGTCTGCCGGCCCCTCATGCCCTTGCTCTCTCCAGCCACCCCCACATGGTGACTCATGCCGACGCGGTCGCCCGCACCCGGGGTGCCGCGTCGGGGTGCCGAGGCCCGCCGAGGGGCAAAAGCCGCCCCCGCCGGTCCGTGGAGGGACCCGCGCCACAGACAGTCATGTCGTGGGCAGATACGATCGCAGGACCCTCACCACGGCGTTCGACCAGGCAGTAGTCGGGCGCTTACTGGCCGTCGCGTACAGAGAGGTAACGACGATGACCACGCAGTACCCGCACCATCTCCCCAGCTCCCTCGAGGTCGCGCCCGAGGCTCCTGACCGGAACCTCGCGCTCGAACTCGTCCGGGTCACCGAGGCCGCCGCGCTCGCCGCCGGCCGCTGGGTCGGCCGTGGCGACAAGAACGGCGCCGACGGCGCCGCTGTCCGGGCCATGCGCACCCTCGTCTCCACCGTCTCGATGAACGGCGTCGTCGTCATCGGCGAGGGGGAGAAGGACGAAGCCCCGATGCTCTACAACGGCGAACGGGTCGGCGACGGCACCGGCGCCGAGTGCGATGTCGCGGTCGACCCCGTCGACGGCACCACGCTCACGGCCAAGGGCATGAACAACGCGGTCGCCGTCCTGGCCGTCGCCGACCGGGGCACCATGTTCGACCCGAGCGCCGTGTTCTACATGGACAAGCTGGTCACCGGGCCGGAGGCCGCCGACTTCGTCGACATCACCGCCCCGACGGCCGTCAACATCCGCCGGGTCGCCAAGGCCAAGGGCATCGCCGTCGAGGACGTCACCGTCGTCGTCCTGGACCGCCCCCGCCACCAGGGTCTGATCCAGGAGATCCGCGAGGCCGGCGCCCGGATCAAGTACATCTCCGACGGCGACGTCGCCGGCGCCATCATGGCCGCCCGCGAGGGCACCGGCGTCGACCTGCTCATGGGCATCGGCGGCACCCCCGAGGGCATCATCGCCGCCTGCGCGATGAAGTGCATGGGCGGCGTGATCCAGGGCAGGCTCTGGCCCAAGGACGACGCCGAGCGGCAGAAGGCCATCGACGCCGGGCACGACCTCGACCGGGTGCTCAGCACCGACGACCTGGTCAGCGGCGAGAACGTGTTCTTCGTCGCCACCGGCATCACCGACGGCGAGCTGCTGCGCGGTGTGCACTACCGCCAGGAGACCGCCACCACCAGCTCGCTGGTCATGCGCTCCAAGAGCGGCACCATCCGCGAGGTCCACGCCACCCACCGGCTGTCCAAGCTGCGGGCCTACAGCGCGATCGACTTCGACCGCGCCAACTGAACGACCCCGTGACCGGGCCGCCCACCGGCGGCCCGGACCACGACGGAGCCACGACGAACCCGCGGCCTCGGCGAAATCCCCCTTCGCCGAGGCCGCGGGCGTGTGCGGGCCCGTAGGACCCGTGCCGACGCCGGGCCCGGCGCCGGGGTCACCCCGCGATCCGGCCCCTCGCCCCCGGCACCCGGACCGGCTCGCACAGCTCGACGTCCCGCCGGCGGCGCCGCGCCAGCACCACCCGGCGCTCGGCCGCCGTCAGCCCGCCCCAGACCCCGTAGGGCTCCGGCTGCGCCAACGCGTGCTCCCGGCAGTCCAGCAGCACCGGGCAGCGGGCACACACCTGCTTCGCCTGCTCCTCCCGCGACAGCCGGGCCGCGGTCGGCTCCTTGGACGGCGCGAAGAACAGGCCCACCTCGTCCCGCCGGCAGGCCGCGGCGGTGTGCCACGGACTGTCCTCGCCCGCAGGCTGCGCCGGGGGCCGCTCCAGCAACTGCGCCGCGACCACCGGCGAGGCGGCGGCGGACGGCCGCCCGACCGGCGACGGGGCGGCCGGCGACGGGGCGGCGGCGGAGGTGGTGCGGGACTCGATCGGATGCAGCACGGCCGTACTCCTGACGAGGCTCTCGGACACGGGGATGCTCGCTCCCCTGCCCGGCTGCGGGGTCCCCGTTCACACCCGGGCCGGCCTCAGGCCGCCTCCGGTACGCAGCCGTACAAGAAGCGATGTGCCAGAGGAACTACCCCACGGCGCCAGGATTCATGCACACTGCACGCAACCGACTACAGCGTGCACCCGACACAACGACGAGTGCCCGGCCGGGAGTTGTCCCCGGCCGGGCACCGGACCGGCCGCCGAGCGGCGGAGTCCGTCGTTCCGTATGCGTCCCGGCGGCCCGCCGGACCGTTCCGTCCGACCGCCCGGCCCGCGGGCTCAGTCGGCGCCGAGCTGCTTGCGCACCCACTCCTTGAGCTTCTTGCCCCGGCGCGGCTTGGCCTCGCAGCCGCCGAACACCGCGGCGCCCTTGACCCGCACCACCGGGGCGTACGGGTCCGCCGCGGTCTGCTCCTTGACGTCGAAGCCGCCGAAGATGCCGACGCCGCCGCCGTGCAGGCTGACGTTCTCCGGCACCTTGATCTCCACCCCGCCGAAGATCGCCACCACGTCGATCACCACCTCGGGCGACTCGAACACGGCGTCCGTCAGATCGATCTCGACCCCGCCGAAGATCGCCACCGCGCGCAGGTTCGACCCCACCCGCCACCGGCCCTTGCGGGACGAGCCGCCGAAGACCGCCAGCATGGTCGGCGCCTCGTTGCGGGCCGGCAGCCGCACCGGGCCGTCCGGACGCGGGGCCGCCGCCGGGTCGCCCAGCGGCGGCTTCTCGAAGGAGATCCCGCTGTGCACCGGAAGGTCCCGGGTCAGCGGCACGAGGTCGCCCAGGGTCTTGGCCCCGTACGCCGCCTCGATCCGCTCGGCGTGCTCCTCGACGTCCAACCGCCCCTCGGCGTAGGCGTCGCGCAGCAGCTCGGCCACCCGTTCGCGGTCGGCGTCCGAGGCCCGGATCTCGGCCTCCGCCACGGGGGCGTGCGCGGGTCGGGCGGGCGGCGTCGCCGCAGGCTTGGTCATCGGTACGGCCCCCCGGCCCTGATCGTCCATCCGCTGGTCCTGCGGGTCCTTCGACGGCGAGTTCTCCACGGGCCCAGCCTAGTCAACCGGGCAAGCCCCGCCCCCACCGGTGGGTGACCCCGGTCACGCAGGCTGACCTTCCCGCGTGCGCGATTCCCGCGCGTCCTACCCTTGAGGGTGCTCTCGCCCTCCAGGGTGCTTCGCCGACGCAGCCGGAACACTGGCAACACTGGATATCTAAGGACCGCCCCCATGGCTCCCACGCCGGACTTCGAGTACAGCGACCTTCTCCCCCTGGGCGCTGACCCGACCCCCTACCGCAAGCTCACCTCCGAGGGTGTCTCCACCTTCGAGGCCGGCGGCCGGACCTTCCTCCAGGTCGAGCCCGAGGCCCTGCGGCTGCTCACCGCCGAGGCGATGCACGACATCTCGCACTACCTCCGCCCGGCCCACCTCGCCCAGCTGCGCCGCATCCTGGACGACCCCGAGGCCAGCCCCAACGACCGCTTCGTCGCGCTGGACCTGCTGAAGAACGTCAACATCTCGGCCGGCGGCATCCTGCCGATGTGCCAGGACACCGGCACCGCGATCGTCATGGGCAAGCGCGGCCAGAACGTGCTGACGGCCGGGAGCGACGAGGCCGCCGTCGCCCGCGGCGTCTACGACGCGTACACGAAGCTCAACCTGCGCTACTCCCAGATGGCCCCGGTGACCATGTGGGACGAGAAGAACACCGGCAACAACCTGCCGGCCCAGATCGAGCTTTACGCCACCGACGGCGACGCCTACAAGTTCCTCTTCATGGCCAAGGGCGGCGGCTCGGCCAACAAGTCGTACCTGTACCAGGAGACCAAGGCCATCCTGAACGAGGCCAGCATGCTCTCGTTCCTGGAGCAGAAGATCCGCTCGCTGGGCACCGCCGCCTGCCCGCCGTACCACCTGGCCATCGTGATCGGCGGCACCAGCGCCGAGTTCGCGCTGAAGACCGCCAAGTACGCGTCCGCGCACTACCTGGACCAGCTGCCGACCTCCGGCGACGCGAAGACCGGCCACGGCTTCCGGGACCTGGAGCTGGAGGCCAAGGTCACCGAGCTGACCCAGAAGATCGGCATCGGCGCCCAGTTCGGCGGCAAGTACTTCTGCCACGACGTGCGCGTGGTCCGACTGCCCCGCCACGGCGCCTCGCTGCCCGTCGCGATGGCCGTCTCCTGCTCCGCCGACCGCCAGGCCCTGGGCAAGATCACCGCCGAGGGCGTCTTCCTGGAGCAGCTGGAGACCGACCCGGCGAAGTACCTGCCGGACACCACCGACGAACACCTCGACGACGACGTGGTGCGGATCGACCTCGACCAGCCGATGTCCGCGATCCGCGCCGAGCTCTCCAAGTACCCGGTGAAGACCCGGCTCTCGCTCACCGGCACCCTGGTCGTCGCGCGCGACATCGCCCACGCCAAGATCAAGGAGCGCCTGGACGCCGGCGAGGGCATGCCCAAGTACCTCCAGGACCACCCGGTCTACTACGCCGGCCCGGCCAAGACCCCCGAGGGCTTCGCCTCCGGCTCCTTCGGCCCCACCACGGCCGGCCGGATGGACTCCTACGTCGACCAGTTCCAGGCCGCCGGCGGCTCCATGGTCATGCTCGCCAAGGGCAACCGCTCCAAGCAGGTCACCGACGCCTGCGCCGCGCACGGCGGCTTCTACCTCGGCTCCATCGGCGGCCCGGCGGCCCGCCTCGCCCAGGACTGCATCAAGAAGGTCGAGGTCCTGGAGTACGCCGAGCTGGGCATGGAGGCCGTCTGGCGGATCGAGGTCGAGGACTTCCCGGCCTTCGTCGTGGTCGACGACAAGGGCAACGACTTCTTCCGCGAGACCACCGAGGGCCCGCTGATCACGAGCCTGCGGGTCCGCTCGAAGGAGTAGCGCGCACCGTCGCTCCCCCGCGGCCCAGTGCCGCGACCCGCCGCCCCGGCCGCCGTCCGCGCCCGGGGCGGTGGCGCGTCCGCGTGCGGTGCCGGGCACCCGATGTCGGGCGTCAATGCGTCGGGCGTCAGGCGTCGAAGTCGTACTCCAGGACGTAGGAGGCCGCGTCCAGGATCATCTCGTTCAGCTCGACGACCTGGCCCTCGTCGGCGAAGGCGGTCCGGCAGATGAGGATCACCGGGGTGCCGGCGGAGAGCTCCAGCCGGGCGGTCTCCTCGGCGGCCGGCATCCGGGAGCGGACCTCCTCGCGGAAGTGCACCGGCTTGGCGCCTATCTCGGCCAGCCGCGCGTAGGTGCCGCCGGGACCGGTGTCCTCACGGGTGATGGCGGTACCGGCCACGAGTCCGGCCGGCAGGTAGGAGGTCGACAGCAGCACCGGCTTGCCGTCCAGGACGAAGCGCCGGTGCCGCACGCACATCGGCTCGCCCGGGTCGACGCCGAGCACCCGGGCCACGTGCTCGGGCGCGCCCTGCTCGGTGACCGACACCTGGTCGACGACCAGGGTGCGGTTGTCGATGTCGGCCGACCATATCGACCGGCCCGAGCCCCACTGGCCCTGGGCGAGCCGCTGGATCCCGCGCCGGCGCAGCGGCCGGAAGTCCCGGACGAAGACGCCGGCCCCGCGGCGGGCCTCGGCGATGCCCTCGCTCTGCAGCACGCCGAGTGCCTGACGGGCGGTCATCCTCGCCACGCCGTAGACGTCCATGAGGTCGTTCTCGCCGGGCAGCCGGTCGCCCGCCCGGTACTCGCCGGCGTCGATGGCCGCCTTCAGCGTGTCGGCGATCCGTTGGTACTTGGGCTGCTTCTCGCCGCTGCTGCTGCCGACCATCGCCTTCTCCCTCGTCCTCTCGGAAATCGTAGGCGCGCCCGCGGCCGCCGGTAAGCCGATAGGACCGGCTGGACCGTTGACATCTCTAGAGATATTAGCTTCTCTAGAGATGCTGGGTAGTCGCAGAGCAGAGCCGAACCAAAAAGCCAAGCCACGACAGCGACCAGGGCCGGCCACCACCGTCGCCGCGCCCGCACCGGAGCAGCAAGGAGCAGCGCGGTGAGCATCCGAAAGCGCGCCGCCGCGGCCTACCGGCCGCGCGTGGGGGAATCCGTCCTCGACACCAGGACCGGACGCACCGGCGTCTACATGGACACCATCGGCGGGGAGCACTACCTCCGCCCGCCCGAGGGCGGTTGCGAGTGGACCGCCCGCCCCGAACACGTCACCCCGGCCGGCCCGGCCGACGGCGGGAGCACCGGCGCCGCCGACGCCGACCCGGCCGACCCCACCAGACCCGCCGGCCGCGCCGACCCGGCACCGACCGCCCCCGCCCACGCGGCCTGACCCCTCACCCGGCGGGGCAAACCCGACGGCGAGTTCCGGCCACCGGGTACACGTACGGGCCGCTCGCCGCGACGGCGGGCGGGCCGTGGGGAGGGCCGTGCGGACATGTGCCGGAGGCAATTGCCGACATTCTCGACAAAGGCTCCGGTGACAGCGGCCGTACAACTCGTGAACGCGACAAGGTCGAGATCAACTCGTATACACATGGGCGGTTTCCGCCGATATCAGTGCCGAATTGGCACCAGGAATCCCACCCCGAGAAGCGAAGGGCCACCGGCGGCCCGACGCGCGAACGCCCCGCACCGCCGGTGGCGGGATGCGGGGCGCTCGGGTGGCGTGTGGAGCTACGGGTGACCGGCAATGATTCCGGCAGAGGCGCCGGTGGCGGTCACGAGGTAGCCGGTGGTCACCACGATCGTCGAGACGGCGACGATCGCGAGGCGACGGAAGTGCTTCACGGATGTTCCCCCCGGAACTGCTGATCGACGCGCTTACGGGTGCGCGGCGATGATGCCCTGAGGCTCGCGCTTCTGGCCGGGCTCGGCACCGTCGGCCTTCTCGGCGTCCACGATGTACTGGCCCTCGTCGCCGAACTCGTCGTCCAGCAGGTCGGCCTTGTGGTCGGCGGTGGGCTCGGTGTACTCGGCCGGGTTCGGGGTCGCCGCGATCGCGCCCTCGACGGCCTGGCCGGCGACGGCCTCGACGGCCGGCTCGGTCGACACGGGGGTCGCGCTCTCGTTGTTGGCCATGGGCGGGCCGCCTTTCGGTCATCAAATGTCGTGTGCCCCACCGGCTCGGCGCGGGCACGGAGTCAGTATCGTAGGGTTGATTAAATGTCCGATAAACATCGTGCGGCTGACCGTGCCGTCCGGCAGAGTCGGCCCCCCGCCTAAGCTGAAGCCACCACAACGGCGGAACCGCCGAGCGCCCTACCGGGAAATCGACACCAGGCCATCGGGGGACTACATGGAGTTTCGGGAGACGCCGCCTGCTCCGGCGCTGCGCTTCCAGGTACTCGGTCCGGTCCAGGCCTGGCTCGACGGCAGGCAGCTCGCCCTCGGCTCCCCGCAGCAGCAGGCCGTCCTGACCATGCTCCTGCTCCACGCCGGCCGCCCGGTCACCACCCAGGACCTCGTCGACGGACTCTGGGGCGACCGACCGCCCACCCAGGCCGTCGCGGCGCTGCGCACCTACGTCTCCCGGCTGCGCACGGTCATCGAGCCCCGCCGCGAGGTGCGCCGTCCCGCCGAGTTCCTGGTCTCGGTCGCAGACGGCTACGCCCTGCACATCCCGGCCGAAGCCCTGGACGTCATCGTCTTCGAGAACCTCGCCGTCGAGGCCACGACCGCACGTGGTGCCGGAGACCTGGACAACGCCCACCAGTTGCTGGTCCGCTCGCTGGCGCTGTTCGCCGGCCGGCCGCTCACCGGCGTCCCCGGCCCCTACGCGGACTCCCAGCGGCAGCGGCTCGCCGAGCGCCAGGTGTCGGTGGCCGAGGAGCGCTGCGCGGTCGCGCTCGACATCGGCCTGCACGCCGAGGTGGTCGGCGAGCTGAACGCGCTCACCGCCGAACACCCGCTGCGCGAGCGGCTGCGCGAACTGCTGATGCTCGCGCTGTACCGCTGCGGCCGGCAGGCGGAGGCGCTCGGCGTCTACACCGACACCCGGAAGCTGCTGATCGACGAACTGGGTGTCGAACCGGGCACCGGCCTCTCCGCGATGCACGCCCGGATCCTCGCCGCGGATCCCGCGCTGGCGCTCCCGGTCGTGCCGGCCCCGGTGCTCACCGCCAGGGAGGAGAACCCGGCGCCCCCGCCGGCCCCGGCCCAACTTCCGGCCGACGTCTCCGACTTCAGCGGCCGGGCGGAGATGGTGGCCGACCTCTCGTCCGTCCTGATGAGCGCCACCGGTCAAGCCGTGGTGGTCACTTCACTGGCCGGCATCGGCGGCGTCGGCAAGACCACCCTCGCCGTGCACGTCGCCCACCGGGTCCGCACGGAGTTCCCGGACGGGCAGCTCTACGTCGACCTCCGCGGCGCGGGCGCCTCACCTGCCGATCCCGCCATGGTGCTCGGCGACTTCCTGCACGCGCTCGGCGTCACCGAGAACCCCGACTCACTGGAGCAGCGCGCCGCCCTCTACCGGTCGCTGCTCGCCAGCCGCCGGATGCTGATCCTGCTCGACAACGCCCAGGACGCCGAGCAGATCCGCCCGCTGATCCCCGGGGTCTCCAGCTGCGCGGTGCTCGCCACCAGCCGCTCCCGGCTGGCCGGCATCCCCGGCGCGCACCTGGTGGACGTCGAGGAGCTGACCCCGGAGGAGGCGCTGGCGCTCTTCTCCACGATCGTCGGCGAGCAGCGCGTCGCCGCCGAACCCGAAGCCGCCATGGCCGTGGTGACCGCCTGCGGTTTCCTGCCGCTCGCGGTCCGCATCGCCGCCGCCCGGCTCGCCAGCCGCCCCCGGTGGAGCGTCTCCGACCTGGCCCGTCGGTTAGCCGATCAACGGCGGCGCCTGGACGAGCTGCAGCTCGGCAACCTCGCCGTGGAGACCACCATCGGGCTCGGGTACGGACAGCTGTCCCCCACCGAGGCCCGGGCCTTTCGCCTGCTCGCGCTGATCGACTCGCCCGACTTCCCCCTGGCTGCGGCCGCCGCGCTGCTGGGCACCGACGAGCGGACGGCCGAGGATGTCGCCGAGGCGCTCGTCGAGGCCAACATGCTGGAGTGCTTCACTCCGGGTCGCTACCGGTACCACGACCTGCTGCGGCTCTACGCCCAGCGGCAGAACGAACGGGTCGGCGACACGGAGCAGCAGCACTCGGCGGTGCGACGGCTGCTGAACCTGCTGCTGCCCACCATGTACAACGCCGCCCGCGCGATCGAGCCCGACGACCAGCTGCCGGAGCCGCTGAGTCCGCCGGACGGCCCCGGGCTGCCCCTGCCGACGAGCGACGCCGCCCGGGAATGGCTCCGGTCCGAGAACGCCGTCCTGCTCAGCTCGGTGGAGACCGCGGTCTGCGGGCCGAGTGAGCTGCGTCGGCCCGCGGTGGACCTGTTGATCCTGCTGTACAGCCTCGGGGCCGACCCGACCCAGGGACCCCGGGTCCGCTCCATCCTGGAGGTGGCGGACCGCAATGCCCAGGTGGCCGAGGACTCCGCCGGACTCGCGCGGGTGCATTTCGCGATCGGCACCCTGCAGTCCGTCACCAACGACTTCCAGGGCGCCGAGCGTTCGCTGCGACGGAGCCTGGAGTTCCAGACCAGCGGCGACATGACGGTCCTTCGCTCCGCCGCCACCAACACCCTCGGCATCATCCTCAGCATCGGCAACCGGCCCGCCGAGGCCCTCCCGTTCTTCGAGCAGGCACTCGCGATCAGCAGGGTGGTCGGTGCGCCGATCGGCGAGGCCAGGCTCATCAGCAACATCGCCCGCGTCCAGCAACGGCTGGGGATGACCGAGGTCGCCGTCAGCTCCGCCAGTGAGGCGGTGGCGGCCGCGCGGGCGTCCAAGAACGGGCCGTGCCTGGCCGACACGCTCTACCAGCTCGGCGTCGTCCTCGCTTCCGGCGAGGCGGTCGACCATCTGCGGGAAGCGCACAAGCTGTACCAGGCCCAGCAGAACCCGCTCTGGGAGGGCTACACCCTCGCCCGGCTCTCCTCCTCGCTGCTCGCCGCCGGCCAGCAGGCCGAGGCGGCGGAGACGGCCGAGGAGTCACTGGCGATCGGACTGGAGATGGACTCCGCCTACTGCCAGGGCCTGGCGAACGCCGCACTGGGCGAGGCGTTGCTCGGCCTCGCCCAGCCGGCACGCGGACTGGCGTGCCTGCGCGAGGCGCACGCCGTCTTCACGCGGCTCGGTGTGCCAGAGGCCTCCCCCGTGGCGGACCTCGTCTCCCAGCAGCACACCGAGCCCTTCCCTCCCCCCGCGCCGTAGGGCCCCGTTTCCCCCGTACTTCCCCCCTGGGGTCCTCCCCGTGAGCGTTCGGTGCTCCCGCAGCCCCCCGGCTGCGGGAGCACCTTCAACGCTTCCCCGGCGCTGGACTCCACTGTGCACCGCGCCGATTGACGTTCGATAAACGTCGGATTGCCGGCCTGCGGATCGACAGAACCGCAGGTCAGCGGGGCCGAGCCCGCTCCTCGTACGGCGTGCGCGCCCCGGACGCACCACCTCCGCCCGCGCCCCGTGCTTCCGGGGAGGGGGGGTGCCGTCGGCCAACCGCCACGAGTTGGCCGAAAACGGACCCCATGGCGGAGTGATCACGCATATTCTCGGATTCCAGTACACACACAAGTGCACTTCTCCGGTGGAGCATCCGGCAAAAGGCAGCGCGGCGGCGCTCCCGCAGTGCAGAGTGTCCCTGTGCAAAGAGTCTGTGCAAAGTGTCAGAGTGCAGTCAGCGTGGCAATGCAGTCAGTGTGACGCGGGGAGCGTGACGTACCGCCACCGGCAGCGGGCCGGCGGGGCAGCGCGGGCGCCGGGAGGACACGGCGGTCCTGCCTCGCGCCTCGACCGGCCGACCGGAGGCCCGGCCGAAAGGTGCCTCTCAATCGTGACGACCGGACAGATATCGGATCCGTTCCCCATCGACGAGGACGCGGGCGGCGGTCCCGACGTCCTGCGCCGCCGGGCCGCGCGCGCCCTGCAGGCGGTCGCCTTCGACACGATCGGCACCGGATACGCGGAGGCGTTCCCCTCCAAGCACGGCCAGCTGGCCTGCGGGCGCCGGTTGCTGGCCCGGCTGGAGCCGGGCGCCTCGGTGCTGGACGTCGGCTGCGGCAGCGGCGAACCGACCGTCCGCCAGCTGGTCGCGGCCGGGGCCCGGGTCACCGCCGTCGACCTGTCCGACGTCATGCTGACCCTGGCCCGGGAGGCCCACCACCCCGGCCCGCACCCGCCGGCCCTGCACCGCATCGACATGTACGACCTCGCGACCGAACGCGCCGACTCGGCCTGGAACCTGCCGGAGCTCGGGCCCGCCGGGCGGGGCACCTTCGACGCCGTCACCGCGTTCTTCTCCCTGATCCTCCTCCCCCAGGACGAGATCCCGACCGTGCTGGCCCGGCTGCGCGCCCTGCTGCGGCCCGGCGGACTGCTGGCGCTGGGTATGGTCGAGGCGGACCTGGACCACGTTCCGCTGCCCTTCCTCGGGCGGGAGCTGCGGATCAGCGGGTACCTGCGGGAGGATCTCGAACGGGTCCTGCTGGACGCCGGGTTCGTGATCGAGGAGCAGGAGGGGCGTCCGTACGCGCCGGCCAGCACCACGCTGCCGCCGGAGGAGCAGCTCTTCCTCCGCTGTCGGCGGGTCGGCTGACGACCGGTCGGCACCCGCCGGGTCCCGGCGGCGCCGGCGGACCGGAGCACCACCGCACACCACAGAGCAGCAACAGGCCCCAGACCGTACCGATCCCAGGACAGGCACCCGTGCGCGACCAGCTCAAACCCGAGGCCGGACAGCCGCCTGCCCTGCCGACCCCGCGCCGACCGCCGTCACCCCCGCCACCACCGGCCCGGGCCGGGTCCCAGCAGCCGGACCAGCCGGAGCAGCAGGACCAGCAGCCCCGGCCGCCGGACCGGGTCGCCGAGCGCCTCGCCTACCTCGACTCCGCGACCCGGCGGATCAACAGCGCGCTGGACCTGGTCGCCACCCTGCGCAACGTCGGCCGGGTCCTGGTCCCCGCCCTCGCCGACGCCGCCGTCGTCCACCTGCGCGACCCGCTGCCGAACGTCGAACGCGAGCCCGGCTTCCCCGAGCAGCTGAGGATCCACCACAGCCAGGGCACCCGGCTGGGCCGGCGCGGCCGCCCGGCCGGCGACGACGGGCGCGACCGCTACGGGGACCGCTACGGCAGCCGGTACGGCGCGCGTTCCACCGCCGACACCGGCCCGGCCACCCCGGTCACCCGCGGCGGCGCGCTCGCCCACACCCTGCTCAGCCGCCGCCCCGCCGAACCGGTCGTGCTCGGCTCCGCCGAGGACACCGGCAGCGCCCGCACCACCGAGCTGCTGCGCGAGCTGTACGGCGCCCGGGGCCTGGCCAGGCTCAGCCCGGGCACCTCGGTGCTCGCCCTGCCCCTGCGCGGCCGCAAGGCCGTGCTCGGACTGCTGGTGCTGATCCGGCGCCCGGAGGACAAGAGCGGCCGGCCCGGCTTCGACGCCGCCGACACCGCGACCGCCACCCACCTCGCCACCCAGGCCGGGCTGGCCGTGGACACCGCGCTGCGGTACGCCCGCGAGTGGGAGATAGCCAACGAGCTCCAGCGCAGCATGCTGCCGCTGCGCCTGCCCCAGCCGCACGGCGTCCGGCTCGCCCAGCGCTACCTGCCCGGGGAGCGCGGCGCCCAGGTCGGCGGCGACTGGTACGACGCGGTGCCGCTGCCCGGCAACCGGGTCGCGCTGATCGTCGGCGACGTGATGGGCCACTCGCTCACCTCGGCCGCCATCATGGGCCAGCTCCGCACCAGCGCGCAGACCCTGGCCGCCCTCGACCTGCCGCCGCACGAGGTGCTCTACCACCTGGACGAGCAGGCCCAGCGGCTCGGCCGCGAACAGCACCTGGCGACCTGTGTCTACGCCGTCTACGACCCGATCGCCAACCGGGTGGTGCTCGCCAACGCCGGGCACGTGCCGCCGGTGCTCGTCCAGCCCGACGGCACGGCCGAACTGCTCGACCTGGAGGCGGGGGCGCCGATCGGCGTCGGCGGAGTGGACTTCTCCTCCGTCGAACTGCCCGCGCCGCCCGGATCGGCCCTGCTGCTGTTCACCGACGGTCTGGTGGAGACCCGCAGCCGACCGCTCAGCGACGGTCTCGAACTGCTCCGCGCCCGGCTCTCGGGCACCCTGCGGCACGCACCCGAGCACCTCTGCCAGGAGGCGCTGCGGATCCTGCCGCCGGGCGACCGGGGCGACGACATCGCCCTGCTGGCCGCCTGCTTCGACGGCATCCCGGCCGGGGACGTCGCGCACTGGTACCTCCAGCCGCGCAACGAGACACCGGGGCGGGCGCGCCGGCTGGCCGCGCACACCCTGCGCCGCTGGGGGCTGGAGGAACTGACCGAGGCGACCGAGCTGATGGTCAGCGAACTGGTCACCAACGCCGTCCAGCACGCCACCCGCCCGGTGACGCTGAGCCTGGTCCGCACCACCCGGCTGCGCTGCGAGGTCGGGGACGACAGCCCGCTGCTGCCCCGGCCGCGCCGGACCGGGCCGGAGGACGAGCGCGGACGGGGCCTGCAGATCGTGGCCCGGTGCGCCGAACGCTGGGGCGCGACCCGGCTGGGCACCGGCAAGGTGGTCTGGTTCGAGCAGCGGCTGCCGTAGTACTCGCGGCGGACAAGGGGCTGCCCCGGCGCGGTACGCCGGGGGCAGCCCCTGTGTCGTGCCCGCGCGTGCCCGGCCGTGCCCGACTCAGACCCGCTCGGGCTGCTTCGCCCCCGGGTCGGCGGCGGCCGCGCCGGCCGCCGGCTCCAGCCGGGCCATCAGCTGCTCGCCCTCCATGTCCACCCGCGGCACCACCTTGTCCAGGCTCTTCGGGAACCACCAGGCCGCCCGCCCGAACAGCGCCATCGCGGCCGGCACCAGGGCCATCCGCACCACGAAGGCGTCCACCAGCACGCCCACCGCGAGCGCGAAGCCGATCGGCTGGACGATCGGGTCGTGGCCGAAGACGAACGAGCCGAACACCGCGACCATGATCAGCGCGGCCGCCGTGACCACCCGGGCGCCGTTCTTCACCCCGGCCACCACGGCCTCGCGCGGCGCGATGCCGTGCACGTGGTGCTCCTTCATCCCCGAGACCAGGAACAGCTCGTAGTCCATCGCGAGCCCGAACAGCACGCCGATCAGCAGGATCGGCACGAAGCTGACCACCGGGCCGACCTTCGGCACGTCGATCAGGCCGTCCAGCCAGCCCCACTGGTAGACCGCGACGACGGCACCGAGCGAGGCCGTGATCGAGAGCAGGAAGCCGGCCACCGCCTTCAGCGGCACCAGGATCGAACGGAAGGCCAGCGCCAGCAGCACCAGCGCGATGCCCACGATCACCGCGACGAACGGCGGCAGCGCGTCGCTCAGCTTGGCGGAGACGTCGATGTTCGCGGCCGTGGTGCCGGTGACGTCGATCCGCGCGCCGGTCTCCGCCCGGAGGGCGTCGCGCTGGTCGCGGATGTCGGTGACCAGCTGCCGGGTGTCGGCGTGGTCCGGGCCGGTCCTCGGGATGACCGGGACGAGCGCGGTGCCGCTCGGCCCGTCGAACTGCGGCGGGAGCAGCGTCTGAACACCCGGCAGCGCGCCGAGCCGCCCGGCCACGCCCTGGACCGCCTGCTCCGGCTGCGCCGCCCCGGCGGCGTCGACCACCACGACCAGCGGCGCGTTGAAGCCGGGGCCGAAGCTGTGGTCGACGAGGTCGTACGCGGTGCGGGCGTCGGTGCCCTTGGCCTGCGAACCGCCGCCCGGCAGGCCGAGGGTGAGGCTCGCGGCCGGCACGGCGAGCGCGACCAGGGCGGTGAGGCCCACCAGCAGCACGGCGAGCGGACGGCGCACCACGAAGCCAGCCCAGCGCTCGCCGAGCGTCGTGCGCCCCGTGGTCCGGCGCCGCCGGACCGGCAGCCGGTCGATGCTCCGGCCGGCGAAGCCGAGCACCGCGGGCAGCAGGGTGATCGCCACCAGCACCGCGACCACCACGGCGGCGGAGGCGGCCAGGCCCATCACGGTCAGGAACGGCACCCCGGCGACGGCCAGCCCGGCCAGCGCGGCGACGACGGTGAGTCCGGCGAACACCACCGCGCTGCCGGCGGTCGCGTTGGCGCGGGCGGCGGCCTCCTCCGGCTCCAGGCCCTCGGCGAGGTGGCGCCGGTGCCGGGAGACGATGAACAGGGCGTAGTCGATGCCGACCGCCAGGCCGACCATCAGCGCCAGCACGGGCGCGGTCGAGATGACCTCGAAGGAGCCGGCCACGGTGAACACCCCGGCCATCGCGATCCCGACCCCGACCAGCGCGGTGACCAGCGGGAGCCCGGCCGCGACCAGTGACCCCAGGGTGACCACCAGGACCAGCCCGGCCACGATCAGGCCGATCACCTCGCCGCCGTCGACCTGGGCCATCTTGTTGTAGGCGTCGCCGCCGAAGGCCACCGTGACGCCGGCCGCGCGGGCCGGGTCGGCCGCCGCCCTGACCGCGTCGCGCTGCTGGTCGGTGATGTCGCCGAGCTTGCTGTCGAAGGAGACCAGGCCGAGCGCGACCGTGCCGTCCGGGGAGACCGCTCCGGTGGCGTAGGGGTCGGGGATGCCCGCGACACCGGGGACGGCGGCGATCCGGGCGACCGCCTCGCCGACGGCCCGGGCGTTCTCGGGGCCCGCGATGCCGCCGGCCGCGTCGCTGCGGAAGACCACCTGGGCGGAGCCGTGACCCTGGGCCGGGAAGGTGTCCTTGATCCGGTCAAGGGTGGCCTGGGCCTCGGTCCCGGGGACCTTGAACTCCTCGGTGGTCTTGCCGCCGAAGGCCGCGGCGGCGCCGCCGATCGCGATCAGCAGGGCGAGCCAGACGGCGAGGACGGTTCGTCTCCGGCGGAAGCAGAGGCGGCCCAGGCGGTACAGGTACGTGGCCATGCGTGCACCTTCGATCGGGTCGTTCGGGCAGGCGGGAGCGCGGTGCTCGGTCGTCCTCCTCACCGTACGCGCAACCTTGTCGCATGACAAAGTCGACCGACGCGAACAGTCGACGAGATCATTCGATCCGGTTGTCCGAACATGGCGATACCCTGGCCCAATGGCTCATGTCCCGGCCGCCGAGCGGCGCCCCCAACTGATCCAGGCCGCGATCGACCTGATGGCCCGCGAGGGGATCGCCGCGGGCAGCACCCGTGCGATCGCGGCGGAGCTGGGCGTGGCACAGGCGACGGTGCACTACACCTTCGGCACCAAGAAGGACCTCTACCGGGCCGTCGTCGAGCAGCTGACCGCCGAGTTCATCGGCCAGGTCCGGGCCTCGGCCCCCGCCGAGGGCCCGTTCGGCGAGCAGGTCCGGACGATGGTCCACGCCCTCTGGGACAGCGCCGTCGGCGAGGACGGCAAGTGCGCCCTGATCACCGAGTTCTCGGCGATGGCGCTGCGCGACCCGGACCTGCAGGAGACCATGCGGGCGCTCCAGCACGAGATCGAGGACACCGCCGCCGCGCTGCTCACCGGGCTCGCCGCCGCGCACGGGCTGACGCTGCCGGTGCCCGCCGGGGAGGTCGCGGTGTACTTCCTGGCCGGCTTCAACGGCCTGAGCGACCGCTACCTGGTCCTCAAGGCCGCCGGCGAGGACCCGGAGGCGGAGTCCCGCCGGGCGCTCGACCTGCTCGTGGCCACCACCGTCGGCCTCTGCCTCGGCGCGGCCGCGCGGACCTGAGCGGCCGCGCGGGGGCAGGCACTCCCGATGCGGGCCCCGCCCCGGTCAGGACTGGACGATCCGGACCGGCAGCTCGGCCAGCACCTCCCGCAGCGAGGCGGCGAAGCGGTCGTACTCGCCACTGCGGGCCGAGCCCGGCCGGGCGGTGAGCCCGATCCGGCGGCCCGGCGCGGGCGCGGCGAAGCGGACGGCGGCCAGCCGGTCGGCCCGCCCCGCCTCGACGTCCAGCGCGGTGGCGGGCAGCAGGGTCACCCCGAGACCGCCGGCCACCAGCTGCACCAGGGTGGACAGACCGGCCGCCCTGGTGGTCGAGCCGCCGGGGTCGGCGCCGACCTCCCGGCAGATGTCGAGGGCCTGGTCGCGCAGGCAGTGACCCTCCTCCAGCAGCAGCACGTCCAGGTCGAGCAGCACGTCGCGGGCCACGTCCACCTGCCCGGCCAGCTCGTGCTCGGGCGGGGTGACCAGGACGAAGTCCTCGTCGAACAGCGGGATGTCCCGGGTCGGCGAGGCGCCGCCGGCCGGCAGCGCGAGCAGCAGGACGTCCAGCCGCCCGGCGGCCAGGCCCTCCAGCAGCGAGGGCGTCCGCTCCTCGTGGACGTGCAGCTCCAGCTCCGGGTAGCGGTCGCGGACCAGCCGCAGCACGGTCGGCAGCAGGTACGGGGCGACGGTCGGGATGACGCCCAGGTGCAGCGGCCCGGTGAAGGGCCGACGGGCGGCGTCCACCTCCTCGGTGAGCGCCTGCACGGAGGCGAGCACCCGGCGCGCGTGCTCCAGGACGCGCTCACCCAGGGGAGTGATCATGACCCGGCGCGTCGTACGCTCGACGAGCTGCGCGCCCAGCGACTCCTCCAGCGCCGCGACCGCCCCGGAGAGCGCCGGCTGGCTCGTACCGGTGGCCGCCGCGGCCTCCCGGAAGTGCCGGTGCTCGGCCACCGCGACGAAGGCCCTGAGCTGCGCGACCGTCGGCGACCGGGGGCTGCGCGAGGTGGCGTTCCCCACAGTGGCGTCGGGTTTACGGGCGGGGGCCCTGCGACGGGCGGGGCGGGAGGGGGGCATGGGACTGTTGATAACCATCTCCGATCAGTCACATCGAGTGTAGCTATTTCCCTGATCAGTCCACGATGTGGAATGGTGGAGACCGTTCCGCAAAACGGACAAACTCCCCTCGTCTCAACTTCAGGAGAAGCGAACGTGCTCACGATCGGTGACAAGTTCCCCGAGTTCGAACTCAACGCCTGCGTCGACCTGGACGCCGCGAACGCCTTCGCCGAGATCAACCACAAGTCCTACGAGGGCAAGTGGAAGATCGTCTTCTTCTGGCCGATGGACTTCACCTTCGTCTGCCCGACCGAGATCGCCGCGTTCGGCAAGCTGAACGACGAGTTCGCCGACCGCGACGCCCAGATCCTCGGCGTCTCCGGCGACTCCGAGTTCGTGCACCACGCCTGGCGCAAGGACCACAAGGACCTCCGCGACCTGCCGTTCCCGATGCTGGCCGACGTCAAGCACGACCTGATGCGCGCCTGCGGCGTCGAGGCCGAGGACGGCACCGCCCAGCGCGCCGTCTTCATCGTCGACCCGAACAACGAGATCCAGTTCGTCATGGTGACCGCCGGCTCCGTCGGCCGTAACCCGAAGGAGGTCCTGCGGGTGCTGGACGCCCTGCAGACCGACGAGCTGTGCCCCTGCAACTGGACCAAGGGCGAGGACACCCTCGACGCCCAGGCCCTGCTGGCCGGCTGACCCATGGCCCTCGACGACCTGAAGTCCGCCCTCCCGGACTACGCCAAGGACCTCAAGCTCAACCTGGGCTCGGTCATCGGCAACTCCGACCTCCCCGCCCAGCAGCTGTGGGGCACCGTGCTCTCCTGCGCGATGGCCACCCGCAGCCCCGCCGTGCTGCGCGAGCTGGAGCCCGAGGCCAAGGCCAACCTCTCCCCGGAGGCGTACAACGCCGCCAAGGGCGCGGCTGCGGTCATGGGGATGAACAACGTCTACTACCGGACGCTGCACCTGCTCTCCGACAAGGAGTACAGCAGCATGCGGGCCGGTCTGCGGATGAACATCATCGGCACTCCCGGCGTCGAGAAGGTCGACTTCGAACTCTGGTGCTTCGCGGTCTCCGCGATCAACGGCTGCGGCCAGTGCCTCGACTCGCACGAGGCCGTCCTGCGCAAGGCCGGCGTCGACCGCGAGGTCGTCCAGGCCTCGATGAAGATCGCCGCCGTCCTCCAGGCCGTCGCCGGCGTCCTCGACTCCGAGGCCGCCCTGGCGGGCATCACCGCCTGACCCCGCACCACCACGAATCGGGCCCCTTGCCCCCGGACTCCGGTCCGGGGGCAAGGGGCCCGTTCGCATGCCCGCATTCCCCCCACACCCACCCCGCCCCCCGACTACAGTCCGAACCGGACCGAACACGCATCCCGGAGAGGAACAGCCGCATGCCCGACACAGGGGGGAACGCAGGGTTCCAGGTACGACCGGAAGAACTGGAGGCTGCGGGACGTACCGCAGCCGAGACAGCGGCGCTGATCCCTCAGGAGACCAAAGCTCTCCTGGACTCGTCGGACCAGGCCGAGGCCAAACTCCACGGGTTCCGGACGGCCTCCGCGCTCAACGACTGCACAGACTCGTGGAGGACCCTGCTGAACGACCTCCACACCGAGATGGGACGCCAAGGCCAGCACCTTGCGGAATCAGGTCGGGGCTATCGCAGTACCAACAGCCAGGTGGCCACCCACTTCGCCGGCGGCGGATCCCCCGGAGGACCCGGCCCGACCCCGGCGCAACAGGCAAACTTCGTCCAGCATTTCGGTTAGGCGGACCGATGGACATCGCCACTCTGCGCGACACCGACTTCACCGCCATGTACGGCACCGCCGACGGCTACGCCAAAATCTCGGGCCGGTTCAGCGCCCACACGACGAGCTGGAAGAACGGGGTCGACGGCAGGGTCGCGACTTCGGGCTGGTCCGGCTCGACATCGGCAGCAGCTCGTACCACGCTGCAAGGCACAACCAACAAACTCACGGCTGCCCAGACCGAGCTCCGACTGATCAGCGACGTCATCCGCTATGGCGCCGATGCCCTGATGCTGGCGCAAGCCAAGCTCCGGAAGGCGCTTGACGACCTTCGGACTGCCGGGATGACGATCAATGAATGCGGCGACATCTCCTGGCCCGCCACAACGTACTCCGACCATCATGATCCGGACTACAACCCGAAATCCACGGCGACCGCCATCAGTGCACGCATCACAGCCGCGCTGACCGACGCCGGGACAGCGGATCAAACTGTCTCCGATCGGCTCCGGCACTACACGCAGCGCGCGCGCGACGGTTCCGGCCTCGACCCTGTGGCTGCTGTCAGTGACCAGGTCGATCCACAGCTCTCCGCGATCTCCGTCGTGACTGCGGCGCTGCCCCGACAGGACGCACCGCCGACCGAGGTGAACGCCTGGTGGCAGGGGCTCACCAGCGACGAACAGCAGCGGTTGATCAAAGATCATCCTGATCTGGTCGGGAATCGCGACGGTATTCCGGCCGTCGATCGCGATCAGGCAAACCGCTTCGCGCTGCCGAAGCTCATCGACAAGTACGAACAGAAGACGCAACCTCTCTCCGACGAGGACCAGCGCAAGCTGGACGGATTCCGGAGCATCCGGGAGCGACTCAAGACTGCATCGGCACAACCAGGGAGCCGACCACCGGTCTACCTGCTCGGAATCGGCGAGGAAGGTCAGGGCCGTGGAATCCTCTCGTTCGGAAACCCGGACACGGCTCAGAACGTCACATCATTCGTAGGAGGCCTCAATACCGAACTGAAGCGTGTTGGTGGCGGCGATGCCGACCGGGCCAAGGCTGTCTACGACGCCGCTCAACATGCCGATCCGTCCCGTTCCACCGCATCAATCGTCTGGCTCGGTTATGACCCGCCCCTCAAGTCCGGCTCCGGCCTGCCGGTCCCCGCCATCGTCTCCGACGACCGGGCCCAAGCAGGGGCGGATGCCTACAACAAGTTCCTCGCCGGACAGCGTGCAACCCATCAGGGCGCGCCTGCACATGTCACGGCGCAGGGCCACAGCTACGGTTCGCTGCTCGTCGGCCTGGCTGCCCAGCGACCCGGAGGGCTGCCGGCCGACGACGTCATTCTCGTCGGAAGCCCTGGCGCCGGCGCAAAACACGCGTCGGACTTCAGTGTTGGCGCCGACCATGTGTTTGTCGGGGCGGCGGACAACGACTACGTCTCGCATGCGCCGAGTGGGCTCGGCGCCGTGGGCCCGGCCCTGGACCCCAACGGTGCCTGGTTCGGCACCGATCCGGCGACCACCGAGTTCGGCGGAACTCGTTTCCGGGTTCCGCCGGGGCCGCTCGACGGGAGCGCGCACTCCGGCTACTGGGACGACAGCCAACGTGATGACAAGACGTCGGTCCACAATATCGGGGCGATCGTCAGCGGGCGTTCCGACCTGGTGGAGAAGGTGGGCGGCAGATGAGTCGGCAAGGTGAGCAGGGCGCTTCCCGGCATCCGGTCGGTGGTGTCGGTGGCCGACCGGGTGCGGCGGCGGGCCGGGGCGGGTGGCGGAGGCTGGCGGTCGCCTACTGGGTGCTGGTGGGGGTCCTGGTGGTCGGGTGGGTCGCGGGGGCGTCGCTGCTCTCGTTGTTCGCGCTCGACGAGGACTGGCACGTGGACCGGGCCGCCCGGGTCGTTCTGCTGCCGCTGGCAGGACCGGCGGCAGGGGGGCTGCTGGCCTGGGCGCTGCTGGTCGTCACACCGGCCCGGCGCTGGGAGAGCGGGGCAAGATCGGCGCTGGTCGCCAACGGCGCACTGCTCGGCTGCGTGGGAGCGCTGGTCTGGATGGCAGTGCTCGCCGCGCACTGAGCGGACATCGGACGGGCCCCTCGCCCCGGACTCCGGTCCGCGGCCGAGGGGCCCGATTCGTGATTTGTCAGGGGGTCGGGGGGCGGGTGGCGGCTTCGCGGGCGGCTTCGAGGGCGGTGAAGACGGCCTGGCCGGCCTCGTTGCGGCGGCGGAGGTGGGTGACGACGGTGTTGGTGACCGCGATCAGGGGGACGGCGACGATGGCGCCGCCGATGCCGCCGATGATCGATCCCGCCGCCACCCCGAGGACGACGCCGAGCGGGTGGACCCGGACGGCGCGGCCGAGGATCAGCGGCTGGAGGACGTGGCCCTCGATCTGCTGGACGGCGATCAGGACCACCAGCACCATCAGCGCCGTCCACGGTGTCGTGGTGACGAGCGCGATCAGGACCGCGACGGTGCCGGTGACCAGCGCGCCGACCAGCGGGACGAAGGCTCCGAGGAAGATGATCACCGCGAGCGGCAGCGCCATCGGCACGCCGAGCAACTGGATCCCGACGCCGATGCAGACCGCGTCGATGAACGCCACGCAGACGGTGCCGCGGACGTAGGCGGTGAGCGTGGCCCACGCCTTGGGGCCCGCGCCGGCCATCGCGTACCGGGAATGCCTGGGCAGGCCGCGCAGTGCCCAGTTCCAGATCCGCTCGCCGTCGTAGAGCAGGAAGAAGGTGGTGAAGAACGCCAGCAGGACGGCCGTCAGCACCTCGACCGCGATCTGCGCGCCGGTGAGGCTGGCGGAGGTGATCTGCTCGCTGTTGGTGCTGATCGCCTTGGTGATCTGGTTGGCGAAGTCGGTGATCTGCTGCTCGGTCAGGTGCAGCGGCCCGGTGATCAGCCAGTCCCGCAGTTGGTCGACACCGGCCTTGACCTTGCTGGTGACGGTCTCCAGGTTGGTGGTCACCTGCCAGACCACGAACCAGCCGACCAGCCCGATGCCGGCCAGTCCGCTCATGAACACTCCGCCGGCGGCCAGTGAGCGCGGGACCCCGTGCCGGCGCAGCCAGGAGACGGTGGGCTCCAGCAGCGCGGAGATCAGCAGCGAGGCGAGCACCGCGAAGGCGACCAGCCGCAGCATGTCGACGATGTAGAAGACGACGTAGAGCGCGGCACCGAGCAGCAGCAGCCGCCAGGTGGACTCGGCGGCGACCCGCAGGCCCCACGGCACCGCCTCGGCGGGGGTGGCGGGCCGGCCGAAGTGGCCGTGCGGAGGCAGCGGGGCGGCGGGAGCGGCCACCGGCGCGGCGGTGGCCGCCGCAGTGGGCACGGCAGTGGGAGCGGTCGCAGGGACGGGGGCGGGCGGTGCGGCCACCGGGACGGGCGCGGCGGCGACCGCCGCCGCCACCGGTACGGCGGCACCGCGCGGGCCGGGCAGCGGACCGGGCAGCAGGCGGGCAGCCGCAGCCGCCGCCGGATCCACCTGGTCCACCGGGTGCGGCGGATGGAGGGTCTCGTGGAAGTCGGCCGCCATCGCGGCCCGTCGGCGCCGTTCGATGACGGCGGCCGCGCTCGCCACCACGGCCATGCCCTTGGCCACGGCCTTGAAGGCCTTTCCGCCCCGCGCCATGCTCGTTACCACTTCTCCCCGCCGGAGCCGCCCGGTGCGGCGGCACGCCGTGGGTCCCGCCACGGCCGTCAGGGACAGACGCTACCCGGCCGCGGTGCGGTGAGTCCGCCCGGTGAGCGCGATCCGCCCGGGTTCTTGCGGCGGGGGGCCGGTCGGGCGGGGGGCGATTCCGGGGCAAACCCGGATGTCCCCGGTGGTTTCAGGCACAGGACAGCGGGGAGGAGTCGGGCGGGAACCAGGAGCCGCCTGTCGGCGGACCGGCCGGTGCGGGGAGCTACCAGGACCCCTCCCCGTCCCCGCGTCCGCACCCAGGACCGCACCGCCCGTGGCGCAATGGTCAGCGCCACCCGGGCGGCGCGGCCCGCTCCCGGACCGACCGCACCCGAGGAGCCGCAGCCCAGCGCCGCGGCCCGAAGAGCCCCGGCCCGGAAAGCGAAACGCCGAGGCCCCCCGATCGTGATCGGGGGGCCTCGGCGGGCGTTCCTAGTACCAGTGGTGCGACTGCCAGAACGACCAGGCGCCACAGGGGCTGCCGTAGCGGCTGTTCATGTAGCCGAGACCCCACTGGATCTGGGTGGCCGGGTTGGTGCGCCAGTCGGCACCGGCCGAGGCCATCTTGGAGCCGGGCAGCGCCTGGACCAGGCCGTACGCGCCGGAGCTCTTGTTGGTGGCGGTGTAGTTCCAGCCGCTCTCGCGCTTCACGATCTGGCTGAAGCACTGGAACTGCGCGTCACTGCCGATGATCTGCTGGGCCAGCTCCTGCACCGAACCGGGGCTGACCGAGACCGGCGGAGTCGTCGGGGCACTGTCGGTGGCGGCCATCGCCGAACGCGCCTTGGAGCGGTTGGCGGCGGCCTCGTCGGCCTTCCGCTTCTCCTCGGCGGCCTTCGCGGCCTTGTCCGCCTCGACCTTGGCGGCAGCGTCGGCGGCCACCTTGGCGGCGGCGTCGGCCTTGGCCTGCGCCTCGGCGGCGGCCTGCTGGCGCGCTGCCTCTTCGGCGGCCTTCTGCTCGGCAGCGGCCTTGGCGGCGGCGTCGGCAGCGGCCTGCTGGGCGGCCGCCTGCGAGCCGATGTTGTCGCTGATGGTCTGCGCCTGGGCGCCGGAGGGGACTTCGGCAAGCAGCGTCGCGCCGGCGACGTCGACCGTCTGCGTCGTCTTTGCCTCGCTGCCCGCGCCCATACCAACAACGGCGCCGACAGCGGTGACGGCGGTGGCGGAGGCGACAGCGACTCCCCGGACCGAGATCCGAGTCACATGGATTCCTTCCAGCATCGCCCACGCGTGACCGTACAGGCGCAACATGCCCCTTGGCGCTGCCCTCCGTACGGTGCTGGTCACGGGAGGTACTGACCCGGCGTCCGGTCGAGGTGAGGCGACCGGGCGTTGTGATCGGGCGGCGTACGGCTCAGGTCTTCAATTGTGCGTCCACTGACCGGAGTTGGTGGACCGTCCGGGCCGGACCCCCGATCTCCCGGAAGCCCTGCCATGCCGTACGCGGGGCCTGACAGAACCCTCACCATGCCGCACCGGGCACTGTCGACGCAATTCCCTGTTGCGTGGCGGATGTCACATTCACCGTACCGGCGTTCACCGGACAGAAAGCACTCGATGTGATGAAAGGGACAAGGGCCCGCTCCCTCAGGAGCGGGCCCTATACCGGGAATTGACTGTTTTGTCCCTAACTGCCCATTGGTTTCCGGAAAGTCCGGAAAGTCCGGAAGATCTGGAAAGTCCTGGCCGTCCGGATCAGGGCTGGACGTCCTCCAGCATCTCCGTGACGAGCGCGGCGATGGGGGAGCGTTCGGAGCGGGTGAGGGTGATGTGGGCGAACAGGGGGTGGCCCTTGAGCTTCTCGACGACGGCGACGACGCCGTCGTAGCGGCCGACGCGCAGGTTGTCGCGCTGGGCGACGTCGTGGGTGAGGACCACCCTGGAGCCCTGGCCGATCCGGGACAGCACCGTCAGCAGGACGTTGCGCTCCAGCGACTGCGCCTCGTCCACGATCACGAAGGCGTCGTGCAGGGAGCGCCCCCGGATGTGGGTCAGCGGCAGGACCTCCAGCATCCCCCGGGAGATGACCTCCTCGACCACGTCCGGCGTGGTGACGGCCGACAGGGTGTCGAAGACCGCCTGCGCCCAGGGGCTCATCTTCTCCGACTCGGACCCCGGCAGGTAGCCCAGCTCCTGGCCGCCGACCGCGTACAGCGGCCGGAACACCATCACCTTGCGGTGCTGCTGCCGCTCCAGGACCGCCTCCAGCCCCGCGCACAGCGCCAGCGCCGACTTCCCCGTACCCGCCCGCCCGCCCAGCGAGACGATCCCCACCTCCGGGTCCAGCAGCAGGTCCAGCGCCACCCGCTGCTCGGCGCTGCGCCCGCGCAGGCCGAAGGCCTCGCGCTCGCCGCGCACCAGACGCACCCGGCCGTCGCCGGCGACCCGGCCCAGGGCCTTCCCGCGCTCGGAGGTGAGGACGAGGCCGGTGTGCACGGGCAGGTCGGCGACGCCGGGGACGTCGACGCCGGCGTCGTGGCCGGCGGCGAACAGCGCGTCCACGTCGTCGGCGTCGACGTGGAGCTCGGCCATGCCGGTCCAGCCGGAGGTGATCGCGAGCTCGGCGCGGTACTCCTCGGCGAGCAGGCCCACCGAGGACGCCTTGATCCGCAGCGGGAGGTCCTTGGAGACGACGGTGACGTCGTATCCCTCGGCCTGGAGGTTGCGGGCGACCGCCAGGATCCGGGTGTCGGCCTCGCCGCCGCCAGCCCGGTAGCCGACCGGCAGTATCGAGGTGTCCGAGTGGTTGAGCTCGACCCGGATGGAGCCGCCGAGCTCGCCGACCGGGATCGGCTCGTCCAGGCGCCCGAACCGGATCCGGAAGTCGTCGAGCAGCCGCAGCGCCTGGCGGGCGAAGTAGCCCAGCTCCGGGTGGTGCCGCTTGGCCTCCAGCTCGGTGACCACGACCACGGGGAGGACGACCTCGTGCTCCTCGAAACGGGTCATCGCCAGCGGGTCCGCCAGCAGCACACTGGTGTCGAGAACGTACGTCCGCCGGTCTGGTGTCCGGCGGCTCTTGGAACTGACCACTAGGCCTCCAGGGCGGATGACCCTGCGTCATCCGCGGCAAGCCGGCCCCGCTGCCCCGGTGGCCTCGGAGCCGGTCTGATCGGAGTATTCCCAGGCGGGGGGCGGTGCATTCGCGCCCCCGAAGAACTGACGGATCATTGCGGATGAACGTTTGGCCTCGCCCTGCCACCGGGTAGGCCAGCTCTTACGGCGGTCAATCCCGACGCCCCGGAGGACGCCGCTCCCCGGCACGAGGACATCGCTCCCCGGCACGCCGCGGGCGACGCTCCCCGTCGGATCCCCGGTGCCCCCGTCAGAGCCCCAGCCGCCGGTTGCGCTGCTCGAAGGCGCGCAGTGCCCGCAGGAAGTCCACCTTGCGGAAGGCCGGCCAGTACGCCTCGCAGAAGTAGAACTCGCTGTGCGCGCTCTGCCAGAGCAGGAAGCCCGAGAGCCGCTGCTCGCCCGAGGTGCGGATCACCAGGTCCGGGTCGGGCTGCCCCTTGGTGTACAGGTGTTCGGCGATGTGCTCGACGTCCAGGACCTCGGCCAGCTCCTCGATCGAGGTGCCCCGGCCGGCGTGCTCCTGGAGCAGCGAGCGGACGGCGTCGGCGATCTCGTGCCGGCCGCCGTAGCCGACGGCCACGTTGACCGTGATGCCCTCGATGCCCTCGGTCTCGTCGGCGGCGCGCTTCAGGACGTCGGCGGTGTGCTGCGGCAGCAGGTCCAGCGCGCCGACCGGGTTGACCCGCCAGCGGCGGGCGGCGGCCAGGCCGGTGACGGCGTCCTCGATGATGCCGAGCAGCGGGACCAGCTCGTCCGCCGGGCGGGAGAGGTTGTCGGTGGAGAGCATCCACAGGGTGACGACCTTGACGTGGGTCTCGTCGCACCAGCCGAGGAACTCGCTGATCTTGTCGGCGCCGCGCTGGTGGCCGTACGCGGTGGAACCGCCGGTCGCCTTGGCCCAGCGGCGGTTGCCGTCGAGGATCACCCCGATGTGGTGCGGGGTGCGGGCGAGGTGCACCTCGACCCGGCGACCGTAGAGGCCGTACATCCCGTCCAGCAGGACGCGCAGACCCGGCGTGCGTTCGACGACATCGCGCAGACCCATGGTTTTCGGCCCCTCCGTGCTCACTTCAGCGGGTGCTTCAGAACCCCCGGCGCAGCCTACTCCCGCGCTGTGGCGGCAGGGAAAGCCGCAGGTCGCGGGAGGGTCACGGTCCTGTGCGGACTCTGTCGCCGCAGGCCGGGCGCGAGTGGCCGGAAGGTACCCGCGCGGCGCCCCGGGGGCGGCCGGGGGAACGCCCGGCGGCCGGATACGGAACGGTCTCTGCTTCCTTAAGGAATCCGTAAGCCGACGGTTCAATGCTTGACGACCCCCAATGGTCTAGTCCAGCTTTTGTGCCAGGGCGGAACGCCGTACCGGAACCGCCCCCCTCCAGGCAGTACTGCGGACCTCCCCTCCCCCACACGCGGCCGCCGCGCCCCCCACCGCGGCGGCCGCTCCTCCCCCACAGGAGCGCACCTCCATGGCCCGTACGCTGAACCGGCCCGCGTCGCACAAGCGCCGCCGCGGCCCCGTCCCGGCCCTCGCGGCCGGCGCCACCGCCCTGGCCCTGGCCGGCACCGGCCTCGCCCTCTTCGCCGGGGGCGCCAACGCCGCCGCCGGGAACCTGGTCGCCAACGGCGGCTTCGACGGCTCGCTGGGCGGCTGGACCTGTACCGGCTCCGCGAGCGCGGTCACCACGCCGGTCCACTCCGGCTCGGGCGCGCTGCAGGCCACCCCGGGCGCGGCGGACACCGCCGAGTGCACGCAGACCATCAGCGTGCTGCCCAACACCAGCTACACCCTGAGCGCCTGGGTCCAGGGCCCCTACGTCTACCTCGGCGCCCGCGGCACCGGCGGCACCGATCCGAGCAGCTGGTCCAACCAGAACAGCTGGAACCAGCTCTCCAGCACCTTCACCACGGGCGCGAACGCCCGCAGCGTCACCGTCTACCTGCACGGCTGGTACGGCCAGAGCGCCTACCTCGCCGACGACGTGGTGCTGAGCGGCCCGGGCGGCACCCCGAGCCCGACCGCCACCCCGACGGTCACCCCCACGCCGACGCCCACGGCGACCGCCACCCCCACGGCGACCACGACCCCGACCGCGACCGCCACCCCCACGCCGACCGCCACCCCCACGCCGACCGCGACGGCCACGCCGACCCAGACCGCGACGCCGACCCCCACGGCGACCAGCACCGGCAACCCCACCACCGGCCTGCCCAAGCACGTCGTCACCGGCTACTGGCACAACTTCGACAACAAGGGCAACAACCTCCAGAAGCTGAGCGACGTCCAGAGCGCGTACGACATCATCGCGGTCTCCTTCGCCGACTCCGTCGCCAACCGCCCCGGCGCCATCACCTTCAAGCTGGACGCCGAGCTCTCGGCCGGTCTCGGCGGCTACACCGACGCCCAGTTCCGCGCCGATGTGAAGGCCAAGCAGGCGGCGGGCAAGAAGGTCATCATCTCCATCGGCGGCCAGAACGGCGCCATCTCGGTCAACGACGCGGCAGCCGCCCAGGCCTTCACCGACACCGCCTACGCCGTCATCAAGGACTACGGCTTCGACGGCATCGACATCGACCTGGAGAACGGGGTCAACCCGACCCAGATGGGCAACGCCCTGCACAGCCTCCAGTCCAAGGTCGGCCCCGGCTTCGTCCTGACGATGGCCCCGGAGACCATCGGGATGTACTCCACCGCGGGCGCCTACTTCCAGCTGGCGCTGAACACCAAGGACATCCTGACCGTCGTCAACACCCAGTTCTACAACTCGGGCGGCATGAACGGCTGCGACGGCAAGGTCTACACCCAGGGCACCATCGACTTCATCACCTCGCAGGTCTGCACCCAGATCCAGGGCGGCCTGCGGCCCGACCAGGTCGGCATCGGCGTCCCGGCCTCCAGCAAGGCGGCCGGCGGCGGCTACGTCGCGCCGAGCGTCGTCAACAACGCGCTGGACTGCCTGGCCACCGGCAAGAACTGCGGCAGCTTCGTCCCGCCGGCCAAGTGGCCGACCATCCGCGGCGCGATGACCTGGTCCACCAACTGGGACTCCGTCAACGGGAACTCCTTCTCCAACACGGTCGGCCCGTTCGTCCACCAGATGCCGTAACTCCCAGGACCGCACCCCCACGGCGCGCCTCCCCTTGAGGGTGGGGCCGGCGCGCCGCGCCGGGCCCGCCGTACCCGACCGGTACGGCGGGCCCGTCCGCGTTCCCAAGCGGATCCGGGCGGATCCGGGCGGATCCGGGCGGGCCCGGACCCGACTCGACTCAGCCCGAGTGCCCGAGCACCGCCACCAGCGTGCCGAGCAGCATGAACGGCCCCAGCGGCACCTCCCGGCCCCGCACCGGCCGGCGCCGCACCAGGGCCACCAGCAGGACGCCGACCGACCAGAGCCCGGCCAGCAGCACGGAGGCGGCCAGGCCGGCCAGCGCGGCGGACCAGCCGTACCGGCCGAGCAGCGCCCCGAGGCCGAGCGCCAGCACGGTGTCCCCCGGGCCCATACGCCCCAGCTGGACCGGGACTTCGAACAGCACCCCGGCGACGAGCGCCACCAGCAGGCAGCGCAGCAGCGTCCACGGGCTGCCGCCCACCAGCTCCAGCACCGTCAGCAGCATTGCGAGACCCGCCGCCAGCGTCCAGGTCAGCGGGTACGGCAACCGGTGCACCCGGGCGTCGGTGAAGCCGAGCACCACGCCGGGGCCGGCCAGCCAGAGCAGCAGCACCGCGTCCGCCGGGTGGGCCGCGGTGAGCGCGGCGGCGGCCGCGGCGGCGGTGACCGCCTCCACCCGCCACGGGCCCGGGCCGAGTCCGGTCCGGCAGCCCGGGCAGCCGCCGGTGGGCGGCAGGCCGCGCAGGGCGCGCCCGCAGGCCGGACAGGCCAGGCACCACGGCTGCTCCTCGGGCACGGCGTACCGCACCACCAGTCCGCGCAGGGCCGGTGCCACCAACAGCCCCGCCAGGACCGCCCCCAGCACGATCGCGATCACGGCTTGCCCCCTCCTCCTCCGGTGACGGTACGATCCGGCAGGTTCCGCTCCGGAACCGAACGGAACCGACCGGACACCGTCCGCGTCCGACACTGACGGCACCGCGGATCCTCGGACCCGCGGCGCCGCACCGACCACATCATCCACGGGGGAGACACACCTTGACGAAGCTTCGGAACACTCTGCGCGCGGCCGTTCCGGTGGCCGCGCTCGCGCTCGCACTGACCGCCTGCGGACCGGAGAACGACGACCCGGCCGTCACCGCCGCCCCGACCTCCGCCCCGGCGGGCGGCAGCACCGCCGCCGCCCCGACCGGCGCCGCGCCCACCTCGGCCCCGGTGGGCGGGATCACCGCGGCCCCGACGGCCGCCGCCCCGACCTCGGCCCCCGCAGCCGGTGCGGCGGGCGGTGCGGCCGGCGGCGGCAGCCCGACCGCCGGCGGCCTGCCCTCGGCCGCGACCAGCGGCAACCCGATCGGCGGGGCGAGCGGCGGCGGCAGCAAGATCACCTTCGAGAACCCGCTCGCGCCCACCGCCACCGGCAGTTACCTGGGCAAGACCAAGGCCGACGTCACCCCGGTCTCGGTGGTCAAGGGCACCGCGGCCGAGATCGCGTCGTACAACTGGAAGCCGGCCGACACCGCGGGGAAGACGCCGTACTACGTGACGGTCAACTTCACCAACCGGACCGGCGCCCCGCTGCAGGACGAGTACTTCATGATGCGGTTCAAGGTGCAGACCGAGCCCAAGGGCACCGGCATCCTGTCCGCCCCCACCATCCTGCGGTCGATCCCGCAGTGCGACTCCGGCAAGAAGCCGGGCACCCTGGCCGACGGCGAGACCCAGCAGCAGTGTGCCGTCTATCTCGTTCCGGACGGCACCCCGCCGCAGTTCCTCGTCTTCGGTAGCGTTCTGGACACCCAGCCGCTGATCTGGAAGGCGAGCTGAGGCCTCCGCCTCCCGATCGAAGGGGTAGCGGAACAGCAGCGTCCGGGCGGTCCGGCGGGTGTCCCACGACACGCGCCGGACCGCCCGTTCGTGCCCCTAAAGTAGGCAGGCATGCAGGTCATCCAGTCCAGCAAGCTCGCCAATGTCTGCTACGACATCCGCGGTCCGGTCCTCGACGAGGCGATGCGGCTGGAGGAACAGGGCCACCGCATCCTGAAGCTCAACACCGGCAATCCCGCACTGTTCGGCTTCGACGCACCGCCGGAGATCCTCCAGGACATCCTGCGCAACCTCTCCTCCGCGCACGGGTACGGCGACTCCAAGGGCCTGCTCTCCGCCCGCCGCGCCGTGGTGATGCAGTACGAGGAGCGCGGGCTGCACGGCCTGACGGTCGAGGACGTCTTCCTCGGCAACGGCGTCTCCGAACTGATCCAGCTGGCGATGACCGCGCTGCTGAACGACGGCGACGAGGTGCTCGTCCCCGCCCCGGACTACCCGCTGTGGACGGCCTCCGTCTCGCTGGCCGGCGGCACCGCCGTGCACTACCGCTGCGACGAGCAGTCCGACTGGTACCCGGACCTCGCCGACGTCGAGGCCAAGGTCACCGACCGGACCAGGGCGATGGTGGTGATCAACCCGAACAACCCCACCGGCGCGGTCTATCCGCGCGAGGTGCTGGAGGGTCTGGTCGCGATCGCCCGCCGGCACCAGCTGGTGATCTACGCGGACGAGATCTACGACAAGATCCTCTACGACGACGCCGAGCACGTCCCGCTGGCCACCCTGGCCCCCGACCTGTTCTGCGTCACCTTCAACGGCATGTCCAAGTCCTACCGGGTAGCGGGCTTCCGCTCGGGCTGGATGGTGCTCTCCGGTGACCGCACCCGGGCCCGCAGCTACATCGAGGGCCTGACCGTCCTGGCCTCGATGCGGCTGTGCGCCAACATGCCGGCCCAGCACGCGGTGGCCGCGGCGCTCGGCGGACGGCAGTCGATCAAGGACCTGGTGCTGCCCGGCGGGCGGCTGCTGGAGTCCCGGGACGCCGCGTACCGGCTGCTCAACGAGATCCCCGGGGTCAGCTGTGTGAAGCCGAGGGGCGCGCTGTACGCCTTCCCCCGGCTGGACCCGAAGGTGTTCAAGATCAAGGACGACGCCCGGATGGTGCTCGACCTGCTGCGGGCCGAGCGGATCCTGCTGGTCCAGGGCTCCGGCTTCAACTGGCCCGAGCCGGACCACTTCCGGCTGGTCACCCTGCCGCGCGCGGAGGAGATCACCGACGCGGTGACCCGGATCGGCGTCTTCCTCGGCGGCTACACCCAGCCGTAGGGGCGATCCCGGCCGCAGGCGCTCCCGGCCGCAGGGCGGTCGGGGTGCCCGGAAAAACGCTACGGCCGGAGTCCCGGGCGGGCGATCTCCTTGGTCGGGGAAAGATCGTCCGCCGGGTCTCCGGCCGTCCTGTCGCTGACCGGTGCGCGTTTCGTGCGGCACACCGGCCTCTCTACCGTCCCTGCTGAGGCTCAAGCTCAGCCGAGGCGGGCGACCAGGTCTCGGTACTCGTCCCACAGCTCGGTGGGCGTGTGCTCACCGAACAGCTCCAGGTGGGCCGGGACGAGCGCGGCCTCCTGGCGCCAGATGTCGGCGTCGACGGTGAAGAGCAGGTCGAGGTCCTCCTTCGACAGCTCCAGGCCGTCGAGGTCGAAGCCCTCGACGGTCGGCAGCACGCCGATCGGGGTCTCGACACCCTCGCCCTTGCCCTCCAGGCGCTCGACGATCCACTTGAGCACGCGGCTGTTCTCGCCGTAGCCCGGCCAGACGAACTGGCCGTCGGCGTTCTTGCGGAACCAGTTCACGTAGTAGATCTTCGGCAGCTTGGCGGCGTCGGCCGCGGCGCCGATCTTCAGCCAGTGGGCGAAGTAGTCACCCATGTTGTAGCCGCAGAACGGCAGCATCGCGAACGGGTCGCGACGCAGCTCGCCGACGGTGCCCTCGGCGGCGGCGGTCTTCTCGGAGGCGATGTTGGCGCCGAGGAAGACACCGTGCTGCCAGTCGCGGGACTCGGTCACCAGCGGGACGGCGGTGGCCCGGCGTCCGCCGAACAGGATCGCCGAGATCGGCACACCCGCCGGGTCCTCCCACTCGGGGGCGATGGTCGGGCACTGCGCGGCCGGGACGGCGAAGCGGGCGTTCGGGTGCGCCGCCGGGGTGCCGGACTCCGGCGTCCAGTCGTCGCCCCGCCAGTCGATCAGGTGGGCCGGCTTCTCGTCGGTGAGGCCCTCCCACCACACGTCGCCGTCGTCGGTCAGCGCGACGTTGGTGAAGACGGTGTTGCCCCAGAGGGTGTCGATCGCGTTGGCGTTGGTGTCGACACCGGTGCCCGGCGCGACGCCGAAGAAGCCGGCCTCGGGGTTGATGGCGTACAGGCGGCCGTCGGCGCCGAAGCGCATCCAGGCGATGTCGTCGCCGATCGTCTCGACCTTCCAGCCCGGGATGGTGGGCTGGAGCATCGCCAGGTTGGTCTTGCCGCAGGCCGACGGGAAGGCGGCGGCCGCGTACTTCACCTCGCCGGACGGCGGGGTGAGCTTGAGGATGAGCATGTGCTCGGCCAGCCAGCCCTCGTCACGGGCCATGGTCGAGGCGATGCGCAGCGCGTAGCACTTCTTGCCCAGCAGGGCGTTGCCGCCGTAGCCGGAACCGAAGGACCAGATCTCGCGGCTCTCCGGGAAGTGCGAGATGTACTTGGTGCTGCTGCACGGCCACGGCACGTCCGCCTGGCCCTCGGCCAGCGGGGCGCCGACGGTGTGCACGGCCTTGACGAAGTCGCCGTCCTCGCCGAGCTGGTCCAGCACCGCGCGGCCCATGCGGGTCATCACGCGCATCGACACCGCGACGTAGGCGGAGTCGGTGATCTCGACGCCGTACGCGGCCAGCGGGGAGCCGACCGGACCCATCGAGAACGGGACGACGTACATGGTGCGGCCCTTCATGGCGCCGCGGAACAGTCCCTGCTCGCCCTGGAAGATCTCCCGCATCTCCGCGGGGGCCTTCCAGTGGTTGGTCGGGCCGGCGTCCTTCTCCTGCTCGGAGCAGATGAAGGTGCGGTCCTCGACGCGCGCCACGTCCGTCGGGTCGGAGGCGGCGTAGTAGGAGTTGGGTCGCTTGTCCTCGTTGAGCTTCTTGAAAGTGCCCTGGGCGACGAGCAGGTCCGCGAGGCGCTGGTACTCCTCCTCGGAACCGTCGCACCATTCGACGCGGTCCGGCTGGGTGATCTCCGCGATCTCGCGCACCCACGCCAGCAGGCGCTGGTGGCGGGTCGGCGCGGCGCTGAGAGCAGCCGAGTTCTCGTTCGACACGATCGCTCCGTTTCACGCCATCCCGGCGGGGAGACGGCGTAGCGGGGGTTGAGGGTGCTTGCAGCGTAGCTCCGCACCTCGGGCCGGAACGCGGCAAGAAGGCAAAGTTGACGCATCTTTTACTACAGTAAGGATGATTACCAGCCAGTATCAGTGCACCCCGAGGGGTCTCGACCCCCCTCCGACCCCTTCGCCAATACTCCAAAACGTCCAAGTCGTGATGAGCGCCACTTCCTACGGCTGGGTAACCTACGGATCCGTAGGTAGCGGGTAGCATGCGGCTCATGACTTCAGAGCTCCTGGAGAGCGCGGAGCGTGTACTCGGCAAGCCGAAGTGGCGCGGCTGGCTGCACGCCGGAATGTTCCCCGCCACCGTGGCCGCCGGGATCGTGCTGATCTGCCTGGCCGAACCCGGGCCCGCGAGAGTCGCGTGCGCGATCTACTCGGCCAGCGCCTGGCTGCTCTTCGGGGTCAGCGCGGTCTACCACCGGTTCACCTGGGGCCCGCGCGGCGACGCGATCCTGCGCCGGCTGGACCACGCGAACATCTTCCTGATCATCGCCGGCACCTACACGCCGTTCACCATCCTGCTGCTGGACGGCGCCGCCCGGCAGGTGCTGCTCTGGGTGGCCTGGGGCGGTGCGCTGGCGGGGATCGCGTTCCGGGTCTTCTGGGTCGGCGCGCCGCGCTGGCTGTACACGCCGGTGTACATCGCGCTGGGCTGGGCCGCCGTGTTCTTCCTGCCGGACTTCCTGCACTCGGGCGGAGTCGCGGTGATCGTGCTGATGATCGTCGGCGGGGTGCTCTACAGCATCGGCGGCGTGGTGTACGGGCTCAAGCGGCCCGACCCCTCACCGCGCTGGTTCGGCTTCCACGAGGTGTTCCACGCCTTCACCCTCGGGGCCTTCGTCACCCAGTACGTCGGCGTCTCACTGGTGGCCTACAGCGCGGCCGGCTGAGCCCGGCGCCCCATGGCGGGCGGTCGGCCGGTCGTGCGACCGGACGGCCGCCCGTTCCGCTGTCCACTCCCGGACCGGGCGCTCGTGCGGCGCGTGCTCGTGCGACCCGCGCTCGTGGGTCCCGTGCTCGTGGGTCCCGTGCTCGTGGGTCCCGTGCTCGTGCGACGCGCGCTCGCGCGACCCCTCGCGCCGGCGCTCGCGCGACCGGTCGTGGTGGTCGTGGTGGTCCTGGCGGTCGTGCGCGTGCGCGGTCCGCGGCTGACGCCCGGCCTGCCGCGCGTCGATCGCCTCCTTGGCCCGGCGGCAGCGCTCGCAGTGCGCGGCGTCCACGGTGCCGCCCGCCGTCCGGTGGTCCTTCGGCGCCGCCCGGCGGTCCGGCCGGGGCGGCTGGCGGAGCAACTGCCAGCGCCGGCCCACGTACACCATCAACAGCAGCACCTCGACCCCGGCGACCACCAGCACCAGCGCGGCACCGTTGATCAGATAGGCCGCGACCACGGCCAGCGCCGACGCCACCACCACTGCGGCGCCCCAGATCTGGGCACCCGACTCCCGATCGGCCATTTCGGCTTCCCCTTCCTGCGCCGGGCTCGTGGTCGGCCCGTGCCGCCCCACCCCTTCTCCGCTCTCGGCACGCACCGGCCAGCACTGACCGACGGCCACATGGTATCTACCGACAGTCACCCGCAACCGCCCGAAAGCGGCGAACGACAGATCAACGTTGCGTCAATTCCCCGTGCGGAACGCGCACTTCCAGGACACATCACGGAGAGTAGCCGACTCGGAACCATGATCGGGCATTGACGGGTGCCATCTTTTGGGAGTTACTGTCATTTGACAGAGACTCCCTTCGCAGGCCCCCGGAGGTTCCCGTGTCCACCCCGCCCACCGATCAGGCGGCCCCACCCGGGCCGGACCCGCGGCGCTGGCTCGCCCTCGTCGCGGTCGCACTCAGCGTCCTGGTGATCAGCTTCGACATGACGGTCCTGAACGTGGCCCTGCCCACGCTCGCCTCGCAGCTCCAGGCCACCACCGGGCAGCAGCAGTGGATCGTCGACTCCTACACCGTGGTGTTCGCCGCCGTGATGCTCCCGGCCGGGCTGATCGGCGACCGCTTCGGCCGCCGCTTCACCCTCACCCTCGGCCTCGCCCTGTTCGGCCTCGCCTCCGCCGTCGGCATGCTGGCCGACAGCCCGGGCACACTGATCGCCGCCAGGGCCGCGATGGGCCTGGCGGGCGCGCTCGTCATGCCGATGTCGATGGCGGTGATCCCCGGCCTCTTCCCCGCCGCCGAGCAGCGCCGGGCCATGGCGATCCTGGCCGCCTCGCTGGCCGTCGGCACCCCGCTCGGTCCACTGATCGGCGGCTTCCTGCTCCAGCACTTCTGGTGGGGCGCGATCTTCGCGATCAACCTGCCGCTGGTCGTGATCGGCATCACCGCCTGCACCCTGCTGCTGCCGGAGACCCGCAACCCGGCCGCGCCCCGGATCGACCTGCCCGCCACCCTGCTCGGCGCGGGCGGACTGGCCGCGCTCACCTACGGCATCATCGAGAGCCCCGAGCGCGGCTGGGGCGACCCGCTGGTGCTCGGCACGGTCGGCGGCGCGCTGGTCGCGCTCACCGCGCTGGTGCTGCGCAGCCGACGGCAGCGGGACCCGATGCTCGACCTGAACCTGCTCGCCGACGGCGGCTTCCGCTGGTCGACGGTGGCCGCGACGCTGGTGTCACTGGTGCTGTTCGGCGCCTTCTTCGTCCTCCCGCTGTACTTCCAGAGCGTCCTCGGCGCCGACGCCTTCGGTACCGGCCTGCGGCTGATGCCGATGATGCTCGGCCTGATGGTGGCCGCCCGGCTCAGCGACCGGCTCGTCGCCAGGACCGGCCCCCGGGCCGTGATCGTCCTCGGGCTGGCCCTGCTGGCCGGCGCACTGCTCATCGGCAGCCGCACCGAGGTCTCGGACGGCTACGCCCTCGCCGCGGTCTGGCTCACCCTGCTCGGGGTCGGCATGGGCCTGTCCCTGATCACCGCGCAGGCCACCGCCCTGCTCACCCTGCCGCCCGCCCGGGCCGGTGTCGGCTCGGGGCTGCTGCAGACCTTCCGCCAGGTCGGCGGTGCGATCGGGGTGGCCGTCTTCGGCAGCCTGCTGGCCGATTCCTACCGGGGGGCGCTGGACACCGGTGGGCTCGCGGCGGACGCTGCCGAGCGGGCCGGACGTTCGGTGGTCGCCGCCGACGCGGTCGCCGCCGCGACCGGTGACCCCGCCCTGGCCGCCTCGGCGCACGGCGCCTATGTGCACGGGATGACGGTCGTGCTGCTGGTCTCGGGGGTGATCGCGGTGCTGTCGGCGGTGCTCGTCGCGCTGCGGATGCCAGCCGCCGAACCGGCCGGGGCCGCTGTCGGGGCCGCCGGGACCGGCGCAGGACCGGCCGCGACCGCCGGGGAACCGGGAGAGCCCGGGCAGGCCGTCGTGCCCGCGACCGATCACGGATAATCGAAGACATGAGCGCACCGCAGTCGGCAACGGCACCTCCGGCCGGACCGGGCAACCCGATCCAGGCAATGCTGGAGGCGCCGCTGTCGCTGCGCGAACGGAAGAAGCTGAAGACCCGCCAGACCATCCGGCGCGAGGCCTACCGGCTGATCGCCGAACAGGGCTACGAGAACACCACGGTCGACCAGATCGCGGCCGCCGCCGAGGTCTCCCCGTCCACCTTCTTCCGGTACTTCGCCACCAAGGAGGACCTCGTCCTCACCGACGAGTACGACCCCGCGATGATCGACGCCCTGCTCTCCCGTCCCGAGGGCGAACCGTTCCTGCGGTCCTGCCGGGAGGCCCTCATCGGGCTGCTGCGGCAACTGCTGGAGCACGAGCGCGAGGAACTGCTCGTCCGGCTGCGGCTGACCAAGGACGTGCCCGCGCTGCGCGCCCGGATGATCGACAGCGGCAACGAGTCCCAGCAGCTCTACCTCACCGCGCTGACCCGGCGGGCCGGGGTGCGGGAGCCCACCTACGCGATGCGGATCATGGCCGCCGCGATCGGCGGCGCCACCACCGAGACCGTGCTGCAGTGGGCCGAGGGCGGCGGCACCGAGGACATCGTCGAACTCGTCCACCGCACCTTCGCGATCCTGGAGGACGGGTTCAGCGAGGCGTGACGCACGGCAGGACCGGCGGCGGGGCTCCACGCCCCGCCGCCGGTCCGCCGTCCGGGCCGATCCGCTACCCGCGCGGATCCGCCGAGCGCACCGCCACCCGACGCCGGAGCGCCAGGCCCGCGCCCGCGAGCGCGGTGGCGCCCAGGGCCGCGGCCGCCGTCACGGCCGGCAGCGCGCTGCCGCCGTTGACCGGAGAAGCGGCGGCCTGCGGGGCGCCGGGCTCGTAGCCGCCGCCCTTGCCCGCCCGGTCGTACGCCGAGCCGGGCAACTTGTCGCCGTACCGCTGCCGGACCAGCCCCTGGTACGCGGCCAGGCTCACCCCGGCCTCGCCCACCGAGCGGCGCGCCTCGTCGTCCAGCGGCAGCACCCGGCCGTCCCGCAGCACGTACCAGGCGTTGATCTGCGGCTCGCGGAACGCCGTACCGCCACCGCCGGCCGCCGCCCGCGCCGCGTAGTCGCTCTCGTCGCCGCCGGTGGCGATGTTGACGACCCGCCAGCCGCCGTTCTGCTTGACCGTCCAGACCGAGGCGATCTGGCCGTCCGCCGCGACCACCTTGCTCGCGGTGAACTCGGCCCGGGCCACCGGGGCGCCCGGGGAGCCGGACACGAAACCCGCGTCCAGCAGGTAGACCGGCACGGTGTCACCGGCCAGCCTGGGCGCGGCGGCGGCCGCACCCGAAGCCTCCTCGGCCGCCCCGACCGTCAGTTGCCCGGTCGACGGGGCGCCCTTGCGGGCGAAGAACCGGCCCACCTGGTCCAGCACCGCCGGACTCTGCACCGCGCCGCGGGCCTGGGCCAGCTCCGCCGCGGGCACCGGCTCGGGCACCCCGCCGGGTCCGGCCGCGGAGGCGGCCGGGGCGAGGGCCAGGCCGAGGCCGGCGGCCAGCAGGACGACCGTCGCGCCGCGGACGGCCGCGGCATCACGCATGCTGCTCATGTCGCCCCTCACGCGCCGATCCGGTACAGGGAGTGGGTCCAGGAGAACGTGCCGTTCGACACGTAGTAGTTGTAGTCCGCCCAGTTGTAACGGGTGTTGGACGGCCACGGGTCGCCCCAGTAGACCCAGTTGTTGGAGGTGTCGAACCCGTAGACCACGTGCATGTGGCCGCCGCCGGAACTCCACTGGATCCGGGTCTCGATCGGCCGGTTGGCGTTCACCTCGGTCTGCACCGTGGTGTAGCGCAGATAGCCGGTGACGTAGGAGCCGGGGTTGATGCCGACCCAGCTCAGACCGTTCTGCACATCGCCCAGCGTGGCCTGGCTGTTGGGGCAGCTGGAGTTGGTCGAACGGCCGAACGCGGCGTTGCAGAACTGGTTCTGGCTGTAGGTGTAGCCGTACCAGGTGGCGATGGTGTTGCCGCTCGCCGCCCAGCACCAGTTGGTCTGCTGTTGCTGCTGCATGGTGATGTTGAGCTTCTTGAAGGTGCCGGCCAGATCGGCCGTGGCACCTGCGGCGGCGGGCTGTACCCGCTGGGCCTGGACCGAGGCGGACGAGGCCGTGGGGGTGGCCTGGGCCGGGGTGACGGCCGCGACGCTGAGCGCCGGGCCGAGGACGCCGAGTGCGAGCACCGAGACGGTGCGCCGCAGGCGTGTCCGTGCGACTGACATGGGGGAATTCCTCCTTGCGACAGGCAGAGGAGTCGAGAGGTGTGGGGGTGCGGTCCGGATCGCGTCACCGAGCATCGCGCTGTTGACATGGCCGGTCAACGGCCCTCGGCACCCCTTCCACCGGGTGTGAACGCACCCCGCCCCGTTGTGAACGCCGGCCCGGGAACCCCTGCCAGTCACGCCACGACCGGTGACAAACCCCCCTCCACATGTGAATATTCACGACCGACCGGGCCCGCCCCGTCCGCCACCCGAGGAGGCCGCATGCAGCGGACCGACCACCCCGACCTCGCCACCGCGCTGCGGACCGGCCCGTTCCACCTCGCCCTGCGCACCGCCATCGCCGTCCGGGGCCTCGCCCTGCACCGGGTCCGCGACCACCTCGCGCTGCGCGGCGTCCACATCGGGGTCACCAGCCTCAGCTACTGGCAGCAGGGCCACCGCCGCCCCGAGCGGCCCGAGTCGCTGCGCGCCGTGAGGGAGTTGGAGCGGGTCCTGGACCTCCCCGCGCACTCCCTCACCAGACTTCTGGGCCCCCGGCGCGGCGCACCCGCCGAGCCGGCCGGCCCGCCCGTCCGCCCCTACCGCGACCTCATCAGCCCGGCCACCGCCGTCGACGACCTGCTCACCGAGCTGTCCAGCCCGCGCGACACCGGCCTGCACACCATCACCCACATCGAGCGGATCCGGATCGGCGCGGACCGCCAGCTGCGGCGCCGCGACTCCCAGCACGCCCTGCGCGCCCACCGCGACGGGATCGACCGCTACCTCGCCATCCACCAGGGCGACCCCGGCAGCGACATCACCCGGGTCGGGGTCCGCGCGGAGGAGAACTGCCGCCCCGGCCGCATCCGCCGCGACCAGGCCCACGACCTGCTGGTCGCCGAACTCCTGCTGGACCGGCGGCTGCGCGCGGGCGACACCCATCTGCTCGGCTACGGCTTCGACGACGCCCCGTCCCCCACTCCCAGCTGCGAGTACGTCCGGGGCTTCAACTCGGGCGCCGGGCAGTACGTGCTCCAGGTCACCTTCCACCCGGAGGCGCTCCCCGTCCGCTGCCACCGCTTCGCCCGGCACTCCCCCGCCGAACGGGCCTACGAGACCGAGGAGCTGACCCTCGACGGCCACCACTGCGTCCACCTGGTCGCGACCGCCCTGCGGCCCTGCCTCCTGGGCATCGGCTGGGACTGGGAGTAGCGGGACCGCCCCGGCTCCCGGCTCCCGGCACCGGCACCGGCGGCTACAGGTCGTACCGGCCGGGGTCCGCCGCCAGCCGGCGGGCGTCGTAGCGCGGGTCCACGGTGCCGAACAGCCGGTCCCAGACCGTGGTGTAGAAACCGAGGTTGGCCGAGGGGTCCCGGTGGTGGCCGACGTGGAACATCGGCAGCGCCACCCAGCGGAACACCGCCAGCCGCCGGACCCGGACCGGGAACGGCTCCACCCCGAGGTGTCCGAGCAGGCCGAAGACCAGATTGACGCCGATGTAGCCGGCCAGCGCCGCGGCGGACATCCCCGGCCAGAGGCAGAGCACCGCGATCCAGGCCCCGCCGAACCCCAGCACCTCCAGCGGGTGCAGCACGAACAGGGTGGCCGGGCGCGGGTCCGGGTAGGCGTGGTGCAGCTCGTGCGCCAGCCGGTAGAGCCGGCGGCGGTGGGCCAGCCAGTGGCCGCCGTACATCAGCGCGTCCATCACCAGCGAGAACAGCAGCAGGTCGGCCGCCGCCCTCGGCCCGGTGTCCGCGGTGAGCCGGATCCACCCCGCCCGCCAGAGCAGCCAACCGGCCACTCCCAGGGCCGAGTTGAGCAGCACGGCGACGACCGTCAGCAGCCGTTCCCGGCGGTCCGGCGGCGCGGGGGCCGGGGTCAGCCGCCGGTCGCCGAAGCGGCGGACCAGCCAGCCCCCGGCCAGCAGGGCCACCACGAACAGCGCGAGGTTGCCGGCCAGCGCTCCGACCGCCACCTCCAGCACCCCGAGCCGGGCCGCCCGTGCGAGTACCGCGTCCACCCTCGTGCCCCCTCCGGCCGCCCGCCCTGCTCCACCGGTCCGACGCCCGCCCGGTGCCGGTGGTTCCCGGCCCCCGGCACCCGCCCGGCCGCCGGCCGTCGGCCATCGGCCATCGGCCATCGGCCATCGGCGGGCCTCAGCCGCCGAAGGCCAGCTCCACGCAGTCCTCCACCGGCCGGTAGCCGATCTGCTGGTAGATCGAGTTGCTGGTCGGGTTGGCGAGATCGGTGTAGAGCAGCACCTCCCCCGCGCCCCGGTCGAGGGCGGCGACCGAGGCGGCCGCCGTGACGCCGCTGGCGTAGCCCCGGCCCCGGGCGTCGGCCGGGGTGTAGACCGGGCCGATCCGCGACATCCCGGCGATCACCGCGCTGGCCCCCGCCACGGCGACCGGCCGCCCGCCGTCCTCCCACAGGTGCAGTTGGCCGGCGGCGGTCCGGTCGTCCACCACCGTCGCGACGTCGGGGATCCGGATGTCCACCGCCTCGGCGAACTCGGTGAACCAGCGGATCAGCAGCTCACGGTCGGCCGCTCCGGCGAGCCTGGACCGGCCGGACGGCGGGCGCGGCGGATCGGCCAACTCACCGAGCCGGTAGAGCCGTTCGTTCGTCCTGACGGTGCTCGTGGTGCCGGTGGCCGCGGCCCAGGCGGCCCCGAAGGCCAGCGTCGCCGCCGCGCCCCCGGCCGCTCCGGTGAGCGCCGCGCCCCCGGCCGGCCCGGCGGCCGACCGAGTGGCCAGCTCAGTGGCCAGCTCGGCCGCGGCCGACTCCGGCATCAGCCCCAGCCGCAGGGCGAACGGCGGCGTCCGCAGGAACGCGCCCGCGACCGGGCCGTCCGGCTCGGCACGCCACCAGCCGAACACCGGCACGCCGTCGCCGTAGTAGTGCGGGCCGCGCGCCGCCAACCGGTCGGTGATCGTGAGCAGCACGGTGTTCGCGGCCGGATGCGCGGCGAGGAACCCGCCGGCCCGGGCGCGGAAGTCGTCGAGGGAACTGCTGATGGTCCAGGGCATGGCCCATGCTCCCCCGGCTCCGTGACCTCCGACCACCGCTTTTCTACTGCTCGGGCACGTCCTGGAGCACGCCCAGCCGGGTGGCGAGGACCGCCGGGTCGGTGGTCGGGGCGTCGCAGGTGAAGTGGCGGCAGACGTACGCGGCGGGCGCGCCGTCGACCAGCGGCCGGCCGGTCAGCAGCGGGACGTCGTCGCTGCCCGCGCCGGGCTCGCCGAACGCGACCACCGCGCCGGGCGCGGTGCCCAGCAGCGCCGTCCGGTGCAGCGCGACCGTCGCCGGGTCGCCCGCCGGGCCGATCACCGCGACCTCGCGCGGCCCGTCGGCCAGCGCCTCGGCCGCGGCCAGGCCCCAGCCGACGAACCGGGGTGCGCGCGGGGCCAGCGCCCCGACGATGCCGAGCGCCCGCTCGGCGGCGGTCCGGTGGCGGTCCGAGCCGGTGTAGGCGGCGTAGCCGAGCAGCGCGTTCGCGGCGGCGGTCCAGCCGGACGGGGTGGCGTTGTCGGTCGGGTCCTGCGGGCGTCGGATCAGTTCCTCGGCGTCGTCGGCGGTGTCGTAGAGGGCGCCGGTCGCCTCGTCGGCGAAGTGCTTGAGCACGGTGTCGAGCAGCCCGCCGGCCAGTTGGAGCCACTCCGCCTCGCCGGTGACAGCGTACAGCGCGAGGAAGCCCTCGGCGGTGTCGGCGTAGTCCTCCAGCACGCCCGCGTTGGCGCCGGGGCGGCCGTCGCGGGAGGTGCGCAGCAGTCGGCCGTCGGAGGTGAGGTGGACGGCGAGCAGCAGGTCGGCGGCGCGTTCGGCGGCGGCGACGAGGTCGGGGCGGTCCAGCAGGGCGCCGGTCTCGGCGAGGGCGGCGATCGCGAGGCCGTTCCAGGCGGCGACCACCTTGTCGTCCCGGGCGGGCGCCGGGCGCTCCGCGCGGGCCGCCAGCAGGCGCGCCCTGATCGCCTCGTACTCGGCGGGGTCCTCGGGGTCGGCGAGCAGCTGGAGGACGGAGGTGCCGTGCTCGAAGGTGCCGGCGGCGGTGACGGAGAACAGCCGGGCGGCGGTGGCCGCGTCGGCCGGGCCGAGCAGGTCGACCAACTGGCCCGGTTCCCAGACGTAGTAGGCGCCCTCGCTGCTGGCCCCGGTCTCCTCGTCGAGGCTGTCGGCGTCCAGCGCGGAGGCGAACGCGCCCTCGGGGGTGCGGAGTTCGCGCAGCAGGAAGTCCGCCGTGGAGAGCACCGTCCGGCGGGCCAGCGGGGAGCCGGTCGCCCGCCACAGGTGCAGGTACGCGCGGAGCAGCAGCGCGTTGTCGTAGAGCATCTTCTCGAAGTGCGGTACCACCCAGCGGGCGTCCACCGCGTACCGGGAGAAGCCGCCGCCGAGCTGGTCGTGGATGCCGCCGCGGGCCATCGCCTCGCCGGTGCGGACGGCCATCTCCAGCGCCGCCCCGGAACCGGTCCTGGCGTGGTGGCGCAGCAGGTACTCGATCACCATCGCCGGCGGGAACTTCGGCGCCCCGCCGAAGCCGCCGTGCCGCTCGTCGAAGTCACGGCTGAGCCCGACCAGCGCCTCGTGCAGCTCGGCCTCGCCGGGCGGCGTGTGCACCCCGCTGCCGACCGCGTAGACGGAGGCCCGCTCGGCCAGGTCCGCCCGGATCCGCCCGGCGACCTCGCCGACCTCCTCCCGCCGGTCCCGCCAGGCCGCGTGCACGCCCTCCAGCACCTGCCGGAACGAGGGCATGCCGTGCCGGGGCTCGGGCGGGAAGTAGGTGCCGAAGTAGAACGGCTCCTTGCCGGGGGTCAGGAACACGGTCATCGGCCAGCCCCCCTGCCCGGTCGCCGCCTGGACCGCCTCCATGTAGACGGCGTCGACGTCCGGCCGCTCCTCCCGGTCGACCTTGACGGCGACGAACCGCTCGTTGAGGTACGCCGCCGTGCCGTCGTCCTCGAAGGACTCGTGGGCCATCACATGGCACCAGTGGCAGGCGGCGTAGCCGACGCTCAGCAGTACCGGCACCCCGCGCCGCTCCGCCTCGGCGAAGGCCTCCGGCCCCCACGGCCACCAGTCGACCGGGTTGTCGGCGTGCTGCTGCAGGTACGGCGACGTGGCGTCGGCGAGGCGGTTCGGCATGCCCCCCATCCTTGCGCATCGGCGCCCGGGAGGGGGCGGGACCTCACTCCTTAGGGCCCTCCGGCTCCTCGGCGAAGTCGACCTTCTTGAACTGGCGGTTCATCGACTTGGCCAGGAACCAGGTGGCCACGCCGAGGGCGGCGAAGACGACGAAGCCCAGCAGGCCGGGGGTGACCTTGGCGTCGTCGACGGCGAGCTCGGCGGCGAGGTGGGTGAGGTTCACGGGGGCACTCATATCTCTATGGTGGCCCGGCTCACGGGGAGCCGGGCCGTCGGGGGGTGCTTCAGTCCCGCGTGTCGGCCGACTCGGCCGTCAGGCTGGGGGTACGCAGACCGGCGAACAGGTCGTCCTCCGGCAGGTCCACGTCGACCAGGGTACGGGCGAGCTCGTAGTCCTCGGTGGGCCACACCTCGCGCTGGACCTCCAGCGGGACGCGGAACCACGGGCCGTCCGGGTCGATCTGGGTGGCGTGCGCGATGAGCGCGCGGTCCCGGGTCTCGAACCAGTCGTCGCAGCGGACCCGGGTGGTGATCTCGCGCTCCGTGCGGCCGCTCTTCTCCCAGCCGGCGATCCACTCGCCGTAGGGGGACTCGTGGCCGTTCTCGCTGAGGTACTTGTGCAGGGCGCGGATCCGGCCCATCGGGAAGCCGTGGTTGTAGTAGAGCTTCAGCGGCTGCCAGGGCTCGCCGGCCTCGGGGTAGGCGTCGGGGTCCCCGGCGGCGTCGAAGGCCACCATGGTGATCTTGTGGGTCATGATGTGGTCGGGGTGCGGGTAGCCGCCGTTCTCGTCGTAGGTCGTGATGACCTGCGGCTTGAACTCCCGGATCAGGCGGACCAGCGGTTCGGCCGCCTCCTTGACGTCCTGGAGGCCGAAGCAGCCCTCGGGCAGCGGGGGCAGCGGGTCGCCCTCGGGCAGGCCCGAGTCCACGAAGCCCAGCCAGGCCTGCTTGACCCCGAGGATCGCGCGGGCCTCGTCCATCTCCTTGCGCCGCACCTCGTGGATGTTCTCCTCGATCTCCGGCTTGCCCTGCAGCTTCGGGTTGAGGACCGAACCGCGTTCCCCCCCGGTGCAGGTGGCCACCAGCACGTCCACCCCCTGGTCGACGTACATGGCCATGGTCGCCGCGCCCTTGCTGGACTCGTCGTCCGGGTGTGCGTGCACCGCCATCAGTCGCAACTGCTCAGTCAACGCGTGCGTTCCTTCCACAAATGTCCGGGCGTCCCGCGCTATCCGGTCCGCCCACCGTCCCAGCCGCTCTCGGGGCCGCGTCACCGCGGGACCGGCCGCGGCGTACGGCGCCGACACGGCCGAGCCCCGCCCCCGCCGGACCGGCCGCGGGCGTGCCCCTCCTATAGTGACGGACTGGAGGAGCCCCGCATTCCCCCGCACCACCCGCGCGGCCTCCTCCTCACGAGAGGACTGAGCCCCATGAGTGCTGGCACCCGGACCCCGCTGCTCCCCGAGGGGCGCTACGGGCGGCGCGGCGACCGCGAGACCGACCGCCGGCTCAAGGTGGTCGGCGCGGTCTGCGGGGTGCTGGCGCTGGGCCTGATCGCCTGGCTGGGCAGCTCGTACCTGATCCGGGAGACCCGGATCAACGGCACCGTGCCGACCTTCCAGGCGGTCTCGGACGGCGAGCTCCAGCTGCACCTGGCGGTGCGCAAGACCGAGGGCACGGCCGGCAGCTGCACCGTCCGCTCGCAGGGCGAGGACGGCGCGGTGGTGGGGGTCGCCGACTTCCCCGTCCCTGCGGCGGGCACCGGCTACGACGCGGTGGTCAGTCTGCGGACCACCGCCCGCGGCACCACCGCCGAGCTGCTGGGCTGCACACCCGCGTAGACCGGGGAAGGACGACCCGCCCGGGAATCCGGTGGACCCGCCCGGGAATCCGGTGGCGGCCGGCCCGGTGGTCGGCGCATATTCGTCCGGACGGGCGGGCATCCGTAGGGGAGTCCCGCCCACCGGTCCTGTACACCCCGGCGCAACGCCGCCGTCAATGACGCGCCAACGACCCTCCCGATTGTCGGCAGGAGTTGTTAGGCTCGTGGTTTCGCCCCTTCCGCACCAGCTGGTACGGGAGCGGGCGTTGCTTTGTAGTTAAGACCGTTATCAGCATCCACCTACGCGCTGACGACTCACACCCTCAGCACAGCCCCAGCACCTACGAGGAGCACCCGTGACCCAGACCAGCGAGAACGTGACCTGGCTCACTCAGTCCGGCTACGACCAGCTCAAGGCCGAGCTGGATCACCTGACCGGCCCGTGGCGGATCGAGATCGCGCAGAAGATCGAGGCCGCGCGTGAGGAGGGTGACCTCAAGGAGAACGCCGGCTACCACGCGGCCAAGGAGGAGCAGGGCAAGTACGAGCTGCGGATCCGCCAGCTCACCCAGCTGCTGGAGCGCGCCAAGGTCGGCGAGGCCCCGGCCGACTCGGGCGTGGTGGCGCCGGGCATGGTCGTCACGGTCGCCTTCGACGGCGACGTGGACGACACCATGAAGTTCCTGCTGGGTTCGCGCGAGGTGGCCGGCGACGACGACCTGGAGATCTACTCGCCGCAGTCCCCGCTGGGCCGCGCCATCGACGCCAAGACGATCGGCGACGAGGCGACCTACGAGCTGCCGAACGGCAAGCGGGCCATGGTCAAGATCATCGAGGTCAAGCCCTACGCCGGCTGATCCTCCCCCGCCGGTCCGGCGGATGCGCCAAGGGCGGCCGTGGCAGGTGCCACGGCCGCCCTTCGCACGTCCGGACCGGGCCCGGCCCTCACGCACCCGGCCCGGACCGCGCCCCGGTCAGCCCGCCGCCCTGCGGTACTTGCGCACCGAGAGCCAGGAGAACACCGCGATGATCACCAGCGACCACAGCACCGACATCAGCTCCGCGTGCTGCATCGGCCAGACGTCGTCCACCGGCCCGACCTGGTTGCCGAAGAGGTTGCGGCAGGCCTGCACGGTGGCGCTGAACGGGTTCCAGTAGGCGATCCCCTGCAGCCAGCCCGGCATCGAACTGACCGGCACGAAGGCGTTGGAGATGAAGGTCAGCGGGAACAGCCAGATCAGCCCGGCCGAGGTGGCCGCCTCCGGACTGCGCACCGAGAGGCCGATCAGCGCCCCGATCCAGGAGAAGGCGTAGCCGAGCAGGAGCAGCAGCCCGAACGCGCCCAGCGCGGACCAGAACCCGTGGTGGATCCGCCAGCCGACCAGCAGCGCGACCACCGCGAGCACCACCAGGGTGAAGGCGGTCTGGCAGAGGTCCGCCAGGGTGCGGCCGACCAGGACCGACGAGCGGGTCATCGGCAGTGAGCGGAACCGGTCCACCAGCCCCTTGGACATGTCCTCGGCGATGCCGGCCGAGGCCCCGGCCACCGCGAAGGTGACGGTCTGGGCGAAGATGCCCGCCATCAGGAACTGGATGTACGTCGAGGAGCTGGACTCCGTCCCGGGGATCTGGATCGCGCCGCCCATGACGTACGAGAACAGCAGCACGAACATCACCGGCTGCATGAGCCCGAACACCACGATCTCGGGGATCCGGGTCATCCGGCGCAGGTTCCGCTTGGCGACCACCCAGGAGTCGTGCAGCATCGCGGCCACGCCCCGGCGCTGCTTGGGCACCGCCCCGCCGATGGCGTGCTCGGTGGCACTGGTCATCTCACCGCTCCTTCCCCGCCGGGACGGCCCGCTCGTCCGTCCCGGAGCCGTCGGCGCGGCCCTTGCCGCCGCCCTCCTCCTGGTCGGCCTCGGTGTGGTGGCCGGTGAGCGAGAGGAAGACGTCGTCCAGGGTCGGCCGGCGCAGGCCGATGTCGTCGATCTCGATCGAGCGGGCGTCCAGCTCGCGGATCACGTCCGCGAGCACCCTGGCGCCGCCGCTGACCGGGACGGTGATCCGGCGGGTGTTCTTCTCCAGCGCCGGTTCGCCCAGTGCGTAGCCGGACAGCGCGGCCACCGCCTCGCCGACCAGGTCGGCACGGTGCACCACGACCTCGATCCGCTCGCCGCCGATCTGCGCCTTGAGCTGGTCGGCGGTGCCTCGGGCGATCACCCGGCCGTGGTCGACCACGGCGATGTCGTGGGCGAGACGGTCGGCCTCCTCCAGGTACTGGGTGGTGAGCAGCAGCGTGGTGCCCTGCTCGACGAGGGTCTCGATGACCTCCCACAGGGCGAGCCGGTTGCGGGGGTCGAGACCGGTGGTGGGCTCGTCCAGGAACATCACCGGCGGCCGGACCACCAGGGCGGCGGCCAGGTCGAGGCGCCGGCGCATGCCGCCGGAGTAGGTCTTGGCGATGCGGTCCTTGGCCTCGGTGAGGTTGAACCACTCCAGCAGTTCCAGCGCCCTGGCCTTCGCCGCCCGGACCGGCATCTGGTAGAGCTCGCCCACCATCTGGAGGTTCTCGAAGCCGGTGAGGTACTCGTCGACCGCGGCGTACTGGCCGGAGAGGCCGATCAGGCTGCGGACCCGGTTCGGGTGCTTGAGGACGTCGACGCCGGCCACCGTGGCGCGGCCGGAGTCGGGCTGGAGCAGGGTGGTGAGGACGCGCACGGTGGTGGTCTTGCCGGCGCCGTTCGGGCCGAGCAGCCCGAGCACCGTGCCCTCGGGGACGTCGAGGCTGACGCCGTCCAGGGCTCGTACATCGCCGAAGGTCTTCACCAGGTTCTCGGCTTGGATGGCTGGCGCCATGGGCCTGTCTCATCTCCTCGGGGAGGGACGGAAGGGCGGGGACGACTGCGCGGGACAACATGTGGCCTGTCCCACTGTGCCCCCATTCCCGGTGGGCCAGCGAGTCCGGAGCCCCCGGGCCCCTGCGCGGAGACCGCTACGCCGAGACCACGTACCCCGCGTCCCGCAGCTCGCCGAGCACCGCCGCGCAGTGCTCCGGCCCCTTGGTCTCCAGGTGCAGGTCCACCTCCACCTCGGTCAGCCCCAGCCGGGGATCGACCCGTACGTGCGCCACGTCCAGGACATTGGCGTCGACCCTGGTCAGCACCCCGAGCAGTCCCGCCAGCGCCCCGGGCCGGTCCGCCAGCCGCACCCGCAGCGAGAGGTAGCGGCCGGCCGCCGCCAGGCCGTGCCGCAGCACCCGCTGCATCAGCTGCGGATCGATGTTCCCGCCGGAGAGCACCGCCACCACCGGCCCCTCGAAGGAGTCCGGCCGCTCCAGCAGGGCCGCGATCGGCGCCGCCCCGGCCGGCTCCACCACCAGCTTCAGCCGCTCCAGCCCGAGCAGCAGGGCCCGGGACAGCGAGTCCTCGGACACGGTGCGGACCCCGTCGGCCAGGGTGTTGACGAGCTCGAACGGCACGTCCCCGGGCCGCCCCACCATGATCCCGTCGGCCATGGTGGCGAACCGCTCCAGCGAGACCGGCCGCCCCGCCGCCAGCGAGGGCGGGTACGCCGCGGCGCCCGCCGCCTGCACCCCCACCACCCGGACGTCCGGCCGCAGCGGCTTGACCGCCGCCGCGATCCCGGCCAGCAGTCCGCCGCCGCCCACCCCGACCAGCACGGTCCGCACCTCGGGGCACTGCTCCAGGATCTCCAGCCCGACCGTGGCCTGCCCGATCACGATGTCCCGGTGGTCGAACGGGTGGATGAACACCGACCCGCTCGCCTCCGCGTACCGCTGCGCCGCCTGCAGCGCCTCGTCCACGGTCGTCCCGTGCAACCGGACCTCGGCGCCGTACTCCCGGGTCGCCGCGACCTTGGGCAGCGGCGCGGCCAGCGGCATGAAGACGGTGGAGCGCACCCCGAGCAGCGAGGCCGCCAGCGCCACGCCCTGGGCGTGGTTGCCGGCACTGGCCGCGACCACCCCGCCCGCCCGCTGCACCGGCGAGAGGCCCGCGATCCGGACGTACGCCCCGCGCAGTTTGAACGAGCCGGTGCGCTGGAGGTTCTCGCACTTCAGGTGGACCGGAGCGCCGACCAGCGCGGAGAGGTGGCGGCTGCCCTCCATCGGCGTCGTCCGGGCCACCCCGGCGAGCATCTTCTGGGCGCCGCGGACATCGTCGAGGGTGATCGGCCAGCTGTGCATGACAGCAGCCTAGGGGTCGACGGCGCGCCGTCCGGGGACGTCGGCCCTGTTCCCGGGCCCGCCCGGCCCGCGTACGCTGCTGCTTCTGAGCCTCTCTCACCGCATGATGATCGTGAGCCGCGATGACGACGACCTCGCCCCTGGCCTCCGACCTCAACGACCCCGTGCACACGCAACTCCAGTACCAGCTGGCGGTGTTCGCCCGCAGAATGGAACAGGTCCGCGGATCCGACGGAGTGGCCGCCCTGGTCCGGGCCGCCTACCTGCTGCTGGAGCGGCTGGAGCGGCTCGGCCCCGCCAACGTCAAGGCCCTGGCCGACGCGCTGGGGGTCGACTCCTCCACCGTCACCCGGCAGGTCGCCCCCCTGGTCGCGGCCGGCCTGGTCGGCCGGGTGCAGGACCCGGCCGACCGGCGCGCCGTCCGGCTCGCCCTGACCCCGCTCGGCGCCGACCGGCTGGACGAAGTCCGGGCGGGGCGGACGGAGTTGACGCGCCAGCTGGTCGCCGACTGGCCGGCCGAGGAGCAGCAGGCGTTCTGCGCCCTGCTGGCCCGCTTCAACCACTCGATGGAGTCGTACTCGGCGGGCCGGCAGGGCGCCTGAAGCCTGTTCCGGAAGGCGCTACTTGCCCAGCGCCTGCTGGAGGTCGGCCAGCAGGTCGTCGATCGACTCGATGCCGACGGAGACCCGCACCAGGTCGGCCGGCACCTCCAGCGCCGAACCGGCCACCGAGGCGTGGGTCATCCGGCCCGGGTGCTCGATCAGCGACTCCACGCCGCCCAGCGACTCACCGAGGGTGAACAGCTCCGCCCGGTTGCAGACCTCGACCGCCGCCTCCTCGCCGCCGTTCACCCGGAACGACACCATGCCGCCGAAGGCCTTCATCTGCTTGGCGGCGATCTCGTGGCCGGGGTGCTCGGGCAGGCCCGGGTACAGCACCTGGCTGACCTTGGGGTGGCCGGCCAGCAGCTCGGCGACCTTCTCGGCGTTCGAGCTGTGCCGGTCCATCCGGACGCCCAGGGTCTTGATGCCGCGCAGCACCAGCCAGGCGTCGAACGGGCCGGAGACCGCGCCCATCGCGTTCTGGTGGTAGGCGACCTCCTCGGCCAGTCCGGCCTCGGCGATCACCAGGGCGCCGCCGACCACGTCGGAGTGGCCGCCCATGTACTTGGTGGTCGAGTGCACGACCACGTCGGCGCCGAGCGCGATCGGCTGCTGCAGGTACGGGCTGGCGAAGGTGTTGTCGACGACCAGCAGCGCGCCGGCGCCGTGCGCGATGTCGGCCAGCGCGGCCAGGTCGGTGATGCCCAGCAGCGGGTTGGACGGGGTCTCCACCCAGACCGCGCGGGTGTTGGGGCGCAGTGCCTCGCGGACCGTGGACAGGTCCTGGGTGTTGGCCACGGAGAACTCGACGCCCCAGCGGGTCAGCACCTTGGCGAAGAGCCGGAAGGTGCCGCCGTAGGCGTCGTTGGGGATCACGATGTGGTCGCCCGGCTTGAGGATCGTGCGCAGGAGCGTGTCCTCGGCGGCCAGGCCGGAGGCGAAGGCGAGTCCTCGGGAGCCGCCCTCCAGCGCGGCGAGGCACTCCTCCAGCGCGGTACGGGTCGGGTTGGCGCTGCGGCTGTACTCGTAGCCGCCCCGCAGGCCGCCCACCCCGTCCTGCTTGTAGGTGGACACCTGGTAGATCGGCGTGACGACGGCCCCGGTCTGGGGGTCTGCTTCCTGACCCGCGTGGATGGCGAGGGTCTCGAAGCCCTGGGGAAGCTGGTGCTCGGTCATGCTCCGAGCGTAGTCGGCGAACGCCGGGGTGCCGCCCGGAAGGCGTCCGGCGGCCGGGGACCGGCCGGAATCCCCGGGCGGGCGACGGTGTTGGAACGTCCGCAACCCCTGTCGAACCGTTGGAGCAGGCCGTGCTGTTCAACCGCCACAAGACCTCGCTCGTCCCCGCCGACCAGGCACTGCCCGGCCGGGCGGCCCCCGGCTTCACGCTGGACGAGCCGCACACCGTCCTCGGCCACCCGCTGACCGGCCCGTACCCCGACGGGTTCGAGGTCGCGGACTTCGGCCTCGGCTGCTTCTGGGGCGCCGAGCGCACGTTCTGGCGGCTGCCCGGCGTCTGGACGACGCTGGTCGGCTACCAGGGCGGCCACACCCCGAACCCGACGTACGAGGAGGTGTGCAGCGGCCTGACCGGGCACACCGAGGCGGTGCGGGTGGTCTTCGACCCGGCGGTGATCTCCTACGAGCGGCTGCTGAAGACCTTCTGGGAGGCGCACGACCCGACCCAGGGCAACCGCCAGGGCAACGACGTGGGCAGCCAGTACCGCTCCGCGGCCTACACCCACTCCCCCGCCCAGGCGGCCACCGCGACCGCGACCAGGGACGCCTTCCAGCCGGCGCTGACGGCGATCGGCCTCGGCCCGATCACCACCGAGATCGCCCCGGCCGGCCCGTTCTTCCCGGCCGAGCCGTACCACCAGCAGTACCTGTCGGACGCCAAGAACCCGAACGGCTACTGCGGTCTCGGCGGCACCGGTGCCAGCTGCCCGATCGGGGTGGCCAGGACGGGTACCCGGGGCTGAGCCGCCGGGGTTCCGCCCCGCGCCCGGCAGGCGCAGACTGGAGGGACCAGGAGGGCGGCCGCACCACCCGCCCCGGTGGCGCGGCCGCTCCTGTCCCGAGGAGACCCGAGGAGCACCCCATGGCCGGTCTCATCCGCAGGAACTTCGACACCGAACCCGAGGAGGTCCGCCCGTTCGAGGCGGACACCGGCGAGCTGCGCCTGGTCCACCTGGACGCCGGGGGCGTCGGGCGGGCGGTGTTCCGGCCGGGCTGGCAGTGGTCCCGGCACGTCAAGCCGATCGCGAAGACCGACAGCTGCCAGGCCGCGCACGTCGGATACATGATCTCGGGGCGGCTGAAGATCGTCATGGACGACGGCGAGGAGAGCGAGTTCGGCCCCGGCGACTTCATGGTCTGCCCGCCCGGTCACGACGCCTGGGTGGTCGGCGACGAGCCGGCGGTCGTCCTGGACTGGCAGGGCTACGGGGACTACGCCAAGCGCTCGTGAGCACCCGGCCGGCACCAGCCCCCCGCGCGTGCGCGGTCACCCCCGCCGGACCTCGTGCATGAAGCACCCGAACTCCACCGCCCGGACGTGCACCACGGCCACCTCCGGGTCGGCGAGCAGGAGCGCCGCGCCCGCCTCGGCGGTCTCCGGCTGCACCACGACGCCGCCGAGGATGTGCCCGCGCCGGTCGTAGCCGCGCAGCACCCGCTGACCGCCGTGGAAGCCCTCCGGCCAGCCCTCCCCGGCCGCCGGGCCCCCGCACGGGCCGTCGTGCACGAACACCGGGCCGAGTTCCTCGTACGGGCCGGGCTCGGCCCCGGTCTCGGCGGCCCAGCGCCGCAGCGGCGCGTAGCTCAGCAGGGCGATCCGCTCCCCGGCCCCGGCCCGGGCCAGGCAGCAGCGCAGCGGGGCGCCGCCGCTCTCGTCGACCGAGCGGACCGGCGGGCGGCCGGCGTCGTCGCGCTCCAGCAGGGAGCGGTGCACGGCCGGGTCGATCGCCCGGACGGTCAGGACCGACGGGGCGGGCGGAGCGGCAGGAGTGGTGGTCGTCATGCCTCCACCCTCCCCCCGCCGCCCCCGGGAGTCCGGCGGATTTCGGCCCTCGCGTTCGACGGCGCTCCACCGGTACCGCCCGCCGTCAGCGCGTGGCCGGTGTGCCCGTCCCGCCACCCGCGGTGGCCCAGGGGTCGGAGCGGCGCGGGTCGATCAGGTCCGCGAGCCGCGTCCCGTCGGCGGCCCAGGCCGCGACGGAGGGGGAGCCCTCGGGCCCGTTCGGGCCGGAGGAGGAGCGGGTGACACCGGGAACCACCGCGTAGTAGGCGGTCCATCCGTTCATCTCCGTGGTGGTGACCAGAGTGGCGACGACCTGGACGCCCTTGAGTTCGACCATGATCCGGGCCGGCGCCGGGCCCAGGTAGAGGCCGGTCACCACGGTCCGCTCGCCGTCCCCGAGGCTCTGCGCGCCGACGGTGGGCCGGCTGCGGTCGAGGTTGTCGCTGGTGGCGTCGCGGCAGCCGAACGGCTTCTCCCACGTTCCGGTGGTCTGCTCCCACCTCTCGACGCAGGACTCGGTCGCGGTGACGCTCATCCGGTAGCCGTCGGCGATCGTGAGCTGCTTGCCGGGCACCACCAGCCGGACCGGCGAGTCCGGCAGCGCCCCCGGACCGCCGGGCCGCTCCGACGCGCCCGCCCCCGTGGCGACGGGCACCACCGGCACCGGGGACGACGCCGACGCCGCAGGGGCCGCGCCGGGCACCGCGGCAGCCGTCGTCGTGACCGCCGCCCCTGCCGTGCCCGTCGCGCCGCCGGTCGGCCGGGGGGCGCCGAGGGTCAGCGCCGTCCCCCCGCAGACCAGGACGACCGCCAGCGCGGCCGCCCCCGTGCCGAGCCGCCGCCGGGCCCGACGGCGCCGCGCCCCGGCGATGACCGCCGCCGGGTCGGGTCCCCCCGCCCCCCAGGCCGTGTCCTCCCGGGTCAGCAGCTCGCCGAGCCGCTCCTCGAATTCCGCGCCGCCGTTCATACCGCCACCTCGATGTCGCTCGGGTCGTGGCCCGCCGGACCGCCGGTGCGGTCGGCGAGCTCGGGCCGTGCGCGCAGCTTCGACAGCGCCCGGTGCAGCGTGGACTTGACCGTCCCGGGCGCGATGCCCAGTTCGGCGGCGGTCTCGGCCTCACTCAGGTCCCCGTAGTACCGCAGCACCACGACCGCCCGCTCGCGCCGGGTGAGGGCGGCCAGCGCCTGGTGCAGCAGTGCCCGCTGGGCCTGCTGCTCGGCGAAGTCCGCCGGCACCGGCCGGTCGGGGGCACGGTCGGTGGGCAGCTCACGGTTGCGCGAACGCCGCCACCAGTCGCGGTGCTGGTTGACGACGATCCGCCGCACATAGGCGGCCGGGTCGTCCGCGTTCGCGGTGATCCTGGGCCAGTGCAGGTAGGCGCGTTCCAGCGCCGACTGCACGATGTCCCCGGCCCGGTGCGGATCGCCGGTCAGCAGCTCGGCCAACCTGATCAGCCGCGGCCCGATGCCGACCACGAACGCGCTGAACTCGGCGTCCAGGCGCTCCCTCTGCTCGCGTTTCACACCCCCCTGACTCCTCGGGGGGCCGGTGGGGTTCTGTCCTCGCGGCCGGGAATTCGCGCGGGTGGCAGGCCGCGGCCGGAGCGGGGGAACTCCCGCGGCGCCCGGGGGCGTCAGACCGCGCTGCCGGCCTTCCAGTCGGCCCAGGCCATGTTCCAGCCGTTGAGGCCGTTGGACGGGACGACGGTCTTGTCCCCGGAGTTGGTGACCTCGACCACGTCGCCGACCATCGAGCTCTTGAAGAACTTGTAGCCGTCCGCGTTGGCGTCCTGGCCGCCCTTGACGTCGCGCAGGCCGACGCAGCCGTGGCTGGTGTTCTGGCTGCCGAAGGTCGACGCGGGGGACCAGTAGTTGCCGTGGATGAAGGTGCCGGAGGTGGAGAGGCGCTGGGCGTGCGGCACGTCCGGGATGTCGTACTCGCTGCCGAGGCCGACGGTCTGCGAGTTCATCCGGGTCTGCTGGTACTGCTCGGTGATCACCATCTTCCCGCCCCAGGTGCGGAACTCGGGCGAGCCGCCGGAGATCGCGTAGACGGCGCTGACCTGGCCGTCGGTGGTGACGGTGAGCTTCTTGGCGGCGAGGTCGGCGACGCTGGTCTGGGCCCGGCCGACGGTGAAGCGGACGTCCTTGGACTGGGTGCCGTAGACGCCCTTGGCGCCCTGGACGTCCTTGAGCCGGAGCTTGACGGTGACCTTGGTGCCCTTGGCCCAGTACTGCTGCGGGCGGAAGTCGAGGCGGGTGCTGGAGAACCAGTGCCCGACGATCTCGACGCCCGGCTCGGCCACCACGGTGATGGCCTGCTGGACGGCCTTGCGGTCGGTGACCGGCTTGCTGAAGTTGATCGAGACCGGCATGCCGACGCCGACCACCGAGCCGTCCTCGGGGGTGAAGTAGCCCACGAAGGTGTTGGCCGGCGTCGCGGTGGTGAAGACCGCGTTGGCGTCGGCCTCCAGCTTGTCCTTGTCGACGGCGGCGGCGGCCACCGTGTACTTGGTGCCGCTGGCCGGGGAGGCGGCGGAGGTCCAGACGGTGCCGTCGTCGGACAGCGCGCCCGCCAGCGCCTTGCCGGTGGAGTCGGTGACCGCGACCGAGGTGAGGGTGCCGCCGGCGACGGCGACCCGGACGGGGTCGCTGAAGCCGGCCGAGGTGGTGCCGTCGGCCGGGGTGACGGTGATCACGGCGACGGAGGTCTTCGGGGTGCTGGTGGCACTGGGCGTCGGCTGTCCGCTCCCGCTCCCGCTCCCGCTCCCGCCCCCGGAACCGGTGCCGGTGCCGCCGGATCCACCGGAACCGCCGGTGCCCGTCGTTCCGGTGCCCGCGCCGTTGTCCGCGCTCTTGGTGTCGTTGCAGGCCGCCAGCAGCAGCACCGGGGCGCCGACCAGCCCGGCGAGTACGCCGCGTCGGCTCCAGCTGCTCGCGGCCGACCGGCCCTGACCGTCCCGTGCCGTCACGTCGCCCACTCCCTGCTGCTCATCCGGGCATTACGGATACAAAAACGCAATCCGTACGTTCACGGTTCCAACACCAACGGCTTGCGATCGTATGAGAAGACGAAACCAAGTGCCAAATATGGACAAAAAGCCCGACCTGCGGACAGCAGGCCGGGCTTTCGTCGGAAGTGGCGGGCGAGCCCTACTCGGCCGACTCCTCCACCGCGTACTCGTCCCAGTCCCCGTCCTCGGGGTCGAAGTCGGTGTTCGCCGACTCCCAGGTCGCCGAGGCGAGCTCGACACCCGGGACGTCGCCGAGCAGCGCCACCGGGTCGATGAAGTGGGCGAGCGAACCCGCCGGGTCCACCTCGATGGCCTCGACGGACTGCGCGCGCTCCTCGTCGTCGAGGTACTCGTCCGCGGTCACCTGCTCCAGGGCCGCCGCCTTGAGGGCGCCCTCGTCGGTGATCTCGGCGATGAGCTCGATGCTGAGCCGGACGTAGCGCGGGCTGTCCTGGCCGGTCGTGTCAGTGCTGGTCATGCGCCGAGACTACGGGATCCCGCCCACCGGGAGGCGCCGGAGAAGACCGGGAGGCGCCGGAGAAGACCGGGAGGCGCCGGAGAAAAGCAGCGGGGCCGGTCCCCCCTTCGAGGAGGGACCGGCCCCACCGCTTCCGCCCGTCTCCCCCACCCGGGAGCCGTGCGGACGCGCCGAGCGGCGCGGGTCGTCCGGGAGCCGCCTCACCCTGGCAGCCGGCCGGAGCCGGGCAGGGGCGGGACGACGACGTCTCCGCGGACAGGGACACCACCGGCCGGGTCAGGACCGACCGTCGTGCCCGGGACGGACGTACCGCCGGGGAGCCGCTCCCGGCCGGTCGTTGTCGTCCCGTTCGGCGTCTTGCCGTGTGCACAACCATGCCGCAGTCGTGTTAAGCCCGTGCTGCACGGAGATGACGCCGGTGTACCGGTTCGCCCGGAAACGGAACCGGTACCGTACGGTTCCTCAGCCACCGGGTCGGGGGCGGCGGCTGACCGCCGGTCGGCGCGCGGCGGGCCTCAGTGGCCGAGGCGGCTGCCGGCCAGGAAGCCGAGCAGGTCCTGGCGGGTGACGATGCCCTGCGGCTTGCCCTCCACCAGCACCACCGCGGCGTCGGCCTTCTCCAGCACCGACATCAGGTTGGTGACGGTCTCGCCCGAGCCGACCACCGGCAGCGGCTTGGACATCACCCGGTCCAGGGTGTCGGTCAGCTGGATGTCGCCCGCGAAGACGCCCTCCAGCAGCAGCTTCTCCGCCACCGAGCCGATCACCTCGCCGGCCATGATGTCCGGGTGGCCGGCGCCCGGCGAGACCACCGGCATCTGCGAGACGCCGTACTCGCGCAGCACCCGCACCGCCTCGGAGACGGTCTCGTTGGGGTGCATGTGGACGAACTGCGGAATGCCCTCGTGCTCGATGGCGTCCTTGCGGGCCAGCACCTCGCCGATGTGCGCCTCGTCGGTGGCGGACGGCAGGAAGCCGTAGTCGGCCATCCAGTCGTCGTTGAAGATCTTCGAGAGGTAGCCCCGGCCGCCGTCCGGCAGCAGCACCACGACGACGTCGTCCGGGCCGAGCCCGCGCGCCACCTCCAGTGCGGCGACGACCGCCATGCCGCAGGAGCCGCCGACCAGCAGGCCCTCCTCCTTGGCCAGGCGGCGGGTCATCTGGAAGGAGTCCTTGTCGGAGACGGCGACGATGCCGTCCGCGACGTCGCGGTCGTAGGCGGTCGGCCAGAAGTCCTCACCGACGCCCTCGACCAGGTACGGCCGGCCGGTGCCGCCCGAGTAGACCGAGCCCTCCGGGTCGGCGCCGATCACCTTGACCTTGCCGCCGGAGACCTCCTTCAGGTAGTTGCCGGTGCCGGAGATGGTGCCGCCGGTGCCGACGCCCGCCACGAAGTGGGTGATCCGGCCGCCGGTCTGCTCCCACAGCTCCGGACCGGTGGAGTGGAAGTGCGAGGCCGGGTTGTCCGGGTTGGAGTACTGGTCCGGCTTCCAGGCGTTCGGGGTCTCCCGGACCAGGCGGTCGGACACGTTGTAGTACGAGTCCGGGTGCTCGGGGGCGACGGCGGTCGGACAGACGACCACCTCGGCGCCGTAGGCGCGCAGCGTGTTGATCTTGTCGGTGGACACCTTGTCCGGACAGACGAAGATGCACTTGTAGCCCTTCTGCTGGGCCACGATCGCCAGACCGACACCGGTGTTGCCGGAGGTCGGCTCGACGATGGTGCCCCCGGGCTTGAGGGCGCCCGAGGCCTCGGCGGCCTCGATCATCCGCACGGCGATGCGGTCCTTCACCGAGCCGCCGGGGTTGAAGTACTCGACCTTGGCGAGCACGGTGGCGCTGATCCCCTCGGCGACCTTGTTCAGCTTGACCAGCGGCGTGTTGCCGACCAGGTCGATGATCGAATTGTGGTACCGCACGGGGGTCCTCCCGGTGTGTGGGCATACGAGTGCTGTCGGTACCGCAAGCCTAGGGCGTGTCTTTCGGATCCCGTCGGATGGGCGGGCGTCGTTGGGGTGCGTGCATCGGCGGCGCCGAGGAGGGAGTCCATGCGGAGCATCGGCGACCGACGAGAAGGCGTCGAGGTGCGTGCCCCAACGACGCCCGCCCGGCGGGATCCGAAAGACACGCCCCACGTACCGGCCGCCCCGGAGAGCCCGTGCGCACCACGAACGGCCCACCCCCGTCGTAGGCCGCGCCCCGGGCGGGTACTAGGGGTGTACACGCATCGGGAACGGCACCCGTCGGGGTGGCACGAGGACGCGAAGGGGGCACCGGGTGCCAGGAACACAGCAGTCGCGGGCCCGGGTGGCCCGGCGGATCGCCACCGCGGCGGCGTACGGCGGCGGCGGGCTCGGGGTCCTGGGGGTGGGCCTGGTCGGCCTGCTGCTGACCGAGAGCAAACTGGCCGTCCAGGCCATCGGCATCCTGGACGGCGACCCGCCGAGGGCCGACGGCGTCTACGGCGAGGCCTTCGCCGACAGCGCGGCCGAGCCGCAGCCGCCCCTGGTCCTGGCCTTCCTGGGCGACTCCACCGCGGCCGGGCTCGGGGTACTGCGGGCCCGGGAGACCCCGGGAGCACTGCTCGCCGCCGGCCTCGCCTCGGTCGCCGAGCGCCCGGTCCGGCTGGCCAACGTGGCGTTCTCGGGCGGCCGCTCCGCCGATCTGGCCGGCCAGCTGGAACAGGCCCTGGCCTGCCGCCCGGACATCGCCGTGATCATGATCGGCGCCAATGACGTGACCCGGCACAGCCCGGCCCAGCTCGCGGTGCGCCAGCTCGGCGAGACGGTCGCGGCGCTGCGGGCCGCCGGCTGCGAGGTGGTGGTCGGCACCTGCCCCGACCTCGGGACCATCAAGCCGGTCCGTCCGCCGCTGCGCTGGGTGGCCCGCCGGGTCAGCCGGCAGCTGGCCGCCGCGCAGACCATCGCGGTGGTGGAGGCGGGCGGCCGGACGGTCTCGCTCGGCTCACTGCTCGGTCCGGAGTTCGCGGCCAGGCCGGAGATGTTCGCGGCCGACCGCTACCACCCCTCCGCCCAGGGCTACGCGACGGCCGCGATGGCCGTCCTGCCCTCGGTCTGCGCCGCGCTGGGCCTCTGGCCGCAGGAGGAGCCGGCCGACGGGCCGGTCCCCGGCGAGGCGGTGCTGCCGGTGGCGGTGGCCGCGGCGGCCGCGGCCGACCGGGCCGGCAGCGAGGTGGCGGCGGTCGGCGGCGGCGAGGACGGCGCGGCCGGGCGCTGGGCGCTGCTGCGCCACCGGCTGCGGGTCGGCCTGCCGGGCTCCTGGGTCGCCGGGGAGCCGGTCGGCGGGCCGTCCGACCGAATGGCCGAGGGCCTGTCCGGGGGGCTCCCCGGGAGCGCCGGTCCGCTGCCCGGCAACACGTCGGCCAGCTCACACACCGGGGCGGGTGACGACTGAGCTACCAGACGGTAACTTTCCTCCCGGACGCCCGTCCGCCGCCGCTCAGCGAGGAGCCCGCCATGCCCGAAGCCGTCATCGTCAGCGCCACCCGTTCGCCGATCGGCCGGGCCTTCAAGGGCTCCCTGAAGGACGTCCGCCCGGACGACCTGACCGCGCACATCATCCAGGCCGCACTGGCCAAGGTGCCGCAGCTCGACCCGCGCGAGATCGACGACCTGATGCTCGGCTGCGGCCTGCCCAGCGGCGAGCAGGGCCACAACCTGGCCCGGATCGTGGCGGTGCAGATGGGCATGGACTACCTGCCCGGCACCACCATCACCCGCTACTGCTCCTCCTCGCTGCAGACCACCCGGATGGCCCTGCACGCGATCAAGGCCGGCGAGGGCGACGTCTTCCTCTCGGCCGGCGTGGAGACCGTCTCCCGGTCGATCCACGGCACGTCGGACGGCATGCCCGGCACCATGAACCCGCTGTTCGGCGACGCCCAGGCCCGCACCGCGCTGCGGGCCGAGACCGGCGGCGGCGAGTGGCACGACCCGCGCGAGGACGGGCTGCTGCCGGACGCCTACATCGCGATGGGCCAGACCGCCGAGAACCTCGCCGCGCTCAAGGGCATCACCCGCGCCGAGCAGGACGAGTTCGGCGTGCGCTCGCAGAACCTCGCCGAGGCGGCGATCAAGGCCGGCTTCTGGGAGCGGGAGATCACCCCGGTCACCACGCCCGACGGCACCGTGGTCTCGACCGACGACGGCCCGCGCGCCGGCGTCACGCTGGAGGGCGTCTCCGGCCTCAAGCCGGTGTTCCGTCCGGACGGCACGGTCACCGCCGGTAACTGCTGCCCGCTGAACGACGGCGCCGCCGCACTGGTGATCATGTCCGACACCAAGGCCCGCGAGCTGGGCATCACCCCGCTCGCCCGGGTGGTCTCCACCGGCGTCAGCGCGCTCTCCCCCGAGATCATGGGCTACGGCCCGGTCGAGGCCTCGAAGCAGGCGCTGAAGCGGGCGGGCCTCTCCATCGGCGACATCGACCTGGTCGAGATCAACGAGGCCTTCGCCGCCCAGGTGATCCCCTCCTACCGGGACCTCGGCGTCGACCTGGACCGGCTGAACGTCAACGGCGGCGCGATCGCGGTCGGCCACCCCTTCGGCATGACCGGTGCCCGGATCACCACCACCCTGATCAACTCGCTCCAGTGGCACGACAAGCAGTTCGGCCTGGAGACCATGTGCGTCGGCGGCGGCCAGGGCATGGCGATGGTCCTGGAGCGCCTCAGCTGACCTCGCGCTGTCAACCCGGAAGGGTCCAGACCACCCATTTGGAGTGACGCAGCGTAATTGAGGGCCGGATCACACCGCGAGGTCGATCCGGCCCTCTTTTCTGTCATTTCCGGACCGGAAATCGACGGTGCGGAGCGGATCAACTCCGCTGCGTAGAGCGGTCCTACCTAACAATTTGGGGACAAGAGCGAAAGTCACCGACAAATTGGACATTGGCCACTGCGGTAACACCGCCGGATGGGGCAGTGTGGAGAGGTAACCCCGTTCCACTCCTCCCTAGGAGTACGTTCCGTGAGCGCCGTCTACACCATCCTGTTGCTGATCCTGATCGCCGTGTCGACCGCCGTGCTGGTCCACCTCCGGGGAATCTCCCGCCGGTTGGAGGCACGGGCCGCCGTCGCCCCGACCGTCGACGAGGCCGCGATACGCCGGGCCGTCGCCGAGGCCCTGGCCGCCGACCGCGAGCGGGAGATCACCGAGGCCCGGGCGTTCTGGGCCGAGCAGGAGGCCCGCGCGGCCGAGGACGCGCCGCTGTTCGACTCCCCGTTCGCCGGCGTCTTCAGCACCGCCGACGAATGGCCGCTCTTCTTCCCCCGGCCCACCGGGCCGAACGAGGCCGCCGACAACGCCGACCACCCGGGCACCATGGACCCGGAGTTCGGCGAGGCCCTGCGCTCGGCGCTGGAGGACCTCATCGGCGACGGCGGCACCCGACCCGCCGGGACCGGCCCCGAGGGCGGCGGCCCGCTGCGCCCCGCCCACCCGGCCGGCCACCCCTCCGGCGGCCACCCGGCCGGCGAGGGCACCGGGGACGCCCGGGCCCGCCGCGAGGCCGACCTGCTGGCCACCGGCCTGGAGTCCGGGCTGCTGGACGCCGAGGCCGCCGTCGAGGAGGCCCCGGCCACCGCGCCCGACCCGCGCCGCCACCCCTCGCACCCCGACTTCGTGCCCAGCCAGACGCCGTCCCGGGAGTGGACCGACACCCGGCTGACCGCACTGGCCGAGGAGGGCACCGCACTGGTCGACGTCCGCCCCGGGCCGCTCGGCACCCTGGACGTCTACGCCTTCGCCGACGGCACCACGCTCTGCGTGGCCCCGGGCGACCGCGAGGCCGCGTACCGGCTGATCGACGCCGTCCGGGCCGGTGAGAACGTCCGACTGCTCGGCGGCTCCCGGTTCTCCGGCTCCTACTCCCTGACGTTCTCCACCGACGAGGACGCCGTGTACGTGCTCGCCGACCGGGTGGTGGCCAGCATCTGACCCGGGCGCGCCGACCCGGGCGCGCAGAGGCCGAGGGCCGGCCGGATCGAGGGGGTTACCCGATCCGGCCGGCCCTCGGCGTTCCGCCGGTTCTGCCGCACGGCGCCACCGGGCCCGTCAGAGGGCCGCCGCGGCCTCCGCCAGCCGTCGCACGGCCAGCGCCCGCACCGCCTCCACCGCCACCGCCGGGCCGTCCGGCAGGGCCACCGCGGCGTCCCCGGGCAGCGCGGCCAGGGCCGCCTCCAGGTCGTGCCCGACCACGGCGAGCTGGTCGCCGACGGCGAACGCCCCGGCGTCCGGCAGCTCGTCCGCGGGCGGGCCGTCCGCCCCGCCGTCGGCCCGGACCGCCTCGGCGGCCCGCGCCGTCACCGCCAGCCAGCGGGCCAGCGCCAGTCCGGCCGCGGCCCGCGAGGGGTGTCCGGGGACGGCGCCGAGCAGTCGGCTCTGCGGCATCGCACGGAACCGGTCGGCCAGCGCGTCGACGGCCTCGGCCAGGGTCTTCTCATCGGACGTCTCGGACATGCGGCGAGCATACGGGCCACCGGGAACGAAAGCCGCCGGGCCCCGGAGCGGTCGCTCCGGGGCCCGGCGGCAGTGGTGGTACAGCGGGTCGTGCGGCGGAGGATCAGTCGTCGCCGCGCAGGATCGCGATCAGCCGCAGCATCTCGATGTAGATCCAGACCAGCGACAGGGTGAGCCCGAAGGCCGCCCGCCAGGACTCCTTCTGCGGCGCGCCCTGCGCGATGGCCTCCTCGACCGCCGCGAAGTCAAGCGAGAGGAAGAACGCGCCGAGGCCGATGCCGACCAGGCCGACCACGATGCCCAGCGGGCCGTTGCGCAGCCCCATGTCGGCGCCGAACAGCGAGGCGACCATGTTGATCAGCATCAGCAGCACGAAGCCCATGGCGATCGCGATGCCGATCCGGGTGTAGCGCGGGGTGACCCGGATCCGCCCGGTCTTGTAGGCGATCAGCATCGCCGCGAACACCGCCGCGGTGCCCAGCACCGCCTGGATCGCGATGCCCTCCCAGACGCTGTTGAACACCTTGGTGATCGCACCGAGCGCGAAGCCCTGGAGGCCCGCGTAGAGCAGGATCAGCGGCGGGCTGACGCTCCGCTTGAAGGAGATCACCATGCCGAGCACGAACGCGACCAGCGAGGCGACGCCGGCCAGGCCGAAGTTCCGCTCCGGCAGCGCGAACCAGGCGAGACCGCCGGCCGCGACCAGGGTGAGCAGCGTCATCGCGGTGCGCGCGACCACGTCGTCCAGCGTCATCCGGCCCGTCGCCGCGGGACCGGCGGAGGGCGCGTTGTACATCTCGACGAGCTGCTCGTCGGTCAGCGGCGCCCCGCCCTGGGGCTGCTGGCCGTAGGGGTTGTTGGCGTACGGGTTGTTGCCGTACGGATTGTTGCCGTAGGGGTTGCCGGCGCTCGGGCCCCCGGCCGGCGGGGTCTGGGTGGTCCCGAAACCCGCGTAGCCGGACTCGCGGGTGAAGGACCCCTCCCGCGAGAAGACCGGGTTGCTGCTTCTCATTGCTCATTCCCTCCGTGGCGGCACTGCACCGCCCGCAGCACAAGGGTAATGGCTTGGCAAAGGGATCGGCATCCGCCGCGAGAAGGATTCGGCCGCTGACGTCCGGCGGGGACGCCGGTCGGCGTCCCCGCGAGTCGGTGCCCAGAGCCGGACTCGAACCGGCACGACCTTTCGGCCAAGCAGTTTTAAGCTGCCCGTGTCTGCGTTCCACCATCTGGGCTTCTGCGGACCAGGCCCCGCCGACGGAACGGAGAGCAACGCTCCGCCCCCGTGCGAGCCACCCCTGAGCCTAGTCGCCCGACATCCCCTTTCGCATGTTCCGAGGCGGGGAAGTTGTCATGTTTCCTTGCCATCTGACGAACAGTTCGTGATTTGGCCACTCGACCCGCTCGATCCGGCCATCGGCCTTCCGCTCAGGGTCGGTGTCATACCGCAGGAGGAGGGCGCCACCTGGGCGTACGCCCAGCGGTGGTCGGGCCAACCGTCCGGCGGAGCGACGAGAAACCATGATCACCGGAAGGAGCATGGAGGTACGGCCGGACGCCCCTGGAAGGGCCCCGGCCGGCCAGCATCCGGAGCCGTACGGCCCGGTCCGCCATGCCCGACCCGAGGAGCATCCCGTGAGCACGTCGACCGCAAGTGCCGTCCGTACCGGCCGGGCGGCCGCCCGCGCCACCGGCCTGAACAAGGTCTACGGGGAGGGCGAGACCCGCGTGGTCGCCCTCGACAACGTCAGCGTCACCTTCCCCCAGGGCGAGTTCACCGCGATCATGGGCCCCTCCGGCTCCGGCAAGTCCACCCTCATGCACTGCATGGCCGGCCTCGACACCGTCAGCTCCGGCTCCTCCACCATCGGCGACACCGAACTCGTCGGCCTCAAGGACAAGCAGCTCACCCAGCTGCGCCGCGACCACATCGGCTTCGTCTTCCAGGCCTTCAACCTGCTGCCGACCCTCACCGCCCTGGAGAACATCACCCTCCCCATGGACATCGCCGGCCGCAGGGCCGACAAGCAGTGGCTCGACCGCGTCGTCGACACCGTCGGCCTCTCCGGCCGCCTCTCCCACCGCCCCAGCCAGCTCTCCGGCGGCCAGCAGCAGCGCGTCGCCTGCGCCCGCGCCCTCGCCTCCAAGCCCGACATCGTCTTCGCCGACGAACCCACCGGCAACCTCGACTCCCGCTCCGGCGCCGAGATCCTCTCCTTCCTGCGCAACTCCGTCCGCGAACTCGGCCAGACCGTCGTCATGGTCACCCACGACCCCGTCGCCGCCGCCTACGCCGACCGCGTCGTCTTCCTCGCCGACGGCCGCATCGTCGACGAACTGACCGACCCCACCGCCGACACCGTCCTGGACCGCATGCGCCGCTTCGACGCCAAGGGCCGCACCAGCTGACGCAGCACGCGCCGCCGCCCGTCCCTCCGCAGACCCCAGGACCCAGGAAACCCCATGTATCGCACCGCACTGCGCAATGTGCTGGCCCACAAGGGCCGACTGCTGATGACGGCGCTGGCCGTCATGCTGGGCACCGCCTTCGTGGCCGGCACCATGGTCTTCTCCGACACCTTCGGCAAGGCCATGCGGGAGAGCAACTCCAAGAGCTACTCCGACGTGTCGGTCCAGATCGTCGACTACTCCGCCGGTGCCACCGCGTCCCTCCAGGAGAAGAGCGACAAGAGCGCGGTCACCCTGACCGACGCCACCGTCCAGCAGCTCGCCGCTCTGCCCGGCACCGCCGGTGCCCGCGGGGTGGTCAGCGGCTTCACCGGTGTCGCGGACAAGAAGGGCGAGCTGATCGGCCAGTCCTGGACGGCCGCGGGCACCAACTTCGCACCCGGCCCGGACGGCAAGGACGCCCGCTACCCGATGGTCGAGGGCCAGGGGCCGAAGAACGGCAAGGAGATCGCCCTCGACCGGAAGACCGCCGAGAAGGGCGGCTACAAGGTCGGCGACACCGTCCGGATCGGCTCCAACGGCCCGGTCCTGGAGGCGAAGCTCACCGGTGTCTTCACCACCGACGACCCGAGGGTGAACAGCGGCGGCACGCTCACCCTGTTCGACCGCGCGACCGCGCAGCAGATCCTGCTGGAGCCCGGCCGCTACAGCAGCATCGTGCTCGCCGCCAAGCCCGGCACCGGCCAGGACGCGCTGCTCGCCGAGGTGAACCAGAAGATCCGGCCGGAGAAGCAGATCGAGACCCGCACCGGGGCCGATCTCAAGGCCGAGGAAGAGCGGATGATCACCGCCGAAACCGAGAGCGTGCGCACGATGCTGCTCGCGTTCGCCGGCATCTCGCTCTTCGTCGGCATCTTCATCATCGCCAACACCTTCACCATGCTGGTCGCCCAGCGCACCAAGGAGCTGGCCCTGCTCCGGGCGATCGGCGCCAGCCGCAAGCAGGTGACCCGCTCGGTGCTGATCGAGGCGTTCGCCATCGGCACCGTCGCGGCCACGGCCGGCCTGGTCGCCGGCCTCGGCATCGGCGCGGGCCTGCAGTCCCTGATCGCCTCGCTGAACGACAGCCTCCCGACCGGCCCGCTGGTGGTGAAGCCGCTGACCGTGGTGGTCACCCTGGTGGTCGGCGTCCTGGTGACGGTGCTCTCCGCGCTGCTGCCCGCCGTCCGCGCCGCCCGGATCGCCCCGGTCGCCGCGATGAGCAGTGGTGACCAGCCCGCCACCCAGAAGTCCCTGGTGGTCCGGAACGTGCTCGGCTCGCTGGTGGCCGGCGCCGGCATCGCCCTGGTCGCCTTCGGCGCCTCGAAGGGCAACTCGGACGGCCGGATGCCGGTCGCGCTGGGCGCCGTGCTCGCCGTCCTGGGCGTCTTCGTCCTGCTGCCGCTGCTCTCCCGCCCGGTGATCGCCCTGGTCGGACCGGCCCTCGGCAAGCTGTTCGGCATGCCCGGCAAGCTGGCCCGGCAGAACGCGGTGCGCAACCCGCGCCGCACCGCCGCCACCGCCGCCGCGATCACCATCGGCCTCACCCTGGTCAGCGGTCTGACGGTGATCGGCGCCTCGGTCTCTGGCACCGTGGACCGCGCCATCACCAGCTCGATGAAGGCCGACTACCTGATCTCCGCGGCGAACGGGATGAGCCTGTCCGACAAGATCCCGGCCGAGGTCGCGAAGGCCGCCGGGGTGGCCGCCTCCTCGCCGCTGACCGAGGTCAGGTGGGACCTCAACGGCAAGTCCGACAAGATCACCGGCCTGAACGCGGACAGCCTGGACAAGCTGCTCACGGTGAAGATGAAGAGCGGTTCCGCGGCCTCGTTCGGCCAGGGCAAGCTGCTGCTCGGCGACGACCTCGCCAAGAAGCTCGGGGTCGGCACCGGCTCCACCGTCGAGATGGGCTACCCCGGCGACGCCAAGGGCACCCTGACCGTCGGCGGCGTCTACGAGACGAACGACCTGCTCGGCGGGGCCATGCTGGCCAACAGCGAGATCCTCAAGCACGACCCCCAGCCCTCGCTGGACAGCGTCCTGGTGAAGGGCACCGACGGGGAGACCGAGGCGCTGCGGAAGGCGCTGAAGGACTCCACCGGCGCCAACCCGGTGATCGAGGTCAAGTCGCGCCAGGACGTCCGGGACGGCTTCAGCCAGAACATCACCTTCGCGCTGAACATGATGTACGGGCTGCTGGCGATGTCAGTGGTGGTCGCGGTCCTCGGCGTGATCAACACGCTGGCGATGTCGGTCTTCGAGCGCAAGCGCGAGATCGGCATGCTGCGGGCGATCGGCCTGGACCGGCGCGGCATCAAGCGGATGGTCCGGCTGGAGTCGGTGGTGATCTCGGTGTTCGGCGCCGGCATCGGTGTCCTGCTCGGCTGCTTCACGGCCTGGGCGATCAACGGCACCCTCAAGTCCGCCCTGCCCACCATGACCACGGTGCTCCCGTTCGGCCAGCTGCTGCTCTTCCTGGCCCTGGCCGGCCTGGTCGGTGTGGTGGCCGCCTTCTGGCCGGCCCGCCGGGCCGCCGGGCTGGACATCCTGGACAGCATCAAGACCGACTGACCCCGCACACACAGCACGAAGGCCCCTGCCGGGTGGCGGTTTCTAGGGGTCGTTGCAACACGTGGTCGGTTGTCTAGGCCGCGAGCAGTTTATGCAGGCGCTCGGCTGGGGTTTCCCAGCCGAGCGTTTTGCGTGGGCGGCCGTTGAGTTCGGCGGCGACGGCGGCCAGCTGTTCGGGGCTGTGGGCGGACAGGTCGGTGCCCTTGGGGAAGTACTGCCGCAGCAGGCCGTTCGTGTTCTCGTTCGAACCGCGCTGCCAGGGACTGGCGGGATCGCAGAAGTAGACCGGGATGTCGGTGGCCAGGGTGAACGAGCCGTGGGCGGCCATCTCGGAGCCCTGGTCCCAGGTCAGCGAGCGCACCAGGTGGCCGGGCAGGGTCTGGACGATGGTCACCAGGGCGTCGCGGACCTGCTCGGCGGTTCGGCCCTCGGCCAGGTGCAGGAGCATCACATAGCGGGTCGCGCGCTCGACCAGGGTGCCGATCGCGGATCCGCCGTCCTTGCCGATGATCAGGTCGCCCTCCCAGTGGCCGGGCACCGCCCGGTCCTCGACCTCGGCGGGGCGCTCGCTGATCATGACCATCGGGGTGACGAACCGCGGCTGGCGGCAGGCCGCTTGGCGGTGCGACTTGCGCCGGGCGCGTCCGGTCCGCAGGGCGGCGGCCAGTTCCCGGCGCAGTTCGCCGCGGCCTTGGACGTAGAGGGCCTGGTAGACCGTCTCGTGGACCACGTGCATCTCCGGTCGATCGGGAAACTGTGCACGCAGAGCCTGGCAGATCTGCTCCGGACTCCACTTCCTGCCCAGATGATGCTGAATGAAGTCCCGCAGTTCGGGGTTCTGGCCGATCTTGCCGGGCTTGGGTCGGGGCCGGCGGGCATCGGCCCGGGCCTGTGCGGCGTGCGGCCGGTATTGGCCGTTGACCGGGTGGCGGTTGCGCGCGATCTCGCGGCTGATCGTGGAGGGGCTGCGACCGAGCTCGGCGGCGATCTTGCGGATGGCGACCTTCTCCCGCAGCCGGTCTGCTATGTGGATGCGGTCGGCCTCGCGCAGGTACCGGGACGGACCGGAAGGCGGCACCTCCACATGGATGGGAGGTACCGCCTTCCTCTGCCCACCGGGCGAGTGATGGCCATTACGCCACTTCTTGCCGGTCCGGACGTTGACGCCGACGATCCGGCAGGCTTCCGTACTGCTGTAGCCCTGCTGCATGAGCCGGAAGTATGCCTCCCGCTCAGCGGTCAGTTTCCTGGTCCCCTGAGGCTTCCGGTCCTTGCGGATCTCGAAGTCCATCGCATCCCCTGAGCTGGGGTGTTGCAACGACTCCTAGAACCCAAGGGTTCGGCAGGGGCCTTCGTGCTGCTTCTGTACTCCGCCCGACTCTTACAGCCGGCTGAGCACCACGGAGGTCGTGGTCCGGCAACGCTGCCGGGCGGAGGGCCTCCGACTCATACCCGGTGCTCCCACACCGGGATCAGTAGTCGCTACTTGCTGGTGGCCAGCTCCTTGTCGGCGGCCGGCTTCGCGGCCTCGACGGCGGGGCGCTTGGTGGGCGCCGTGACCTCCTGGATCGGCTGGTACGGGTTCTCCATCTGGGAGAGGCCGACCATCTCGCGCTTCAGGAAGACGGCGAGGGTCCAGTCGGTGAAGACGCGGACCTTGCGGTTGACGGTGGGGACCATGGCGCCGTGGTACAGGCGGTGGAACCACCAGGCCGGACGGCCCTTCAGCTTGTACTTGCCGAAGAGGATCGCGACACCCTTGTGCAGGCCGAGGCCGGCGACCGCGCCCAGGTTCTTGTGCTTGTACTGCTGCTGCGGGAAGCCCCGCATGCCGGAGATCACGTTGTCGCCGAGGACGGCGGCCTGGCGCACGGCGTGCTGCGCGTTCGGCGGGCACCAGGCGCCCTCGCCCGCGGCGAGGTCCGGCACCTGGGCGTTGTCGCCGGCGGCCCAGACGTAGTCGAAGCCCTGGACCTGGAGGGTCGGCGCGGTGTCGACGTGGCCGCGCGGGCCCAGCGGCAGGCCGAACTGGGCCAGCACCGGGTTCGGCTTCACGCCGGCCGTCCACACGATGGTGGAGGCGTCCGTCTCCATGCCGTTCTTCAGCACGACGTGGCCGTCGACGCAGGAGTCCATCGAGGTCTCGATGTAGACCTCGATGTTGCGCTCTTCGAGCTTCTCCTTGGTCCACAGACCGAGGTCCGGGCCCATCTCCGGGAGGATCCGGTTGGCGGCCTCGACCACGATGAAGCGCATGTCGTCGCGGCTGACCGTCTTGTAGATCTTGGCGGCGTCGCGCGCCATGTCCTCGATCTCGGCGATCGTCTCGACGCCGGCGAAGCCGCCGCCGATGATCACGAAGGTCAGCGCCTTGCGGCGGATGGCCTCGTCCGTGGTGGACTCGGCCTTGTCCAGCTGCGCCATGACGTGGTTGCGGAGGGCGATGGCCTCCTCCACGGTCTTCATGCCGATGCCGTGCTCGGCCAGACCCGGGATCGGGAAGGTGCGGGAGACCGACCCGGTCGCGACGACGAGGTAGTCGAAGGGCAGCTCGTACGAGTCGCCGGCCGACGGCTGGATGGTCGCGATCTTGCGCTCGTGGTCCACACCGGTGACCGCACCGGTGAGCACCTCCGCGTTCTTCAGCGCGGTGCGCAGGGGCGCGACGAGGTTGCGGGGCGCGACGTTGCCGCCGGCCGCCTCGGGGAGGAAGGGCAGGTACGTCATGTACGACCGCGGGTCCACGACCGTGACGGTCGCTTCGCCGTAGCGCATCTTCTTGAGGATGCGCATCGCGGCATACAGGCCGACGTAACCACCGCCGACAATGAGGATGCGAGGACGCTCCGTGGTGCTCATATCCGAAAGTATCCAGCACCGTTCGGAGCAGCCTTCGTGAGCCCGCTCACAAGCGGACGGACCCCCTCTGCTACACTTCGCGCCCCTGTTTCGACCCCCCGGCCGACACTTCGCGGCCATCCCGGCCCCCCGGTGGGCGCGCCCGTGACGACGGCCCCGCTGAGCAGCAACGATCCATGACGGGGCCTGGTTCCCACACGGGATTTCGATTTTCAAACCCCTGACGGGTCAGAACCTACGATCCAGCGGTTATCACGCCGAGCGAGCCTTCGGTCCCACATATCGGACGGACCGGACCGTCCAGCGCGGCGAACGGGCGGATCCCCATGTGAAGAAATTCACGAAGTTTTTCGCACGGCCCCGGGCGCGCCCCGGCCCCGGGACCCCCAAGGGGCCTCCGGGGCCGGAACGGTAAGCCTCGTGCCTGGTCAGCGGGCGATACTCCAGGCGATGCCGTCGAGGATGTCGTGCTCGCTGACGACCACCTCGGCGGCGCCCGTCCGCGCCATGATCTCCAGCAGCTCCAGCGCGCCGGCCGCGATCACGTCCACCCGGCCCGGGTGCATCGACGGGATCGCCGCCCGCTCCGCGTGGGTGGCGCGCAGCAGCCGGTCCGCGATCTCGGCGACCCGCTCGCGGGAGATCCGCGAGTGGTGGATCGCCTCCGAGTCGTACCGGGGCAGGTCCTGGGCGATCGCCGAGATGGTGGTGACCGTCCCGGCCAGGCCGACCAGGGTCGCCGCGCCGGTCAGCGGGACGGCCTCCTCGGCCCGGTCCAGCTCCGCCCGCACATGCGCCCGCGCCTCGGCGATCTGCTCGTCCGAGGGCAGCTCGGCGCCGCCGAAGTGCCGCTCGGTCAGCCGGACGCAGCCGATGTCCACCGAGCGGGCCGCCTCGACGTCCTCGGCCCCGAGCACGAACTCGGTCGAGCCGCCGCCCAGGTCGAAGACCAGGTACGGGGTGGCGAAGGTGCCGCCGGTGAGCTCCTTGGTGGCGCCCACGAAGGAGAGGTGCGCCTCCTCCTCGCCGCTGACCACCTCGGGCTCGACCCCCAGGGCCGCCCGCACGCCGTCGATGTACTCGGCGCTGTTCTCGGCGTCCCGGGAGGCGCTGGTGGCGACGAAGCGGATCCGCTCCGGGCCGACGCCGAAGCCGGAGATCACCCCGGCGTACTCCCGGCAGGCCGCGAAGGTGCGCTCCAGCGCGTCCGGGTGCAGCCGGCCGGTGCGGTCGACGCCCTGGCCCAGCCGGTTGATGATCATCCGCCGGTCCAGGTCGGTGATCTCCCCGGTCTCCGGGTCGAGATCGGCGACCAGCAACCGGATCGAATTGGTCCCGCAGTCGATCGCGGCCACCCTGGTCGTGCTCATGCCCCGGCCTCCCCTGCCTCGTCCGCCCCGTCCGCCTCCTGCGCCGCGCGCTTGGCGGCACGGTCGGCGGTCTTCTGCTCCTTGGCCGCGATCACGGCCTCGTGGTCCTGCGCCTTGGCCCGGTTGCGGAGCACCCGCCCGCCGGCCGCCTCGACCTCAGCCGGGGACACGCACGGGCCCTTGGCCCACCAGTCCTCCAGCATCCCGATCGCCTCGTCGCCCAGCGGGTTGACGCCCTCGCCGGCCGCCAGCGAGTGGCCGACCAGCACGTGCAGGCACTTGACCCGGTCCGGCATGCCGCCGGCGCTCGGGAAGCCCTCCAGCACCTCGATGGCGTCCCGGCGGGCGATGTAGTCCTCGTGCGCCTTCCGGTAGTCCGAGGCCAGCTCCGGGTCCTCGGCGAGCCGGGCGCTCTGCTCCTTCATCACGCCGTCCGCCTCGAGGGTGCCGATCAGCGAGGCGGCCTTGGGGCAGGTCAGGTAGTACAGCGTCGGGAACGGCGTGCCGTCCGGCAGTCGGGGGGCCGTCTCCACGACGTCCGGGTTGCCGCACGGGCAGCGGTGAGCGACGCCGCGCAGACCGCGCGGGACCCGGCCGAGCTGCGCGGCGATGGCCGCGACGTCCTGGTCGGAGACGGTGGGGTGGTTCTCAGTGGTCATGGGAGGGGCTGTCTCCAGCGGGGACGGGGGCGGGTGGTGAGGAAGGGGCGGGCTGCGCCGGGGCAGCGGGGGTCGCGGGAGCGGCGGCAGCGGCGTCCACGGAGTCCCAGACACTGGCGTACCAGGGTCTGGCGGCCTTGACCGCCCCGGCGGCCGGGCCCTGCGCGGGCGGCGGCGCGCCCAACGAGGACTTCGCCTGGTCCTGGGCGGCCGGGTCCACCGCGATGTACGGGGTCTCCCCCGGCATCGCGTAGTGCAGCCGGCTCCTGGCCTGCGCCTTGACGTACTCCGGGTCCTGCCAGCGGGCCTTCTCCCGGCGCAGTTGCTCGACCTGCTGCCGGGCGTGCTCGGCACGGGCCCGCTGCGCCGTGATCTCGGAGCGCTGCGAGATGAACTGCCGGGTCGGGTAGGCCAGGATCGCCACCAGCGAGCAGAGCACGAGGACCAGGACGGTCGCCCGGCTCGTGAACCGAGGCCGGGCCGCCAAGCCCGGGATCCTCCAGCCTGCCATCTCCGGTGTCCCCTCCTGGTCGCGACGGTGCCCCGCCGTCCACCCTACGGGGTGAACGGCGGGGCACCGGTCAGGCGTGCGCCACTCGGGCGGCCGGGCGGGTCAGCCCTCGTGCTTGAACCGCGGGAAGGCGCCGCGGCCGGCGTACTCGGCGGCGTCGTCGAGGATCTCCTCGATGCGCAGCAGCTGGTTGTACTTGGCGACGCGCTCGGAGCGGGCCGGGGCACCGGTCTTGATCTGGCCGCAGTTGGTGGCGACGGCCAGGTCGGCGATGGTGACGTCCTCGGTCTCGCCGGAGCGATGGGACATCATGCAGCGGTAGCCGTTGCGCTGGGCCAGCTCGACGGCGTCCAGGGTCTCGGTCAGCGAACCGATCTGGTTGACCTTCACCAGCAGCGCATTGGCGGTGCCGGTCTCGATGCCGCGGGCCAGGCGGGCCGGGTTGGTGACGAACAGGTCGTCGCCGACCAGCTGGACCTTGTCGCCCAGCTTCTCGGTCATGGCCTTCCAGCCGTCCCAGTCCGACTCGTCCAGCGGGTCCTCGATCGAGACCAGCGGGTAGGCGGCGACCAGGCCGGCGTAGTACTCGATGAGCTCGGCGGAGGTCAGGCCCTTGCCCTCGAACTGGTAGGCGTCGTCCTCGTAGAACTCGGAGGCGGCGACGTCCAGGGCCAGCGCGATGTCCTTGCCCGGCACGTAGCCGGCCTTCTGGATGGCCTCGACGATGAGGTCGAGGGCCTCGCGGTTGGAGTCCAGGTTCGGGGCGAAGCCGCCCTCGTCGCCCAGGCCGGTGGAGAGGCCGCGCTCCTTCAGCACGCCCTTGAGCGTGTGGTAGACCTCGACGCCCCAGCGGACGGCCTCGGAGAAGGACTCCGCGCCGATCGGAGCGATCATGAACTCCTGGATGTCGACGTTGGAGTCCGCGTGCGAGCCGCCGTTGAGGATGTTCATCATCGGGACCGGCAGGACGTGCGCGTTCGGGCCGCCCAGGTAGCGGAACAGCGGCAGGTCGCTGGCCTCGGAGGCGGCGTGCGCGACGGCCAGCGAGACGCCCAGGATGGCGTTGGCGCCGAGCGAGGACTTGTCCGGGGTGGCGTCCAGGTCGAGCATGGCCTGGTCGATCAGGCGCTGCTCGGTGGCGTCGTAGCCGACCAGCTCCGGGCCGATCTGCTCGATGACGGCCAGGACGGCCTTCTCCACGCCCTTGCCGAAGTAGCGGTTCTTGTCGCCGTCGCGGAGCTCCAGGGCCTCGAAGGCACCGGTGGAGGCACCCGACGGGACAGCGGCACGGCCGGTGCTGCCGTCGTCGAGGCCGACCTCGACCTCGACCGTGGGGTTGCCGCGCGAGTCGAGAATCTCACGGGCTACGACGACATCGATGGACGGCACGAGGCATCTCCTAGCGGAAGCAGGTACCGGCTGACGGTGGGGTGCCGTCGGCCGGACGATTGCGGAGTCGTTACGACCAGAGCCTAACCGCACCGGCTGTCCGGGCCACGTCGACCTCGGCTCCGTCTCAGCGTGTGGCCGTGCTACCCACCGGTAGTTCACCTGGTTGCCCGGCCTCGGACGCCCCGGGGCGGACCGAGGGGGCGGAACGAGGGGGCGGAACGGGCGGGACAGGCCGGAGCCGACGCGCCTGCCCGCCCGGCCGCCTGTCCACCTGTCCGGTGACGGGCAGGCAGGCGGGCAGGCGGGCAGGCAGGCGGGCAGGCGGTGGGACGAGCCGGGTGGGCGCGAGCGTCAGCCGAGGGCGAGGACCTGGCCGGGGACGATCAGGTCCGGGTCGCCGCCGACGGTGCCGCGGTTGCCGTCGTACAGGGCCTGCCAACCGCCCTGGACACCCTTCGCGGTCGCGATCCCGGCGAGCGTGTCGCCGTCGCGGACGGTGTAGCCCTGGCCGGCCTGCGCCTGCGGGGCCTGCCGCGTCTGCTGCGCCTGCTGCTGGACCTGCGGCGCCGGCTGGGCGGCGTGCTTCGGCGCGTACTGCTGGGTCTGCGGAGCCTGCTGGGCCTGCGACTTGGGGGCGGCGTGCTTCGGCGCGGCCTTCGGGGCCTGCTGCTCGATCTGCGCCTGCGGGGCCTGCGGCTTCGGGGCGGCCGGGGCGGCGTCCGTCGAGGTGTCGACCGCCGCCGGGGCACCGCCCTTGCTCAGACCCGCCTTCTTGGAGCACACCGGCCAGGCGCCCGGGCCCTGCGAGGCCAGCACCTTCTCGGCGACGGTGATCTGCGCCGCCTTCGAGGCCTGGTTGGCCTGCGGCGCGTAGGAGGTGCCGCCGAACGCCTTCCAGGTACTGGAGGTGAACTGCAGGCCGCCGTAGAAGCCGTTGCCGGTGTTGATGCCCCAGTTGCCGCCGCTCTCGCACTGGGCGACCGCGTCCCAGGTCGAGGCCGGGGCGGCCGAGGCGCCGGTGGCGGTGAGGATGGGCATCGCCAGTCCGACGCCGGCGACACCGGCGACGGCGATGGCCTTCTCGGTCTGGGTGCGGCGACGATGACGGCCGGTTCCGACGAACAGCATGAGGAAGTCCCTCTCCGTACGCCTGCGAGGTGAGCTGTCGGGTTCGGACCGGGAGGTGGCCCGGCCGCGCGGAGGCGGCTTCACCCCAAGCCGTGGGGACGGCGCAAAGACCTGGTTCCCCCGCCCCTGCCCAGGGTTCTGGTCGGTTTCCGGTGACGCGGCGGGCAGGACTCGGCGTTCCGCGCACGGGACCCGCTTCCGCGGGCTCCCCGGAGAGTAGACAGATCTTCAGAGCAATCACAAGCTCATATCGCCGCTATCACACGGAAATCACGTCAGGTGATGGATTGCCTACCAACCGAAGAGGTATGTCCGGGTTGATGGAGATTCACGCCGGTCCGATTCGAGCCGTGGAGACTCCGCGTCAGCGTGTCGTGAGTCCCCCTCAGTGAACTGCCGAGGGGTCGGCGGAGGTTGTCACCGATGTCGCTTCCGGCGCGAATTCCACCGGAAGTTCACGAAGTCCGCGCATGATCAGACCACCGCGCCAGCGCAGTTCCTCCGGATCTGCGGCGAGCCGGAGGTCCGGCAGCCGGGACAGCAGGGTGGTCAGCGCGGCCCGCCCCTCCAGGCGCGCCAGCGGGGCGCCGATGCAGTAGTGGATGCCGTGCCCGAAGCCCAGGTGCGGGTTGTCCGCCCGGGCCAGGTCGAGGGTGTTCTCGTCCGCGAACCGCGCCGGGTCCCGGTCCGCCGCCGCGAGCACCACCAGCACCGGGTCGCCGACCGGGATCCCCACCCCGCCGATGGTCAGCGGACTCGTCGCGAACCGCCAGGTGGCCATCTCCACCGGACCGTCGTAGCGGAGGAGTTCCTCGATCCCGGTCTCCAGCAGCGCGCTCTCGCCGCGCCCGATCGACTCCTGGAGCAGGGCCCGCTGCCCCGGGTTGCGCAGCAGCGCGTAGACGCCGTTGCCGATCAGGTTCACCGTCGTCTCGAAGCCCGCGAAGAGCAGGATGAAGGCCATCGCCGCGGCCTCGTTCTCGCTGAGGTGCTCCCCGTGGTCGCTGGCCCGGATCAGCCCCGAGATCAGGTCGTCCCCGGGGTCCGCGCGCTTGCGGTGGATCAGCTCCGCGAGGTAGGCCCGCATCCGCTTCACCGCCCGCCCCACACCTCCGCGTTGCCCACCGCCGTGCCGGATCATCATCCCGGCCCAGTCCCGGAAGTCGTCCTGGTCCTCGGCCGGCACCCCGAGCAGGTCGCAGATCGCGTAGATGGGGAGCGGGAAGGCGAACTCGTGGATGAGGTCGGCCGATCCGCGCGCCGCGAAGCCGTCGATCAGCCGGTCGGTCAGCTGCTGCACCCGGGGCTCGAAGGCGGCCACCCGGCGCGGGGTGAAGGCCTTCGACACCAGGCGGCGCAGCCGGGTGTGGTCCGGCGGGTCGATGTTCAGCAGGTGCGTCATCAGGTCGGCCTGGCGCTCGCCCGGGATGCCGACCCGGCCGGTGCGGTGGGCCTGCTCGCTGTGGTGCGCCGGGTTCTTGGAGAGCCGGCTGTCCGCGAGCGCCTGGCGGGCGTCCGCGTACCGGGTGACCAGCCAGGCGTCCACCCCGCTGGGCAGGGTGGTCCGGTGCACCGGCCGGTGCTCGCGCAGCCACGCGTACGCCGGGTACGGGTCGGCGGCGAACTCCCAGGTGAACAGGGGCGGACGGTCGGGAGCGGGCTGAGCTGGCATGGGTCGACGGTATCCCGGGCGCGCCCCCGGCACCGCACCGTGGGCGCCGCCGTTCCCGCAGCCGGTCCCGCCGCCGTTCGCACCGCCGTCCCCGGGCCCGCCGATCGCTCCGGTCATCGTTCCGGTGACGGTGGGCCGAAGCAGGCGTGAGTCTGGTCACCTGAGGGGTAATTGCTGTTGCGGAGGATCAGGTCGTGCCTACGATCCTCCGCAAGATGTCCGTGGGCGCCGGTGCGGAGCCGCCCACAGGGAGGAGCAGGGCCATGCGGGTCACCGGTGCGGTCATCGTGATCGCGGTACTCGACGGCGGGTCGGGGGCGGGCCTCGCCCGCCGCTTCACCGCGGCGGGAGCCGCCGGGATGCTGATCGCCGACCAGCGGAGCGGGGTCGCCGAGGACCTCGCCACCGAACTCGACCGGCCGGGCTGCCCGGTCGTCGGGGTGTGCGGCGACGTCCGCCGCCCCAGCGATGTCGCCGCGCTGGTCGACACCGCCGAGAAGCACCTGGGCCCGATCGACCTCTTCTGCGTGGCCGGGCCGGACGGCGAGCGGATCGTCTCCCTCTCCGACCTGCCCGACCACCTCGACCTGGAGCGGCTCGCCGAACTCGTCGCACTGGTCGGCGAGGCGATCGGCGAGGTCGTCCCGCCGCAGCGGCGTCCGGTGCAGGGCGTCGCCGCGGCCTGAGGCCCCCGGGGCGGACGGGGCTGCCCGGGCCGCCCCGCCGGTCGGGCTGCCCGCTTACTCGGCGGGCTTCAGGCCCTCGGCGGCGCGCACCGCGTCGCGGTACCCCCGTGCCGCCGCCCGCAGTGCGGCGTCCACATCGAGCCCGGCGTCGTGCGCGCGCTGAGCCACCGCGAGCAGCAGGCGGCCGGCGGACTCCGCCGTGAGCTCGGCGGGCAGTTCGTACGGCTCGTCCGGCACGCCCGCGAACCCGGACCGGCGCACCCGCGACACCAGCTTCGCCGCGTAGGCCAGCGCGGGCAGCCCGGCCGGGACGCCGTCCAGCACCGACTCGCGGTCCGACTTCTCTGCCGCCTTGAGCGTCTCCCAGTTGGCCTCCACCTCGGCCGCGCCGTCCGCCTCGGTGTCCCCGAACACGTGCGGGTGCCGGTACATCAGCTTCTCGACGATGTCGCCCGCCACGTCGTCGATCGAGAACGCCCCGGTGGGGTGCTCCTCGGCGATCCGGGAGTGGAAGAAGACCTGGAGCAGCACGTCGCCGAGCTCCTCGCGGAGGGTGTCGCGGTCCCCCTCCTCGATCGCTTCGACCAGCTCGAAGGCCTCCTCGACCAGGTACTTCACCAGGCTGGCGTGGGTCTGCTCGGCGTCCCACGGGCAGCCGCCGGGCGAGCGGAGGCGGTCCATCACGGACACCAGGTCCAGCAGCCGGGAGCCCGGCAGGTCGTACGAGCCCGGCAGCACCTCGATCTCCGGCACCTCGCCGGCGCGCTCGACCGCGAGCCGGGCCAGCGCGTCGGTCAGGCCCGGGTCGCCGTCCGGGCCGCCCAGCCAGACCGTCGTCCCGTCCCCGGCTCCGGCTCCGTTCCTGTCCCCGGCCGCGCCGTCCGCCGCGGCCCCGGTCAGCAGCCGGGCCAGGGCGGGGGCGGAGCCCGGCGCCACGAGTTCCACCTCGACACCCGCCTGCCGCAGGGCGGGCAGCTGCGGGTGACCGGCGTCGCCGGCCAGCACCCGCCCGGCCGAGCGCAGGGCCTCCCAGGCCGGCCAGGACAGCAGACCGGGGGCCACCCGGTGGGTCGTGATGAGGAGGATCAGCTTCGCGCCCGGAGGATTCGTCGTCACCCCTCGAACCTACCCGTCCGTCCGACGGCCCCGCCGCCGGGTTTCCGTGCCACCGGCGCGGGCGAGGGGCCGGGCCGGCGACCGGCCCCGGCCGACGGTCTCAGCCGGCGGTCTCAGCCGGCGGGCCGGGAGCGAACGGCCGGGGCGAGGGCGGCGCGGTCCGGGTCCCAGGTGCCGTAGCGGGGGTTCACCCGCAGGTGGAGCGCGGTGGCCGTGGCGGCCAGGATCCGGCGGACGGCGGCGTCGCCCGCCGGGGTGTCGGCGTCCGCCCCGGCGGTCGCGGCGAGCCGGCGGATCCCCAGCTCGCGCCCGAGGCGGTCGTCGATCGCCTCGGCCGGAACGCCCTGCGCCGCCAGCTCCCGGGCCAGCCGCCCGGCGCCGCCGAGGCGCCGTTCCTCCTCCGCCCGGGCGGCCGCCACCTCGGTGTCCGCGACCGCCGGCCCCCGGTCCGCGACCGCGCGGGCCACCACCGCGTCGAGCACCAGCTCGGTGACCGCCCGCCGGGCGAGGCCCTCCGTCTCCCACCGGGCGTCCGCCGACACCCCGCCCGGGGCGTGCCGCAGCGCCGCCACCCTGGCCTCCACCGCGTCCACCGGGATCCGCCGTCCGTCCAGCACCGCCGCCGTGCCCGGCGTCAGCCCGCTCCCGCCGCACCCGGCCAGCCCAGGGACGGCGAACAGGACGCCGACAACGGCGGCGACGGCGGGCGTGGCCCTGGCGGTCGTGGTGGTCGTGGCAGTCCTGGCGGTCGTGGCGGTCGTGGCAGTCCGGCGACGGTGCATGGCGGGTCTCCGGGTGCGGGGCAGGGGCGGCGGCACGGATCCCCCGAGCGTAGGGCGGGGTGCCCGGGGCGCTGCGGACCTTCCCCCGAACGGCTCATCCGAGCGGGTGCCGACACGGCGCCGGGCTCGCGTCAACCCTGACGATCGTCAAGGTCGGACCCTGTCTTTCGGGTCGGGTCGGGACCCGCCTCCGACTCCTACCGTCCGTGTCATGACGAACACGATCAGGAACAGGACGGTCCTCGCGGTGGCACTCGTCGGCGCCGGTGCCGGGGCGGTCGGGTGGCTGGCTCCGGTGGGCGGTGCGGCCGGGGCGGGCCCACCGGCCCATGGCTGGTCGGCCGCCGGCTACCGCCGGGTCGCCGAGGCCGTCGCCGACGCCCCGCCGCGCCTCGCCGCCCTGCTGGAGCCCGCCACCGAGGCCGGTTTGCTGGTGCTGGGCCTGCTGCTGGCGCTGGCCTGGTGGACGGCACGCGGGCGGCGGGCCGCCGACACCGTCGCGGGCGCGGTGGTGACCGGCCTCGGCACCGTGCTCGCGTACGGGGCGAGCGAGGCGTTGAAGCTGGTGCTGGACGAGGAGCGCCCCTGCCGGGCCCTGGCCGGACTTCCGGCCACCGCACTCGCCCACTGCCCGCCACCGGGCGACTGGTCGTTCCCCAGCAACCACGCCACCCTCGCCGTCGCCATGGCCACCGGGTTGGTGCTGCTACGGCCGCGCTGGGCGTGGTTGGTCGTCCCGGTCGGCCTCGGTTCGGCCGCCCTCCGAGTCGCCGCAGGCGTGCACTACCCGCACGACGTGGCCGCCGGGGCCGCACTGGGCGGGGCCGTCACGGCGGCCGTGGTGGTGGCACTGCTGCCCTCGGCGACGGCTGCGGTCGGCGCGGCGGGCCGGGTTCGGCTGCTCGGTCCGGTGCTGCTGGCTCCCTCGGCCGCTGCCCGCGCCGCGGCCCCGCCCCCGGTTCCGGTTCCGATTTCGGTTCCGGTTCCGGTTCTGGTTCCGGTTTCAGCCGGCCGGGCCCGCCACCAGGCCGGCCTCGTGGGCGAGGACGGCGGCGGCGGCCCGGTTGGCCACTCCCAGCCGGGCCAGGACGGAGCTGACGTGCGCCTTCACCGTGCCTTCCACCACACCGATCCGGCGGGCGATCTGACTGTTGGACAGCCCGCCGGCGACCAGCGTCAGCACATCGCGTTCACGGGCGGTCAGCCCGGCCACCTGCCGCTGGGCCGCGGCCCGGCGGTCGGCCGGACCGCCGGACCGGGTGGCGGCGAGGTGGGCCACCACCCGGGCGGCCACCTTGGGTGACAGATAGGCCGCCCCGTCTGCCACCGCACGTACCCCGGCGATCAGCTCCTCGGGCTCGCCGGACTTGATCAGGAATCCGTTGGCACCACCGCTCAGGGCGCGCAGGATGTAGTCGTCCTCACCGAAGGTGGTCAGCATGACGATCCCGGGAGCCGCTCCGGTCCTGGTGGTGACGCCCACCCGCCGGATCTCGGCGGCGGCGGTGATGCCGTCCGTGCCCGGCATCCGGATGTCCAGCACCGCGACGTCCGGCCGGTGGCGGCGGAGCAGCTCGACCGCCTCCCGCCCGTCCCCGGTCTCCGCGACGATCTCGATGCCCGGATCGGTGGCGAGCACCGCACGCACCCCGGCCCTGACCATCGGTTCGTCGTCCGCGATCAGCACCCGGATCCGCGCCGGAGCACCGTGCTCCAGTCCCCCGTCGCTCATCGGGCGCTCACTGGACCAGGGCGTCCAGGGAGATCAGCACGCCGCCCCGGAAGCAGAGCCGGTACGCATCCCCCGAGCGGTCGTTGTTGAACGCCTCGGCCGTCATCGCGTAGTACTCGCACGTCACTCCCTCTCCACCGGGTGGCGGGTTGCCCACGGACGGATGGTACGGAAACTGATGTTCCGGCAGAAATCGCTGCACGGTGGACCGGTCCTGGCCGACCCGCAGTTCGGCGTAGTCGGCGGGATCGAGCACGGACCGCCCGGCGGTGTGGATCGTCCAGCCCTGCAGCACGGCGGTCAGCAGCACCGCGACGGAGAGCGGCACCAGGACGATCGCGACCACCATGCGGCCCACCCGGCGGCGGGCCAGGCGCAGTTCACGGGTCGGCGACACCGCGACCGGCGTCGCCGGGGCCACGGTCGGGGCGCCCGTCCGCGGCAGGTGGGCGCTCACCTCGAAGCCGGCGCCGTCGGCCCGGGGCCCGTAGCGGAAGGTGCCACCCGCCAGTCGCACCCGCTCGGCCAACCCGAGCAGACCGTGACCGCCCGTGCCCGGCACACCGGTTCCCGCCCCGGCCCGGGCCGACGGCTCGCCCGCCGATCGGGGACCGTCGAGCACCCGGACGCGAGCGCCGTCCGTCGTGTAGGCCACCAGCACCGTGACCGACGCCGCCGGGGCGTGCTTGGCGGTGTTGGTCAGCGCCTCCTGAACCACCCGGTACACGGCGTGCTCGGCCGCCCTCGGCAGCCCGTCCGACCGGCCGTCGACGGTCAGCCGGACGTCCAGCCCCGCCGCGGCCGCCTCCGCCACCAGTTGCGGGACGCCCGCGTCGACCGGGCCCCGGTCGACGCGGGGGTCCGTGTCGTCCCGCAGGATGCCGATCACCTCGCCGAGGCGTTCGACGGCGGCGGCCGCGCCCGCCCGGATCTCCTGTGCCGCCTCACGGTGCGGCGGGGCCAGGTCGGGCGCCAGCTTGAGCGCACCGGCCCGCAGGGCGATCAGGCTCAGGTCGTGGCCCAGCGCGTCGTGCATGTCCTGCGCGATCCGGGCGCGTTCGCGCAGCCTCGCCCGCTCGGCCACCAGCCGCTGCTCGTGCTCGGCCCGTTCGGCCCGCTCCCACCCGGCCCGCACCAGTTCCTGCGACTGCCGCCAGAACCGGCCCACCATCCACGGAGCCATTCCGGCGCAGACCAGGACGGAGACGACCGACGTCGCCTGCACCGCCAGGTCCGGGGCGACCACCGTCACCAGTGCCCCGGCCGAGACCAGCGCCACAAGCAGGGCGACCGCCTCCCGCACCCGCTCCGTCCGCACCCCGGCCGCGAACGCCGCGCCGATGCCCGGCACCGTCCACCAGAGGGACACCGCACTCAGCCCGAACGCCCCGGCCGCCAGCGCCAGCAGTCCCCGGTCCCACCACGTTCTCGTCCACATCCGCCCGACCCTACGGACCTCACCGGTGCCGCGGATCTGTCGAAAGTCATGCCCGTCGGGGAACGGCCGCCTGACGGCGGGCGAGGTTCAGGCGTGCAGAAATCAGGCGCGCGGGGGCCAGGGGGTGGCGTCGGTGCGGTGCGGCCGGAGGGTGTCGAGGGTCTGCCGAAGGCGGCGGACCGCCGGGTGGTGCGGGCCGTCGCGGCGTTCGCGGTCGAGGAGCAGCTGGAGCAGCCACGACCAGGCCGCTTCCGTCTCGCCGAGCGAGGCCAGCAGCACGCCGACCCGCTCCCTGAGGTCGAGCAGCCGTTCGGGTTCGGTCTCCGGCCACACCGCGAGCAGGGCCTGGTACTCGGCGAGCGCCTCCGCGCCCCGGCCCAGCTGTTCGAGGCACTCGGCCACCCGGTGACGCGGTTCGAGCGCCCGTCGGCCGTGCGGCCCACCCTCGGCGGTGGCGGCGAGCGCCCGGTACTCGGCCAGGGCTTCGTGGTGGCGGCGCTCCTGGAGGAGCGTTCGGGCGTAGATGGTCCGGACGGTGCGGACCATCCCCGCGCCGTCGCCGAGTTCGGACCGTCCGCGCACCAGCAGCCGGGCGGCGAGGTCGAGCACCTCGGGGCGCCGGCCGGCGTCGACCAGGTCGGAGAGCCGGGCGCAGGCCGCCGCGAAGTCCTCCCCCGCCGTCGGGACGGGCGGGACGGGTGCGGGTGCGGGTGCCACCGGCGGAGCCTGCGGCAGCACCGGTGCGGGCGGGTTCGGCACGGCCGCGAGCAGGAACGGCGGTGGTTCGGCCCGGGGCGGCGGCGCCGGGGCGACGCCCTCCGGACGCGGCTGCGGCTGGAGCGGGTACCGGTACGGCCGGGCGGGGTCTGGCAGCGGCCCGAACCGGGGCTGCGGCACCGCGACGGCGGCGGGCAGCAGCGGCAGCAGCCGCCCGTACACCTCCTGGGCGTCGGCCGGCCGGTCCCCGGGGCGCTTGGCGAGCAGGTCGAGCACGAGCCGCTCCAGCGCGGCCGGCACCTCGGGCCGCAGGTCGCGCAGCGGTACCGGCGGGTCGTCGACGTGCCGCCGCAGCAGCCCCAGCGCGGTGGGCGCCCGGAACGGCCCTTCGCCGGTCAGCATCTCGTGCAGCAGGCAGCCGAGCGCGTACAGGTCGCTGCGCGGGTCGACGACGGCGGACAGGGCCTGTTCCGGCGCCATGTACGACGGGCTGCCGATCGGGACGCCGGTGAGGGTGAGCCGGGTGGCCTCGGGGTCGAGCGCGGTGGCGATGCCGAGGTCCAGCAGGACGGTCCGGCCGTCCTCCCGGACCATCACGTTGCTGGGCTTGAGGTCGCGGTGGACGACCCGCACCGCGTGCACGGCGGCCAGCGCGGCGCAGAGCTGGGCGGCCACGGCGACCGCACGCTCGACCGGGAACGGCGCGTCCTCGGCGATGAGGTCGGCCAGGCTGACGCCGGGGACGCGCTGCATCACCAGGTACAGCTCGCCGTTCTCCTCACCCGCGTCGAAGACCGTGACCAGGCCCGGATGGTCGAGCGCGGCGGTGGTGCGGCACTCGCGGAGGAAGCGGCGGCGCAGGTCGTCGCCGTGCCGGAGCCGGTCGGTGGTGGTCGGGTCGGTGCCGCCGGCGGCGGCGAGGAGGAGGTCGGTGCGCAGCAGCTTGACGGCGACCGGGCGGGCCAGCCGCTCGTCGTGGCCGGCCCAGACCTGGCCCATGCCGCCGTGGCCGATCTTCTCGGTGAGGTGGTAGCGGCCGCCGATCACCCGGGCGAGGGTCACAAGCGGTCCTCGCGGGCCTGACGGCGCAGCAGTTCGCCGAGCTCGCGCAGTTCGTCGGAGGTGGCGGGGCCGGCGCCGGAGGCCCCCTGGCCCACGGCCGGGGTCGGCGGGTGGGACCGGTACGGGGGCTGGGCGGCCTGCGGAAGGGGCGCCGGAGCGGGGGCCGGGTACGGGGCCGGGGTCCCGTACGGCCGGGCGGGGGCGGCGCCGTAGGTCGGGGCGGGGGCGTACGGCTGCGGCGCCCCGTACGACTGGGCGGTCGGGTAGGGCTGCGCGGCGCCGTACGGCTGGGCGGACGGGTAGCCGTACCCGGTCGGCTGAGGGTGTCCGCCGACGCCGGCCGGAGCGGCCGGGCGGCCCGCCGACCAGACCGCCCGGCGGTCCATCAGCAGGAAGTGCACCGGCGGGGTGAACCACATCAGCACCATCGTCGTGGTGCCGACCGCGTCGGCGACCGGTGCCTCGCCCTTGCCGAAGCTGCCGGCCACCCCGACGCAGATGAAGAAGGTGAGGAAGAGCCCGGCGTACACCACCGCGCCGAGGATGTCGTACGCCCGGCGGCGGCGGACGGCCAGCAGCAGCGACGGCACCATGCCGAGCAGGCCGACGGTCAGCAGCGGCGCGAGGACCACCAGGACCCGGCCGGCCACACCGTACGGGCCGACCGGCCGACCGGGGCCCTGGGGCCGGGCGACCAGGGTCCGGCCGTAGGGCGGGGGCGGGGCGCCGGGTATGCCACCGGCGGGCGCGCCACCGGGCGGTGGGCCGAACTGCCCGGGGTACTGCCCTGACATGCGCGCTCCTGAGCGGGTGAGGACGGCTGCCGTCCGGATCACGGAACCGGTTCCGCACACCGTACCGCCAGCACCGGTCGGGCCGGAGTCCTTCTGTCGTGCCCGCACCGCTCCGGCGGCGGCGGAGCGGAGCGGGACGCCGGCCGGTCCGCCGTCCGGGGCCGGTCGGCGACGGGCGCAGGCGGGCTCCGGAGGCTTCCGGGGATCGGACCGCAGGACCGTCAGGGGGCGGACGGCGGCTCGGCGGTACCGGCGGCGAGGGCGTCGGTGACGGCCTGGGTGAGGGCGTGGCCGAGGGCGGCGGCCTGCTGCAGCGTCGCGTCGAAGGCGGCGAGCCGGGCGAAGGCCGCGCCGAGGCGGCGCTGTTCGGCGATCGGCAGCCGCGGCAGCTCGACCCGCCGGATGTCCAGCCGGGTGGTCGTCGAGGCGTGGCTGGCGGCCCGGCGGGCGGCGGCCGTGGAGCGCAGGTGGCCGGCCAGGAAGTCCGGGTCGAGGGCGGCCGGGTCGGGGCGGAGCAGGTGGAGCTGGCGGCCGAGGGCGGCTCCGGCGGGCGGGCCGCCCGGGCCGACCACCCGGGCGACGCCGCCGCCGAGGGCGGGGACGAGCACGTCGCCGGGCCGGGTCAGCGGGGTGCCTCCGGCGGCGTCCCGGTCGAGGACGGCGCCGGGCGCGGCACCGGTGACCAGGTCCTGGTCCGTCAGCACGGGGGTACCGGACGGGTCGGTGGCGGCGGGCCGGGTCGGGGCGCCGGCGCCCGAGGAGTGCACCTCCAGGAGTCCGGAGCGGACCAGCTCCCCCAGCGTGACGACCGGGCCCGCGCCCGCGCCCGCGCCGGCACCCGGCGCCGGGTCGGCCACCGGTCCGGGCAGCAGCGTGCCGGGGTCGGCGAGTCCGTCCAGCAGCTCGGTCAGCCGGCCGCCGAGGTGGGAGAGTCCGGCGGCGCCGCCGGGCGGGGCGGCCGGCGGGACGTGCCGGGCGGGCGAGAGGTCGGTCTCGTCGTCGAGCAGGTCGATCGCCGCCACGGTCCGGTACCGGCCGGGCCGGTCCTCGGGGAGCGGGAGGCCCTCGCGGGCGGCGAGGTCGAAGGCGCGCCAGGCGCCCAGGACGGTGCGGCGCAGCTCGGGCCAGCGGACCTTGTCGCGGCCGCCCTCGGCGAGTTCGGCGGAGCCGGGCGAGGTGGCGGCGGCGTCCAGCATGAGCACCTGGCGGAAGTCGTCGCCGGGGCGGGGCGCGCGCAGCACCCAGAGGTGCAGCGGCACCCCGTAGGGCGGCGCGGCACCGGCCGGGAGGGCGACGACGGCCCGCAGCGCGCCGGAGCGCAGCAGTTCGGCGCGGACCCGGCGGCCGGCCCGGCGGGCGGCGACGGTCGGCGGGAGCAGCAGGGCGGTGAGGCCGCCGGGCCGGGTGTGGGCGAGGCAGTGCAGCACCCAGGCGAGCTCTGACTCGCCGCGCGGCGGGACGAGGCCGCCGGGCCAGCGCCGGTCGAACTGCAGCTCGTCGTGGCCCCAGTCCCGCTCGTTGTAGGGGGGCTGGCAGAGCACCGCGTCGAAGGTGTGCCCGGTGTAGGCGTCGGCGCGCAGGGCGTCGCCGGGGCGGAGGTCGACCGGGAGCGGGGCGGGGTCGGCGGCGGGCGCGTGCAGGGCGAGCCTGAGCCGGGCGAGCGCGGCGGTGACCGGGTCGGTGTCCTGGCCGTAGCGGTCGGTGGTGGACGGCAGGGCGAGCAGCAGCGCGCCGAGGCCGGTGGCGGGATCGAGCACGGTGGCGGGGACGCCGGCGACGGCGGCGAGCAGTTCGGCGGCCTCCGGCGGGGTGGGGCTGAGCTGGCGGGTGTTGGCCTCGGCGTACCGGGTGAGGAGCTGTTCGTAGGCGGCGGCCGGGCCGGCCTCGGCGGCCAGCCGGGCGAGCAGCCGGGCGAGGTCGAGCTCGGTGGAGCCGAACAGGCCGGGCCGCCCGGGGCCGGTGGCGCCGTCCGAGCCGTCGGCGCCGATGCCGGTGCTGGGACCGGTGCTGGGGCCGGTGGCGGCGTCGGGGCCGAACACGGTGCGGGCGGTGTCGGCGAGGGCGCGCGGCAGGGCGGTGGCGAGCCTGGTGTCCGGCTGGTCGGCGAGGGCGGCCCAGCGGTCCGGTTCGCGGTGGTGCAGCAGCAGGACGGCGCCGGCCCGGACCAGCGGGGCGGCCGGGTGGCCGGCCGGGTCGCGCAGGGTCTCGACGAGCCGCCAGACCCGCTCCAGCAGCGGCAGTTCGGCGATCTTGCCCTGGGACCGGAGCCAGGACTCCACCTCGGTGAGAGCGAAGGCCGGGCTGCTGTCGGTGCCGCCGACGGGGCGCGGGAAGTCGGGGTGGCGGCGGCGCCAGTTGCTGACGGCGGCGCGGCCCACCCCGGCGAGGCGGGCGATCTCGACCGCGGTCACCTCGGGACGGTCCGGCATGGGGGCTCCTTCGTCGGCGACGGCACTGGTGTGGCCACACAGCATAGTCAGCGGCGCCGTTCCGGCGGTTCACACGTGAACGGAGATGTTTCACGAAAGGCCGTTGACATCGTTCACAGCAGATGATGTGATCTGTCCTGTCGACAGCAGGTCAGGTCGACACCGCACAGGACGAAGAGCCGGTCCGTACCCGGCGACACGACAGGAGACCCCGATGTCCGCGACCATCCGCCGCACCCGCCGCACCGCCGCCCTGCTGCTGGGCGCCACGCTCGTCACCCTCACCGCGACGGCCTGCGACTCGACCGGCGGCCCGTCCGTCTCCACCGAGGCCAAGCAGACCCCCGCCGCCACCGCCCCGGCAGCCGGTGCCGCCACCTCCGCCGCCGCCAAGCCCGCCGACAGCAAGCCGGCGGAGAGCAAGCCCGCCGAGGCGGCCAAGGCCCCGGCGAAGGTCGGCGACACCATCGCCCTCAAGGGCACCCTGGAGAAGGGCAACACCGCCGACGTCACCGCGCTGAAGGTGGTCGACCCGGCCCAGAGCAGCAACGAGTACCTCCACGCGGAGGACGGCAAGCACTACGTCGCCGTGCAGTTCCAGATCAAGCCGACCGGCGCCAAGGCCTACAGCGAGGCCCCGTGGAGCGCCGCCAAGGTGGTCGACGACCAGGGCCAGGCGTACGGCCCGACGCTCGCCGAGACCAAGGCCGGGCCGTCCTTCCAGACCCCGACCAACATCGCCTCCGGCGAGACGGGCAAGGGATTCGTCGTCTTCGAGGTGCCGAACGGCACGAAGCTCGACAAGGTCCAGTTCTCCCTGGACAACGGCTTCGCCGACCAGGTCGGCCAGTGGAAGCTCGGCTGACAGCGGTGGCACTCCCACCGCCGGCCACGAGAACCCCCGCAGGAACGCGAACACCCGCGAGAACGCGAACGGCGGCCTCGGGCAGCACCGCCCGAGACCGCCGTACCCGCTCGCCGAGGCCCCCTTCCGGGGCTCTCGACCGCCGCGGGATCCGCTACTTCCCCGCCCCCGCCAGGTCGTCGAACATCGACGACAGGAACTCCCTGGACCAGGCCAGCAGCTCCCGCCCGACCAGCGGCTTGCCGCCGATCCGCCCGGTGGACGGCCGAGGCACCAGCAGCTGGTTGGTCGCCGCCTTCACCTGGCTGCGCGGGTAGAGCCGGTTCAGCCGCAGCTGCTGCGACTCCCTCAGCTCGACCGGGCCGAAGCGCACGTTGGAGCCCTGCAGCGTGATGTCCGCGATGCCGCACCGCCGCGCGTACAGCCGCAGCGCCGCCACCAGCAGCAGGTTCTCCACCGGCTCGGGCAGCTTGCCGTACCGGTCGACCAGCTCGTCCCGGACCTGGGTGATGTCCTCCTCCGAGTTGACCGCCGCGATCGAGCGGTAGGCCTGGAGCCGCAGCCGTTCCCCCGGCGCGTAGTCGTGCGGCACATGGGCGTCGACCGGCAGCTCGATCTTCACCTCCAGCGGCTCCTCCTCCGGCTCGCCGCCGCCCGCCAGCGACTCCCGGAACTCGGCCACCGCCTCGCCGACCATCCGCATGTAGAGGTCGAAGCCGACACCCGCGATGTGCCCGGACTGCTCGCCGCCGAGCAGGTTGCCCGCACCGCGGATCTCCAGGTCCTTCATCGCGACGTACATGCCGGCGCCCATCTCGGTGTGCTGGGCGATGGTGGCCAGCCGCTCGTGCGCCGTCTCGGTCAGCGGCTTCTCCGGCGGGTACAGCATGTAGGCGTACCCGCGCTCGCGGCCCCGGCCCACCCGGCCGCGCAGCTGGTGCAGCTGGGAGAGGCCGAAGGTGTCGCCGCGCTCGACGATCAGGGTGTTGGCGTTGGAGATGTCGATGCCGGACTCGACGATCGTGGTCGACACCAGGACGTCGAACTCCTTCTCCCAGAAGTCGACGACCACCTTCTCCAGCTGGGTCTCGCCCATCTGCCCGTGCGCGGTGGCGATCCGCGCCTCCGGCACCAGCTCCTTCAGCCGGGCGGCCGCCCGGTCGATCGACTCGACCCGGTTGTGGATGTAGAACACCTGGCCCTCGCGCAGGAGTTCACGCCGGACCGCGGCCGAGATCTGCTTCTCGTCGTACGGGCCGACGAAGGTCAGCACCGGGTGCCGCTCCTCCGGCGGGGTGGTGATGGTGGACATCTCGCGGATCCCGGTGACCGCCATCTCCAGGGTCCGCGGGATCGGGGTCGCGGACATGGTGAGCACGTCGACGTTGGCCCGCAGCTTCTTCAGCTGCTCCTTGTGCTCGACGCCGAAGCGCTGCTCCTCGTCGACGATGACCAGGCCGAGGTCCTTGAAGCGGGTCTCCGAGGAGAACAGCCGGTGGGTGCCGATGACGACGTCCACCGAGCCCTCGAACAGCCCCTCCAGTACGGCCTTGGCCTCGCTGTCGCTCTGGAACCTGGACAGCGCCTTCACGTTCACCGGGAAGTTGGCGTAGCGCTCGGCGAAGGTCGAGAAGTGCTGCTGCACCAGCAGCGTGGTCGGCACCAGGACCGCGACCTGCTTGCCGTCCTGCACCGCCTTGAAGGCCGCCCGCACCGCGATCTCGGTCTTGCCGTAGCCGACGTCGCCGCAGATCAGCCGGTCCATCGGGACGGACTTCTCCATGTCCGACTTGACCTCGGCGATGGTGGTCAGCTGGTCGGGCGTCTCCGCGTAGGGGAAGGCGTCCTCCAGCTCGCGCTGCCACGGGGTGTCCGGGCCGAAGGTGTGGCCGGGGGCCGCCATCCGGGCCGAGTACAGCTTGATCAGGTCGGCGGCGATCTCCTTGACCGCCTTCTTGGCCCGCTGCTTGGTCTTCGCCCAGTCCGCGCCGCCCAGCCGGTGCAGCGTCGGGGCCTCGCCGCCGACGTACTTGGTGACCTGGTCGAGCTGGTCGGTCGGCACGAACAGCCGGTCGCCGGGGTGGCCCCGCTTGGCCGGCGCGTACTCCAGCACCAGGTACTCGCGGGTGGCGCCCTGCACGGTGCGCTGCACCATCTCCACGTACCGGCCGACGCCGTGCGCCTCGTGCACCACGTAGTCGCCGGGCACCAGCGCCAGCGGGTCGATCGCGTTGCGGCGCCGGGACGGCATCCGCCGCATGTCCTTGGTGGAGGACCGCTGGCCGGACAGGTCGGTCTCGGTGATCACGGTCAGCTTGAGCGACTCGTCGACGAAGCCGTGCTCGATCGAGCCGCAGGAGACGTGCACGACGTCCCGGGTGGGGGCCTCGGACAGGTCGGCGACCAGCCGGGCCGCGATGCCCTCGTTGCCGAGCACCTCGGCGAGCCGGGAGGCCGGTCCGTGGCCCTCGGTCACCATGACCACCCGCCAGTCGGCGGCCAGCCGCTCCTTGGCGTCGGCGATCGCCCGGGCGGTGTCGCCCCGGTACGCCTCGACCGCGCGCATGCCGAGGGTCAGGGTGTTGGTGTCGAACTCCAGCAGTCCGCCGACCGAGGCGTCGCTGGTCGCGAACGGGCTGACCGACCACCACGGCAGGCCGATCTCGGCGGCGTGCTCGCGCACCTCGGCGAGCGAGCGCAGCGAGGCGGCCGAGACGTCGATGGTCTCCAGGTCGATGGGCCGGTCGCCCCCGGAGGCGGCGGCCACCCAGGAGGCGTGCAGGAACTCCTGACTGGTCGCCACCAGGTCGGTGGCGCGGGTGCGGACCCGCTCGGGGTCGCAGACCACGGCGACCGAGCCCAGCGGCAGCACGTCGACCAGCAGCTCCATGTCCTCGACCAGGACGGGCGCCAGCGACTCCATGCCCTCGACCGCGATGCCCTCGGCGATCTTGTCCAGGATCTCGGCCAGGCCCGGGTGCTGGGCGGACAGTTCGGCGGCCCGCGCCCGCACCTCGTCGGTCAGCAGCAGCTCGCGGCAGGGCGGCGCCCACAGGCCGTGCTCGGCGATCTCCAGCGAGCGCTGGTCGGCCACCTTGAAGAAGCGGACCTCCTCTACCTCGTCGCCCCAGAACTCCACCCGCAGCGGGTGCTCCTCGGTCGGCGGGAAGACGTCCAGGATGCCGCCGCGCACCGCGAACTCGCCGCGCTTCTCGACGAGTTCGACCCGTGAGTAGGCGGCTGCGGCAAGCTTTCGGGCGACCTGCTCCAGATCGTGCGACTCGCCCCGCAGGACGGCCACCGGCTCCAGTTCGGCCAGCCCCTTCACCTGCGGCTGCAGCACCGAGCGGACCGGCGCGACGATCACCTGCACCGGCCCGGCCGCCGGGTCGTCGACCCGCGGGTGGACGATCCGGCGCAGCACCGCGAGCCGGCGGCCGACCGTGTCCGAGCGCGGGGAGAGCCGTTCGTGCGGCAGCGTCTCCCAGGCCGGGAACTCGGCGACCGCGTCCGGCGGCAGCAGTGAGCGGAGCGAGGCGGCGAGGTCCTCGGCCTCCCGCCCGGTGGCGGTGACGGCCAGCACCGGACGGCCCCGCTCCCCGGCCGCCTGCCCGGCGAGCGCGCGGGCCAGCGCGGCGATCACGAACGGCCTGGCGGCGGGCGGTCCGACCAGGTCGAGATGGCGGCGGCCCCCGGCCGCCGCACCGGTGGCGGTCGCGGCCTCGATCGCCTCGGCGAGGGCCGCGTCCCGCGCGACGACATCGAGCAGTCCGGTCAGGCTCATCTGGAGTCTCTTCTTCGTCCCGAGGAAGGTGCTGCCCGGGGGCCCTGGGCCCGTCGGGGCAACGCGAACGGCCCGGCACGCCGTGCGGCCGGGGGTGTCCAGCCTACGCCGCGAGGCTGACGCGCACGCGGCACACGGCCGGGGGCGGGGCGGCGCGCGACCGGCTCACGGAGCCCGCACCGTCCGCACGCGGTCCGCCGGCGATCCGGTGCGGACGAACGACCGCCCGCACGCTGCCGGTCCTGGCGTTCCGCCGGGCCGTTTCCCCATCGTCGCGTTCTGCCACGATCTGGACATACTCCTGTCACTGCCCGTCCATGGAGATCGCGCACCATGGTGAATGTGCCCGCCGCACCCAACCGTGGGGGATGGCTGCGAGGGGCACGGTCGCACACCCGATGGGGGTCGGGAGTGCGAGGCCGGGCGGCCCTGGGTGGGGGCGCCCGCCCACACGCCGGGAACCGTGGCGTCCTTTCCTGGAGGACGCCACGGGTCTCGGCCTCATTCTTTTCCCCGCCCGCCCTCCCCGTCCACACACCCGGTGTCACGATCGCGTGCCGCCCGGCACCGATCGCGGGCCCCGCGTCCCTTTCCGGCGCCTTTCGGCGCAATCCCGGGAAAGCCCGCGCCGTCCGGCCCCGCTCCCTACCCTGTGGTGAAGACCGTGTGGAGACGCCCGGAGGGGTCAGGGGCGTCGCGATGGAGGGGGTTCTTCGTCATGCGCGTTGTCATCGCAGGCCAGGGCTACGTGGGGCTGCCGCTCGCGGTCCGCGCGGCCGAGGTCGGGCACCGGGTGGTCGGCTACGACGTGGACGAGCGCCGGATCAAACGGCTCGCCGTCGGCGAGTCCTACGTCGAGGACATCCCGGCCGAGCGGCTGCGGCCGCTGCTGGAGAACGGGAGCTATCTGCCGTCCGCCGATCCGTCGGACGTCGCGGAGTTCGACGTCGCGGTGATCACCGTGCCGACGCCGCTGCGCGACGGCGTGCCCGACCTGTCGTACATCGAGGCCTCGGCGGCCCTGCTCGCCCAGCACCTGCGGCCGGGGGCGACCGTCGTCCTGGAGTCCACCACCTACCCCGGCACCACCGAGGAGCTGCTCGCGCCGCTGCTGGAGCAGGGGTCGGGGCTGACCGTCGGGCAGGACTTCCACCTCGGCTACAGCCCCGAGCGGATCGACCCGGGCAACCCGACCTGGCGGCTGGAGAACACCCCGAAGGTGGTCTCCGGGATCGACCCGGCCTCGCTGGCGGCGGTGGAGGGCTTCTACGGCGGGCTGATCGACCGCACCGTCCCGGTCTCCTCCTGCAAGGAGGCCGAGCTGACCAAGCTGCTGGAGAACACCTTCCGCCATGTGAACATCGCCCTGGTCAACGAGCTGGCGATGTTCGCCCACGATCTGGGGATCGACGTCTGGGAGGCCATCGACGCCGCCTCCACCAAGCCGTTCGGCTATCTGCGCTTCACCCCCGGCCCGGGGGTGGGCGGGCACTGCCTGCCGATCGACCCGTCCTACCTGTCCTGGCGGGTGGAGCGGGCGCTCGGCCAGTCGTTCCGCTTCGTCGAGCTGGCCAACGACGTCAACAGCCACATGCCCGACTACGTGGTCCGGCGGCTCGCCGAGGCGCTGAACGAGCGGCAGCGCTCGGTCAAGGGCTCGCGGGTGCTGCTGCTGGGGCTGGCGTACAAGAAGAACACCGGCGACGCCCGGGAGACACCGGCCGCCCGGGTCGCCGAGCTGCTGGTCCGGATGGGCGCCGAGGTCCGTGCCGCCGATCCGCACGTGGTGGTCGGGGTGCACGTGCCCGAGCCGGTGATCCCGGGCCAGCGCGCGGCCGAGCACGACCCGCACGGCGACCCCTTCGCCGCCGTCCACCGGGTGGAGGCGAGCCCGCAGGAGCTGGCGGCGGCGGACGCGGTGGTGCTGCTGGCCGACCACGACGACTTCGACTACGGGGCGGTCACCGAGCACGCCCGGTACGTGCTGGACTGCCGGCGCCGGCTGGCGGGCGGCGCCTCGGTCGAGGTGCTCTGAGCCGTCCGGCCCGTCCAGCCCGTCCAGCCGTCCCAGCGTCCGGCCGGGTCCGCCTCCGGTCCGGTCCCGTCCCGTCCCGTCCGGGGACGCAGCGGGCCCCGAACGCGTCTCGGCGTTCGGGGCCCGGTACGTGCGGGACCGCCTGCGGGCGGTCAGCGCCGACGGCGGTAGGCCACCGTGTTCGGGGTGCCGTACTCGGCACCGTCGTCCACGATCACGATCTTCGGGATGATCCTGGTCTCCTCCTCGGCCGGGCGCTCGGCGCCGGCCCCCTCGCCGCCGTCCGCCGCCGGAACCGGCGGGGGCGTGGCCGGCCTCGGCGGGACCGGGCCGGTGGCGAGGGCCGGGGCGACCCGCCCGGGGGTGACCCGGAGCATCGCGGTGGCCGCCTCGCCCGTGCCGGGCGCGCTGCCGCCGGGCAGGGCCGGGACGGGCTCCTTGCGCAGAACGGCCCTCGGGTCGGCGGCCGCGGGCACCGGGACGGACACGGCAGCGGGGACGGCGACGGGCAGCGGGATCTCCCCGGTGTCCGCCTCCGGGTCCACCGGGGGCGCGTCCGAGGGAGGCGCGTCGACCGGGGCCGCGTCGACGGGGGCGGCGTCCGCCGGGGCGCCGTCGGCCCGGGCCTCGACCGCCAGGGCCTCGGCCACCGGGGCCGGCAGCGGCTCGATCGCGCCCACCGCGGCACCCGTGAGCGAGGCCAGCGTCGCCTTGATGTGGTCGAGGTGCTGCTGCACCGTCTCCAGCCTGGCGGAGAACTCGCGGTGCTCCCGCTCGGTCGCCGCATTGATCCGCTCGGCCTCGCGCCGGGCCTGCTCGATCAGCTCGTCCGCCCTGGCCTGCGCCTCGGCGTCGCTCTGCTTGATCCGGCCGAGCACCGACTCCCGGAACTGCTCGGCCTCCTTGACCCGCCGCTCGGCGGTGGAGGAGATCGCCTCGTCCTCGCTGTCGGCCCTGGTCTGCGCCTCGGCGAAGGTCTCGTCGGCCTTGCGGCGCAGCTCGGCCAGCTTGGCCTCGGCCCGCTCGGAGGCCTCGGCGGCCGCGACCCGGACCTGGGCCGCGTACGCGGTGGCGGCGTCCCGGACGGACCGGGTCTCGCGGTCGGTGTCGGCCCGGACCGTCTCGGCCTCGGCCCGGGTGCGCTCGTCGGTGCGGCGCGCGGCCGCGTCGGCCTCGGTCCGGGTGACGGTCGCGTACTCCTTGGCGGCCCGGTCGGCCGCCTGTCCGGCCTCGTAGACCTCGTCGCGGAGGTCCTCGGCCGCGCGCTCGGCCTTGTCGCGGACGGCGCGGGCCTCGTTCTCGGCCGTCCGGGCCAGCCCGGCGGCCTGCTCGCTGAGCACCTCGTAGTCCGGTTCCGGGGCATCGGCTGCGGCCTGTCGGACCTCGGCCAGCCGGCGTTCCATCTCCCGGATTCCGGACCCGAGCACGCTCAGCCGCTCCCACGCCTCGTCCCGCTGCGCGGTGAAGACGGTCAGGGCGCGGTCGACCTGCTCGGGCGCGTAACCGCGCCGGGCAACGGTGAAGCCGTGCTGGGGGACGGCGTCGCTCATGGGCTCTTCCCCTCGTGTCGCGGGCTGCGGAGCCCATGATCGGACGGATCGGTCCGCTCGGGAACCGGGTCGGCAAACCCGGTCGGGATTCGAACGTCGAACGGATCGAAACATGTCGAGGATGGACGATTGCGACCATCCTCTTGACCTATTTTGCGCAGATCATGGCGAAACCCCAATGAGGCACCGCCGCACCGGTACGCCGAAGGGGCCGTTCCGGACCTCGGAACGGCCCCCGGCCACCTGCGTCGTTCCGGGGCCGCCCGCTAGAGCAGGCCGTCCCAGAACTGCTCCAGCAGCACGGCCCACCAGGTGTCCGCGGACTGGAGCGCAGCCGGGTCGATCGCGGCCAACTGAGCCTGGAAGTCGGTCGTCCAGCGACCGGCCTGGTCCGGGGTCAGCCCGTACCGCAGCCGCCACATCCGGCCCAGCAGGGCCAGCGCGCGGACGAACTCCGGTACACCCGTGTTGACGAACCGGGGCGGCTCCCCGGTTCCTTCGAGATCCATCGCGACCACGTGCGCCGTGCCGTACTGCACACACAGCTGCCGACCGTAGTCGTTGCCCAGCACCAGGTAACCGCCGAAGTCGGTACTGCCCGCCAGGCCCCGTTCGGCCGCCAGCTCGGCGAGCGTCGGGATCGGCCGGCCCTCCTGGGCCTGCGCCCAGAAGAACGGTCCGAACTCGCGCGGCAGACCCGCCCACATCAGCGTCTGCGCCACCGGCTCGGGAACGCCCTGCCGGGCCACCGCGCGCTGCTCGAAGCGGAACACGTTCGCCCCGAAGGCCTGGCCGAGCTCCTGGCCGAGCTGCTGCGGCGGGACCGGCTGCGGCGCCGGGACGGTGCCCGGGGCGGGCAGCGGCACCCGGAACGGCCGGACCCGCTGCGGGCCGGAGGCCAGCTGGTGCAGCTCGTCCAGGTGGTCCAGCAGCTGGGCCATGCCGGCCTGCCGGGAGTGGTGCTCCCGGCCGTAGTCGGCGGTGTGGGTGAGCCGGACGTTCGGCCAGGAGGCGGCGATCATCCGGTGGCAGTAGCCGCCGGGCAGGTCGCAGGACTCCAGCTCGGTGTAGAGCTCCAGCACCTGCTCCGGCGGCACGTTCAGCCGCCGCAGGTCCTGGAGGATCTTCCACTCCGGGTGCGGGGTGCCGGGCTCGCTGCGGTGCAGCAGCTTCTGCTCCGACCCGTCCGGGCCCCGGTAGCTGAGCGCGGCGAAGTAGCCCGGGCCGACCGCGGGCACACCGGGCGGCACGGGGGCGCCCTGCGGCGGTCCGGGGACGGGTGCCGGCGGGACGGGCGCGGGCGCGGCGACCGGCGCCGGGGCGGCGGGCGCGGGCCCGGCCGGGTAGCCGTAGCCGGCCACGGGCGCGACGGAGGCGCCGGGCGCGGGCGGCGGCGGGACGGCGGGGCCGCCGGACGGCGGGGTGCCCGGGTCGATCGCGCCCGCCAGCTGGGTGCGCTCGTACGCCACCCCGCCGGGCGCGGCGGCGGCGGGCGGTGCCGCCGGGGCGTCCGCGGGGCGCAGACCGGCCGGCGGCGGGGGCGGCGGGGCGCTGGAGGCGCCTCGGCCACCGGAACCGGCGGGGGCCGCCGGGCCGGAGCCGCCGCGCAGCCCGGCGGGCGGGGGCGGCGGCGGGGCCGAACCCGGGTTGCGGCCGAGCGCGACGGGCGCCGGGCCCGCGCCGGGCCCGGCCGCTCCGCCGCGCAGTGCGGCGGGCGGGGGCGGCGGCGGGGCGGAGCCGGGGGCGCGGCCGAGCGCGCCGGGCGGCGCGGGCTCGGCGGGCGGGCCGACCGGCGGCGGGACCGGGGCCCCGGGCGCACCCGGCAGGCCCGCCAGTCCGGGCAGGCCGTCGGGCGAGGCCAGCATGGTGGCGGCGTGCTCGACCCCCGGTCCGGCGGGCGGCGGGACGGGCGTTCCCGGGGCGGGCGTGCCGGGGCCGCCGGGCGCACCGGGCAGACCGGCGAGGCCGGGCAGACCGTCCGGCGGCGCCAGCAGCGTCGGCGCGGGCTCCACCACCGGCGGAAGCGACGGCGGCACCGGAGTCCCCGGCACGGGCGTACCCGGACCACCGGGCGCACCCGGCAGACCGGCGAGGCCTGGCAGACCGTCCGGCGGCGCCAGCAGCGTCGGCGCGGGCTCCACCACCGGCGGAAGCGACGGCGGCACCGGAGTCCCCGGCACCGGCGTCCCCGGACCACCCGGCGCACCCGGACCATCCGGCGCGCCCGGCAGACCGGCAAGACCCGGCCGAGCGCCCTCGGGCAGCAGCATGGTGGCCGCCTCGGAACCGGCCCTCGGCTCGCCGGACAGCCCGGCGCCGTTGGTCCGCAGCCCGTCGGGCAGCAGGACGGTGGCCGCCTCGACGCCCGCGCCGTACGAGGGCGGGCCGGCCGGCTCCTCGTGGCCGGGCGGCGGGGCGAGCATGGTCGGCGCGTCCCCGGCGGGGCGCTCGGAGACCGGCGGTGTGGTCAGGACGGCGGGCCCGGGCGTGTCGGCCCGCCCGAACCGGACCCCCGGGCTCGGCGGCACGGGGGGCGCCGGATCGAGCGGCGGGGCGTGCGGGGCCACCGGCCGGACGGCCGGCTCGGACGGCTCGAACGGAGCGGCGGGAGCGGTGAAAGCGGCGGGCTCAGCGCCTGCCACCGGCACTCCCGACGCCGGCGTCCCGGCGGCCGCCGGGGCACTCAGCCGCTCCGCCTCGGCGGCGAGCGCCGCCTCCCCGGCCTCCTGCAGCCACTGCGGCGGGCTCAGCAGGAAGGACGTCGCCTCCACCGGCCCCGGCGCGGGCCTGGCCGCCCCGGCCGGGTTGGCCGCGACCGGCCGACCGTACGTCTCCTCGTACTGCCGGACCACCTCGTTGACGGGCAGCGCGGGCCACAGGGTGCTCGCACCGGAGTCCCGGGCGATCACCAGCCGGGCCTCCCCCTCGGCCTCGGACCCGCCCTCGGCGGACTGCACCGCCCAGCAGACGAAGCCCAGGTCGAACTCCCGGACCCGCACCTCGCGCTGCCGCTCCCGGGACACCCCGCCGTTGATCCACTCCTCGGCGAGCTCCTGCGCCTGCGCGTACGTCACCACGCCCGGTTCACCCCTGTCCTCATCGTCCCCGCTCGTTCCACACCGTCGACGACCGGCCGGTCCGTCTCCCGGCCCGTCCTGCGCTCCACCGCGAACGCCACGTCAGCCCACCGGAACGGCCCGGGCGAACCCGCCGTTCACCATCAGCTCGGCCACCGTCTCCAGCTCCGGCGGGCTTCCGGCCAGCCGCAGCAGGAAGGCGTCGAAGTCGTCCCCGCAGGGCAGCAGCAGCCGCTCGACCCGGTCCTCGGGGGGCTCCGGGGCGCCGGTGTCGCGGGCGTCGTCGTAGAGGCAGAGCCAGACCGAGCCGATCCGGTCGCCGCGCACCTTCAGCGCCAGGATGCCGCCCTGGGCGTAGGCGATGCCCAGGTAGTCCTTGGTGAAGTGGTCCCGCAGGCACTTGTTGGCGTAGACGACGTCCTCGGTGCCGTACTCCTCGGTGAGCGTCAGGAACGGCTGGTCGACCAGCAGCCCGAGGTCCGGGTCGAGCGCCACCCCGGCCGGGACGCGGCCGCCGCCGAGCTTGAGGAAGGTCCGGTAGGCGCCCGGCAACCGGTAGCCCAAGCGCTGCTCGGCCCGCTGCACGAGGTCCTCGGGGACGCCGATCGGGTCGCTGCCGTCGAGGGCGAGCGGGAAGTGCACCGCCCGCTTCTCCTGCAACGGGCGGGTGCCGCGCCGACCGTGGTCGGCGGAGGAGGTGGCGAGTCCGCCGTGGTGCCGCAGCATCGCCTTGACCTCGACCGGGACGAGCTCCATCCGCCGCCAGCCGGGCGCGGCCCGGCCGGCCACGTGGTGCCAGGTCCAGCCGGGCGGGGTGGCGACGGCGGTGTCAAGGTCGGCCCAGAGCGGGTGGCCCTGGGTGAACAGCGCGGCGTTGGCCGAGACGTAGTCGGTCAGCCGGAGCTCGTCGACGCCGAAACCGGCCGGCGGGTCGGCGACCTCGGCCGCCGCGGCGGCGTACGGGCCGAAGTCCGGGTGGCCGTGCTCGTCCACCCGGACCCCGGCGGGGTGCCGCTCGGCGCGGACCGGATCCGGGAACTGCACCACCTGACCTGCGTACGCCGCGTTCGGTGCGGCGGCGACGCCGGGCCGACCTGTCGTCATCTGGGAGCCCCCACTGGCTGCTGCAAATTCTCGGTGCGCTTGTTGGGAAACAGCGTAGGGGGTACGCCCGCGGACCGGTCCCCCGCCCGGTGGGACCGGACGCGGACCGGCACCGGCCGGACACGGGACGGCCACCGGCAGGGCACGGGGCGGTCACCGGCGGGGCGGGAAAGCGGGCAGGCGCGGGGGCGGGAGAGCGGTGGAGTCGGGGCGGGAGAGCGGTGGCGGCGGGCTCAGGCCGCCAGTGCCTTGGCCAGCGCCTCCACCACCCGCTCCTGCTGCCCGGCGGTGATCTGCGGGAACAGCGGCAGGGTCAGCAGCTCCGCCGCCGCCCGCTCGGCGACCGGGAACGCCCCCTCGCCGCGGCCGAGGTGCCGGAAGGCCGGCTGCAGGTGGACCGGCACCGGGTAGTGCACGCCCGCCCCGATCCCGGCCGCGTTCAGCGCCGCGAGCAGCGCGTCCCGGCGGGCGCCGCCCGCGGCGACCCGGACCGCGTACAGGTGCCAGACGTGCTCGTTGCCGGGCGCGGTGCGCGGCGGGGTGATGCCGTCCAGACCGGCGAGCAGCGCGTCGTAGCGGGCGGCGGCGGCCCGGCGGGCCTCGTTCCAGGCTGGCAGCCGGCGCAGCTTGGCGCGCAGCACGACGGCCTGGAGCGCGTCCATCCGGGAGTTGAAGCCGAACCGCTCGTGGATGTACTTGCGGGCCGAGCCGTGGTCCCCGATCAGCCGGACCGAGGCGGCCAGGTCGTCGTCGTCGGTCACCACGGCCCCCGCGTCGCCGTAGGCGCCGAGGTTCTTGCCGGGGTAGAAGCTGGTGGCGGAGATCCGGCCGTGGCGGGCGCGGCCGTCCTGCCGGGCCCCCTGGGACTGCGCGGCGTCCTCCACCACCGGGCGGTCGCCAGCCAGGTCGAGCAGCGCGGCCATCGGGGCGAGCTGGCCGTTGAGGTGGACCGGCAGCAGCGCGACCGCGTCCGCCAGCACCTCGGCGACCCGGGCCGGGTCGATCAGCAGGTGGTCGGGGTCGGCGTCGACCAGGACCGGGCGCAGACCGGCCCGCTGGACGGCCTCCGCGGTGGCGACGAAGGTGTTGGCGGGCAGCACCACGCCGCCGCCGGGCGGCAGGTCCAGGGCGCGCAGGGCCAGTTCGAGGGCGTCGGTGCCGTTGGCCGCGCCGACGCAGTGCCTGGCGTCGGAGAAGGCCGCGTACTCCTCCTCGAAGCCGGCCACCTCCGGCCCCTTGATGTAGCCGCCGCTCGCGAGCACCCGGTCGAAGCCGGCCCTGACCTCCGCCTCGATCTCGGCGTGCGCGGCGGCGAGGTCGACGAGCGGAACGGGCTGGTCGGTGGTCATCCTGTGGTCTCCCTGGGCCGGTCGGAACCTGTCGGTACGGAACCTGCGAGCAGCGGAACGGAGGTACGGACGAGCGGCGGAACGGACGGAGCGGTGGAACGGAGGCGCAGCGGGCCGGCGGCCTCAGCCGAGCGCGGACCGCAGGGCGGCCACCACCCGGTCCTGCTGCTCCTCGGTCAGCGCGTGGTGCAGCGGCAGGATCAGCGAACGCCGGGTGAGCAGCTCGGTGGCGGGCAGCGGGACCCGGGCGGTCCCCTTGTACGGGGCCTCCAGATGGGCCGCCATGATGCCGCGCCGGGCGGAGACGCCGGCCTCGGCGAGCCGGACCAGCAGCTCGGCCCGGTCGGGGGCGCCGTCCGGCGGCAGCACCCAGCAGGACTGGTAGTTGGTGGTGCCGTGCGGCGGGTCGTCGACCAGCCGCACGCCGGTGCCGGCGAGCAGTTCCCGGTAGCGGGCGGCGAGTTCGCGCCGACGGGCGACCATGGCGGGCAGCTTGCGCAGCTGCACCAGGCCGATGGCGGCCTGGATGTCGGTCATCCGGTAGTTGAAGCCGATCTCGTCGTAGGTCTCCAGCACGCTCGCGCCGCCGGCCCCCGCGTGCCGGTCGGCCGCCGAGACGCTCATCCCGTGCTCGCGCAGCCGCCGCAGCCGGGCCGCTAGTTCGCCGTCCCGGCAGGTGACCATGCCGCCCTCGCCGGTGGTGAGCAGCTTGCGCGGGTGGAAGGAGTACGCGGCGAGTTCGGCGCCCGCGCCGACGGGACGGCCCCGGTACTCGGAGCCGGCCCCGCAGGCGGCGTCCTCGACCACGGTGACGCCGTGGGGCCCGACGGCGGCCCGGATGCCGTCCAGGTCGACCGGCACCCCGCCCTGGTCGACCGCGATCACCGCCCTGGTCCGCCCGGTGAGCAGCGGTTCGACGGTGGCGGCGGTGAGGTTGCCGGTGGCCGGGTCGACGTCCGCGAACACCGGTACCGCACCGGCGTAGGTGACGGCGTTGGCGGTGGCGACGAAGGAGAGCGAGGGGACGACCACCTCGTCCCCCGGACCGACGCCCGCGCCGATCAGCGCCAGGTGCAGCGCGGTGGTGCAGGAGGAGACCGCGACGGCGTGCTCGACGCCGAGGTGCTCGGCGAAGGCCCGCTCGAAGGCGGCGACCCGGGGGCCCTGGGCCACCCAGCCGGAGCGGACCGCCTCGGCGGCGGCCTCGGCCTCCTCCTCGCCGAGCCAGGGGATCATGACGGGGATGCTGGACACAGGCGTGCTCCGAACGTGGCGCGGACGTGATCGGTGAACGGGATCGGTCGACGTGATCGGTGAACGGGATCGGTGGACGTGCTCGGTGGACGGGACGCCCGGCCGGGCGCGGACACTCGGCCGGGCCCGGAACGGCTACTGCTCGCGCCACCAGCCGACCAGTCGGCGCAGTCCCTCGTCGAGGCCCAGTTCGGGCTTCCAGCCGAGGTCGCGCTCGGCGGCGCCGATGTCCGCGAGCCGCCGCACCACGCCGCCGGCGGTCCCCCGGGCCGGGCCGTGCTCGACGTCCAGGTCGTTCCGGTCCATCGCGGTGAGCAGGGCGTCGGCCAGGCCCCGCAGCGAGACCTCGCTGGCGCTGGCGATGTTGTAGACCCGGTCGGTGACGGGGGCGGCGGCGGCCAGCAGGTTGGCCCGGGCGATGTCCTCGGTGTAGACGAAGTCCATCGTCTGGGTCCCGTCGCCGAAGATCAGCGGCGGCTGTCCGGCGGCGATCCGCTCCATCCAGCGGATGAACACCTCGGTGTACCGGCCGTGCACGTCCATCCGGGGCCCGTACACGTTGAAGTAGCGCAGCGCGACGTAGTCCAGGCCGGACATGGCGTGGAAGGAGCGCAGCAGGCCCTCGTTGAAGACCTTGGCCGCCCCGTACAGGGTGTCGTTGTTGTACGGGTGGTGGTTCTCGGGCGTCGGGAAGACCTCGGCGAGGCCGTAGACGGAGGCGGTGGACGAGGCGATCACCTTGCCGACGCCGACCTCGGCGGCCGCCTCGACCACGTCGAAGGTGCCGTCCACCATGATCTCCAGGGCGAGCCGGGGCTCGGTGGCGCACTGGGTGATCCGGATCGCGGCCAGGTGGAAGAGCAGGTCGGTGCCCGGGTCGAGGAGCTCGCGCAGCAGGGCGCGGTCGCGGATGTCGCCGTCCACCACCCGCAGCTGCCCGGGGGCGGAGATCTCGCGGGCGTACGCGAGGTTGGCCTGCCGGCCCCGGACGAAGTTGTCGAGCACGACCACCTCGCGGGCGCCGCCCTCGATCAGCTGGTCCACCACGGTGGAGCCGATGGTGCCGGCCCCGCCGGTCACCAGGCAGCGGGAGCCCTCGATCTGTACAGCGTTCACCGCGTGGCGGCCCTTTCCTGAGCTTCGGACATGGCGGACGGGCCGGGCAGGTCGCGCCCGGCGGGCAGTTCGTGGCCGGCGGCCGGCCCGGGCGGCCCGGACAGCTCGGAGTCCAGGCCGACGCCGACCGGGACGGTGGCGCCGCCGAGTTCGAGGCTGAGCGAGGCCGCCTCCAGCAGCTGGAGCACCCGCAGGCCGGAGCGGCCGTCGGTGAGCGGGGCCCGGCCCTCGGTGATGGCGGCGGCGAACTCGGCCATCACGTTGCGCAGCGCCTCCTGCTCGACCAGGGCGGGGGCGACCATCGAGCCGACCCGGTAGGAGATCAGGGCCTGGTGGCGGATCGCGTCGGTCAGCTCGTCCGGCGGGGTGAGGTCCACCCCCCGGTCGTGGACCGCCAGCCGGGCCTGCGGGTTGAGGTCGTCCCAGACCAGGGTGCGCCGCGAGCCGCCGATCATGGTGGTGCGGACCTTGGTCGGCGAGAGCCAGTTGACGTGGCAGTGCGCCAGCGCGCCGTTGCTCAGCCGGACGGTCAGGTAGGCGACGCAGGACCGCCCGGCGCCGATCGGGTCGGCGCCCTGGGCGGAGACGCCGACCGGCTCCACCCCCGGTGGCAGGACGAAGTCCAGGATCGACAGGTCGTGCGGGGCGAGGTCCCAGAGCACGTCGACGTCCGGCTGGACCAGCCCGAGGTTGATCCGCACCGAGTCGAAGAACTGGATGTCGCCGAGCTCCCCGCCGTGCACGAGCTCGCGGATCCGGCGCACCACCGGGGTGTAGCAGAAGGTGTGGTCGCACATCAGCACCAGCCCGCGCTGCTCGGCGAGCTCCACCAGTTCGGCGGCCTCCGCGGCGGAGGTGGTGATCGGCTTCTCCACCAGGACGTGCTTCCCGGCCTCCAGCGCCGCCCTGACCAGCCGGTAGTGCGCGGCGGCCGGAGTGGCGACCGCGACCGCGGCGACCCGCTCGTCGGCCAGCACCTCCTCGAAGGAGGTGGTGGACCGGACGGTGCTGTACTCGCCGAGCACCCGGCGGGACTTCGCCGGGTCCAGGTCGCAGAGCCAGTGCAGGCGCAGCGCCGGCGTCTGCTGCGCGTTGCGGACCAGGTTCGGACCCCAGTAGCCGGCCCCGACCACCGCGATCCCGATCCGGCGCCCCGGTGCGGGCTGCGGCGGCGCGCCGGGTGTGGGTACGTGTTCGCCGGGCGCCTCGTTGGCGGTTTCCGTGTCAGTCATCGCAAGACCCCCCTTGCTGTGTGGAGCCGGGCACCGGCTCGCGGGCGCACGGCCCGGGCCCCCCAGCCCCTCCGACCACAACGACCACGGCAGGCAAAGGAGTTGCCACTTCGACCGGCGACCCCACCGGACCGCCCGTCCCCTCGGCCCGCCTGCTGGAACGCTACCGGCCGCCACAGTCGCCCGGGGGCGGATTCGGGAAACCCGGGGACGAGTCGTGACGATGCCGTGCGGATCCGGCCAACGTCGCGTGACCGTCCACCGCCAGGGCCTCCGGACCGGGTCCGACCGGCCGTGCCCCGCACCCCGGTTGTGCGGTTGTCAGTGTCGTTTGACAGGCTGACCCCTGTCGGCCCCTGCACCACGCGGAGGGCGAGCGGGAGAACGTACGGGAACGCCGGCGGGAAGACGAGGAGGAGAACGACGCCATGAGCACGGGGCAACCGGCCGGACCGCCACTACTGCGCCACCACCGCGACAGCCTGCTGCCCGCCGTCGCCGCCGCGCTGTCGCTGAAGGGCGGCGAGGTGCACACCCTGGCCGGCGCCAAGTCGGACCTCGGCCCCGCCCTGCACCCGCTGGTCGGCGAGTTCCTCGGCGCGCTGCCGCTGGAGCAGCGCGAGCGCTTCACCGGGCGCTGCCCCGAGGCGGTCCTGCTCTCCCAGTACCTGGCCTCGGTGGACGGTCGGCGCTCCAAGCGCGCGGCCCGCAAGCCGATGAGCCTGCACGAGGCCCGCAAGGCGCTCAAGGGCGCCCGGCTGACCACGGTCCGGATCCGCGAGGAGCACGATCCGGCCCACGGCACCCACGCTCCGCCGTGCCGCTCCTGCGCACCGCTGCTGGAGCACTTCACCGTCCAGAGCGTCGCGGTCGGCCCGGCCGCCGCCGGCTGACCCGCCGGCCGCCGCGCCCGGCCCGCGCCGACCGCCCGGCGCGCCGACCGTCCCCCGTCCCCGAACCACCGGAGCCCGTCCTGAACCCGCCCAGCCCGCCCCCGCCGCCGCCGGCCACCCTCGCCGCGCCCGCGCCGCGGACCCGCCCGCGTTTCCCGGCCGACGTCGCCGCCGAGCTGAAGGCGGCCGGCTGGCACCCCGGGCGCTGGCAGATCCGGCAGGCCGAGGAGTGGGCCGACACCCTGGCCGGCCACGGCGGCCCGACGGACGTCCCGCACGCGGTGTTCCCGGCGGCGGTGGAGGCCTGGGCCGAGTTCGGCGGCCTCGCCTTCGACCTGGCCGGGCCGGGCCGGCAGCTGGCCCGCACCCCGTTCCTGGTCGACCCGCTGTGCGGCCTGCACCAGCCCCGCACCCTGGCCGACCTGGGCCGCGCCCTGGACACCAGGATCGCCCCGCTGGGCGAGGAGGCGTACGGGCAGGCGCTGCTGGCGATCGACGAGGAGGGCCGGGTCTTCAGCCTGGACCACACCGGCGAGTGGTACCTCGGCGACAGCGTCGACCGGGCGATCTCCGCCCTGGTGCTGGGCACCGCCCCGGAACGGCTGCGCACCGCCGAGGACGCCCGATGACCCGGAGAACGCCCTAGACCAGGCGGTCCTCGCGGACCGCCAGCCGGGACGGCAGGACCGCCTCCACCCGGAAGCCGCCGTCCCGCTCCGGCCCCGCCGAGAAGGTGCCCCCGAGCGCGACCACCCGCTCGCGCATCCCGACCAGCCCGTTGCCGCCGCTGGGCAGCGCGGCCGAGGCCCGCTCGCCGCCCGGGCAGGCGTTCACCACACTGACCCGCACGCCGTTCGGCGCGTACGCGAGCAGCACCGACACCTGGGCCCCGCCCGCGTGCTTGTGCGCGTTGGTCAGCCCCTCCTGCACCACCCGGTAGGCGGTCTGCTCGGCCTCGCCGGTGAACTCCTGCCGACTGCCGCTGACCGTCAGGGTGACGGCCATGCCGGCCGCCCGGGACTGGTCGACCAGCCGGGGCAGCGCGGTCAGCGAGTCCGGTTCGACCGCGCTCTCCTCGGACATCCGCAGCACGCCGAGGATCTCCCGCAGCTCGTTCAGCGCCTGCCGGCCGACCTCGCCCATCAGCTTGGCGCTCTGCGCCGCCCGCTCCGGGTCCTTGGCCACGATCCGCTCCAGCGCCCCGGCGTGCACCACCATCAGCGAGACCCGGTGCGCCACCACGTCGTGCATCTCCCGGGCGATCCGGGTGCGCTCCTCCAGCCGGGCCCGGCGGGCGCGCTCCCTGGCCTGCTCGGCCAGCAGGTCCAGCTCGGTCTCCAGGCCGTGCGCGCGGTCCTTCAGCGACTCGATCAGCCGCCGCCGCGCCCCGACGTAGAGGCCGGTCACCACCGGGGCCACGGTCGCGCCGGCGGCCACCAGCAGCGCCAGCACCAGCTGGCCCCAGAACGGCGGCTGCTCGATCGTCGAATCGCCGGGGTCGACCATCGAGAGCAGGATCACCCCGGCGGTCTCGGCGTAGGCGAGCGCGGAGAGCGCCACCACCCGACGGCGGCGCGAGGGCCACTCCCAGGTCGCGGCCAGCGTGTACAGCGCCACCAGCAGCAGCACCATGCCGGGCACCCCGGGCATCACGATCAGCGCCACCACCACCGGCACGGCGGGCCAGCGCCGGCGGACCACCAGGCTGGCGCCGACCATCGCGCCGAACAGCGCGATCCCGAGCTCGGCCGCCAGGTGGAGGTGGATCCGGCCGCCGATGTACGTGACCGAGCTGGCCGCGCACTCCAGCGCCGCCACGGCGGCGAGTCCGGCGTCCAGGAGGGCGCTGCGCCGCCTCGGCCACCACAAGAACGACGACCGGCCCCGCGCGCGCTCCCCAGGCGACTTGCTCATGCCCCACAGACTACGGCGCGCCCCTGCCCCGGCCCCACCGGGTCGCGGCCGGACACGCCCCGCGACGGCTTTCCCGACACCTGGCCCGGCGCCTCCCCCGACCGCTCCCGGACAGTCGCCGGGCCACTCCCCCCGCACTTCCCGGCAACCTCCACCCCGACCGCAAGTGGTCCAGACCACATACGGTCCCGGGGCATGGCTGTCCGCCATCCGGCCACTTCGCGGACAGCGCACCTCCCGACACCTATGCTGGTCGCGTCGGACAGCGCGGTCCGCACGCGTCACACCCGCCACACACGGGACGCCCCTGTGACGATGAGCCGTTGCCGAACACCCCACCACCCCGAGGGAGCCAGCCGTGACCGCTCCGGTCCCCAGCCCGGCGGACAGCCCGACCCCCGTCGACGCCGACAACGCCGCGCTGCGCGCGGACATCCGTCGCCTCGGCGACCTGCTCGGCGAAACCCTGGTCCGCCAGGAAGGCCCCCAGCTGCTCGGCCTGGTCGAACAGGTCCGACTGCTCAGCCGCACCAACGGCGAGGCCACCGCCGAACTGCTCTCCGACATCGACCTGGACACCGCCGCCAAGCTGGTCCGGGCCTTCTCCACCTACTTCCACCTCGCCAACGTCACCGAGCAGGTGCACCGCGGCCGCGAGTTCGCCACCCGCCGCGCCCGCGAGGGCTCGCTGCTCGCGCAGACCGCCGACCAGCTGGCCGAGGCCGACCCCAAGCACCTACAGGACACCCTGGCCCACCTCGCCGTCCGGCCGGTCTTCACCGCGCACCCGACCGAGGCGGCCCGCCGCAGCGTCCTCAACAAGCTCCGCCGGATCGGCGAGCTGCTCGACCGCATCCACCGCGAGGAACTCGCCGCCGGCCTCTCGCACGCCGACCCGGCCCGCACCTCCTCCGCCCGCCGCCAGGCCGACCGGCGCCTCGCCGAGGTGATCGACCTGCTGTGGCAGACCGACGAGCTGCGCATCGCCCGCCCCGAGCCCACCGACGAGGCCCGCAACGCCGTCTACTACCTGGACGAGCTCTACCGCGACGCCGTCCCGCAGGTCCTGGAGGAGCTCCAGGAGGAGCTCGCCCGGGTCGGCCTGGAGCTGCCCGAGGGCGTCCGCCCGCTGACCTTCGGCACCTGGATCGGCGGCGACCGCGACGGCAACCCCAACGTGACCCCGCAGGTCACCTGGGACGTCCTCAACCTCCAGCACGAGTACGGCATCAAGGACGCCCTCGCCGCGATCGACGACCTGCGCAGCACCCTCTCCACCTCGGAGCGGCTGGCCGGCGCCTCCCCCGAGCTGGTCGCCTCGCTCAACGCCGACCTCGCGCTGCTGCCCGAACTGAGCCCCCGCTACAAGCGGATGAACGCCGAGGAGCCGTACCGGCTCAAGGCCACCTGCATCCGGCTCAAGCTGGAGAACACCCGCGAGCGGCTGGCCGGCGGGACCCCGCACATCGCGGGCCGCGACTACCTCGGCACCCGCGAACTCGTCGCCGACCTGCGGCTGATCCAGGACTCCCTGCGCGCCCACCGCGGCGGGCTGATCGCCGACGGCCGGCTCGCCCGCGCCATCCGCACCGTCGAGGCGTTCGGCCTGCAGCTCGCCACCATGGACGTCCGCGAGCACGCCGAGGCCCACCACCACGCGCTCGGCCAGCTCTTCGACCGGCTCGGCGAGGAGGCCTGGCGCTACGCCGACATGCCGCGCGAGTACCGCCAGCGGCTGCTCGCCAAGGAGCTGCGCTCGCGCCGCCCGCTCGCCCCCAGCCCGGCCCCGCTGGACCCCGCCGGCGCCAAGACCCTCGGCGTCTTCACCACCGTCCGCGAGGGCTTCGAACGGTTCGGCGACGAGATCGTCGAGTCCTACATCATCTCGATGTGCCAGGGCGCCGACGACGTCTTCGCCGCCACCGTGCTGGCCCGCGAGGCCGGCCTGATCGACCTGCACGCCGGGATCGCCAAGATCGGCATCGTGCCGCTGCTGGAGACCACCGACGAGCTCCAGCAGGCCGACCGGATCCTCGACGAGATGCTGTCCGACCCCTCCTACCGACTGCTCGTCTCGCTGCGCGGCGACGTCCAGGAGGTCATGCTCGGCTACTCCGACTCCTCCAAGTTCGGCGGCATCACCACCTCCCAGTGGGAGATCCACCGCGCCCAGCGCCGGCTGCGCGACGTCGCCCACCGGTACGGCATCCGGCTGCGGCTCTTCCACGGCCGGGGCGGCACCGTCGGCCGCGGCGGCGGCCCCTCGCACGAGGCCATCCTGGCCCAGCCCTGGGGCACCCTGGAGGGCGAGATCAAGGTGACCGAGCAGGGCGAGGTCATCTCCGACAAGTACCTGCTGCCCTCGCTGGCCCGGGAGAACCTCGAACTCACCATCTCCGCCACGCTGGCCGCCTCCGCGCTGCACACCTCCCCGCGCCAGGCCCCCGAGGAGCTGGCCCGCTGGGACGCCGCCATGGACCGGGTCTCCGAGGCCGCGCACACCTCCTACCGGGCCCTGGTCGAGCAGGAGGACCTGCCGAAGTACTTCTTCGCCGCCACCCCGGTCGACCAGCTCGCCTCGCTGCACCTCGGCTCCCGCCCGTCCCGCCGCCCCGACTCGGGTGCCGGCCTGGACGGTCTGCGGGCCATCCCGTGGGTGTTCGGCTGGACCCAGTCCCGCCAGATCGTCCCCGGCTGGTACGGCGTCGGCGCCGGCCTGGCCGCCGCCCGCGAGGCGGGCCTGGGCGACGTGCTGGACGAGATGTACGGCCAGTGGCACTTCTTCCGCAACTTCCTCTCCAACGTCGCCATGACGCTGGCCAAGACGGACCTGCGGATCGCCCGCCACTACGTCGAGCAGCTGGTGCCCGCCGAACTGCAGCACGTCTTCGAGCAGATCCAGGCCGAGCACGACCTCACCCTGCGCGAGGTCCTGCGGCTGACCGGGGAGAGCGAGCTGCTGGAGCACAACCCGGTGCTCAAGCAGACCTTCGCGGTCCGCGACGCCTACCTCGACCCGATCTCCTACCTGCAGGTCGCGCTGCTGCGCCGGCAGCGCGAGGAGACCGCCACCGGCCGCACGGAGGACCCGCTGCGCGCCCGCGCGCTGCTGCTGACCGTCAACGGCATCGCCGCCGGCCTGCGCAACACCGGCTGACCGGTACCCCGGGACACCACAGGGCCCCGCGGCGCGTCTGCACGCGCCGCGGGGCCCTCCCCCGTGCCGGTCAGCCGACCGGCCGCACCTCGATGACCTCGGCGCCGTACCGGGCCAGTACCTCGGCCCGCGCGGCGTCCGCCTGATCGGTGAGCACGGACACCCCGGCGCCGTCCTCGGAGAGCCGGACCTCCCGGACCGTCACCCCCTTGGCCGCCCAGTAGTCCCGATCGGTCTCCTTGATCCGGGTCATCAGTTCCAGGTAGTGCCGGCGCGAGGCCGGCACGTCCGCGAAATGGATGGTCACGCCCAGGTGCGGCACCGCGGCCGTCACCTGCTGGTCGAGGTCGCCCCCGGGGACGCGCTGCACCCACAGTTCGTTCGTCAACAGGTCGACGCAGGTCCCGAAGTACTGGTCCGGGTAGCGCGCCGCCGTGACCGTCCTGATCTCGGACTGCACCTCGACCACGTGGCGGTTGGTCTCGCCTCCGCTGGTGCTCGACGAGGGGTCCGGCGACCTGGTCGCCGGGGTGGACCGAGGGGGCGGCGGCGACCAGTCCGACGGCGTCGGCGTCATCTCCGCCCAGCGGACCAGGCGCAGCGAGGCCGGGCCCTCCGGACAGATCGAGAACCCCCCCAGGTGGTCCGGTCCCGACGACGAGGGCGAGCCGGAGGCCGGCAGCCGCGACGGGCGGGACGGGAACGGCGACACGGCGCCCGCCGCCGGCCCCGTCGCGGCGCCGCCGGTCGGCCGCAGCGCCACCGGCCCCACCGCCTCCGCGCTGTCGGCCGGACCGCCGAACTGCGCCACCATCCCGGTGCCCAGGGCCAGTACCGCGGCCGCCGTGCCCGACCGCACCGCCAGCCGCCGCCGGGCCCGTCGCCGTCCGGCCCGCCGCAGCTCGGACAGCGGCGGGCCGCCGTCCAGGCCGCCCGCCCGCGCCCCGAGCCGGACGACCAGCTCGCGCTCGAACCGGTCCCGCTCCGACGGGCCCCCGGCGTCCGGTTCCCTGCCCGTGTCATCGGCCGTCATGACCCACCATCTCCCTCACCGGTGCCAGCTCCTGTCGAAGCGTCCTCATCGCCCGTGCCAGATGCGTCTTGGCCGTCGCCGGGGAGCAGCCGAGCTCCTCGGCCACCTGGGCCACCGACAGGTCGGCGTAGTACCGGAGCACCACCGCCGCGCGCTGACGGGGCGGCAACGACCGCAGCGCGGCGTCGAGTTCCTCGTCGCGCGGGTCCACCGGGGCCGCCGGGGCGTCCGGCAGCAGGGGTGTCAGCACCTCCCGACGGGTCCGCCGCCACCGCGACACATGGGTGCGGACCATCGTCCGGCGGACGTAGCCCTCGGCCGCGCCCGGGTCGCGGATCGCCCCGCGCCGCACGTACACCCGGGACAGGGCGTCGTGCAGCAGGTCCCGGGCGTCGTGGATGTCCCCGGTGATCAGGAACGCGCCGCGGAGCAGGGCCTGGTACCGCGCCGAGACGAACTCGTCGAACGCGTCCTGCCGGGTGCCCTCGGCAAGGCCCCCCGACCGCATCGATTCCCGCTTCATGCCAACAGGACGCACGGCGGGACGGAAACGGATGACACGGCCCGCGGAAAAAGCCGGAGGGGCCGGGATCCGGTCGTCCCGGCTCCCGGCCCCTCCGGACCGCGTCCCACTTCAGGCGTCCCGCCTCCGGCGACCGCTCCCCGGCGTCCTACTCCCCGGCGTCGCCCGCGCGGTGGCGCCGGACCCACAGGGCCGCGCCGCCGGCCACCACGACCAGGCCGCCGCCGACGGCCATCAGGCCCGCGTCACCGCCGACCGAGCTGCCGAGCACGGGGCCGAGATCGAGGTCGAGGTCGAGCTGCGCCGAGACCGGCTCCGGGGACACCACACCCGGTCCGGGCTCGGACACCGGGTCGGCGTGGGCCGGACCGGCCCCGCCCAGCAGCACCCCGGCGGCGCCGAGCGCGCCCGCGGTGCCCAGCGCACCGGCCTTGCCCACGCGCCGTCCGAGCTTCCTCAGCCGTACCACCCGGATCCGCCGAAACCGCCGGACCGGCCGCAAACTCCGCATCGAGAACTCCCCAGACCCTGTTCGCGTACAGTCCCGACGCTATCCGATGCGTACCGACTTCTCACACCTGTTCAGGTTTAAACGGCCAGAAGTTGTACGACTGTTGTGCGGCCCGACCACCGCCCGACCCCCGGCGAACGGATCCCTGACTCCGGGTCAGGAGTTGTACGTCGACTGGGCCCGCTCCAGCCCCTCCGTCAGCAGGGCCTCCACGGCGTCCGCCGAGCGGTCCACGAACCAGTCCAGCTCCTTGCGCTCGGTGCTGGAGAAGTCCTTGAGCACGAAGTCGGCGACCTCCATCCGGCCGGGCGGCCGGCCGATCCCGCACCGCACCCGGTGGTAGTCGGGGCCGAGGGACTTGGTGATCGACTTCAGCCCGTTGTGGCCGTTGTCGCCGCCGCCGGTCTTCAGCCGCAGGGCCGCGTAGTCGATGTCCAGCTCGTCGTGGACGGCGATCAGCGCGGAGGCGGGCGCCTTGTAGAAGTCGCGCAGCGCGGTGACCGGGCCGCCCGAGAGGTTCATGAACGTCATCGGCTTGGCCAGGACCACGCGCCGGCCCGCCAGCCGCCCCTCGGCGACCTGGGCCCGGCTCTTGTGGGCCTTGAACCTGGCACCGATCCGCTCGGCCAGCAGGTCGACCACCATGAAGCCGATGTTGTGCCGGTTCCGGGCGTACTGCTCCCCGGGGTTGCCCAGGCCCACCACCAGCCAGGGCCCTTCGTACGATTCGTCGCTCATGCGCCCGTCCCGCTCCGCTCGGCGAGGGCATCCGCCCGCGCGCACCTCTCGACCGTTCGCTCGCCGCGCCCGCTCACCGGGCCACCGCTCCTCGTGGTCATGTTCACCGCCATCATCCCGGACACGCCGCTGCCCCGGCCGCTCCAGAGGAGCGGCCGGGGCAGCGGTATCAGGCTGTGTGCGAGGCTCAGGCCTCGGCGCCGGCCTCGGCAGCCTCGGCGGCGTCGGCGTCGGCCTGCGAGGCCTGGGCGCCGATGACCTGCAGCACGACGGTGTCGGCCTCGACGGCCAGCGTGGTGCCCTTGGGCAGCTCGATGTCACCGGCGGTGATCGAGGCACCGGCTTCCAGGCCCTCGACCGAGACGGTGACCGACTCGGGCAGGTGGGTGGCCTCGGCCTCGATCGGGAGGGCCTGCAGGACGTGCTCCAGCAGGTTGCCGCCCGGGGCCAGCTCGCCCTCGGTGTGGACCGGGATCTCGACGGTGACCTTCTCGCCGCGCTTGACCAGCAGCAGGTCGACGTGCTCGATGGTGCGCTTGATGGCCTCGCGCTGGACGGCCTTCGGCAGCACGAACTCGTCCTTGCCCTCGATCGGCACGACCAGCAGGGCGTTCGGGGTCTTCAGGGCCATCATCAGCTCGTGGCTGGGCAGGTTCAGGTGAACCGGCGCGTGGCCGTGGCCGTAGACAACACCGGGGACGAAGCCGGCGCGGCGGGCGCGACGGGCGGCACCCTTGCCGAACTCGTTGCGGGACTCAGCGGCAAGGCGGATCTCGGACACGACTGCACTCCTCGTAAAAAGCTGGCGCGGGGGTGCAGGCAACGCGAAAAACCGCCGGGACCACACCCTCATAACGGGGGTCACTCGGCGGCGCAACGACTCTGCCGGAAGCCCGGATTACCGGAGCCGGCAGCGCGTCGATCACGGATCGGGCACCCGCGAAGCGGGCGCACGGCATCCCTCGCCGAGCAGTTTCACGAGTCTAACCGCTACCTCGGCCTCTCGCGAAATCGGCGGCGCCCCCGGCCCCGAAGGGACCGGGGGCGCCGCCCTGGGGCCTGGATCAGTGCACGCCCTCGAAGAGGCTCGTGACCGAACCCTCCTCGAACACCTCGCGGATCGCGGCCGCGATGGACGGGGCGATCGACAGCGTGGTGATCTTGTCCAGCTGCAGCGAGGCCGGGGTCGGCAGGGTGTTGGTGAACACGAACTCGCTGACCCGGGAGTTCTTCAGCCGGTCCGCGGCCGGGCCGGAGAGCACCCCGTGGGTGGCGGCGACCAGGACGTCCGCGGCGCCGCTCTCGAACAGCGCGTCGGCGGCGGCGCAGATCGTGCCGGCGGTGTCGATCATGTCGTCCACCAGGACGCAGACCCGGTCCTGGACGTCACCGACGACCTCGGCCGACAGGATGGTGTTGGCCTGGGTGATGTCCCGGCGCTTGTGGATGATCGCCAGCGGGGCGTCCAGCCGGTCGCACCACTGGTCGGCCACCTTCACCCGGCCGGCGTCCGGCGAGACCACGGTGAGCTTGGCGCGGTCGACCCGCTCGCCCACGTAGTCGGCCAGCAGCGGCAGCGCGAACAGGTGGTCCACCGGGCCCTCGAAGAAGCCCTGGATCTGCGCGGTGTGCAGGTCCACGGCCATCAGCCGGTCGGCGCCGGCCTGGCGCAGCAGGTCGGCGACCAGCCGGGCCGAGATGGGCTCGCGGCCCAGGTGCTTCTTGTCCTGGCGGGCGTACCCGTAGAACGGCAGGATCGCGGTGATGCTCCGGGCGGAGGCCCGCTTCAGAGCGTCGATCATGATCAACTGCTCCATGATCCACTGGTTGATCGGAGCCGTGTGACTCTGCATCACGAAGCAGTCGGCGCCACGCGCCGACTCCAGGAAGCGGACGTAGATCTCACCATTGGCGAAGTCGAGGGCCTTGGTCGGAACCAGTTCGGTCCCCAGCGACGCGGCCACCTCCCTCGCCAGCTCCGGGTGGGCACGGCCGGAGAAGAGCTTCAGTTTCTTCTCGCCCGACGTCGTGATCCCGCTCACTGCCACCGTCTCCTCGCGTTGCTGACACCGGTCCCGTCCGCACCGAGGGCAGGCTTCCGCCAGCCGGTGAGTGGAGTCGGGGGAATGGTCGGTACGCCGGGACACGGGCGGTAGGCCCTATGGCGCACGTATGACCCCAAGGTTACGCGCCCGCGCCCGAACCGTCCGCCCCGGGACCGTCCGCCGGTCCACCGCCCCTCCGCTCAGCCCTCCGCCGGGACCTCGGCGGCGGCCTCCGCAGCCGCCGCGGCGGCCTGCGCGGACGTGGTCCCGGGGCGCTTGCGCTCGACCCAGCCGGCGATGTTCCGCTGCTGCGCCCGGCTCACCCCCAGGCCGCCGGCCGGCACATCGTTCGTGATCACCGAACCGGCCGCGGTGTAGGCGCCGTCGCCGATCGTCACCGGGGCGATGAACATGTTGTCGGAGCCGGTGCGGCAGTGCGCTCCGATCACCGTGCGGTGCTTGTTGACGCCGTCGTAGTTGACGGTGACCGAGGCCGCGCCGACATTGGTGCCCTCGCCGATGGTGGCGTCGCCGATGTAGGAGAGGTGGGGCACCTTGGCGCCCTCGCCCAGCTCCGAGTTCTTGACCTCGACATAGGTGCCGACCTTGGCCTTGCGGGCCAGCCGGGCCCCCGGGCGCAGGTAGGCGTAGGGGCCGGCGGTGGCCAGCTCGCCGACCTCGGCACCGTCCGCGGTGGTGTTGCTCACACGGGCGCCGGCGCCGATCCGGGTGTCCTTGAGGGTGGAGTTCGGGCCCACCTCGGAGCCCTCGCCCAGGTGGGTCGCGCCCTGCAGCTGGGTGTTGGGCAGTACCACCGCGTCCGGCTCGTAGGAGACCTGGACGTCGAACCAGGTGGTCGCCGGGTCCACCACGGTCACGCCGGCCCGCATCGCCCGCTCCAGCAGCCGGTCGTTCAGCAGCCGGCGGGCGTGCGCCAGCTGCACCCGGTCGTTGATGCCGAGAATGTCCCGGTAGTCGGCGGCGACCACCGCGCCCACCCGGTGGCCGGCCCGGCGCAGGATCTCCAGGGTGTCGGTCAGGTACTCCTCGCCCTGCGCGTTGTCCGTGGTGACCTCGGCGAGCGCGCCCACCAGCAGCTTGGCGTCGAAGGCGAAGACCCCGGAGTTGATCTCGTCGATCGCCCGCTGGGCGTCCGAGGCGTCCTTCTCCTCGACGATCGCGGCGACCGCGCCGTCCGCCTCGTCGCGCAGGATCCGACCGTAGCCGAACGGCTCCGGGACCACGGCGGTGAGCACGGTGACGCCGTTGCCCTGCTCGGCGTGCGCCCCGGCCAGGGCGCGCAGCGTCCCGCCGGTCAGCAGCGGGGCGTCCCCGGTGGTGACGATCACGGTGCCGTCGAGCTCGACGCCGTCGGCCGCCAGCGTCTCCAGGGCGGTGCGCACGGCGTGGCCGGTGCCGTTCTGCTCGGCCTGGACCACCGCCCGGGCACCCGGGTGATGCGCCGCCAGGTGCTCGGCGACCTTCTCCCGCATGTGCCCGATCACCACGACCAGCTGCCCGGGCGTCAACTCCTCCGCCGCCGCGACCGCGTGGCCGACCAGCGACCGCCCGCACACCTCGTGCAGCACCTTCGGCAGACGGTTCGACTTCATCCTGGTCCCGCCACCGGCGGCGAGCACGACAACGGCGGCAGGCGAATTGGCACTCACGGGGGGAGGCTCCTCATTCGGTTACACGGGGAGGGCAGAGCAGCCGGGGACGGGACCCGCACGTCGGCGACCCGGCGGCTTCGAGGATAGTGCGCGGAGGATCTCCGGCCCCCCGGCCCCGGAAGTCGTCACGGAGCCGCCACGAACCGGGCCGGGCCGACCGGCCCGCAGATGGCTCCCGGAGGAGGATTCGAACCCCCATAAGCTGGACCAAAACCAGCTGTCCTGCCCTTAGACGATCCGGGACCGGCGCATCCGCTCCCGTCACAGGGGGGCGCGCTGCGCCAAGACTACGGGGTATGGGCCGTCACATCTACCTCCTCGCGGCTCTCCCCCGGGGGCCCTCCCGCGCGCGGCAGGTCATCCATCCAGTCGGGTGAATTCACTCAAGCGCCGCCCGGCGGCGTATTCCCTCGGCGACGGCGAACAACCTACGATTCCGTAGGTTACGCACACGTAGCCTCCGTCCTCTCCCCCTTCAAGGGACACCCATGACCATCCAGGCCGGCGAGGCGCACGCCGATTCCGCGCGCCCCCTCGATACCTCACCCCCCGGACCCGACACCCCCGAACGCTCCGCCCCGGCCGCACCCGCCGCCGCGGGCGACCCGGCCGACGGCACCGACCCGCAGCTGCTCTCCGCCACCCGCGGCGGGGAGCAGCAGGGCGCCGCCGAGCGGATCGCGCTGGGGCTGTTCATCGCCGTGCCCTTCGCCGCCCTGGTCGCCGCCGTCCCGGTGGCCTGGGGGTGGGGCCTCGGCTGGACCGATCTCGCGATCGCCACCGTCATGTACTTCCTCACCTGCCACGGCATCACCGTCGGCTACCACCGCTACTTCACCCACGGCGCCTTCAAGGCCAACCGGCCGGTGCGGCTCGCGCTCGCGGTGGCCGGATCGCTGGCGATCGAGGGCCCGCTGGTGCGCTGGGTGGCGGACCACCGCAAGCACCACCGGTACAGCGACAAGGACGGCGACCCGCACTCGCCCTGGCGCTACGGCGAGACCGTCCCCGCCCTGCTCAAGGGCCTGTGGTGGGCGCACATGGGCTGGCTCTTCGACGAGGAGCAGACCCCGCAGCTCAAGTACGCGCCCGACCTGATCGACGACCCGGCCATAAGGCGGATCTCCCGGCTGTTCTGGCTCTGGACCACCCTGTCGATGCTGCTGCCGCCGCTGGTCGGCGGGCTGGTGACGCTCTCCTGGCAGGGGGCGCTGTCCGCCTTCTTCTGGGGTTCGCTGGTCCGGGTGGCGCTGCTGCACCACGTCACCTGGTCGATCAACTCGATCTGCCACGCGCTCGGCAGCCGGCCGTTCCGCTCCCGGGACCGCTCCGGGAACGTCTGGTGGCTGGCCGTGCTCTCCTGCGGCGAGTCCTGGCACAACCTGCACCACGCCGACCCCACCTCGGCCCGGCACGGCGTCCTGCGCGGTCAGATCGACTCCTCGGCCCGGCTGATCCGCTGGTTCGAGCTGGCGGGCTGGGTCCGGGACGTCCGCTGGCCGGACGCGCAGCGGATCGCCGCCCGCCGCGCCGCATGAGGGCGCACCTGCAGCATGATGTAGGGGTGAACGGGAGCAGCGCAGACAGCACAGGCGGCCACCGAAGCACGCGGACGGACGCCGCGCCGGGCCCGGCGCAGGACCGTCCGCGTGCCACCGCCGGGGCGGACGGCGCTGCGTCGGCACCGCGCCGGCGGGGCGGCCGGGTGCGGATGACCGGCAAGCAGCGCCGGGAGCAGCTGCTGGAGATCGGCCGCACGGTGTTCGCCGAGCGCGGCTACGACGGCACCTCGGTGGAGGAGATCGCCGAGCGCGCCGGGGTGTCCAAGCCGGTGGTGTACGAGCACTTCGGCGGCAAGGAGGGGCTGTACGCCGTGGTCGTCGACCGCGAGATGCAGCTGCTGCTGGACATGGTGACGGGGGCGCTGACCGGGGGGCACTCGCGCGAGCTGCTGGAGCAGGCGGCGTTCGCGCTGATGGACTACATCGACACCTCGACGGACGGCTTCCGGATCCTGGTCCGGGACTCCCCGGTCGCCCAGTCGACGGGCACCTTCGCCTCCCTGATCAGCGACATCGCCACCCAGGTCGAGGACATCCTGGGCCTGGAGTTCAAGGCCCGGGGCTTCGACGCGCGGCTGGCCCCGATGTACTCGCAGATGCTGGTGGGCATGGTCGCGCTGACCGGCCAGTGGTGGCTGGAGGTGCGCAAGCCGGACAAGGCCGAGGTGGCCGCCCACCTGGTGAACCTGGCCTGGCACGGCCTGGAGGGGATGGAGCGGCACCCCAGGCTGGTCGGAGACCGCAAGGCCTGAGACCCCGCCCCGGCGCCGTCCGGGGCCAGGCCCGCCGCACTCCGCTCCGCCCCGGTGGTCGGGCCCGCTCCACCCCGGTGGTCAGGCCCGCTTCACCCCGACGGCGAAGATCCGCCGGAACGGGAAGACCGTGCCGTGCGGCCCGGCCGGGTAGGCCGCGCGCAGCAGCGCCCCGTACTCGGCGAGGAACGCGGACCGTTCGGCCTCGTCGGTGAGCCGGGTCAGGACCGGGCGCAGGGCGGTGCCCTTGACCCACTCCAGCACCGGGTCCGGCCCGGTGAGCAGGGTGCTGTAGGTGGTCTCCCAGACGTCGGCGGAGCAGCCCGCCCGGGTGAGCGCGTCCAGGTAGGCACCGGGCTCGTGGACACCGGCCCGGACGGCGTCCGCCCCGAGCGGTCCGCGCCAGCGGGGGGACCGGCGCAGCTCGGCGAGGGCCAGGTGGCTGGGCGCGTCGAAGTTGCCGGGCACCTGGAAGGCGATCACCCCGCCGGCCCGGAGCGCTCCGGCCCAGCGCGGCAGCAGCCCGAGGTGCCCGGGGATCCACTGGAGCGTCGCGTTGGAGACGATCGCGTCGGGCTCCGCCCCGGCCGGGTCGTAGTCGCCCGCGTCGGCGAGCAGGTAGTCGGCGCCGGGTTCGCCCCCGCCCCGGGCGGCGGCGAGCATCTCGGCCGAGTTGTCGATGCCGGTGATCCCGGCCCCGGGCCAGCGTTCGCGCAGGACGGCGGTGGAGTTGCCGGGCCCGCACCCGATGTCCAGGACGGTGGGGGCCGGTTCGTTCGGGAGGGCGGGGACCCGGGCGAGCAGATCGCGCAGCGGGCGGGTCCGTTCGTCGGCGAAGCGCAGGTACTGCTGAGGGTCCCAGACGGGGGAAGTCATGATCGGCCTCGCAAGTATCTCGACATCAAGATATACAGCTAGCTTTCAGTCTGGATTTCTCGATGTCAAGAGACTTCACATCGACACAACCCCCGATACACTGATCGCCATGGAGGACGAGGTCGATCGACTGGTCGCGGCATGGCGCAGAGAGCGCCCCGACCTCGACGTGGAACCGCTCGAAGTGCTCAGCCGGGTCAGCCGGCTCGCCCGCCACCTCGACCGCGCCCGCCGCACCGCCTTCGCCGAGCACGGGCTCGAGCCCTGGGAGTTCGACGTCCTGACCGCCCTGCGCCGGGCCGGCTCCCCGTACCAGCTCTCCCCCGGGCAACTGCTCACCCAGACCCTGGTCACCTCCGGCACCATGACCAACCGGATCGACCGGCTCACCGGCAAGGGCCTGGTCAAGCGGCTGCCCGACCCCGACGACCGGCGCGGCGTCCTGGTCCGCCTCACCGACGACGGGCGCGACCGCGCCGACCAGGCACTCGCCGGGCTGCTCGCCCACGAGCGCGAGCTGCTCGCCCAGCTGACCTCCACCCAGCAGGGCGAGCTCGCCGGACTGCTCAGGCAGCTGGTCGCGCCCTTCGACAACATCCCCTGAGCGGCCCCGCCCCGGCCGGAAGGCGTCCGGCCGGAGCCCGTCCGGTCAGAAACCGTCCGGGTAGGGCGTACTGAGCGCCGGCACCGGGGCGGGCGCGGGCTCCGGCGTCCGGTAGCCCGGCAGCAGCTCGGCCAGCCGGCGGCGCACCTCGTCGTCGCTGTTCACCGCCGCCGCCCCGTACAGCCCGGTCAGCCCGCCGGCGAGGTCCTCCGGCCCGCCCGCGGTGTCCGCGACGGTCGCGTAGATCCGGGCGTGCTCGGTCGCGAGCCGCTCCTCGTCCTCCGAGAACAGCGCCTCGTTGAGCTTCTCCCCGGCCCGCAGCCCGGTGTAGCGGATCTCCACCTCGTCCCGGGCCAGCTGCACCTGCTCGGCGAAGTTGTGCACCAGGTCGACGATCCGCACCGGCTCGCCCATGTCCAGCACGAACACCTCGCCGCCGCGCGCCATCCGGCCGGACTCCAGCACCAGGCCGACCGCCTCCTCGATGGTCATGAAGAACCGGGTGACATCGGGGTGGGTGACGGTCACCGGCCCGCCGCTGCGCAGCTGTTCGGCCAGGACCGAGAGCAGCGAGCCGCGCGAGCCCAGCACATTGCCGAACCGCACCGCGGAGAACACCCCGGTGCCCAGGTTGCGGGCGTCCCTGGCGTTGGCCTGGACGATCAGCTCGGCCAGCCGCTTGCTGGCGCCGAGCACCGAGGTCGGGTCGGCCGCCTTGTCGGTGGAGATCAGCACGAACCGCTCGACGCCGGTGGCCAGCGCCGCCTCCACCAGGTGGTCGGTACCGAGCACATTGGACTTCACCGCCTCGCTGGGGTGGCGCTCCAGCAGCGGAAGGTGCTTGTGGGCGGCGGCGTGGAAGACCACCTCGGGCTTCAGGTCCCGGAAGATCTGCTGGATCCGCGGCCGGTCCCGGATGTCGGCGATCACCAGCGATTCGTCGGTGAGCAGCGCCTCGCCCCAGATCTCCAGCTGGAGCCGGTGCAGATTGGACTCGTCGTGGTCCAGCATGTAGAGCGCGCTCGGGTTGAACGCGTGCACCTGGCGGCAGAGTTCGCTGCCGATCGAGCCGCCCGCGCCGGTCACCAGCACCCGCCGGCCCTCGATCACGTCCCGGACGTCGGCGGAGACCACGTGCACCTCGTGCCGGCCGATCAGCCGGTTGACGTCCAGGCTGCGCATGTCCGAGCCGACCACCTCGCGGCGCAGCGCGGCGAGGAAGGACGGCAGGTAGCGGACGGCCGCCCCGGCCGCCGCGGCGGCGGTGGCCAGCGCCCTGACCCGCTGCGGGGCGAGCCCGGGGATCGCCAGTGCCACCACCTGGGCGCGGTGCTCGACCGCGAGCGCGGTCAGATCGGCGAGCGTGCCGAGGACCGGCACGGTGTCCACCCACTGCCCGGCCTTGGCCGGGTCGTCGTCCAGCAGGCCGATCGGGTCGAGGCCGAACTCCGGGGCCCGGTCGAGGTCGCGCACCAACGCGGTCCCGGCCGCCCCGGCGCCGACCACCAGGGTGCGCATCCCCGTCGGCAGCGTGGCGCGGCCGACGGCCGCCGGGGACGGCGCGCCCTCCGGCGACTCCGGGCCGGCGCCAGGGGCGCCCGCGGCGGCGTTCGCGTTCTTGTCCGAGCTCTCGTCGGCGCCCTGGGGCGTCGGGTGCGGGCGTGCGGAAGTACTGTGCGGCGACATCTGTCCTCCGGAATTCCCTGACCTGACGGAGCCGAACCGGTGTGCTGGGGTGACGGACGGGCGGTTCAGCCGGGGCCGGGAGAGGTGGTCGTGGCGACGGACGGCGGGACAGCGGGAGCCGCGAGCTCGGACGGGCTGACGCCCGCCCGGCGGGCCACCGCGACGGCGGCCAGGGTGGAGTGCACCCCGAGCTTGCCGAGGACGTTCTGCATGTGCGTACGGACGGTGTGCGGGGAGAGGTAGAGCCGCTCGGCCACGGCCTGCCGGCCGAGGCCCGCGACCATGCAGCGCAGGATCTGCTTCTCCCGCGGGGTGAGCGTGTCGACCAGCCGTTCGCTCTCGGTGCGGTCCCGGCGGGCGGTGGTGAGTTCGCGGATCACGCCGGTCAGCAGCGCCGGCGGCAGATGGGTCTCGTCCCGCAGGACACCCCGGATCACCGACAGCAGCCGGGCCAGCGAACTCTCCTTGGCCACCCAGCCGGTGGCGCCCGCGTGCAGGGCACGGGCGGCCCGGTGCGGATCGTCGGCGGTGGCCAGGACGATCGCCCGCAGGCCGGGGTGGTGGCGACGGAGCCGGGCCAGCAGGGTGATGCCGTCGGGAATCTGGCCGGCGGGCGGGACGGCCGCGGGGACCGCCGGGGCGGCCACCGGGATCACCGGTGCCGTCGGATGCGGTTCCGCCGCGAGCGGGCCGGCCGGGTGAGCGGCCGGACGACGGTCGATCGGATGACGGACGACGGCCCCGGGCGGACCCGAGGCCCCGGGCGGGACGGCCGTCGCGGGCGGTCCGGCGGCCTGGGCCACCGGCGGACGGCGGGGCGAGGGCACCGTCGCCGGCGGTCGGCGGCGGAGTGCTTCCGGCGGGTCGGCGCCCGGCTGACGGGGCTTGCGGGCGGCAACGGCCTCCGCCACCCCGAGGTCGGCGTCGACCAGGACCACGTCGAACACCCGCCCCTCGGTGGCGGCACGCTCCAGCGCCCGCTCCGCGGCGGCCGCGCTGCCCGCCGCGGCGACCTCGACATCGGGCTCAGCGGCGAGCGCCGCGGCCAGCGCCTCGGCGAAGATCCGGTGGTCGTCGACCACCAGGACGCGGATCCGCCCCATCGTCACTTCCCCCCTGCTCAGCTCCGGCCCGCGTCCGGTACGGCGCGCCGGTCCTGCCGCCGCCGTCCGGGCGCTCCTGCGCCGCTCACCTCCCGGGTGCCCGGAAGGGCCGAGGTGCCGACCCCCACCGGTACCGGAATCAGCGTACGGGGTGGGCGCGGGCTCGGTGGGGGTTTGGTGAAGTTTCGTCAGGAGGTGCGAAATTGGCGTGACTTGGTGCTCCGGTGCGACCTCCTGACCCGGTTGTCCCACCGGCTCCGGGCCCGGCGGGAACGCCGGAGCGCCACCCCCTCGCCGTACGGGAGGGAGCGGCGCCCGTGGCGTGTCGCCCGTGCCTCAGCCGGCGTTCTTCTCCAGGGTGAACTTCCAGGCGTCGGCGACGATGTCGTCCAGGTTCGGACGGCGCGGGGTCCAGCCGAGGGCCTGGTGGGCGCGCTCGGCGGAGGCCACCAGGACCGCCGGGTCGCCGGCGCGGCGGCCGGAGACCACCACCGGGATCTCACGACCGGTGACCCGCTTGACCGACTCGATCACCTCGTGGACCGAGAAGCCGCTGCCGTTGCCCAGGTTGCAGATCAGGTGCTCGCCCGGCTTCGCCGCGTCCAGGGCCAGCAGGTGCGCGTCGGCCAGGTCCGCGACGTGGATGTAGTCGCGGACGCAGGTGCCGTCCGGGGTCGGGTAGTCGTCGCCGTACACCGCGATGTGCTCGCGCTGCCCCAGCGCGGCCTGGAAGACCAGCGGGATCAGGTGCGACTCCGGGTCGTGGCGCTCGCCGTGGGCACCGTACGCACCGGCCACGTTGAAGTAGCGCAGCGAGACGGCGGCCAGGCCGTGGGCGACGGCCTCACTGGTGATCAGGTGGTCCACGGCCAGCTTGGTGGCGCCGTAGGTGTTGGTGGGCGCGGTGCGGGCGGTCTCGGCGATCGGCACCGACTCCGGCTCGCCGTAGGTGGCGGCGGTGGAGGAGAACACCAGCTTGCGCACACCCGCCGCGCGCATCGCGGAGACCAGCTCCAGCGAGCCGGCCACGTTGTTGCGCCAGTACTTCTCCGGGTCCACGACCGACTCGCCGACCTGCGAGGAGGCCGCGAAGTGCAGCACACCGTCGAAGGAGCCGTCCAGGACCCCGCCGGCCTCCTGGATCCGGCCCTCGACGAACTCGGCACCGGCCGGCACGCCCTCCCGGAAACCGGTCGAGAGGTCGTCCAGGACGGTGACCTGGTGCCCCGCCTCCAGCAGGTGGGCGGCGACCACACTGCCGACATAACCGGCGCCACCCGTGACCAGGTACTTACTCATGATGAGACCTCCAGCGGGCGATGGTCCGCGGTCGGCGGACCATCGGGGACGTTCGTACGACTGGGGCCCATTCTCCCTGTCCACCAGGGGTGCTCGGACCACCGAACGGCCGTCCGTCAACCGCGCGCCATCCGGTCCAGCAGACCGGTGCGCGCCGCCACCGCCGCCGCCTCCAACCGGGTCCGCGCGCCGAGCTTCATCAGCACCCGCTGGACGTGCGTCCGGGCCGTGCTCGCCGCGATCCGCATCCCCGCCGCGATCGCCGCGGTGTCCTCGCCGTCCGCGATCCGCGCCAGTACCTGCACCTCGCGCCGGGTGAGCAGCCGCAGCAGCCGGACCGCCTCGTCGTCCGGCTCCGCCGCCGGTCTCAGCAACTGGTCGAACGCGCCCCGCAGCACCTCCACCGCGACCGCCGCCTCACCGGCCCGGGCCCGCGCGATCGCCCGCTCGACCACCTCGATCCGCTCGTCGCTCGGCACGTACCCGGCCGCACCGGACGCGAACGCCGCTGCCACACCACGGAGTTCACCCACCGGACCGAGCACGATGACAGCCACCTCGGGCCGTTCCCGGCGAATCCTGCGCAAGCCGTCGAACGCCCCCGGGTCGGCCGGCGCGGACACTCCCAGCAGGCACACCTCCGGACGCCGTCCCGCCACCAGATCGGCCGCCGACGCGGCCGGCGAGCCCACCGCGAGCACCCGGTGGCCCCGCAGCTGGAGCGCGGTGGCCAGCGCCTCGGCCAACAACCGGTGGTCGTCGACCACCACGAGGCGAACACCCATGAGAGCCCTCCAGGTCGGCATCCCGCCCGCAGCCCCGCCCGGCGGGAAAGGGCGGCCGGTGACGCACCATCACAGCGCATTCCGTACCCGACTTGCCAGACCGTCTCACCGCCACCACCGGGCGGACACAACGAAAAGGACCCCCGCCTCGATGGCGGGGGTCCTGACTGAGCCCCCATGCGGAATCGAACCGCAGACCTTCTCCTTACCATGGAGACGCTCTACCGACTGAGCTATAGGGGCCTGTTCCTTGCCCGAACCCGCCTGCTTCGCTTTCGCTCCGCCTGCCCGCTCGAACAAGGAAGACATTACACGGCAGGGGGTCGGAAAGGGAAATCGGTCCCGGCGGTCCGCGCGACCGGCCCGGACACCGCCGAGAGGTCCCTCCCGCAGGTCTCCGGAAGCAGCCGCAGACACAGCAGCGCCACCACCCCGCACCCCGCCAGGTACCAGCCGACCGGCTCCGCCGTCCCGTACGTCCCGGTCAGCCTGGTCGCGATCAACGGGGTGGTCGCCCCGCCCACCACACCGCCCAGGTTGTAGGTCAGCGCCGCCCCCGTGTACCGCACCCGGGTCGGGAACAGCTCCGGCAGGAACGCCGCCAACGGCCCCAGCAGGCAGCCCAGTACCACCATCGCCCCCGCCAGCGCGAGGAACATCAGCCCGCGCCGCTCCGTCTCCAACAGCGGGAACAGCACCAGCGACCACAGCACCGCCAGCCCCGTCGCCCCCTGCAGCGTGCGCCTGCGCCCCCAGGCGTCACTGCGCCGCGCGCTCAGCCACACCGTCACCCCCTTCCCCACCGCACCGGCCAGCAGCATCGACAGCACCACCGTGCTCGGCACCCCCAGCCCCGTCGTCGCGTACGCCAGCGAGTACGTCGTGGTCAGGTAGAACAGCGCGTACCCCACGGTGATCGCGCCGCAGCCCAGCAGCACCGTCCGCCAGTGCCCCCGCAGCACCTCCACCACCGGCGCCCGCTCGGCCCCCGCCCGCACCTCGCCCCGGAACAGCGGCGTCTCCTCCAGCCGCAGCCGCACGAACAGCCCCACCGCCACCAGCCCCAGCGACGCCAGGAACGGCACCCGCCAGCCCCAGGACCTGAACGCCGCCTGGTCCAGCCAGAGTTGCAGCACCAGGAAGATCCCGTTGGCCAGCACGAACCCGGTCGTCGGCCCCAACTGCAGGTACGCCCCGTACCGCCCCCGCCGCCCGGCCGGCGCGTTCTCCGCCACCAGCAGCGCCGCGCCGCCCCACTCCCCGCCCAGCCCCAACCCCTGACACACCCGCAGCACCACCAGCGCCACCGGCGCCCACCACCCCCACGCGGCGAACCCCGGCAGCACCCCCACCACCGCCGTGGACAGCCCCATCAGCAGCAGCGACACCACCAGCGTGGCCTTCCGCCCCAACCGGTCCCCGAAGTGCCCGAACACCACCGCCCCGAGCGGCCGCGCCAGGAACGCCACCGCGTACACCGAGAACGCCGCCAACAGTGCGCCCACCGTGCCCAGTTCGGGGAAGAACACCTCCCCGAAGACGAGCGCCGCCGCCGTCCCGTAGATGAAGAAGTCGTAGAACTCGATCGCCGTACCGATCAGCGCCGCCGCAGCGGCCCGCCGCATCTGCCCCGTCGCACCCATACCCCCAACCCTGGCGACCCCGCCCCACCCCCGACAGCACCCACCCGGGTGACACCCGCGCCCCGCCCCGCACCCCACGCCCCCCGGCGCCGCCCGCTCACCGCGCGCGCGGGCCGCCCCGACGCCGCAGCAGCAGCACGACGACGCCGGCCACCAGCACCAACCCCCCGACCACCGCGGCCACCAGGACCAGGGGCGAGCCCTTGTCCTCCTTCGCCGCCACCGGCGAGGCGGAGGCGGAGGACGGTGGGGTGGGCGCGGGTGCGGGCACCGTTGCCGACGCCGATGCCGACGGGGCGGCCGAGCCGCTGGGGGCGGGCTGCCCGACCGGCTGCTCCTGGATCGGGTACACGTCCGCCGGCCCCGGATCCCCCGGCTCCGTCAGCGCCACGCGGGGGCGGACGATGCCGTATCCGATGGCGTCGTTCCGCTGGGCGCCGTCGTCGGCCTTGCCTGCCGTATTGAGCAGAACCCGCGCCACCTGGTTGGCGGTCCAGTCCGGATGCGCCGCCCAGACCAACGCGGCCGAGGCCGAGACGAGCGCCGTCGCATCCGATGTGCCGTGCCCCTTGCAATAGCCGGAGGACGCGGCGCAAGCGCTGAAGATGTCGATTCCCGGAGCGGCGAGATCCACCTGCGGACCTCGCTCCGACTCCGCCGTGACCGTGCCGTTCCGGTCGACCGCGCCCACACCGAGCACCTGGGGAATCGCACCGGGGTACTGGACCGGATTCCCGCTCTGCGCCGAGTTCCCGACGCTGGCGACGACCAGCGAGCCCTTGCTGTTCGCGTGGGTCACGGCGGTCTTGAGGGACTCCACATCGGCAGCCGTGGCCTCTCCGGCGACACTTCCCTGCGAGATACTGATGACCTTCGCCCCCTGGTCGGCCGCGAAGGTGATGGCCTGGCTGATCTGGCCGAGGAATTCCGAGGTATTGACCGTAGTCCCGGTGTTGCCGTTGTCCTTGACCTTCACCGGCAGCAGTTTGACCGAGGGCGCCAGACCGTAGGCGCCCTGACCACCCAGTCCCTTGCCGGTACCGGCGATGACAGACGCCATCTGAGTGCCGTGGCCGCTCTTGTCCTCCTCGATGCCGCCCGGAAGGCCGCTGAGGTCCTTCCCCGGGAGGAACTGTCCTGCCAGGTCGGGATGGCTCAACTGGAAGCCGCTGTCGATGACCGCAACGACAACGCCCTGCCCCTTGCTGGTCCTCCACATGTCGGACGCCTTCATGGTGTCCAGGTGCCACTGCTGCTCGCGGATCGAATCCGCCGCGACCGCCGGGCCCGCCAACGGCCCGGCCACGATCCCGGCCGCCACCATCGCTGCGGCGAGTCCCCGCGCCCGTACGTTCGTCCGCCGCATCGCTGCTCCCTCGTCACTTTCCCCATCGAGCCAGGACCGCCCCGCGCAGGACTGCCCGGCCACCGGGAGTCCCAGCGGCCGGGCAGTCGTTCCGGACTACTCAATCACGCCCGGGTTGCTCTTCGGAGTACCGCTGGTCCAGGTCTCCTCGTCCTCGTGCAGGTAGTCGGCCCGGTTGCGGCGGTCGCGCTCGCGCCGCTCGCCCGCGCCGCCCGCCATACCCGGGGCCATCATGCCGTTCTGGCCCGGCCGCGCCGCGCCCTCGGCGGACGCCGCACCGGCAGCGGCGGCCCGGTTGCGCAGGCCGCTGCCGCCCGGGGTGAACTCCCCTGCGGCCACCGGCCCCTTCGCCCCGCCGACCACGCCGCCGCCGGTCGAGCTGTAGCCCCGACCGCGCGCACCGCCGACCGTGCCACCACCGTGGCCGCCACCCTGGTGCATCCCGCCACCCGGACCGCCGAAGCCACCGCCGGCGGACCCGCCGGACCGGCCCTGGGCCTCACGCGCCCCGAAGACCGTGCCGCCGTTGCTCACACCCGGACCGCCGCTCTTCGTCGGCAGGTTGCCCCCGACAGTGCCGGTCCGGCTCGGGGGCACAGGGCCCCCGCCGCTCTTCAGCGGGCCCGTCCCACCGGTGAACGGAGTGGTCCCGCCGAACGGGATCGGCCCTCCACCGGGGAACCCACCGGGCCCGCCACCGGGCGTGCCCGGGTGCCCGGGACCACCTCCCTGCGGGTACACCGGCGCGGGACCGCCTCCGGGACCCACCGGCCCGGTCTGGCCGGGCAGCGTCGGTACCGTCGGCAGGCTGTCGAGCCCGGTGCCGAGACGGTCCCCGGGGTGCGTCGGTCCCGTCGGCACCGGTCCCGGCGTGTTCGGGTCGCCCGGCAGGGGAGCCGGAGTGCCGTGCCGCGGCGGCATCGGCGTCGGTGTGACGTTCACCGGCGGCGTCGGCCCGGGCGTCACCAGCACCGGCGGACGCGGCGTCACGGTACCGCCGCCGTTCCTGTCACCGCCGGAGGGCGGGCTGTAGCCGCTGCTTCCGGTGTAACCACCGCGCGGAGTACGGCCCGTGCCACCGGAGCCGGCACGCCCGCCGCCACCACCGACCGAAACCTCTTCCGTCCCGCTGTGCGACTCGCCGCCCGACTGACCCGGCAGGTCGGGCATCTTGAGCGAGTTCAGCTTGGTCGTCGCCGCCTCGTACGCCTGCCCCAGCTTCTCCATCTGGTGGATGGCTTCCTGGTGCGCGGTGTCCACCCGCTTCTGCGCCGCCGTGGCCTCCATGTAGGAGACCCAGGTCGGGTCCTCCTTCTTCATGATCGCGTCGGTGGACACGGACGGGTTGCCGAAGCCGGCGATGCTCAAGGGCGAAGGCTTGAGGCACGGCTGCTCTGCGTGCCGCTTCACCGTGTCGATGTCCTTGCTCGGAATCTCCGGCACGCCGGTCTTCGCGGTGCTCAGGGCCTCCCCGGCCTGCACCATGGCGTCGCCCGCGCCCTTCGAGTACTCGCTGATCATGGCCGCCGACTTGTGCAGGTCACCGGCCCACGACTTGAAGTTCTCGGCGGCCGGCCCCTCCCACTGGATCTGGGTCACATGGGCGGCCAGTGCCTTGCTGAGCTCGTCCAGCACGCGCCCGGCGGCCTTGAGCTGGTTGCCGCGACCGGTCACCTTGGACGGATCGCTGCCGGCCACCATCAGCTTGAGCTGGGGATGCCCCAGCCCTTCGAAGTTCGTTCCACCTGCCATCAGTTGCTCCCCGTTCCAACAAAGCGAACACGCACGCCGATCATCAGTACTTGCCGGTCGCCGTCGGCCCGCCCGGCCCGCCGTCCGCGCCCTTCGCGGCCGCGTTGACCGCCGCCGTCTGGTGCTCCTCGTTGTTGCCGTAACTGCCCGCCGTCTGCGCGACCGCCTTGCTCATCCTGTCGATCTGCTCCGCGAACGACTTCGAGAGCTGCGCGATCGCCGCGTGCGTCTTCTCGTACGCGGCGATCAGGTCCGCGGACTCGTGGAAGCCGCTACCGAGGTTCCCGGCGAGCAGCTTCTGTTCCTTGATCTTGTGCTGCGCCGCCTCGGAGCCCTCCAGCGAGGCCAGCAGCGCGTCGACCTTCTTCTTGAAGTTGGTCAGCGTGTCGAGCTCGATCTTGACGTCCTTGGAGCCGAACGCCGCCACCAGCGCGTTGGCGCTGACGTCGACCTGGACCTGGCCGACCACGCGACCGATCCAACTGTTGCTCAGCGTCCACGGCATCACTTCACCGTCGGGGCCATCGGCCCAGCCCGCGCCTCCCGGTCCAGCCTCGCCTGGCACAGCAATCCACCTCTCCCCCGTGCGCGGCGCGACCCCCGCAGGTCGCCGCACCGCGACACACACCGTCAACTACTCGGCCCTACAGGCCGCACAGATCGATCCGGCCCATCGGGTCCATCGGGCCGATCCGTCCGCCAGTCGGGACGGACGGCGCCTCAATCATCGTAGCCACCGCCCCCGACGGACCGGCAGGGCCCGTGCCCCGCTTGCAAGCGATCGGTACGAACTTGACACGTGCACCCGCACAGGGCCCGCCGGAGGGTCCGGCGGGCGCCGTTAGACTGGCCCGGTCCGGTCACGCCGGACGAGACCTCACACTGCCGCGCAGCGTCGCACAGCAGCGCCCCGGGCCGCCGCCCAGCCCCGCACCCGCCGGGCCCGGCCCCGCCGCGGATCGGACGCCCCGCATGCCCCCCAGCACCCCGGTCGCCCCCAGCACCCCCGGCGCCTCCGGCACCCCCGCCACGCCCCCCACCCCCTGGTGGGCCCGGGCCGCCCGCCCGGCCCGGCCGCCGCTGCCGTGGGCGCCGATGGCCCGGGCCGCGCTCGCCATGGCACTGGCGCTGGCGGCGGGGCTGCTGGCGCACCGGGTGGACCTCGGGGTGTTCGCCGGGCTGGGTGCGATGCACGCGACGATGAACGACCGGGTCGAGCCGGTCCGGCTGCGGGCCCGCCGGATCGCCACCGCCGTACCGGCCTCGGCGCTCGGCCTGCTGATCGGCAGCGCGCTCCAGCACGCCCAGGTCGGCCCGCTCGCCCTGGGCGCCGGGCTGACGCTGACGGCGTTCGTCTCCGGCGCGCTGAGTGCGACGGGCCCGCGCGGTTCGGCGGCGGGGCTGCTGCTGCTCGTCTCCGCCACGCTCGGGAGCGGGATGCCGCTGCCGCACCCGTGGTGGGCCGCGGCGGCGGTGCTTCCGGCGGGCGCGGTGCTGGTGCTGCTGCTCGGTGTGCCCCTGCGCGGCCGCCGCCGGGCTCCCGGTGCCGACCCGGGGGTGCGCGCGCTCGCCGCCGTGTACGACGCGCTCGGCCGGATGCTCGCGGATCTGGGGACTCCGCAGGGGTCGGCGTCCCGCCAGGTGCTGACCGCCCGGCTGAACCAGCTCCAGGACGTGCTCCCGCCCCTGCCCCGCCCCCTGCGGAACCCGCCCGCACCGGACACCGCGCCCCACACCGCGCCGGACACCGCGCCCCACACCGCGCCGGATACCGCACCCGACACCGCGCCGGGCACCGCCGCCCACCGCGTCCACACGATGTACCGGGCCGCACTCGCCGCCACCGAGGCGGCCACCGGCCTGCTGTGGGCCTGGCGGCCGGTGCCGCCCGAGGTGGCCGCCGTACCGGGCCTGCTGGCCCGCGCGGTGGAGCACGGCGGCGGCGAGGTCCCGGTACCTGACTGGTCGCCGGACACGCCCTCCCGGCAGGCCCTGGACGCGGCGCTGCGCGCGGCCGCGGCGACGGTCGCGGGCCGGGAGGCCGTGCTGACCACGGCTCCCGCGCCCCCGCCGGACCCGTGGCGGCTGCGGGTGCGGCTGGTCTCGCCCGGGGCGGCCCGGTACGGGGCGCGGCTGGCGCTGTGCATCGCGGTGGGGGCGGCGCTGATGGCCGTGCTGCCGCTGAGCCGGAGCTACTGGGTGCCGATGACGATCGCCTTCGTCCTGAAGCCGGACCTCGGCTCGGTGTTCCTGCGTTCGGTGAGCCGTGCGGTGGGGACGGTGCTGGGGGTGGCGGTGACGGCGGCGGTGCTGTCGCTGGCTCCCGGTCCGTGGGCGCTGGTCGCGATCGCCGCGCTCTGCGTGGCCCTGCTGCCGTACGCGACGGCGGCGCACTACGGGCTGAACACCGTGGTGATGACGCCGATGGCGCTGGTCCTGCTGCAACTGGGCGGGCAGGACGGCGCGGCCGAGTTCCGGCCCCGGGTGCTGGACACCGTGCTGGCCAGCGCGATCGTGCTGCTGTTCGGCCATCTGCTCTGGCCGGAACGGCCGAGGCACCGGATCGAGCCGCGGCTGGTGTCCGCGGCGGCCGCGCTGAAGGCCTATCTGGCCTCGGTGGTGCGGCAGGACGGGCCGGAGCCCCGGTCCGAGGTGTGGCTGCGGCGGACGGCCTACCGGGCGCTCGCCGACGCCCGCGCGGAGGTGGAGCAGGGGCTGGCCGAGCCGCCGCCGACGGGCCGGCACGCGGCCGAGTGGCTGCCCGCGACGGCCGCGCTGGAGCGGCTGAGCGGCGCGGTGGCGGCGTTCGCGGCGCAGCGCCGGTACGGCGGGCGGGTGCCGGAGCGGGCGGAGGTGGAGCGGGTCGGCCGGGCGCTGGACGAGCTGACGGCCGCGGCGCGCGCGCACCGTCCACCGACCGGGGCGGCGGCGCGGCCGACCCGGCCGCACGACCCGTCGCGCAGCGCGCTGGGCCGGGCGGCGGACGAACTGGACACCCTGCTCGCCGGCCACCCGCCCCGCTGAACCGACCCCGACCGACCCCGACCCAGCACCGGTCGGGGCCCGAACCTCCGGGACGCCGGCCCCGGTCAGACCTGCTCGGCCAGCTCCAGCCAGGTCATCTCCAGCTCCTCCTTCTCCTCCCGGACCGCCCGCAGCTGGCTGTCCAGCTCGGCGACCTTGGAGAAGTCGGCGGCGTGCTCGGCGAGCTGGGCATGCAGCTTGGACTCCTTCTGGTCCAGCTTGGCGATCTGGCGCTCCAGCTTCTGCAGCTCCTTCTTCGCCGCCCGCAGGTCGCCGCCCGACAGCGCGGACGCCGAGTCCTCCGCGCCGCCCGCAGCGGCACCGGTCGCGCCGGAGGCCACCGCGGCAGCGGCCGAAGCGGCGGCGGCAGCGGCCATCGCGGCCCGACGCTGCAGGTACTCGTCGACGCCGTTCGGCAGCATCCGCATCCGCCGGTCACCGAGCAGCGCGTAGGTCACGTCGGTGGTCCGCTCGATGAAGAAGCGGTCGTGGCTGATGACGATCATCGAACCGGGCCAGCCGTCGAGGAGGTCCTCCAGCTGGTTCAGCGTCTCGATGTCGAGGTCGTTGGTGGGCTCGTCGAGGAACAGCACATTGGGCTCGTCCATCAGCAGCCGGAGCAGCTGGAGCCGGCGCCGCTCACCGCCGGACAGGTCGCCGACCGGCGTCCACTGCTTGTCCTTGCCGAAGCCGAACTGCTCGCACAGCTGGCCGGCGCTCATCTCCCGGCCCTTGCCCAGGTCGACCCGGGAGCGGACCTGCTCGACGGCCTGCAGCACCCGGGTGGTCGGCTCCAGTTCGGCGACCTCCTGGGAGAGGTACGCCAGCCGCACCGTCTTGCCGACCTTGACCACGCCGGAGTCGGGCTGGATGTCGCCCTCCGAGGTGTAGGCGTCGCGCAGCGCCCGCAGCAGCGAGGTCTTGCCGGCGCCGTTGACGCCGAGCAGGCCGATCCGGTCGCCGGGGCCGAGCTGCCAGGTGACGTCCTCCAGCAGCAGCTTCGGGCCGGCCTTCACCGTGATGCCCTCGACCTCGAAGACGGTCCTTCCCAGGCGCGCGTTGGCGAACTTCATCAGCTCGCTCTTGTCGCGCGGCTCGGGGACGTCGGCGATGAGCGCGTTGGCGGCCTCGATCCGGTAGCGCGGCTTGGAGGTACGGGCCGGGGCGCCGCGGCGCAGCCAGGCGAGCTCCTTGCGGGCCAGGTTCTGGCGCTTCTGCTCCTCGGTGGCCTCGATCCGGGAGCGCTCGGCGCGCGAGAAGACGTAGTCGGAGTAGCCGCCCTCGTACTCGTGCACCGAGCCGTGCTGGACGTCCCACATCCGGGTGCAGACCTGGTCGAGGAACCAGCGGTCGTGGGTGACGCAGACGAGCGCGGAGCGGCGGTTCTGGAGGTGCTGGGCGAGCCAGGCGATGCCCTCGACGTCGAGGTGGTTGGTGGGCTCGTCGAGCACGATGAGGTCGGGCGAGCCGAGCAGCAGCTTGGCGAGGGCGATCCGGCGGCGCTCACCGCCGGAGAGCGGGCCGATGACCGTGTCCAGGCCGTCGGGGAAGCCGGGCAGGTCGAGGCCGCCGAAGAGGCCCTCGATGATGTCGCGGATGCGGGAGTCGCCGAGCCACTCGTGGTCGGCGCGGCCGGCGATGACCTCGTGCCGGATGGTCGCGTCCGGGTCCAGCGAGTCGTGCTGGGTGAGGACGGCCATCTCCACCCCGCCGACGTGGGTGATCCGCCCGCCGTCCGGCTCCTCCAGCTTGGCGAGCATCCGGATCAGGGTGGTCTTGCCGTCCCCGTTGCGTCCGACGACGCCGATCCGGTCCCCCTCGCTGACGCCGAGGCTGACCCCGTCCAGAAGGGCCCGGGTGCCGTACACCTTCGTGACGGACTCGATGGTGGCGAGATTGACGGCCACGTGTGCAGCGCTCCTGGGTTCGACGGTCCGGGCTCGGGCGGAGGTCCGGATCCTCCCCAGCCTAATGGGCCCGCCCCGGCTCCCCTCCCGCCAGAGCCGGCGGCCGCCGCTGCCCTGCGGCCCGTCCCGCTGCCCGGCCTCTCCCCCGACTACTCCCCCGCCGACACCGACGTCACCGCCGCGCCCGGCACCGGCCCGTACGTGGCGTGCGCGGCGCGGCAGCTGCCGGAGGCCCGCAGCGCGGCCGCGACGGCCTCGGCGGCGTCGGCGTCCTTGGCCAGGAAGGCGCAGGTCGGCCCGGAGCCGGAGACCAGGGCGCCGATCGCTCCGGCCTCGGTGCCCGCCCGCAGGGTGGCGGCGAGGGCGGGGCGCAGCGACAGGGCGGCCGGCTGGAGGTCGTTGGTCAGCGCGGCGGCCAGGGCGACGGCGTCGCCGTCGGCGAGGGCCGCGAGCAGCGCGGGGTCGGCGTCGGGGGTGGCCACCTCGGTGTCGGCGGAGCCGGTGCCGGCCTCCTCGCGCAGGCGGTCGCACTCGCGGAAGACGGCGGGTGTCGAGAGGCCGCCGTCGGCGACGGCGAAGACCCAGTGGTAGCTGCCGGCGACGGGCAGCGGCTCCAGGATCTCGCCCCGGCCGCGGCCCAGGGCGACGCCGCCGACCAGGGCGAACGGCACGTCCGAGCCGAGTTCGGCGGCGAGCTCCAGCAGCACCTCGACGGGGGTGCCGAGCTCCCACAGGGCGTCGCAGGCGACCAGCGCGGCCGCGCCGTCCGCGCTGCCGCCGGCCATGCCGCCGGCCACCGGGATGGCCTTGGCGATGTGCAGGTGGATGTCGGTCGCGGCGAGGCCGTGGTGGGCGGCGAGCAGCCGGGCGGCGCGGGCGGCGAGGTTGCTGTCGTCCAGCGGCACGGCGTCGGCGTCCGGTCCGGCGCAGCTGAGGGTGACGCCCTTGCCGGGTTCGCCGGCCGTCGCGGTCACCTCGTCGCCGAGGGCGACCGCGAAGAAGACGTTGGCCAGGTCGTGGAAGCCGTCGGCGCGCAGTCCGCCGACCCCGAGCTGGACGTTGACCTTGGCGGGCACGCGTACCGTGACGGTCACTGGGAAACCCTCTACTCCGGCTTGTGTTCGGCGATGGCGGCGAACTGCTCGACGGTGAGCATCTCGCCGCGCAGCTTGTGGTCGATCCCGGCGGCGGCGAGCGCCTGCTCGGCCCCGGCGGCGGAGCCGGCCCAGCCGGCCAGCGCGGCCCGCAGGGTCTTGCGGCGCTGGGCGAACGCGGCGTCGACGACCGCGAACACCTGCTCGCGGCTCGCGGTGGTGCTCGGCGGGTCGTGGCGGACCAGCGAGACCAGCCCGGAGTCGACGTTGGGGGCGGGCCAGAAGACGTTGCGGCCGATCGCACCGGCCCGCTTCACCTCGGCGTACCAGTTGGCCTTGACCGAGGGGACGCCGTAGACCTTGTTGCCCGGCTTGGCGGCGAGCCGGTCGGCGACCTCGCTCTGCACCATGACCAGGGTCCGCTCGATGCTGGGGAAGGTCGCGAGCATGTGCAGCAGCACCGGCACGGCCACGTTGTACGGCAGGTTGGCGACGAGCGCGGTCGGCGTCGGCCCGGGCAGCTCGGTGACCAGCATCGCGTCGCTGAACACCAGGTCGAAGGAGTCGGCCCGGCCCGGCATCCGGGCGGCCACGGTGTCCGGCAGGTGGCGGGCCAGCACCGGGTCGATCTCGACCGCGGTGACGTGCCGGGCGACCTCCAGCAGCGCGAGGGTCAGCGACCCGAGCCCGGGCCCGACCTCGACCACCGTGTCCTCGCCGGTCACCTCCGCCGCCCGGACGATCCGCCGCACGGTATTGCCGTCGATGACGAAGTTCTGCCCGCGCTGCTTGGTCGGCCGAACGCCGAACGCTTCCGCCAGGGCCCGGATGTCCGCGGCGCCGAGCAGGTGTTTGTCAGAGGTGGGTTCGGTGGTGCTCACCCGCCAAGGATACGGGCGCCCCGCCGCCTCACAGCTCGACGACCGCCGCGAGGTCGATCTCCACGGGGTACGGCACCGAGGTCCGCAGCACGCCCTCGTGCTGAGCGACGAGAAGGTAGACGCCCTTCTCCTCGTCCCGGTGGAACTCGTGGACGATCGGCAGGTCGTCGATGCCGCGCTCGACCCGCCAGTAGTACGGGATGCCCTTGTCCGCGTACTGCCCGGGCTTGCGGAAGCGGTCGTTGGCCCGGGTTCCGTGCGAGACGACCTCGACCGTCAGCACCACGTTCCGGGGCGGGAGGCACTCCAGCTCGAAGACGTCGATGCCGGTCTTGTCGAACACGACCACGTCCGGCTTGGTCGTGTTGGCCTCGTCGAGCAGCACACAGCGCTCGACGTTGGCCGCGTAGGGCGCGACCCGTGCGCCGCGAAGAGCTGAGTACAGCTCGTCCCGCACCTGGTCGTGCCACTGATTCGTCTGCCCCCGGACCACGATGACTCCGTCCACAAGATCCCAGTCGAACGGCAGATCAAGGTGCTTGGCCTGCTCGTACGTCCGCAGTTGGGACAGCGGGTGCGACGATTCGTGATGATCCTCAACGGGTCCGTCGATCGGCATGGCGGTCATGGCCACCTCCCTCACTGCACTCATGCTAGCCAGCCCAGGAAGCCGCCAGGAGTGCCGAACCGTTTCTCCTGAACCAGATATTCGTTCGAACGGATCAGTACCCGAACGCCCGCGCCGTGTTCGCCGCGATGGCCGTCGACAGCTCGTCCTCGTGCAGGCCCAGGGTGTCCGCCATCGACCGCACCGTGACCGGGATCAGGTACGGCGCGTTGGGGCGGCCGCGGTAGGGGTGCGGGGTGAGGAAGGGGGCGTCGGTCTCGACCAGGACCCGGTCCAGCGGGGTGGCCGCCAGGGCGTCCCGCAGCGGCTGGTTGGCCTTGAAGGTGACCGGACCGGCGAAGGAGAGGTACCAGCCGTGCTCGGCGCAGACCTTGGCCATCTCCGCGTCGCCGGAGTAGCAGTGGAAGACGGTCCGCTCGGGCGCGCCCTCCTCCAGCAGGACGGCGATGACGTCCTCGTGGGCGTCCCGGTCGTGGATCACCAGGGCCTTGCCGTGCCGCTTGGCCATCGCGATGTGGCGGCGGAACGACTCCTTCTGGATCTCCACGCCCTCCGGACCGGTCCGGAAGTAGTCGAGGCCGGTCTCGCCGACCGCGCGGACGTGCGGCAGTGCCGCGAGCGCGTCGATCTCGGCCAGCGCCGCGTCGAGCGCGGCCTGCCCGCCCGGCTCGCGCCGCTGCCCGGACCACCCGTCGGGGTCGCCGAGGAAGATCCGCGGCGCCTCGTTGGGGTGCAGGGCGACGGCGGCGTGCACCTGCTCGAACCGGGCCGCCAGTTCGGCGGCCCAGCGCGAGCCCGGCACGTCGCAGCCGACCTGGACGACGGTGGCCACCCCGACCGAGGCGGCCTTGGCGAGGCCCTCCTCGGGGGTGCCGGACTGCATGTCCAGATGGGTGTGCGAGTCCGCCACCGCCACCGCCAGCGGGGCCGGCAGCGGCGGCGGGGTGGACCGCTCGTCGTCCTTCTTCGGCATCGGTCGTCCTCCTCCGGCCCCGGGGACAAGCCCTAGGCGGCCGGCTTCTCCTCAAGACGCGGGAACAGGATCTCGCCCTTGGTGACGGTGGAGCCGACCGGCAGCAGGCCCCACTGCGCCGCCTGGGCGACGGTCTGGCCGGCGAGCTCGCCCAGGCCCTCGGCCGCGCCGAGCGAGAGCCAGAGCTTCTCGGCGGTGGCCGGCATCACGGGGTTGAGCAGCACCGCGGTGGCCCGCAGCGACTCGGCCGCCGTGTAGAGGATGGTGGCCAGCCGGTCCCGGCCCTCGGCCGAGTCGTCCTTGGCGACCTTCCAGGGCTCCTGCTCGGTGAGGTAGCCGTTGACCTGCTTGACGAACTCGAAGATCGCCGCGAGGCCGCCGGCGAAGTCCAGCTCCTCGCCGATCTTCCGGTCGGCGGTCGCGACCGCCGCCGCGAGGCCCTCGGTGACGGCCTGCTCGGCGGCGCCCGGCGCCGCGGCGGCCGGCAGCACGCCGTCGAAGTACTTGCCGACCATGGCCGCGACCCGGGAGGCGAGGTTGCCGAAGTCGTTCGCCAGCTCGGAGGTGTACCGGGCGCTGAAGTCCTCCCAGGAGAACGAGCCGTCGGTGCCGAACGGGATCGCCCGCAGGAAGTAGTAGCGGTAGGCGTCGACGCCGAAGTGCGAGGTCAGATCGGTGGGCGAGATGCCGGTCAGGTTGGACTTGGACATCTTCTCGCCGCCGACCATCAGCCAGCCGTTGGCGACGACCCGCTTCGGCAGCGGCAGTCCCGCAGCCATCAGCATCGCGGGCCAGATCACCGCGTGGAAGCGCAGGATGTCCTTGCCGACCAGGTGCACGGAGGCCGGCCACAGCTCGGCGAACCGCTCCGGGTCGGCGCCGTAGCCGGCGGCGGTGATGTAGTTCTGCAGCGCGTCCACCCACACGTACAGGACGTGCTTGTCGTCCCAGGGCAGCGGGACGCCCCAGTCGAAGGTGGAGCGGGAGATGGAGAGGTCCTGGAGGCCCTGCTCGACGAAGCGGAGCACCTCGTTGCGGGCCGTCTCGGGGGCGATGAAGCCGGGGTTCCCGGCGTAGAACTCCAGCAGCTTCGGGCCGTACGCGGAGAGGCGGAAGAAGTAGTTCTCCTCCTCCAGCCACTCGACCGGCTTCTTGTGGATCGGGCAGAGCTTCTCGTCCTCGGTGGCGCCGTCGAGCAGTTCGGCGGGGAGCTTGTACTCCTCGCAGCCGACGCAGTACGGGCCGGAGTAGCCGCCCTTGTAGATCTCGCCCTTGTCGAACAGGTCCTGGACGAACTCCTGCACCCGGGCGGTGTGCCGCTCCTGGGTGGTGCGGATGAAGTCGTCGTTGGCGATCTCCAGGTGCTGCCAGAGCGGCTTCCACGCCTCCTCGACCAGCTTGTCGCACCACTCCTGCGGGGTGACGCCGTTGGCCTCCGCGGTGCGCAGGATCTTCTGACCGTGCTCGTCCGTGCCGGTCAGGTACCACACCCGCTCGCCGCGCTGGCGGTGCCAGCGGGTCAGTACGTCGCCCGCCACGGTGGTGTACGCGTGGCCCAGGTGGGGGCGATCGTTGACGTAGTAGATCGGGGTGGTGACGTAGTACGCGGGAGTGGTGCCCCCGTTGGTGCTGTGGTCTGCAGTGGCCGCCATGGTCGGCAAGCTTAGTCGGGCCCGGGTCCGGGCCCGACCGCCGCTACCACCGTCAGCCCCGCATCCGCGCCCAGAACCGCGCCCAGCGCCCGCCCGAGGGGGCGGTCCGCGCCGGCCGCGCCGCGTCGGCCGGGACGGCCGGCTCCGCGTGCGAGGAGTACCCGGGGGCGTGCTGCCACGGCTGGTCCTGCCCGGCCACCCGGCCCTCGCGCATGATCCGGACGGTGTGGCCGCCGCAGCCCGGGCAGGCCGGCTTGAGCAGCGGCGACGGCACCCGGACTCCGTTGGCGTGGTACTCGAACACGACGCGCCCGTCCCGGGCCACGTGGTGCTCGATGTCGTACGCCTGCTCCCAGCCGTACCCGCAGCTCAGGCACACGAAGGAGTAGGCCTCCCGGACGGTCTCGACGGGGGTGTGCGCCGGGCCGCTCGGGCCGGCGCTGCTCGGGCCGGGGTCGCTCAGGGCGTTGCCACCGCGGGGGCTACCGATCGTCTCGCTCATAGCCGTCTCCCAGCGCCCGCCGGGCGCTCGCCCGGCTGGGTCTTTCCATCCCAGCAAATGCCCGGAACGTCCCGGGCGATGCCCGCCTTGTGAAGAATTGGAGGGGGGTTGGGAAGCCCTATACGAAAGGGTGGGTCCTGTCCGAAAACCTCGACCGAAGCTTCAGCTCGACGGGCGTTTACCCGGGGCCTTCTCTCCAAGGTACGCGCCCTCAGGCCCGGCGGCACCTCGCCCACGAACCGTGCGTACTCGCAGCTCAGGCGCGTGCCGGGGCGCTTTCCGACCGTTCTCCGGCGGTTCTTCGACCGTTCCCGACCGGATTCACCGCCGCCGCCCCGGCCGCCTCCCGGCCGACCGCTCAGCCGGCCCCGCCCGCGGCGGCGTTCTTGGCCGCCACCACCGCGTCGAACACCTCGCGCTTGGGCAGCGAGAGTTCGGCCGCGATCGCCGCGATCGCCTCCTTGCGCCGCTCCCCGGCCTCCTCCCGCACGGCCACCAGCCGGGCCAGCTCGGCCGGGCCCAGCTCCTTCGGCGCGGCCGGCGGCGCGCCCGCCACGACCACCGTGATCTCGCCCCTGACCCCCTCGGCCGCCCACGCGGCCAGCTCCCCGAGCGGCCCGCGCTTGACCTCCTCGTAGGTCTTGGTCAGCTCCCGGCACACGGCGGCGGGCCGCTCGGGCCCGAACGCCTCCGCCATCGCGGCGAGCGCCTCCGCGATCCGGTGCGGGGCCTCGAAGAAGACCATGGTGCGCGGCTCGGCGGCGACCGAGGCCAGCTGCCGGGCCCGGTCGCCGGTCTTGCGCGGCAGGAAGCCCTCGAAGGTGAACCGGTCGACCGGCAGACCGGACAGCGCCAGCGCGGTGAGCACCGCGGACGGCCCCGGCACCGCGGTCACCTTGAGGTCGGCGGCCACGGCGGCGGCCACCAGCCGGTAGCCGGGGTCGGAGACGGACGGCATGCCGGCGTCGGTGACCAGCAGGACGCGGGCCCCGCCGAGCAGCGCCTCGACGAGCTCGGGGGTGCGCCCGACCTCGTTGCCCTCGAAGTAGGAGACCACCCGCCCGGCCGGGGTCACCCCGAGTGCCTGGGTGAGCCGGCGCAGCCGCCGGGTGTCCTCGGCCGCGATGACGTCCGCCGAGGCCAGCTCGGTGAGCAGCCTGGGCGGGGCGTCCGCGACGTCGCCGATGGGGGTTCCTGCCAGTACGAGTACACCTGTCACGGACCCCATCCTTCCAGCAACCGGCCGCCGGGTGCTTTTGGTGATGTTTCGGGCAGCTTCGGAGGGAGCGGTCCCAGCGTCATGACGCACCCCTACCATGTGGCGGATGAACGGCGACACGGCGGCGCAGACGCCCACTGGTACAGACCTCACCGCGCGGGGTGGCGTCGGCGGGCCGGTCCTGGCGGACCAGCCGTCGCCCGCCCTGCCGGGCCCGCGCGACCCGGCCGGCGAGGCCGCCGACGGCGGTCCCGACGCTCCGGACGGCCCCGGCGGGCCGGACGAACCCGGCGGCCCCGCCCCGGACTCCCCGGACGGCTCCATACCCGCCCCGCCCCCGCCGCGCCCCGCCTGGCTGCGCGGCCTGGCCCGGTTCGGCTACGCCCCGGCCCCCGCCGCGACCACGGCCGAGCGCCTGGTCCCGCCGATGCCGGACGGCCCGGGCGTCACCCCGAAGCGGGTGCCGCCGTCCCCGCTGCTGCTCCGGCTCGGCCTCGCCCTGCCGGCGCCGCTGTGGTCCTGGCTCTGCCGCTGGGCCGGCTGGCTCGGCCCGCTCGCGGTGACGCTGTTCGCCGGCGTGCTGCGGTTCACCGACCTCGGCTCGCCGAACGCGATCGTCTTCGACGAGACGTACTACGCCAAGGACGCCTACGCGCTCTGGCACGGCGGCTACGAGATCAGCTGGCCGGACGGCGCCAACGAGCAGATCATGGCCGGCGGCCCGGTCCCCTACCGGTCGAACCCCTCGTACGTGGTGCACCCGCCGGTCGGCAAGTGGATCATCGGCGCCGGTGAGCAGCTGTTCGGGATGAACCCCTTCGGCTGGCGGTTCGCGGTGGCGCTGCTCGGCACCCTGTCGGTGCTGATGCTGGCGAGGATCGCCCGCCGGCTGTTCCGCTCGACCCTGCTGGGCTGCGTGGCGGGCCTGCTGCTCGCCGTGGACGGCCTGCACTTCGTGATGAGCCGGTCCGCGCTGCTGGACCTGGTGGTGATGTTCTGGATCGTCGCCGCCTTCGGCTTCCTGCTGCTGGACCGCGACCGCACCCGGGCCCGGATCGCGGCCCGGCTGACCGCCCTCGGCGACGGCGGCCCGGACGCGGGGATCGCCCACCGGCTCAACCTGGGCTGGCGCCCGTACCGCATCGCGGCCGGCGTCTGCGTCGGTCTGACCTGCGCGACCAAGTGGAGCGGCCTGTACGTGGCGGCCGCCTTCGGCCTGCTGACGGTGCTGTGGGACGCGGGCTCGCGCCGGCTGGCCGGGGCCGACCACCCCTACCGGTGGACCCTGGTCCGGGACGCGGTGCCGGCCTTCGTCTCGCTCGTGGTGGTCCCGGTGGCCGTCTACATCGGCTCCTGGTGGGGCTGGTTCGCCAGCAGCACGGTGCCGAACCAGGGCGGCTACGGCCGGGACTGGGCGGTCGGCCGTTCCACCGACTTCCCGTGGATCCCGGAGGGCCTGCGCGCGCTCTGGCACTACCACTCGACGGTCTACGACTTCCACACCCACCTGAGTGACCCGCACACCTACCAGTCGAACCCCTGGAGCTGGCTGGTGCTGGGCCGGCCGGTGTCGTTCTTCTACGAGTCGCCGAAGCAGGGCACGGCCGGCTGCACGGTGAGCGAGTGCGCCCGCGAGGTGCTCGGCATCGGCACCCCGCTGCTCTGGTGGACCGGTGCGATCGCCCTGGTCTACTGCCTGTGGCGGTGGGCGGCCCGGCGCGACTGGCGGGCCGGCGCGGTGCTGTGCGGTCTGGCCGCAGGCTACCTGCCCTGGTTCGCCTACCAGCAGCGGACGATCTTCCTGTTCTACGCGGTCTGCTTCGTGCCCTTCCTGGTGCTCGCGGTGACCATGCTGCTCGGCGCGCTGGTCGGACCCGCCGGGGCCTCCCGGGACCGCCGGGTCATCGGCGGGGCGGCGGCCGGCCTGGTGGTCCTGCTGATCATGTGGAACTTCCTCTTCTTCCACCCCCTGTACACCGGCGAGACGATCCCGATGGAGGACTGGCGCAAGCGGATGTGGTTCAACACCTGGATCTGACGGCGGGGGCGCGCCGGGGGCGGTGCCGGGCGGCGGAGCGTACCGGAGTGGTGCGGGACACGTACCAGATCCGTCACAAGACCCCGTCCTTTCGCCGGGGCACGGAGTCCGGCTGCCTAGGCTGGACCCCGAACGCGCATCCGGCCACGTCCGGCTGCGGCCCGACCGCCTGACCCTTGGGGGAACATCACCATGCGCAATGGCGCGAAGACCGGCCTCATCACCGGCGTGGCCGTCGCCGTGCTCGCCGCGGGCGGCTACGGGGCGTACAGCCTCGTCGGCGGCTCCGACGACAAGGACACCCCCGCCGCCAAGAAGGCGCGCACGGTGGTCGCCGAACCCCCGAGCGCCGAGCAGGCGACGGCCGGCACCAAGGACTTCCTGGACGCCTGGGCGGCCGGCGACCTCGCCAAGGCGGCCTCGCTGACCGACGACCCGGCGGCCGCGACCACCGCGCTGACCGCGTTCCGGGACCAGGTGAAGCCGAGCGGGCTCACCCTGGCCCCGGCCGGCCCGGCCACCCCGGCGGCCTTCGCCGCGGCCACCGGCTCCCCGAGCGCCGCCGCCAAGCCCCCGGCCGGTGCCTCGGCCACTCCGGCCCCCGGCGCCACCGACTCGCCGTCGGCCGCCGCCCCGAGCACCCCGGCCGCCCCGACCGGGGTGCTGATGGGCTTCAAGGCCCGCGCCGAGTTCGAGGGCACCAACCGGGTCTGGGACTACAGCGGCTTCCTGAACGTCGTGAAGATGAGCGACAACACCCCGGCCGTGCACTGGGCGCCCTCGGTGATCCACCCGCACCTGGCCCCGGGCGAGACGATCGGCGTGCAGCCGCTGCCCCCGATCGCCGGCAACGTGGTGGACCGCAACAACAAGCCGCTGACCGGCGCCTCGATCACCCCGCTGCTCCCGACCCTGCAGGCCAAGGTGGCCAAGCTGCTCGCGGACCAGAACAAGGACCAGAGCGACAACGGCACCGGCGTGGTGATCACCAACGCGGCCGACCAGAACAGCGTGCCCGACCGGCTGTTCACCATCGTCGACCCGAAGCCCCCGAAGCCGTTCAAGCTCACCATCGACAACACCCTGCAGGCCGCCGCCGAGAAGGCGATGACCGACCTGGGCGGCAAGAAGGGCTCGATCGTCGCCATCGAGCCGAGCACCGGCCAGGTGCTGGCCTTCGCCAACGCCCCGGTCACCGGTCTGAACCGGGCCTTCCAGGGCCAGCTCGCCCCGGGTTCGACGCTGAAGATCCTCACCTCCACCGCCCTGCTGGAGGCCGGGGTCAACCCGGACACCCCGGTGGCCTGCCCGACCCTGAGCAGCAACCCGAAGAAGATCCCGAACTCGTTCCCCGACGCGTACCCGAACAACACGCTGCAGCAGGACTTCATGATCTCCTGCAACACCGCCTTCATCGACCAGGGCCTGACCAGCCTCAAGCCGGGCGCGCTGACCACCACCGCCAAGGACGTGTACGGCATCGGCCTGAACTGGCAGACCGGTCTGCCCAGCTTCGACGCGGTGGTGCCGGACGCCGGCACCAACAAGGACGAGCAGGCCATGCAGTCGATCGGCCAGGGCAAGGTCCAGATGAACCCGCTGGCCATCGCCTCGATCACGGCCACCGTGCAGAGCGGCTCCTTCAAGCAGCCGATCCTGGTCGCCGACCTGCCGCAGCAGAAGGCCCCCCGGGACCTCGGCCCCGACGTCGCCGGCAAGCTGCGCCAGATGATGGCCGCCACCGCCACCGGCGGCACCGCCAAGGACGTGATGGCCGGGATCTCCGACAACGCGGGCGCCAAGACCGGCTCGGCCGAGGCCACCGGCATCGCCACCACCAACAGCTGGTTCACCGCCTACCGGGGCAACCTCGCGGTCGCCTCCGAGGTCGAGGGCGGCGGCCACGGTGTGGAGGCGGCCGGTCCCGCCGTCGCCTCGATCATCAAGGCGGCCGGCAACCGCTGACCCCCGACCGGCGGACCGCGGCCCGGGGCCGACGGACGCCGGTCCCCGACCGGGCCCGTCCTACCTCACCGGTAGGGCGGGCCCGGCCTGGTTGAGCAGGCAGGCAGGCCGGACCGGCGGCCGGGCCCCGCTCCACCGCCGGGCCGCCAGCCGGGGCCAGATCACCAGCACCGCCGGCAGCGCCAGGTACCCGAACCGCCCGGCCGGGGCCAGCATGAAGGCGATCGCCAGCCCGGTGGCCAGCAGGTCGGCGGCGGCGATCGCGGAGACCGGCGGCCGGGCCAGCAGCCAGATCGTCACCCCGAGCCCGCCCACGGTCAGCAGCACCAGCGAGGCGGTGTGCCCGGTGGGCCCGAAGCCGGCCAGCACCTTGCCGGGCAGCGGGCTGCCGGCCGGCGTCTGGATCGCGGTCAGCCCGAGCGGGAAGCGCACCACCTGGTCCCGCAGCTGCTCGGCCCGGGTCAGGACGTAGGGCACCATCACGGCGCACGCCGCGCCGAGCGCGGTCAGCCCGGCCCGGGCCGCGGGCCGTCGGCCGTAGAGCCGCCAGAGCAGCAGGACGGCCACCGGCAGCGCCGGCCAGACCGTCCACTTCAGCGTCCCGGCCAGGGCCAGCACCAGTCCGGCGGCGATCGTCCGGTCCCGCTCGGCCAGCGCCATCGCCAGACAGCAGAGGCCGATCAGCGGCAGGTCGACCCCGCCGCCGACGAGCGCCAGCGCGACCAGCGGCGAGGCGGTGAGCACGGCCAGCGGCAGCAGCGGGGCGCGGTCCCGGTTCGGCCGCAGCAGCCGCCAGCTCGCCAGCAGACAGGCGACGAAGGCCAGCGCGAACCAGATCCGGGCGTCTCCGGCCAGCCGGGCGAGCGCGTTGCCGTCGCCGAACAGCGCCCTCGGCACCCCGAACAGCGACATCGCCGGCAGGTAGGGGTTGTAGTCGGTGACCACCACCGGGTCCGGCAGGTAGGGGCTCCCGGTGCTGAAGAGCAGCCGGGCGGAGCGCTCGACCACCATCACCTCGGACTGGTGCCGCCCCTGCAGCACGAGGACCACCAGCGGCACCAGGACGGCGCCGAGCAGGGCCGCGGCGGCCGCGGCGCGGGCCGCGAGCCGGCGCGGGAGCAGCAGGCAGAACACCCCGGCGAGCAGGTAGGCGGGGGCCGCGAGGGTGCCCCACAGCCGCTGGTTGGGGAGGTCGGAGACGATCGGGAATCCGGCCGCCCAGCCGGCCGCGACCAGGCAGCCGAGCAGCTGGACGCCCCGGTGTCCGGCGAGCCGGGCCGGATTCAGCCGATCGGGCGGGGACGGCGGGCCCTCCTCGCCACGCTGGCGGGGGAACGGCGGGTGGCCCCGGTCGCCGGGCGGTCGTCCGGCTCCGATCGGGGGCACGGCCGGAACGGGCGCCGTCGGCGTCGCGCTCCGGCCGGTGGAGCGGCCGCGCGGGCGGGAGAAGCCGGGCGTGCGGGTGCTCACCATGGTGGAAGGTTAGGGCCGGGGGTGGTGCCCTGTCGCCATGCGGAGGACACGAGTGTCCGGCGCCACGGCCCCGGACTCCGCCGGGAACAGCGGAGGGGACACCGGCGGGCGAACGGCCGGGAACAGCCGCGGGAACGCCCGTGCGGACACGGCCGGGGCCGCCCGGGGAAGGCTGTTCCCCCGGCGGCCCCGTCCGCGGTCGGCCGACCCGCTCGGACCGTCGACCCGCTCAGACCGCGGAGCCGGCGTCGGCCCGCTCCGCGGCCCGCTCCAGCTTGGAGTGCTTGATGCTGTAGCCGAAGTACACGGCCACCGCGACCACCAGGGCGACGCCGCCCGCCATGAAGGTGTCCGCGTGCAGCCCGGTGATCAGGTAGACGCAGAAGCCGACGCTGGCCAGCGGGACGACCGGGTAGCCCGGGACGCGGAAGCCGCGCGGCAGGTCGGGCTGGGTGCGGCGCAGCACGATCACGCCGATCGAGACCACCGAGAAGGCGATCAGGGTGCCCAGGCTGGTGATGTCGGCCAGGCGCGCCAGCGGGACGAAGGCGGCGAGCACGCCGACGCCCACGCCGACCACGATGGTGTTCCAGACCGGGGTGCCGGTGCGCGGCGAGAGCTCGGCGAAGCGCTTGGGCAGCATGCCGTCGCGGCCCATCGAGTACAGGATGCGGGTCTGGCCGTAGATGACCACCAGGGTGATCGAGAAGATCGAGACGATGGCGCCGATCGCGAACAGGATCGCGGGCCAGCTCTGGCCGGTGATGTCCTGGAGGATCTGGGCGAGGCCGGCCTCCTGGCCGTCGAACTTCTGCCACGGCTGGGCACCGATGCCGGCCAGGGCCACCAGGATGTACAGCACGGTGACCACCACCAGCGAGATGATGATCGCCATCGGCAGGGTGCGCCGGGGGTTCTTGACCTCCTCGCCGGCGGTGGACACGGCGTCCAGGCCGATGAAGGAGAAGAAGATGCTGGAGGCCGCGACCTGGACGCCGCCGATGCCCAGCGGCATGAACGGGGTCAGGTTGCCGGAGTGGAAGCCGGTCAGCGCGACCCCGATGAACAGCAGCAGGATCAGGATCTTGACGGCCACCATGGCCGTGTTGACCTTGACCGACTCGCTGACGCCGCGGATCAGCAGGAAGCAGACCATGGCGACCAGCAGCAGCGCCGGCAGGTTGAACCAGTGGGTGTCGTCGGGCGCGCCGGCGATCGCCTCGGGGATCCGGAAGCCGAACGCCAGGTCGAAGAACTTGTTCAGGTACTCGGCCCAGCTGACCGCGATCGCGGAGGCCGAGACGCCGTACTCCATCAGCAGGCAGATGCCGACGGCGAAGGCCACGCCCTCGCCGAGGGTGGCGTAGGCGTAGGAGTAGGAGGAGCCGCTGACCGGGATCGCGGAGGCCATCTCGGCGTAGCAGAGCGCGGTGAGGCCGGCGGTGACGGCCGCGATCACGAACGAGAGGATGACGGCCGGGCCGGCCGACGGCACGGCGCTGTTCAGCACGAAGAAGATGCCGGTGCCGATGGTGGCGCCGATGCCGATCGCGGACAGCTGCCAGAGCCCGATCGAGCGACGCAGGTGGATGCCGGAACGGCCGCCCTCCTCGGGCGCCCCGGCGGGCGGGCCCTCACGGCCTTCGCTCTCGGCGATCAGGGTGGAGACGGGCTTGCGCCTGAGGAGGCGTGCGCCGAGCGTGTTGGGGGCCAAAGCGGGAGTGTCCTTCTAGGCGGGGGAGGGTGTCCTAGTGGCCGGTCGCTCAACACACCGAAGGGTGTCATCGGGGACCAACCGAACAAAGATGGGACAGTACCGCGCGAAAGCACCAGTGTCGCAAACGAACAGTCACGGCGCGCGCATTGTACGAACCGTCGCATCGGCATGTACAAACCGGACACTTCGCAAACGGCGGATCTCTCGTCGAGCGGATAAAGCGGCAGGTCACCACAGCCGGTAAGGGGCTCATCGGGCCAGCACCGCCTGCATCACGGCCCGCGCGACCGGCGCCGCCAGCCCGCCGCCCGTCACCTCCGTCGCGTCACTGTCCGCGACCACCACGGCGACGGCCACCGGCGGCACCCCTGCCGAGCCGGCCGGCGCCGCCCAGGCGATGAACCAGGCGTACGGCGTCCCGGTGTTGTCCACCCCGTGCTGGGCGGTGCCGGTCTTGCCGCCGACCACCGCGCCGTCGATCCGGGCGGCCCGGCCGGTGCCGTTCTCCACCGCGTCGACCATCAGCCGCCGCACCTGCCCGGCGGTGCCCGGGCCGACCGCCTGCCGGTACACGGACGGCCGCACCGACCGCACCACCGTGCCGTCGGCGGCGGTCAGGCTGTCCACAAGCTGTGGACGCATCACGGTGCCGTTGTTGGCGATGCCCGCCGCGACCATCGCCATCACCAGCGGGGTGGCGGAGGTGTCGAACTGGCCGATCGAGGAGAGCGCCAGTTGCGCCTCGTCCATCCGGGTGTCGAAGTTGGACCTGGCCGCCCGCACCGGGGTGTCCAGCCGGGCCTCGTTGAAGCCGAAGGACTCCGCCGCCGTCACCATCCGCCGCAGGCCGACCTCGGTCCCGAGCCGGCCGAGCACGCTGTTGCAGCTGAGCACCATCGCCGTGGCCAGCGACTGGTCCGGCTCGTCGCAGGCCGCCGAGTCGTTGACCAGCGGCACGGAGGTGCCCGGCAGGAGGTAGGGGTGCGGGGTGTCGGTCGGCGCGTCGACGTCGGTGACCACCCCGCTCTCCAGCGCCGCCGCCGCGGTGACCACCTTGAAGGTCGAGCCGGGCGGGTAGGCCTGGCGCAGCGCCCGGTTGAGCATCGGCCGGTCGGGGTCGCCCTGGAGCCGGCTCCAGGCCTCCCGGTCGTCGACGGAGGTGCCGGCGAAGCTCCCCGGGTCGTAGGAGGGGGTGGAGGCCAGCGCCAGGATCCGCCCGGTGGCCGGCTCGACCGCCGCGACCGCGCCCTTCTGCCGGCCGAGCCCGCGCACCGCCGCCTCCTGGACGGCCCGGTCGATGGTGGTGCGGACGTCCCCGCCGGGGTTCTGCCGCCGGGCCACCGCGTCCCACACCGCCCAGCTCGCCAGCCGGCTGTCGGTGCCGGAGAGCAGCGCGTCCTCCGTCCCCTCCAGCTGGCTGTTGCCGTAGGTCTGCGAGGAGTAGCCGGTGACCGCCGCGTACAGCGGCCCGTCGGTGTAGGTGCGCTTGTAGTCGTACCGCCCGCCGGTGGGCTCGGAGCCGGTGACGCTGTCGGCGCCCACCCGGATGCTGCCGCGCGGCTGGGAGTACCGCTCGACGACGAGCCGCTGGTTGGCGCTGTTGTGGTTCAGCTCGTCGGCCCGGAACACCTGCACCCGGGTGGCCTGGACGCACAGCGCCACGGTCAGCAGCAGACAGAAGGTGCCGGCCCGGCGCCCGGTCACGGAGATCCCCGGCAGCCCCTGCGGTCCGCCGCCCGGCCGACCGGCACCACCCCCGTCCTCGGCCCCGCGCCGACCGCCCCCGCTCCCCCGTCCACGCCCGCGCCCGCTCACCGGCCATCCCCCGGGGCGGGCCGCCGGGCGATGTCGCTCATCCGCACCAGCAGCGCGACGATCACCCAGTTGGTGACCACCGAGGAGCCGCCCTGGGCGACGAAGGGCAGGGTCATGCCGGTCAGCGGGATCAGCGCCAGCACCCCGCCCGCCACCACGAAGACCTGCAGGCCGACCAGCGCCGCCAGCCCGATCGCCAGCAGCCGCCCGAACGGGTCGCGCAGCGCGATCCCGGCCCGGAACCCGCGCGACACCAGCAGCGCGTACAGCAGGAACACCGCGACCAGCCCGGTCAGCCCCAGTTCCTCCCCGATGGTGGCCAGGATGAAGTCGGACTTCGCGGCGAAGCCGATCAGGGCCGAGTGCCCGCTGCCGAGCCCGGCGCCCAGCTCGCCGCCCCAGGCGAAGGCGAACAGGGACTGGGCGATCTGGTTGGCCCCGTGCCCGGCGGCGATCGAGCCGAGCGGGTCCAGCCAGTCCCCGACCCGGCTGTGCACGTGCGGCGAGAGCCAGCCGACCCCGACCGCCGCGACCGCCGCCAGGAACAGCCCGATGGCGATCCAGCCGGTCCGCGCGGTGGCCACGTAGAGCATCACCACGAAGAGGCCGAAGAACAGCAGCGAGGTACCCAGGTCGGTCTCCAGCACCAGCACCCCGACGAAGGCCGCCCAGATCGCCAGCACCGGCGCGAGCACCCGCCCGGGCGGCAGCCGCAGCCGCCACACCCGCCGCCCGGTGAGCGCCAGCGCGTCCCGGTGCACCGCCAGGTAGGCGGCGAAGAAGACCGCCAGCAGGACCTTGGCGAACTCGCCCGGCTGGAAGGAGAACGGCCCGAAGGTGATCCAGATCCGCGATCCGTACACCGGCGGGAAGAAGATCGGCAGCACCAGCAGGACCAGCGCCACCAGCGCCCCGATGTACGCGTACCGCTGGAGCCGCTTGTGGTCCCGCAGCAGGAGCAGCACCAGGACGAACAGCCCCACCCCGAGGGTGGACCAGAGCAGTTGGGTGGGGGCCGCGCTGCCCGGGGTCGCCCGGTCCAACCGGTAGATGACGACCAGTCCGAGGCCGTTCAGCAGCACCGCGATCGGCAGCGGCAGCGGGTCCGCGTACGGCGCCCGCCAGCGGACCGCGCCGTGCGCCAGCAGCGCGAGCACCCCCAGCGCGCCCCCGTACTCGCCGGCGTCGGCCGGCACCGTGCCGTCGAGGTTGAGGCCCACCTCGGCATAGCCGAGCACGGCGGTCAGCACGGCGGCGAGGACGAGCGCGAGCTCGGTGTTGCGCCGGGTCGGCCCGGTGCGGCGCGGCCGGCCTGCGGTTCTCGTCACGGCGGAGGGTGTCGCCACGGGCCGTCCTGGGGGGTCGGGGCTGCGGGCGCCGCCGGGACGACCACCGGGGAGGACGGGCGGCGCCCCCGTCACCTTCGCCACCCTAACGAGCAGTGTGCGGGTATTCCGCCCGGTTCACCCGGTGTGTCCCGCCGCATCTCGCGTTGGCCACGGCGAACTGATGGTCCCTAGGATCGACGCGTGATTACCGGACGACGACCGAAGGCCAGGCTCGGCAGCCTGCTGGCCGCCCTGGCGATAACGGGCGGGGCGCTGCTCAGCGGCCTGCCCGCCCATGCCGACGAACCATCAGCCGGCCCAGCCGGCAAGGAGGCCCCGCGGGTCGATCTCGTACTGGATGTCAGCGGCTCCATGCGCGAGGCGGACATCCAGGGCAAGACGCGAATCTCGGTGGCCCAGCAGTCCCTGAGCGACGTCATCGACGCCCTGCCCGCCGAGACCGAGTTCGGCATCCGCACCCTGGGCGCCAACTACCCCGGCACCGACAAGGCCCAGGGCTGCCTGGACAGCAAGCAGCTCTTCCCGGTCGGGAAGACCAACAAGACCGAGGCCAAGACCGCCGTCGCGACCCTGCGGCCCACCGGCTTCACCCCGATCGGCCTGGCGCTGCGCGGCGCCGCCCAGGACCTCGGCAAGGGCGAGACCACCCGCCGGGTGGTGCTGATCACCGACGGCGAGGACACCTGCACCCCGCCCGACCCCTGCGACGTGGCCCGCGAACTCGCCTCCCAGGGCATCCACCTGGTGGTCGACACCCTGGGCCTGGCCCACGACGACAAGACCCGCCAGCAGCTGCTCTGCATCGCCAACGCCACCGGCGGCACCTACACCGACGTGCGCACCCAGGAGCAGCTCACCGAGAAGGTGAAGCAGCTGGTCGACCGCTCCAACGACACCTACACGGTCGCCCCGGTCAAGACCGCCGGCACCGACAAGTGCGAGTCCGCGCCGGTCCTCACCCCGGGCGTCTACAGCGACCGCGAGAAGTTCTCCGAGCACCGCGTCTACCGCGTCCCGGTCAAGGCCGGCCAGGAGCTGCGCGCCTCGGTCAGCGTCGCCCTGGACCGCCCGGTGGCCCGCGACTACGGCGTCCTGCTCCAGGCCACCAGCACCACCGGCCAGGAGCTGGTCCGAGGCACCGACGCCGGCAGCAGCCGTACCGACGTGGTCTCCACCGGCCTGCGCTGGTCGGCCGCCGCCTCCAAGGGCTACGCCACCGCCACCACCTCCGCCTCGCCGAGCGGCAAGCCGGAGACCAACGTCTGCCTGGTCGTCTCCAACTCGCTGGCCCCGCAGGCCGGCGCGGCGGCCGACCCCGGCCTGCCGCTGGAGCTGACGGTCGACCTGACCGCCGCCTCCCCCGCCCCGGACGGCCCGGCGATGGGTCTGGGCCGAGGCTGGATCCTGCTGCTGGTGCTCACCCTGGCCGGCCTGCTGACCGGCCTGCTGTTCGGCTGGATCGCGCGCTGGCGGATCGCTGTCTGGCAGGAGAACTGACCATGCGTACGACCTTCCTCCGCACCGCCGCGGCCGCCCTGGCCGTGTTCCCGGCGCTCCTGCTCGCGGCCCCGGCCGCCACCGCCGCCTCGCCCTCGCCGAGCGCGAGCGGCACCCCGGCCCCGGCCAACAAGGCCGGCACCTCCTTCCTGACCGCCGTCAACCTGGCGCCCGGCCAGGACGCCAAGGTGGACGTCTCCACCGGCGACTACCTGTACTGGGCCTTCGGCGCCGCCGAGGGCCGGACCGCCAAGGTGGACCTCACGGTCTCGCTGGCCCCGTCCGCCGACCGGCACGGGCCGCAGACCTGGAACGTCGAGGTGTTCGACGGGCTGCGCCGCCGCCAGTCCTGCACCGACGGCACCCAGAACGCGACCGCCGAGCAGGCCGCCGGCTCGCTGGCGCTCAGCTGCACCCTGCGCGAGGTCCGCTCCTGGGCCGAGCCGTGGTCCGGCGACCCGCTGCCCGGCACCTACTACGTCCGGCTCTCGGTCGGCGACGCCCCGCAGCCCGACCTCGGCCTGGCCGCCGCGGTGCAGCTGCGGGTGACCGCCAAGGGCGACGAGGACAACGCCCAGCCCGAGGGCGGCGAGCTCAAGGCCCCGCTGGTCCCGCCGGCCGGCGGCGGCGCCGCGACCGCCAAGGCGGCGGCCCCGGAGGAGTCCGAGGAGCACTGGTACACCGGCTGGTTCTCCGGCTGGAACAGCCGCTGGTTCTGGACCCTGGCGGGCGGTGTGCTGGCCGCTCTGGCGGGCGTCGCCGGCTACACCCTGACCCGCCACCCGCGCGGCCGCCGGCCGGCCCGCTACGGCTCGGTGCCGCCGCAGTCCGGCGCCCCGCAGCCGGGCCCGTACGCGGGCTCCGGCCAGTCCTGACCCGCCCGGACCCCGAGGGCCGGACCGGAGACCTCTCCGGTCCGGCCCTCACCGCTTCCCGGTCGCCCGTCCCCGCACCGGTCCGCGCGTGATCCGTCTCACACCCCGCCGGAACGGCGCCCGGACACCCCCGCTGACCCCCCGTCGGCCCGGTGCACCCCCACAACGCAGAAGTCCCGCCCGATCTTTCGATCGGGCGGGACTTCCGTTGGGTGGAGCTGAGGGGATTCGAACCCCTGACCCCCTCGATGCGAACGAGGTGCGCTACCGGACTGCGCCACAGCCCCAACAAGAAGAAACTTTAGCACTTCCCGGAGGGGGTCCGTGACCACCTTCCTGGTGACGCCCCTGCGGCCGGGCGGAACGGGGGCGGACCGGGGGCGGAACGCGAAGAGGCCCCCGACGGCGGGGGCCTCTTCGCGGACGGTCGCGGACCGTCGGTGCTACTCGTTGGCGGCGCGGGGCCGGGACTCCGGGGCGGACGGCTCGGCGTACTGGTCGAAGAGCGGGGTGCTCCGGGACTCGACCGGGCGGCCGGCGGTCCAGGTGCCCGGCGCCGACAGGTCGAGCCCCCGGTTGACCCGGGGAGCCACCGGCGCGGTCACGTAGGTCGGCAGCGGGACGGGCACCGGCTCCCAGGAGTCCGGGCCGGCCGCGCCGCGCTCCCGCATGCCGTCGACCCACTCCTCGTGCTCGGTGACCTCCGCGACGGCCGAGGCCGAGGCGCCGGAGGTCCCGGTCGACATCCCGGCAGCGGTCCCGGCAGGGTTCGCCGCAGAGGCTGCCGCAGGAGTCCCGGCGGAGGCCGCCCGCACGGCGTCCGCCTCGGTGGCGAGCCGCAGGTGCGGGCGTCCGCGCCCGGGGGCGGGCGTCCGGGGCTCCGGCCCGGACGCCGGGGCCGGCGCCGGGGCGGCGGCCGCACGGCCTGCCTCTGCCCGCTGCTGCTCGCGCTTGCGCAGCCGCTCGGCGGCCTGGGCCGCGCGGGTGCGGTCCAGCTTGACCGCGTACCGCTGCCGCTCCAGGCGCCGCAGGTGCCCGATGTAGAGGGTCAGCAGCGCGGCCGGGACCGCGGGGACCCAGAGGAAGGCCAGACCGGCCACGGCCGCGACCACCGCTCCCAGCGCGAAGGCCAGGAACAGCGCGGTGACCATCCGGCGCCGGCGCGCCAGCAGCCGGGCCCGCCGCTCGGGGCCGCCGCTCGGGGGCGCCGGCCTCGGCTCGGCCCGGTCGCGCTCCGCCGACCGGGCCGACGCGGGTGCGTCCGTCCGTCCGGCGGGGGCGTCCGCGGGGTCGTCGGGGGCGGCCGCGTCCCGCTCGGGGGGGCCGTCATTGCTCTGCTCGTCGTCACGCGGTTCGTCACCCAGGGCCCGGGACGCCCGCCGCTCCAGCGCCGAACGCCCGGCCAGCAGGCGGATGGCGGTGCTGAAGCGTTCCGTCGGGCGCGCCTCGTTGAGCTCGTCCTGCCTGCGGAGCCACATCGGCACCAGATAGGCGGCCCAGGCCCCTACGATGACGGCGTAGATAAGGCCGCTACTGCTCACGATTCACACCGTACGGGCGTGCAGGAGGGGCCGGTAGCAATTTGGCACGGCGTGTCGTGTGATCAAGCTGATTCTCCGACTATTTTGCCGGTATTTGTGCCCGTCCGTCGTCGCGTCGATGCCATATCGATATTTCATTCGAACATACATTCAATTATGTGGTCGTCGGCCCGAGCTGAGGGAACGCCAGCGTTCGAGCATCCCCTCCGGGACCTCCTCGGCGGCGAGTGCGAACACCAGGTGGTCCCGCCAGTCGCCGTCGATGTGCAGATAGCGCGGCCGCATTCCCTCCGAGCGGAAGCCGAGCTTTTCCACCACCCGCCGGCTCGGGCCGTTCTCCGGCCGGATGCACACCTCGATCCGGTGCAGGCCGAGAGCGCGGAAACAGTGGTCCACCGAGAGCGCGACGGCGGTCGGCATGATGCCCCGCCCCGCCACCGCCTCGTCGATCCAGTACCCGACGTTGGCCGAGCACATCGACCCCCAGGTGATTCCGCCGACGGTCAACTGGCCCACCAGCCGGCCCCGGTACAGCACCACGAAGGGCAGCATCCGGCCCGCCGAGGCCTCGGCCCGCAGATAGCGGACCATCTGCCGGAAGGTCGGGCGCGGGCCCGCCGCCAGGCCGGCCGGGCCGGGCGGCACGGTGGCCTCCCAGCGTCGCAGCCAGTCCCGGTTGCGGCGGCTGACCTCCTGCCACTCGCGCTGGTCGCGGGCCCTGATCGGGCGCAGCACGACGTCCCCCTCGTGGAGTTCCACCGGCCAGCCGGCGTTCAGTGCGCGCTCCCGGAAGCTGCCGTGTCGGGCCGGGGGTGGTCCCCGCCGCCGAGCTGGTCGACGGCGTGGGCGAGCAGCGGGGCCAGGACGGCCAGGCCGTCCCGGACGCCGCCGGTCGATCCCGGCAGATTGACGACCAGGGTACGTCCGGCGAGGCCGGCCAGCCCCCGGGAGAGCGCGGCGGTGGGCACCGTGTCCCGTCCGTACGCCCGGATCGCCTCGGGGATGCCGGGAATCTCCCGGTCGAGCACCCGGGCGGTCATCTCGGGGGTGAGGTCGTTCGGCGAGATGCCGGTGCCGCCGGTGGTCAGCACCACGTCGTAGCCGGCCGCCACGGCCTCCCGCAGCACCGCCTCGACCGGTTCGCCGTCCGGGACGACCCGGGGGCCGTCGACCTCGAAGCCCATCGCCCGCAGGCCCTCGACCAGCAGCGGACCGCCCCGGTCGGCGTAGACGCCGGCCGAGGCGCGGTTGGAGACGGTGACCGCGAGGGCTCTCATTCCTCCCCCTCCGGGGCGGTCGGGGCGGTCCAGTCACCGCTCTTGCCGCCGGTCTTGCTCAGCACCCGGACGGACTCCACCGCGGCGCCCTTGTCGACGGCCTTGACCATGTCGATCACGGTGAGGCCGGCCACCGCGACGGCGGTCAGCGCCTCCATCTCGACCCCGGTCCGGTCGGTGGTCCTGACGGTCGCGGTGATCTCCACCGCGTCGTCGGCGACGGTGAGCTCGACCTTCACCCCGGAGAGCGCGATCGGGTGGCAGAGCGGGATCAGCTCGGGCGTCCGCTTGGCGCCCATGATCCCGGCGATCCTGGCCACGGCCAGCGCGTCGCCCTTGGGCACTCCCTCGCCGCGCAGCAGCTCGACCACCCGCGGGGACACCCGGACCCGGCCCGCCGCGACGGCGGTCCGGGCGGTCACGTCCTTCGCGGAGACGTCGACCATCCGGGCCGCGCCCTGCTCGTCGACATGGGTGAGGCGGTCGCCGGGGGGTGAGGCGGTCACGGGTGGCTCCAGGGGGGCGCGCAGGTCGAATACCGCGCTACCGTACCCCCCGTCCCGGTCCGGGCGTGGGAGGGGCCGCAGCGGTGGGACGGCCCCGCCGCGGCGGGGAGTTCGGCCGTGCTCAGCCGCCGAGCAGCACCACGTCCACCTCGCTGCCCGCGGGCAGCGAGGTGACGTCCTCGGGAACGGTGATCAGGCAGTCCGCCCGGGCCAGCGCGCCGACCAGGTGCGACTCCGCGCCGCCGACCGGTTCCACCAGGCCGTCCGAGGCCGTGTAGCGGCCGCGGAGGAACTGCCGGCGGCCGGCGGGCGAGCGCAGCGCCACCGGGCAGTGCGCCCGGACCACGGGGCGGTGGACGTCCTCGGCGCCGAGCATGGTGCGGATCGCCGGACGGACGAACAGCTCGAAGGAGATGTACGCGCTGACCGGGTTGCCGGGCAGGGCCAGCAGCGGCACCCCTGGGCCGGGGCCGATCCGGCCGAAGCCCTGCGGCTTGCCCGGCTGCATCCGCAGCCGCCGGAAGTCCACCCCGCCGTACTCCGCGAAGACCTCCTTGACCACGTCGTACGCGCCGACGCTGACGCCGCCGCTGGTGACGATCAGGTCGGCCCGGCCGAGCTGGTCCTCCAGCACGGCGCGCAGCCTGGCCGCGTCGTCGGGGACGCCGCCGACCCGGTAGGCGATCGCGCCGGCGTCACGGGCGGCGGCGGTGAGGGTGAAGCTGTTGGACTCGGAGATCTGCCCGGGGCCGACCGGCTCGCCGGGCTGGACCAGCTCGCTGCCGGTGGACAGCACCACGACCCGGGGGCGCGGGCGGACGGTGGCGGTGGCCCGGCCGATCGCGGCGAGCAGGCCGAGCTGGGCGGGTCCGAGCCGGGTGCCGGCGGTCAGCACCCGGCTGCCGGCGGCGACGTCGCTGCCGCGGCGGCGGATATGGGCGGCCTCGGCGACCGGGCGCAGCACCCGGACCTCCTCGCCCTCGACCGCGGCGGCCATCGCGTCGGCGGGGCGGCCGGTGCCGGTGCCGCCGTCGGTCCACTCGACCGGGGCGACGGCCCCGGCGCCGGGCGGGACGGGTGCGCCGGTCATGATCCGGGCGGCCTGGCCGGGGCCCACGGCGGGGAGTTCACCGGCGCCGGCGGCGATGTCGCCGACCACGGTCAGCACCGAGGGGTACGCGTCGCTCGCGCCGACGGTGTCGGGCGTGCGCAGGGCGTAGCCGTCCATCGAGCTGTTGTCGAAGGGGGGCAGGTCGCCCTCGGCGACGACGTCCTCGGCCAGCCGGCAGCCCTGCGCGTCGAGCAGTTGGAGCTCGATGGCGGGGAGCGGGCCGACGGCGGCCAGGACGTCCGCGAGGTGCTCGTCCACGGTCCACAGGCCGTCCGGACGGGCACCGGGGCGGGCGGCCGCGGCCGGGTCCGCGGAGTCGTCGCAGCAGGCTGCGGGGGTGGTACCGCTCTCCGTGGACCCGGTCATGGGCGCGCTCGCTCTCTGTCGGTGTGTCAGTCCTGCAGCTCGGAGGCGACGAACTCGCGCAGCCAGGTGCGGAACTCCGGGCCGAGGTCCTCGCGCTCCGAGGCGAGACGGACGATAGCGCGGAGGTAGTCCGAGCGGTCGCCGGTGTCGTAGCGGCGGCCCTTGAACAGCACGCCGTGGACCTGGCCGCCGGTGTCGGAGGGGCGGGTGGTCAGCTCACGAAGGGCGTCGGTGAGCTGGATCTCGCCGCCGCGGCCGGGCGGGGTGTCCCGCAGCACGTCGAACACGGACGGGTCGAGCACGTACCGGCCGATGACGGCGTAGTTCGACGGGGCGTCGGCCGTCTCCGGCTTCTCGACCAGGTCGGTCACCTGGAAGACGTCCTCGCCGAAGGTGCTCGGCTTGACGGCGGCGCAGCCGTACAGGTGGATCTGGGAGGCGTCGACCTCCATCAGGGCGACGACCGAGCCGCCGAGCTCCTGCTGGACCTCGATCATGCGGGACAGCAGCGGGTCCCGCGGGTCGATCAGGTCGTCGCCGAGGAGGACGGCGAAGGGCTGGCCGGCGACGTGCTGCTCGGCGACCGAGACCGCGTGGCCGAGGCCCTTGGGGTCGCCCTGGCGGACGTAGTGCATGTTGGCGAGTTCGACGGACTCGCGGACCCGGCGGAGGCGGTCCTGGTCGCCCTTGCGGGCGAGCAGCTCCTCCAGCTCGTAGGCGCGGTCGAAGTGGTCCTCGAGGGCCCGCTTGTTGCGGCCGGTGACCATCAGTATGTCGGACAGGCCCGCGGAGGCCGCCTCCTCGACGACGTACTGGATCGCCGGCTTGTCGACGACGGGCAGCATCTCCTTCGGAGTGGCCTTGGTGGCCGGCAGGAATCGGGTACCCAGACCGGCCGCGGGGACCACTGCCTTGGTGACCGGGATACGGGAGTTGGTCGTCGTCATGCGTTTACCTTACTAAGGCACGTATTTCGCCTACCGGGCACAGTTGACCGATGCTTGGGCAGCACGTCGCCGGGCCCGGCCGCGATGGCAGGCAAGGGGGACGTGCCGGGCGGGGTGAGGGGGTCCCCTCCGACACAGGGCGACAGATTACCCGGCTTTTCCTAACGGTCATGTTCGGCTGCGAAGACTCCGTCCGACCGCGGGGAATCGACCGCCGCCCCGGCCACCGGGACGTTTCCGGAAAGCGCCGCCGGGGCGACCGGGCGCCAGCAGTCGCCGCCGGCCGCGCGGGCGGCGGCGAGCGCCCGGTCGGCGGACCTCAGCAGGACGGCGGCGTGGGTGCCGTCCTCCGGCAGCACCGCGAGGCCGATCGCGGCGGTGAGCCCGTTGCCGTGCGGGCGGCGGTCCGCCCGCTCGCCGGAGGACCAGTCCAGCAGCAGGTGGCGGCGGACCGACCAGACCAGGCGGTCGGCGACCTGGGCCGCGCCCTCGGCCCCGGTGTCCGGCAGCACCACCAGGAACTCCTCGCCGCTGTACCGGCCCAGGGTGTCGGAGCGGCGGATCTCCATGCCGAGCCGCTGGGCGAGGTCGCGCAGCACCGTCCCGGCCCGGACCCGGCCGTGCTCGGCGACCACCGCGTCGAAGCCGTTGATCTCCAGCAGCAGGACGGCCAGCGGACGCGGCCCGTCCTGCGGCTCGTGCTGCTCGGCCCGGCGGGCCCGGTCGATCTCCCGGTCCAGGGTGAGCTGGAGGTGCCGGTAGTTCCAGACACCGGTGACCGGGTCGCAGGAGGCGGTGCGCTCCAGTTCGGCGCAGCGCTCCTCCAGTTCGGCGACGCGCTCGCGCAGCCCGGTCTCGCGCCGGGCCGCGCGGGCAGCGCCGCGCCGCAGCCGGACGCCGAGGACGGCGGCGCCGGCCAGCGCGGGGGCGCTCAGCACGGCGAGTGCCTGGACCAGCAGCGGGGTGGACATCGGGGGCTGCCTTCCGCGTGTCAGGCTCTGGGCGGCCCGGTCGCACAGGCGTCAGGGGTCCGGAGCGGTCGTGGTCGGAGCGATGGAGGAACGGTGGACCATCCCATGCACAACGAGAAGGTCGAGCTGAGGACACGGCTGCTGTCCGAGCGGCGGGCACTTCCGGCCGAAGCCCGGGAGCGGGCCGCCGAGGCCCTGGCCGGACACGCCGGCGCGCTGGCGGCCGCCGCCGTGCCGATCGGGGAGGCCGGGGCGACGGGGGCGGCGGCCACGGTGGCCGCGTACGTCTCGGTGGGCGCCGAGCCGGGCACCCGCCCGCTGCTGGACGCGCTGCGGGCGCGCGGGCTGCGGGTACTGCTCCCGGTCCTGCTGGCCGACAACGACCTGGACTGGGCGGAGTACGCGGGACCGGCGGCGCTGGCCCCGGCCGGTCGCGGCCTGCTGGAGCCGGTCGGCGGGCGGCTCGGGCCCGAGGCGGTGACCGGCGCCGGGCTGGTGCTGCTGCCGGGGCTGGCGGTGGACCGGCGGGGGCTGCGGCTGGGGCGGGGCGGCGGCTCGTACGACCGGGTGCTGGCCCGGCTGGAGCGGGCCGGGGCGCGGCCGGTGCTGGCGGTGCTGCTGTACGAGCACGAGCTGCTGGAGCGGGTGCCGGCCGAGCCGCACGACCGGCCGGTGGACCTCGCGCTGACCCCTTCCGGCGCCCACCGGCTGGGGTGAGCCGCGGCCGGACGGCACGACGGAGCCCCGCGCTCCCGGACGGATCCGGGGGCGCGGGGCTCCGAGGACGGGCGGGCGTCAGCCCGCGGTCAGCGTCAGCTTGTGCTTGGTCGCCCGCTCGACCGCGTCCGGCGAGAAGGACCAGCTCAGCAGCTTGCCCTTGAGCCAGAGGTCGGTCTGGTCGTTGTAGTTGTCGTGGAAGGCATGTCCCGAGGCACCGCCGACGATGATCCAGCGCGAGGCGTCGAGGTCGTTCAGGTCGACCACCATGCGCATCGAGGGGATCCAGTCGACCTGGTACCCGGCGGCCGCGTTCCAGCCCGCCGCGTCGACCGCCGCCGAGCCTCCGGAGAGCCGGTAGGGGCCCCGGTTGAGCAGCTGGTGGACGACGCCCGAGGCGATCGAGGAGCTGTCCGAGCCCATGGTGCGCTCCCGCAGCTCCAGCTTGTGCAGCCGGCCCCAGCTCCAGGTGGTGATGTCCTTGGTGAGCAGGGAGGTGAGCTCCTGGCGGGCGTTGGTCATCGCCTCGCGCAGCAGGTTGTCCAGGCCCTTCTGCTCCTTGTGCTGGGAGTCGATGTACGTCCACCAGGCACTGTCGGGCTTCTCCAGCTGCTGCCGGACGACCTCGTTCCAGCGGTCGCCGCCGTCCGGCTGGGCCTTGCCCGGGTCGCGGGTGCCGCACTCGGTGACGATCTTCGACTTGCTGTCCGGCCTGGTCGGGTCGATCTGCTGGCGGACCAGCAGGCAGTTCTCCTTCGCCCGCAGGTCGGCCGGGAACTTCTGGCCGAAGGCGAGGGTGAGCAGCTGGCGCCAGACGCCGTTGTAGTAGGCGGCGGCGGCCGAGTCGGCGTCCTGGTGGAAGTTCCAGTCCTTCAGCAGGTCCTGCGCCTCGCGCACGTAGGGGTCGTCGACCTCGACCTTGAGCAGCATCGGGACCAGGGTCTTGGCCAGGATGCTGGTGTTGTCGAGCTGCATGTCCTGCATGTCGTCCGGCGAGATCTTGCCGTTGTTCTTCAGCCGGGCCTCCAGCTGGTCGGTGATCTCCTTGGCCCGGGTGCCGTACTCCCAGTCGGTGGTCAGCGCGGGCTTGTAGCCCGGGTCGACCACGGCCTGGTTGGCGGTGACGATGTAGCCGCTGCTCGGGTTGAGGCTCCAGGGCATGGCGCTGAACGGGACCGGGTCCTTCTTCCACTGGTAGGCGGAGTCCCAGCCCGGTGCCGGGTAGCGGCCGTCGCCCTTGCCGCGCACCGGGATGTAGCCCGGGGCCTGGTAGCCGATGTTCTTGGCGTCGGCGTAGACGAGGTTCTGCGACGGGACGGTGAAGTCGGCGGCGGCCTTCTGGAAGTCGTCCCAGTTCTTCGCCCGGTCGAGCGCGAAGACGGCGTCCATGGTGCGGCCCGGGATCAGCGCGGTCCACTGCAGGGCGACGCCGTAGCCGCCGGTGCCCCGGTCCGGGGCGGAGGCGCCGTTGGGCGCGTACTTGCCGACGTTCTGCTGCTCGGTGCTCGGGTCGGAGATCAGCGGGGCGCCGGTCTCGGTGGTGCGGACGGTGATGGTGCGGTCCTCGCCCCCGGCGACCTTGATGGTCTCCTTGCGGAGCTCGAACTTCTTCTCCTTGCCGTCGACCAGGTAGGTCTCGGGGCCGGTCACCTTCTCCAGGAAGAGGTCGGTGACGTCGGCGCCGAGGTTGGTGAAGCCCCAGGCGATGTCCTTGTTGTGGCCGATGACCACACCGGGCATGCCGGCGAAGGTGAAGCCGGAGACGTCGTACTGGCAGGTCGGGGAGACCGCCCGGCAGTGCAGGCCCATCTGGTACCAGACCGAGGGCAGGCCGGGGCCGAGGTGCGGGTCGTTGGCCAGCAGCGGCTTGCCGGTGGTGGTGTGGCTGCCGGCCACCACCCAGGAGTTGGAGCCGATGCCCTGGCCGTTGCGGCCGAGCAGCTCGGGCAGCGCGTCGATCCGGTCGGTGACGCCCTTGAGCAGTGCCGAGGTGGCGGTGGCGCCCTGGGCGGTGCCGGCGGCGGTCCCCTGGGCGGCCGGGGCCGAGCCGTCGGCCGGCTTGTAGGTGGTGCCGTTGACGGTGCCGGTCTTCACGATCGTGCCGTTGCGCGCGTACGGGTAGTCCGGGTACAGCTCGGCGATCTTCTCCGGGCTGAAGTCCTGGGCGAGCAGCGAGCGGTCGATCTCCTCCTGGAGGTTCCCGGAGAGGTCCCAGGCCATCGCCTTGAGCCAGGCCACCGAGTCGACCGGGGTCCACTGCTCCGGCTTGTAGTCGCCGTTGACGACACCGAGCACGCCGTACTCCACCGAGGCGGCGGAGCCGCCCGGGTGCTCGGCGAGCCAGGAGTTGACGCCCTCCGCGTAGGCCTGGAGGTTCTTCTTGGTGTCGGCGCTCAGAAGGGTGTCGAACTCCTTCTGGGCCACCTGGCGCCAGCCCATGGTGCGGATCATGGAGTCGGTGTCGACCTGGCTGTCGCCGAACATCTCGGAGAGCCGGCCCGCGGTGATGTGCCGCCGGACGTCCATCTCCCAGAACCGGTCCTGGGCCTGGACGTAGCCCTGGGCGCGGAAGAGGTCCTCGGAGGTGTCGGCGTAGAGCTGGGGGATGCCGTTGGCGTCCCGCTTCACGTCGACCGGCGCGCTCAGGCCCGCCACCTTGACGCTGCCGTCGACCTCCGGGAAGGACGCGCGGACCGCGGCCACCCCTCGGTAGCCGCCGTAGCCGGCGCCGGCCACCAGCAGTACGACCAGCACGATCACGATCAGACGGGCGCGCCGGAACTTTTTCGAGCGGGGCATCTGGGTCCTTGCGGTCCTCACTGGGGGGCGGGCGGACATGTCAAGGGCACGGGGCCGTGACAGGGCACCACATTAGGCCGACTCGGCTGGCGGCCGTGCACGGGGGACGCTCACGGTGGGATCGGAGGAGGTCAGAAGGCGGCCGGAAGGTGGCCGGGAACGGGCCTGAAGTGCGGTCCGAGGAAACGCGTGGCCAGTGAACCTAAAGATATGGCAAAATGTTAGACTGAGTAACGATCCGCAAGGGGAGTAATTGGCGCCCCCGGTCGCCACCCCTGTCGGGACCCCGTCCGCCCCCGCCACGTCCGAGGTGCCCCTGCGTGAATGTCGACCACCTGAACCAGCTGCTGCTCGAGTTCTCCGTGATCCTCCTGGTCGCGGTGGTCGCCGTGCGCGTCTCCACGAAATCCGGCCTGCCCAGCCTGCTGATCTACCTCGGCATCGGGGTGGCGCTCGGCCAGAACGGCCTCGGCATCTCCTTCGACAACGCCGAGCTCACCCAGGTGCTCGGCTACGCGGCCCTGGTGGTGATCCTGGCCGAGGGCGGCCTCAAGACCAACTGGCGCGAGGCCAGACCCGTGATGGGGGCCGCCACGGTGCTCGCCACCGTCGGCGTCGGGATCAGCGTCTTCGTCACCGCGGCCGGGGCCCACTGGCTGGTCGGCCTGGACTGGAGCACCTCGCTGCTGCTCGGCGCGATCGTCTCGTCCACCGACGCCGCAGCCGTCTTCTCGGTCCTGCGGACGGTGCCGCTGCCGCGCCGGCTGACCGGCCTGCTGGAGGCCGAGTCCGGCTTCAACGACGCGCCGGTGGTCATCCTGGTCGTCTCCTTCGCCGCCGTCGGCGACCCGGACCCCTGGTACGTCCTGATCGGCACGATCCTCGCCGAGCTGGCGATCGGCCTGGCCGTCGGCCTCGCGGTCGGCAAGCTCGGCGCGTACGGCGTCAAGCGCGTCGCCCTGCCGTCCTCCGGCCTCTACCCGATCGCGGTCCTGGCCCTGACCGTTCTCGCCTACGCCGGCGGCGCGCTGCTGCACGGCTCCGGCTTCCTCGCCGTCTACGTCACCGCGGTGATCCTCGGCAACTCCAAGCTGCCGCACGGCCCCGCCGTCCGGGGCTTCGCCGACGGCCTGGCCTGGATCGGGCAGATCGGCATGTTCGTCCTGCTCGGCCTGCTCTGCACCCCCGAGTCGATGGGCTCGGCCGTGGTGCCGGCGCTGGTGATCGGCGCGGTGCTGGTCTTCCTCGCCCGGCCGCTCTCGGTGGTGCTCACGCTCACCCCGTTCCGGCTGCCGCTGCGCGAGCAGGCCCTGCTCAGCTGGGCCGGCCTGCGCGGGGCGGTGCCCATCGTGCTGGCCACCATCCCGATGGTGTCCGGCGCGCCGATGGCCCAGGACGTCTTCAACATCGTCTTCATCCTGGTCGTGGTCTTCACCCTGCTCCAGGGGCCGACCCTGCCCTGGGTCGCCAAGGGCCTGCGGATCGGCGACGGCTCGATGGGGCAGGACCTCGGCATCGAGTCGGCGCCGCTGGAGAAGCTGCACGGGCACCTGCTGTCGGTCGCACTGGCACCGGACTCCCGGATGTCCGGCGTGGAGATCGGCGAGCTGCGGCTGCCGACCGGGGCGGCGGTCACCCTGGTGGTGCGGGAGGGGAGCAGCTTCGTGCCCGACAGGACGACCGTGCTGCGCGGCGGGGACGAGCTGCTGGTCGTCACGACGGACGAGGTCGGCGAGGCGGCCGAGCGGCGGCTGCGGGCCGTGGACAAGGGCGGCAAGCTGGCCGACTGGCTGAACGGACGCAGGACCTGAAGGTCTCGCCCGGAGTTCACCTTGACTTAACAGGACAACTTTGGATCCGTCCTGTAGTGTCGAGTTCAGCGCGACATCTACGCGCGTATAACCATGTTTTGCTGACACACCACACCCCAGCATCTGCCTGAAGCAGAGTTGGCGCGACCGCTCGGCGGCCGCGGCCCGGACCCGGCCCACCGCCGGACCGGCCCGGTAACTACCCCGGTCGACGCGCGAGAGGACGACTCTCGGCGCCGTCGGGGCCACCCCATGCCCTGCCGCGCTACCAGGCAGCAGGAAGGACCGACCGTGACGGCCCGCCGAACGGTCGAGAGCGTCGAGGACGCCGAGAACGCCATGACCGGGGCTGACGCCACGGGCAACGCCGACACCACGGGCAACGCGGACGCCGCGCCCGCCCGGGTCGGCTACGGGACCCTGCTGCGCACCCCCGGGGCGTGGACGTTCCTGACCCCCGCGCTCCTCGCGCGGCTGCCCTACGCGATGCTCAGCATGGGAATCCTGCTGCTGGTCAAGGACACCCACGGCTCGTACGGCACCGCCAGCACGGTCGCGGCGGTCGCCGCCGTAGCCCAGGCGCTGATCGGCCCGCAGACCGGGCGGCTCGCCGACCGGTACGGCCAGGCCGCCGTGCTCGTCCCGTCCGTCCTGGTGCACGCGGCCTCGGTCGGCACGCTGATCGCGCTCGCCCTCGGGCACGCGCCGGCCTGGAGCCTGTTCCTGGCCGCCGCCCCGGCCGGTGCGAGCGTCCCGCAGATCGGCGCGATGGTGCGTGCCCGCTGGATCTCCACCTTCACCGCCGAGGGCGCCTCCGCGTCCTCCGCCGCCAAGGTGAGCACCGCCTTCGCCTTCGAGTCCGTGACCGACGAGTTCACCTTCGTCGTCGGCCCGATCCTGGCCGCCGCCGTGGCCACCTCGGTCAACCCCTCGACCGGGCTGATCGCCGAGGCCGCGCTGACCCTGGTCGGCGGTCTGGCCTTCGCGGCCCAGCGCCGCACCGCGCCCGCCCGGGTGGTGCGCGAGCCCGGCGTCCGGCAGGCCTCCGCCCTCGCCTCCCCCGGCGTCCGGCTGCTGGCCGGCACCTTCCTGGGCGTGGGCGCCGTCTTCGGCGGCCTCCAGGTCTCGGTGAACGCCTTCGCCGACTCGGTCGGCCAGCCGGGGGCCGCCGGCACCGTCTACGGCATCTTCGCCGGCGGCTCGATGCTGGCCGGTGTGCTGTACGGCATGGTCGCCTGGCGGCGGTCGGTCCAGCAGCGGATGGTCATGAGCTACGGCCTGCTGGTGCTGGGCTGCTCGACCCTGTGGGCGATGCCGAACCTGGTCGCGCTGTCGGTCGCCGGGCTGGTCTGCGGCCTGGCCATCGCACCGACCCTGATCAGCGGCTACACCCTGGTCGAGACGCTGGTCGAGGACGGCGCCAAGACCGAGGCCTTCACCTGGCTGACCGGTGCCATCGGCCTGGGCCTGGCGACCGGCGCGACGGCGGCCGGGCGGCTGATCGACGCGCAGGGCCCGACGGTCGGCTTCCTGGTCCCGGTGGCCGGCGCCGGCCTCGGCCTGGTCGCCCTGCTCTCGCTGCGGGGGCTGCTGGTACCGGCCGGAAGCCGCAGCACGGTGGTCACCGGCTCGGTGGAACGGGGTGCGCCTACCGCACTCGTGGGGGCCGTCAAGGGCTGACCCCGGGGCCGGAACCGACTCATCTCACATTCGAGTCGCTGGACTGATCCATCGGAATGCCGCATCATTGAGGATCGTTAGCACTCATCAGGCGAGAGTGCCAGGAGGAAGACAAGTGCCCACGTACCAGTACCAGTGCACCGAGTGCGGCAACGGCCTGGAGGCGGTGCAGAAGTTCACCGACGAGCCGCTGACCACGTGCCCCGACTGCCAGGGACGGCTCCGCAAGGTCTTCTCGGCGGTGGGTGTCGTCTTCAAGGGCTCCGGCTTCTACCGGACCGACAGCCGCTCCTCCTCCAGCAGCTCGGTGGGCTCCGGCTCGTCGTCGTCCTCTTCGTCGACGTCGTCCTCGGGCTCCTCGTCGGGCTCGTCCTCGTCGGGCTCCTCGGGTTCTTCGGGGTCCTCGGCCCCGGCGGCCAGCCCCGCTCCGGCGGCCGGCTGACCTTCGGCCCGGGCCGCGGCAGCAGCTTCTCGGACGGCCCGCCGTTCCCGTTCACCACGGGTGCGGCGGGCCTTTCGCGCGTTCCGGGGCGGGCCCCGCGGGGGAGGCGGTTCCGCCGGGGGTGAATTCCGCCGGGGGTGGGTTCCGCCGGGGGTGGGTTCCGTCAGCGCCGGGCCGGCCGGTTCACCCCGGCGGGTGGGTCCCGCCGTCCACAGGCCCGGGTTTTCCACAGGTTCGGAAAAGGGAGTTCCGGCGGCCGGACGGGCGGCCCAGAGTGGGCACCGCAAGCCCCGAGCCCGACCGTGGAGGTGCCCGTGCGTACCGCTCCGCCCGCCCTTTCGCCCCGTCCCCCGACGATCCCGCCGCTTCCCGCGCCGTCCGTTCCGCCCCGGCAGCCGGTGCCCTCGTTCCCGCCGATCGGGGGCCGGGCCGGGCCGCGCGCCCGGCTCCGGCAGCTGCTGGGATCCGGGCCCCGGGTACCGGTCGTGCTGCTCCTCGCGGTGGCGGCCGCCCTCGCCCTCGGGCCTGCCCGGGAGGCCCCGGGGGCACCGGAACCGGCACCGCCCGTCGGCCGAACGGGTTGTCCGGCGGAGGGGGGAGGAAATCACCCGTAACCGGCCGACGACTTCGTCGTTCACGCGGCATGAAGGGCTTCAAGGAATTCCTGCTGCGCGGAAACGTCGTCGATCTGGCCGTCGCCGTAGTCATCGGTGCGGCTTTCACCGGCATCGTCAACGCCTTCGTCAAAGGCGTGATCAATCCGATCGTCGGCGCGTTCGGGGCCAAGGACCTCGCGTCCTACAGCTCCTGCATCAAGGGGCCCTGCGAGGTGACCGCCGCCGGTGAGGTCACGTCCGGAATCCTCATCCTCTGGGGCAGCGTGCTCAGCGCGGCCCTGCAGTTCCTGATCACCGCCGCCGTCGTCTACTTCTGCCTCATCCTGCCGATGACCAGGTTCACCGCCAAGCGCAAGACCCTGGCCGAGGTGCAGGCCGAGGCCGAGGCCAAGGAGGTCCTGCTGCTCACCGAGATCCGCGACGCCCTGGTCAGCCGGGCCGGCTGACCTCCGCCACGCCGCGCCCCGACCCACTCGGGGTCCGGCGGCCCCGCTCCCCTCGGGCCGGTCCGCGTGCCGGGTCAGCCCCCGTGGTGCGGCGGGCGCTGGCTCAGGTACCAGTCCAGCCCCCGTCCACCGCTCTCCCCGGCCCCGGGGCGGTCGCCCCACCCGGTGTCGGTGTCGTCCCGGGACTGCCGGTCCAGCGGGTCACCGAAGATCAGCCGGGCCTTCGCCGCCGCGTCCGCACCCGGCTGCGCCTTCGGAGCGGCCTGCACCGGCTCGCCCCCCGTCCCGGGCTCCGTACCCGGCTCTGTGCCCGGCCGACCGTCCGTCGTATCCTTCGCCATCGTCTCCTCCACCGCTCCCGTCGTCCCCCGTCGTCGTCCGTCCCTGCACACCAAGCCTAGAAGGCCCCGGGACGACCCCGGAACGGCCCCGGGACGGCCCCGGGACGACGGTGGGTCCGGTGCGGACCGCTCCGCACCGGACCCACCGGGCCGTACCCGTCCCCGCCCGCGCCACCCCGCGCGCCCCACGTCTCCGGACACCTCCGCTACGCGGCCTCGAAGCCCGCATGGTCGGCGATCTTCTTCAGCTCCGCCAGCGCGTGCTTCTCGATCTGGCGGATCCGCTCACGGGTCAGCCCGTGCTGCTTGCCCACCTCGGTGAGGGTGCGCTCGCGGCCGTCCTCCATGCCGTACCGGGAGCGGATGATCGAGGCCGTCCGGTCGTCCAGCCGCCCGATCAGACCGTCCAGCTCCTCGCGGCGGAGCATGACCATCACGGCGTCCTCGGGGGACGTCGCCCCGGTGTCCTCGACCAGGTCGCCGAACTGGGTCTCGCCCTCGTCGTCGACCGACATGTTCAGACTGACCGGGTCGCGCGCCCAGTCCAGCACGTCCTTGATCCGGGTCTCGGTGGTGTCGAGCTCGGCCGCGATCTCGGCCGGCTCGGGCTCACGGCCCAGCTCCTTCGACTTCTCCCGCTGCACCCGCCGGATCCGGCCCAGCTCCTCGACCAGGTGGACGGGCAGCCGGATGGTGCGCGACTGGTCGGCGATCGACCGGGTGATGGCCTGGCGGATCCACCACGTCGCGTAGGTGGAGAACTTGAAGCCCTTGGCGTAGTCGAACTTCTCGACCGCGCGGACCAGGCCCGCGTTGCCCTCCTGGATGAGGTCCAGCAGGGGCAGGCCGCTGCGCGGGTAGCGCCGGGCTACGGCGACCACGAGACGGAGGTTCGACCGGATGAAGACGTCCTTGGCGCGCTCGGCGTCCTCGGCTATCGCCTCCAGCTCCTCCCGCTGCACGCCCTCGGGGAGCCCGCCCTCGTCCAGCAGATGCTGGGCGTACACGCCGGCCTCGATCCGCAGCGAGAGCTCGACCTCTTCGGCGGCATCGAGCAGGGGTGTCCTGGCGATCTCGTCGAGATACATGCCGACCAGGTCGCGGTCGGCCTCGAAGTTGGTCGGGCGGGCCGCGCGAGTCCGGTCGGCCCTGTCGCGAACGACGGCACGGGTGGCCATGCTTGCTCCCTTTTGCTGGTGTTGCCGAGCTCTGGCTGCCTGCCCCCAGGAGGGCACGATGTGCGGGCCCCGAGGGGCTCACACGTAACGATCCAACGAACAGATTCCGGACAACATTCCCAAGTCGCTCAGATTCTTCCAGGGATGCAGTATCCTGCGAGATTTATCCCCGATTCCGAACGGAGGGTGACCGCGCGGGCACCACGGGTGCCGATTCGGGACCGTTTCGGCGCATCCCGCGCACGGCCCCCGTCAGGCACAACCCCGCCGGCGCCGGGCGCGTTCCCGCGCGGACCCGCGCTCCCGCACCGGCGCACGCAGATCCTCCGCACAAAAGATGCCAAATCGCTATCACCGCAGCGCACGCTCGGCACAGGCGGCTGGGAAGGTGACAGCCATGCACCTGACCAACAGCTCGCCCACCATCACCGCGCGTGATCGCCACCTGCTCCGGCACGCGGCACTCGCGGTCTGTTGCGCCGGACTGTTCGCCGCCCTCGCGGCCCTGGTGCAGACCGGCTGGAGCCCGCTCGCCCGGTTCGACCGCGAGCTGACCGGCGATCTGCACCGCTACGCGGCCGATCACACCGTGTGGACGGCCTCGGTGCAGATGTTCTCCGACATCGGCGGGACGATCACCATGCGCGGCGTCCTCGGCGTCGTCGCGCTCTGGCTCTGGCTGATCGGTGCCCGGACCCTGGCCGGCTGGGTGGCGGCCCAGACCCTGATCGGCTGGGGCGGCCAGTGGGTGCTGAAGCTCTCCTTCGGCCGCCACCGCCCGGCCTTCTCCGACCCGGTCGCGCACGCCGACGGTCCCGCCTTCCCCTCCGGGCACGCGATGGCCTCCGCGATCACCTGTGCGGTGCTGGTCGGCCTGCTCTGGCCCCGGGCCCGCCGCGCCGGCCGGACCACCGCCAGCACGACCGCCGCACTGACCGTCCTCGCGATCGGCGGCTCCCGGGTCTTCCTCGGTGTCCACTGGACCACCGACGTCCTGGCCGGCTGGCTCGCCGCCGGCATCGTCCTCGGCGCCGTCACCGTCCTGGTCGAACTCGCCCGCCCAGGCGCCCTCGCCCGTGACTTCCGCCGGGTGGACTGGCGCACCCGCCCCCGCGTCCAGCGGGTCCTCGTCTCCTCCGCCCGCCCGCCCCGCGACACCGACCCCTCGGACGACCCGGCGGAAGACCTCCCGGACGCCCGCTCCGACGACGCCCCGCCCGCTGCCTCGGCGGACCCCTCCGCCGACCCCGTCCCCGACCGGCCCGACGGCCTCCTGCGCTGAGAACCCTCCGCACCGACGACCGCCCCGGGCCGACGACCGCCCCGACCGACAACCGCTCACCGGAACGCCGCGGGCCCCCTCGGTCGAAACCGAGGGGGCCCGCGTACTACGTCGTCCGCCGGAACCGGCGCTGTGCCCCAGGCAGGATTCGAACCTGCGACACCGGCTTTAGGAGAGCCGTGCTCTATCCCCTGAGCTACTGAGGCGGGGAAGACCGCTGACAGCCTAGCGGATCGGTGGAGAGGGTTGGGCGGGGACGGCCCCGGGCGGCGGTGCCGACGGTGGGTCAGCGGTCCCGGGGGTGGCCCCACCTGCGGCAGGAGCGCCGGTTAGCCTGGGAGGACGGGACTTGACGGCCCTCGGCCCCGGGGCCGTCCGGCCGGTGGACAGAGGCGGGGGCGGCAGATGGTGGCGGGCGAGCGGTGGTACGAGAGATCCGTCCGCCGGGCGGCACGGGTGGCCGGACCGGCGACGTGGCTGGTTCCGGCGCTGGCGATGCTGATCGTCGGCGGCTACCGGCTGGGGACCCCCACCCTGTGGCGGGACGAGGTGGCGACCTGGACGTCCGCCGTCCGCCCGCTCGGTGAGCTGCTGCGGATGCTGCAGCACGTCGACGCCAGCAACGGCACCTACTACGTCCTGCTGCACGGCTGGATCACGGTGTTCGGCGACTCGGTGACGGCCCTGCGGCTGCCCTCGGTCCTGGCCATGGCGGGCGCGGCCGCGTTCACCGCGCTGACCGCCGCGCGGCTGTTCGGCGGCCGGGTCGCGGGCACCTGCGCCGGACTGCTCTTCGCGACCGTGCCGCTGATCTCCCGGTACGCGCAGGAGGCCCGCTCCTACGCCCTGGTGACCTGCGCCGTCGCGGCCGCGACCTGGTTCCTGCTGCGCGCGCTGGACCGGTCGACGCCCTGGCGGTGGATCGCGTACGGGCTGGCGATGGCGGTGGCCGGCGCCGCGCACCTGGTCTCCCTGAGCGCCCTGGTCGGGCAGGCCGCGCTGGTCGCGCCCCACCTGCGGGCGGCCCGGGGTCCGGAGCTGCGACGGCTGCTCGGCCGCCTGGCCGTGGTGCTCGCCGCCCTGGTCGTGGCGGTGCTGCCGGTCGCGCTCCTCGGCCGCCAGCAGTCCGAGCGGCAGCTGGGCTGGCTCGCCCGGCCGAGCGTGCAACAGCTGTGGCACTTCGGCGAGCCGCTGTTCGGCTCGGCCCGGGTGTTCCATGTCTTCCTGCTTCTGGCGGTGCTGGCCCTGGTGCTGCCCGGGCGGCGCGGTCCGGCGCTGCGGCTGCTGCTGCTCGCGGTGCTGCCGGCGCTGGCGGTCTGGACGCTCTCGCGCGGCACCACCTCGTACTTCCTCGACCGGTACCTCCTGTTCACGGTCCCCGCCTGGGCGGCGCTGGCGGGTTGCGGGATCGGCGCCGTGTACGCGGCGGTGACGGCGGCGGCCAAGCCCGGCCGGACCAGGCCGGACCTGCGGGCGGCCGGGCTGCTGCTCGCGGTCGGTGCGGTGGCGGTGACCGGGATGACGGCGCTGCCCCGGCAGTCGGTGGTGCGCTACCCGGGATCGCACGCGCAGTCCAAGGAGCCCTACCAGGAGGTGGCCCGGCTGATAGCGGCCGGCTACCGGCCCGGGGACGGGCTGGCGGTGCCGATCGGCGACCAGGCCTGGTCGATGGTCGGCCCCGGTGTCTCCTACTACCTGCCGGAGGAGGTGCGGCCTTATCCCCTGTTCGTGGCGAGCGGGGCCGTCCCGGCCGGGGACCTCTTCCCGATACCGTGCCCGAGGCCCGCGGACTGCACCGGCTCCGGGAACCGCACCTGGCTGGTCGTGCTGGGCGACACCGCCGATCCGCTCGCCGAGGTACCCGGTGACGAGGCGGCCGCCCTGCGGAGCCGGTTCGGCCCGCCGCAACAGGTGACGCCGCTGGGCGGGATGACGCTCGCGCTGCTGGACGGGGCCGGCGCCGGCCGCTGACCCCCGCGCGGCGCACCGACCCGCCGGGCACCGACCTGCGGGGCCACCGGCCTGCGGGGCGCGGCGCGGCCCGGATGCGGCACGCCTGGGCCCGGGCGACCATGGAGCACGGCGACCAGGTCGGGAGGACCGTCCGTGAGCGAGCAGCCGAGCGAGCAGCCTCCCGAGCGGCAGGGCCCTCCGCCGGAACGTCCGGCGGCCCGGCGCACGGAGCGGTGGAAGCAGCGGTCGACGGCCCTGGCCGGCACGGCGCGCGAGCTGCCCCATCAGGTCCCGCTGGTGGGCCGCGCCCTGCGCCAGCTGTTCCGGGTGAACCTGCTGGACTGCGCGACCCGGCTGGCCGCCCAGGCCTTCCTGAGCGCCTTGCCCGCGCTGTTCGTGATCTCGGTGTTCACCCCCGCGGCCATCCGGGACGGGCTGGTGCACTCGCTGCGCAAGGAGCTGGGGCTCCAGGGCGCGGCCGCGCAGTCCGTCCAGCAGCTGCTCGGCGCCGGCCACGAGGAGGACACCGGCTTCGGGGTGATCGGCGCGCTGGTGACCCTGCTCTCGGCGACGGCGCTCAGCCGGGCCATGCAGCGGGTCTGCGAACGCTGCTGGGAGCTGCCCAAGTCGGGCACCAGGGTGGCGGCCTGGCGCTGGCTGGTCTGGCTGATGGTCTGGCTGGTCTGCCTGGTGTGCCAGACCCCGGTCCGGGAGGGCTTCGGCCTGGGCGCCTGGCTCGGCGTCCCGCTGACCTTCCTGGGGGGGACGGCGCTCTGGTGGTGGACCCAGCACCTGCTGCTGGGCGGCCGGGTGCGCTGGCTGCCGCTGCTGCCGGGGGCGGTGCTCTGCGGGGTGGCGGTGGTCGGGGTCGGGGTGGCCTCGCGGATCTACCTGCCGAGCGCGATGAGCCGCAGCATCGGCCAGTTCGGCCCCTACGGCGTGGTGTTCACCTCGCTGTCCTGGCTGATCGTGGTGTTCACCGGGGTGACGCTGGCGATCGCGCTGGGCCGGGTGGTGGCCGAGGAGGAGGTCGTCGCCGAGTTCCTGGGCTCGCGCACCGAGCCGGGCCGGTGGGGCGGGCGGCGCGCCTGAGCGCGGGCCCGCCCCACCGACCTCGCCCGGACGCCGTGCCCGGGCCGGGCACGGCGTCCGGGCCGACGGACCTCAGAGGGCCCGGGTCAGCCGGGCCAGGATGGACGGCGGGGCGAGGTCGGACTTCAGCACGACCGGCACCTCGACCTTGTTGGCGCCCTCACCCGACCGCAGCACACCGACCTGGGTCCCGGCCGTCACCCGGTGCCCGACCTTCAGCGGGTCCAGCACCAGGGTGCCGGTGATGCCGGGGAAGCCGGCCACCGAGAGGTCCTGCGCGGCGACGACCGGGACGGACCCGCCGAGGCCGTCGTCGATCCGGCCGACCACGTCGCCCTGCTTGGCCAGGGTCTGACCGGTGAGCCCGTTCTGGGCAGCCTGGATCTGCTTGGCGCTGACGCTCTGCACCACCTTGAGGATGCTGGGCTCGGCGGCGGTCGCCGGCTGCCCCAGGGTGACGCCGAGGATCAGCCGCCGCACACCGGCGACGTCCTTGAACGCGGCCCACATCAGGCAGCCGCCGGCCGGGGTGCTGGAGCCGGTCTTGACGCCGATGATGCCGTTCTTGGGCGAGATCAGCGTGTTGGTGTTGGAGATCTTCTGGTTGTTGAAGGTGGTGTCCGGGGTCGACACGATCTGCCGGAAGATCTCGTCCTGCATCACCTGCTCGGCCAGCTTCAGCTGGTCCTTGGCCGTGCTCCTGGTCTCGGCGTTGAAGCCGGCCGGGTCGGTGTAGGTGGTGCTGGTCATGCCGAACCCGGCGGCGGTGTCGTTCATCTTCTTGACGAACGCCTCCTCCGATCCGGAGTCCCAGCGCGCCAGCAGCCGGGCCACGTTGTTGGCGGAGGGCAGCATCAGCAGCTCCAGCGCCTGGTACTGGCTGAGCTGCTGCCCCTCGGTCAGGGTGACCCGGGACTCGTCGACGTTGCCGGACTCCTGGGCGGCCTGCTTGTCGACGGTGATCTTCGGACCGCCCTCGCCCTTCTTCAGCGGGTGCGCCTGAAGGATGAGGTAGGCGTTCATGACCTTGGTGACACTGGCGATCGAGGCCGGGGTCTCCGGGCCCGAGCTGCCCAGGCTGCCGACGCCGACCACCCCGGCGGCCGACTGGCCCTTGGCGGGCCAGGCCAGGTCGAGCGGGTCGCCGGCGAAGCCGAAGCCGCCGGCGGCGGTCATCCGGACCTTGGTGTCCGGCAGCGGGCGGAGGAGCTGGGCGGTGACCGCCGCGCCGAGGACGACGGCGAGGAAGACCGTCCAGATGGTGATCCGCTTGAGCGCGCGGCGCAGCGGCGAGACCGGTCGGCCGTTGAGCGTGGCCAGTACGTCCATCGCCTCGGAGGTGGACTCCGGGAAGGGCAGCGGCGCGGGTTCGGGGGCGGGCAGCGGCGCGGGTTCGGGCAGCGGCAGCGGTTCGGGCGCGGGCGGCGGGACGGGAGCCGGCACGGGGCGCGGCTCCGGGGTCGGCCCGGGCCCCGGCTCCGGTTCGGGCTCCGGGACCGGCTTCGGGGCGGGCGGCTTCGGGACGGTGTCCGCGGCGGCGGGGAGGCGCAGCATCCGGGTCCGTTCGGCGTCCTCCCGCTTCTCGAACTTCTCGGCCCGCACGGCCGGGGCGGCCGGTTCCGCCGGGTCGGCCGCAGCCGTCGCCGGGGAGACGGGCGCCGGGGCGGAGGCGGACGCGGGGGCGGGGGCGGACGCGGACTCCGGCTGCCCGTCGGTGTCCGCCTCGCTCCCGGCAGGTTCCGCCTCGGCCTCGCCCTCGGACTCGGCCTTGCCCTCGGTGCGACCGGTGGACCCGGTGGGCCCGCCCGCCGCCGTCGGCGCCTTCCGAATGGCGAGACGGGGGTCGGTGCCGGTCGGGCGGTCCGGCGCGTCGGACCCGTCCCCGGCGGCCTCCTCCGCCCGCTCGGCCGAGCCGATCGCGGTGGCCCCGGACGGCCTGCGCGCCTCCTTCGGCAGGCGAAGCGCGGTGGTGGCGTCGTCGGACGGCAGGCGCAGCGCCGTGGTCGCGTCGTCCGACGGCATCCGCAGCGCGGTGGTCGCCTGGTCCACGGGCATCCGCAGCGCGGTCGTCCGGGTGTCCGAATCCCGGACGCGAAGCTGCACCGTGGCGGGCTTGGCGGGCCGGCCCGATCCACTGTCGGCGGGGGCCGGGGCGGCCTCCCGGGCATCGCCCGAGTCGCCGGACGGGGTGTCCGCGGAGGGGTTGTCGCCGGACGGGGCGTCGACGGCGCCCGCGGACTCGGCGGCGGTGCCCGGCTCCGGCTCCACCGCCCCGTCCGCCACCTCGTCCGCCGCCCGGTCCACCGCCGGCGCGGCCGCCTCCTCGGCCGCGCCGGACCCGGCCGGTTCGCCGTCCCGTTCCCGCGCCCGATCGCCGTCCCGCAGCACCCTGTCGGGGGACTCGCCCACGTAACCCAGCCTCCTCAACGCCCGGCGGGGCACCGGCCGACCCGATTTCGGGAAGCCGGTACCCCGCCCCGTGTACCTGTACAGTCTCCGCCACCGGCGACCGATCCGGTCGCCCACACCCCGCCCGACCGGCGGTTATTGGCGCGGCGCGGCCGCACCGCGGCCTGTTCAACGGTCAGACGCCGGGCCCGCCACGGGTGGTTCCCCCGGTCGATCGCAAGGTCACGATTCGGAGGCGTACTCGACAAGCCCGTGTGAGAGGCGTCACGCTGTTTCCCATCCACGCGGGGAGGCTTGGATGGGCAAGAGCCGCAGAACTGTTCCCGAGGAACTCTTGCTGCTCGCTTTGGACCCGGCCACGGGCACCACTGCGCAGCCGCAGACCCTCGACCTCGGACTCGCCGGGGCACAGCTGGTCGAGCTGTCCCTGGCCGGACGGATCGTTCCTGAGGGTGACCGAATCGCCGTGGTGCTTCCACGGCCGACCGGTGACCCGACACTCGACCACGCACTCGAGCTGCTGCGGCGACGCGGCAGCCCGGTCCGCGCCACGCACTGGATCGGCGGGCCCCGGCTGGGGCTGCGGCAGACCTACCTGGCACACCTGGAGCGCTGCGGCATGGTGACCGCCGTGCCCGGTCAGGTGTGCGGGGTGCTGCCGACGATCCGCTACCAGGCGTCGGACGACTGCACCAACGCCGCGATCAAGCAGCGACTGGACACCGCGATCCGCACCGGCGTGCCGCCGGACCCGCGGACGGCCGCGCTCGCCGCCCTGGCGCACTCGGTCGGTCTGGGCAAGCACCTCTACCCGGGCAACGAGGGCCGGTCCTCACGGTCCCGGTTGCGCGATCTGATCCGCTACGACCCGCTGGGCGGGATGGTCGCGCACGCCGTGATGGACGTGCAGAACGGCCTGCCGAGCCAGCAGAACCGTTCCGCCCAGGCAACTGCGGCGCCGTCGAGCTCGGGAGGCCGGGCCGGTCAGCGCTCGGCGGCCGGGCGCGGCAGCGGCGGCGGCCGGGTCGCGGCGTCCCGCGTCGGCGTCCGCTGAGGCTCCCGCCGAGGCCGGACACCCACCGGGGACCGCACCGGGGGCCGCACCGGGGCCCCCGCCAGGACCACGGCCCGGACCCCCGTTCGGACCCCCGTTCGGGCCCCGGTCCGGGCCACATGCTCGGCCCGAGGTCCCGCGGGCACCCGAACCACCCCGTGCGCCGAACGCGCACCAGCGCGAACGGCAGCGCACGCCGAACCGCTCACGCCCCTCGGGGGCGCCGAGCAACCGGCATCACCAGGCAGTGAGAAGGGGCGGTCGCCCGCGACGGAAGTCGCCGGGCGACCGCCCCTCCGCCGTCCCCCCGAGTCGGTCCACCCCCCACCCGGACCCCCGGCCGCATACCGCCCCCGCACGTGCCACCAGCACCTGCGCGGCCCCGAGCCGCATCCGCACCACATCCGTCACGCCGTCACCCCACCACCGGACCGGACCGTGGCGCCTCTACCATCCGGAGGCGCCCGCTGTCTCGCCGAAGCGCTTTTCCGATGATCTGTTCTACTGCGCTCGCGGGATTTCCCGGCGCCGACCTGATCCGGGGTGACATGCTGCACAACGTCAGGGGGTTGATCCAGATTTCCACCGTGTTCCGAGGACTTCCGTTCCAACGATCACCAGAGGTCCGACCGGAGGCCGACGTGTCCGCGAACATCAATCCCACGGTGCGCCGTCGACGCCTCGGCTCGGAGCTGCGCAAGCTCCGGGACGCGGCGGGGATGACCGCGGAGGAGGTCGCCGGCCGGCTGATGGTCTCCCAGTCGAAGATCAGCCGCCTGGAGAACGGCCGCCGCAGCATCAGCCAGCGCGACGTCCGCGACCTGTGCGACGTCTACAGCGTCACCGACGAGGCGATGCGGGCCAGCCTGATGGAGATGGCCCGGGAGTCCCGGCAGCGCGGCTGGTGGCACGACTTCAACGACATGCCCACCCCGTACAGCGTCTACATCGGGCTGGAGGCGGAGGCCTCGTCGATCCGCGCCTACGAGTCCTCCTTCGTGCCCGGGCTGCTGCAGACCGAGCAGTACGCCCAGGCCGTGGTCGAGGGCACCCAGCCGGACACCGACGCCCTCTCCGTCCAGCGCCGGGTGCAGGTCCGGATGAAGCGCCAGGACCGGGTCAACGGCGAGAACCCGCTGGGCAGCCTGTGGACGGTGATAGACGAGGCCGTGCTGCGCCGGGAGGTCGGCAGCAGGGAAGTGATGGCCCACCAGCTGAAGCACATGCTGGAGCTGAGCCAGCGCCCCAACATCACCATCCAGGTCATACCGTTCTCGCACGGTGCCCACCCCGGAATGACCGGGACATTCTCCCTGCTGGAGTTCCCGGAGTCAGCCGATTCGACGGTTGTCTACTTCGAAGGGGTGACGAGCGATCTCTACCTGGAGAAGGAGGCCGACGTGCGCCGCTATACCAGTCTCTACGACCACCTGCGGGCGGCCGCGCTCGGGGTGGCGGAGACCCGCTCACTGATAGCCGACCTTGAAGAGGGATACCACCGATGAGCACCACCATCGAGAACAGGACGAGCTGGCGCAAGAGCAGTCACAGCGGCGGCAACGGCGCGTGCGTGGAGATCAGGGTGCCGGCCGCCGACCGGGTGGCAGTCCGTGACTCCAAGGACCCGGAGGGGCCGCAGCTGAGTTTCTCCCCCGAGGCCTGGAACGCGTTCGCCGCCGCCGCGGGTGCCGGAGCGTTCGGCAGCCTCTGATCGACCTCGTGCCGGTTCCCGGCCCAGGTGCCCGTAGCGGTGTCCGTCGCCCTCCCCCGGGGCGGCGGCCACCGCTACGGGCATCTCGGCGTCCGGAGGCATGCCCCCGACAAGCGCTCCCCGGCCCGACGGCGGAGGATCAGCCGAGCACCGGGTAGCGGGCCGCCCAGGCCGCGCCCTCCGCGCTGTCCCGGCTGTGCAGCTCGGGCCCGTGCATCAGCTCCAGCACGAAGTCGTCGGCCAGCTCCAGCAGCGCCCCGCGCCCCTCCAGACCCGCCACCAGACCGGGCGGCAGCGCGGTGTCGCCGTGCAGCACCCCGAGCAGGTTGCCGCAGACCGCGCCGGTGGAGTCGCTGTCCCCCGAGTGGTTCACCGCCAGCAGCAGCCCGGACCGGACATCGTGCGCGACCAGCGCGCAGTACACCCCGATCGCCAGCGCCTCCTCCGCGACCCAGCCCTCCCCCAGCGCCTCGACCCGCTCGGCGGAGGGCTCCCCCGCCCGCACCGCGTCCAGCGCGGCCCGCAGCGCCGCCGTGGTCTCCTCGTGCGCCGGCCGCTCGGACAGCAGCGCGAGCGCCAGGTGCACGCCCTCCTCCAGGGTGCCGCCCCGGGCCACGGTCTGGACGATCACCGCCAGCGCCCCGGCCGAGAGGTAGCCGGTGGGGTGTCCGTGGGTCAGCACCGAGCACTCCACCGCCAGCTGGAACACCAGGCCCGGCTCCCAGGTGGTCAGCAGCCCGAACGGCGCCGCCCGCATCACCGTGCCGCAGCCCTTGGAGTGCGGGTTCTTCGGCGCCTCCAGGGTGCCCAGGCGCTCGGCGTCCGGCCCGGAGAGGCCGGACAGGCAGGCCTGGCCCGGCGCCCGCTGCGCGTACAGCCACTCCTCCCGGCCGAGCCAGCCGAGGTCGTCCCGGCGCTCGTCCGGGCCCCAGTCCCGCTGGGTGACGGCCCAGCGCAGGTAGGCGCGGTGGACGTCGGTGGGCGGGTGCCAGCTGCCGGTGTCCCGGCGGATGTGCGCGCGTATCAGCCCGTCGAGGGTGAACAGCACCATCTGGGTGTCGTCGGTGACCGCGCCCAGCCGCCCGTAGGCCGGGACGTACCCCGTGACGCCGAGCGGGCCGTGCGCGGCGCGGATCTTCTCCAGGGACTCGAACTCCACGCCCGCGCCGAGTGCGTCACCGATCGCTCCGCCGAGCAGGCATCCCCGCACCCGGCTGCGGAAGTCCTGCTGCTGGGCGCGGGACCACAGTGGCATCACGGCAAGCGCCTTTCGTCCGGGAGCGGGAGGGACGCGCGACGCACGGCCGGTCGCGCGCCCTCGCACTGTATTCGAATGCCCGAACAGCCCGGCAGGGTTCCCGCTCCACCGGATCACCACCGGATGTTCCACCACCCGCCGGACTCCCCGGGTTTCGCCCGGTACCGGCCGGACGGGCTCAGTCGACCAGCGGCAGCAGGTCGGGCAGGTGTCCGTCCGAGGCCAGCGCGGCGGCCAGCCGCTCGGCCGGCACCTCCCCGTAGGTCGTGGTGCGCTGCCGGTGCGGCCGTCCGACCGCCTCGGCGATCGCCTGGAGGTCCCGGACCGACTTGTAGCTGCCGTACGCCGAACCGGCCATCCGCGAGATGGTCTCCTCCATCAGCGTGCCGCCGAGGTCGTTGGCGCCCGAGCGGAGCATCTCCGCCGCGCCCTCGGCGCCCAGCTTCACCCAGCTGGTCTGGATGTTGGGGATGTGCGGGTGCAGCAGCAGCCGGGCCATCGCGATCACCGCGCGGTTGTCCCGAGCGGTCGGTCCGGGCCGGGCGATCCCGGCCAGGTAGACCGGGGCGTTGGTGTGGATGAACGGCAGCGTCACGAACTCGGTGAAGCCGCCGGTGCGCTGCTGGATCTCCGCGAGCAGCCGCAGGTGGCCCACCCAGTGCGCGGGGGTGTCCACGTGCCCGTACATCATCGTGGAGGAGGAGCGGAGGCCGAGCTCGTGCGCGGTGCTGACGACCTCCACCCAGGTCGCGGCCGGCAGCTTGCCCTTGGTGAGCACCCAGCGGACCTCGTCGTCCAGGATCTCGGCGGCCGTGCCCGGGATGCTGTCCAGGCCGGACTCCTTGGCCCGCTGCAGCCAGTCGCGGATCGACAGACCCGTCCGGGTCGCGCCGTTGACCACCTCCATCGGCGAGAAGGCGTGCACATGGATCCCCGGGACCCGCTCCTTCACCGCCCGGGCGATGTCGAAGTAGGCGGTGCCGGGCAGGTCCGGGTGGATGCCGCCCTGCATGCAGACCTCGGTGGCGCCGACCTCCCAGGCCTGCGCGGCCCGGTCGGCGACCTGGTCCAGCGAGAGGCTGTAGGCGTCGGCGTCGGTGCGGCGCTGGGCGAAGGCGCAGAACCGGCAGCCGGTGTAGCAGACGTTGGTGAAGTTGATGTTCCGGGTGACGCAGTAGGTGACCTCGTCGCCGACCGCGTCCCGGCGGACGGCGTCGGCGATCCGGCACAGCGCGTCCAGGGCCGGGCCGTCCGCCTGGAACAGCGCCAGCGCCTGCTCGTCGGTGAGCCGGGTCGGGTCGTCGGCCGCCACCGCGAGGGCGGTCCTGACCTCGTCGTCCAGCCGCTCCGGGGCTCCGGTCCGGCCGGGGGCGGCCGAGGCGGCGGCCTGCTCCCGCAGCACCTCCCAGTCGCCGTAGACGTCCTCGAAGTCGGCCCGCCGGTCGCCGGTCCGGCCCTCGGTGTCGATGGTGCTGTGCAGATCGGTGCGGCCGTAGGACTCCGGCAGGTCCTCCGGCTCCTGCCAGGGGTGTCCGGTGACCACCGCGTCCGGGCGGGCCAGTCCGGTCTCCGGGTCGGCCAGTGCCCGGACGTGCGGCAGCACCCGCGGGTCCAGCCAGGGCTCGCCGTGCCGGACGTACTCGGGGTAGACGGCGAGCCGCTCGCGCAGCTCGAAGCCGGCCGCCGCCGAACGCTCGGCCAGCCTGTCGATCTGCGGCCAGGGGCGCTCCGGGTTGACGTGGTCGGGCGTCAGCGGGGAGACGCCGCCCCAGTCGTCGATACCGGCGTCGATCAGCCGCTCGTACTCGCCGTCCACCAGGTTCGGCGGGGCCTGCAGACAGGCGGAGGGGCCCATGATGTGCCGGGCCACCGCGACGGTGGCGACCAGCTCGTCCAGCTCCGCGTCCGGCATGCCGCGCATCGCGGTGTCCGGCTTGGCGCGGAAGTTCTGCAGGATCAGTTCCTGGATGCCGTGGTAGGCCCGGGAGACCCGGCGCAGCGCGAACAGCGACTCGGCGCGCTCCTCGTACGTCTCGCCGATGCCGATCAGCAGGCCGCTGGTGAACGGCACCGAGCTGCGGCCGGCGTCCTCCAGCACCCGGAGCCGGACCGCCGGCTCCTTGTCGGGCGAGCCGTGGTGCGGGCCGCCGGGCTCGCTCCACAGCCGGGTGGCGGTGGTCTCCAGCATCATCCCCATCGAGGCGGAGACCGGCTTGAGCCGCTGGAAGTCGGTCCAGCTCAGCACCCCGGGGTTGAGGTGCGGGAGCAGCCCGGTCTCCTCCAGGATGCGGATCGACATGGCGCGGACGTAGGCGACGGTGTCGTCGTAGCCGTGCGCGTCCAACCACTCGCGGGCCTCGGGCCAGCGGTCCTCGGGCTTGTCGCCGAGGGTGATGAGCGCTTCCTTGCAACCGAGCGCGGCGCCCCTGCGGGCGACCTCCAGCACCTCGTCCGGGGACATGTACATCCCGTGGCCGGCCCGGCGGAGCTTGCCGGGGACGGTCACGAAGGTGCAGTAGTGGCACTTGTCCCGGCAGAGCCGGGTGAGCGGGATGAACACGCTCCTGGAGTAGGTGATGACGCCGGGGCGCCCGGCCGCTTCGAGGCCGGCGTCGCGGACCCGGGCGGCGGAGGCGCAGAGGTCGCGCAGGTCCTCGCCCCTGGCCCGGAGCAGTACCGCCGCCTCGGTCGCGTCCAGCGCGACACCGTCCCGGGCGCGGCGCAGGGCGCGGCGCATCGCGTTGGCGGTCGGAGTGTTGGATGCGTCCATGCCGCGACCCTACGCCAGTTCACGTACGTTCCTCGTACGTTCGGAGGAGACGACCCTGAGGGGGCATCAGGGTCGGCTGCGACGCGAGGTCGACCCGGATCCAACCCTGCAGGGCGATGACGCGGGCGACGCGGGACCGTCTAATGGATACCCAGGGACAGTCGGTCACTGACGGAGGGGTTGGACGGATGACGGACGACAGGGCGACCGCGGGCAGCGGCCCGGCGGACGAGTGGCAGGACGGGGCTCCCTACCGGTCCCGCCGACGCACGCTGGTGCGCGTCGCGGTGCCGCTGGCGGTCACGGCCGCGATCGCCGCCGGGGTGGGGCTGGTACCGGCGCTGGCGGATTCCTCGCCGCCGGAGCTGCCCGCGCTGACGGCGGAGCAGCTGGTGGCGAAGGTGCTCGGCTCCCAGGCGGAGACGCTGACCGGCACGGTGTCGGTCGCGGCCGACCTCGGTGTGCCGAGCCAGTTGCTGGGTGCGGCGGCCGGCGGCCTCGCCGGCGGCGCCCCGGGCGGGGGTTCCGGGGGCAAGTCGTCGGGCGCCGACCCGACGGCGAAGCTGACCGGCCTGCTCGGTGGCGAGCACCGGCTGCGGGTCGCGGTGGACGGGCCCGACCGGCAGCGGATCGGCCTGCTGGAGCAGCTGGCCGGCTACGAGGTGATCCGCAACGGCGACCAGGTGTGGACCTGGGACAGCAGCAGCAACGAGGCCGTGCACCTGACCGGGGCCCGGCCGGACGCCAGGGCGGACGGCCACCCGGGCAAGGGCCCGCTGACCGGGGTGCCGACCACCCCGCAGGAGGCGGCCCAGCAGTTCCTGGGCGCGAGCGCGGGCACCACCACCGTCGCCGTGGACGGCACCGTGAACGTGGCCGGGCAGAAGGCCTACCGGCTGAGCGTGAAGCCCACCGGGTCCGGTTCGACGATCGGCGAGGTCCGGATCGCGGTGGCCGCCGACAACGGCGTGCCGCTGTCGGTCGTGGTCAAGGGGACGGACGGCAGCACCGTGCTGGACGTCCACTTCACCGATGTGTCGTTCGCGGCACCGTCGGCGAAGACCTTCGAGTTCACCGTGCCCAAGGGCGCCAAGGTGACGGAGCGCAAGGCCGACGCCGCGCCGCGCGCCGAGGTGACCCCGGAGGAGGCCAAGGCCGCCGCCGACGGTGTGAACGTGATCGGCGAGGGCTGGACGGCGGTGCTCTCCGTCAAGCTTCCCGGCAACGACGTGTTCGTCCCGGCCGAGGGCAAGGGCCCGCGCGGCAAGGGCGGGCACGGCCCGGGCGGCGGCGGCAAGCTGCAGAACCCGCTCTCGCTGGTCAAGTCGCTCGGCAAGCCGGTCGCCGGCGGCTCGCTGATCAGCACCAAGGTGCTGAACGTGCTCGTCACCGACGACGGCCGGGTGTTCGCGGGCGCGGTGACCCTGCCGGTGCTGCAGAGTGCGGCCGGGGTGAAGTAGTGGCCCAGGCTTCCGTAACGGGGGACGTTACGGAGCCGGCCGGGGGGCCGGGTGCGGTGACGCGCCCGGCCCCCCGTGCCGCTTCGAGCTCCCACCGGTCCGACGATGTGATCAGCACCCGGGGCCTGACCAAGCGGTTCCGCGGCGGCCAGCTCGCCGTGGACGGGCTGGACCTGAGCGTCCCCCGGGGCTCCGTCTTCGGCTTCCTCGGGCCGAACGGCTCCGGCAAGACCACCACGATCCGGATGCTGATGGGGCTCATCGCCCCGACCTCCGGGGTCGCCGCGGTGCTCGGCGAGCCGATGCCGCAGTCGGTCTCCTCCGTACTGCCCCGGGTCGGCGCGCTGATCGAGGGGCCCGCGCTGTACGGCTTCCTCTCCGGCCGGGACAACCTGGCCCGGTTCGACGCCGCCGACCCGACCGCCGACCCGCGGACCCGGCAGCGGCGGGTCACCGAGGCCCTGGACCGGGTGGGGCTGACCGCCGCGGCCGGCAAGAAGGCCCGCGCCTACTCGCTGGGCATGAAGCAGCGGCTCGGCCTGGCCTCGGCGCTGCTCCAGCCGCGCGAGCTGCTCGTCCTGGACGAGCCCACCAACGGCCTGGACCCGCAGGGCATGCGGGAGATCCGGGCCCTGGTCCGCGAGGTCGCGGCCGAGGGCACCACGGTCTTCCTCTCCTCGCACCTGCTGGACGAGATCGAGCAGGTCTGCACCCATGCCGCCGTGATGTCGCGCGGCCGGCTGCTGGTGCAGGGCACCGTCACCGAGCTGGCCGCCCGGGCCCGGGGCCGGCTGGTGGTGCGGACTCCCGACACCCACCGGGCGGGCGAGGTGCTGCTCGCGCACAAGGTCACCGAGCTCCGGATCACCGAGAACCGGGTGGACGGCGAGCTGGGCGCGCTCGCCGAGGACGCGCTGCCAGGGCTCTGCGCGGCGCTGGTCGCGGCGGAGGTCCGGGTCCACGGCTTCGGCGTGGAGCGGGGCACATTGGAGGACGCCTTCGTGGCGCTGACCGGGGAGGGCTTCGATGTCGCGGGCTGAGGCGGTGCCGGCCGGGGCGGTGCCCCCGGTCGCGGCGGCGGCGCACGGACGGCGCCCGCAGACGGCGGCCGGGTTCCTGGCGCTGTTCCGCAGCGAGCTGGTGCTGACCTTCCGCCGGCTGCGGACCATCGTGCTGCTGGGGATCCTGGCCCTGCTGCCGGTCCTGATCGGTGTGGTGGTCCGGATCGAGACCGACGGGCCGCGCGGCGGCGAGGGTCCGGCGTTCATCGCCCAGGTCACCCAGAACGGTCTGTTCCTGGTGTTCACGGCCCTCGCGGTGGCGCTGCCGGTGTTCCTGCCGATGACGGTCGGGGTGGTCGCCGGGGACTCGGTGGCCGGCGAGGCGGCCACCGGCACCCTGCGCTACCTGCTGGTGGCGCCGGCCGGGCGGACCAGGCTGCTGGCCGCCAAGTTCACCGCCGGGCTGGTGTTCTGCCTGGCGGCGACGGTCACCGTCGCCACGGCGGCGGTGATCACCGGGGCGGCGCTGTTCCCGGTCGGCGACGTCACGCTGATCTCCGGCGAGACCATCGGCCTGGGGTCGGCGCTGCTGCGGGCGGTCCTGGTGGCCGCGGTGGTGGCCGCTTCACTGGCCGGGCTGGTCGCGATCGGGCTGTTCATCTCGACCCTCACCGGCAGCGGCATCGCGGCGATGGCGGCGACGGTCGGCCTGGTGATCACCGTGCAGATCCTGGACAGCTTCCCGCAGCTGCACGCGATCCAGCCGTTCCTCTTCACCCACCACTGGCTCACCTTCGGCGATCTGCTGCGGGCGCCGATGGAGTGGGACGGGGTGCTGAAGAACCTCGGGCTGCAGGCCGCCTATGTGGCGGTGTTCGGCTCGGCGTCCTGGTCGCGGTTCACCGCGCGGGACATCACGGCCTGACCGGCACGGCGTCGGCCGCCGAGGCCGCCGCGGTGGCCCCGGTCGCCGCGTCGGCCGCTGCGGAAGGAGCGGCGGCGGCAGTGGCGGCAGTGGCAGTGGCAGTGGCAGCGGTCCGGGCCCGGTCGGTCCGGAGCCGCCGCAGCGCGTCCCAGGTGAGCACCACGAGCGCGGCCCACACCAGGGTGAAGCCCGCCCAGCGCGCGGGCGGCATCGACTCGTGGAAGACCGCGATGCCGATCAGGAACTGGAACACCGGTGCCAGGTACTGGAGCAGCCCGAGCACGCTCAGCGGCACCCGGACGGCCGCCGTGCCGAAGAGCAGCAGCGGAACGGCGGTGATCACCCCGCTGAGCATCAGCAGTCCGGTGTGGCCCCATCCGTACTCGCCGGGCACGGTGTGGCCGAAGGTGCCGCGGTGGGCGACCTCCAGGTACACCAGGTAGCCGAGGGCGAAGGGGAACATGAAGGCGCTCTCGGCGGCCAGGCTCTCCAGCCCGCTCAGTCCGACCTTCTTCTTCAGCAGCCCGTAGGTGGCGAAGGAGAACGCCAGGGTCAGCGCGATCCACGGCGGCCGCCCGTAGCCGACGGCCAGCACCGCCACCGCGAGCGCGCCGATGCCGACCGCCACCCACTGGGCCCGGCGCAGCCGCTCCTTGAGCACCAGGACGCCGAAGGCGATGGTGACCAGCGGGTTGATGAAGTAGCCGAGGCTGGTCTCCACCACGTGCCCGGTGTTGACGCCCCAAATGTAGACGCCCCAGTTGATCGAGATCACCGTGGCGGCGGCGCCCAGCATCGCGAGCCGGCGGGGCTGGCGGAGCAGCGGGCGGATCCAGCCCCAGTGCCGCTGGGCGACCAGCAGCAGGACCACCGCGACCAGCGACCAGACCATCCGGTTGGCCAGGATGTCGTCGGCGGCGCCGGGCTCCAGCAGCGGCCAGAACAGCGGGAAGAGCCCCCATATGCCGTAGGCGGCGAATCCGCACCAGAGGCCGCGTCCGGCCTCCTGCTGGGTTGTGTCTGGCATGGACCGGCTGCCCTCCGCACGCGCGAGTGTCGAGCCGACGGTAGCGGGCGCGGCCGCGCCTGTCATCTCCGTATGCGGTTTTTGGTCATGACATGCCCCGGCCCCACCCGCGACGGGCCTTCGCCGGTGGGGCCGGAACCGGCGGGGAGCCGGGATCGGGCAGGCAGGGATCAGGCGCCCAGGACGGCCCGGACGGTCGTGGCCAGCGGCACGGTCGGGCGGCCGATCAGCCGGGCCAGGTCGCCGGGAGCGGTGGCCAGCTCGCCGCGCGCGATACCGGCGTCCACGTCCACGAACACATCGGCGTAGCCCTCCGGCATGCCCGCGCCGATCAGCACCTCCCGGTGCTCGGCCGGGGTGACGTTCCGGTGCTCGACCGGGCGGCCCGAGGCCTCGGCCAGCTCGGCGGCCAGCTCGGACAGGCCCCAGGCGACGTCGCCGCTCAGCTCGTAGACCTTGTTCTCGTGGCCCTCGCCGACCAGGACGGCGACGGCGGCGTCGGCGTAGTCGCGGCGGGGGGCGGTGGCCACCCGGCCGTCGTTGGCGCTGCCGACCACCGCGCCGCGCTCGACCGTGCCGGCGGCGTCGCCGAGGTAGTTCTCGGTGTACCAGCCGTTGCGCAGCAGGGCGTGCGGCAGGCCGGAGCCGAGCAGCACCTCCTCGGTCTCCCGGTGCTCGGCGGCCAGGCCGAAGGTGGCGGTGCCCAGGATGCTGGTGTACGCGAGCAGCGCGACCCCGGCGGCCTTCGCCGCGTCGATCACCGCACCGTGCTGGGCCGCCCGGCGGCCGAACTCGTTGCCGGAGATGAGCAGCACCCGGTCGCCGGCGGCGAAGACCCCGGCGAGCGTCTCGGCGCGGTTGTAGTCCGCCTCGTGGACGCGCACGCCCCGCTTCGCCCACTCCTCGGCCTTGGCGGCGGAACGCACCACCACCGCGATCTCGTTCGCCGGAACGGCTGCCAGCAGCCCCTCCACGACCAGGCGGCCGAGCTGTCCGGTGGCTCCGGTGACGACGTACATGTCCCTGCTCCTCTGGGGTGTGGCGATGGCTCCGGAGCCGCACCTCGATGCCGCGCTCCGAAGCCGCGTTGGCTTCGACACTCACCCTAGGGATGGCACTAACTTCTGGATAGTACGCACTTTGAAGTAGGGTACTGACATGGAGGTAATGACAGAGGGTTCGCCCCTGCTCGACCGCGCGCCCGACATCTACGACCGCATGTGTCCGTCCCGGGGCGTGCTGGAGCACGTCACCAGCCGCTGGGGGGTGCTGGTGCTGGTCGCCCTGCGGGAGCGCGGGTACCGCTTCAGCGAGCTGCGCCGCCGGGTGTCGGGCGTCAGCGAGAAGATGCTCGCGCAGACCCTGCAGACCCTGGAGCGGGACGGCTTCGTGCTCCGCGAGGCGCACCCGGTGATCCCGCCCCGGGTCGACTACAGCCTCACCCCGCTGGGCCTGGAGGCCGCCGAGTACGTGTCGGCGCTCGCCCACTGGGTGGAGGCCAGGATGCTCGCCGTCACCGACGCGCGCGAGGAGTACGACGGCCGGGCCAGCCGCCCCTGACCAGCTCCGCCAGTCCGTCCAGCACCCGGGCCAGGCCGAAGGTGTAGGCGTGGTCGGGGTCGTACGCGGCGCCGTGCGCCTCGCCGGCGGCGGCGCCGACCCTGGCCGCGACCGGGTAGCGGTCGGGGTCGAGGACCCTGGTGAGCAGCTCGGCGTTGGCCTCCCACCACTGGGCGTCGGTCATCGCGCTGTCCTGCCGCGCGGCGCGCCGGTCGGCGGCCATCCGGGCGCAGGTCTGGACGAAGCCGAGCACATGGGTGAGCGCGGCGTCCACGTCGAGGTCGGACAGGCCGGAGTCCTCGAAGGCGCGCAGCTCGTACTCGTACTTGGCCATCAGGCCGGGTCCCAGCGGCGGGCGGCCGGTGGCGACGACGGCGGTCCACGGGTGGGCGCGGTGGAGCGCGCGGTTGTCCTCGGCCACGGCGGCGACCCGGGCCCGCCAGCCGTCCCCGGCCGGAGCGGAACGGGGCATGTCCGCGTAGGCGGTGTCCAGCATCAGGTCCACGAGCTCGGCCTTGCCGGGCACATAGGTGTACAGCGCCATCGGTGAGACGCCGAGCGCCTGGGCGACCCGCCGCATGGTCACGGCGTCCATCCCCTCGGCGTCCGCGATCGCGATCGCGGCGGCGGCGATCTCCGCCGGGGACTTCGCCTGCCGGGGCCCGCGCCGGCCGGGCTTCTCCTCCGCCGACACGCCCCAGAGCAGCGCGAGCGTGCGCGCCGGGTCCCCGGCACTGCTGCGGTCACTGGCCATGGACCGATCCTTTCACGCCGACCCCGCGGGTCCCGCCGGTACGGTCGGAACCATGACCACCGCCGCCCCCGACCCGCTGCCGGGCACCGACACCCGCGGGCTCGTCCGCCCCCGGGTCACCTGCCGCCGCTGCCACCGCCCGCTGCACGACCCGGAGTCGCGCATCCTGCGCCTCGGCCCCGAGTGCCGGGACCCGGCCGAACGGGTGACCCGGCACGAGGTCGAGCAGGACGCCCTGCCCGGGCTGGACTGACCGCCCGCTTCGCGAACGCCCACGACTGTGACCGGGATCACTGTAGCCCCATTCTCCGTACTATGTATAGTGTACTGCGTACGGGATAACAGTCGACGAGAGGGCCATCGACCATGCAGATCACTTCCTCCGCCGTTTCACTCACCGTCGAGGACGTCGAGGCGTCCGCTTCGTTCCTGCGGGAGCACTTCGGGTTCGCCGAGCAGATGGCGGCGGACGGGTTCGCTTCGCTCGGGCACGGGAGTGCCGGGGTGAACGTGGTCTTCCTGCGGCGCGGGACCGAGGTCCTGCCCGAGGAGTACCGCGACGAGGTCGCCGCCGGGCTGATCCTCGCCTTCGTGGTCGGCGACGTGGCCGCCGAGGAGGCCCGGCTGCGGGCCGCCGGGGTGGAGATCACCATGCCGCTGCGCGAGGAGCCGTGGGGGGAGCGGCTGTTCCAGGTCACCGACCCGAACGGGGTCGTGGTCCAGCTCGTGGAGTGGGCGGAGCAGCAGCACTGACAGCGCCGACAGGGCTGACACCACCGACAGCACCGTGAACGGCGGCGCCCCCGGCCGGGAATGGCCGGGGGCGCCGCCGTTCGCCTGTTCGTTCGTTCGGTCGGTCGGTCGGGGTCAGTCGACCGCCCAGGTGTCACCGCCCGCGAGCAGCGCGGCCAGGTCGCCCTCGCCCCGGTCTGCGACGGCGGTGTCCAGCTGCTCCGCCATCAGTTCGTCGTACACCGGCCGCCGGACCGCGCGCAGCACCCCGATCGGGGTGTGGTGCAGGGTGTCGGCGTCGGCGATCCGGGAGAGTGCGAACGCCGTCGCCGGGCCGGCCGCGTGGGCGTCGTGGACCAGGACCGCCGACTCGTTGTCGGCGGTGACCTCGCCGACGGCCAGTTCGCCGTCGGCGCCGCGGAAGACTCCCCGGGCCAGGTCCGTCCCGAACCGGATCGGCCGGCCGTGCTCCAGCCGGATCAGCGCCTCGTCCCGGGTGCCGGGCTCCTTGAGCACCTCGAAGGCGCCGTCGTTGAAGATGTTGCAGTTCTGGTAGATCTCGACCAGCGCGGTGCCCTCGTGCTCGGCCGCCGCCCGCAGCACCGACTGGAGGTGCTGGCGGTCGGAGTCGATGGTCCGGGCGACGAAGGTGGCCTCCGCGCCGATGGCCAGCGAGAGCGGGTTGAACGGGGCGTCCAGCGAACCCATCGGGGTGGACTTGGTGATCTTCCCGATCTCGCTCGTCGGCGAGTACTGCCCCTTGGTCAGGCCGTAGATACGGTTGTTGAACAGCAGGATCTTCAGATTCACATTCCGGCGCAGCGCGTGGATCAGATGGTTTCCGCCGATCGACAGCGCGTCGCCGTCGCCGGTCACCACCCAGACGCTGAGGTCCCGCCGGGAAGAGGCCAGCCCGGTGGCGATCGCCGGGGCCCGACCGTGGATCGAGTGCACTCCATAGGTGTTCATGTAGTACGGGAAACGGGACGAGCAGCCGATACCGGAGACGAAGACGGTGTTCTCCCGTCTGATCCCCAGCTCCGGCATGAACGCCTGTACCGCGGCCAGGATCGCGTAGTCACCGCAGCCGGGGCACCAGCGGACCTCCTGGTCGGTCTTGAACTCCTTGGCGCTCTGCGCCGCCTCGGCCTTCGGGACCAGCTTCAACGAGGGGAACTTCTCGCTCATCGGTTGTCCTCCTCGTCCAGGTTTCCGATCGCCGCCCACAGCACGTCCGCCAACTGCGCGGCCTTGAAGGGCAGTCCGCGCACCTGGTTGTAGGACTGCGCGTCCACCAGGTACGTGCCGCGCAGCAGCAGTGCCAGCTGGCCGAGGTTCATCTCGGGGACGATGACCTTGTCGTAACCCCGCAGCACCGTACCGAGGTTGGCCGGGAAGGGGTTGAGGTTGCGCAGGTGCGTCTGGGCGACCTCGCCGCCGTCCGCCCGGACCCGGCGGACCGCCGCGGCGATCGGGCCGTAGGTCGAACCCCAGCCGAGCACCAGGACCCGGGCCTCGCCGGAGGGGTCGTCGACCTCCAGGTCCGGCACCTCGATGCCGTCGACCTTGGCCTGCCGGGTGCGGACCATGAAGTCGTGGTTGGCCGGGTCGTAGGAGATGTTGCCGGTGCCGTCCTGCTTCTCGATGCCGCCGATCCGGTGCTCCAGGCCGGGCGTGCCGGGCACCGCCCACGGGCGGGCGAGGGTCTGCGGATCGCGCAGGTACGGCCAGAAGGCGCCGTCCTCGCGGTTCGGCCCGGTGGCGAAGTCCGGCTCGATGGCGGGCAGTTCGTCCACCTCGGGGATCCGCCAGGGCTCCGATCCGTTGGCCAGGTAGCCGTCCGAGAGCAGGAAGACCGGGGTGCGGTAGGTGACCGCGATCCGGGCCGCCTCCAGCGCCGCGTCGAAGCACTCGGCCGGGGTGGCCGGGGCCACGATCGGCACCGGGGCCTCACCATTGCGCCCGAACATCGCCTGCAGCAGGTCGGCCTGCTCGGTCTTGGTCGGCAGACCGGTGGACGGGCCGCCGCGCTGGATGTCCACCACCAGCAGCGGGAGTTCGAGCGAGACGGCGAGCCCGATCGTCTCGCTCTTCAGGGCCACGCCCGGGCCGGAGGTGGTGGTCACGCCGAGCGCGCCGCCGAAGGCCGCGCCCAGGGCCGCGCCGATGCCGGCGATCTCGTCCTCGGCCTGGAAGGTGCGCACGCCGAAGTTCTTGTGCCGGCTCAGCTCGTGCAGGATGTCGGAGGCCGGGGTGATCGGGTAGGAGCCCAGGTAGAGCGGCAGCCCCGAGCGGCGGGAGGCGGCGATCAGGCCGTAGGACAGCGCCAGGTTGCCGGAGATGTTGCGGTAGCGGCCCGGCGGCAGCTTGGCCGGCGGCACCTCGTAGGAGACCGCGAAGGTCTCGGTGGTCTCGCCGAAGTTCCAGCCCGCCCGGAAGGCGCTGATGTTGGCCTCGGCGATCTGCGGCTTCTTGGCGAACTTGGTGCGCAGGAACGCCTCGGTGCCGTGGGTCGGGCGATGGTACATCCAGGAGAGCATGCCCAGCGCGAACATGTTCTTCGCCCGCTCGGCGTCCTTGCGGGCGAGGCCGCTCTCCTTGAGGGCCTCCAGGGTCAGCGTGGTGAGCGGCACCTTGTGCAGGTGGTAGCCCTCCAGCGAACCGTCCCCCAGCGGGTCCGCGCCGTAGCCGACCTTGGCCAGCGCGCGCTTGGTGAACTCGTCGGTGTTGACGATGATCGACGCGCCGCGCGGGAGGTCGGGCAGGTTGGCCTTGAGGGCCGCCGGGTTCATCGCCACCAGGACGTTGGGCGCGTCCCCCGGGGTCAGGATGTCGTGGTCGGCGAAGTGGAGTTGGAAGGACGAGACACCCGGCAGCGTTCCGGCGGGAGCGCGGATCTCGGCCGGGAAGTTGGGCAGGGTGGAGAGGTCGTTGCCGAAGGACGCCGTCTCCGAGGTGAAGCGGTCACCGGTGAGCTGCATGCCGTCGCCGGAGTCTCCGGCGAATCTGATGATCACCCGGTCCAGCCTGCGGATCGGTTTGGCGCCACGGTGCTGCGGACCGACCGGCGCGGCAGGGCCGGAGCGGCCCCCGCCGGGCCCGGACCCGCCCTCGTCGCCGTCCGAGCCGTCCACTGCTTCTGACTGATCGACCTGACTGGTCACTGCCGCGGACCTCCTCGTGGGCACCAGCCGCGGGCGTGAGCCGTGTGCCCCGTCCGCCTGGTGCACCTCTCGCATCCTATGCGGGTAAGGATTGCCTTGGACGGAACTCCCCGATGCGGCGAAAAATCATCGCCGCACCCATAAACAACGCCGTGGACGACCGGAACCGTACCCGACCGGGGAAGGTTGGTTCGAATACGAATAGAGGCTGCGGGCGAGCCGTCGGCGAGCCGGTCAGGAATTCAGATAAGTGAGCACGGCGAGAACCCGTCGGTGGTCACCGCGGCTCTGTTCCAGACCCAGCTTGAGGAAGATGTTGCTGACGTGCTTCTCGACCGCGCCCTCCGAGACCACCAGCTGCTTGGCCACCGCGGTGTTGGTCCGGCCCTCCGCCATCAGCCCCAGCACCTCGCGCTCCCGCGGGGTCAGCCCGGCCAGCACATCGCCCTTGCGGCTGCGGCTGAGCAGCTGCTGGACGACCTCCGGGTCCAGCGCGGTGCCGCCCTCGGCGACCCGGACCACCGCGTCCACGAACTCGCGCACCTCGGCGACCCGGTCCTTCAGCAGGTAACCGACGCCCCGGGTGGATCCGGCCAGCAGTTCGGAGGCGTAGCGCTCCTCGACGAACTGCGAAAGCACCAGCACGCCGAGCTGCGGATAGCGGCCACGGAGCGTGACACAGGCCCGCAGGCCCTCGTCGGTGTGGGTGGGGGGCATCCGCACGTCCGAAACCACCACGTCGGGCAGCGCGTCGGTGGCGGCCAGGTCGTGAATGGTCTTGATCAGCGCGTCACCGTCCGCGACGCCGGCCACGACCTCCAGGCCCCGGTCGGTGAGCAGCCGGGTCAGACCCTCCCGCAGCAGTACGGAGTCCTCGGCGATGACGACGCGAAGCATGGCGGCCTTCCGGATGGGCGGAGCTGCGGACACGGTGCTGACGGGTGTCAGTCTCCCCCATCCGGGTGGCCGCCGGGACGCCGGACGGCGATTCGCACCGCCCGCCCGCGGGCGTCACATGGTGCGGATGGCCACCGAGTCGCAGAGCGCCTGGAGCGCGTCCTTGGCCGGACCGTCCGGGAGCCGGTCCAGCATCGCGCGGGCCTCCTCGGCGTGGCGCAGGGTCTCCCGGCGGGCGTGCTCCAGGGCCGGGTGGCGGCGCAGCAGCCGCAGTGCCTCGGCGTGCAGCTCGTCGTCGGCGAGGTCCAGGTGGAGCAGCTCGCGCAGCCGGGTGTCGGAGGGGTCGGACGGGTCGGCCGGCATCTGCCGCAGCAGCAGGGTCGGCAGGGTCTCGATGCCCTCGCGCAGGTCGGTGCCGGGGGTCTTGCCGGACTCGTGCCCGTCGCTGGCGATGTCGAGCACGTCGTCGGCCAGCTGGAAGGCGACACCGATCCGCTCGCCGAAGGAGCTGAGGATGTCGATCACCCACGGCTCGGCGCCGGCGGCCAGTGCTCCTATCCGGCAGGAGACGGCGATCAGCGATCCGGTCTTGCCGGCCAGCACGCCCAGGTAGTGGTCGAGCGGGTCGTCGTCCGGGCCGGGGCCGGCGGTCTCCAGGATCTGGCCGGTGACCAGCCGCTCGAACGCGTCGGCCTGCAGCCGGACGGCCTCCGGGCCGAGGTCGGCCAGCACCTGGGAGGCACGGGAGAAGAGGAAGTCGCCGGTCAGGATGGCGACCGAGTTGTCCCAGCGCGAGTTGGCGCTGGGCGCGCCGCGTCTCACCGGGGCCTCGTCCATGACGTCGTCGTGGTAGAGCGTGGCGAGGTGGGTGAGCTCGACCACGACGGCGGCCGGGATCACGCCGGTCGCACCGGCGTCGCCGAACTGGGCGGACAGCAGTACCAGGAGCGGACGGAAGCGCTTCCCGCCCGCGGCCATCAGATGGCTGGCGGTGACGGTGATGAAGGGGACGTCGCTCTTGACGGCCTCGGCGAGCGCGACCTCCACCGCTTCCATCCCGGCCTGGACGTCACGGGTCAGATCGCGGTCCTGCACGCTGAGCCCAAAGGGTCCCACGACGGTCACGAAGACCACTCCTCTGTCCCTGGTCGATCTAGCGGCCCGGTCCCTGAGTGCCGCCGCTGGCCATACAGGCAGGGTATCCGGTCACGAGTGGATCACTGCACGGGCGTGCGGCTCTGTCATGCGCGGGGCGTCCCCGCTGGCCAGCGGGGATACCCGAACGAAGCGTCCGGGCCGCGCACGGGGCGCGACCCGGACGGTCGTCGGAGCGGTCGGACCGGGCCGCCGCCGGGGCGTTCGGCCGGGCCGTCGGCGGACGGTCAGCCGACGAAGAACACTGCCTTCGAGGCGAGATCGAGGAAGTACTGCGGCAGCAGTCCGAGCCCGATCGTGACCAGCACGCCGATACCGATCGCGGTCGCCGTGAAGGCGCTCGGGACGGCGACGGTCGGGCCGCCCGGCTGCGGGTCGGAGAAGAACATCAGCACGATGACCCTGATGTAGAAGAACGCCGCCACCGCCGAGCTGAGCACACCCACGATCACAAGCGGAGTGGCACCGCCCGCCGCCGCGGCCTGGAAGACCGCGAACTTGCCGGTGAACCCCGAGGTCAGCGGGATGCCGGCGAAGGCCAGCAGGAAGAGCGCGAACACCGCCGCGACCAGCGGGGAGCGCCGGCCGAGGCCGGCCCAGCTGGACAGGTGGGTGGCCTCGCCCTTGGAGTCGCGCACCAGGGTGACCACGGCGAAGGCGCCGAGGGTCACGAAGGAGTACGCCAGCAGGTAGAACAGCACCGAGCCGACGCCCTGCCGGTTGCTGGCGATCACACCGGTGAGGATGAACCCGGCGTGCGCGATCGAGGAGTAGGCGAGCAGCCGCTTCACGTCCTGCTGGGTGACGGCCAGGACCGCGCCGACCACCATGGTGAGGATCGCCACGCCCCAGAGCACCGGCCGCCAGTCCAGCCGCAGCGCCGGGAAGGCCACGTAGAACAGCCGCAGCACCGCGCCGAACGCGGCCACCTTGGTCGCCGCCGCCATGAAACCGGTCACCGGGGTCGGCGCGCCCTGGTAGACGTCCGGGGTCCAGGAGTGGAACGGCACCGCGCCGACCTTGAAGAGCAGACCGACCGTCAGCATCGCCAGGCCCACCAGCAGCAGGGCGTCGTTCTGGGTCGAGGAGACCAGCGCCGGGCTGAGCAGCGCGTTCCCGGAGATGACCTCGGCGATCTCGCCGAGCCGCACCGTGCCCGCGTAGCCGTACAGCAGCGCGGTGCCGAACAGGAAGAACGCCGAGGCGAAGGCACCGAGCAGGAAGTACTTGACCGCCGCCTCCTGCGAGAGCAGCCGGCGGCGACGCGCCAGCGCGCAGAGCAGGTAGAGCGGGAGGGAGAAGACCTCCAGCGCCACGAACATGGTCAGCAGGTCGTTGGCGGCGGGGAACAGCAGCATGCCGCCGACCGCGAACATGGTCAGCGGGAAGACCTCACTGGTGGTGAAGCCCGCCCGGATCGCGCTGCGCTCCTGCTCGCCGCCGGGGGTGGCGGCCGCCTGGGCGGCGAAGGCGTCGGCCGGCTCGCCGCCGGCCTTGGGCTCCAGCCGGCGCTCGGCGTAGGTCAGCACCGCGACCACCGCGACCAGCAGGATCACGCCCTGCAGGAACAGCGTCGGACCGTCGAGGGCGACCGCGCCCATCGCGACCGCCTCGACCTTGGTGGTGCCGTAGCCCTGCGCGGCGAGCACCAGGACGGCGACGAACGCGCCGGCCAGGCCGACCAGGGCGGTCACCACCTGGGCCCAGTGCCGCACCCGCCGGGGCAGGAAGGCCTCCAGCAGGATGCCGACCACCGCGGCGCCGAACACCACCAGCATCGGCGACAGCTGGCCGTACTCGATGTGCGGCGCGGGGATGCTCTGGGTGCTGCCGCCGGCGGCGGCGAGCCAACCGGTGCTGCTCACTTGTGCTCACCTCCTGAGCGGGCGGTCCCGTCCTGGGCGGTCCCGTGGTCGGCGGACACCGGGTGCGCCGGTGCCGGGTCGGTCTGGTGCACCTGCGAGAGGGTGGCGTTCACCGACGGGTTGACGAGGTCGGTGAGCGGCTTCGGGTAGACGCCGAGCAGTACGGTCAGTGCCACCAGCGGGGCGACCACGGCGAGTTCGCGGACCTTGAGGTCCGGCATGCCGCGCACCTCCTCCTTGACCGGGCCGGTCATGGTGCGCTGGTAGAGCAGCAGGGCGTACAGCGCGGCGAGCACGATGCCGAAGGTCGCGACGATGCCGACCGCGGGGTACCGGCTGAAGGTGCCGACCAGGACCAGGAACTCGCTGACGAACGGCGCCAGGCCGGGCAGCGAGAGCGTGGCCAGCCCGCCGATCAGGAAGGTCCCGGCGAGCACCGGGGCGACCTTCTGCACGCCGCCGTAGTCGGCGATCAGCCGGGAGCCGCGGCGGGAGATCAGGAAGCCGGCCACCAGCATCCACGCGGCGGTGGAGATGCCGTGGTTGACCATGTAGAGGGTGGCGCCGCTCTGACCCTGGCTGGTCATCGCGAAGATGCCCATGATGATGAAGCCGAAGTGCGAGATCGAGGCGTAGGCGACCAGCCGCTTGATGTCCTTCTGGCCGATGGCCAGCAGCGCGCCGTAGACGATCCCGACCAGGGAGAGGACCAGGATCGCCGGGGCGAAGGTCTTCGAGGCGTCCGGGAACAGCCCGAGGCAGAAGCGGAGCATCGCGAAGGTGCCGACCTTGTCCACCACGGCCGTGATCAGTACGGCGGTGCCCGCGGTGGCCTCGCCCATCGCGTTCGGCAGCCAGGTGTGCAGCGGCCAGAGCGGGGCCTTGACCGCGAAGGCGAAGAAGAAGCCGAGGAACAGCGCCTTCTCCGCGGTGCCGCCGATCTGCAGCCGACCGTCGGCGACCGCCGAGGTGAGCGTCTGCAGGTCGAAGGTGCCGAGGCCCTGCTCCTGCGCGATCACGTACAGGCCGATCACGGCAGCCAGCATGACCAGGCCGCCGAGCAGGTTGTAGAGCAGGAACTTGACCGCCGCGTAGGAGCGCTGGCGGGCCGACTCGGGGCCGCCCGCCCGGTCGCCGAAGCCGCCGATGAGGAAGTACATCGGGATCAGCATGGCTTCGAAGAAGACGTAGAAGAGGAAGACGTCGGTGGCGTAGAAGGAGACGATCACCATCGCCTCCACCGCCAGCACCAGGGCGAAGAACGCCTGGGTGCGCCGCCTGTTCTCGAACGACCCCTCCGGGGGCGCGGGGGCCGGGTCCGCGTCGTGCCAGGAGGCGAGCAGCACGACCGGGACCAGGACGGCGGTGAGCAGGGCGAGGACGGCGCCGATGCCGTCCACCCCGAGCGCGAAGGTGATGCCGAAGGAGCGGATCCAGCTGTAGGACTCGGTCAGCTGGTAGCGGGCGCCGTCCGGGTCGAACCGCGCGGCCACCGCGCCGGCCAGGACCAGGGTGGCGGCGGAGAAGACCATCGCCACGATCTTGGTGTTCCGCCGCCGCGCCGAGGTGGACCCGGCGGGCAGGGCGGCGGTGACCACCGCACCGACCGCCGGGACGGCGCAGGTGGCGGTGAGGAGGACGCTCATGCCTCGGCCTCCCCACGATGTGTGTAATCCGGGTGCATCAGACGGACCTCATCAGGAGAGTCGTGGCGACCAGCACCAGCGTGCCGCCGAACATGGAGAGCGCGTACGTGCGGACGTAGCCGTTCTGGATCCGCCGCAGCCGGCTGGAGACGCCGCCGATGGTGGCCGCCAGGCCGTTGACGAAACCGTCCAGGCCCCGGCTGTCGAAGTAGACCAGCGCCGCGGCCAGCGCCGAACCGGGACGGACCAGGACGGCGTGGTTGAAGTCGTCCTGGAGGAGGTCCCGGCGGGCGGCCCGGGTGAGCGGGGAGCCGTACGGCGGCACCACCGGAACGGCGGAGCGGCCGTACATGAGGTACGAGAGCGCGACGCCGACCAGCATGCAGGCGGTGGTGAGCAGGGTGACCACCAGCGGGGTGAGCGGGGAGTTGCCCTCCTCGTGCCCGGTGACCGGCTCCAGCCAGGTGAGGAAGGACTCGTGGAAGGCGAACAGCCCGCCGGCGAAGACCGAGCCGAAGGCCAGCACGATCATCGGGATCGTCATGGTCCTCGGCGACTCGTGCGGGTGCGGGTCGTGGCCCTCGGCGTCCGGCTGCCAGCGCTTCTCGCCGAAGAAGGTCAGGATCATCACCCGGGTCATGTAGAACGCGGTGACGGCGGCGCCGACCAGGGTGCACAGGCCGAGGATCCAGCCCTCGGTGCCGCCCTTGGCGAAGGCCGCCTCGATGATCTTGTCCTTGGAGAAGAAGCCGGACAGGCCCGGGAAGCCGATGATGGCCAGGTAGCCGAGGCCGAAGGTGACGAAGGTGACCGGCATGTACTTCCGGAGGCCGCCGTAGTGACGCATGTTCACCTCGTCGTTCATGCCGTGCATGACCGACCCGGCACCGAGGAAGAGCCCGGCCTTGAAGAAGCCGTGCGTCACCAGGTGCATGATGGCGAAGGCGTAGCCGATCGGGCCGAGGCCGGCCGCGAGGATCATGTAGCCGATCTGCGACATGGTCGAGCCGGCCAGCGCCTTCTTGATGTCGTCCTTGGCGCAACCGACGATCGCACCGAAGAGCAGGGTGACCGCGCCGACCACCACCACGGCGGTCTGGGCGTCCGGCGCCAGGTTGAAGATCGCCCCGGAGCGGGTGATCAGGTAGACGCCGGCGGTGACCATGGTGGCCGCGTGGATCAGCGCGGAGACCGGGGTCGGACCCTCCATCGCGTCCCCGAGCCAGGACTGCAGCGGCACCTGCGCGGACTTGCCGCAGGCGGCGAGCAGCAGCATCAGCCCGATCGCGGTCAGCTTGCCCTCGCTCGCGCTGCCCGCGGCGCCGAACACCGGCTCGAAGGCGAAGGAGCCGAACTCGACGAACATCAGCATGATCGCGATGGACAGGCCCAGGTCGCCGACGCGGTTGACGATGAACGCCTTCTTGGCGGCGGTGGCGGCGCTCGGCTTGTGCTGCCAGAAGCCGATCAGCAGGTAGGAGGCGAGGCCCACGCCCTCCCAGCCGAAGTACAGCAGCAGGTAGTTGTCGGCCACCACCAGCAGCAGCATGGCCGCCAGGAAGAGGTTCAGATAGGCGAAGAAGCGGCGCCGGCGCTCGTCGTGCGCCATGTAGCCCACCGAGTAGAGGTGGATCAGCGTGCCGACGCCGGTGATCAGCAGGACGAAGGTCATCGAGAGCTGGTCGAGCCGGAAGGAGATGTCGGCCTGGAAGCCGTTCACCGGGATCCAGCTGAACAGGTACTTGGTCAGGGCACGGTCCTCCGCGTCCCGGCCCAGCATGTCCGAGAACAGCGCGAGGCCGAAGCCGAAGGAGAGCGCGGCGAGCGCGGTGGCCAGCCAGTGGCCCAGGCGGTCGAAGGCCCGGCCGCCGAGCAGCAGCAGGACGGCACCGGCCAGCGGGGCCGCGACCAGCAGGGGAATGAGAGAGTTCACCGAGGTCCTCCGCCTACAGCTTCATCAGGTTGCTGTCGTCGACCGAAGCGGAATGCCTGGTCCGGAAGATCGAGACGATGATCGCGAGGCCGACCACGACCTCGGCCGCCGCCACCACCATGGTGAAGAACGCGATGATCTGGCCGTCGAGGTTCCCGTGCATCCGGGAGAAGGTGACCAGCGCCAGGTTGGAGGCGTTCAGCATCAGCTCGACACACATGAACAGGACGATCGCGTTCCGCCGGATCAGCACGCCGGAGGCGCCGATGGTGAACAACAGGGCGGAGAGATAGAGGTAGTTGACCGGATTCACTCCGCCCCCTCCTCGTCGTGGTCGGACGCCGGGCGGTTCGCCGGCGCCGGGTGGCGGGCGGCCACCGGCTCCAGGGCCTTGCGCGGGCCGGTCACCGGCGGGCGCTCGGACGGCGGGCGGCCCAGCCAGTCGGCGGTGGTGGACTCCAGCTCGGCCATCCGGGCCAGCATCTCCTGGCTGACATCCCGGATCTGGCCGCGCTCGCGCAGGGTCGCCATCACCGAGTCCTCGGCGATCGAGCCGTCCGGCAGCAGCGCCGGGATGTCCACCGCGTTGTGCCGGGCGTAGATGCCGGGCGCGGGCAGCGGCGGGACCTGGATGTTGTCGGCGACCCGCTGGGCGGCCAGCTCGCGCTGGGTCTTCGGGGCCTTCACATGCTCGCGGTGGGTCAGCACCATGGCCCCGATCGCGGCCGTGATCAGCAGCGCACCGGTGACCTCGAAGGCCCACACGTACTTGGTGAAGATCAGTCGGGCCAGGCCCTGGACATTGCCCTCGGCATTGGCCTCGCCGAGACCGGCGAAGGTGTCCAGCTTGGCGTTGGCGATCCCGGCGACCATCAGCACGCCGAAGCCGAGGCCGCAGAGCGCGGCGGCGAACCGCTGGCCCTTCAGCTGCTCCTTCAGCGAGTCCGCGCTGGTCACGCCGACCAGCATCACCACGAAGAGGAAGAGCATCATGATCGCGCCGGTGTAGACCACGATCTGCACCACGCCCAGGAACACCGCGCCCTGGGCCATGTAACAGACCGCCAGGGCGAGCATGGTGGCGGCCAGGCAGAGCGCGCTGTGCACCGCCTTGCGCATCAGCAGCGTCCCGAGCGCGCCGCCGACGGCGATCACCGCCAGCACCCAGAACTGGACGGCCTCACCGGTGGAGGTCGCGCCCGTCACGGCCGCGAGGTTCAGCGAGGTGGCGGCGCTCACGACTGGGCCTCCTTCTCCCGCTCGGTGGGCTCCTGCCGGACCGTGCCCGGCGCCGCCGCGGTGATCTCGCCCCGGTAGTAGGCGCCCTCGTCGGCGCCGGGGAAGATCGAGTGCGGACTGTCGACCATGCCCTCGGAGAGGCCGACCAGCAGCTGCTCCTTGGTGAAGATGAGGTCCTGGCGGGAGGAGTCCGCGAGCTCGTACTCGTTGGTCATGGTGAGCGCGCGGGTCGGGCAGGCCTCGATGCAGAGCCCGCACAGGATGCAGCGGGCGTAGTTGATCTGGTACACCGCCCCGTACCGCTCACCGGGCGAGTAGCGCTCGTCCTCGCGGTTGTCCGCGCCCTCGACGTAGATCGCGTCGGCCGGGCAGGCCCAGGCACACAGCTCGCAGCCGACGCACTTCTCCAGGCCGTCCGGGTGCCGGTTCAGCTGGTGGCGGCCGTGGAAGCGCGGGGCGGTGGGCTTCTTCTGCTCCGGGTACTGCTCGGTGAGCCGCTTCTTGAACATGGCCTTGAAGGTCACGCCGAAGCCGGCGGCCGGTCCGAGGATGGACGGCTTGTCGGCCCGTTCGGACCGGTCGTTCCGGGCGTTCTGGTCGGACGACATCTCGGTTCAGCTCCCTTCGGAATGGTCGGCCCCGTTGAGGGCGTCCTGCAGTTGCTTCGGGGCGCGGCTGCGCCGGCGCGGGACCGGCGGAAGCTGCTGGCCGGGCAGCGGTGGCACCGGGTAGCCGCCGGCCATCGGGTCGAACTCCCCCTGCGGGGCCTCGGACCCGGGCTCCGGCTTGCGCTTCAGGACGTCCCGCAGCAGGCCGAGCAGCAGCAGCGCGCCGACCGGGGCGCCGACGTACAGCACCACCTCGCCGAAGCCGTAGCCCTCGTTGCGCAGGGCCCGGACGCTCGCCACCATCACCAGCCAGGCCAGCGAGACCGGGATCAGCACCTTCCAGCCGAGCTTCATGAACTGGTCGTAGCGGAACCGGGGCAGGGTGCCGCGCAGCCAGATGAAGAAGAACAGCAGCAGCTGGATCTTGAGCGTGATCCAGAGCAGCGGCCACCAGCCGTGGTTGGCGCCCTCCCAGAACGTGGAGACCGGCCACGGGGCCCGCCACCCGCCCAGGAACAGGGTGGAGGCGACCGCCGAGACGGTGACCATGTTGACGTACTCGGCCAGCATGAACATCGCGAACTTCAGCGAGGAGTACTCGGTGTTGAAGCCGCCGACCAGCTCGCCCTCGGCCTCCGGGAGGTCGAACGGCGCGCGGTTGGTCTCACCGACCATCGCGACGATGTAGACGATGAACGACACCGGCAGCAGCACCGCGAACCACGTCGGCTGCTGCGAGGAGACGATCTCCGAGGTGGACATCGAGCCGGAGTAGATGAAGACCGCCGCGAAGGACAGGCCCATCGCGATCTCGTAGCTGATCATCTGGGCCGAGGAGCGGATCCCGCCGAGCAGCGGGTAGGTCGAGCCGGAGGACCAGCCCGCCAGCACGATGCCGTAGATGCCGACCGAGGCGGTGGCCAGGATGTAGAGCAGCGCCACCGGGAAGTCGGTCAGCTGCATCGGCGTCCGGGTGCCGAAGATCGAGATCTCGTCGCCGGCCGGGCCGAAGGGGATCACCGCGAAGGCCATGAACGCCGGGATGGCGCAGACGATCGGGGCCAGGATGTAGACCACCTTGTCGGCGCCCGTGACCACCAGGTCTTCCTTGAGCGCCAGCTTCACGCCGTCGGCGAGCGACTGCAGCAGGCCCCACGGGCCGTGCCGGTTGGGCCCGATGCGCAGCTGCATCCAGGCCACCACCTTGCGCTCCCAGACGATCGCCACGAGGACCGTGCCGACCAGGAAGCCGAAGCAGAACACCGCCTTCAGCAGGACCAGCCACCACGGGTCCCGGCCGAAGAAGCCGAGCGTCTCGTTCGCGGCCAGCTCGGCCAGCGCGGCCGGGCCGTGTCCGGCGAACGGGTGCGGGTTCGGAGTCACTTCTCCTCCTCCTCGGGCCCGGCCGTCCCGGCCGGCGCGGTGGCCTCGGCGGCGGCGATGGTGACCAGGTGGCCGATGGTGGTGCCGAGCGTCCGGTAGGCGCCGCCCGGAGTGGAGTTGAGCGGGATCCAGACCGTGCGGTCCGGCATCTCGGCGGCGATCTCCAGCGGCAGGGTGAGCGAACCGGCCGGGCCGGTCAGCCTCAGCGCGGGCGCGGTCGCGGCGCCGATCTCCCCGGCGGTGGTCGGCGAGACCCGGGCGACCGCGGGGTGCCGGGTGCCGGCCAGGTGCGGGTCGCCCTCCTGGAGCGAGCCCCGGTCGAGCAGCAGCCGCCAGCCGGCCAGGACCGCCTGGCCGGTGGCCGGGCGGGGCAGCAGGCCGGGGTGGGCGGCCGGCGCGGCCGGACGGTCTCCCGTCCAGGGCAGGAAGCGGTCCAGCTCCTGCCGGGCGGCGCGGACGTCGGGCAGGCCGAGACGGTGGCCGAGGGCGTCCGCGAGCATGTTCAGCACCCGCAGGTCCGGGTGCAGGTGACGGCCCATCTGCTGGTCCGGCTTGAGCGCGGCCTCGAACATCCGCACCCGTCCCTCCCAGTCCAGGAAGGTACCGGCCTTCTCGGCGACCGCGGCCACCGGCAGCACCACGTCGGCGTGGGCCGTGACGGCGGACGGGCGCAGCTCCAGCGAGAGCACGAACGGGACGGCGGCCAGCGCCGCCTCGGCCAACGCCGGGTCCGGCAGGTCCTCCGGGTCGACGCCACCGATCAGGAGCGCGCCGAGTTCACCGCCGAGGGCCGCGGACAGGATGTCCTCGGTGTCCCGGCCGGGACGGGCCGGGAGCTCGGCCACGCCCCAGGCGGCGGCGGCCTCGGCCCGGGCGGCCGGCGCGGCGACCGGACGGCCGCCGGGCAGCAGGCCGGGCAGCGCGCCGGCCTCGACCGCGCCGCGCTCGCCGGCCCGCCGGGGGATCCAGGCCAACCGGGCGCCGGTGGCGTGCGACAGCCGCAGTGCGGCGGTGAGCGCGCCGGGGGCGGCGGCCGCCCGCTCGCCGACCAGGATCACCGCACCGGGGGTGCGGAGCAGTTCGGCGGCGCGGCCGGCGTCGTCGTTGAGCGGCTCGTCGGCGGCGAGCGCGGCCAGCCACTCGGCCTCGGTGCCGGGGGCGGCCGGCAGCAGCGATCCGCGCAGCTTGGCCAGACCCCGGGAGGCGTGCGGGGCGATCGAGAAGACCGTGAGGCCGTGGCCCCGGTTGGCCTTGCGCAGCCGCAGGAAGACGATCGGCGACTCCTCCTCGGGCTCCAGGGCCAGCAGCAGGACCGCCGGGGCGGCCTCCAGCTCCTCGTAGCCGAAGGGGCTTCCGCCGATGTCGACACCCTGGCCGGCGACGGCGGCGGCCAGGAAGTCCGCCTCCTCGCCGCTGTGCGGGCGGGACCTGAAGTCCACGTCGTTGGTGCCGAGCACCACCCGGGCGAACTTGGCGTAGGCGTAGGCGTCCTCGACCGTGACCCGGCCTCCGGTGAGCACGCCGGTGCGGGCCTCGCGCAGTCCCTCGGCGGCCCGGGCCAGCGCCTCCGGCCAGGAGGCGGCGACGAGTTCGCCGTCCCGCCGGACCAGCGGGGTGGTGATCCGGTCCCGCTGCTGGGCGTAGCGGAAGGCGAACCGGCCCTTGTCGCAGTTCCACTCCTCGTTGACCGCCGGGTCCTCACCGGCCAGCCGGCGCATCACCTTGCCGCGGCGGTGGTCGGTGCGCTGGGCGCAGCCGGAGGAGCAGTGCTCGCAGACGCTCGGTGAGGAGGTCAGGTCGAACGGGCGGGAGCGGAAACGATAGGCCGCCGAGGTGAGGGCACCGACCGGACAGATCTGGATGGTGTTGCCGGAGAAGTACGACTCGAAGTCGTCGCCCTCGCCGGTGCCGACCTGCTGGAGGGCTCCGCGCTCGACCAGGTCGATGAACGGGTCCCCGGCGATCTGCTGGGAGAACCGGGTGCAGCGGGCGCAGAGCACGCAGCGCTCGCGGTCCAGCAGCACCTGGCTGCTGATCGGCACCGGCTTCTCGTAGGTGCGCTTCATCCCCTCGAAGCGGGAGTCCGTGTCACCGGTGGACATCGCCTGGTTCTGCAGCGGGCACTCGCCGCCCTTGTCGCAGACCGGGCAGTCCAGCGGGTGGTTGATCAGCAGCAGCTCCATCACGCCGCGCTGGGCCTTCTCGGCGACCGGCGAGCTGAGGTGGGTGCGCACCACCATGCCCTCGGCGACCGGGACGGTGCACGAGGCGACCGGCTTGCGCTGGCCCTCGATCTCGACGATGCACTGCCGGCAGGCGCCGGCCGGGTCGAGCAGCGGGTGGTCGCAGAAGCGCGGGATCTGGGTGCCGATCTGCTCGGCTGCCCTGATCACCAGGGTCCCCTTGGGGACCTGCACTTCGACGCCGTCGATGGTGAGCGTGACCAGCTCGACCGCGGCCTTGTCGCCCGTGGAGGTGGATGGCTCTGTGATCGTCACGCGTGCACCTCCCTTTCGGTGGCGGACGGGTGGCCGGGGCGGGGGCCGTCGGCCCAGACGGTGGAGGCGGCCGGGTCGAACGGGCAGCGACGCTCGGCGAGGTGCTGCTCGTACTCGGCCCGGAAGTACTGGAGCGAGGAGACGATCGGGCTGGCCGCGCCGTCGCCCAGGGCGCAGAAGGACTTGCCGTTGATGTTGTCGGCGATGTCGAGGAGCTTCTCCAGGTCGCCCTCGACGCCCTGGCCGGCCTCGATCCGCTTGAGCAGCTGGACCAGCCAGTAGGTGCCCTCGCGGCAGGGGGTGCACTTGCCGCAGGACTCGTGGGCGTAGAACTCGGTCCAGCGGGTGACGGCGCGGACCACGCAGGTCGTCTCGTCGAAGATCTGCAGGGCCTTGGTGCCGAGCATCGAGCCGGCCGCGCCGACGCCCTCGTAGTCCAGCGGGACGTCAAGGTGCTCGTCGGTGAACATCGGGGTGGAGGAGCCGCCCGGGGTCCAGAACTTGAGCCGGTGGCCGGTCCGGATGCCGCCGCTGATGTCGAGCAGTTGGCGCAGGGTGATGCCGAGCGGGGCCTCGTACTGGCCGGGGTTGGTGACGTGGCCGGAGAGCGAGTAGAGCGTGAAGCCGGGGGACTTCTCGGTGCCCAGTCCCTTGAACCACTCCTTGCCGCGGGCCAGGATCGGCGGCACCGAGGCGATCGACTCGACGTTGTTCACCACGGTCGGGCAGGCGTAGAGGCCGGCGATGGCCGGGAACGGCGGGCGCAGCCTGGGCTGGCCCCGGCGTCCCTCCAGCGAGTCCAGCAGCGCCGTCTCCTCGCCGCAGATGTAGGCGCCGGCACCGGCGTGGACCGTGATGTCCAGGTCGAGTCCGGAGCCGAGGATGTTCCGGCCGAGCAGACCGGCCTCGTAGGCCTCGGCGACGGCGGCCTGGAGCCTGCGCAGCACCGGCACGACCTCGCCGCGCAGGTAGATGAAGGCGTGGTCGCAGCGGATCGCGTAGGACGCGATGATCATGCCCTCGATCAGCGAGTGCGGGTTGGCGAACAGCAGCGGGATGTCCTTGCAGGTGCCCGGCTCGGACTCGTCCGCGTTGACCACCAGGTAGTGCGGCTTGCCGTCGTTCTGCGGGATGAACTGCCACTTCAGGCCGGTGGGGAAGCCCGCGCCGCCGCGGCCGCGCAGACCGGAGTCCTTGACCAGGGCGATCACGTCGTCCGGGGGCATCGCGAGGGCGGCCTTGAGTCCCTCGTAGCCGGCGTGGCGACGGTAGGTGGCGAGCGTCCAGGGGCGGCTGTCGTCCCAGAACGCCGACAGCACGGGGGTGAGCAGCTTCTCGGCCGGCTCGGCGGAGGTCATCACGCTTCGGTCCCTTCCTGGCCGGTGCCCTCGGCGGACCCGCCCTCGACGGACCCGCCCTCGCGGCGCGGCTCCTCGTGGCGGGCGCCTTCGTGGCGTGTGCCTTCGTGGCGGGGGGAGACGACGCGGGTGCCGCCGGTGCCGGGCAGGGCCTCGCCGCGGGCCAGCCGCAGACCGGCCAGCGAGGGCGCGCCGCCCGCGCCGGACTCGTCGACGGCGCCGGGGCGCTCGTCGGGGAAGCCGGCCAGGATCCGGGCGGAGTCCTTGAAGGAGCAGAGCCGGGCGCCCCGGGTGGGGACGGCCTCACGGCCCGCGCGCAGGTCGTCGACCAGCAGCTTGGCGCTCTCCGGCGTCTGGTTGTCGAAGAACTCCCAGTTGACCATCACCACCGGCGCGTAGTCGCAGGCGGCGTTGCACTCGATGTGCTCGATCGAGATCCGGCCGTCCTCGGTGGTCTCGTTGTTCGCGATCCCGAGGTGCTCCTGGAGCTCGGCGAAGATCTGGTCGCCGCCGAGCACCGCGCACAGGGTGTTGGTGCAGACCCCGACGTGGTACTCGCCCGCGGGCCGGCGCCGGTACATGGTGTAGAAGGTCGCGACGGCGGTGACCTCGGCGGTGGTGAGGTCGAGTTGCTCCGCGCAGAACCGGATGCCGGTCCGGCTGACGAAGCCCTCCTCGGCCTGCACCAGGTGCAGCAGCGGCAGCAGCGCGGACCGGGCCACCGGGTAGCGGCCGATCAGCTCCGCCGCGTCGGCGGCCAGCCGGGCGTGCACCTCCTCGGGGTACGGCTTGGCCGGCAGCGCCGGCATCCCCAGTTGGACGTCTGTCACCGGTCCACGCCTCCCATCACCGGGTCGATCCCGGCCACCGAGACGATGACGTCGGCCACCTGGCCGCCCTCGCACATCGCCGCCATCGTCTGCAGATTGGTGAACGACGGGTCCCGGAAGTGGACCCGGTAAGGGCGGGTCCCGCCGTCGCTGACCACGTGCACGCCCAGCTCGCCCTTGGGCGACTCGACCGCCACGTAGGCCTGGCCGACCGGGACCCGGAAGCCCTCGGTGACCAGCTTGAAGTGGTGGATCAGGGCCTCCATCGAGGTGCCCATGATCTTCCGGATGTGGTCGAGGGAGTTGCCCATGCCGTCCGGACCGACCGCGAGTTGGGCCGGCCAGGCGATCTTCTTGTCCGCCACCATGACCGGACCGGGGCGCAGCCGGTCCAGGCACTGCTCGACGATCCGCAGGGACTGCTTCATCTCCTCCAGCCGGATCAGGAAGCGGCCGTAGGAGTCGGCGCCGTCCGCGACCGCGACCTCGAAGTCGTAGTTCTCGTAGCCGCAGTACGGGTCGGTCTTTCGCAGGTCGTGCGGCAGGCCGGTGGCGCGCAGGATGGGACCGGTGGCGCCGAGGGCGAGGCAGCCGGGCAGGTCGAGGAAGCCGACGTCGACCAGGCGGGCCTTGAACACCGGGTTGCCGGTGGCGAGTTTGTCGTACTCGTGCATCCGGGAGCGGATGGTCTTCACGGCCTCGCGGATCTGGTCGACCGCGCCGGGCGGGAGGTCCTGCGCGAGGCCGCCCGGGCGGACGTAGGCGTGGTTCATCCGCAGACCGGTGACCAGCTCGAAGACGTCCAGGATCAGCTCGCGGTCGCGGAAGCCGTAGATCATCAGGGTGGTGGAGCCGATCTCCATGCCACCGGTGGCCAGGCAGACCAGGTGGGAGGAGATCCGGTTGAGCTCCATCATCAGCACCCGGATGACGTCGGCCCGCTCCGGGATGTCGTCGGTGATGCCGAGCAGCTTCTCGACCGCCAGGCAGTAGGCGGTCTCGTTGAACAGCGGGGTCAGGTAGTCCATGCGGGTCACGAAGGTGGTGCCCTGGACCCAGTTGCGGAACTCCATGTTCTTCTCGATGCCGGTGTGGAGGTAGCCGATGCCGCAGCGGGCCTCCGTCACCGTCTCGCCGTCGATCTCCAGGATCAGCCGCAACACCCCGTGGGTGGAGGGGTGCTGGGGGCCCATGTTGACGATGATGCGCTCGTCGTCGGCCCGGGCCACAGCATCGACGACCTCGCCCCAGTCGCCACCGGTGACCGTGAAGACCCGGCCCTCGGTGGTTTCCCGGGCGCCTGCCTCGGCCGCGCCGCCCTGGTTCGTCTCCTCGTAGTGCTGGGTGCTCATCAGCTGTACGACCTCCGCTGGTCGGGCGCCGGGATCTGGGCGCCCTTGTACTCGACGGGGATGCCGCCGAGCGGGTAGTCCTTGCGCTGCGGGTGTCCCAGCCAGTCGTCCGGCATCATGATCCGGGTGAGGGCCGGGTGCCCCTCGAAGACCAGGCCGAAGAAGTCGTAGGCCTCGCGCTCGTGCCAGTCGTTGGTGGGATAGACGCTCACCACGGACGGGATGCGCGGATCGGCGTCCGGCGCGGTGACCTCCAGCCGGATCAGCCGACCGTGGGTGATCGAGCGCAGGTGGTAGACCGCGTGCAGTTCGCGGCCCTTGTCGCCCGGGTAGTGCACGCCGCTCACACCGAGGCAGAGCTCGAACCGCAGCGCCGGGTCGTCGCGCAGGGTGCGCGCGGTGCGGAGGAGGTGCTCGCGGGCGATCCGGAAGGTGAGCTCGGCGCGGTCGACGACGGTCTTCTCGATCACCTCGGCCGGGTCGAGGCCCTGCTCCTCCAGGGCGCCCTCCAACTCGTCGGCGACCTCGTCGAACCAGCCGCCGTACGGGCGCTCACTGGCTCCCGGCAGGACGACCGGGGCGACCAGGCCGCCGAAGCCGGAGGTGTCGCCGCTGCCCTGGGAACCGAACATGCCCTGCCGGCGGCCGACCACCTCGACCGGGATCTCGCGGTGCGGGTGCTCGCGGCGGGTCTCGGGTACCTGGTCGTTCATCGCAGCAGCCCCCGCATCTCGCTCACCGGGGTGGCCTGCAGCGCGAGCGCCTCGCCCAACTCCTCGGCACGGCGCTTGTTCGCGCCGAGCGGCTCGTGCTGGATCTTGTCGTGCAGCTTCAGGATCGCGTCCATCAGCATCTCCGGGCGCGGCGGGCAACCGGGCAGGTAGATGTCCACCGGGACGATGTGGTCGACGCCCTGCACGATCGCGTAGTTGTTGAACATCCCACCCGAGGAGGCGCAGACCCCCATCGAGATGACCCACTTCGGGTTGGCCATCTGGTCGTAGACCTGGCGCAGCACCGGGGCCATCTTCTGGCTCACCCGGCCCGCCACGATCATCAGATCGGCCTGCCGGGGCGAACCCCGGAACACCTCCATGCCGAACCGCGCCAGGTCGTAGCGGCCCGCGCCGGTGGTCATCATCTCGATCGCGCAGCAGGCCAGCCCGAAGGTGGCCGGGAAGAGCGACGCCTTGCGTACCCAGCCGGCCGCTGTCTCCACGGACGTGAGTAGAAAGCCGCTCGGCAGCTTCTCCTCGATTCCCATCAGATCCCTCTCAATGCCCTCAAGTCCTGTGGTTCGCCCACCCGTTCGGGCCTGTCCGCCGGTTCGGGCTTGTCCGCCCGTTCACAAGGTCCGACGGACGCCCGGTACCCGGCCCCTCCCCCGGCTCAGTCCCACTCCAGGCCGCCGCGACGCCAGACGTAGGCGTAGGCGACGAAGACAGTGGCGATGAACAGGAGCATCTCGACCAGCCCGAAGATCCCCAGGGCGTCGAAACTCACCGCCCACGGATAGAGAAAGACGATCTCGATGTCGAAGACGATGAAGAGCATCGCCGTCAGGTAGTACTTGATCGGGAACCGACCGCCGCCCACGGGCTGCGGGGTCGGTTCGATGCCGCACTCGTACGCCTCCAACTTGGCCCGGTTGTAACGCTTGGGCCCGGTCAGTGAGGCCATCACGACGGAGCCGACCGCGAACGCCGCCGCGATGGCACCGAGTACGAGGATCGGCGCGTAGGCATTCATAGCCCCCGCTCCCTCCGTCCAGTCGTCCTTGACTGCAGATCGGAACCGTCGGGTCACACTGTGGTGAACCCGGCGTTCCAGTTCCCGGGATCCACCCCATGTGAGGCAGTTCACAAAGCCTGGAACGAGCGCATCCTATGCCCGTCGGCTTGTGATCTGCGACACGCAGTTCAAGACGATCTTTGTGATCTCCGCCACCTTGTGAATCATGATGAAGGTGAGCATGACGAGAGTTGTCAACGCAAAGAAGTCAAATGGTCACAAGCAGTCGCATTTATCTGCGAAGCGGCTGGTCAGGGCCTCGGTCCTATATCAACTTCGTCTTGCGGAAGGCAAATTTCCGGGCGTCATGTTGACGTGTTATAGCGGCTCACCCTCAGGGGTGGCGGCCCTGCGAACGCCCGCTTGACCCTTCGTTCACAAGCACGCCGAGCGCAGGCCGGAGCGTCTCCCGGCGGTGGGCCGGGGCGCCTCACGGCGGCGGGTCGGGGTGCCTCTCGGAGGTGGGTCGAGGCGTCTCTCGGAAGTGGGCCGGGGCGCCTCCCGACGGTGGGTCGACGGGGCGGAGTGGGTCAGGCTCCGCTCTCCCAGGCCCAGGCGGCGATACCGACCCGATTGCGCGCGCCTAGCTTTCGCTGGACCGAGGCCAGGTGGTTCTTCACCGTGCCGGCGCTGATGAACAGTTGCTCCGCGATCTCGCCGTTGGTGGCGCCGTCCGCGACGAGCCGCGCGATCTCCTTCTCTCGTACGGTGAGTTCCTCGACCGGGCCGACCCGCTCGCTCTCCGCGATCCGCCCGCCCAGGGCTCGCCGCTCCCCCTGGGCTGCGGCACCGCCGGTGCTTCTGCTTCCGGTGCCTCCTGCGATGCCGTTCCCGCTGCCGCCTCCGGAGAGTTGGCGGAGCAGGCGCACGGTGATCTGCGGGCTGATCAACGCATCCCCCGCCACAGCGGCCCGGACCGCCTCCGCGAGCAGCGCGGGCCCCGAGCGCTTGAGCAGAAAGCCCGCCGCTCCGGCGCGGAGCGCCTCGTGCACGTATTCGTCCAGGTCGAAGGTGGTCACCACGACCACCCGGAACTCCCCGCCCAGCCGCCGGGTCAGCTCCAGACCGTCCATCCTGGGCATCCTGATATCGGCGAGGATCACGTCCGGACGAAGCCGCTCGGCCAGGGCGACCGCCACCTCACCGTCTGCGGCCTCGTCGACCACCTCGATGTCGGGCTGTGCGTCGAGGATGATCCGGTACGCGCTGCGGATCGCCTCGTCGTCGTCGGCAAGGAGCACCCGGATGCTCATCGGCCGACCCTCCTTCCGTTCCTCGGCAGAGCGTCTGTCCCGCGCCTGCCGTTCCAGTCCCACCTGTCAGTCCCGCCCTCGCGGCGGTGCCGCTCCCCACCCCGAGAGGCGGTGCGCGCCCCCGGCCCCGGGGCCGCTACCCGATCTTCAAGGGCATGGTGACCGCCACCTGCCAACCGTTGCCCTCGCGGCCGGCGCTCAGCGTGCCGCCCAATGCCTCCACCCGGGCGGACAGACCTGCCAGTCCACTGCCGCCACCGCCCCGCCTCGACCCGGACGGCGACGAGGCCCCGCCGCCGTCGTCCCGGATCCGTACCGTCAACCGCCAGCCCTCGCTCCGCACCCGGACGTCGACCACGCGGGAAGCGGGAGCATGCCGCCGCACATTGGTCAGGGCCTCGACCACGATCCGGTACGCGGTGGCCGCCACCTCCCGGGGAACCACCGGTTCCTCGGCCGGAGCGTCCAGTCGCACCACCACATCACCCGAGTCCGTGAACCGCGCGGTGAGCTCGGCCAGTTCGGCCAGGCCGGGCTGCGGGGTGCGCTCCGGACCGTCCCCGTCCTCGCTGCGCAGCAGGTGGACCGTCCGGTCGAGCGAGGCCAGGGCCTGCAACCCGGCCTGCTCTATCCGCTCGAACAACGCTGCGGCCCGCACCGGGTCGAAGGCCGCAAGCACGGTGCCCGCCTGCGCCTGGGCGACCATGCCGCTGACGTCATGGGCGACGAAATCGTGCAGGTCGTGGGCGAGTTCGAGTCGCTGGGTGCGCCTGGCCGCGGCCACCGAGCGCCGCCGGTTGTCGTCCAGCCCGCGGAGGTAGAGACCGATCAGGACGGCCGGCAGCGAGAAGACCGAACCGAAGCCGAAGAGGGTCAGTGCGCCCACCGCGCCGGACGCGTCCTCGAACCGGGAGGGCCAGAGCGCGACCGCGCCGCCGATCGTCCAGGCCGCGACGGCTCCGCGCCGACCGCCCTCGACCCGCAGCGTCAGGACCACCAGCGCCAGCAGGGAGGCGAGTTCGAGCATGCCGACCAGACCTGCCCAGCGCTCCGACTCGGCCCAGCGGCCGGCCGCCCAGGCGCCGAACGTGGCCCCGATCGATACCGCGGCGGCCGCCAGGCACACCGCCGCGATCCCGAACCGGGAACGCAGGAACCACCCGCAGAGAACCACCGCCGGGGCGGCCAACGCCAGGATCTGACTCATCATCGCCTCCTTCCTGCGAGCAGCCTACGGATCACCGCAGGTCTCCGCCTGTGCCGATCGGCACATTTCCGCACCCGGTTCGAGCAGCCAGAACAGCCCGATCGGCACTGATGGCGACCCGGGTCCGACGGCCAGTCTTGATCCCGTCGGACCGGCCGCGAGGGCCGGCCGGGGAGGAGTCGACCACCATGTCCACCACCGCATCCGTCACCACCGCATCCGTCACAGGCGCACCCGCCGCGAGCACACCCGCCGCAGGCGTCGGAGCAGTCGGCCCGGGCAGGAGCACCCCGGGCACGACCGCCTCCACCCACCGGGCCGCCTCCCGGAGGGGCGTCGTCCGTCCGGACGGCACCCCCCGCTGGGCCGAGCTGGCCGCCAGGGCCACCGTCTGGACCACCGTGCCGTCCGGGCTCTGGCGGCTCGCCCTCGGCGTCGGCATCCCGGTCGGCTTCAGCGGGGAGCTGGCCGCGGTGTTCGAGGACAACACCCCCGGCTGGGGCACCGCGTATCTCGTCACGCTGAGCGGGCTGGCCGAGTTCCTGGCCTTCCTCACCATGGGGCTGGTCCGGCCCTGGGGCGAGGTGGTCCCGTCCTGGATCCCGCTGATCGGCGGCCGCGCCGTCCGGCCGCTCGCCGCGATCGTCCCCGCCGTGATCGGCTCGGCCGTGCTGACCTACCTCGGGGCGAGTGCCCTGTTCGGCGGCTGGGCCGACCAGTTGAGCGATCCCGAGGCTCCTCAGGGCCTTGCCGCAGTGGTCATGACCCTCTGCTACCTGCCCATGGTCGCCTGGGGTCCGCTGGTCGCCGCGGTCACCTTCGCCTATGCCCGCCGCACCCTGGGACGACGACGGTGACCGGGCCGTCGACGGCCGGGGGCCGGGACGCTCCGCACAGGAGGCCCGGCCCGGGGTCAAGCCGGGACGGACGCCCGCTCCACCCGCTCCGCCGGCTCGGCCTCCCGGAGCGGCGCCGAGGCGGTCCGGCGGCCCCACTCGGTGCCGACCAGGACGAGGGCACCGCCCAGCAGGGCGAGCGGTCCGAGGTGGTTGCCGGCCAGGGTGATGCCGAACACCGCCGCCCACAGCGGTTCGGTACCCAGCAGCAGGCTGACCCGGGAGGGCGAGGTGGTGCGGACGGCCCACATCTGCACGAAGAACGCGAACAGCGTGCAGAGCAGGGTCAGGTGGAGCAGCCAGCCCCACTGGGCCGGCCCGTAGGTGGCCGCGACCGTCCAGGGCGGCGGGCCGACGAACGGCGCGACCGCGGCGAACACCAGCGTCGCGGTCGCCAGTTGGACCCAGGTGACGGCCAGCGTATCGGTCTCCCGGATCGCCTTGACGCGGGCGGTGGCCAGCACATTGACCGTCCGCACAACAGCGGCACCCAGCACCAGCAGGTCGCCGGTCGAAGGGGCCCGCAGCCCACCAGCACCGGTCAGCAGCGCGATGCCCACCACCGCCAGACCGGCTGCCGCGAGGAAGGGGCGCGGCAGCGGCGTCCGGGCGAGCGCGCTCTCCGCGAGCGGAGTGAACACGATCGTGAGACTGATGATCAGGCCGGCGTTGGTCGCCGAGGTGTGCACCGCGCCGAAGGTCTCCAGGAGGAAGATCGCACCGAGCACCAGCCCGAGGGCGGCCCCACTCAGCCACTCGGCACGCCGCAGCCGCCGCAGCGCCCGCCAGGCGAACAGTCCGAGCACGGGCAGGACCAGGCCGAACCGCAGGACCAGCATGGCCACCACCGTGTCCGGCTCGGCCACCCGCTGCACGGCGAGGAAGCTCGAACCCCACACCACCGCCACCAGCAGTACCGGTAGATCACGCAGAAAAACGGAGGACGATGCGCGCATGGGCGGGACCCTCTCGAAGCGAACGGAAGCGGCACACGAGAGTCGCGCACATCGTCGGACGGATCCCGGAGTTGAGCAGGCGCCCGTCATCCTCGCGCACCGTGCCGTTCCCGATCAACGGTTTTCGACCCGCGCCTGCCACGTCGCTCCTGCCGCACCCCGTCTGTCGAACCCCGCCCACCGAACCCTTCCCACCGACCCCTACCGGATCTCCACCCCGGCATGGATGATGTCGCCATGACAATGCAGCTGCCCCCCACGGACCGGAAGGCCAGCCAAGTGACCCGGAAGCACTGGGCGTTGATCGCCGCAGCCACCGTTCTGCCGATCGTGGTGAGCACCGGCACCGCCGTCGCGGACACCCCGTCGGCCGGGGCCGGGACCGGCGCGGCCGGAACCACCTGCACCTACAGCCCGGCGGTTCCCGCCGACAACTTCAAGGGCATCCCGGTCTTCGACGCCCGGAAGGCCGCCAAGCCCTACAGTGCGACCCTGAAGACCTCCCAAGGGTCGATCACCTTCCAGGCGCTCACCGACAAGGCGCCCTGCACGACCTTCTCGTTCCGCTTCCTCGCCGAGCGTGACTACTTCGACCGCAGCCACTGCCACCGGCTGACCACCCAGCGGATCTTCGTCCTGCAGTGCGGCGACCCGACGGGCACCGGCAGCGGCGGCCCCGGCTACTCCTTCCCGGACGAGAACCTGGAGGGCGCGACCTACCCCGCCGGCACGGTCGCGATGGCGAACGCGGGCCCCAACACCAATGGCAGCCAGTTCTTCTTCGTCTGGAAGGACACCAAGCTCTCCCCCGCCTACACGCCCTTCGGCCGGATCACCGCAGGCCTGGACGTCCTGCAGAAGATCGCCGCAGGCGGCGAGGACGACCAGAACAACCCCGGCGACGGCTTCCCCACCCTGCCCGTGAACATCCGCAATGTGAAGATCTCCACCCGCTGAGCCACCTTCGGGGCCGGTCGGGCTCCCGTACGGTGGTCAGCACGACCGCGAGCCGTACGGGAGCCGTGCCGATGGACAGCAGGATCTGGGAAAGCGTCGACCACCTGGTCGCCTGGCTCGACCAGGAGAGCCCGCTCCCCCCGCAGGAGGAGCGGCTGGCCCGGATCCTCAAGCTCTCCGAAGAGGTGGGCGAGGTCAGCGCGGCCGTGATCGGTGCGACCGGTCAGAATCCGCGCAAGGGCGTGACCCACACCTGGGAGGACGTCCAGCACGAGCTCTGCGACGTGGTCTTCTCCGCGTTGGTCGCCCTCCGCACGCTCACCCCCGACGCCGCCCAGGTCTTCGCCGACCGCCTCACGTACGTCGAGAACCGCTCCGCGGCCAGCCGCCGCGAGCCGTAGGCCCCCGGACGAACCGGGCCTGCCCGCGCCGCCCCCAGGCTCCCGGGCCCGCCCGGACCCGCCCGAACCCGTGCGGGCCCACCCCGACCCGCCCCGACCCGACCGGCCCCGCGGACGCCACCGGGCATGCCCGGGACGCGCCCGCAGTCGGGCTCGCGGTCGGGCCCGGAGACAAGCCCGAGCCCCGCCGGTCAGGCGTTGGGCGCGACCTTGGCCAGGCCGTTGATGACGCGGTCCATCGCGTCGCCGCCCTGCGGGTCGGTGAGGTTGGCGAGGAGCTTGAGGACGAACTTCATCAGCATCGGATGGGTCAGCCCCCGCTGGGTCGCGAGCTGCATGACCTTCGGGTTGCCGATGAGCTTCACGAAGGCGCGGCCCAGCGTGTAGTAGCCGCCGTAGACGTCCTTGAGGATCCGCGGGTAGGCCTGGAGCGCGCGCTCCCGGCCTGACTCGGTCACCCGGGCGTGGGCCTGGACGATCACCCCGGCGGCGATCTGACCGGATTCCATCGCGTAGGCGATGCCCTCGCCGTTGAACGGGTTGACCATGCCGCCGGCGTCGCCGACCAGCAGCAGGCCGCGGGTGTAGTGCGGCTGCCGGTTGAAGGCCATCGGCAGCGCGGCGCCCCGGATCGGGTCGGTCATGTTCTCGGGGGTGTAGCCCCACTCCTCCGGCATGCTCGCGCACCAGGCCTTGAGGACCTCGCGCCAGTCGAGCTCACCGAAGGCGGGCGAGGAGTTGAGGATGCCGAGACCGACGTTGGAGGTGCCGTCGCCCATGCCGAAGACCCAGCCGTAGCCGGGCAGCAGCTTGCGCTCCCCGGCCCGGGTGTCCCACAGCTCCAGCCAGGACTCCAGGTAGTCGTCGTCGTGGCGCGGCGAGGTGAAGTAGGTGCGGTAGGCGACGCCCATCGGGCGGTCCTCACGGCGGTGCAGGCCCATGGCGAGCGAGAGCCGGGTGGAGTTGCCGTCGGCCGCCACGACCAGCGGGGCGCGGAAGGTCACCGGCCGCTTCTCGTCGCCGAGCTTGGCGGTGACACCGACGATCCGGCCGGTCCGCTCGTCCAGCACCGGGCCGCTGACGTTGCAGCGCTCGTAGAGCCGGGCGCCGGCCTTCTCCGCCTGACGGGCGAGCAGCTCGTCGAAGTCGGCCCGCTTGCGGACCAGACCGTAGTCCGGGAAGGCCGACAGCTCGGGCCAGTCCAGCTCCAGCCGGATCCCGCCGCCGATGATCCGCAGGCCCTTGTTGTGCAGCCAGCCGTTCTCGGTCGACACATCGATGCCCATGTCCACCAGCTGCTTGGTGGCCCTCGGGGTCAGGCCGTCGCCGCAGACCTTCTCCCGGGGGAAGCTGGTCTTCTCCAGCAGCAGCACGTCCAGACCGGCCTGCGCGAGGTAGTACGCGGTAGTGGCGCCGGCCGGGCCCGCGCCGACCACGATGACGTCCGCGGTGCTCTCCACAACGCCTGCGCTCAGGTCAACGACGGTCTCGGACACGGTGGGCACACTCCTGCTGGGGGTCGACCGGCCGGCGGGGGCCGGCGCGGCTGGGCTTGGACGAGTCTATGAGCTGCGGACGGCGCTTCGGCCGGTCCCGGCGGGAGTGCCGACGGGCCAGACCGACTGGCGACCGGCGACCGGCGACCGGCGACCGGACCAGCTGGACCGACCGCGACCGGTCAGACCTTGTGGGCCCGGTGCAGGGCGACGATCCCACCGGTCAGGTTGCGCCAGGCCACCTTGGACCAGCCGGCCTCCTGGAGCCGGGCGGCCAGCGCGGGCTGGTCGGGCCACTCCCGGATGGACTCGGCGAGGTAGACGTAGGCGTCCGGGTTGCTGCTCACCGCGGTGGCGACCGGGGGCAGCGCACGCATCAGGTACTCGGTGTAGACGGTCCGGAACGGCGTCCAGGTCGGCGTCGAGAACTCGCAGATGACCAGCTTGCCGCCGGGCTTGGTGACCCGGTACATCTCGCTCAGCGCGGCCTCGGTGTCGTGGACGTTGCGCAGCGCGAAGGAGATCGTCACCGAGTCGAACATGTTGTCGGCGAACGGCAGTCGGGTGGCGTCCCCTGCGGTCAGCGCCAGTTCGGGGTGGCGGCGCTTGCCCTCGGCGAGCATCCCGACCGAGAAGTCGCACGGGACGACCTTGGCCCCGGCCTCCGCGAAGGGGAGCGAGGAGGTGCCGGTGCCGGCCCCGAGGTCGAGCACGACGTCCCCCGGCCCGGCGTCCACCGCCTCGGCCACCGCACGGCGCCAGGCGCGGGCCTGGCCGAGCGAGAGCACGTCGTTGGTGCGGTCGTACTTGGCCGCGACGTCGTCGAACATGGCGGCGACTTCGTGCGGCTGCTTGTCCAGGGAGGCTCGGGTCACGCCCCCATTGTTCACCCTGGCTCCCGCGATCCGGGCAAGGGGGCGCCTTCCGGACAGTCCGGGAACAGCACCGGCCCGCCATGGCCCCGTTCTCGAAGCACTCGGAGGGCGCACAGAGCGGCCCTCACGCCCCCAGAACCCGCCTCTCCCGGAACCCGGCTCCCACAGGACCCGACCTGACGGGACCTGACTCCACAGGATCCGACCCACGGGCCCGGACCCCCGCGCACCCTCAGTGCAGGGCGCGTCGTCCGCCCGAGCGGCGGCGACGGCGCGAGCGCTTGCCCTGGGTTATCGCGGGCATCCCGTCGGCCAGCGCACCGGTCGCCAGGGCGACCGTGGTGGCGAACCGGTTCTGCCCGCTCCGCACGGCCACCGCCCGCCGGTGCCGCCGGATCCGCAGCATGCAGACCGCGAACAGCAGCACCGCCACCGGCACGCTGAACCGGGCCAGGCCGACGCCGACCGGCTGCGGATAGGTGTCGCCGCAGATCCGCACCGCGCGCGGGTCGTCGGCCGCGTGCTCAAGGCAGACCCCGTCGCCGACCTTGGCACCGTCGGCCAGCGGCAGCGCGGTGGCGGTGTGGTGCTGCCCCCCGGCCTGGTAGCTGACGGTGCTGTAGGAGCCGCCGCCGCCAGGAAGCTGGGTCACCAGGCCCTCGACCCGCACCGGGTGGGCTCCGATCCGGTCGGCCTGCTCGGCCTGACGCCACCCCAGCAGGCACATCCCGACGGCCAGCACGGCGCTGAGCACGGCGGTGATGTACCAGCCACGGCCCAACCGCGGGGATCGCTGCGGGGGGACGGTCGCGGATCGCATGGTTCCTGTCCTGGCGTGCGTTCGGGGCCTGGGACGGGGCCCCGCCGCCCGCGGGGAACGGGCGAAGTGTGGTGAGGGTACGGACTGAGCTGAGCCGGATGCTATCCGCTGGCGGGCCTTCAGGTCACGGCGGAGGGAGAATCAGGCCACCGGGACGGAGCCGAAGTTCGGGGGCATACGAAGCAAGTCTCGTGCGTCGTACGGGAGTACGGGCCACCAGGAAAAAATCGCACGCCTACCGACGAGTAGGGCGACACGCCCCGCGAGAACGCCCGGAAGCGGACAGGGGCGGGCCCAAGAATCCGAACGGACGCGGACCACGCTCAGCGCCGCCGGAACACCAGCCGGCCCCCGAGCACCGCCGCACGGCACCCACCGGCCCTCGGACCGTCCTCGCCGGGGGCGAACACCGCGAACACCGCGAAGTCCGCCCGGCCTCCCACCACCAGTCGGCCGTGCACGGCCTCGGCGAACGACAGTCCCACCAGCGGATCCAGCGACCAGACCGCCCCCGCCGCGCCCGGGAGGCCCACCGGCGGGAGGCCCACCGACCCGGCAGAGCCCGCCCCCGCCGCGCCCGGGAGGCCCACCGGCGGGAGGCCCACCGACCCGGCAGAGCCCGCCCCCGGCAGCGCGACCAGCCCCGAACGGGCCACCGCCGTCCGCACCGAGGCACGCTCGAACGGCCCGGCCACCGCCGTCACCCCGAACCCGAGCATGCGCTGCAGCCCACGCCGCGCGCTCGCCCCGCACCGCGCCTCGTCCGCCTCCCCCACCAGGCCGTCCGGCACCGGCGCGTCCCCGAGTTCCTCGCGCGGGTCGGGGTGGTACGCCCGTTCCAGCAGCCGGTGCCCGTCCGGGTGCCGCAGCCCCGGGCCGAGCAGCGCGTCACCCCAGTCCCGGACCCGGGCCGTCGGCTGCGCCGCCGCCAGCTCCGGGTACGGGCCGACCGCCTCGACCAGCGCGTCGCGCACCAGCACCGCCCCGTCGACGTGGGACGGGGCGGTGGGATCGGCCGGGTCGGGCAGCACGAGAGCGGCCCGGTGCAGGGTCAGCACGGCGGTGCGGGATCCTCAGTAGCAGTCAGCAGTCAGTAGTCGGCGGTCAGCAGTCAGCGGTCAGCGGTCGGCAGCCGGGGATCAGCGGTTGTCGAGGATCTTCAGCTCGGGGTGCGCCGTGCCGCCCGCGATCGCGGTGGAGGCGATGTGCGAGGCGACCCGGGGGTCGACCGGGTCGTTGGCCGGGTCGTCCAGCACGCGCAGGTGCTGGTAGGTGGTCGAGCGCTGGGCCGGGACGCGGTCCGCGGCCCGGATCAGGTGGATCAGCTCGGTGAGGTTGGAGCGGTGCTTGGCACCGGCCGCCGAGACCACGTTCTCCTCCAGCATGACCGAGCCGAGGTCGTCCGCTCCGTAGTGCAGCGACAGCTGGCCGGCCTCCTTGCCGGTGGTCAGCCAGGAGCCCTGGATGTGGGCGATGTTGTCGAGGAACAGGCGGGCGATGGCGATCATCCGCAGGTACTCGAAGACGGTCGCCTGGGTCGAACCCTGGAGCTTGTTGTTCTGCGGCTGGTAGGTGTACGGGATGAAGGCGCGGAAGCCGCCGGTGCGGTCCTGCACGTCGCGGATCATCCGCAGGTGCTCGATCCGCTCGGCGTTGGTCTCGCCGGTGCCCATCAGCATGGTGGAGGTGGACTCGACGCCCAGCTTGTGGGCGGCCTCCATGATCTCCAGCCAGCGCTCGCCCGACTCCTTGAGCGGCGCGATCGCCTTGCGCGGGCGCTCGGGCAGCAGTTCGGCCCCGGCGCCGGCGAAGGAGTCCAGGCCCGCCTTGTGGATCCGGGTGATGGCCTCCTCGATCGAGACGCCCGAGATCCGCGCCATGTGGTCGACCTCGGAGGCGCCCAGCGAGTGGATCACCAGCTGCGGGAAGTCCGCCTTGATCGCCGAGAAGGCGCGCTCGTAGTACTCGACGCCGTAGTCCGGGTGGTGGCCGCCCTGGAACATGATCTGGGTGCCGCCCAGCTCGACGGTCTCCGCGCAGCGGCGCAGGATCTCGTCGAGGTCGCGGGACCAGCCCTTGTCGCTCTTCGGCGGCACGTAGAAGGCGCAGAACTTGCACGCCGTCACGCAGACGTTGGTGTAGTTGATGTTGCGCTCGATGATGTACGTCGCGATGTGCTCCGTACCGGCGTAGCGGCGGCGGCGCACGGCGTCCGCCGCCGAGCCGAGCGCGTGCAGGGGGGCCGAGCGGTAGAGCTCCAGCGCCTCCTCCGGGCTGATCCGGCCACCGCCGGCGGCCCGGTCGAGGACGGCCTGCAGGTCGGTGCTGGGCGCATCGAGGGTGGTCGCTGCGAGCTCGGACACCTTGCGGCCTTCTCTCTCTCGGGTACTTCCGGTCTTCCGGTACTACCGGTACTCCGCGTACTCCGGGCCGTTCGGCGGTGCCGACCGCTCCGGGTACTACGACGTGCGGCGACTCCGTGCCGGGGCACCGGGTCTCATCCGGATCAGCCTACGCCAGGGCCCTCGGAGCCCCGCGTCAGCCCGTCCGCCGCAGCGTCCCGGACGGGTTCCCGGCGTTGGGGTCGGCGGAGCCGAAGCGGACGGTGCCGTCCTTCTGCAGGGTGAGCGTCTCGGAGTAGGCACCGCCGGTGCACGCCCCGGGCAGCGAGGAGCGGACGAGACGGGAGGTGAAGACCAGCTTCTCCGGTTCGGCCGAGGTGAGCGTCCAGGCGCCCTCGCAGGTGATCGAGAGCAGGCCGGTCAGCTCGTTGCGGCTGGTGGTGGCCTCCTGCCCGATCGCGGCCCGGCCGATGACCAGGGTGGTGGTGCCGGCGGGAACCCCCTTCTGGGTGGCCATGTCCCCGCGCCAGGTGCCGAGGAAGACCTCGGGCACGACGTTCGGCCCCGACGGCGCGGTCGTCGCCGACGAACCGGTCGACGAGGGCGACGCGGACGACGAGGGCGAACCGGTCGGCGAGACCGACGAGGACGGTGCGACGGACCGGACCGGCGAGGGCGGCGCCTGGGTGCCCCCACCAGCAGCCCCACCGGTGGCCGAGGTCGCACCGGACGCCGCCGCCGTCGGTTCCGTCGGCCCCGGCCCCTCCGGTCCCCACGCCCGGTACGCGCCGTACCCGCCGCCCGCGAGCACCAGCAGCACCGCGGCGGCCACCAGCGCCGCTGCACCCCGTCGCCGTCGGGGTGTCTCGTCCGCGACCCCCGACCGAGGCAGCGCCGACGGCACCGGGGGCACCTCCCGCGACCCCGACCCCGACCCCGACCCCGACCCCGAAGCCCCCTCGACCCCGGCCGACACACCGGCCGACACGCCGCCCCCGCCCCCGGCCCCCGTCGACGCCCCGCCGCCCCCCGTCACAAAGGTCGGCGTCCGCTCCACCGCCACCCCTCCGGCGGACGCGTCCCCCTCCGGGTCCAGCCCCTCCAGGTCCAGCAGCTGCACCGCACTGCGCCCGACCGCGGCCGCCAGCGCCGGCGGGAGCCAGCCGCCGCCCTGCCCCAGCCGGCCGACCGCCGAGCCGTCGGGGTCCAGCAGCTCCCGCAGCCGCCGCGGCGTCGGCCGAACGGCGGGGTCCTTGGCCAGGCAGTCCAGCACGATCGAGCGCAGCGGCCCGGGGGCCAGCCCGGTCAGGTCCGGTTCCTCGTGCACCACCCGGTAGAGCAGGACGGCCGCGCTCACCCCCTCGCCGAACGGGTGCACCCCGGTCGCCGCGTACGCGAGCACGGCGCCGAGCGAGAAGATGTCGCCGGGCGGCCCGACCGGGCGGCCGTTCGCCTGTTCCGGCGACATGAATCCGGGTGATCCGACCACGAAGCCGGACTGGGTGAGCCCGGTGGCCGCGTCGAGGGCGCGGGCGATGCCGAAATCGATCAGCCTCGGGCCGTCCAGGGTGAGCAGCACGTTGGACGGCTTGACGTCCCGGTGCACCAGGCCGAGCCCGTGCACGTGCTCCAGCGCCTGGGCCAGGACGGCGCCCAGCGTGCGGACGGCGGGGTCGGTCAGCGGCCCGTACTCCCGGACGGCGCCGCCCAGCGCGGGGCCGGCGACATAGCCGGTGGCCACCCAGGGGTGGGTTCCCTCGGTGTCGGCGTCCAGGACGGGGGCCGTCCACGTCCCGCCGACCCGGCGGGCGGCGGCCACCTCCTGCCGGAACCGGGCCCGGAACTCGGCGTCCTCGGCCAGTTCGCCGCGGACCACCTTGACCGCCACCGTGCGGCCGCCCGCCGTCCGGCCGAGGTAGACCCGGCCCATGCCGCCCGCGCCGAGCCGTCGCAGCAGCCGGTACGCGCCCACCTGCCGCGGGTCGTCCGCTCCCAGTGCCTGCATCCCCCGCGCTCCCGTCACCCGCCCGGCCCGCCGCCGGGGCCCGCTCGGGTGCAGACGCTATCGGGCGGCGGGCGGACGGCGTGCCACAACCCGCTTCCTCCCGGGGCGGCACGCCGTCCCGGGAGGAAGCGGGGACGTGCTCAGACCACCAGCGGCGCGGGCTCCAGCAACACCGGCTCATGCCGGGCCGGCGGCTCCACCGGCGCGGGCTCCAGCAGCCGGACGGCCGCATCGGGTGCGAACCCGCTGTCGTGCGCGACCCGCCGGGCGAACTCGGCCACCCCGGCCAACTGCCGCTCGCCGAGCGAGAAGTCCAGGGCCTCGCTGAAGTACCGTTCCAGCACCTCCGCGTCGAAGGCCTCCCAGCGGGCCGCGTGCGTCGCCACCTCGCGGGCCTCGACCAGCGAGAGGTCCCGGGACTCCAGGAAGGCGCGGTGGACGGCCGCGGTCAGCTCGGGACGGCGCTCGGCGAAGTCCCGGCGGGCGGCCCAGACGGCGAAGACGAACGGCAGTCCGGTCCACTCCTTCCACATCTCGCCCAGGTCGTGCACGGTCAGGCCGCGTTCGGCCGCCTGGCCCAGGTAGGCGCGCAGCGCCGGGTCGCCGATCAGCACGGCCGCGTCGGCCTCGGCGAGCATCGCCTCCAGGTCCGGCGGGCAGCTGTAGTACTCCGGCCGCACCCCCTCCCGCTCCTCCAGCAGCAGGCGGGCGAGCCGCACGGAGGTCCGGCTGGTGGAGCCGAGGGCGACCTTCCGGCCGTCCAGCTCGGCGAGCGGCACCTTGCTGACGATCACGCAGGACATCACCGGGCCGTCGCTGCCCACGGCGATGTCGGGGAGCACGAGCAGTTCGTCCGCGTGGCGCAGGTACTCCACACAGGTGATCGGACCGATGTCCAGCGAACCCGCGACCAGCTGGTCACTGAGCTTCTCCGGAGTGTCCTTGGTGAGATCCAGGTCGAGCAGATTGCCGGTCCTGGCCAGCCCCCAGTAGAGGGGTACGCAGTTCAGGAACTGAATATGCCCCACTCGGGGCCGGACCGGGGTGTTCTCCCGGGCCTCCCGCGTTTCCTCGTCCGGTACTGCCACCGCGCCGCTCCCTTACTGTTCGTGCGCCTCCCCGCAGGGTATGCCCGCTGGTCGGGAAGGTCCGCACCACCCTTCCGTGACGCACCGTGCCGATCGCCGCAACCGCCTTACGACACGCGGTGTCCAGCACGCAAGTCACCCCTGGTCGTCACAGCAGCCGCATGCTAGCGTTGCCCTCAGTTGCAGTTTGATTCCCCTTGCAGTACTTGAAGCCTGCGGAGCATGTAACCGCAGGCTTTTTGTAGTTTTTCAGCAATATCGAAAACTCCGGACCCGTCCGGAGGCAGGGCGATCAGCGCAGCGGACCGGGTGCCACACGGTGTGGTCCCCGATACGTCCCTCGCAAGGAGAACGGCATGGCTCAGGGAACCGTCAAGTGGTTCAACGCTGAGAAGGGCTTCGGCTTCATCGCCCAGGATGGCGGCGGCCCCGACGTCTTCGTCCACTACTCCGCCATCAACGCGAGCGGTTTCCGCTCGCTGGAGGAGAACCAGGCGGTCAGCTTCGACGTCACCCAGGGTCCGAAGGGCCCGCAGGCGGAGAACGTCACCCTTGTCTGAATCATCCTCGATGAGGATCTGATCGCTCGGGACCCGTCGGGTCCGCCGTCGGCCGCGAGGCCGTCACGGTGAGCACAAGAGCAGCAGTACCCAAGGGGGCCCGCCTTTCGGCGGGCCCCCTGCCTTTTCCGGGCCCCCTGCCTTTTCCGGGCCCGGCCCGGGGCACGGCCCCGCAGCTCAGCACCCTCGCGGCGCCCGTTGACGCCGGCCGGCGCACGCACGACAGCGGCCCCCTCTCCCGTTCACCGGGAGAGGGGGCCGCGTCCGTACGGGGCGGGCGTCAGGCCGTCGCGGGGGCCTTGCCACCGGCCTGGGCCGGGACGGCGGCCCGGACCGAGGCCGGGGCGTCGTCGTAGAGGTCACCGGTCGGGTTGTTGTACGCGACCAGGTCGAGCGTCTTCTCCCGGGCCGCGACCACGATCGGCACCAGGGCCTGGCCGGCGACGTTGGTCGCGGTGCGGACCATGTCGAGGATCGGGTCGATGGCCAGCAGCAGACCGACGCCCTCCAGCGGCAGACCCAGGGTGGACAGGGTCAGCGTCAGCATCACGATCGCACCGGTCAGACCGGCGGTGGCGGCCGAGCCGATCACCGAGACGAAGGCGATCAGCAGGTAGTCCTTGATGCCGAGGTCGATGCCGTACACCTGGGCGACGAAGATCGCGGCCAGCGAGGGGTAGATCGCGGCGCAGCCGTCCATCTTGGTGGTGGCGCCGAACGGGACGGCGAAGGAGGCGTACTCGCCCGGGACGCCGAGCCGCTCGGTGACCCGGCGGGTGACCGGCAGGGTGCCGACCGAGGAGCGGGAGACGAAGGCCAGCTGGATGGCGGGCCAGGCGCCCTTGAAGAAGTTGACCGGGTTGAGGCCGGCGGCGAACTTCAGCAGCAGCGAGTAGACGCCGAACAGCACCAGCGCGCAACCGACGTAGACGTCGACGGTCAGCGTCGCGAACGGCTCCAGCAGGTCCCAGCCGTACTTGGCGACGGACTTGCCGATCAGGCCGAGGGTGCCGAGCGGCGAGAGCCGGATGACCCACCAGAGGGCGGTCTGGATCAGTTCGAGCACCGACTCGCTGAGCTTGAGCACCGGCTCGGCCTTGGCGCCGAGCTTGATGATCGCGGCGCCGGCCACGATCGCCAGGAAGACGATCTGGAGGACCTCGACCTCGGTGAAGGCGGTGACGATGTTGGTCGGGAAGATCCCGGTGAGGAAGTCGATCCAGCTGCCGGTGGACTTCGGCGCCTTGAGGCCCTCGGTCTTGAGGTTGGTGCCCTCGCCCGGGTTGGTGAGCAGGCCGAGGCCGAGGCCGATGGCCACCGCGATCAGCGAGGTGATCGCGAACCAGAGCAGGGTGCGGACGGCCAGCCGGGCGGCGTTGGTGACGTTCCGCAGGTTGGCGACGCTGACCAGGATCGCGGTGAAGACCAGCGGCGGGACGGCGAGCTTCAGCAGCTGGACGAAGATCCGGCCGATGGTCTCCAGGGTGGTGGCCAGCCAGGAGATGTCGGCCGCGCGGGCCAGGTAACCGAGGGCGACGCCGAGCACGAGGCCGGCGACGATCTGGGCCCAGAAGGGCGTCTTGCGGATTCTGGCGAGCACGGACGGCGACGAGGTCGCCTCGGGCGCTGTGGACATGACGGTGCGGCTCCGGGGGAGGCGTGACTGACGGTGTGGCGGTGGGGGGCGGGAAAGGCGGCACGGCGCGGGAGCCGGACGGGAAGGGAACCGGCCCCGATCAGGGGCGTGCCGCCTGAATACAGCTCATGGCGCGACAACGGCGCGGGCTGTCCACAGCACCGGACAGACGCCCGCGGGCGGCACCGGGCTGCGAGCCCAGGCCGTGCGCCGAACGTGCGTCTGAGGTGGTCATGGGCGACACGTTAGCAGTAAAGGTTTGAGATGTTCAAAGTAGTTGTTTGAGTTCCGGACGCGAAGGATCCCGGCACGACAGCCGGGCGGTCCCGAGGAGTCCCGGGGGTGCTCCGTGCGGGCCCGATTGACCGCTCAGCAGTTATACGTATAACTTGGAGGACATCCCCCGCCTGCCCCCTGCCCAGACCGGAGAATCCCGCCCATGGGCTACCTCGCCCTGCTCCGCGCCCCGCACGTCGGCCGCCTGCTCTTCGGCACCCTGCTCGGCCGCCTCCCGGCCGGCATGACCGCCCTGGTGATCGCCCTCGCGCTGCGCGACGCCGGCGCGCCCTACAGCCGGATCGGGCTGGCCACCGCCGCGTACGCGATCGCGGCGGCCATCGGCGGGCCGGTGCTCGGCCGGATCGTGGACCGCACCGGACAGCCGCGCGTCCTGCTGGTCTCCGCCGTGATCGCCGGCGGCGGGTACGCCCTGCTGGCGCTGGCACCGGCGTCCGCGGTCTCCGCCACCGTCGGCGCCGCGGTCGCCGGACTGGCGATGCCCCCGCTCGAACCCTGCCTGCGCTCGCTCTGGCCGGACGTCGTCGAGGAGAAGCAGCTCGACACCGCCTACGCCTTCGACTCCGCCTCCCAGCAGATCCTCTACGTCGCCGGGCCGCTCGCGGTGGCCGGCATCGCGGGCACCGCAGGCCCGGTCACGGCGCTCTGGGTGGCGGCCGGACTCGGCCTGGCCGGGGCACTCGTGGTCGCCACCACCGCGCCCGCCCGCGCCTGGCAGGCGCCGCCGCGCGCGCACTCGGCGGGCCTGCTCGGACCGCTCCGCTCCCCCGGTCTGGTCCTGCTGCTGATCGGCCTGGCCGGCGCCGGCTGGGCGGTCGGCGCGCAGAACGTGCTGTTCATCGCCTACGCCGAGGCCCAGCACGGGAACGGCCTGCCCGGCGGCGCCGGGAGTCTGCTGGCCCTCGCGGCGCTCGGCGGCCTGCTCGGCGCGCTCGCCTACGGCGCGGTGCGGTGGCGCAGCTCGACGGCCACCCGGACCTGGCTGATGGCGCTCGGCATGGCTGTCAGCTACCTGCCGCTGGTACTGGTCCCGGGCCCGGCCGCGATGGCCGTCCTCGCCTTCGTCTCCGGGATCGCGCTGGCTCCGCTGCTGGCGGCGGCCTTCGTACTGGTCGCCGAGCTGGCCCCGCAGGGCACCGTGACGGAGGCCTTCGCCTGGCTGGTCACGCTCTTCGCGACCGGGAACTCGCTGGGCTACGCGGTCTCCGGCCACCTCGCGGAGGGGTCGCTGCGCTCGGTGGCGCTCTGCGCGGCCGGCGGGATCGGCCTGGGCGCGCTGCTGCTGTTCGGCGCCCGCCGCTGGATCCGCCCGGTCGGCGGGGCCTCGGCCGGGACGCACCCTCTGCCCGCCGCCGAGCCGGTACCGGTGCCGGTGGGCTGACGCCCGCCGCACCCCCATGGACGTGGCTGCACCTGTCGGGCCGGTGGTCTGGCTGACGGGTGCAGCCACTTTTTCGTACCCGCTCCGGTCCGCGCTGTCACGTCGTCGTACCCGCTCCAGTGCGCGCCGGCACCGCGCGCCCGTCCGCCCCGCACGCGCGCCCCTGCGCCCCGGGCGGCGGGAGCGAAGGGGCCCGCGCGGACGGAGCGGACGACCGTCGGAGTCAGTGTTCCCGGGCGACCGGGGCGGTGGAGGAGCGCAGCACCAGCGAGGTGGCGAGCGGCGGCACGGGTGCGACCGCCTCGCCCCGGAGCAGTCCGGCGAGCGCCGCTACCCCGGCCCGGCCCAGCTCCTCGCCGGGCAGGTCGACCGTGGTGAGCGGCGGGGTGAGCAGGGCGGCCACCGGGACGTTGTCGATCCCGACCACGGAGAGGTCGGCGGGCACCCGCAGGCCCCGCTCGGCCGCGGCCTGGTAGACGCCGGCGGCGACCACGTCGTCGTCGCAGATCACCGCGTGCGGCCGGTCCGGCAGTTCCAGCAGCCGGTGGGCGACCTCGCGGGCGGCGGCCTGGCCCTCGTTCAGGCTGACGCCGAGTTCGACCGCGTCCAGGCCCAGCGCCAGGACCGTCTCCTCGAAGGCCGCCTGGCGGACCCGGAAGGTGTACGCGGCGTGGGTGGAGCGGAGCCTGGCGATCCGGCGGTGGCCGAGGGCGGCGAGGTGGGCGACGGCGGCGCGCATCCCGCCGCCGACGTCCAGTTCGACGGTCGGACGGGCCAGGTCGGTGCCGGGGTCGGCGTCCAGGAAGACGACGGGGGTGTCGGCGGGCAGTTCGCCGAGCTGGCTGTCGTCCGGGGAGCAGATCAGCAGACCGTCGAAGCGGCTGGTGGTGGCGGCCTCGGCGAGGGTGGCGCTCCCCCAGCCCGAGCTGACCACGACGGCCAGGCCGTGCTTGCCGGCCTCCTCGTGGACGCCCTCCAGCACCCGGCCGAAGAACGGGCCGAGGATGTTCGGCACGGCCAGCAGGATCATGCCGCTGCGGCCCAGCCGGAGTTGACGGCCGGCGGCCTGCGGCCGGTAGCCGAGGCCCCGGGCGGCCTCACGGACCCGCTCGCGGGTGGCGTCGGAGACCCGGCGGCCCGCCTCGGAGCCGGAGAACACCAGCGAGACGGTGGCCTGCGAGACCCCGGCCAGGCGGGCGACGTCCCGGCCGGTCGGGCGGCGGACCGGGGCCGGCCAGGTCCCGGCGGCCGGTTCGGGACGCCCCGGCGGCACGGCCTCCCCCGACTCCGCGCCCTCGGGTGCGGCGTTCTCCGGTGCGGTGTTCTCCGGCCCGACGTCCGCCGACTCCACGTCCCCCGGCTCCGCGCCCTCCGGTGCGGCGTTCTCCGGCACGGTGGCGCGGGTCAGTTCTGCGGGGCCGAGGCGGCGGGACCGGCGGGCGACTTGGTGGCCGCGGCGCGCAGCGCGTCGTCCACCGCGTCCTCCTCGGCGTTCTGCGAAGCGATCCGGGAGGCCGTCCGGGTGCGGATGCCGTCCACCCGGCCGGAGATCTCGACCGACATCTCGTCACGCTGCTGGCTGAGCAGCACATAGCTGAGCGGCGCCGAGACGACGGCAGCCAGCAGGAAGAGGAAGATCACCCCGGCCTCGCCGGAGACCGGGATCACCTGGAAGTGGCCGAGGATCAGCACGACCAGCAGGCAGCCCAGGAAGACGGAGACCCGCATCGAGGTGTAGCGGAGTGTGGCGTGCGACTTCTTGCTCACATTGCTGCTCACCGGGGACACATCCTTCACTGCGCTGGGACCGGCCGGTCTCCCAGTGAAGCATGCCCGACGGGCCCGGCGGGGAACGGGTCCCGCCCCGGACCGCCCCGGCGCGGCCATGATCAGCGCAGGTCGCGCCACATGAGCACATCGTCCCGGTCGTCACCGGGGGCGACCCGGATGGCACCGGGCACCCGGCCGACCTCGACATAGCCGCTGCGGAGGTAGAAGGACTCCAGGCCGAGCCCGCCCCGCACCTGGAGCTTCAGCCCGGCCAGCCCCCATTCCCGGCCGATCCGCTCGACCTCGGCCAGCAGCGCCGCGCCGTACCCGCGCCCCTGCAGCTCGGGGTGGACCATGACCTTGGAGACCAGCCGCCAGTGGTCCATCGGCCCGAACCGCATCGACTGCAGGAGCAGCATCCCGGCCAGGCGCCCCGTCCCGGCCTCCCGGGCGATCAGCAGCCGGTCCGGTCCGGCCGGGGCGAGTCCGGCGAACTGCGCCGCCCCGGCGGCCCCGACCTCCTCCTCGGTCACCCGGCGGACGAACCCGACGGCCCCGCCGGCATTGCTGGCGGCCGTCCACAGGCTGGTGACCTCGGCGCGCAGCTCGGGGCCGAATACCGGGTCCAGGGTGAAACTCAACGTCATGGCCCCGGAGCCTAGCCACCCCTTACGACACTGCGGCGCCCAGCTCTGTCCAGCTCAGCTCAGGGCCGGGACCGCGCGGTCCGTCCCCCGCCCCGGCGTGCGCAGGGCCAGGCAGAGCAGCACCGCGACGGCGCACAGCCCGCCCGCCACGTACCAGGCGAGGTCGTAGTCGCCGAGCGCGTCCCGGGCGACCCCGGCCAGGCCGGCCACCACTGCGGCGCCGATCTGGTGACAGGCCAGCACCCAGCCGAAGACGATCGGCGCGTCCTCCCCGAAGTACTGCCGGCAGAGCGCGACGGTCGGCGGGACGGTGGCCACCCAGTCGAGGCCGTAGAAGATCACGAACGCCAGGATCGGCGGCTCCAGCGAGCCGGTGAACAGCTGCGGCAGCAGGAGCAGCGAGAACCCGCGCAGCGCGTAGTAGACGACCAGCAGCCGTCCGGCGTCGAAGCGGTCGGTGAACCAGCCGCTGGCGACGGTGCCGATCACGTCGAACACGCCGATCAGCGCGAGCAGGCTCGCGGCCGTGGTGACCGGCAGGCCGTGGTCGTGGGCGGCCGGGATGAAGTGGGTGCCGACCAGCCCGGCGGTGGTCGCGCCGCAGATCGCGAAGGACGCGGCCAGCAGCCAGAACGCCCGGGTGCGGGCGGCCTCCCTGAGCACCCGCAGCGAACGGGCCAGCGCCCGCCCCTCGGCCGCCGGGGCGGGCGGGGGCTCGGTCGCGCCGTACGGGAGCAGGCCGAGATCGGCGGGCCGCTCGCGCATCAGCAGCAGCACCGGGACGGCCACCGCGCTGGCCGCCAGCGAGACCACCACGACCGCCGACCGCCAGCCGTGCTCCTGGACCAGCCAGGCGCCGAGCGGGAGGAAGACCAGGTTGCCCGCCGCCCCGGCGGCCGTCAGCACCCCGGTCACCAGGCCCTGCCGGGCCCGGAACCAGCGGCCGGTGATGGTGGTGGCGAACGCCCCGGCCATCGAACCGCTGCCGAGGCCGACCAACACGCCCCAGCACAGCACCAGTTGCCAGGGCTCGCGCATCAGCATGGTCAGGCCGGAGCCGACCGAGATGGTCAGCAGCGCGCAGACCACCATCAGCCGGACGCCGAACCGGTCCATCAGGGCGGCGGCGAACGGCGCCGTGAGGCCGTAGAGGGTGAGGTTCACCGAGGTGGCGCTGGATATCGTGCCCATCGACCAGCCGAACTCGGTGTGCAGCGCGTCCATCATCAGACTGGGCGTGGAGCGGAATCCGGCCGAGCCGAGCAGTACCAGCAGGGCGACTCCGGCGACCACCCAGGCGTAGTGCACCCGGGGGGCGCGGGCCGGGCCCGCCGATCCGGCGGGGGCGGCGGGGTCGGCAGATCCGGCGGGGGTGTCAGGTCCAGCGAGGTCGGCAGGGTCGACGGGTCCGGCCGGAGCCGCCGTGCCGGTGGGGGCGTTCGCTTCGTTCACGCGGCCGAGTCTCCCGAAGGGCCCGTGGCACGACGAGGGGCGGGGCTGCCAGCTTTCGTCGGTATCGGGCCAACCGGGGAGCGGGAACCGGCCGACCGGAGTCCCCCGTGCTCCACGAACGGGAGCGGTGGCCGAAAAGGATCGCCCGCGGCGGGCGGATCGGATGACGGCGGGCCGCGCGCACCCCGAGCACGGTACGGCCGGCCGCCACCCGACCTCGGTGCACGGGCCCCTGAACCCGTGCGACGCCCTCCGCACTCGCCGAGGAACGGTCACCCGACCGGCCTGCCTGCGGCCCCCCTGCTGACATGATCCCCCTGGACAGCAGCACCGCGGCGGCCTTCGGGTGTCCCTCGGCGTCCCCTCGCGACGGAGAGCTGCACCCAAGCGTGATCAGTCGGATACGTCACGTCAATGGGTTGTCCGAAATTCGGAATGGTTGCGTCAGCTTTCGGCCCGGAGATCACCGCGGCCGAAGGACCGTCCGGAGCCCCGCCCGGACCCCGCCCAACACCTGCCTCCGGCCCGGCCCCTACTGCGCGAGGGCCGCCCAGTCGACCGTGGCCAGCGGGTCCGCCGGCCGGGCGTCCGGGCTGATCTCGCACCAGACCCGCTTGCCCGAACCGTCCGGGTACCAGCCCCAGCGGTCGCAGAGCAGCTCGACCAGCTCCAGCCCGCGCCCGTTGGTGGCGTCGACGTCCGCGCCCGCGTGCCGGGGCGCGGGGGCGACCTGGCTGGCGTCGGCGACCTCGACCCGCAGCGGACCGACCGTCGCCGCCTCGCGCACCTCACCGCCCCCGGCCGGGGCGGCACTTGAGGACGGGAAGCCGCTCGCGCGGACGGCCGACGAACCGGCCGCCGAGCCGTCGGGGGAGCCGTCCGGCGGCGCGCCCGGGAAGTCGCCCAGCGGGAAGCAGAGCCGCAGCACGGCCGGACACCCGGTGTGCACCACGGCATTGGTGACCAGCTCGGAGACCACCAGCACCACCGTCTCGGCGATCGGCGCGTCCGGGTCCACGCCGTGGTTGAGCAGCCGGGAGCGGACCCACCGACGGGCCCGGCCGACCTCGGCGGGGTCCGCCTGCACCGCCAGCTGTACCTGAAGAACCTGCACCGCTCCACCACCCGCACTCGCAGTTCGGCACCGTCTCGACCGGGCCCTGGTCGCCCGGCCGGCCCGGGTACGCACCGGGCCACCGTCCTCCGGGCCGCTGTCCGCCGGGTCACCGCACGTCACGCCCGGTGCGGTGCACCCGCACCGGCTCGTCCGTCGCTCATCGACCACGACGCGAATACGCCTCAGGATGAGTCGGCCGGCGGACCGCAGCAAGCGCTTCGGGCATATTCCAGCGATCGGGGGACGGGGCAGGGCATACTGTCCCGCTCACTCTGGCGAGCCTCGGACCGGCGATCGCCCGGCCGCTCCGACCGGCCCCGGACGCAGAGGCGAACCTACCTCCGTCCGCCCCTCGCGCCGCGCCCGCCACTCGCGAACCACCCGTGCGACATATGTCCAACCACCTTCGAACAGCGCAACAGCGGGATCGACGGCAGATCCCACGATCCGACCATCCGAAGCACCGGGCTCCGTTCTTCCCCGAATCGCTCCGCCGCCCGAACACCCCGGGATACCGTGGACGCGTCAGCGGTCGGTCCGGCAGGAGGGGTGGTGACCGGTGGCCACCACCGACGACGCCCCGCGCGGGGACGAGCAGCTGCAACGGCGCCTGGCCCGCGGCGAGGAGACCGCCCTCGGCGAGCTGTACGACCAACTCGCCCCGATGGTGCACGGGCTGGCGGGCCGGATACTGGCCGACCAGTCCGCCGCGGCCCAACTCACCCGGGAGATCTTCGCCCACGTCTGGGAGCACCCCGAGGCGTTCGACCCGGCCCGCGGTTCGCTCCGCTCCTGGCTCGGCGCGCTGACCCACCGCCGCGCGGTGGACCGGCTGCGCGCCCGCCGGGCCGAGGCCGCGGGCTGGGCCGGGCCCGCCGAGGAGGACGAGATCCGAACGGTGGCCACCGCCGCCCGGGTCCAGTACGTGGTCTCGGCCCTGCCGCAACCGCTGCGTGAGACGATCGCGGAGTCCTACTACGACGGCCGCACCTACCAGGAGACGGCCCGTCGGCTCGGGATCAGCGAACAGGCCGCCAAACAGCGGATGCGGCTGGGGCTGGCCCTGCTGGCCACCGAACTGGAGCAGGAGCGCGAGCGGCACCGGCCCGCCGCCCCGGCGGCCGGCGGTCCGCGCGACGGGCTCACGGACGCCAGGGGCACGGACGCCGGGTGCACGGACGGGCCTGGGGCCGGCGAGAACGGGCAACGGACGGAGGGCGGAGGGACGTGACGACCACCGACGAGCGGCACGAGGCGCTGCGCTCACTGCTCGGCGCCTGGGCCCTCGGCGCCGTCCCCTCCGCCGAGGCCGCCGAGCTCGAACTCCACCTGGCCGGCTGCCCGCAGTGCGCCGAGGAGGCCGGACGGCTCCGTGAGGCGGCCGGCTGGCTCTCCGTCGAGGAGCCGCTGGACCAGCCCGGCGCCCTGCGCCAGCAGGTGCTCGACTGGTGCCTGACCCGCCGGCCGGCGGACCTGCCCGTGCCCACCTGGGGCATGCCGTACACCGCCGAGACCGCCAAGCTCGACGCCCTGCTGCGCGACCTCGGCCCCGAGGAGTGGCAGGAGGTGGCCGAACTCCCCTGGCACGGCGGCACCGAGTACCTGCGCCCGGCCGAGGTGCTGTGCCATCTCGCCGCCGTGGACGGCTACCTGGCCGTCGCGCTCGGCCTGCCCGACCCGGTGCCGGGCGGCCCGTTCCCCGGCGGTGGGCCGACCGCCGCGCGCCGGGTCCCGCCGCAGGAGGCCGTCACCGCCGCTGTCCCCCGGGTGCCGCCGCAGGCGGGCCCGCCCTGGGCCCGGATCGCCGAACGCACCGCCCGGCTCACCGCCGAGCAGTCCGGCCAGCCGCCCCAGCGGATCCGCGCCCGGTGGCGCCGGCACTGCCACGAACTGGTCCGCTCGGCCGCGCTCGCCCCGCAGGGCAGCACCCCGGTGGACTTCGGCTTCGTCACCGTCCCGCTGCGGGACGCCTTCGTCGACCGGGCCTTCGAGTGCTACGTGCACGGCGAGGACATCGCCCGGGCGGTCGCCTATCCGTACGACCCGCCGGCCCCGCAGCACCTGCGGCAGATGATCGACCTGGCGGTGCGGATGCTGCCGCTGGCGCTGGCCGGGCAGCGGGCGACGCGCTCCGAACCGGCCGGCGCGGCACTCGGCGGCGCCGACGCGCGGCCGGACGGCTCCGGAACCGGTTCCAGTGCCGGGACCGATGCCGCTGCCGCTGCCGCTGCCGGGCGCCGGACCGGCCGACGGATCCGGCTGGTGATCGACGGCCCGGCGGCCGGCGAGTGGCTGATACCGCTGGACGGTCCGGACGCCGGTCCGCCCGGCGGCGAGCCGGTGGCCGCGATGGTGCTGGACGGGCTGGAGTTCTGCCAGCTGGCCGCCGCGCACCGCGACCCGGACCGGGTGCCGGTCGGCGAGCACGGCGACCGGGCCGCGATCCGCGAGGTGCTGCGCGCGACGCCCCTGCTGTCCCGACCGTAGCGAGCCGGACGGGATGAACGGCTCGGACGGCTCGGACCGGACGGACTGGACGGACGGCTCCGCAGGCTCAGGCGAAGACGACCGTCCGGCTGCCGTTCAGCAGCACCCGGTGCTCGCTGTGCCACTTCACCGCGCGCGCCAGCGCCTGGCACTCGACGTCCCGCCCGAGCGCGACCAGCTGGTCCGGGGTGACGTCGTGGGTCACCCGGGCCACCTCCTGCTCGATGATCGGGCCCTCGTCGAGGTCGGCGGTGACGTAGTGCGCGGTGGCACCGATCAGCTTCACGCCCCGGGTGTGCGCCTGGTGGTACGGCTTGGCGCCCTTGAAGCTCGGCAGGAAGGAGTGGTGGATGTTGATCACCTTGCCGGACAGCGCGGTGCAGAGGTTGTCCGAGAGCACCTGCATGTAGCGGGCCAGCACGACCAGCTCGACGTTCTCCTTGGCGACCAGGTCCAGCAGCTGCTGCTCGGCCTCGGCCTTGTTCTCCCTGGTCACCGGGATGTGGTGGAAGGGGATGCCGTAGCCCTCGGTGAGGTCGCGGAAGTCGGTGTGGTTGGAGACCACCGCGGCGATCTCCACCGGCAGCGCGCCGATCCGGGTGCGGAACAGCAGGTCGTTCAGGCAGTGGCCGAACTTGCTGACCATCAGGACGATCCGCAGCTTCTGCTCGCTCGGGTGGATCTGCCAGTCCATCCCGAACGAGGCGCCGATGGCCGCGAAGCTTGCCCTCAGCTTGTCGACGGTCACCGGCTCGGCCGCCGAGAAGTGCACCCTCATGAAGAACAGCCCGCTGTCCCCGTCACCGAACTGCTGGCTGTCGATGATGTTGCACCCGGTCATGAAGAGGTAGCTGGAGACCGCGTGGACGATGCCCTGCTTGTCGGGGCAGGACAGCGTGAGGACGTACTGGGCGCTGGCCGGCTGCTGTTCCACGTGGGGGTATCCCGTCCTGAGCTCGTGCTGGTGCTGGTGCTGGTGCGAATGCTCCAGCGTTTCACACTCCGGGACACCCCCAACCCGGCTGCCCGCACTCCGGGACGGACCGGCCCGCACCGGGCGCCGGCCCGGGCCGACCGGTCACCCGCCGGCCCGGCCGGGCCGGTCAGACCTGGGTGAGGATCCGCAGGATGTCCAGCGAGCGCGGCGGCGCGTCCGGGTCCTCGCCGTCGTTGGCCGCCAGCAGGACGTGCGCCTCCCGGGCCGCCCGGACCGCCTCCGGCCAGTCCTGGTGCCCCAGGTAGGCGGCGGCCGGCGCGTCCGCACCGACCTCGTGCAGGATCTGCACGACCCGCAGCACCGCGAGGTCCACCACTGTGGCCTCGGCGGGGTCCCGGAAGATCGTGCCGATGTACTTCTCGGCGGACCAGCGGTCCAGCCAGGTGTCCTCGACCAGGCGGTAGACGGCGTCGGTCACATCGCCGTACCCGTCACGGCTGGCCAGCCAGGCCTCCCGCTGGAACCCGGGGTCGGAGAGCATGTGCAGGGCCGAGCGGAGTCGGGCCCGCCAGCGCCACCAGGGCAGGTCGTTGAGCGGCATGCCGCCCATCGTGCTGGAGCGGTGGCCCGGACGAGAAGGGTTTCGGGCAGACCGATACGAAGATTCTGTGCTGGCGGACATGGACAACGATCGTACGTTCCCCGACCGTTCGTGCTCCACTCCCGATCTACACGCGTTCACGCCCGGAGTTCCTCCGCCGTTGGTCGTTTGTTGGCTTTACCGCCCTCTCGGCTTGCGGCACCGGGGATTGGCTGGAACAGGTGCGCAGCAGAGCGCCCCGGGAGGGAAAGACCCATGACCAGCCGAAGGGGCTCGTCCCAGGCCATGAACCCGATCGCAGGACGGCACAACCGACGCCCGATCGCTGCCGTCGCGACCGCCGCGGCGCTGCTTCCCACCCTCTTCTCGGCCTCCGCGTGCGGCGGACCGGCCGATGCCGCCAGCAATGGTGGCGACCTCACCGTCATGACCTGGGCTCCGTCCGGCACCGGCTCGGCCGACCGTCCCGGTATGACGGCCCTGGCCGAGGCCATCGGCAAGGACCTCAACGTCAAGGGCGGCCTCGGCGGCCGCCGGCTCAATGTGATCACCTGCAACGAGCACAACACCTCCGACGGCGCCAAGGCCTGCGCCCAGCAGGCGGTGGACGCCAAGGCGGTCGCGGTGCTGGGCTCCTACAGCCAGTTCGGCGACGACTTCATGCCCGTTCTGGAGCGCGCCGGCATCCCGCTGGTCGGCGGCTACGGACTGTCCCAGCCGGAGTTCAGCAGCCCGCTGTCCTACCCGGTCGGCGGCGGCATGCCCGCCCTGATCGGCGGCAGCGGCCGCCAGCTGGTCGAGGCCGGCTGCAAGGCCGTCTCGCTGATCCGCCCGGACACCCCGGCCGGCGACAACCTGCTCGGCTACCTCGGCAACGCGCTCAAGCCGGCCGGGATCAAGCTGCTGGACGTCAAGGCGCCGGAGAAGTCCAACGACTACAGCCCGGTGGTCCGCAAGGCGATCGGCACCGACCAGGCCGGCAACTGCGTCACCAGCGCGCTGGGCGCCGAGCCGACCGGCAACCTGCTCGACGCCTTCCGCCGGACCGGTGCGAAGAACACCAGGATCGCCTCGGTGATCGGCAGCGTGCAGCAGTCGGTGGTCGACTCCACCGGCGGCGACAGCGGCCCGCTCTCCGGTGCCTTCGTGACCGGCTGGTACCCGCCCGAGTCGGCCAAGATCTGGGACGGCCTGCGCACGGTGATCCGCGCCGACTCCGGTCGGCACATCGACGCCGCCGACCCGGGGGTGCAGACCACCTGGGTCGCCTACGAGGTGTTCAAGCAGGTCTCCGAGCGCCTGACCGCGGCCGGGCAGCCGGTCACCAGCAAGGCCGTGACCACCCTGCTGGACGGCGGCGAGCCGATCGACGTCGGGCTCACCCCGCCGTTGAACTGGGCCACCACCAACATGCTGCCGAGCACCGAGTCGCCCCGGCTGGTGAACACCTGGGTCACCTTCCAGGTGGTCAAGGGCGGCCAGATGACCCTGCAGCGGCCCGGCTTCGTCGATGTGCGCTGGGTGCTCACCGGCGGCAAGCCGCCCGCCTGAGCCGACCCGCTCCCCGGGAGGACTCCCCGGGAACAACGGCGGAGGGCCCGACCACGGACAGTGGTCGGGCCCTCCACCGTTGTCGCCCCGCCGGTCCCGGCGGGGCGGTGGACTCAGAGGTCGCCGTCGGTGCGGGTGGGCAGGGCGGTCTGGCCCGCGACGGTGTTCCAGAGCCCGGACGCCTGCTTCTTGGCGGTGGTCGCGGTGCCGCTGGCGGCGACGGCGTTCTTGTAGTGCTGGTTGTCGTTCTTCTTGGGGTCGCAGCCGCTCTGCGCGTCCCCGGCCCAGGCCGCGTACTCGTCGTCGGCGGTCGCCGAGGCCGCCCAGGCCGCGTTCAGCTGCTCGACCAGCTGCGGACCACCGGTCAGCTTGTCCGTCTTCAGCCCGGAGAGCTTGCTCTGCAGCTCCCGCCGCTGGCCGGCCGCGCCGGTCAGCACCTGCTGCGACTCCGGGAGCTTCTCGCACTTCTGCACCGAGGCGACCGCGCCGATCACCGCCTGCCGGCTGTCGTTGGCGGTGCCGAGCAGGTCGGAGAGCGCCTGGGCCTGCGCCTTGACCTCCGGACTGACGGAGGCGGTGGTCGGGCCCGGGGGCTGCTGCGCGGTGGCGGCGGTGGTGCCGCCGCCGGTGGTCGCCGGGGCCGCCTGCGGCTTCGATCCGGGCTTGTCGTCGCCGCCGCCCATCAGCACCGCGACCAGGGCGGCCGCGGCGATACCACCGACCACCGCACCGCCGACCACCAGCTTGTTGGAGGAGCGGCCGCCGCCTCGCCCGGCCGGGGCCGTACCGGACCGGTCCGGGTAGTCCGCCGCGGGCCCGTCGGCGTATCCCGGGCGGGCCGGGGGGTAACCGCCGGCGCCCTGCGGGTCGGCCCCCGGGTACGGCGGCAGGTACTGGGTGGCCTGGCCGTGGTCGGCCGGGTGGCCGGGGTGCGCCGCGCCGCCCCAGCCGGGCGCCGGCATCCCCTGCTGCTGGACCGGCATGGCCTGGGTGGGCAGCGCGCTGTCGCCGAAGTACTCGGGCTGCCCGGACGCCTGGCCCGGGTAGGGCCCCGGCTGCGGTCCCGGGTAGGGCGCGGCCGGCTGCTGGCCGTGCGGCGGCCCGGGCTGCTGGAACGGTTGCTGCCCGGGTTGTGGGACCGGCTGCTGCCCGGGCTGCGGGGCCGGTTGCTGCCCCGGCTCCGGACGGAACAGGTCGTCCAGATTGAAGTCACCGGAGTTGGGGTACGAGCGGCGCTGGCTCAACGCGATTCCTCACCTGTGCACGACCGCGCGCTGACGGCGGACCACATCTCGTCGGTTCTTGGGAGCATCACAGTTCCTTGGACGTCGCGCCCACGCTACCGGTTCACCGAACCGGCCGACCACGTGGGCGGTCCGCCCCTCACCGTCCCCGCACGCTCCGTACCGCCGTGCCACCAGCGCCTACGCGGCCTCCGCCTCCGCCCTGGCCTGGAACTCGCGGACCACCCGCTGCTCCCGGTACGGCTCCAGCCGGCGGCGGAACTCGTCCAGGTACTCCACGCCCCGGTTGGAACGCAGACCGCTCAGCAGCCGGACCGCCTGCGCGCCCGTCTCGCAGGCGCGTTCCACGTCCCGCTGCTGGAGCTGAGCCGTCGCCAGCAGCACGAGGTCCACCGCGCGGCGTCGCACCCTGGTCGGCGGGTGCAGGTCGAGCGCCCGGCGGGCGTAGTGCTCGGCCTGGCCCGCCTGTTCGAGGTCCCGGTGGCAGTGGGCCAGTTCGTCGGCGAGGTAGGCGTCGTCGAAGTGGACGATCCAGTCCGGGTCGTCCTCCGGGCGGCGCTTCTCCATCATCTCCAGCGCCTTGGCGGCCACCGCCTCGCACGCCCGGGCGTCGCCGAGCAGGGCGTGGCCGCGCGCCTCGGCCGCGTAGAACATCGCCATCGCGGTCGGGGTGGCGACCGTCCTGGCGCCCTCCTGGGCGGCCCGGGCGAGCTGGGCGATCTCCCTCGGATTGCCCAGGGTCGCCGCCAGGTGGCTCATCGACGCCGCCAGCACGTACCCGCCGTAGCCCCGGTCGTCGGCGGCCTGGGCCAGGCGCAGCGCCTGGATGTAGTACCGCTGGGCGAGGCCGGGCTGTCCGGTGTCCACCGCCATGTAGCCCGCCAGCTCGGTCAACCGGGCGACGGCCGCGAAGAGCTGGCGGCCCGTCTCCTCCCGGTAGGAGCCGCCGAGCAGGCCGGAGACCACGCTGTTGAGGTAGTGCACCACGACCGGGCGGACGTGGCCGCTGCCGAACCGGTGGTCCAGGTCGACCAGCATCGCGGTGGTCGCCTTGATCGCCGCGACATCGGTCGGGCCGACCCGGGTGCCGCCGCTGCGGGCCACCACCGGGTCCGGCGGGGTGATCAGCCAGTCCCGGCTGGGCTCGACCAGGGCGGAGGCCGCCACCGTCGCCCCGGTCAGGAAGTCCCGGCGTCCGACGTCGCTGCGCCAGAGTTCACAGACCTGCTCAAGTGCGGCGCCGAGGGTCGGCGCGAACTGCAGCCCGATGCCGGAGCTGAGGTTCTTGCCGTCCGCCATGCCGATCTCCTCGACCGACACACTGCGCCCCAGTTTGCGTCCGAGCGCCTCGGCGATCACCGCCGGTGCCTGTCCGCGCGGTTGCTGGCCGCGGAGCCAGCGTGCGACGGAGGTCTTGTCGTACCGCAGGTCAAGACCGTGCTCGGCACCGCAGAGGTTGACTCTCCGTGCCAGACCGGCGTTGGAGCAGCTGGCCTCCTGGATCAGCTGCTGCAGGCGTTCGTTGGGCTGTCGTGCGACAAGTGGTCTCGCGGCCATGGGCTTCGCCTCCCCACACCCTCCGGTCCCGGCCGGCGGGCGACGCTTTCTGCTGATCTCTGTTGCCGAGTTGCCGACTGTCCTACCGTTCAAGGAAACTGACACCAGGTTAGCGATCAGCAACGCCAGCGGGATACCCACGGTGACGATCCCCACCCCCCACGCGCCCGGCAGAATGCTCCCGTGCGCCCCCATTGCGCCCACCCCGCCTCCCCCCGGCGCGCTTCCGCACGGTCCGCCTCACCGGTTCGGGTGAATTGCCATCGCGTGGCGGAACGGCCCGCACCCGACCGTAACCCGCCTCACGCACGGTAGTTGAGCAGCCCGTGGAAGACACCCCCGACTCCCCCGACCAGGGCTCCGACGCAGGACTGCCCCCGCTGCTCGTCGAAGCCGTCAGCTACGCCGAGACCCGTCACTGGGAGGTCGCCCCGGGCGCCTGGCTGATCGACGGCGACGGCCCCGCCCGCTGCTCGTGCGGCGAGCCTCGGTGCGCGCTGCCCGGTGCCCACCCGATCGACTCGGACTGGGCGCGCAAGGCGAGCGCGGGGCCGGGCGCGGTGCGGCGCTGGTGGACGGAGCGCCCGGAGGCGTCGATCCTGCTGCCGACCGGCAGGTCCTTCGACGTCCTGGACGTGCCGGAGGTGGCGGGCTGCCTGGCGCTGGCCCGGATGGAGCGGATGGGCCTGCAGCTCGGCCCGGTGGCGGTGGTCCCGACGGCGCAGGGCCGGGCGGGGCGGCGGCTGCACTTCCTGGTGCTGCCCGGGGTCGCGGCCAAGCTGCCGGAGATGCTCCGCAAGCTGGGCTGGCCGCCGGCCCGGCTGGACCTGGTGGCCCGGGGCGAGGGCGACTGGACGGTGGCCCCGCCGTCCCGGGTCGGCCCGACCGGCTTCGCCCAGTGGGCCCGCTCGCCCTCCGCGCTCAACCGCTGGCTGCCGGACGCCGCCGAGCTGATCAATCCACTGGCCTACGCCTGCGGGCGCGAGGCGCCGTCGGCCGCGGCGCAGCCGGCCCAGCCCGCGGCGGTGCGCTGACCGCACCCCGGGCCACCTCACGGACGGCCGTCTCCCGGCCCGGTGGACCGCCGCCGCGCCGACCCGCTGAACGGCCGAACGGCCTCTCCGCCGGACGGCCGACCCTTCCGAGAACTGCCGCCCTACGCCGATCGGGTGAGGGGTGTGCGCCGCGCGAGACCCCGCGCGCGAGTGACGGGCCTTGTCTCCCACCGGAGACCGGGCCCGTCATACGCATGTGCGGATAAGGGTTCGGTGTACCCGCTGGTCAACGGCGAAAGCCCCTCGTACGAGTGACAACGCTCAAGGATTGCCATGATCGGCCGAGTGGGAGGAATTCCCATGTGAGGGGCCGCCGGAAGGGGTGCTCGGTCGGGGAAGCCGGGCGAGGCGGACGGGAGGGATGGAGGGGAACCGGAGGGGACGGGAGGGAAGGGCGGGGCCGCGGTACCGGCCGGGTTCGGGGTGGCCGGTGGCGCGGGAACGGGAGGGAGCGGGGAGGCGGAAGGGCCCGGTGCACGGGGAGCACCGGGCCCTTCCGGCCGTTCTCTCGCGGGGCGGGGGCCCGAGAAGGCCCGTGCCCGCCTTCCTCAGGCCTGCGCGACGAAGACGTGCGCGGCGATGTCCTTGCCCAGCTCGGCCGCGCTGTCGCCGGAGCCCACCATGACCCCGCCCACACCGGCGGTCACCCGCACCGTGGAACCGGGACGGACCCCGGCCCGGCGCAGCGTGCGCATCAGCTCGCCGTCGGTCTGGATCGGCTCGCCGATCCGGCGGACCACCACGTCGGCGCCGTTCTCGCCCGGCAGCACGGTGTCCAGCGGGACGAGCCCGGCGTCGAAGCCCTCGCCCTCGGCCTTGGCGTCGCCCAGCTCGTCCAGCCCCGGGATCGGGTTGCCGTACGGGGACTGGGTCGGGTGGCCGAGCATCGCGAGCACCTTGCGCTCGACGGTCTCGCTCATCACGTGCTCCCAGCGGCAGGCCTCCTCGTGCACCTGCTCCCACTCCAGCCCGATCACGTCGACCAGCAGGCACTCGGCGATGCGGTGCTTGCGCATCACCCGCACCGCGAGCCGTCGGCCCTCCTCGGTCAGCTCCAGGTGGCGGTCGCCCGCGACCCGGAGCAGCCCGTCGCGTTCCATCCGGCCGACCGTCTGGCTGACCGTGGGACCGCTCTGCTCCAGGCGCTCGGCGATCCGGGCGCGCATCGGGGTGATGCCCTCCTCCTCCAGCTCCAGGATGGTGCGAAGGTACATCTCAGTGGTGTCGATCAGCCCAGACATCGCCGCTGGCTCCGTTCCTCGGGGTCCTCACCGCCAATTCTGACGTACCGCGACGACAACCGGGCCCGCCCCAGGCCCCGGGGGGCCGCATTTCGTGCCTGTTGACAGCGGCACCGGTGAGGCAGCACGGTGCTGGCCGTAGCTTTCTCCACCAGCGGTCCGGACCATCTCGGCCGCGCCACCCGGCCGGGCCCCCCACCGGCAGAGAGCGAAGGCAGCAGATGAGCGAGCTGGTCGGCCGGTACTTCGAGGCCGCGATCGCCCACCTCCAGCGGGTGCGGACCGAGGAGGCGGAGAACATCGAGGCGGCCGCCGCCCTGCTCGCCGAGGCGATCGCCGGGAACCGCCGGGTCTTCGCGTTCGGTGCCGGCCACTCCTCGCTGGCCGCCCAGGACGTGGTCTACCGGGCCGGCGGGCTGGTGCCGATCAACCTGCTGGAGGTCCCCGGCATGGCCGGGGTCACGGTGATGCCGGCGCCGCTGTCGAGCGCCCTGGAGCGGGTCTCCGGACTGGCCACCACCACCCTGGACCTCACCCCCGCCACCAGCGGTGACCTGCTGTTCCTGATCTCGCTCTCGGGCCGGCAGACCATGCCCGTGGAGCTGGCCCAGTACGCCCGGGAGCGGGGCCTGAAGGTGATCGGGCTGACCTCGCTGGCCTACCCCGGCGCCGTCCCCTCCGGGCACTCCTCCGGCACCTACCTCAAGGACCACTGCGACGTCGTCCTGGACAACAAGATCGCGGTCGGCGACGGCGAGCTGACCCACCCCGGGGCCGAGACCACCTTCGGCCCGGTCTCGACCATCGTCACCAGCGCGCTGATGCAGGCCGTGGTCGCCTCGGCGGTGGAGCGGCTGGCCGACGCGGCCCTGGCCGGCGAGGGCGCCGCCCCGCCGCTGTTCCGCTCGGGCAACGTGCCCGGCGGCACCGAGTGGAACGCCAAGCAGATGACCGACAACGCCGACCGGATCTTCTACACGTTCTGATTCCTTCCGGGACCTTCCGGGGCCTTCCACCTCCTTCCGGGACTTCTCCGCCCCGCCCCGCCCGTTCGCCGTACGAAGGCGCGGCGGGCGGTACCGGGCCCGCTACGCCGCCCGGCCGACCGGCCCGACGGCAGCCCTGGACACCCTGGGCACACTGGGCACCCGCCCCGGCGGTTCTGCCCCGGTCGGCCCGTCCCGGCCTGTCCACCCGGGCGCACCGGCCTGCCCGCCCAGGCGTACCGGGCCGTCCGCCGGGGCAGAACCGCCGGGGCGGGTGGTGGAGCTGCGAGCGGGGGGACGGGATGACGTCGGGCACGGGCGGGGCGGACCGGGTGGTGCGGGAGCGCGAGCTGCTGCCGGAGCTGTTCTGGGCGGCCGACTCGGCCTCCCAGCAGGGGCAGCACAGGGCCGTCCGGCTCTCCGCCGCCGAACTGCTGCTGCTGGTCGCGGCCGCCACGGCCGGCTCCGCCGACGGCCGGCCGTGGGCCTGGCTCGCCGCCGTCGCCTACCTCGGCGCGATCGGCCTCTCCGCCGTCACCAGCCGGCAGAACCCGCAGGGCCTCTGGTACGAGGGCCGGGCCGCCGCCGAGTCGGTGAAGACCCTGGCGTGGAAGTTCGCCGTCCGGGCCGACGCCGTCCAGCCGCCGCCCCGGCCGCTGCCGGACGCCGAGGGCCTCTACGGCCTCCAGCTCGGCCGGGTGCTGCACGCCTTCCGGGGCAGCCGCGCGGTCGGCACCGGCCTGGCCGGCCGGCCCGCGGAGAGCCAGATCACCCCCGCGATGCGCGCCCTGCGCGAACAGCCGCTGGCCCTGCGCCGGGACGTCTACCTGCGCGAACGGATCCAGGTGCAGCAGGACTGGTACCGCTCCAAGTCCCGCTACTGCGCCCGGGCCGGCTTCTGGACCGGGGTGGCGGGCGTGGTGCTGCCGCTGCTCGGCCTGGTGCTCGCGGTGCTGCGGGCGCTGGGGCTCTTCTCCTTCGACGCCCTCGGCGCCGTCTCTGCGGTGGCCGCCTCCGTCACCGCCTGGGCCCAGCTGCGCCAGTACCGCCCGCTCGCCGCCGCGTACGGCCTGGCCGCCGACGAACTGGCCCAGATCCGCGCCCAGCTCGCCCACCTCGACCTCGGCTCCCCCGACGCCGAGGAACTCTGGGCCCGCTTCTCCCGCGACGCCGAGGACGCCGTCTCCCGCGAGCACACCACCTGGCAGGCCCGCCGCGAGGTCAACGGCGCGGCCGACCGGGAGTACTGAGGCCCGCCGGGGTGAGCCGGGCGGGACCGCGGAGTTCCTGCAAGGCGGATGTGCAGGTTCCTGCCGCGAATTCCACCCCGGCGTGATCGTTCCGCCTGGCAGAGTTTCGGCCTGCCGGAAGCCGGATCCGGCGATCCCCCGGTCGTTCGCCGCCGTTCCGATGGAGTACCCATGCACGCCCACCTCCGCCACCCCGCCGGGCTCGCGGTCGCGCTGGCGACAGCCGACGCGACGACGAGCGCCCTGCGGACCCTCGTGGCGGTCCTCGCCGTCCTCGACCTCGTCGTGGCCGCCTACGTGATCCTGACCCGGCGGAGCGGGATCTGCACGAGGCGATCCCTGTGGGCACTGATCACCGTCAACCTGACCCTGTCCACGGCCGTCGTCGTCCAGCAGCTGGTCCTCCCCTGAGCCGGGCCCGGTCGGGGACCGCTGCCGCTCGCGATCCCCCGACCGGGCCCTCCGCCGCACCGACGCGAGGTCAACTGCCCGGCCGGGCGCGCGTACCGATCCGGTCCGGCGCGGTCTCGAACCGGCGGTAGTCGGGCAGGTCGAGGTGGGTCGCCTTCCGACCCTCCTCGATCATCCAGTCGAGGATCCGGGGGCGGTTCAGCGACCAGTTGCGCAGCCGCAGCCCGACGGCGCCGGGGGCGAGGAACCTGCCCGCGCGGTCGCCGCCCTTCTGGCAGCCCCGGGCGTACGCGCGCAGGAGGCCCTCGTAGCGGGCGAAGGCGGCGACGTGGTCCCCGGCGGCCGCGGCCAGTTCGCCGGCGAGGACGTACGCGGCGACGATCCCGGTGCCGGTGCCCATGCCGCCGATGGTGGCCCCGCAGGCGGCGTCGCCGACGAGGGCGACGCGGCCGGCGGACCAGTTCGGGACGTCGGCCCGGCTGATGGAGTCGAAGTACAGGTCGTCGGCCTCGGCCAGGGAGGCCAAGAGGCGCGGCACCTCCCAGCCCGTCCCGGCGAAGGCCCTGGCGATGATCGCCTTCTGCTGCTCCTGGTCGTGGCGGTCGTACGTCAGCGCGGGCGAGGAGAAGACGAAGAAGGCCGCGGCCGTGTCCGGGTCCCGGTGGCTCGTGCCGACGGCGGCGAGCCGCCCGGGCACGTTGAGGCCGACGGACCCCTCCCCCGGGCCGATGCCCAGGTAGTTCGGCAGTGACCAGCCGGCGGCGTAGTGGCCGAGATGGGTGACGTACCGCTCCTCGGGGCCGTGGGCGAGCCGGCGGACGTTGGAGTGCAGCCCGTCGGCCCCGACGACGAGGTCGAAGGTGCGGGCCTCACCGCTGCGGAAGCGGACGTGGACACCGTCGGCGTTCTGGCGGAGCTCGCTGACGGACTCGCCGAAGCGGTAGTCGGTGAACGGGCGGCTGTGCTCGTACAGGACGCGGACGAGGTCGCCGCGCAGGACCTCGACGTCACCGCCGGCGAACTCGGCGGGCAGGTGCAGCCTGGTCCGCCCGCTCCCGTCGACGAAGCGCATGGGGCTGCCACCGGTGCGGATCCGGCGGAGGTCGTCGAGCACGCCCATGCGTTCCAGCACGGTCAGGTGGGTGGTGCCGCGGAAGTCGACGGCCTGGCCGCCGCCGCGCAGGTGCGGGGCCGCCTCGGCCACCGTCACCTCGAAGCCGTACCGGCCGAGCCAGAGAGCCAGCGCCGGCCCGGCGATGCCGGCTCCGGAGATCAGGACCTTCGTGCCCATGGAGTTCCACCCCTCGCTCAAAACTGTGTCCGACGGACGCTGTTTGTTGTTGTGTACGGTAGACACAGTTTTGGGATGTGGCAAGCCTGACGGCGGGCGGGAGAAGCGATGGCGGACGAACTGGCACGGCTGCTCTGGGGCCCGCAGGCCCAACCCAGGCGAGGCCCCAAGCCCGCGCTGAGCCTGGACGGCATCGCCCGGGCCGGCATCGAGGTCGCGGACGCGGAGGGCCTGGCCGCCCTGTCGATGCAGCGGGTCGCGGAACTGCTCGGCAAGACCAAGATGTCGCTCTACCGGTACGTGCCGGGCAAGGCGGAGCTGATCGCGCTGATGACGGACCGGGCGGTCGGGGACCCGCCGGACCTCGCGTCCGGCGACTGGCGCACGGACCTCACCGACTGGTCCGCGGACCTGTTCCGGGCCTTCGCGCTACACCCCTGGCTCCTGGAGTCGACCGTGGGCGCGCGCCTGATGGGCCCGCGGGAACTGTCCTGGATGGAACGGGCCCTGACCGCACTCGACGGCAAGGGCCTCACCGGCGGCGAGCGGCTCGACGCCGTCGTCCTGCTGGCCAGCCACGTCCGCGGCATCGCCCAGCAGTCGCGGGCGAGCGGGACGGAGGCCGAGACCCGGCTCGTCACGGCCCTCGCCGGAGTGCTTCGGGAGCACGGCGACGACTACCCGGCCACGCTGGCCGCGATGACCTCACCGGCCGAAGGGCGGGACCAGGCCCTGACGTTCGGGGTCGAGCGCGTCCTGGACGGCCTGGAGGCGCTGATCACCCGGCGCGCGGGCTCATGAGCCGGGGCGCCTCAGCCAGGACTACCGCGCGACCGGGGTGACCGGGTCCTTCCCGGCGAGGACGGCGACGACGTTGTCGACGGCCAGGTTGCCCATCGCCTGGCGGGTGCGGACGGTGGCACTGCCGAGGTGCGGGGCGAGGACCGCGCGGTCCTGGGCGAGCAGGGCGGCCGGGACGGCGGGCTCGCGCTCGAAGTTGTCGACGGCGGCCGCGAACAGCGCACCGGACTCCAGGGCGGCTGCGAGCGCCACCTCGTCGACGACCCCGGCGGTCATCGAGACCACCACCGCGCCGGGCGGCAGCAGGGCGAGCCGGGGGGCGTCCAGCAGGTGCCGGGTGGCCTCGCTCAGCGGGCAGGTGACCACCAGGACGGTGGAGGTGGAGAGCAGTTGCTCCAGCGGCAGCCACTCGGCGCCGTCGGCCTGCTCGGGCGGCAGCGGATTGCGGTTGTGGTAGCGGACGGGCATGTCGAAGCCCTTGGCCCGACGGGCCACCGCCTGCCCGATCCGCCCCATGCCGAGCACGCCCAGCTGGGTGCCGGCCAGCTCCAGCCCGAGCATGAAGGTCGGCGCCCAGGCCCACGGCTCACCGGAGCGCAGCAGCCGCTCCCCCTCGCCGAGCCGGCGGGTGGCGGCGAGCAGCAGGGCCCAGGCCATGTCGGCGGTGGCGGCGGTCAGCACGCCGGGGGTGTTGGTGACGGTGATGCCGCGCTCGGCGCAGGCCGCCACATCGACGTTGTGGTACCCCACGGCGTGGTTGGCGACGACCTGGAGGTCGGGACCGGCCGCGTCGAGGAGTTCGGCGTCCACCCGTTCGTCGAGGGTGGTGATCAGCGCCCGGCGGCCGCGAACGGCGGCGAGCAGTTCCTCGCGGCTCATCGGCAGTTCGGAGTCGTGCAGGGTGGCCGGGAGCTGCGCGGAGAGGCGCTCGACGACACCGGGCGCGAGACGACGGGTGACCAGGACCGGAGGCTGCTCGTTCACAGGCCCGGAGTTTACGCGGTGGGCCCTCGCCCGGCCTGGACGAGGGCCCTGGTGCCATAGATGGCACTCACCGGTCGACCGTGCTGCCCGCCCGGTCGACCCGGTCCCGCAGCGATCGCGTCAGCAGCTCGCTCACCGCTCCGACCAGCGCCGAGGCGAGGACGAGGAGGGCGGCGACGACGGTCACGCGGCCGAGTCCAGCTCGAACCAGACGAGCTTGCCTCTCTTCTGGGGATCGGCGCCCCAGCGCTGGGTGAGGCCCTCGACGAGCTGGAGCCCCCGCCCGCACTCGGCGAGTTCGCCGAGTGCGGGCGATCGTCGCTGCTCGGGGAGGTGGTGGCTCTCGTCGCCGACCGAGACCCGGAGGGTGAGGCCGTCGATGGCGATCAGGACGACGGGGGAGGCGGTACGACCGTGCCGCCAGGCATTGACGATCAGCTCGGCGAGCGCGAGTTCGGCATCGAAGATGCGCGCGTCGTCCCACCCGGCGCGCAGCATCGAGTCGCGCAACGACTGCCGGGCGAGAGCGAGGGAGGGGGAGTTGAGGTTGGGGTTACACACGGGGAATCTCCCTGCGGTGTAGGTAGGGGCACACCTCGGGGTCTGTCGCCGTGAACAAGCCCGTTTGCGGGACTGGAGGCGCCGCATGCGAGTGCTCTTCGGTGCCCGGGCAGTTCGGTACCAACTGCCGTAGATATGAGCATTACTGACAAACCGTCCGGCGAGCGGTCGAAGCAACTGTAGGCGCAAGTCCCTCAACTGTGCAACACACTCAGTGGGCATGCCTACACTTTCCGTAGGCTTCGGCTTCGAGGTCACTCGTCCGCGCAGAAAGGCACGTACGTGGGGTTCAGGACCGACATCAGCGAACGGCAGCGCCGGTTCGGCGATGAGCTGAGACGTCTCCGCAACACCGCCGGCCTGTCCGCCGCCGAGATCGGTGATCTGCTCGGCATGAAGGGCCCGGCCGTCAGCCACACCGAGGCCGGCAGGCTCGGTCTCAACCTTGAGCGGCTCACCCTCTGGCTCGACACGTGCGGCGTCAACGACGCCGAGTACCGGGCCGGACTCATCGCCATGTGCCGGAGCAACGGCAAGGGATGGTGGAGCGAGTATCGAGCCCATGTGGTGTCGGAGGCTCTCGATCTGGCCGAGTTCGAGGCTTCCTCAGCCTCGATCGGTAGCTACCAGACCCATCTGATCCCTGGCCTGCTGCAGACCAAGGCGTACAGCGAGGTGATCCTCGAATATGCCGAGAAGAAAGCGGAGTTCAGGCGCCGCCGCCAGCAGTTGATCACAGCGGAGAATGCGCCGCCCTTCCACGCCGTGATCCACGAAGCAGCCCTGCACATGATGTACGGCGGTCCGGCCGTCATGCGTGGACAGCTGAGCCATCTGATCGAGATGGCACGCCTCCCCCACGTGACGATCCAGATTCTCCCGTTCGACTGCACGGTCTACGCATCGACCGACACAGCATTCGTCCTGATGCACGGGCCGCACTCTCGCTTGGACACCGTTCTCCTGGAGAACCCCCACGGCCCGACCTTTCTGGGCGATCCTGAGGGTGTGGCCACGTTCCGAAGGAAGTTCGACCGGCTCAAGGGCATGGCACTTCCGGCACTGGACGCCGCTGCGCCTGGGCCGTCTCCCGCCTTTCGCGACTCGTGGGGCATGATCCAGCACGTCCGGTACAAACTCCTGGGGAGGTAGCCATGAGGCAACTCAACTGGCAGAAGTCGAGCTACAGCGGAGACGCCGCCGACTGCGTCGAGATCGCGGCTGACGGCGGCCTCATCCACATCCGCGAATCCGACGACCCCGCCATAGCCATCACCACCACCAAGGCCAGGCTCGCCGCCTGGATCCAAGGTGCCAAGGCTGGCGAATTCGACTGCTTCACCTGCTGAGTACTGCCTTGGGGCTGCTCCCGCGTCGGCGCGGGAACAGCCCCGAACACCCACTGACCTCCAGTCCAGCACCGCCAGCGCATCGACCAAGGCTGCCTGGGCCGTCTTCCGCCGTTCGCGACCTGCGGGGCCTGACCCAGCATGTCCGTTACCAACTCCTGCGGAGGTAGCCATGAGGCAACTCAACTGGCAGAAGTCGACCTATAGCGGGGAGAACATGGACTGCATTGAGATCGCGTCCGACGGTCATGATGTCCGCATCCGCGAGTCCGACGAGCCGTCCAGCGTCATCACCACGACCAAAGCCAACCTCGCCGCGTGGATCCGGGGAACCAAGGTCGGCGAATTCGACCACCTCACCCTCTGAGCTCCACCTTCGGGGCTGCTCCGCGCTGGCGCGGGAGCAGCCCGGCACACCCACTGGGAGCTCGGCCCAAGGAGGCTTGCCATGTCCCAAGAACTTCACTGGCAAAAATCGACCTTCAGCGGCAACCAAGCCAACTGTGTCGAGATCGCGTCCGACGGCGAACTCATCCGCATCCGCGAATCCGACGACCCCGCCATAGCCATCACCACCACCAAGGCCAAGCTCGCCGCCTGGCTCCAAGGTGCCAAGGCCGGCGAGTTCGACCACCTCACTGATTGAGTCTTCTGCCCCTGGCTGCCGTCATCTCGCCATGGTGATCCGCAGCCAGGGGTCCAGCGACGCCCTTGCCCCATCAGCGAATCGCTTGCCCAACGGGGTCAGCGCGCCGCTGTCGGCGAGCAGGTCCACGGCTTCGTCCGTCAGGGCGCGCCAGTGGGCGAAGCGGGAGCGGGCCAGCTCGGCGTGCTGCGCACGGGTGCCCCAGAACGCCGTGACCGCCAGGTGGGCGTAGACGGCCTGAAAGAGAGAACCGATCGGCCTCGGCGTCAGGCCGAACGCCTCGAACACCCTCGTGTCGCCCCGGTCGTACAGCTCCTCCCGGTCCAACACCGCCCCCAGCTTCACGTGCTGGAACTCGTGCACCAGCAGCAACGCCAGCGTCTCCGCGCTGCCCGGCCGCGCGATCGCGACCGCGCCGAAAGCCTGGCGGGCGGCCGAGCTGACGTCGCGCCCGTCCGATCGCCGCTGCAACGGCGTGACCGTACTCAGACCGGCCCACAGACCGGCGGCGTACTCCGGTAGATCCCGATCGAGCAGGTCGGCCGCCGCCCCGAGGTCCCCGTCCCAGCGCAGGTACTCGGCGGCGGCCAACCGCTCCTCCACCGGCCACCGGTGCACCGCCCGCTGCGGGTCCAGGTCCTCCAGCGCAATACCCCTCCCGACCCTCCGGATCAGCTGCCAGCGCGGGTCACCCGCACCAGCGACCGCACCGTCATCGGTGCGCGCCGTCCAACCCGTCCGACCGCCGGTGACGAGCGCCTCCCGCACGCCCCCGCCCAGCAGCAGCCGCCCCAGCGTCGGCAGATGCAGCACCCCCTCCCGGACCGGCACCACCACACTGTCCCCCCGCCCCGCCCGCACCGCCGCGGCCGCCGCCAGCTCGGCCAGCGTGCCGAGGCCCGCCCCCGGGTCGCCGCTCAGCCGCCGCGCGGCCCACGCCCGGACGTACGGATGGGCGAACACCGCGTCCACCGCCGCCGGTTCGACGGCGTCCAGCTCCGCCAGCAGCTCCCACGCCTCCGAGCGCGCCAGCCCCGAGGAGCCGTGCACAGCGGCCAGCATCGTCCGGGTGAGCGCCAGTTGGGACCGGGCCAGCGCACGAACCGTTTCCGGGCCGCCCAACCCCAGCGACAGTTCGTCCAGTTGCTCGTCCGTGAGCCCCGGCCCGGCGAGATCCACCGGCGGCGCGGCCGGCCGCCGGACAACCCCCGCCCGGACCGCCAGGCCGTCGATCAGCGCCCGCAGGTCCGCGCAGTACACCGAAGGACGGTCGAACGACCCCTCCCGGTACCGGTGCGCGTACAGCCCGCCCCCGCAGGACCGCACCACCGGGCAGGCCCGGCACTCCGCGCTCAGCCCCTCCAGGCCCGACTGCCTCGCCGCCATGCCCGGGTGCCCGGCCACCTCGTCGAGGCTGTGCCGGAAGACGTCCATCCCCGTCCCGGGCGCGCCGTCGTACGCCGTCTTCAGGCTGTCCGCCTGCTCGTACGTCCCGTCCGTCTCCAGCACCGCCAGGTCCACCGGCTCCAGCCCCAGCGCCTCGCTCAGGCCGGGCAGCCCCGACAGCGTCCGGTGCACCGAGTCGAAGGTCCGGACGGCGAACGGGCGGCCGTCCGCCTCCCACCGCTCGTGCACGGTCAGCAGCCAGTCCGCGTACGGCGTCGCACCCGCACCGGGCGGGCGTTCCGGCGGGTGCTCCCAGGTGGCGTGCGGAAGCAGGAAGTCCACCGCCGGGGGCTCCAGTTCGGCGAGCGCCCGATAGACGGCCACCGGGTCGTTCGCCACGTCGACGGTGCAGAGCAGCCCCCCGTACAGGTGCCGGAACCGCGGTTCGCGCAGCAGCCCGACGGCCCGCAGCACCTGCGGATGGCTGGACCGCCCGTTCGCGAACCGGCGGTGCCGGTCGTTGGCGGCCCGGTCCCCGTCCAGCGAGATGCCGACCCGGATGCCCAGCTCGTCGAACAGTTCGCAGTACGCCGCGTCCAGCCGGACCCCGTTGGTGTGCACCCGCAGGTCGAGGTCACACACCTCGGGCAGCGCCGCCCGCAGCAGCTCGACCGTCCGCCTGAAGACCGCCGGCCCGGCCAGCAGCGGTTCACCCCCGTGCAGGACGACCCCGACCGCGGTCAGCCCGTGCGCGGCCGCGTGCTCCCCGATCCGCTCCGCGACCCGTGCCAGCACGGCCTCCCCGACGACCCGCGGTCTGGACCGCCAGCCGGTGTCGGCGTGCTCGTACACGTAGCAGTGGTCGCAGGCAAGGTCGCACCGGCTGTGGACCTTCAGGACGAACTGCGTGATCGGCGGCGGAGGAAACGTCATGACGGCACGTTTCCAACCGCCGGTACGGGCTAACCCTGGTGGTCAGATCGCAGAGTCGAACGGTGAGACCGGGCGGGCGCCGAAGCCCGGCAGGGCCAGGGCGAGGTGGCTCGCCAGCTCACCCGCGTCCAGCCCCGCCAGTTCGGTGAGCCCCGGGCGCTGCCCAGGTACGCGCTCCTCGGTCCGCTCGGTCACCGCGTGCGGCTCCACGGTCGACTCCATTGCCAGTTCCCCTTCGTCTGTGGCCCGCCCGCCGTCACGCCGGCGGGAGCTCGATCGAGGTGTCCAGCCACTCCTTCACCCTGATCGACTCGGTGAGCGGGTGGCTGTCCCCCAGGTACGACACCGCACGGGCCCGGGCCAGAGTCCGAGCCCCCAGCGCCCCTCCCCCGGGGTCGCCGGAGGCGGCGAGCGCCAGAGCGAGGTTCGCGGAGGCGGCCAGACTGTCCGGGTGGTCCGGGCCGAACCGCTCGACCAGGATCCGGCCGGCGTCCGCGCTGAGGGCCGCCGCCTCGTCGTACGCACCCACGTGGGCCGCGTCGTTGGCCCGGTTCAACCTGGCGACCGCGACCCACGGATGCCGGTCGCCGAGCAGTCGGAGCAGGTCGTCCGCCACCTCGCCGGCCAACGACCGTGCCTCGTCGCTCCGGCCGGCCCGGCGGAGGGCCACGGCGAGGTTGCCCGCCGCCAGGCGCTCCATCGGGTGCCCGTCGCCGAGGTGGTCGCGGTGGTACCGGTACGACTCGTCGGCGAGCACGACGGCCTGTTCGCCGTCCCCGAGCGCGCCGAGCACCGCCGCGAGGGTCCCTGCGACACCCGTGGTGCCGGGGTGGTCGGGCCCGTAGCGCCCGTACAGCTGCCGGTGGACGTCCTCGGCCTCCACCAGGGCCTCCGGGAGCCGGCCCAGCCGGCGCAGGGTGGCACTGCGGTACCGCCTCGCCCGCAGGGTGTCGTCGTGCTCCTCGCCGAGTACGTCCCGGCTCCGGCGGACGGTCTTCTCCAGCTGCGCCAGCGCCTCTGCGGGCCGCCCCACCTCGCGCAACAGGTGTCCCCGGAGCAGCCCGTCACGGATGGTGTAGGGACTGCGCCTGCCGAACAGCTCCAGCTTCCGGTGGTAGAGCACCTCCTGGGTGGTCAGCGCCTTGGCGAAGTTGCCGGACAGCATGATGGAGACGGCGAGGTTGTTCTCGATCATCAGGGTGCGCGGGTGGTCAGACCCGAGCACCCGGCGCGCGGCGGCGAGCGTCACCTCGTCCAGCTCCCGGGCCTCCTGGTAGCGGCCGAGGTGCCGGAGGTCCCCGCCGAGGCTGGTGGCCGCCGGGAAGGTGTCCGGATGTTCCCGCCCCACCAGCGCCGTCAGCCGGTCGAACGCGTCCCGGTCGGTCTCGTACGCCTCCCGGACCAGCCCCTGACTGCGCAGGATGTTGCCGAGCTGGACGCGCAGCAACTGGACCCTGACATCGGCCTCGACGCTCTGCGGTCCGATCTCCCGCCACTGGGCGAGGACGCGTTCGGCCAGCTCACGGCCGGCGTCGTGGAGGCTGCGCCGCCACAGGTAGCGGACCGAGTTGACGATCCACTGCCGGACCGCCGGATCGGCGGACCCGACCGCCCCGGACGGCCAGAGGTGGGCCAGCAGTTCGCCGTAACGCGGCCAGTTGTGCGGCGCGTCCGGGTCACCGGGGTCGGCGAGGGCAAGCGCGCGGTGTGCCACGCCGCGGACCCGGACCCGGTCGACCTCGTCGACCTGCTCGCGCAGCAGGGCCTGGACGATCCGGTGCACGACCAGCGTTCCGGCCGCGTGGTCGTAGCGGGCGAGGTTGTACTGGTTGACGGTCCGCAGGATCTCGCCGACCGCGAGCCGCTGGTCGGAGATGCCCGGGCCCGACAGCCCGATCGCCTCGACCACCGGCGGGCTGTACAGCATCGAGATCGGGATGGCCTCCGGGCCGAGGAAGCCGCAGACCTCCAGCAGCCGCGCGGCCGGGGCGTTGATCCGGCGCAGGTCGGAGCCGGCGATCCGCCAGGTGGCAGCCGTGGCGACCGGGACGGCGGCGCTCTCCGCGGCCCCCTCCTCGGTGCTCTCCTCCGCCGCCACCGCCACCGGCGCCCCCCGCACCGAGCGGTCGAGGATGTCGGTGAGCGTCTCGTCGAGCAGGTCCGCGTACGTGGCGGCCGGCATCGGCGTCTCCTGGAGCCAGGCGGCGGCCTGGCCCACGGCGAGCGGCAGGTCGCCGAGGAGTTCGGCGATCCGCTCGGCGTCGGCCCGCTCGACCCCGGTGTTGAAGTGCCGGACGAGTTCGACGCTCTCCGCCCGGTCGAACACCTCGACCTCGGTACGGCCCGGGCGCCGGGCCCAGCGCCGGTCGCGGGAGGTGACCAGGACGTGGCCGCCCGGTCCGGCGGCGGGCAGCCAGGGGTCCAGCAGCTCCGGGTCCTCGGCGTTGTCGAAGAGCAGCAGCCAGCGGTGGTACGGCCGGCCGCTGGCGAGCGCGTCGAGGACGGCGCGCGCCGTCCTGGTGACGTCGCCGTCGGTCTCCAGGCCGAGGCCGGGGGCGAGTTCGGCGAGCTTCTGCGGGATCACCGCGGGCTGCTGGGCCGGGACCCACCACAGCACGTCGTAGCCGGCCGCGAAGCGGTGCGCGTACTCGATCGCGGCCTGGGACTTGCCGACCCCGCCGATGCCGTAGAGCACCTGGACGGGCGCGGCGTCGCTGTCGGCCGTGAAGCCGTCGCGGACGGCCTCCAGCAGGCGCATCCGGCCGGTGAAGGTGGGCAGCCGGGGCGGGAGTTCCTGGACCGAGGGCCGGCCGTCCGGGAACCGGGCCGGGTGCGGCACGGCGGTCTCGCCGGTCCCGCCGGTCCCGCCGGTCTCCATCCAGCGACCGGCGCCGGGCGCCGGGCCGATCAGCTCGAACAGCTGGGCCTCGGCCTGCTCGGCGGAGCCGAGCGCGAGGTCCAGGGCCCGGTGTCCGGCGAACTGCGGCGGCTCCATGCCCTCCGCCCCGCCGATCCGCACGGCGAGCAGGCCGCCGGAGTCGCCGACCGGCGCCTGGCCGGTGAGCCGGCGCCAGATCTCCCGGGCGCGCGGCAGGGCGGTGTACTCGGGGGTGAGCAGGGCGAGCAGCCGGCCGTCGCCGTCCAGTGGTCCGGCGGCCTCGGGCAGCGCGCCGCCGTGCGCCGGGCCGGGGTCGAGCGGGACGGCGGCGCTGTGCAGGCTGACCAGGTAGCCGAAGCCGCGCAGGGTCTCGGAGATCCACTCGGCCCACACCCGGTCCTTGGGGGCGTAGCTCACGTGCACCTGGCGGGAGCGGGTGCGGCCGGTGCGCAGGTAGGCGGCGTACAGGCGGCGGCGGGCCAGGTCGGGCAGCGGGCGCAGGGAGCTGACCCGGCCGTCGGTGAGCCAGGCGGCCAGCCGTTCGAAGGCGGCGAGCAGGCTGCGGCCCTGCTGCGGCCGGTCGACGATGGTGGCCGGCACCTCCTCGTAGGCGTAGAACGGCTTGTACGGCACCTCGACGTCGCGCCAGTAGTCCGCCCGCCGCTCGGGGCTCAGCCAGCGCTCCAGGTAGGGGTCGAAGGCGTCGTGGGCGAGGTCGCGCCCGGCCGCGAGTCCGGCGCGTTCGGCGTCCTCGACCCGCATCGGGACGGGCAGCACGCGGATCTCGCGCTCGTCGGCGTCGACGATGGCGCGGGCGGCGTCGACGCCGCCGCGGATGCTCTGGGCGCCGAGGGTGAAGCAGTCGACGACGGTGTCGGGCATCAGCACGGTGCAGATGCCCGAGGTGTCGCTGACCCCGGTCCTGCTGTCGATCAGCACGTAGTCGTAGCTGCTGGTCCACTGCTCGCGCAGCGCGTACAGGAACTCCGCGCCGCGGATGTCGGCGCGGGTGTAGAAGCTGCGCCAGTTGAAGCTGGTGACGGCGGCCGAGTAGGCGGCGTTCTGCCGGCCGGCGGGCATGAGGTCGAGCTTGCCGCCGTCCGGGAGGTCGAGGGCCAGGCCGCACAGGTACTGCTCCAGCCGGCCGGGCACGGCCAGCCACTCCCGGGGGTCCGGGCCCGGGCCGCGGCGGTCCGGGCCGGGCAGCGCCTCGTCGACGTAGGCCCGGAGCATGTCGATCAGCCCGTCGGTGCCGTGGAGTTCGGGGTCGACCAGCAGCGGGTGGTAGTAGCGGTGCAGGCCGGGGGCTTCCAGGTCCCAGTCCACCACGAGCACGCGCAGGCCCTGACTGGCCAGGATCCAGCCCAGGTTGGCGAGCGCCATGGTGCGGCCGGTGCCGCCCTTGAAGGAGTAGAAGGTGACGACCGTACCGGTGCCGGGGGTCGCGAGGGCCGCGGACCCGTGGTCCGCGAGGGCGGCGTGCTCAACGCTCATCGGTCCGCTTCTCCTTCACTGGGCGCCCGGTTGGTCAGGGGCACGGTCTCCTCGCGCAGGGCGCCCCTCGGCCCCGGCGCGGCCCCGGCGCCGGCCCCCGCTCCAGGAGCGTTCCCCGCTCCAGGAGCGTTCCCCGGGCCCGGGGCGTTCCCCGGACGCGGGACGGGCGGGCCCGGGGAAACGGGCGGCTCCGGCGGAACGGGCGGCCAGGCCGGGATGGTGAGGCCGGGCATCGGTCGCGGGTCCGGACCGAGCCCGAACTGGGCCCGGGCGGCGACCGGGTCGTCGTCCAGCTGGTCGAGCAGGCGGTTCTGGGCGACGGTCACGGTCGAGAGCAGCTCACGCTCGAATCGTTCCCGCCGGATGTGGATGCGAAAGAGCGGCTCGGGCCCGGACCGGTGCAACCAGGTGCGCGCGAACACCTCGCGCACCCCCTCCCAGAGCCGGGCGCGCGCCGCGCCGGCCGGCGGGTCGTCGGTGCTGTCGGGCAGCAGGACGGCGGTGACCGGGTGGTTCTGCCGGTCGTAGTCGCGCAGCGCCTGCCGGAAGGGCTCGGCGCCGGCCGCCCAGGGGTCCACCAGCAGGACGCTGACCTCGTTGTTCTCCCGGGCCCGGTCGAGCGCGTCGGCGAGGTCCGGGCCGACGGTCTCCAGGCTGGTGCTGTGCCCGGCCCGGGTGATCACCTGCTGGGCCTGGACCGCCAACGAGGGCAGCCGGGGCGGGTGGTAGGGCGCCCAGTCGCGCGGGTGCGGCCCGTACCAGCCGCCCTGGTAGGGCCCGTCCGGCACGCCCGCGCCACCCGGGCCGCCGTTCGCGGGACCGCCGGCTGCGGCGGCCCGGTCCGTCCGTGCGCCGTCCGCCTCGGAGCGCTGCGCCGGGAACCGGTCGCCGTTGACCGCACCGGCCCCGCCGACCGCCGCGGGCGGGTCGCCGGCCCGCCGGGCGGCGACGAAGAGCCGGACCAGGCTGCTGCGGACGGCGACCGGGGCCACCTCCTCCACCGGGAAGCAGCCCTCCACCTGCCCGAGGTCGAGGTCCCGCAGCTCGGTGACCCGCCAGGAGGCGGCCTCCCGGATCCGCTCGGCGATCACCCGCACCACCTTGCGGTACGCCGTGCCCTGCGGGTCGGTCCGCAGCAGGTGGCGCAGCCCGCCGGTGGCGTACTCGGCGCCGAAGTCGTGCTGCAGGTACTGGATCCGCCGGACCTCGGCGGGCAGGTCCTCGGGCGGCGGCTCCCACAGGACGGGGATGAGGGCCGGGACGCTCTCCCCGGTCTGCTCCTCGTGGCGCCGCGTCCGGCGGTCGAAGGCCGTCCACTCCTTGCCGCAGTACGGGCTGGCGAAGTAGGCGGGCGAGTAGAGGGCGACCATGGCGCGGCTGGCGCCGAGCATCCGGGAGAGCTGCCGCTCCCAGTCGTCGCCGATCCGGAGCCGTTCGGTGTCCCGGTAGGCGAGTTCGCCCGGACCGGCCTCGGGCTCGATCCGGGCCAGTTCGTCCCGCAGGTCGGTGAAGAACTGGTCGACGAAGGCACCCCCGGCCAGGTGGTCCCGCCGCGCGTAGCTGAAGAAGAAGTACGGCCGCACCCAACTACCCCCCACCGAGCCGGTGAACGACCCCACCTTACTGGCGGGCTGACACAAGGTCAGCCGGTGCGCGAAGGAAGGTGTCGTGGTGTCGTCACAGGTGCGCCCCGGCGGGGCTACGGGCCTGGTCGGGCGCGTCCGGGCCGACGGCGCGAGCAGGTCCGGCGCAGCGCCGCAGGCACGGCCCGACCCGCCCCACGGGCACGGATCGGCCCGGCGCACGGATCGGCCCGGCGCACGGGCACGGATCGGCCCGGCGCACGGATCGGCCCGGCGCACGGGCACGGATCGGCCCGGCGCACGGGCACGGCCCTGCCGGACTCGCGGGCACCGCCCGGCCGGACTCACGGGCAGAGCCGCTCCACCCGCCAGCCCGCCGGGGCAGCCGGGTCGACGAGGAAACGCAGCCGGTCGTGCAGCCGGTTCTCCCGCCCCTGCCAGAACTCCACGCTCTCCGGCACCACCCGGTACCCGCCCCAGAACGGCGGCACCGGCACCCCCTCGCCCTCCGGGTAGCGCCGCTCCAGCTCCGCGTAGCGCTGCTCCAGCACCTCGCGCGAGGCGACCGGGCTGGACTGCTCGCTGGCCCAGGCGCCGAGCTGGGAGCCGTGCGGGCGGGTGCGGAAGTAGGCGGCGGTCTCGTCCCGGCCGACCTTCTCCACCCGGCCCTGGACGATCACCTGGCGGGCCAGCGCGATCCACGGGAAGAGCAGCGCCCCATGCGGGTTGACGGAGAGTTCGGCGCCCTTGCGGGAGCCGTAGTTGGTGAAGAAGACGAAGCCCCGGGCGTCGAATCCCTTGAGCAGCACCGTGCGCGAGCTGGGCCGCCCCTCGGCGTCGGCAGTGGAGAGCACCATCGCGTTGGGCTCCACCACCCCGGCCTCGTCCGCGTCGTGGAACCACCGGGTGAACTGGCCCATCGGCTCGGCGGCGAGGTCCTCCTCGACCAGGCCCTCGTGCGTGTAGTGCTTGCGCATCACGGCGAGGTCCGGTCCGGGTCGGGCCTCGTCGGCCAGGATCCGGGTGGCGGGGGGCAGGGGCGTCGACTGGGCGCGGTCCGGGGTCTGCACGTCAACATCATCCCGTACGACAAGCAACCGGCACCGCTACCTCCGGACAAACCCCGGTGGGAGATAAGGTGACTCGCCACCGCTTGGCCGCCCGTCGTACGGTGATTTGTCCTGAACCGCACCCTTGGTTCCGGAGATTTCCCGGGCACGACCGGCCCTCGGGCGAAAAGTCAAGCGGGCCCCAGGGAAACATCACCATGGTGGTGTATGGCGCAATGCACCCCGTGCCTGTCACCCTGGCACCGAGTGCCAACCACCATTCGGTCACGGGTGTGCCTCCCCACCACGGAGGTCCGCCGATCGCAGAACTGAAGGAGCCGTGCATGTCCGACTTCGTACCCGGGCTCGAAGGCGTCGTCGCTTTCGAGAGCGAGATCGCCGAACCCGACCGTGAAGGCGGCGCCCTGCGGTACCGAGGCGTCGACATCGACGACCTGGTCGGCAATGTCTCCTTCGGTCACGTCTGGGGCCTGCTGGTGGACGGCAAGTTCAACCCCGGCCTGCCAGCAGCCGAGCCGTTCCCGATCCCGGTGCACTCCGGCGACATCCGGGTCGACGTGCAGTCCGCCCTCGCCATGCTCGCCCCGGTCTGGGGCCTCAAGCCGCTCCTGGACATCGACGCCGAGCAGGCCCGCGACGACCTCGCCCGCGCCGCCGTCATGGCGCTGTCGTACGTCGCCCAGTCCGCCCGCGGCCAGGGCCTGCCGATGGTCCCGCAGAGCGAGATCGACAAGGCCGAGACCGTGGTCGAGCGGTTCATGATCCGCTGGCGCGGCGAGCCGGACCCGAAGCACGTCAAGGCCATCGACGCCTACTGGACCTCCGCCGCCGAGCACGGCATGAACGCCTCCACGTTCACCGCCCGGGTCATCGCCTCCACCGGCGCCGACGTCGCGGCCGCCCTGTCCGGCGCCGTCGGCGCGATGTCCGGCCCGCTGCACGGCGGCGCGCCGTCCCGCGTGCTCGGCATGATCGAGGAGATCGAGCGCACCGGCGACGCCACCACCTGGGTCAAGAACGCCCTGGACAAGGGCGAGCGCCTGATGGGCTTCGGCCACCGCGTCTACCGCGCCGAGGACCCGCGCGCCCGCGTGCTGCGCCGCACCGCCAAGGAGCTCGGCGCGCCGCGCTTCGAGGTCGCCGAGGCGCTGGAGAAGGCCGCGCTGGAGGAGCTGCACAACCGCCGCCCCGACCGCGTGCTGGCCACCAACGTCGAGTTCTGGGCCGCCATCATGCTGGACTTCGCCGAGGTCCCGGCGCACATGTTCACCTCGATGTTCACCTGCGCCCGGACGGCCGGCTGGTCGGCGCACATCCTGGAGCAGAAGCGCACCGGACGCCTCGTGCGCCCCGCCGCGCGCTACATCGGCCCCGGCCCGCGCAGCCCCCGCGACATCGAGGGCTTCGAGGCCATCGGCGCCTGACACCCCCGTCGCTGCTCCCCCGACAGCGGGTCCGGATACCGACCGGACCCGCTGTTTCCGCAGCTCGCGGGCGGGTCGGGGGCATCTCAGCGGGCGGACGGGCGTCGAACCGCGGGTGCCCCGGCCGGTAGGCTGCGGCGCGTGGCTCAGATCCAGATCCCCGCTGACATCAAGCCCGCCGACGGCCGTTTCGGCTGTGGCCCCTCCAAGGTGCGCCCCGAGGCCCTGAGTGCCCTCGCCGCCACCGAGACCTCCCTGCTCGGCACCTCCCACCGCCAGGCCCCGGTGAAGAACCTGGTCAAGCGTGTGCGCGAGGGCGTGAGCAGCCTGTTCTCCCTGCCCGAGGGATACCAGGTGGTTCTCGGCAACGGCGGGTCCACCGCCTTCTGGGACATCGCGGCCTTCGGCCTGGTACGCGAGAAGTCCCAGCACCTCGACTTCGGCGAGTTCTCCTCCAAGTTCGCCTCCTCCGTGAAGGCCGCGCCCTGGCTGGCCGAGCCGAGCGTGATCAGGACCGCGCCCGGCACCCACCCGCTGCCGGTCGCCGAGGCCGGTGTGGACGTCTACGGCCTCACCCACAACGAGACCTCCACCGGCGTCGCGATGCCGATCGCCCGCCCGGCCGGCGCCGACCAGGGCTCGCTGGTGCTGGTCGACGCCACCTCGGGCGCCGGCGGCCTGCCGGTGGACATCACCGAGACGGACGTCTACTACTTCGCCCCGCAGAAGTCCTTCGCCTCCGAGGGCGGCCTGTGGCTGGCGTCGTTCTCCCCGGCCGCCCTGGAGCGCGCCGCCGAGATCGCCGGCTCCGGCCGGTACATCCCGCCGTTCTTCGACCTGCCGACGGCCATCGACAACTCGTCGAAGGACCAGACGTACAACACCCCGTCCATCGCCACCCTCTTCCTGCTGGCCGACCAGCTGGAATGGCTGAACGGCAACGGCGGGCTCGACTGGGCTGTCGCCCGTACGGCTGATTCCTCGTCCCGGCTGTACGGCTGGGCCGAGAAGTCCTCGTACGCCAACCCGTTCGTGGCGAACCCGGCCGAGCGCTCCCAGGTCGTCGGCACGATCGACTTCGACGACTCGGTGGACGCCGCCGCCGTCGCCAAGGCGCTGCGCGCCAACGGCATCGTCGACACCGAGCCGTACCGCAAGCTCGGCCGCAACCAGCTGCGGGTCGCGATGTTCCCGGCGATCGAGCCGGCCGACGTCGAGGCGCTCACGGTCTGCATCGACCACGTGGTCGAGCGGCTCTGACCCCGACCGCCGGGTCGGGCGGCTCCGACCGGCCGCACCCGCACGAGTGAAGGGCCACCGCCTCCGGGCGGTGGCCCTTTTCCGTTCCCCTCTTCCGTTCCGCCGGCCCCGGCGGCTACCGCCCGACCAGCGAGCTGGCCAGCACGATCACCAGCAGCAGAACGAGCGCGCCGGTCACGATTCGCATGCGAGTCTTGGGATCCACGGTCAACGAGAGTACCCCCGCACGGTTCGCGATCAGACGCCGAGGTTGGATCCGCCGCTGGCGTCGAGGTTCTGGCCGGTGACCCAGCGGGCGTCGTCCGAGGCCAGGAAGGCCACCACGTCCGCCACGTCGGCCGGCTCGGCGACCCGGTCGAAGACCGAGTACGAGGACGCCCGGGCCCGCGCCGACGGGTCCGCCAGCCAGGGATTGATGTCGGTGGCCACGATGCCCGGCAGCACCGCGTTGACGGTGATCCCGCGCGGCCCCAGCTCCTGGGCGAGGGTCAGGGTCAGGGTGTTCAGCGCCCCCTTGGTCATCGCGTAGGCGACGGCCTCCGGGAACGCCACCCGGGTGACACCCGAGGAGACGTTGACGATCCGCCCGCCGTCGCGCAGCCGGCCCAGGCCGTGCCGGACGACGAAGAACGGCGCCCGGGCGTTGACGGCGAAGACCCGGTCGTAGGCGGCCTCGTCCACCTCGTGGATCCGCCCCGGCTGCCCGATCCCGGCGTTGTTCACCAGGATGTCCAGCCCGCGGCCGCCGTCGTACCCGGCCAGCCCGGCGTCGAAGGCGGCCCAGAGTGCCTCGGCGTCCCCGGGCACGCCCAGCTCGGCGACGACCGCGAAGGCCCGGCCGCCGTCCCGCTCGATCTCCTTCGCCGTCCGTCCGGCCGCCTCCGGGTCCCGCCCGTGCACCGCGACCAGTGCCCCCTCGCGGGCCAGCCGCTCGGCGATCCCCCGCCCGATGCCCCGGCTGCCGCCCGTCACCAGCGCCGTCCTCCCGGTCAACCTCGACATGACCGTCCCCTTCTTCCGGGCACCGCCGCTCCGGCGGCACCCATTTCTGTAGTGATCGCTAAGGAAAGGACCGTAGCACGGTTTCTGTAGTGGGCGATATAGAATCGGCGCATGGCCACCACCACCGCGAAGCGCGGCCGCCCGCGCTCCTTCGACCGCGAGGCCGCCCTGGAGCAGGCCCTGCGGCTGTTCTGGGAACGCGGCTACGAGGCGACCTCGGTCGCCGACCTCACCGCCGCAATGGGCATCCGCCCGCCCAGCCTCTACGCGGCCTTCGGCGACAAGAGCGCCCTCTTCGGCGAGGTGGTCGACCGGTACCGGGAGGGCCACGGCGCCTACGCGACCCGCGCGCTCGCCGAGGAGCCCACCGCCCGGGCCGGCGTGGCCCGGATGCTGCGCGAGGCCGCCGCCATGGCGACCGACCCCGAGCACCCGTGGGGCTGCCTGCTGATCAGCTCGACCGTCAACTGCACCTCGCCCGAGGTGACCGGGGCCGTCCGGGAGCTGCGCAACGCCAACGTCCGCGCCCTGGAGTCACTGATCCGCGCCGACGTCGCGGCCGGCCACGAGCCCGCCGGGACGGACCCGGCGGCCCTGGCGCAGTTCACCGCCGCCGTGGTCCAGGGCATGTCGCAGCGCGCCCGCGACGGCGCGAGCCGCATCGAGCTGGAGCGGGTCGCGGCGGACGCCATGCGGATCTGGCCCTGACCGGGCCTCCCCCACCGGCCTCCCCCGACCCGCCCGCTCAGTCCTCCCAGCGGGCCAGCGGCCAGGAGGCCAGCGAGCCGTAGTGGGCGAAGCCGCCGCCCTGCTCGCTCTGCATCAGGTGCAGCTCGGCGGCCTCCCACTCCGGCCCGCGGTACCCCTCCAGGGCCTGCGCCAGCCCGTCCAGCTCCGCCGCGGCCGCCCGCTGCGCCGCGCGCCGCCGTCCCCGCGAGGACCCGGCCCTGGCCAGCGTCAGATGGGGGTGGAAGCTGAACGCGTCCGCCTCGCCGGCCAGCTCCGCGGTGGCCCCGGCGACCGCCTCGGCCAGCCCGCGCAGGGCCCACACCCGGCCCTCCACCCCGGCCCAGAGCACCTTGTCGCCGAACCGGCCGGACCCGGCCAGCCGCAACGGGTGCGCCGGGTTCACCGCCGCCACCGCCGCCAGCCCGGCCGAGAGCTCCGGCACCCGCTCGGCCGGCACCTCGCCGAGGAACGCCAGGGTCAGGTGCCAGCCCTCGACCGCCGTCCAACGCAGCCGGTCCGCCCCGGGCAGGCCGCGCACCGGCGCCACCGCGTCGACCAGGTCCTGCAACGCCTCCACCGGAGGCAGCACCGCCACGAAGAGCCTCATGGGGACATCTTCCACCGGGCAAAGGTTTGGACTAGAACGGTTTTATGAAGATCCGCAACGGGGGCCCCGAAGACATCCCCGAGATCCTGTCCCTGCTCGACGGCGCCGTGGAGTGGCTGACCGCCCAGGGCCGCACCCGCCAGTGGGGCGAGCACTCCTTCAGCGGCACCCCGGCCCGGGTCGAGCACATCGGCAAGTACGGCCAGGAGCCGTTCCTGATCCGGCTCGCGGTCGACGGGGAGGGCCGCGCCGTCGGCTCCTGCGTGCTGTCCGAGGAGCGGCCCGAGTACGCCACCGCGGTGGACGGGCCCGAGCTGTACATCCGCAACCTGGTGACCGACCGGACCCGCAAGGGCTCCGGCATCGGCGCCGCGCTGATCGCCGACGCCCTCGACGAGGCGCGCCGGCGCGGCATCGGCCTGCTGCGGGTGGACTGCTTCGCCGGCGGCGACCGCAAGCTGGTCGGCCAGTACCGTGCGCTCGGCTTCACCGAGACCGAGTCCTTCGAGGTCGAGCAGCCGGCCGGGCTCTGGCAGGGGCAGATCCTGGCGATCCGGCTCTGACCGGCCCTGCCCGGCCCGGCTCCGACCGGCACTGACCGGTACTGACCGGCCGTCGGCCCCGGAGCGCCGTCCGACGCTCCGGGGCCGACCCGCTCACGGCGGGCCGGACCTACCGCGAATGCACCTGACGCACTGTCAGCAGGCCGTGGCCAGCGCCGGCTTGACGCCCGCCGTCGGCCTCGGCACCAGGGCGACGATGCGCCCGCCGCGCCCCGGGTGCAGATCGAGCCGCAGCCGCAGCTCCGCGCTGCGGGCCAGCACCAGGCCGACCGCGGTGGCCGCCAGCGCCGAGACCAGGCCGCAGGCCAGCAGCCCCAGCCGGGGCCCGTACGAGGCGGTGACCCAGCCCACGATCGGCGCCCCGATCGGCGTACCGCCGGTGAAGACCAGCACCAGCAGGCCCATCACCCGGCCGCGCATCGCGGGCTCGGTGCCCAGCTGCAGGGCGGCGTTGACCGAGGTGTTGAAGCTCAGCCCGAACACCCCGATCAGGGTGAGCAGCAGCGCGAAGGTCCAGTAGCCGGGCGCGAACGCCGCCAGCACCTCCAGCGCGCCGAAGCCGAGGGCGGCGCCGACGAGTCTGCGCAGCCTGGGCGCGCCCCGGCGGGCCGCGATCAGGGCCCCGGCCAGCGAACCGACCGCCATCGCGGTGTTCAGCAGGCCGTACTGCCCGGCGCCGACGTGGAAGTCCGTGGCGAAACCGGACAGCAGGGTCGGGAAGTTGAAGCCGAAGGTGCCGATGAAGCCGGCCAGCACCATCGGCCAGAACAGCTCCGGCCGCTCCTTGACGTACCGCAGCCCCTCCCGCAACTGCCCCTTCTCGCGGGCGATCGGCTCGGTCGGGCGCAGTTCGCTCTCGCGCATGGCGAGCAGTCCGCCGATGACGGCGGCGAAGGACAGCGCGTTCACCGCGAACGCCCAGCCGCTGCCGACCGCGGCGATCAGCAGGCCCGCGACGGCGGGGCCGACCAGCCGGGCGGTCTGGAAGTTGGCGGCGTTCAGGCTGACCGCGTTGGCGAGGTGCTTCGGGCCGACCATCTCGGAGACGAAGGCCTGCCGGGCCGGGTTGTCGACCACGGTGACCAGGCCGAGCAGCAGGGCGAAGGCGTAGACGTAGTACGGCGTCACGACGCCGGCCACGGTCAGCACGGCGAGGCCGGCGGCCAGCAGGCCCATCGCGCCCTGGGTGGCGATCAGCAGCTTGCGCTTGGGCAGGCGGTCGGCGAGCACTCCGCCGAAGAGGCCGAGCAGCAGCATCGGGAGGAACTGCATCGCGGTGGTGATGCCGACCGCGAGCGGGCTGCCGGTGAGGCTCAGGACCAACCAGTCCTGGGCGATGCGCTGCATCCAGGTCCCGGTGTTGGACACCACCTGGCCGGCGAAGTAGTAGCGGTAGTTGCGAACGCTCAGTGAGCTGAACATCCCCCCGGGCCGGGTGAACCGGGCTCCGGTCGGCGAATCCGCCGTCCTCGGGGACGTGGCCGCGCGGCTGCGGCCGGGAGCGGCGGGGTCGTCCGCCGCGGTGCGTTCGTCGGGGTCGTCGTCGCCGTTGCCCGGCAGCCCCGTCGGGGCGGGTGCCTGGGTGTCGGCGGCCGCGGCGCTCGCCGCGCCGGTGTCGGTGGTCTGCTCGTCGCTCCGGATACGGGTGGCGGCTGCGGTGGCGGCGGCCGGCGGTGTCACAGTGGTCTCCCCTCGCGGCGCGGCGGCCGGTGCTCCGGCCGTCGCGCTCCTGGTGTCTGTCCTCGGTCCTGCGGTAATGCGGTTCTCCTTCGTCCTCCGGCGGCTACCGGAAACAGCTGTGCCTAGAGATGTGCGAGCTTGTAGAGCACGGGCGCGGCCTCGCGGAGCTTCGCCCACTCCTCCTCGTCGAGTCCCTCGGCGAGTTCGGCGAGCCAGGCGTTCCGCCGGCTGCGGGACTCGGCCAGGATCGCCTCGGCCTCCTCGGTACTGCTGACGACCACCTGGCGGCGGTCCTCCGGGTGCGGCTCGCGCCGCACCAGGCCCTTCTCCTCCAGCATCGCGACGATCCTGGTCATCGAGGGCGGCTGCACGTGCTCCTTCCGGGCGAGCTCGCCCGGCGTGGCCCTGCCGCACCGGGCGAGGGTGCCCAGCACCCCGATCTCGGTAGGGCTGAGCGACTCCTCGACCCGCTGGTGACGCAGTCGACGGGAGAGGCGCATGGCGGACGATCGCAGCTGACTGATGGCTGCGAGGTCCTGCTCGGACATCTCGGGCATGTTGTTTAGCCTACGTCATTACTCTCGCTAAAGAAAATTGGTTTCCGATCGGCCGCTTCAGAGCCCCGCTTCCGGGGTACGCGCGAGGGTTCCGGCCGAGGTCGGCGCGAGGTCAGCGCCGGGTGTCCACCGCCGCGAGACCGTCCGGCATGCCCAGCACCAGCAGCGTTCCGGCCAGCACCAGCGACCACACCTCCGAGCCGGTCCGCAGGTCCAGCACCCCGCCCGTCCCCAGGTCCCGCACCCGGACGAACCCGTCCGACCAGGCCGCCGCCACCACCGGGCCGGCCGCCGTCGCCCCGGCCGCCACCGCCGTCACCGGACAGCCCCGGCGGTCGGACGGCTCGGGCATCGGTGCCGAACGCGGCCCCCAGAGCCGCACCCCGCCGTCGAAGCCGCCGCTCACCAGCAGCGGGATCTCCGGATCGGACAGCGGCCCGCCGCCCAGCGCGGTACCGGCCAGCGCCGTCACCGGCCCGTGGTGCAGCCGCTCGCTCAGCACCCTGCCGTCCTCGAACCAGTGCACCGCGCCGGCCGCGTCGCCGAAGGCCGGCGCGGAGTCGGCCAGCCCGCCGACCGCCGCCACCGCGCTGAGGTCCCCGGAGACCGCGCCCACCGCGTCCAGCGCCGCCATCAGCCCGTACGGATCCAGGCCCGGCCGGGGCTCGGCCGGCACCACCAGCTCCGGCCGCCCCCAGGCGTCGAGCAGCACCGCGGAACCGCCCGCCGTCACCGCCAGCCCCCGCAACGGGCGCGGCTCGGGCACCACCAGCACGCCCGAACGACGGCCGGTGGCGGCGTCGAGGGTCCGCACCGAACCGGTCGGCCCGGCCACCAGCACCTGCCCGGCGTACGGCCCCGCCCCGGCCGTGAGCGCCACCGCCGGCCCCGGCCAGTCCCGGTCGACGCCCTCCCAGCGGGCCCAGCGCCCGGCCCAGGGCCCCGGCAGCTGCGCCAGCACGGCCGCGGCCGCCGCGGCGACGGTGTCCCCGCCCAGCAGCCGGGTCCGCAGCACCGCCGCCCGCACCGCCGGGTCCGGCTCCTCGATCACCGCCGGTCCTGCGGCCCGCCAGGCCCTGGCCAGCGCGTCGTCCCGCCGCTCGACCGCCGCCGTCACCGGGACCGGGCGGGCGAGCGCGTAGAGCAGCGGGTCGGCGGCCAGCGGGCCGGGATCCGCCGCCACCGTCGTCCAGAGCGCCGACAGGGCCTCCTCGCCGAGCGAGCGCAGCTCCGTCCCGGGCGGCGGCGGCAGCGGGACGGGCCGGGCGGCGGGCACCCCGAGGGCCGCTCCGGGCAGCGGGTAGGCGGCCGGGTCGCCGCCCTGCTCCACCGCCCAGGCGGCGAACCGCGCGGCGTCCGTCCACTGCGGCTCGCCCAGGTCCAGCACGGCCGGGGCGGGCACGGCGGTGAACGCCCGGGCGGCCGGGCCGTCCGTCGCCGCCCCGATCACCAGCCGCACCCCGGGCAGCCGGAGCAGCGGGTCGAGCAGTTCGGTCACCAGGGCGGCCGGATCCGCGGCCCGGTCCAGCTCGGGCACGCAGACCGCGGTCGGCCGACCGTCCGCCGCGATCGCCGCGATCAGCGGTCCCGGGGCGTGCGCGACCAGGTCGAGCTGCTGCCCCAGCGACCAGACGGCCGTCCGCACGGTGGCCCCGGCGGCGGGCAGCACGGCGTGGATCCGCCGCCCGCCCGGAGCGTCGGCCCCGGTGCAGCCGCGCACCAGCCAGGCCAGCAGGTGCGACTTGCCGGAACCGGGCGGCCCGGCCACCCGGCACAGCCGCGGCGCCCTCGGATCGTCCAGCCAGCCCAGCAACGCCAGCCCGGCCGGCCTGCGGCCCGCCCCCAGCCGCGGCATCCGCCGCCCGCTCCCCGCCATCGACCGCTTCCCTCTCCCCGTGCTCCCGTACGCCGTCCCCGACTCGGCAGTGCCCGACGCGGCACTGCCCGGCTCAGCCGCGCCGCTCGGCCACGCTGATCATCAGTGCCTTGATCCCGCCCTCCCGGGACTCGGCCGTGTCGCCGTAGTCGAAGCTGTGGGTGAACTCCGCCTGCGGGAACTCCCGCGCCAGCCAGCGCGCGCAGTAGTGGCCGGGCATCACGCACGGCTCCAGCTCGCAGTACACCCGGACGACCTGCTCGGCCTCCACGCCCTCGGCCCGCAGCCGGTGCCAGAGCGCCTCCTCGGGGTGCAGCAGGCCGGGGCCGCCCACCTCCGTGACGATCCGCTTCGCGCCCTGCTCGTCGACCACCTCGAAGGCCGCCGAGGAGTCGATGTTCAACGGCCGCCGCAGGTCGTCCAGCACCCGCGGCCACCAGCCCTCGCGGTCGTCGAAGGCGGTCGGGTCCGAGGCCAGCAGTCCCTGCCGCAGCTCCCGGTAGGCGGCCAGCGCGAGGTCCGGCCGGTCCACCTCGGCGACCGCCGGCAGCAGCCGGTCGAGCAGCAGCAGGCCCGCCGCGAACGCCGCCACGCTGCCGCTCACCGGCAGGTCCAGCGGTTCGGCCCCCAGCAGCACCGCCCGGACCGACCGGTCCGGCGCGAAGTACAGCTCGGCCCCGCCGTCCGTCCCGATCCGCAACTGCGCCGCCACCGGCCCGGCGTCCGCCCCGACCGCTGCGGCCCACTCCCCCAGCGACAGCGGATCGCCCTCCTCCGCCGCCCGGAAGTACGGCCCGACCTGCAGTGGGAGCCCCGGATGCCGCAGCGGTCCGGCGGGCGCGATCGGCAGGGCCCGCAGCCCGCGCGGCCCGAAGTGCGCCAGCAGCGCGGCCGTCAGCTCGTCGTCCCCGCCCGCGTTCACTCGGCGGCCCCGGTCACAGCGTGGCCCAGGTGTCGAGGAACGTCGCCCAGAACTCGCTCTTGAACGGCAGCGGGTCCCAGCGCTCCATGCCCTCCTGGACGATCTCCTCCACCGCGGCCCAGTCGTTGGGGTCCGGGCGCTCGTCGGGGCCCGGGCGCTCGACCTCGAACTTGTAGACGAGGTAGCTCAGCGAGGAGACGTCCCCGTGGACCAGCTCGTACTCGATCTCGGCGTCCGGGTCCGAGACCCAGATCGTGCCGTCGCCGAGGTGCACGTACACGGTCGCCTGGAAGAGGCTGCCCAGCGGCTGCAGTCGGCCGTGTTCCGTGTCGACCGGCGAGGAGTCCCAGGTCTCGAAGGCGTGGGCCGGGGTGGCCGGGTCACGGTCCGCGAACTCCTCCAGGATCCGGAAGAGCCCGTTGGAGAACGGGATCCCGATCCCGGTCACGAAGCGCGCGCCGTCGCCCTCGGGCCAGATCCGCGCCGCCACGTCGGGGCGGAACCGCAGCAGGTCGCCGGGGGCGGCCCGTTCCACGACCACCGGCCACTCAATCCCTACCAGCACCTCGTCCATCCTTCGTTCTCGACCGTCACAGACCCTTGGCCTTCTTCTTCGCGGCGGAGGCCGCCTTGTCCTGCTGGCCCTGCGCGTCGAAGTCCTTGGTGCCCATCGTGCCACCGTGCTGGCCCGCGGCGTGGTCCTGCTCGATCTGGTTCAGATAGGCCTTGTGCCCCCAGTCGCGGTCCTTGGTGGGCACCTTGTTGTCGTAGTCGACACCGTGGGTGACCTTCAGATCCGGGTTCTGGGACTCGAAGTGCCTGGCCAGCCAGCGTTCGCAGTTCGGGCCCGCCTGGCAGGGCGCCCGTTCGGTGTAGAGGTCGCTGACATTGCCCTCCCTGCCACCGAGCAGGGGTTTTCCGATCGAGCGTTCCGAGTGGCTGCGGTTGTAGTCGCTGCGGCCGACCAGGATGAACTCGCCGTTCTGGTCCCGGTACCGGAGCGAGGCGTAGTTCTTGCCGCCGTAGTCCCCCTGGGCGCGGCGGGCCTCCTCCACCGCGCGGGACAGCTCGGTCGGGTCGTCGATCTTCTGGCTGACGACCTTCTCGTCCTGCTTCTGGTTCCCGGCGTCGTCCTTGTCCGACTTCTTGTACTTCTTCGCGTTGTGCTTCTCGATCTCCTCCTTGGACGGGTCCTTGACCTTGGCCCCGTCCAGCATGGTCTTGAGCGACTCGTCCGGGTCCTTCACATCGACGAGCTTGCCGTCCTTGATCTCCTGGACCCGGCCGTCGTCGTGGATGAAGTACTTCCGCGGCGGCGTCTTCGGCCCGTCGCCGCCGGCGCCGCTGCCCGCCTTGGGCGGTTCGGCGGCCTTGTCCTTGGCCTTGCCGTCGAAGTCGCCGGCGGTGTGGTGGTCGTTGTCCTTGTGGTGCTTGGCGGTCTTGTTGAGGTTGTCGCCCGCCTGCTTGTACATCTTCTTGGCGGCCTTGCCCATGTCGTCCGACAGGGTCTTGCCGAGCTTCGCCGCGACGTTCTTGAGCGCCTTGACCGTGGGGTCGCTCACTCGAAGTCCACCGCCGACACCCGGGTGCCGAAGACCTGGGCGTGGTGGGCGACCTTCTCGGCCTGCTCGTGCAGGGCCCGGGCGTGCGCCTCCACCGCGGCCGGATCGATCTTGAACGCGGCGCCGACCGAGCCACCGTCGACCGCGGCCTCGGCCGCCTCGAAGACCAGCCCGGACACCGCCTCCGCGACGATCTCGATCAGCGGGTTGAGCGCGGCCTCCACCACCTGGGCGACGATGTACTCCTGCAACTGGTGCGCCAGGTAGGACATCAGCTTGCGTGCCGCCTGCTGGGCCGCGACGGCACCGACCTCCGCCAGCCCCGCCGTCGCCACCGCGGCGGCCTGGGCGGCGACGAAGGTGGCGGCCAGGACGATGAGTTCGCCGAGCGCCTCCAGCTTCATCGCGACGATCGCGTCGGCGGCGATGTCCATCGCCTGCGCCACCACGTGCGCGGCCTGGACGACCTCGTTGAAGTGCTTGTCGGACATCAGGGCCCACTTGGCGGCCAGCGCCTGGTAGGACGCGCCCTCGTAGGCGCCGCCGAGCTGATGGACCGTCGCGGTCGAGTCCGCGTGCACCTCTTCGAGGCCCTTGGCGAACTCCTTGATGTGCTCGCCGAATTCGCGGACCTTGTCCTCGTTGACCGAAGGCCAGCGGATACCGATGAAGTTCAGCAGCGTCGCGACTTCGTCGGGCAGTTCGATCGCCATCGAGAAACCCCCCGTGACCAACAATCCCTCGATTGGATCAAGAGTTTATACAGCTGAGCATTGGTGCTCCGATGCCCAGAAAGTGCCGATTCTGTAGTGATCCAGTACGTTCCGGACCGATTCGCCCACATCTCTGGCCGTGCCCCCGATGACTCCCGGTGCGATGCTGGATCGTGGGGCCCGGTCCACGCGGACCCCCGGCGCCGCACCACCCCTCAGCAGAAGGGCCGAGCAGACATGACCGACGTCGCCGCCGAGCAGGCCGCGCAGGCCGACACCGGCTTCGCCCGCCTCGCCATGGTCACCATCGACTGTGCCGACCCGGTCGCACTGGCCGCCTTCTACGGCGAGCTGCTCGGGTGGGAGACCCGGCACGTGGACGAGCAGTTCGCCATCCTGGACAACCCGGAGGGCGGCAGCCCGCTCGGCTTCGGCCGGGTCAACGGGTACCGGCCGGAGCCCTGGGTGGAGCCGGACGGCGGCAAGCACTTCCACCTGGACTTCTACGTCGACGACCTGGAGGAGGCCACCGCCCGCGCGCTGGCCCTGGGCGCGACGGAGCCCACGTACCAGCACGGGCGCACGCTCAAGGTGCTGATCGACCCGGCCGGCCACCCGTTCGGCCTAGCACCCCTGGACGCCTGAGCCCGGCACCGGACAGCCCGGCGCCGGGCGGCCCGGCGTCGGACCGCCCAGCTCCACCGGCACGCCGCTCAGCGCGGGAAGGCCCGCTTGGCCCGCCAGGTGGTGTGCTCGCGCGACACCGCGTCCTCCGCCTCGGCCGCCAGCCGGGCCCAGCCCCGCTCGGCGTCCGGCCCGCGCAGGTCGAGGTCGGACAGCTGGTTGCCGACGTTCTCCAGTTCCCGCGCCGCCAGCTGGTACGCCGCCGCCAGCGGTCGGAGCTGCTTCAGCTGGGTCCAGGCGATCACCGACGCGGCCGCCGCCGAGGTGGCCCCGAAGACGTGCACCTGCAGCGCCCCGGTCGCCTGCGCGACGGCCGCCGCCGCACCGACGATGATCAGCGCCGCGACGGCCAGCCCCCAGGTGACCGCCTGCGACTCGCAGGACTCGGCGCGCGAGCGGTACCACGTCCGCTGCCCCTCCACCCGGGTGCGCAGGTAGAGCGTGCGGCGCGAGGTCAGCGACTCCGCCCGGACCCGCCGCATCTCCGGGGTGATCTCGGCGACCGCGTCCGGCGGCACGATCGCCGGGTCCTCGAAGGCCCGCAGCACGTCCTCCAGCTGGAGCAGGTAGACCCGGTCGACGTCCGCCGACTCCGCGTCACCCTCGAACGGCCGGGCCCGCACCGAGTACTTCCAGGCCAGCGTCTTCACCGACTCGGCCGCCGCCCGCGCCTCGTACCACCGCGCCTGCGGGTTGCCCCGGCGCAGCCGGGCCCAGAAGTACCCGGCCACCAGGAACGCCACCACCGAGAACAGCGGCGTGATGTCGGCGGCGCCCTTGTCGTCCGGCCCGGGCAGCGAGCCGACGACCGCCGCCACCACCAGCATCGAGATCAAGCCCCGGTACCAGCGCAGCGTCTCCTGCTGTCCGGCGATCGACGCCCGGTCGGTCGCCCGGAACAGCTCCGGCAGCAGCTGGGCCTCGACCCCCGTCGGCGGATCCTGTCGCACCATCGAACCGCTCCCCTCCCCCGTCTCGCCCGGAGTATGCCCCCGGTCAACTCGGCTACACCGCGAGCTTCTTGACGCCTCCTCTTGCCCCGGGCACTCCGCAACCCTTATAACCGGTTACATGCCCATGCACTGGAAGCTCGTCATCGACGCCGCCGATCCGCACCGCCAGGCCGCCTTCTGGGGCGCAGCCCTCGACTACACCGTCGAGGACCACAGCACCCTGATCGGCAACCTGCTGTCCGCCGGCGCGGTCACCACGGACCAGGTCACCGAGGTCGACGGCCGCCACGCCTGGCTCACCCTCGCCGCCGTCCGCCACCCGGAGGACCCGCACGACCCCGTCTCCGGCACCGGGCTCGGCCGCCGCATCCTCTTCCAGCGCGTCCCCGAGCCGAAGCAGGGCAAGAACCGCCTCCACCTCGACCTCCACCCCGGCCCCGACGCCCGCGCCACCACCGTCGCCCGCCTGGAGGCCCTCGGCGCCACCACCCAGCGCGAGGTCGCCGAACCGGGCGGCTCCTGGGTCGTCATGCAGGACCCGGAGGGCAACGAGTACTGCGTCCACTGACCCCCGGCCGGTCGTGGACCCGGCCGAACGACGGAGGGCGTGAACCCGACCGGTTCACGCCCTCCGCCCCGCACGCCGCAGCCGGCGCCCCGGCTCCGCTACGACAGCCAGCCCGCCTGGGCCGCGCGGGCGCCGGCCTGGAAGCGGCTGCGGGCCTCCAGCCGCTCCATCAGGTCGGTGGCGATCCGGCGGGCCGTGCGCGGGGAGACGCCCAGCCGCTTGGCGATGGCGTCGTCGGTGTGACCGTCCGCGAGCAGGGTGAGCGCGGTGCGCTCCTGGGCGGTGAGGCCGTCCTGGTCGAGCGGCGCGGTCGCTCCCAGCGGCTGCGCACCGGCCCAGACGCTCTCGAACAGCGCGCACAGCACGGTCAGCATCCCCTGACCGGTCAGCACGACGGCGCCGGCCGCCGTGTCGTCGCTGCGCACCGGGATGACGGCGGCCGCACGGTCGACAATGATCATGCGGGTCGGCAGCTCGGGCACGGTGCTCACCCGGCCGCCCAGGGCCGCCAGCCAGTTCACGTACTCGACGGTGTGCGGGCTGTTGCGGACGCTGTCCAGGTAGATGGTGCGCATTCGCACACCGCGCTCCAGCAGAGTGCGGTCGAGCGGCTTGGCGGCCTCGATGTGCTCGGGCTTCTGGCCGCCCTCCGGCGCGAAGGTCATGATCTCCTCGCGCGCCTCCCGGGAGAAGCGGGACAGCCGGTCCCGGATCCGGTCCAGGCCGACCAGCTGCTCGACATCGGGCGTGTTCACCTCCGGCCGCAGGTCCGCGTAGTCGGCGATGAGCTGCGCGGCCGCCGCACGGGACGCCTCGATCCTGGCCTGCGCGGCGGCCAGCTCGGCCTGCTGCCGCGCCATCAGGATCTCCATCCCGACGTCCGGGGAGACCGCGCGCAGGGAACCGGGCCGGTCCGCGGAGGGGCGCAGCAGGGCCAGCTCGCTCAGGTGGTCCAGGGCGTTCCTGACCTGCGGCTCGGCCAGGGACAGGCGAGCGGCCAGCGCGGCCACGCCGTCCCCCGGGTGGGCCAGCATGGCCCGGTAGACGGACTCCGCGACAGCGTCCAACCCCAGTGCGGTCAACATGTGTCCGTTCCCCCATGACGAAATCGTGTTCGCTGCGCACGCGATCCTTCCACACGCTCCGAGGCCCCGACCAGGGCACCTTGTGGACGCTTCCGGCCAGGGCCTGAAGTGTCCGTGTTGAACCACTCCACACCGATCGCCCGCTTCAGCACGCTTGACTCCATGTATCTCGTGCACGCTGTCCTGCGACACCCGGCACCGGGGGCCGCGCTCCCCCCGGACACTCGCGAGCTCCTGTCCGCCCTGGTGCGCCCGGGGGACCGGATCGAGCACCTCGTACTCCACCGCGACGCCGTACCGGACCCGGTGCTCGGCCTGTTCCTCCTCGCCGACTCGCTCGCCGAGGCCGAGAGTCGCGCGGCGGCGTTCTGCCGGACCGCGCTGGGATCGTTCCCGGAACTCCTGGGCTGGTGGGCCGACCGGGTCGGTGTCCCGCTCGTCACCCCGTTCTACGACCGGCTGCTGGCCGCTTCCGGCACTCCTGACCGGAACGGTCCAGGGCCGTTTCCGTCCACCGGCAGGCCCTTCCACCCGCGCTGAGCTGCGACGAAGCTGGTGTCAGCCGGAAGGGGCCAGGCCCCGGACGGCAACCGGAGGAGGCGCCACCGCGGGACGCGGCCTCCGGCAACCAGCCGCTTCGTACCCGAGAGGACCACCCTCATGTTCCACACCGTCGTCGCCAAGACCGCCGCGGTCGCCACCATCACCCTCCTCGCCGTGATCGGCCTGGGCGCCACCGTCTCGCAGACCCCCGCCGGGGCCGCCTCCGCCACCGTCAGCACGCCGACCCCCACCGCCACGCCGTCCGAGAACCTCATCTGGGGCTGACCCGCCCTGCGGTCGGGAGTGCGCCGAGCACATCCGCCGCCCCGTCGGGCGTGAGCCCCGACCCGATGCGGACCGGCCCCGCGCAGGCGCTGCGCGTGAACACCCCACCGGTCCGGGCCGTCGACATCCCCGACCTCGTCGAGCGCGCCGCCCGACCCCGCGGCATCCGCGTTCCCCGACCGCTCCACCGAGCGGGAGGACCACATGCCGAGGGCCCTCCCCGCAGTGCGGAGAGGGCCCGGGACCGACCGGCGTCCGGCCTCAGAGCAGGCCGAGGGCGGGCATCAGGTAGTAGAAGGCGAAGACCGCCGAGACCGCGTACATCGCGACCGGCACCTCGCGGCCCCGGCCGGCGGCGAGGCGCAGCACGCAGAAGGCGATGAAGCCGAAGCCGATGCCGTTGGTGATGCTGTAGGTGAACGGCATCATCACGATGGTCAGGAACGCCGGGATCGCGACCGTGTAGTCGGCCCAGTCGATCTCCTTGATCGAGTTGGCCAGGATCAGGAAGCCGACGGCGACCAGCGCGGGGGTCGCGGCCTGGGCCGGGACCATCTTGGCGAGCGGGGAGAAGAAGAGCGCCACCATGAAGAGGGCGCCGGTGACGATCGAGGCGAAGCCGGTCCGGGCGCCCTCGCCGACGCCCGCGGTGGACTCGACGAAGCAGGTGTTGGCGGAGGAGGAGGTCGCGCCGCCCGCGGCGGTGGCGATGCCGTCGATCATCAGCACCTTGTTGATGCCGGGCAGGTCGCCCTTCGCGTCCAGCAGGTGGGCCTCGTCGGCCACGCCGAGGATGGTGCCCATCGCGTCGAAGAAGCAGGACATCAGGACGGTGAAGACGAAGAGGACGCCGGTCAGGACGCCGACCTTCTCGAAGCCGCCGAACAGGCTGACCTCGCCGACCAGGCCGAAGTCGGGCTTGGCGACCGGGCTGCCGGGCCAGGCCGGGACGGTCAGGCCCCAGGCGCTGGCGGGCAGGTCGGCCAGCTTGTCGATGACGACGGCGACGACGGTCATCACGGCGATGGAGACCAGGATCGCGCCGGGCACCTTGCGCACGATCAGGACCAGGGTCAGCAGCAGCCCGAGCACGAAGACCAGGACCGGCCAGCCGAGCAGGTGGCCGCCGGTGCCGAGCTGGAGCGGCACGGTGGTGTGGGCGGCGTCGGGCATCCGGGTGACGAAGCCGGCGTCGACCAGGCCGACCAGGCTGATGAACAGACCGATGCCGATGGCGATGCCCTTGCGCAGGCCGAGCGGGACGGCGTTCATCACCCGCTCGCGCAGGCCGGTGGCGACCAGGATCATGATCGCGAAGCCGGCCAGCACCACCATGCCCATCGCGTCCGGCCAGGTCATCTTCGGCGCGAGCTGGAGGGCGACGATGGTGTTGACGCCGAGCCCGGCGGCCAGGCCGATCGGGACGTTGCCGACCACACCCATGAGCAGCGTGGTCAGGCCCGCGGTGAGCGCGGTGGCGGTGACCAGCTGGGTGTTGTCCAGGTGGGCGCCGGTCATGTCGGTCGCGCTGGCCAGGATGATCGGGTTCAGCACCAGGATGTAGGCCATGGTGAAGAAGGTGGCGATGCCGCCGCGGATCTCGCGCGGCAGGGTGGAGCCGCGCTCGCCGATCCGGAAGTAGCGGTCCAGGGCGCCGGTCGGGGGCTTCGGCGCGTCGGGCTGGGCGGGCTCGGGCGACTCGGTGGTCGGCTGGGCCACGGGCATGCTGCGTCCTCTGTGGGGGCGGAGGAGTGGGGGAGCCGCCCGAGCGACAGCGGCCGGGCGATCCGATCGGACGGGCACGAAGCACGATGTCCTGGGCATGCCCTGGCCAACCGGAATGACAAGTATGAGTTCCGCTGTCGCCCGTTCGCTATCTTCGCGCGTAGACCGGAGTGGACCGGAACGGTCCCGGACAGTCCGCACAGGAAATCGATCGAACGCCCGCCGCACCCGTACCCTGGGCCCATGCCCAAGACGCCCACGCACCCCTCTCCACCACCACTGGAGGCCAACGATGTCGCGATCGTCGGCGGCGGGACGGTGCTCTGGTTCGTGGCGTTCGTCGTCCTGCTCCCGTTCTGGGGGACCCTCTCCGACCACGGCCGCGGCAACTGGCCGTGGATCTGCCTGGCCGGCGGCGGCCTCGGCCTGATCGGCCTCTGGTACTGCCGGGCCCGCCGGGACGCCATCGCCCGGAGCCGGGCCGCCGAGGCGGGGGCGACGGCCCCGACGGACGCCGCCGGGACGGCGGACCGGGCGCCGCACACGGCCCCGGAGGGGAACGGCGGGGACCCGGCCACCCGGTCGGACTGAATAGTCCTTTAGTAGCACGCATCGGACATAAGGCACCCGTAGAGTCGGTGCCATGACGCAGCCTGCGCAGCCCGCCGAGGACCGGCCGACCTCGGCCCCGACCGCCGGGGAGGGGCCCGCCGGGGAGAGGCCCGACGGCGCCCACCCGCTCGGGCTGCTGCCCGGCCGGCGCGGCGGTCTCACCGCCGCCGAGGTGGCCGAACGGGTCGCCCGGGGCGACGTCAACGACGTACCGGTCCGCTCCAGCCGCTCCACCCGGGAGATCGTCCGGGCCAACGTCTTCACCCGCTTCAACGCGATCATCGGCGTGATGTTCGCGATCATCCTGGTCGTCGGCCCGATCCAGGACGGTCTCTTCGGTCTGGTCATCGTCGCCAACACGGCGATCGGCATCATCCAGGAGCTGCGCGCCAAGAAGACCCTGGACAGCCTCGCGCTGATCGGCGAGGCCCGGCCGCAGGTCCGCCGCGACGGCACGGTCGAGCAGATCGCCGTCGGCGGGATCGTGCTGGACGACACCGTGCTGCTGGGCATCGGCGACAAAGTGATCGTCGACGGCGAGGTCACCGAGGCGGACGGCCTGGAGATCGACGAGTCCCTGCTCACCGGCGAACCCGATCCGGTCCTCAAGCAGCCCGGCGACCAGGTGATGTCCGGCAGCTTCGTGGTGGCCGGCGCGGGCAGCTTCACCGCCACCAAGGTCGGCCGCGAGGCGTACGCGGCGCAGCTGGCCGAGGAGGCCAGCCGGTTCACGCTGGTGAAGTCGGAGCTGCGCAGCGGCATCGACAGCATCCTGCGGTTCATCACCTGGCTGCTGGTCCCGACCGCGGTCGGTCTGATCATCAGCCAGCTGGCGGTGGAGGGCCGCGACTGGCGCGAGGCGGTCCGCCGGATGATCGCCGGGATCGTGCCGATGGTGCCCGAGGGCCTGGTCCTGCTGACCTCGGTCGCCTTCGCGATCGGGGTGATCCGGCTGGGCCGCAAGCAGTGCCTGGTCCAGGAGCTGCCCGCGATCGAGGGCCTGGCCCGGGTGAACACCGTCTGCCTGGACAAGACCGGCACCCTCACCGAGGGCGGCATGGACCTGGTGGACCTGCGGGTCCTCGGCGCCGACGCGGACGGCGGGGACGCCGGGGCCACCGACGAGCGCGGCAGGCTGGACGACCGGGGCACCCTCAAGGAGACCGTCGAGCAGGCGCTCGCGGTGATGGCCGGGGCCGACGCCCGCCCCAACGCGTCCATGCAGGCCGTCATCGACGCGTACGGCGACGGCCGGGACGCCACCGGACGCGACGCCTCGGCCCGCGGCCCGCGGCACCCGGACGACCCGCAACCGGACAACTCGCACCCCGACGGCTCGCACCCCGACCGCCGGTACCCCGACGGCCGGTACCCCGGCAGCGACGGCCCGGAGGCCGGCCGGGGCGCCCCCGGGGCCCGGGGCGGCTGGCGGGTGATCGAGGCGATGCCGTTCTCCTCCGCCCGCAAGTGGAGCGGCGTCCAACTGCTGGAGCCGCGCGGCGGCGAGGCCAGCTGGCTGCTCGGCGCGCCCGACGTCCTGCTGCCGGCCGGCCACCCGGCGCTCGCCGAGGTCGACGAACTGGGCGCCCAGGGCCTGCGGGTCCTGCTGCTCGGCCGCACGCCCGTCCCGCTGGACGCCCCGGACCCGGCGGCCGGGCTGCGGCCGCTCGCCCTGGTGGTGCTCCAGCAGCGGCTGCGCGACGACGCCGCCGACACCCTGCGCTACTTCGAGAGCCAGCAGGTCGCGGCGAAGGTGATCTCCGGCGACGCGGCCGTCTCGGTCGGCGCCGTCGCCGCCCACCTCGGACTGCCCGGCGCCGACCACCCGGTGGACGCCCGCACCCTGCCCGCCGAGCCGGAGGCGCTGGCCGACCTCGCCGAGCGCACCACCGTCTTCGGCCGGGTCACCCCGCAGCAGAAGCGCGAACTGGTCGCCGCGCTGCAGTCGCGCGGGCACACCGTGGCGATGACCGGCGACGGTGTCAACGACGTACTGGCGCTCAAGGACGCGGACATCGGCGTGGCGATGGGCAGCGGCAGCGACGCGACCAAGGCGGTCGCCCAGATCGTGCTGCTGAACAACTCCTTCGCGGTGATGCCCTCGGTGGTCGCCGAGGGCCGCCGGGTGATCGGCAACATCGAGCGGGTGGCCGGGCTGTTCCTGGTCAAGACGGTCTACTCGGTGCTGCTGGCGCTGCTGGTGATCTTCACCCACTCGCCGTACCCGTTCCTGCCCCGGCACTCCACCGTGCTGTCCACCCTGACGATCGGTGTGCCGGCCTTCTTCCTGGCGCTCGCGCCCAACAACGAGCGCGCCCGCACCGGCTTCGTGCGCCGGGTGCTGCGGCTGGCGATCCCCGGCGGTGTCATCGCCGGCACGGCGACCTTCACCGCGTACGCGCTGGCCCGGGCCAACCACGCCACCGACCTCGAATCGGACACCAGCGTGGCTACCCTGACGCTGTTCCTGGTCGCCATCTGGGTGCTGGCGATCGTGGCCCGCCCGTACAACTGGTGGCGGGTGCTGCTGATCGCCACCATGTGCGGCTGCTTCGCGCTGGTGATGACCGTGCCGTGGCTCTCCGACTTCTTCCAGCTCTCGCTGTCCGGCACCCGGGACCCGTGGCTCGGGGTGGGCATCGCGGTGATCGCCGGACTGGTGCTGGAAGTGGTCTGGCGGATCATGCGGCGCCGGCTCGATGATTGAGCCACGAACCGAGGGGTCCGGACAACGGGGGGTACCGCGATGGGGCGCAGGGGCGGGGAACTGGAGGCCTTCGCGGCCTTCCTGGGCGGACTGCTGGCCACCGGGCTGCTGGCCGGGGTGATGGTGGGGGCCGGTGCGCTCGCGCACATCGAACCGGGCCCGCTGCTGACCAAGGCGGTGGCGGCGGTGCTCACCGCCACCTGGGTGCTGAGCACGCTCGCGCTCTACCTGCGGATGATCGCCCGCGGCCGGACCCGCCCCGGCTCCCGGTCCTGACCGACGCGACTACTGACCGACGCGACTACTGACCGACGGGGCAGGACGCGCCCGAGCCGGACACACCCGGGGAGGGCGGGTCCGGCTCCGTCGCCCCGTCAGCCCTCGAAGTCCCGGGCCGCGGACAGCTCGTAGGCCCGGTCCGGCTCGCTCAGCGCGGCCAGTACCTCGAACCGGCGGTGCCACTGCCCCACCGACCAGGCCAGGCCCGCCGCCAGGCCCTCCGGGGTGGCCGCGTGCAGCAGCCCGGGCACCGGCGGGAGGTCGAACTCGTCGTCCTCGTCGGCCTCCTCGGCCGACTCCGGGTCGTACGGCGCCTCCGGGGTGTCCGCAGCGCCGTCCCAACGCCAGTCGACGGCCGCCTCCTCCCCGCCCGGGCCGACCACCAGCAGCTCCTCGTGCTCCTCGTACGCCACCGGGCAGCCGGGCAGCAGCTCCCGCACCACCGCCGGCACCCGGTGCAGCGCGCCCTCGGAGAGCACCCGCCCGCCGGCCACCTCGCTGGCCAGCGAGACGTGCAACCGCTCGGCGAGGTCCGCGGCCAGCGCCGGGGCGACCGGCAGCAGCGGGTGGTCGTGCAGCAGCTCGACCAGGTCGGGGGCGTCCGCGACGACCGCCTCGGTGGCGTCCACCACCACGGTCCGGTCGGGCCGCCGCCCGGTGGCGCGGTCCAGCGGCGGGACGGCCCGCACCACGTCCAGCGCCTCGATCCGGTCCGCACCGACCCGGGCCAGCGCGCTGTGGATGCCGTGCAACTGGCGGTGCCCGATCTCGGCGTCCGGGTCGGTGAGCCGGTCCAGCACCTCGTCGGGGCCGTGCGGCTCGGCGAGCAGCGCGGTCAGCGTGGTGCGCACGCCCAGCGCGTGCAGGAACTGCTCGTCCAGGGTGGTGCGGGCCTCGTCGTAGAGGCCGCGCAGCAGCGGGTCAGCGCCGGCCGCGCGCAGCCCGGCGGGCTCGCGGCCGTCCAGCACCGGGTGGTCGCGCAGCCACCAGGCGGTGTACGGCGGCAGGTCGGTGTACGAGCCGTCCGGCAGCAGGGTGCGGACGGGGATGACCACGGCGTCCCGGTACGGCGGGCGGGCCAGCGTGGCCAGCGCCTGCGGCCAGGCGTCGTCGTCCACCAGGTCCAGGTCGCGGACGGCGAGCAGCTCGGCGGCGACCGGCGGGACGCCGATCGCGTCCCCTTCGTCGACGTGCAGCGCCTCCAGGGCGTCCTCGGCCCAGTCGGCCAGACCGTCCGGGGCCTCGTCGATCAGCCCGGTGGGCCGGCCGCCGGCCGCCCGGTCGGCGGGCGCGGTGGGGTCGAGCCGCTCCAGGTCGTCCGGGTCGAGCACCACGTCCTCGGCCCGGACCAGTACGAACTCGGCGAGCACACCGACCGAGGCGAGCACCTCGGGGCCCCAGCGCTCCAGCAGCTCGTCGTCCACCCAGGCGGCGTCGTCCTCGCGCGCCAGCGCGGCGAACGGGCTGTCGGGAAGCAGGAGTTCACCGGCCCGGGCGGGCTCGCCCTCGTCGTCGAGCAGGGCCAGCCGGGCCAGCCACGGGTGCTCGCCGGGGGCCGGGGCGGCCGCCCGGACGAGCGCCAGAACGGCCTCGGCGAGGTCGGCGGCGGCGTCCGGGTCGTCCTCGGCGAGGTCGTAGGAACGGAGGACGGCGGCCCGCACCTCGGGCGTGTCCAGCACCCCGGCGGGGGTGGCCGCGCCCGCGCCCAGCTTGGCCAGCAGCGGGTGGGCGGCCTCCGGGTGGGCGAGCCGCAGGTCGAGCACCGCGAGCGCGTCGGCCAGCGCCTCCGGGTAGCCGGGGAAGGCCGCCCAGTCGGCGTCGTCGGAGGGCAGCAGGACCCGGCGCGGCCCGGTCACCGTCCGCCCGTCGGCGAGCGGCACCGGCAGCGCGCCGAGCGCCTCCGGGTCGGCCCCGCCGAGCGCCGCGTACAGGTTGCGCCACCAGGCCGGCTCCCGGTCCAGGCCGCCCAGCTGGTCGACCACCTCGGCGAGCGGGACCCGGCGCACGTTCAGCACCCGCAGCTCGGTGCGGCGTTCCAGACCGGCGGGCAGCAGGCCGGGGAAGATCGGCGCCAGCGCCTCGACCACCGAGCCGTCCGCGCCCTCCAGCAGCGTGGCGTCCCGGGGCCGCAGCGCCGGGGTGCCCTCCTCGACCGGTGCCGGGTGCGGCAGGAACGGCGTCCCGGGCAGCCGGGAGAGCACGGCGGCGCGCAGCGCGTTGTCCAGCGCGCCCCGGCCGAGCGGCCCGGGCACCAGGCCGAGCGAGCCGAGGTCGCCGCCGCGGGCGCGCAGCAGCTCGGCGTAGGCGTCGGCGGCCCGCTCGGTGAGGAAGTCGGCGAGCGCGCCGGGGGCGACGTGCCGGCGGGTGGAGTCCAGCGGGTAGGAGGCGATCAGCAGCGCGGGCAGGTCGAGCGGCTCGTCGCTCGGGGTGGGCGCGTGCAGCACCGGGGCGATCGCCGGCCGCTGCGGGTCGCCCCCGTCGGAGACCGGCACCGCCCAGGTCACCGTCCAGTACGGGCGGGTGCGCTCCTCGGTGGGCCGGTCGACGAGCAGCCCGACGTCGAGCGGCCCGGCCGCCCCGACGGTCTGCCAGACGGTGCGCCGCAGCTGCCCGTCGGCGTCGTCGGTGATGGTGACCTCGCTGATCTCCGCCCCGGCGACCCCGCCGGCCGGCGCCGGGAGGGCCGGGTCCGGACGCGGCCCGGCGGCCGAGCGGGTCAGGGTACGGGTGCCGTCCGAGGTCTCCACCACGACCTCGGCCAGTCCGGGCAGGGTGAGCAGCAGCGCGTCGTCGATGCCGGCCAGCAGCCGGCGGGTGAGGTCCTCGGCGGCCGCGTCGCGCAGCGGCAGCACCACCACCGTGTCGTACCCGTCGGGCGCGGGGCCCTCGGCGGCGAACGGCAGCCGCAGCAGCGGCACATGGCCGTCCCGGCGGCGCAGCTCCTCGTCGAGGGCGGGCTGCGCCTCCGCCAGCGACCTGGCCTCGCCGAGGGACCAGCGCACACCGCCGGCCGCGCCGAGCACGGCGGGCTCGTCGGTGACCGCGAGGACGGCGGCGAAGCCGACCCCGAACCGGCCGACGGTGCTGTCCCGGTCGCCGCGCTTGGAGGAGGCGCGCAGGGTGGAGAGCGACTCGACGGCCGCCGCGTCCAGCGGCGCACCGGTGTTCGCTGCGGCCAGCACACCGTCGGCCAGGGTGAGCCGGAGCCGGCCCGGGCCGTGCCCGGCCCGGACGGCGGCGTCGGCGGCGTTCTGCGCGAGCTCGACCACCAGCCGGTCGCGGTAGCCGCCGAGGGCCAGCTCCTCCTCGGCGTTGGCGTCCTCCCGGAACCTCGCCGGGGAGGCGGCCCAGGCGTCCAGCACCCGGCGGCGCAGTTCGGCGCTGCCGAAGGAGTCCGCGAGGCGCTCGTCCGTGCCGCTGCCGAGAATCCGAGGTTCCACTGGACCTGCCGCCTTCCGCCGCCCTGTTGTGCCCTACGGGGGGCATTCTTCCCTGCCGCGGGGACAGCCCCGGACACCGCCCCGGAGCCGGCGGCGCGCCCGGCCGGCGGGCGGGGACGACGACGGCCCGCCCCACGGGGTGGGACGGGCCGTCGAAGGTGACGATCTCCAGGAGCTCTACGAGTGGCCGAGCTCCTCGGCCGGGGCGTCCGGCTCGACCGAGCCGGAGAGCCGGTCCGGGTGCAGCGTCAGCGGCTCGACCACCAGCTCGTCCAGGATCAGCGCGGCCGGTGCCGGCGGGGCCGGGATGACGGCGGCCTCGGAGTGCCCGCCGCAGCCGTAGGCGAAGGAGACGATCTGGCCGTCGGCCGGACCGAACTCGTTGCCGCAGACCCCGAAGGCCTGGCCCAGCGAGCCGCCGATGGGGATCAGGAAGCCGCAGCTGACGCAGCCGGCCGGGGCGGACTGCGCCATCGGCGTCTGCGCGCCGTGGGCCTTCTCCCAGCGGTCGGCGGCCAGGTGCAGACCGAGTCGGGACAGCACCCGGCTGCGGCCCATGCCCAGCTCGTCGGCGACGGCGCGGATCTGGGCCCGGACCGGGGCCGGCTGGACCTCCGGGTCGTCGCTGACCAGCACGTCCTCCTGGGCGGCCTGGGCCACCGCGGAGTTCGGCGCGGGCTCGTCCTCGCCGGTCCAGCCCGGCTCCAGCCGCTCGTCGTCGGCGTCGGTGGGGAGCAGATCGCCCGGGCCCATGTCGCCCGGGCGCAGCCGCTCGCTCCACGGCACCCACTGCGGGGCCAGGACGGCGTCGGGGCCGGGCAGCAGTACAACTTCGTCCAGCGTCACGTTCTTGGCCCTCGGGGCCCGCGCCACCGTGACCGCCCAGTGCCAGCCGCGGTAGGCCGCGTCCAGGCACTCGAAGGTGTGGGTCACGACACGGTCGGTCTCGGCCTGGACGCCCAGGTGCCCCCCGACAGTCTCGGCACCGACAGCGTCCTCGGCGGCCTGGCGGGCGAGTTCGACGGCCTCGGCACAGAGCCGATCAGGGGTACGGCTTCGCATCGCTGCACTCACGGCGTCGATTCTCTCCCATTTCTTCTGTCGCCCACGGCGAGTTGCCTTTTTCGTCGCGGCTCGGATTCCCTCGTCCATTCTGCGCGACTGCGGCCTGCCGCGGATACCGGCCGCGCCGCTGGTCCGGTCCGCCGGCGCCGGTCGGGCACTCGGGCGGACTCTGGGCAGGCTACCCGCCGGTCGGCCACCGGGCACAGTCCGGGGCGCTCCGGAGTGGATCCGGGGCGTCCGGGACGGGAACGGCGGCCCCCGCTCGCGCGGCGCGGAGCGGAATCCCGCGTCGTCCTCCCGAATCTGGGGCAGGATGGGCATGTGGCGGACGAGAAACCGTCGCAGCACGCACTGCACGCCTCGCAGGCCGGCAGCCCCGACGAAGCGAACGCCGTGCCGCGACAGCAGTCCCCGGTCCACACCGCGGGTGAACCTCGGTCGGTGGACCCCTCGTCACTGCCTGCGGCAGACCCGACCGGCACCCCCGCGGACGGCCCGGACGGGCACGTCCCGGCACCTTCGGGGACGGAGGCGGGCGGCGGCCAGGACCCGCCGGACGACCGGGGCGGGCACGACGGGCAGGACGGGCAGGACGGGCAGGACGGGCAGGACGGGCAGGACGGGCAGGACGACGGTGACGGTGACGGTGAGGAGCCGCGCCGGCACTTCCTGGTCCGCACCGCCTCCGCCGCCGGCTCCCGGACCGGCAAGGTGGTGCACGGCACCGGCCGCCGGATCCGCCGGGCCACCGCCGCCGAGGGCGCCGGCGAGTCCGGCCTGGCGAAGCTGATCGAGCTGCACGCCCTGAACGCGTTCGGGGACATGCTCATCACCGTGGCGCTCGCCTCCACGATCTTCTTCTCGGTGCCGACCGGCGAGGCCCGCGGCCGGGTGGCGCTCTACCTCCTCATCACCATGGCGCCGTTCGCCCTGCTCGCCCCGGTGATCGGCCCGCTGCTGGACCGGCTGCCGCACGGCCGCCGGGCCGCCATGGCGATGTCGATGCTGGCCCGCGCGGTGCTCGCCTGGACCATGGCCGGCGTGGTGACCGGCGGCGGGCTGGCGCTCTACCCGGAAGCACTCGGCGTCCTGGTCGCGTCCAAGGCGTACGGGGTGGTGCGCAGCGTCGTGGTGCCCCGGCTGCTGCCCAGCCGGCTGTCACTGGTGAAGGCGAACTCCCGGGTCACCCTGGCCGGGCTGCTGGCCACCATGGTCGCGGCCGGGGTGGGCGGGCTGCTGCACCTGATCGGTCCCGGCTGGCCGCTGCGCGGCGCCTTCCTGGTCTTCGTGGCCGGCACCCTGATGGCCTTCCACCTGCCGCACAAGGTGGACTCCGCCAAGGGCGAGCAGCGGGCCGTGCTGCACGCCGAGGAGCACCCTCCGGGCCACCACGGGGTCCTGCACGGCCGGACCGCCCCCGCACCGGAGCCCGCGCCGGAGCCCGCCGCGGAGCAGCGGCCCAAGGCCTCGCTGCGCACCGTGGGGCCCTCGGTGATCCTGGCGCTGCGGGCGATGGCGGCGATGCGCTGGCTGGTCGGCTTCCTGGTGATGTTCCTGGCGTTCCTGCTCCGCGAGGAGCCCATCGGCGGCCTGCAGCCGACCCTGGCGCTCGGGCTGGTGGCGCTGGCGGCGGGGACGGGCAACGCGATCGGTTCGGCGCTCGGCTCCTGGCTGCGCCCCCGCAGCCCGGAGATGACGGTCACCGCGATGCTGCTGCTGGCCGGCGGCGCCACCGCCGCCGCCGCGCTCTGGTACGGCACCGTCACCGTGGTCACGGTGGCCGCGGCGGCCGGGACGGCGGCCTCGCTGGGCAAGCTGTCACTGGACGCGCTGATCCAGCGGGACGTGCCCGAGGCGGTGCGGACCTCGGCCTTCGCCCGCTCCGAGACCCTGCTCCAGATGTCCTGGGTGGCGGGCGGCGCGGTCGGCATCCTGCTGCCGCTGAACGGCGCGCTGGGCCTGTCGGTGGCCGCCGCCGTACTCGGCGCGGTGCTGCTGTGGACGCTGCGCTCGCTCCTGCGGGTGGGGGTGCGCCACCGGCCCGCCGCGCCCCGGGTGGCCTGAGCGGCCGCCCCGCCGGCCCCCGCCCGGGGCGGCGTCCGGCCCGGGCCCGGAGCACAACACGCGGTTGCCGACCCCCGCGTAGCGTGATCGCGAAAGCCCGGTAGCCTCTGACGCATGAGCCTCAGCACCCGCGTCATCGCCGGCCTCGGCGCCGTCGTCGTCATCGCCGCCGGTACGGTCGGCGGGTCCATCGCCTTCGCGTCGAGCCAGCACGAGATCAGCGACCACCGCGTCACGCTGCTCGTCGGGACCTCCTCGACGGTCAAGGACCCCTTCTGCTTCAACGAGGGCAAGCCGCTGACCGACCAGCAGCAGGAGGAGTGCCAGGACAAGGCCGGCAAGGCTCTGGACGAGGGCACCCTCCCCAAGTCCGACGTCACCATGAGCGACCGGATCGGCATCGGCGTGAGCCCCGAGGTGGCCGACCGCGGCTGGTGGGCCAACACCAACGGCGGCCAGCAGGCGCAGGGCGGCCGGTTCATCCTGGCCACCGCGGCCAAGGACGCCACCTACTCGGGCTCGGTGCCGGCCAGCAAGGCGCTCAACTCCTCCGGCAAGACCCTGATCACGGTCGTCGAGAGCGACCCGAAGCAGCCGGACGCGATCTACGGCGTGTGGTACTTCCAGCTGAACACCCAGGACAGCTGACGGTCGACCGGTGACGGTACGACTCACCGACGAGCAGCCGGGCCCCGCGCGGGCCCGGCTGCTCGTCGTCGTCGCGGTACCGGCCGAGGCCGAGGCCGTACTGCGCGGCCTCGGCGGCACGGCCCGGCGGGTGCCGCTGCCCGGGGGCGCGCTGGACCGGGTCGCGCACCCCTCCGGTGCGACGGTGGACGTGCTGGCCGGCGGGGTCGGCCCGGGCGCCGCGGCGGCGGCCGCCGCCACCGCGCTCACGGCACTCTCCGCGTCCACCGGTGACCGGTACGACCTGGTGGTCTCCGCCGGGATCGCCGGGGGCTTCGCCCCGCGGGCGCCGATCGGCACCACCGTGGTCGCCGGCGCGATCGTCGCCGCCGACCTGGGCGCCGAGACCCCGGACGGCTTCGCCGACGTCACCGAGCTGGGCTTCGGGACCGTCCGGCACACCCCGGCACCGGCCACCGTCGCGCTGGTCGCCGAGGCCCTGCGGGCCGCCGGGGTGGACACCCTGGTCACCGGCGCCGTGCTGACCGTCTCCACCGTGACCGGCAGCGCCGGGCGCGCCGCCGCCCTGACCGCCCGCCACCCGGACGCGGTGGCGGAGGCGATGGAGGGCTTCGGGGTCGCCGAGGCCGCCGCCCGGCACGGGGTGCCGTCGTTCGAACTGCGCACCGTCTCCAACCCGGTGGGCCCGCGCGACCGGTCCGCCTGGCGGATCGGCGAGGCCCTCGGCGCGCTGGAGCGGGCCTTCGCCGCCCTGCCCTGCCCGGCCCTGGCCCTGCCGGCCCCGGCCCCGCAGACTCTCGCAGCCCCGGCGGCGGAGCCGCAGGCCGCCGGGCAACCTCCGTCCCACCGGGCCGACCCGCCCGGACCGCGCCGAGCGCCGAAGGAGGCCGGCCGTGGCTGAACGGCTGAGCATCGCCTACTCGCCCTGCCCCAACGACACCTTCGTCTTCCACGCCTGGTCGCACGGCCTGGTCCCGGGCGCCGACGCCCCCGAGGTCACCTTCGCGGACATCGACGTCACCAACGGCCTGGCCGAGCGCGGCGAGCTGGACGTCCTCAAGGTCAGCTACGCCGCCCTGCCCTGGGTGCTGGACGAGTACACCCTGCTGCCCTGCGGCGGGGCGCTCGGGCGCGGCTGCGGCCCGCTGGTGCTCACCCGCCCGGACAGCGGGGACGACCTGAGCGGGAAGACCGTCGCCGTCCCCTCCGAGCGGTCCACCGCCTACCTGCTGTTCCGGCTGTGGGCGGCGAAGGCGGTACCGGGCGGCCTGGGCCGGATCGTGGTGCTGCCGTTCCACGAGATCATGCCCGCCGTGCGGGACGGCCGGGTGGACGCCGGCCTGGTCATCCACGAGGCCCGCTTCACCTACCGGAACTACGGTCTGCGCAGCCTGGCCGACATGGGCGAGGCCTGGGAGCGGGAGACCGGCCTGCCGATCCCGCTCGGCGCCATCATCGCCCGGCGCTCGCTCGGCGCGGAGCGGCTGCGGGCGCTCGCCGAGGCGATCCGCGCCTCCGTCCGACAGGCCTGGGACGACCCGGAGGCCAGCCGCCGGTACGTGCTGGAGCACGCCCAGGAGATGGACCCGGACGTCGCCGACCAGCACATCGCCCTCTACGTCAACGAATTCACCGCGGAGCTCGGCGAGGAGGGGCACGCGGCCGTCCGCGCGCTGCTCACCCGGGCCGCCGCGGAGGGCCTGGTCCCCCCGCTCGGCCCGGGCGCACTGGACTTCTGAGCGACCGCCCGCCCGACCGTCGCCGGTCGGGCGGCGGACTCAGACGTCGAACTGCTCGGCGACCGCGCGCAGCAGGACGGCGAGCTTCTGCCCGGCCGGCTTGGCCGGGTAGCGGCCGTGCTGGAGCCCGGGCAGGACCGCGTCCATCATCGTGATGAGGTCCTGGACCAGCGCCGCCATGTCGTCCGGGCTCTTGCGCTGGGCGGCGGCCACCGAGGGCAGTGCCTCCAGCAGCTGGACCTGCATCGCCTGGTCGCCGCGGTGCCCTGCGACCACGCCGAACTCGACCCGCTGCCCCGGCTTCAGCGACGTGATTCCGGCGGGCAGCGCCTTGGTGTGGACGAAGACATCGCCGCCGTCGTCGCGCGACAGGAAGCCGAAGCCCTTCGTCTCGTTGAACCACTTGACCTGGCCGGTGGGCATCTCGAACAGTCCTCGATGTGGGTATGAGGGATCCCGGCCCTGGCCGGGGATCACTGGGTGGTGGGAGAGCGGGCCGACCCTGGGGGACGCGCCCTGCGGGGCGCGCACGATCAGCACACTGTAAGGAGCAGACTAACGGTCCGTCACTGTCTCATCCGCGTTCCGCGAAAGTTCCGTACGGAGCCCCGACGGTCACGCGCGACCCGGAATCGGCATGACCCGGGCGCGATTCGACGCTGTCCACTGGCTCACACCTCCGGTCGGAGAGAACGGGGCGCACTGATCGCACCCCTCGGCACAGCCTGCATACCCCCGCCCAGCAGGGATCAAAACTCCCAGCGCCCGGAAAACTGCGCAACGTGACGGGATCGCTCGCCCACGAAGCGGTTCCGGGGCCGCCCCGGCGGTACCGCGGCGGACCCCGGCCCGGCCGGCTCTGCGAGACTGGGTCGGCCGCCGGACCCGCCGCAGCGGCCGAACCCCGCCGCAGAGGAGCAAGCCCCGTGAGCAGCGCGAGCAGCGTCGGCAACCAGAGCGCCGACCGAGGCGAGACCTACGTCAAGGCCGGCACGATCGTCTTCGGACTCGGCGCGCTCGCCACCCTGGTGACCTTCGTCCCGCTGTTCCTGCACCTGACGCCGCTGCCGTCGGCCGCCTACTGGCTGAGCATGCTGATGCCGCTCGGCTTCCTGCTCGCCCTGACCGGTCTGCTGCTCTCCGCGCGCGCCCAGCGGCGCCGGGTCCGCGCCAACGCCTGACGGCGCCGCCGGGCGTCGGCGCGAGGTCTGGCACAGGGCCTCGGCGCGGACCTCAGCGGCCGGCCAGGTGCCCGTCGAGCCAGGCCGGGAAGGCGGTGAGGTCGGGCAGCACCACGTCCGCGCCGGCCGCCAGCAGGTCCTCGGCGCCGTACGGGCCGGTCGCCACACCCACCGCCACCGCGTCCGCGTGCTTGGCCCCCCGGATGTCGCCGAGGTGGTCGCCGACGTAGACGGTGGCGCCGTGCTCGCGCAGGGCCACACCCTTGGTCTCCGCCCACAGGTCGCCGACCAGCGCGTCCGCGCGCAGATCCGCGTGGTCCAGGTGGAGCCGGGCGTTCGGCTCGTACTTGCCGGTGATGACCGCGACCCGGCCGCCGTGCGCGCGGACCGCGTCCAGCGCGGCGTGCGCGCCCGGCAGGGCGACCGTCGGCGCGAAGGCGTGGTCCCGGTAGAGCGTGCGGTAGCGGTGGGCGACCGCGTCCAGCTCCTCCGCCGGGAACCAGTTGCGCAGCTCGTCGAGGAGCGGCGGCCCGAGCCGGGTGACCACCAGGTCGGCGTCGATGGCGGTACCGGTCTCGGCGGACAGCGCCAGATAGGTGGCCCGGATCCCGGGCCGGGTGTCGAGCAGCGTCATGTCGAGGTCGAAACCCACGGTCAGCGGGGCGTCCGAGGTCACAGGCATGCCGTCAGGCTATCCAACCGGCCCGGCCGGGCCGGTGCCGGGCGGGAGTCGGCCGGGAGTCGGCGGGGATACAGGCAGGGGGATTTGCCCCGGCTTCGACGCGGAACTTAGGTTTGCCTGAGCTATCTGCGAGAGAGAGCCATGACCGACACCACCGCACCTGGAAGAGCCCGGCTGCTGCGCCGCCGAATACTGTGGCTCGCCGCCGCGCTGGCCCTGCTGGCCGGTGCGGTGCTGCTGAGCCTGGCGGTCGGCAGCCGCACCGTCCCGTTCGGCGACACCGTCGACGCCCTGCTGCACGGCGGGGACACCGCCAACGCCGTGGTGATCCGCGAGCTGCGGCTGCCGCGCACGGTCGTCGGCCTCGCGGTGGGCGCGGCGCTCGGCCTCGCCGGCACCGTCATGCAGGGCATCACCCGCAACCCGATCGCCGACCCCGGCATCCTCGGCGTCAGCCAGGGCGCGGCGGCCGGCGTGGTGGTGGCGATCTCCGTGTTCGGGATCTCCACGCTCACCGGGTACGTCTGGTTCGGCTTCGCCGGCGCGGTGCTCGCCACCGTCCTGGTCTACGGGCTGGCCGGGCGCGGCCGGGGCGGGACGGCGCCGGTCAAGCTGGCGCTGGCCGGGGCCGCGATCTCCGCGTTCATCGCCTCCCTCAACACCCTGGTGCTCACCACCGACGCGGCCGCCATGGACCAGTTCCGGTTCTGGCACGTCGGCTCGCTCTCCGGGCGGGACGCGGACGTCGCCCGGCAGCTGCTGCCGTTCCTGGCCGTCGGCACGGTGCTGGTCCTGTCGGTGGCGCGCGGGCTCGACGCGCTGGCGCTCGGCGAGGACACCGCCAAGGGCCTCGGTGCCAGGACCGGTCCGGTCCGGGCGGTCGGCGCGCTCGGAGCCACCGTGCTGACCGGGTCGGCGGTCGCGGCGGCCGGGCCGGTCGCCTTCGTCGGCCTGGCCGTGCCGCACGCCGCGCGCGCGGCGGTCGGCGCCGACCACCGCTGGGTGCTGGCCCTGTCCGCCGTGCTCGGCCCCGCGCTGCTGCTGCTCGCCGACACGCTCGGCCGGGTGCTGTTCCCGCCCTCCGAGGTGCCGGCCGGGATGATGACCGCCCTGGTCGGCGTCCCGGTGCTGGTCGCGCTGGTCCGGCGGCGGAAGGTGGTGGCGGCATGAGCACCGTCGTCCTGCGCGGCTACACCGTGCTGCGGGCCGGACCGGCCTCCTTCCTGCTGCACCGGCGCTCGGCGCTCGCCGCGCTCGGCCTGCTGCTCGCGCTGGCCGCCACCGTCGTCGCCTCGCTCTGCCTGGGCGAGTCCACCGTGGCGCCCGGCGAGGTGCTGAAGGTGGTGTTCGGGCAGCCGAGCCCGCACGAGCTGGTGGTCGGGGAGTTCCGGCTGCCCCGGGTGGTGGTCGGCCTGCTGGCCGGCGCCGCGCTCGGGCTGGCCGGGGCGCTGATCCAGACCGTCGCCCGCAATCCGCTGGCCAGCCCGGACGTGGTGGGCGTCTCCTGGGGCGCCACCGCCACCGTGGTCGGCCTGCTGGCCTACGGCGTGGTCGACTCCACCGGCCAGGTGCCGTTCGCGGCCGTCGCGGGCGGGCTGGCGGCCGGGCTGCTGGTGTACCTGCTGGCCTGGCGGCGCGGGCTGCACGCCCAGCGCTTCGTCCTGATCGGCATCGGCGTCTCGGTCGCGCTCTCCTCGCTGACCTCGCTGTTCCTGACCAAGGGCGACGGCTTCCAGGCGCAGGCCGCCAAGGTGTGGATGACCGGCAGCCTGAACGGCTCCGGGTACGACCAGGCCGGCTGGCTGGCCCGGGTGCTGCTGGCCGCCGTGCCGGTGGCGCTGTGGGCGGCGCGGGCCCAGCGCTCGATCTCCTTCGACGACGCCACCGCCGTCGGCCTGGGGCTGCGGCTGGACCGGATCCGGCTCGGCATGGCCCTGCTCGGCGTGGTGCTCGCCTCCTGCGCGGCGGGCGCCGCCGGGCCGGTGGACTTCGTCGCGCTGATGGCCCCGCAGATCGCCGTGCGGCTGGCCCGGTCGGCGCAGATCCCGCTGTTCTGCTCGGCCCTCACCGGCGCGCTGGTCGTGGTGCTCGCCGACCTGCTGGCCCGCCGGCTGCTGTCGCCCGTCGAGCTGCCGGTCGGTGTGGTGACCGGACTGGTCGGCGCGCCGTACCTGATGTGGCTGCTGATCCGCTCCCGCCGTGGAGGTTCCTGAGTCGTGGAGGTCCCGATGCTGCCCGACACCGAGTCCGCCGACCCCGTGAAGGGGGTGTCCCACCGCCTGGAGGCGCGGGACCTCACCCTCGCCTACGAGGCCCGCACCGTCGCCGAAGGGCTCGACCTGCGGATTCCGGACGGCCGGGTGACGGTGATCGTCGGCCCGAACGCCTGCGGCAAGTCCACCCTGCTGCGCGCGCTGGGGCGGCTGCTGAAGCCGGTCTGCGGCGCGGTGCTGCTGGACGGCGAGGAGCTGGCCCGCGTCCCCACCAAGCGGATCGCCCGGCGGATCGGGCTGCTGCCGCAGTCGCCGTCCGCCCCCGAGGGCATCGCGGTCGCCGACCTGGTGTCGCGCGGCCGCCAGCCGCACCAGAGCTGGTGGCAGCAGTGGTCCGCGGAGGACGAGGCCGCCGTCGCCGAGGCGCTGGAGCGCACCTCGACCGCCGAGCTGGCCGAACGCGGCGTGGACGAGCTGTCCGGCGGGCAGCGGCAGCGGGTCTGGATCGCCATGGCGCTCGCCCAGGGCACGGACATCCTGCTGCTGGACGAGCCGACCACCTTCCTGGACATCGCGCACCAGGTGGAGGTGCTGGACCTGGTCCGCCGGCTGAACGTGGAACGCGGCCGGACGGTCGTCGCGGTGCTGCACGACCTCAACCAGGCGGCCCGGTACGCCGACCACCTGGTGGCGATGAAGGACGGGCGGATCGTCGCCCAGGGACCGCCGGCCGAGGTGGTCACGGCGGAGCTGGTGCGCGAGGTGTTCGGGCTGGAGTCGGTGGTGGTGCCGGACCCGGTGACCGGCACGCCGCTGGTGGTGCCGGGCGCGCCGTGGGCGGCCACCGTGGACGCATAGCAACGTTTTACGCACCAATTCGGACATAATCGACGCGCTGCCGTGTCCTTCCGCCCGTCTGCGCTGTCCGAGCCGCCCGAGGTGCCGATGTCCCCGACCACCCGCCGCACCCTGCTGACCGCGCTGCTGGGCGGGCTCGGGGGCAGTGCCCTCACCGGCTGCACCGACCGGCCCGCCGCGCCCCCGCCGATGGACCTCGGGGCCGTCGCCGCCGAGGCCGCCTCCCCCACCCCGCCGCCGAGCGTCGTCGTGGCCACCGCCAACGGCCCGGTCACCGTGCCCGGGGCACCCGCGCGGGTCGTCGTCCTGGACACCGCCGAGCTGGACTCCGCGCTCACCCTCGGCATCACCCCGGTCGGCGCGGCCCGGGCGGCGGCGGACCCGACCTTCCCCGACTACTGGCCCGCCTCCCGGCTCGCCCCGATCGCCTACGTCGGACCGATCGGCTCCCCGGACCTCGCCGCCGTCCGCGCGCTGCGGCCCGACCTCGTCCTGTCCAACCAGTCCCGGGACGGCGGCCGCTACGAGGAGCTGCGGGCGATCGCCCCGACCGTCCTGACCGCCACCACCGGCGCGCCCTGGAAGGCGAACCTGCAGACCCACGCCGAGGCGCTCGGCCGGCAGGACGCCGCGGCGGCGTTCATGGCCTCGTACCAGCGGCACGTCAACCAGGTGACGGCCGCCCTCGCGAACGCCAGGGCGGGCGGCCGCAGGGTCAGCCTGGTCCGCTTCGTCGAGGGCGGCGGGATCCGGCTCCACGGCCGGCAGACCTTCCCCGGCTCCGTCCTCGCCGACGTCGGCGTCCCCCGCCCGGACTCCCAGAACGTCGACCGGGCGGAGCTGGAGCTCCCGCCGGACCAGCTCGCCAGGGCCGACGGCGACCTGCTGCTCTACGCCGGTTACGGCGACCCGGAGCGCAACGGCCTCACCACCACCCTCGCGAGCCCCGGCTGGCAGGCCCTGGAGGCCGTCAGGGCCCACCGCGCCTTCCCCGTCGACGACCAGCTGTGGTTCCAGGGCATCGGCTGCACCGGCGCCAACTACCTGCTCGACGAACTCCAGCGCTTCCTCGGCGCCTGACCCGCCCGCCCGCCCTCCCGGGGCCGCCGGGTCAGTCCTCCTGGTCGGCGGTGGCGTTGAGGGAGGTGATGAGGGACGAGAGCCGGGAGTTCCAGTTCTGGTAGGTCTGGCCCTCGATGGCGTGCCGCTTGGCGAGGTCGCGGACGGTGCGCTGGGCGCTCTTCAGCTTGGCCGCGGCGTCGTCGGGCCGGCCCTCGTTGAGGCGGGCGGTGGCCTCGTCGAGGGTGCGGAGCAGCTCGATCTGACGGGCCCGGTCCTTCTCCACCTGGGTCTGCGCGATGCTCTGGCGCAGGGCGTTGATCTGCACCAGCGGGGCCTGGTTGTGCGGCGGCTGGGTGGCCGGGACGGCCGGGGGCGTCGGGGACGGCGTGGTGGCCGTCGGGGTCGGGGACGGGGCCTGCGTCGTCGCGGCCGCCGGGGTGACCGGCGCGGTCGTGGTGGGCCTGGCGGACGGCGCGGCAGCGGGCGTGGACGGGTCGTCGAAGGCGGTGATCGCGAGCATCGCCGCGCCGGCCACACCGGCCAGGCCCAGGGCCCCGAACACGATCGGCCGGCGGCGGCTCTCCCGCACCGGCCCGGCCTCCGGGAACGGCGCGGCGGCCGGGACCGGCGCCATCACCGAGGTGGCGGCCGGGGGCGCCGGCTGCGGCGGCAGGAGGGTGGTGTGCCGCTGGTCGCCCAGGGGCTGCACGGACTGCGGGAAGGCCCCCGCGAGCAGCTCGGTGGTCGGATCGGCGGGCACCAGCCCCGGGACGCAGGCCAGTAGTTCGGCCCGCGCGGCGGCCGCGTCGGCGGGGCGGTCGGCCGGGTGCTTGGCGAGCAGCCGCAGCACCGCCGCGTCCAGGGCGGGCGGCAGGCCGGGCCGTCGGACCGAGGGCGGCAGCGGCAGCTCGCCGACGTGCTTGTAGGCGATCGCCACCGGGGTCTCGGCCTCGAACGGCGGTGCGCCGGTGAGCATCTCGGTGAGCACGCAGCCGACCGCGTACAGGTCGGTGCGGCCGTCCAGCGGACTCGCGGTGGCCTGCTCGGGCGACAGGTAGGCGGCGGTGCCGAGCACCGAGGCGGTCTGGGTGAGGTTGTGCGAGGAGCCCGCGCGGGCGATGCCGAAGTCCACCACCTTCACCCCGCCGTCGTGGGTGATCATGATGTTGCCGGGCTTGACGTCCCGGTGCACCAGGCCCGCCGCGTGCGCGTGCGCCAGCCCCTCGCAGACCGCCGCCGCGATCCCGACCGCCTGCTCGACCGGCAGCCCCGGGCGCTGCGCCAGCAGCACGGCCAGCGACCGGCCCTGCACCAGCTCCATCACGATGTACGGCGAGCCCTGGTCCACCCCGGAGTCGAAGACCATCGCGATCCTCGGGTGGACCAGCATCGCGGCGTGCTGCGCCTCGCGGCCGAACCGCTCGGCGAACCGCGGGTCGTCGGCGAGCCCCCCGTTGAGGACCTTGACGGCCACCTGGCGGCCCAGCACGTGGTCCACCCCGCGCCAGACGGTGGCCATGCCGCCGACGCCGAGTATCTCGACGAGCTCGTAGCGCCCGTTCAGCGCGCGTCCGATCACCTGGCACCGCTCCCCTCAGAGGCCCTGCCCGGGGTCCCGGACCGCCTCGTGCACGTGTGCACGATAGCCCCCGGGGGTGACCGGCCCGTCCGCCGACGGCCCGCCCGGGAAAGGGTGGCGGCCGGGGAACCGGGCAGCGGATCCCCGACCGCCGGCTCGTGGTCGGGCCCGGTGGAGGGCCACGATCGGTGCGGTTCGGCGGGTCGAGCGGGTGCCGGCCCGCCCTGACTGCGGGCGGGCGGGCCGGCGGGGTCCGGCCCTTCCGGACCGGCGGCGCGTTCCGGGGTGCGCCGGCCGGTCCGGTCGGGCCGACCGGGCGGACGGTGGGCACGGGGGGGCCGACCGGCCACCCGGGGTCCGGGTGGAGCGGGTACTGCGGGTACTGCGGTGGTGCGGGTACGGCGGTGGTGCGGGGTGGAGCGGTCCGGATGAGCGACGGGCCCGGGGGGATTCGCCCGCCGCTCATCCGGAGTTCTGGGTCACCTCCGGTTGCCCGGGGTGCTGTCGGGTCGTGCCGTGCGGTCCGGCCCGGATCCTGCGGGCGGGTCCGCCGCGGGCGGGACGGTGGCGGTCCTCGGCGCGCGGCCGGAGCCGCCGTCGCCGTTCCCGCTACTGCCCGCGCTGCCCGGACCGACACCCGAACCGCTGCCGCCGGCCGCGGAGTCGCCGTCCTTGTTCCTGCCGCCCTGGCTGTCGCCGCCCTGACCGGTGCCGCCCTGGCTGTCACCGCCCGGCACGGAGCCGCCGCCGGACCTTCCCGAGCCCGAACCGGAGCCCGAGCCCGGCCGGGTGGCCCCGGAGCCGGAGCCGGAGCCCTGGCCGGGGGCGTCCTGGTGGTCGTCGTCGCCCGGGCCGCGGAGCGCCCGCGCACAGTAGTCCGCCACCTTGTCCGGTCCGCCGGCCTCCGCGACCAGCGCGCCGAACTGCGGATCGGCGACCAGCAGCCTCGGGCGCTCGCCCTTGCCCGCCCGGTCGGCGAACGCCTTGCACAGGGCCGCGTGGGCAACCGGATTCGACGTGCTCCGGCCGTCCCCCGGGATACGGGTGGGCGTCTCCTTGGGCCGCTTCTCCGGCCCGGACGGATCGGCGGCGGACGGATCCGCGGCCGCCGGGCCACCCGAGGCGGTACCGGGCCGGGACGGACCGCCGGACGACGCGTTGCCGCCGGCACCACCGCTCGCGCCACCGGTCGGACCGGGGGTGGACGGCGGGTTCGCCGACCGGGTGGCCGGTGCCTCGGACCGGGTCGCCGCGGTGGCCGACGGAGCGGAGGTGTCCGGGGCTGCCACGCCCCGGTGCGGCTGGTCCGAACCGCCGCCCAGGGGCACCGGCAGATTGCCCGTGCCGGCCGCGACCGCGACCCCGCCCAGCGCCGTGGCACCGAGCACGACGGCAGCGGCCTTCGTACTGAAGGCCCTGGTCAGCGTGGCGGCGGCCATCGAACGTCTCCGGACGGGTGCGGGTGCGGCGGGTACTGCTGCGGACGCGAGACGGGCCTCCCGGAACGCGGCCAGGGCCGCCTCCTCCCCGGCCAGTTCGCCACCCGTCGCCGGCGCCGCGGCGGCGGCGAGCACACGGGCGACCCGGTCTCCCGGCCCGGCTCCGGACCGGGGGGACCCCGTGCGCCCGGTGCTGCCGTCCGGGCCGGTGAGCGAGGCGCCCTGCCCGGCCGGCGGGCCGCCCACGGCACCGGCGAGCAGCTGCTCGGCGGTGTCACGGTCGATCCGACGGGGTCGGTTGGTGCTCATCTCATGTCCTTCAGCGTCGCGGCCCGGCGTTCTGTCACACCTTGGGGAGAACTTTTTCTCGCGGATCTTCCACGGCCCTGCCGCACGGTCCCGCTGCCCGCCGGACCGTTGTCGGGGACCGACCGCGAGGCCGGGATCCCGGCACCTGCCGCACCACCGCCCCCACCTGTCGGGAAGGACTGCTCCAGCAGTTCGGCGAGCCGCTTCAGCCCCCGGTGCGCGGCCATCCGGACGCTGCCGGAGCGCTTGCCGAGCACCTGGGCGGCGCTGTTCGCGTCCAGCTCCATCACCACCCGGAGCAGCACCGCCTCGGCCTGGTCCCTGGGCAGCCGGGAGATCAGCGCCAGCGCGTCCGAGGTCCCGACGGCGGCGAGGGCCGCCCCGGCCGTGTCGTCCCCGCCGGCCAGCTCGGCCAGGTACTCGAACGGCAGGTCGGCGACCGGTCGGCGGCGCCGGGCCCGCAGGTGGTCCAGGGCCCGGTTGCGGGCGACGGTCGCGGCCCAGCCGCGGAAGCCGTCGCCGTCCCCGGAGAAGGAGCCCAGGTCGCGGGCGATCTGGAGCCAGGCCTCGGAGGCGATGTCCTCGGCATCCTGGGCGTCCTCGGGCCGGCCGCCGACCAGGACCCGCAGGTAGCGGAGCAGACCCGGCTGCACGCTGCGGAAGAGCAGTCGGAAGGCCTCCTCGTCCCCGCTCCGGGCGGCCTTGACCGCCTCGGTCAGATCGACGGGGGCGGGGGCGGGGGCCTCGCGCGGGGGCGGGCCGGGGGGCGGGCCTGACGTCGTGACCGGTCCGGACCGGCCGACGGGGCTGTCGGTGCCCGCTCCGGGGCGTTCTGCACTCTGCACCCGCCACATCATGGGCCATCCGGGCGAACGCCCCGGTCCGGTGGGCCCGACCGTTACCCGGTCCGGCCCCGGCCCGGGCGGCAGGCGCCGCCGGGGCGGGGCGCGCGTCGCGTCGCCGGTGGGCGCACGTCGCCGGAGCCCGTCGGCGGGCGGTTCCGGGCCCGGCGGGCACGCCCCGCCGGGCCCTTGGGCGGCCCGCGCGCGGGGCGAAGGTCCCGCGACCTGCTGGCCTTCGCCCACGGCCGCGCGGACGCCGCCCTGCCTACGTTGTAGGTGAACGATCCGTTCCGGCCGCCGCCCGCGCCCTGCCCCTCCCGCGCCCCGGGTGCCGCCGAGCACTGCCTGCCCCGACCCCCAGGGACCGTCATGACCACCGCCCGCGAGTTCCACGAACGCGGCCTGCGCGAGCACCTCGCGCCCGCGCTCCGGCTCCTGGGCCTCACCGGCGGGCGGCGGACCTTCACCCTCCCCGACCCGACCCACTGGGCCATGGTCGGCGTGGTCGAGCGGCCCGCCGACGGACGGGTCCGCTACACCTTCGACCTGAGCCTGGTCAGCCGCGCCGACTGGTCCGCGGCGGCCTTCCCCGGTCCGCACCCGGATCCGTGCGCCGTCTACGGCATCGAGTCCTGGCGGTCCCGGATCGGCGAGCTGCTGCCGGTGCGGGAGGACGTCTGGTGGGAGGTGCTGCCCGGGCCGCGCTGGCAGGTCGCGCTGGACGACTCGGTGGCCGCCGTCCGCCACTACGGGCTGCCCGAGCTGCGCCGCCGGCTCGACCGGGAGCGCGACGGCGGCACCGGCGAGACCTATCTGTCCGCCGACGAGCTGGAGCAGGTCAACACCACGCTGCTGGCCGTCCCGGTGGCCCGGATCCAGCGCGCGGAGCTGGTCGGCACGGTGCTGGTGCTGACCGGCGCGTGGACCCGGGCGGACGCGGCCGCGCGCACGGTGCTGCGCGGCGTCGCCCGGGGATTCCTGTCGGCCGAGGACGAGCGCTTCGCGGCCGTGCACTGCGCGGACACCCTGGGCCGGCCGCTCTGGGACTTCGAAAGCCCCTGACCGGCGGTCGGGCCGACGCTCCGTCAACTCGCCCGTCCACTGGGTGTTTCGCAGCCCGCCGGCACCGTCACGGCGCGCACCGTGACAACTGTCATGCGGATCCCGCAACGGACGGCACTGCTGGGCGAGGGGTCCCGCTCGGAACACTGGAGGCACGGCGGAGCGGGCAACGGCCCGCCGGCCGAGCAGCCAGTCCGGGGAGGACCCACCATGAGCCAGATCGCCGCCACCAACGCCGCCACCAACGCCGTCACCAGCAACGTCGTCGCCAACGCCGTCACCACCGGCGCCGCCAACTCCGAGGCCGTCGCCGCCAAGGCCCCGCACCCGCTCGCCAAGGCCCTCCGCCCGCTCGCCGTCGACATCGCCGGCCCGCTCGCCGCCTTCTACCTCCTCCGCTCCGGCCTCGGGGCGAGCGAGTTCGCCGCCCTCGCCTGGAGCAGCGCGTTCCCGGTCGCCCGGACCGTCCTCGGCCTGGTCAAGGACCGGACACTGAACCGCTTCGCCGCCCTGATGCTCGGGGTGAACCTGGTCGGCCTGGCGCTCACCGCCGTCAGCGGCGACGCCCGGCTGATGCTCGCCAAGGAAGCCGTGCTCAGCGGCTTCATGGCGCTGGCGATCCTGGGCTCCGCGCTGACCGCGCGGCCGCTGATGTCCGCCGCGCTGCGGCCCTTCCTCACCAAGGGCGAGAGCGCCAGGGAGGCTGCCTGGGACCGGCTCGCCGCCGGTTCGCGGCCGTTCCGCCGCTACGAGCGGCTGTTCTCCGTGATCTGGGGCTCCGCGCTGCTCGCCGAGTGCGCGGCCCGGGTGGCCGGTGCCTTCACCCTGCCGGTGGCGACCATGGTGTGGCTGTCCACGGTGCTGCTGGTCGGCGCGATCGTCGCCGGTTCGGTGCTCGGCCAGGCCGCCGCGCAGCCGATGGAGAAGCTGGTCCGCACCGAGGCCGCCGCCTGAACGACGACACGGCGCTGCCGGATCGTCACACCCTGATCATCGGACGATCCGAGGAACCATCCCGCTCCACCGGTAGTCCACATCACGAGGGGGTAACGGGACCCCCTCGCCGAGGAAAACGGGGAACCTGATGAGCCGGGCAGAAGCGCGCACCACCGCCACCGAGGACCGCACGCTCGTCTGGGACGGCTGCCTCAACGTCCGCGACCTGGGCGGACTGCCCACCACCACCGGCGCCCGCACCACCCGCCGGGCGATCACCCGGGCCGACAACCTCGACCGCCTCACCGCCGAGGGCTGGGACGCCCTGCTCGACCACGGCGTGCGCACCGTCGTCGACCTGCGCAACATCGAGGAGTACAAACCGCTCCTCCCCCTCCCCGGCGACGTCGAACTGGTCCGCGTCCCGCTGGACGAACTCGCCGGCCCCGCCTGGTGGCGGACCTACGGCCACCTCGACGGCACCCCGCTCGCCCTGCGCCCCTACCTGGACCACTGCCCGCACGCCGCCGCCGAGTTGATCGCGACGATCGCCGGCGCCCGCCCCGGCGGACTGGTCGTGCACTGCGGCGCCGGGCGCGACCGGACCGGCCTCGCCGCACTGCTGCTGCTCGCCCTCGCCGAGGTCGAGCCCTCCGAGATCGTCGCCGACTACCTGCTGAGCGCCCCCAACGTCCGGCCCCTCTACGGCATGCTCGGCCTCCCGGACCAGTACCGGCGCATCGACGCCGTGCTCGCCGAGGCCGGCACCACCGCCGAGGCCGCCGTGCACGCCGCCCTCGCCGACCTCGACCCGGTCGCCCGGCTGACGGCCGCCGGCGTCGCCACCGCCGACCTCACGGCCGTCCGCGGCCGGCTGCTGGCCCCCTGAGACTCCAACTCGCCCTATCGTCAACCGATGGTTGACGATAGGGACGTCGACAACCTACGGTTGACGACATGGAGAATCCGATCGTTCCCAAGAGCACTCCGCTGCGCCTCGACGACCTGATCGACGCGATCAAGAAGCTCCACCCGGACGCGCTCGACCAGCTCTCGGACGCCGTCATCGCGGCCGACCACCTCGGCGAGCTCGCGGACCACCTGATCGGCCACTTCGTCGACCAGGCCCGCCGCTCCGGCGCCTCCTGGACCGACATCGGCCACAGTATGGGCGTCAGCAAGCAGGCCGCCCAGAAGCGCTTCGTGCCCAAGGACCCGGCCACGCCCAACGACCTAGACCCCAGTCAGGGCTTCGGCCGGTTCACCGACCGGGCCCGGCACGTGGTGATGGCCTCCCAGGAGGAGGCCCGCCGGGCCGGCAACGACGGGATCGGGGCCGAGCACCTGCTGCTCGGCCTGCTGGTCGAGCCCGACGGCCTGGCCGCGCGGGCGCTCGTCGACCAGGGCGTCACCCCGGAGGCGCTGCGCACCGCCGCGACGGCCGCGCTGCCCGCCCCGGCCGCCGAGGTGCCGGCGCTGATCCCGTACGACGCCCGGGGGAAGAAGGTGCTGGAACTGACCTTCCGGGAGGCGCTGAAGCTCGGTCACAACTACGTCGGCACCGAGCACATCCTGCTCGCCCTGCTGGAGCTGGAGAACGGCGCCGGCGTGCTGGACGACCTCGGCGTGCGGAAGGACGGCATCGAGCGGTTCGTCGTCGAGATCCTCGCCGCGTTCACCGCCCCGGGCACCGACGGCACCGGCGCCGAGCAGGCGTGACCGGACCGTTCCGGGGGCCGCGGGACGGGCGCGCCCCCGGGACACCGGCCCGGGACTGCGGAAGGGGACCGCGGACGGGCACGGCGGACGGCCGGGGCGCCGGTCGCGGTCAGAAGCCCGACACGAGCGTGGTGACGATCCGCACCCGGCCGTCGGCCTTCGCCTCCAGCGCCGCGCGCAGCCGCAACGAGCGTGCCGGACCCAGGAGTTCGAGTGCCTCGTCGTCCTCGACCCAGCGGTGGTCGTCGAGCTCGCCGGCCGGGACGGTCACGGGGGTGCCGTCCGGGACGCTGCCGAAGTCGAACAGGAAGTGCTCGGCCGGGTGGTCGAGTTCGCCCGAGGGGTGGGTCCAGGAGATGGCCAGCAGTTCGCCGGCCTCGCGGACGATACCGGTCTCCTCCAGCAGCTCCCTGGCCGCGCACTCGGCCGGCCCCTCCCCGAGGTCGATCGTCCCGCCCGGGAACTGCCAGTGCTCCCGGTACCCCGCCTTCACCAGCAGGATCCGCCCGGACGCGTCCCGCAGGACGCAGCCCGCGGCCGCGTAGATCCGCGGCAACGAGGCCAACCACTCTTCACGGGACTTCAACGGCTCGACCGGCACGGCGGGCCCTCCTCGGGCTCTGGGACGATGTGCGCCCCACTCTGCCAGCCGGACCCCGCCGGCCTCAGCGACGGGCCGCGAGGTGCTCGACCAGCCGGTCGAAGCTGGAGTTGTGGCCGGCCTCGGCCTCCGGGCCCAGGTACATCGCCGGGACGTTCTCCTGCTCCATCCGCACCTCGGTCCGGCCGTCGCCGAGGTCGGTCAGGGTGATCCGCCCGGTCAGGCCGACGCCCTCCTCCAGGAACTCCAGCAGCTCGCCCTCGCGGACCGCCGTGAACCGGCCGCGCACCGGGTAGCGGTCACCGGTGGCCTCCATCACCATCGTGCTGTCGAAGCGCCCGCCCACCTGCGGCTCGATGGTCACGGTGTCCAGCGGGACAGTGGTGCCGACCGGGCCCCAGAAACGCACGAACTGCTCCGGCTCGACGTAGGCCCGGAACACCTCGGCCGGGGTGGCGGGCAGCTCGCGGACGATGGACAGGGTGCCGAGGTTCTCGGTCATGGTGGTGGTTCCCTCTGTTCGGTGCGGGCGCGGCCAGGTGCCGCGCTTTCAGAGGGGTAGACCGGGGGCCGGGCGGAAACTCATCGCTCCCCGGCGAAGTTTTTCCGGAGAACTTTCCGGCGGGCCGATGAGCCCCGGGCGCCCGAGCGGTCTCCCCTGGGTGAAGACCGAGAGCCGGACCTCCGCCACCCCTCCGTTGATCTGTGATCTGGGCGCGCTGGCCGCCCCCGACCTGGCCGTGGTCGACGCCCTGGCCCGGCTGCGGCGCGCCGCGGCCCGGCACGGCGTGCGGCTCGTCCTGCGCAACGCCAACGGCCCGCTGCGCGAACTGCTCGCGTTCAGCGGGCTGGCCGCCGTCCTCCTCGTCGAACCGGACGAGGAGGACGGACGGGGCGGCGGGCTACTCCCCGGCCTCCAGCCGGGGCGGCAGGCCGAACAGCGGGAAGAGCACCTCGGTGTCGAGGAAGTTGGTGACCCCGGTGATCCGGCCCGCTGACACCTCCAGCACGATCAGCGACCACGGCTCGTGCCCGCCCGCCGGGCTCGGCCGGTACTGCCCGAAGGCCTGGCTGCCGTTGGCCACCACCGGCACCAGCCGGGAGCCCCGGCAGCCGTGCCCGGGGCCGAGCATCCACTCCCGGATGTCCGCGTGCCCGGTCAGCCAGAGCGCGAACGGCGGCATGTTGAGCGTGACGTCCTCGTGCAGCAGCGCCGCCAGACCGTCCATGTCGTACGCCTCGAAGGCGGCGACGTACCGGGCCAGCAGGGCCCGGTGGTCCTCGTCCAGGGTCGGGGCCGGGCGGGTCGCGGCGGGGTCGGCGGCGAGCGCGGCCCGGGCCCGCTGGAGCGCGCTGTTCACCGAGGCGACGGTGACGCCGAGCAGTTCGGCGACCTCGTTGGCCCGCCAGCCGAGCACCTCGCGCAGGATCAGCACCGCCCGCTGCCGGGGCGCCAGCCGCTGCAGCGCGGCGACGAAGGCGAGCCGCACCGATTCGCGCTGCGCGGCCACCTCGGCCGGGTCGGCCGTCTCGGGCAGCACCCGGCCGTCCGGCGCCGGGCCGAGCCAGGCGACCTCGGGCAGTCGGGCGTCGGTCGCGGTGGCCACGGTGGACGGGCCGGCCAGGTCCATCGGGCGGGCCCGGGCGTTGCGGCCGTTCAGTGCGTCCAGACAGACGTTGGTGGCGATCCGGTAGAGCCAGGAGCGCAGCGCGGCGCGGCCCTCGAAGCCGCGGTGGTGGCGCCAGGCCCGGACCATGGTGTCCTGGACGGCGTCCTCGGCCTCGAAGACCGAGCCGAGCATGCGGTAGCAGTACCCGGTCAACTCCGTCCGGTACCGCTCCAGCTGGAGCTCGACCGGCTCCTCCGTCATCAGCTCGGCCATCGCCTGTGCCCCCACTCGCCCGTCGCCGTCGATCGCCCCGAACGTACCGCAGGCCACCGACAGCGCCGACGCGCGCCCCGGACCGGCCCTGAACGCGCGTCAGGGCCGGTCCGGGGCGCACGGGCGGTTCAGTGCGCGCGGTGGCCCGGTGTGCGCGGTGGCCCGGTGTGCGCGGTGGCCCGGTGTGCGCGGTGGCCCGGTGTGCGCGGCTGCTCAGTGCGCGCTGTGCTTCTCGGCCCCGCGGTGGCGGTGGCCCTTGAGTTCGGCGTGGTGCGCGGGCGCGGAGTGCGGGACGGCGGTCGCGGCGTCCCGGCCGCCGTGCCGGAAGGCGGCGCTCGCGGATCCGGTGGCGGCCCGCGCGGTACCGGCCGGGCGGGGCGGGAGCGCGATCGGCATCGTGGCCATCCCCCGGCGCTCCAGCAGCTCCTGGGTGCCGCGGCGGAGCTTGTGCGGGCTCCCCGCTGTTTGCTTGGTCATCGTCGGCTCCCTTCGGCGGCCGCCGGCCGGACAGGCACCGACCGAGGGCCGTACGGGCGTTATGTCCAGATCTGTCGGGAGTTACACCTCAACCCACGGGCACCAGGACGTCAACCCGGACGGAACACCGGCCCGGCCCGGCCCGGCCGTCACCCCATGAGCTCGTGGACGTAGCACCAGCGCCAGTCCTCCCCCTGCTCGTAGGAGCGGATCACCGGATGGGAACTGTTGTGGAAGTGCGCGGTGGCATGCCGCTGCGGCGAGAAGTCGCAGCAGCCGATGCGGCCGCAGTCCAGGCAGAGCCGCAGATGCACCCAGTCCCGGCGCCCCTGCGCCAGGCAGTCGGCGCAGCCGTCCAGGGGTGGCAGGGGCGCGAGGTCCCGGGGTGCGGCGGCGAGGTCTTCGCAGGCGCTCATGGGACGCAGGGTAGTGACGGCGGGCCCGCCCCGCTCCCCGAGACACGCTGCCGGGGGCTCGTGGGAGCATGCCATCCGTGGCGGATGCGACGGGGAACGCGACAAGCGGCAGGACCGGCGGCACGGTCGAGGGCACGGACGACAGCACGGGGGGCGGCACTTCGGACGGCACGACGGGCGGCCCGTCCGGCGCCGTCCCGGCCCCGCCCGACCCCCCGGCCCCGCCCGACCGCCCGGGCATAGCCGCCACCGGCCGGCTCCGGCAGCCGGCCGCGCTGATCCGGCTGCTCGGGGGCCTCGTCGTGATCGCCCTGACGCTGCTGTCCGCCGACTACGCCCGCGCCACCACCAACGGCCTCGCCGAGGACGTCGGCGGCGCCGCCGCCCTGGTCCCGCACCCGCTGGGCGGCGTCGCCACCGGCCTCACCACCGCCGCCGTCCTGCTGCTGCCCGGCTGCTCGGCCGCCCGCAGGCTGCTCGCCCCCGGGACCGACCGGCGGCACGTGCTCCAGCAGCTCGCCGACGGCGTGCTGGCCGCCGTCCTGGCGTACGGCGCCACGCTCCTCTTCGCGCTGTGGATCGACGGCCCCGCGCCGTTCTCCCTGGTCTCCGCGCTGACCCGGCCGCTGCCCGGCCTCCCGCTCGCCCACACCGAGCCGGTCTACGGCTACCTGGCGCCCGTCCTGGCCTTCCTCACCGCCTCCGCGGCCCGCGACCGCCGGGTGCCGTGGACCGTCCTCACGCTGTCCGCACTGGCCGGGATCGCCTCCGGGGCGGCCACCCCGACCGCGCTGCTGCTCGGCGTGCTGATCGGCTGGACTGCCGCCCACGGCACCCGCTGGGCCGTCGGCACCCCGGACCTCAGGCCCCGGCCCGGACAACTGCTGCACAGCCTGCGCGAGGCCGGTCTGCACCCGGCCTCCGTCACCCCGGACGGCCCGGACCGCTACCTGGTCCGCCAGCGCGGCGACCGCCCCGACCTGGACGTCCAGCTGCTCGACCGGCAGGCGGTCACCGCCGCCCTGGTGCAGCGGGTCTGGCGCCGGCTGCGACTGCGCACCGCCCCGCACCCGCGCGCGCTGCGCTCCCTGCGCACCGGCCTGGAGCACGAGGCCCTGCTCTCCTACGCGGCCGTCGCCGCCGGGGTCCGGACCCGCCCGGTCGCCGCCACCGCCGAGCTCGGCCGGGACGCCGCACTGGTCGCCTACCTGCGGCTGCCCGGCCGCACCCTGGACGAGCTGGCCGACGAGGAGGTCACCGACGCGCTGCTCGCCGACGTCTGGGGCCAGCTGGCACTGCTCCAGCGGCGCGCCATCGCGCACCGCGCGCTGGTGCCCTCGGCGCTGCTGGTCGACCCGGCGGGGACGGTGCACCTGGTGGGCCTCGCGGACGGGGACATCGCGGCCGGGGAGCTGGTGCTGCTCAGCGACATCGCCCAGCTGCTCACCACGCTCGCGCTGCGCACCGGGGCCGAGCGCTCGGTCCGCGCGGCGGTGTCGGTGCTCGGCCCGGACGCGGTCGCCGCCGCCCTGCCGCTGCTCCAGCCCATCGCGCTGACCGCCGGCACCCGGGCGGCGCTCAAGCAGGCCGCCCGTCGCGACGCCGCGGCGGCCGCGCCCCGGGTGCCCCCGCAGCGCACCGGCCCGGAGACGCCCGCCGACACCGCGCACACCGACCCCGCGCCCGCCGCGGGCCCGGCCCCCGACCTGCTGGACGGGATCCGCGCCGAGGTGCTCCGCAGCCGCCCGCAGGCGCCCGTCCGGCCGGTCCGGCTGGAGCGGCTGCGCCCCCGCACCCTGCTCGCCGTCGTCGGCGGCCTGGCGGCCGGGTGGCTGCTGCTGCCGCAGCTGTTCGCCACCGAGCGGAACCCGATCGCGGCCGTCGCCGACGCCGACCCGTTCTGGCTCGCCCTCGCCGTACTGGCCGCGGCCGCCGGCCATGTCGCGGGGGCGATGGGCTTCGTCGGCTTCGTCCCCGAGCGGCTGGACTTCCGCAACGCCGTGCTCGCCCAGGTGGCCGGGTCCTTCGTCAAACTGGTCTCCCCCGGCGGGGTCGGCGGGGTCGCGCTGAACACCCGCTTCCTCCAGCGGGCCGGCATCCCGACCGCGCAGGCCCTGTCCAGCGTCGGCGCGGGCCAGCTGCTCGGTCTGGTCCTGCACCTGCTCCAGCTCGGCGCGTTCGTCTACCTGACCGGTGTCGGGCCCGGCAGCTCCGAACTGGACGCCCTGCCGGCCGTGGTCGGCGGCCTCGCGCTGGCGGGCGTCCTGCTGGCCTCCGTCTCCGCGGTGCCGCCGGCCCGGCGCTGGCTGGCCGCCCGGCTGCGCCCGCTGACCGCCGAGGTGCTGCCCCGGCTGGTGGAGCTGCTGCGCAACCCGGGGCGGCTGGCGGTCGGCTTCACCGGGCAGCTGCTGGTGTCGCTGACCCTGGTCGCCTGTCTGTACTGCTGCGCCCGGGCGGTCGGGCAGGAACCGTCCTTCGCCTCGGTCGGGGTGGTGTTCCTGGTCGGGAACGCGGCCGGGAACGCGGCCCCGACCCCCGGCGGGGCGGGCTTCGTGGACAGCGCGCTGGTGGGCCTGCTTGAACTGGCCCCCTCGATGGAGGCCGGCGGCGCGGCGGCCGCCGTCGTACTCTTCCGGCTGCTCACCTTCGTCCTGCCGGTGCTCCCCGGCTGGGCGGCGTTCACCTGGCTCCAGCGCCGCAAGGCGCTCTAGAGGCATCGGCGAGGTATCGGCGAGGAGTCCCGGCCGGCTACTCCCGGTACTCGTCCTCGTCCAGCGGGACGGTCCGGCTCTGCTCCGCGACGTCCGCGACCTCGGTGGCCGGGTCCGCGCCCAGGGCGCGGCGCTCGGCCAGCTCGTCGTACTCGTCCTCCGCCACCTCGTTCTCGGACTCCACGGCCTCGTCGACCTCGTCCAGGTAGTCCTCGTGGTTCTGCGGCATGGTGTCCGTCCTCGTTCCTCGAAGGTTCCTCGGAGGCTTCCCCGGGCCCGTGGGTCCCGCTCGCCGGGGTACTCGCAGTATCCGTCGGCCACCGGCCCGGCGCGACGCGCCGACGGCCCCCCGGCGTGTTGGCCGACCGGGGAATTGACCCGGGGAAACGGGCCCGGAATGCACCATGTCCGGGGTGCATCCCGTTCCTAGGCTCGTACCCATGACGAACACCGCCACCCCCCGGCCCACCGCCCGCCTCGACTTCGCCCGCACCGCCCCCAAGGTGTTCCGGGCGATGATCGCCCTGGACGCCGCCGCCCGCGAGGGCCTCGACCCGGCGCTGGTCGAGCTGGTGCAGGTCCGCTCCTCGCAGCTCAACGGCTGCGCCTACTGCCTGGACATGCACGTCAAGGACGCCCGCAAGGCCGGCGAGAGCGACGAGCGGATCTATCTGCTCCCGGTCTGCCGCGAGGCCCCCGAGGGCGTCTACAGCGAGCGCGAACGGGCCGCCCTCGCGCTGGCCGAGCAGATCACCCGCATCGGCGACGGCGTCTCCGACGCGGTGTACGGGCGCGCCGCCGAGCTCTTCCCCGAGCCGGAGCTGGCCCGGCTGATCTCGCTCTGCTTCACCATCAACGCCTGGAACCGGATCAACGTCGCCACCCGCAAGACCCCCGGGACGCCCTGACCCCCGCCTCGCGGGACACGGGCCCCGCCGGGCACCGGGGTACGATCGGAGCCGTACCAGCAGGGCTTACCCACACCTCCCGGTGGCCCCGAGGCCCTTACGAACGACGGGGAAACGCATGTCCGGCTCGCACTACTTCTCCGGTGCACCCGAGGTCGCCAGCGAGCGCCGGCCGATCACGGTCACCCTGCCGGACCTCACCCTGGAGCTCAGCACCGACGCGGGCGTCTTCTCCCGCAGCCGCTTGGACCCGGGCACCCGGATCCTGCTGGAGCAGGCGCCGCCGCCCCGGGTGCGCGGCCCGATCCTGGACATCGGCTGCGGCTACGGCCCGATCGCGCTGACCTGGGCGAGCCGCCGCAAGCGGCTCCCGGTCTGGGCGGTGGACGTCAACGGCCGCGCCCTGGACCTGGTCCGGGACAACGCCGGGTCGCTGGGCCTGGGCAATGTGCACGCCGCGCTGCCGGAGGAGGTCCCGGCCGAACTGCGGTTCGCGGCGATCTACTCCAACCCGCCGATCCGGATCGGCAAGGCGGCGCTGCGGCGGCTGCTGGAGCAGTGGCTGGACCGGCTCACCCCGGACGGCTCGGCCTTCCTGGTGGTGCAGAAGCACCTCGGCTCGGACTCGCTGCAGAAGTGGCTGGACGAGCACGGCTGGCCGACCACCCGGCTGACCTCGGTCAACGGGTTCCGGATTCTGGAAGCGCGGCCCCGCCCGACGGCGGGCGAGGGCCCCGAGAGTGGACGAGGGACGACGTCGTGAAGCAGCTCCGCGGGACCGAACTGAAGCGGCTGCACCGCTCCTGGCGTCGTGGCAACGAGTTCCGGCTCGCGATGATCCTGGAGAACCTCCAGTCGCCGTTCAACGTCGGCTCGGTGGTCCGGACCGGTGCCGCGATGGGCGCGGAGAAGCTCTACCTCACCGGTGACACCCCGTCGGTGCGCTCCTCCGGCGCGCAGAAGGCCGCGATGGGCACCGACAAGTACCTGAAGGTGGAGCACTTCCCCACCGTCGCCGAGGCGGTGGCCGCGGCGAAGGCCGACGGCTTCAAGGTGGTCGGCCTCGAACTCGCCGACGAGGCGGTGCCGATGTTCGCCGCCGAGCTGACCCCGGCCGTCGCCTTCGTGCTGGGCCACGAGGACCGGGGGATCACGGCGGACGCGCTCGCCCTCTGCGACCAGGTGGTGTTCGTGCCCCAGCTGGGCCGGGTCGGCTCGCTGAACGTCTCCGCCGCCGCCACGGTGGCCTGCTACGAGGCGCGCCGCCAGGGGTACGCCATCGCCGGCACCCCGGACGGCTCGGACGCCGGCGCGTTCGACCTCGACCTCGACCTCGACGACGAGTGATCCGCCGCCGGCGGGAGGGCACCCCCTCCCGCCGGCGGACCGGGTCGGAGCTCGGCGGGGGCCGGCTCCCGAGCCGGTCAGACCTCGACCAGCACCTTGCCCCGGTTGTGCTCGCGGTCCAGATAGAGGCTGCGGTAGGCCGCCGGGATCCCGTCGAAGCCCTTGTGCACGGTCTGGTGGAAGCGGATCTCCCCGTCCCGGACCAGCCCGCCCAGCTCCTGGTGCATCCGCGTCAACAGCGGCTCGGTGAACCACTCCTGGGCGAAGATGCCGCGGATCGTGGTGCGCGGGAACATGATGTACGGCAGCAGCCTCGGCCCGTTCAGCTCACCGTTCACCGTGGTCGCCCACTGCCAGCAGACCGCCACCCTGCTGTCCACGTTCAGCATCGTGAACACCGCGTCGGTGACCGTGCCGCCCAGGTTGTCGAAGTACCGGTCGACGCCGTCCGGTGCGGCGAGCAGCAGCGCCTGCCGGGCCTTCTCCGCGTCGTCGCCCTGGGTGTAGAGCACCACCTCGTCGAAGCCCAGCTCGCGCAGGTACTCGGCCTTGCCCGGCGAGCCGGTGGTGCCGACCACCCGGCCGGCGCCGGCCCGCTTCGCCAACTGGGCCACCAGGGTGCCGATCGAGCCCGAGGCGCCGCTGACCACCACGGTGTCGCCGGGCCGGACCTCCAGGAAGCGGGTGAGCGTGCCCCAGGCCGTCATCCCGGGAGCGCCCATGATGCCGAGCGCGGTGGAGACCGGCAGCCGCTCGTCGTACCAGGACGGGTCGAGCCGGCGGTAGGCCGGGAACACCATCGGGAAGATGCCGGTCGTCCACAGCTCCTCGGCACCGTTGTGGACGACGTGGGTGCGCCAGCCGCCGAAGCCCTGCACGAGGTCCCCGACCGCGAACGCCGCCGCCGGGCCGGCCTCGACCACCTCCATGATCGAGTCGGCGCCCATGTGGTGGCCGATCGGCGTCTCCAGTGCCAGGCCGTTCTGGTACGGGTCCACCGAGACGTACCTGGTGCGGAACAGCATCTCGTCCGGCCGCAGGTCGATCCGGACGTCCTCCACCACCTTCTCGTAGACGCGGTTGACGTCGGGCACACCGTCCAGGTGCTCCCGGACCACCCACTTCTCGATCCTCATGCCAGGGCTCCCGTCTGCACGTTCTCGCTGTCCTCACTGGTGGCGGCCTTGCTCGCGGGCGGCACCGTCCGCCGCTCCGGCTCCGCGGGCCGGCCCACCGGGATCACCAGGTGGGTCGGCATCGGGGCGCTCCGGTCGATCTCGGCGGTGAACTCCACCCCGTCGTCCCGGCAGACGAACTGCATGACGTGCCGTCCGGCGGCGGCCGCCCGGATCAGCCCGCCGATGGTCGCCCAGACCCCGGAGAGGTAGAAGTTCGACAGCCCGGGCAGCACCGGACCGCTCTTCTTGATCTCCTCCTCCACCGTCTCGGCCCCCTCCACGAAGGGGTTCCAGCCGGGAAAGGTGCCGTCGTAGACGCCCGTGTAGCGGACCTGGGTCAGCGGGGTGGACACGTCGGCGACGGCCACCGCGTCCTTGAAGCCCGGGTAGCGCTCGTCCAGGAAGCCGACGATGCCGTTGCGGACCTTCCGCTTGGCCGCCATGTACTCCCGGCCGTGCTTGACCGGCAGGGTGTGCAGCTCCTCGCCGCGCCGCACCCGGGAGGACTGCTCGGGGCCCTCGTGCAGCGCCCGCCAGGGGGCGATGTCGGAGAAGTACGTCGCGAACACCACGGTGGAGTTCTCCGGTGCCAGCTCCGGGTAGTGCCGGGTGCGGAACTGCACGTTCACCGAGGGGCAGCGGATCCCGGTCAGCTCGGCCGTCTCCCGCTCGCCCAGCAGGTGGGTGGTGCACGGGTCGCCCTCGGGGAAGGGCTTGCGCAGCCCCAGGAAGAGCGACACGTACCCGGGCGACAGCTGGCCCGGCTCGTCGATCAACGAGGTGTAGAGCCGCCGGTAGGTGTCGTTGAGGTACTGGCCCTTGAGCAGCTTCATCACGGTGGTGTGGCCGTCGGCGGCGGACACCACGATGTCGGCGCGGAACTCCCGGCCGTCGCTGAGCCGCACACCCACCGCGCGGTCCCGCTCGACCAGGATCTCCTCGACCTTGGCGTTGTAGGTGATCTCGCCGCCGAGACCGAGGTAGCGCTCCTCGATCGACCGGGCCAGCGCCAGCGAACCGCCCTCCGGCACCCCGGCGGCGTGGTTGGCGTGCGAGGCGAGCTGGAAGTAGAACGGCAGCACCGGGAAGGCCGGGTGCTTCTCGTAGAGGATGAAGTTGAACGCCTCGCGCAGCAGCGGGTCGCGGAACCGCTGCGAGAAGTCCGTCATCAGCAGCGTGATCGACTTGCGGATGGTGTTGAAGTGGGGGGCGAAGGAGGCCAGCATCCGCCAGCGCTCCAGCCGGCCCATCAGCCCGACCGGCTTGAGGAACGGATAGGCCGAGAGCGCCCTGCGGAAGGTGCGGATCCCGGCGCAGAACTCGCGGATCGGGGCGGCGTCGGCCGGCGAGAGGCCGAGCAGGTGCGCCTCCAGCCGGTCCGGGTCGGAGTAGAAGCGGACCGCCCGGCCGTCCCGGCCCCGGACGATGTTGAAGACGTCGAAGTGCCGCATCTCCTTGCCCTGGAGCGCGCCCAGTTCGAGCCAGATCTGGTACATCTCGTTGCCCGGCCCGTTGCCGAGCAGCCAGCTGATGCACCAGTCGAAGGTGAAGTCGCTGCGGTCCCAGCCGGTGCAGGAGCCGCCGGGGATCTCGTGCATCTCGAAGATCCTGGTGCGGTAGCCGTTCATCCGGGCGTAGCACCCGGTGGACAGGCCGCCGAGACCGCCGCCGATGACGATCATCGACTCCCGCCGGGGTGCGGTGTCTTTCTGCCGTGCCATTTCTGGCCTTCCTCGTGGTCCTTGCCTTGCCTGGTGGTGCCTGGTGGTGCCCGGTGGCGACTGGGCGGGCCTGGTCGGGCCGCCCGCGGCGGCGGTCACCAGGCGATCGGGAGCGCCTGCAGACCGTTCACCATCGAGGCCTCCTTCCAGCGCAGTTCGCGCTCGGGAACGGCCAGCCGCAGGCCGGGCAGCCGGGTCAGCACCCGCTCGATCGCCACCTGCAGCTCCAGCCGGGCGAGGTGCGCGCCGATGCAGTAGTGCACGCCGTGGCCGAAGCCGATGTGCGGGTTGCCCGGCCGGTCGAGGAGCAGCCGCTCCGGCTCCTCGAACACCTCCGGGTCCCGGTTGGCGGCGGCGGTCGCGATCATCACCGCCTCGCCGGCCCGGATCACCACCCCGCCCAGCTCGACGTCCGCGGTGGCGTACCGGGGCAGGCTGAAGCCGGTGAGCAGCGGCACGTAGCGCATCAGCTCCTCGACCGCCCTGGGGATCAGCTCGGGCCGCTCCCGCAGTCGCGCCAGGTCCTCGGGATTGACCAGCAGCTGGTGGAAGAAGTTGCCGATCTGGTTGGTGGTGGAGACGAAGCCGGCGATCAGCAGGTCGCAGGCGATGGAGAGGAGTTCCTCCTCGCCGATCAGCCGCTGCTCGCGGCAGGCCCGGACCAGGGTGGTGAGGAGGTCCTCGCCGGGCTCGCGGCCGCGCAGCTCCAGCACCCCGGCCATGTAGTCCATGAACGCCTGACCATCGACCGCGAGCACCTCGCCCGGGGTGACGGCGGAGAGCACCGTCTCGGCCCACTGCCAGAGCATCCGGTGGTCCTCGGCGGGGATGCCGAGCACCTCGCAGATGATGGTGGTCGGCATCGGGATCGCGAAGTCCTCGACCAGGTCGGCCGGGGCGCCCGCGGCGAGGATGCCGTCGAGCAGCTCGTCGGCCAGCTCCTCGGCCCGGATCCGCAGCCGCTCCACCCGGCGGGCGCTGAACTCCTTGGCCACCAGCGAGCGCAGCCGGGTGTGCTCGGGCGGTTCGGTGGAGAACAGGCCGGCGCCGGTGCGGGAGACCGGGCGCATCCGGGGCTGGTCCTCGCCCATGGCGGCGGCCAGGCTGAACCTCGGGTCGCCGAGCACCGCCCGGACGTCCTCGTACCGGGTGGCGAGCCAGGCTCCGTCGCCGTACGGCATCCGGATCCGGACCAGCGGCCGGTCGCGCAACTCGGCGTAGCGGGGGTCGAGTTCGAGGCCGTTGGGCTCGAACGGATAGGTCAGCGGCGGGTGCTGCCGGAGCATGGTCGGTTCCGTCTCTCGTGCGGGGGCCGGCTCTCGGGCGGGCTCTCGGGCGGGGGCGGGCAGGCTCGGGGCCCGCCCGGGGGCCGTCTCAGGACGCATGGGTGGCGGCTCCGGTGAGGATCGACCGGGCGAGCCCGGCGTTGTGGGCGATGAACTCGCGGTCGAGCATCTCGGCGTGGGTGCCGAAGCCCTTGAAAACCGCCGTCCGGGTGGCCGAGCTGCCGTGCCAGGCGCCGTCCCGGCCGGCCTCGTAGAGCGCCACCTTCTCGTCGTCGGAGATCACGCTGAGCGCGGCGGCGACCACCCCGTGGTTGGGGGTGCGGCTGCAGAACCGCAGGTAGTCCCGGGCCTGTTCGCGGGTCTCCCGGGCGACGGCGGCGGAGCCGGTGTGCCGGTGGAGGTGCTCGGCGAGCTCGGTCTCGAAGGCCTGGAGGTGCTCGTCGGCGAGGTCGAAGGACTCCGGGATCCGGTGCGAGTCCATGATCACCACATTGGGCACCGCGCGGCCGCGCCGCTCCAGCTCCTTGGCGACCTCGAAGGCGAGGTTGCCGCCGAGCGAGTAGCCCAGCAGCGCGCACGGGCCCTCCGGCTGGAGCGCCTCGACCAGGTCGGCGTACTGGTCGACCTTGTCGTCCCCGGACACGTAGTTGAAGGCGATCGTGCGGTACTCCGGCAGGTGCGCCGCGAACTGCCGGTACACCAGCCCGTGGCCGCCGGCCGGCGGGAAGCAGAACAGCGTCTGCCGCTGCTCCTGGTTGAAGCCCAGGTAGGGCTGGGCGCCCTCGATCCGGCCGGTGATGATGTGCTCCACGGTCTTCGCCATCCCGTGCAGGGTGGTGACCTTGAACAGCTGGCTGACCGGGATGCTGATGTTGAACTCGGCCTGGAGCCCGTGGATCAGCTCGATCAGTCGGATCGAGGAGCCGCCCGACTCGAAGAAGTCGTGCTGGAGGCCCGGCTCCTCGATGCCGAGCAGCGTGCGCCAGTGCTCGGCCATCCGCACCTCGTAGAGGGTGACCGGTGGCTCGGCGGCCTCGGCGGCGTCCGTCCGGGGCTCGGGCAGCGCCGCCACGTCCACCTTGCCGTTGGCGGTGAGCGGCAGCGCGGGCAGTTCGGTGAAGTGGGTCGGGATCATGAAGGTCGGCAGCTGCCCGGCCAGGTGGCGGCGCAGCGCCCGGTGGTCGAAGGTCCGGCCGGGTGCCGGCACGCAGTACGCGCAGAGCACGTGCTCGCCGCCCCGGTCCGCCCTGACGGTGACCACCGCCCGGGCCAGCTCGGGCCATTCGGCCAGCCTGGTCTCGATCTCGCCCAGCTCGATCCGGTGGCCGCGCACCTTGATCTGGGAATCGGCCCGGCCGAGCAGGTGCACCCCGCCGTCGGCGTCCCAGCGGGCGAGGTCCCCGGTGCGGTAGAGCCGGACCGGCTCGGTGCCGTCGGCGCCGCCGAGCGGCAGGGTGGCGAAGCGGCGCGCCGTCTGCTCCTCGTCGCCGAGGTAGCCGAGCGACACCCCGGAGCCGCCGATCCACAGCTCCCCGGTCACCCCGGGCGGGACCGGCCGGCCCCGGTCGTCGAGCAGGTGGAAGGCGCTGTTCGGGAACGGCCGCCCGATCGGGACCATCCGGCTGGGCTCCAGCCCGTCCGTCGGCCCCTCGAAGTACGCGCTGTCGATGGTGGTCTCGGTGAGCCCGTAGGAGTTGACCAGCCTGGTCAGCGGGCCGCACAGGGCGCCCAGCCGCCGGTACTCCTCGACCTTCCAGACGTCCGAGCCGACCACCAGCAGCCGCATGAACGCCAAGTCCCGGCCGGTGCGTTCGCAGTGGTCCAGCACGGTGCGGACCACCGCCGGGACGAACTCTGCGGCGTCCACCCGCTCGGTGCGCATCACCTCGTACAGCCGGGCGGTGTTGAACAGCAGCTCCCGGCCGACCAGCACCAGGGTGCCGCCGGAGCACAGCGCGCGGACCACGTCGCCGGTGAAGACGTCGAAGGCGGGGCCGGCCATCTGGAGGTGCGTCCGGGCGTCGGTGTCCAGGCGGTACTCGGCCTGCCAGGCCCGGTACGCCGAGGCGAGGTTGCCGTGGGAGACCCGTACCGCCTTCGGCCGGCCGGTGGAGCCGGAGGTGTGGATGACGTAGGCCGGATCGTCGAGGCCCACCGGTACGTCGGCGAAGCCGTCGTCATCGGCGTCGTCGGCGCCGGCGGACCCGTCGGCGCCGAGTTCGGCGGTGGTGACCAGCCGGGCCGGGAGCCCGCCGAGCCGCTCGCGGTCGTCGCCGACCAGCAGCCCGGCGCCGGTGTGGCCGACCAGGTACGCCAGCCGCTCCACCGGGTGGCCCGGGTCCAGCGGCAGGTAGGCCGCGCCGGTGCGGAGCACCGCGAGCAGCGCCACGATCAGCTCCGGCGACTTCTCCAGGCAGAGCGCGACCACCGTGCCCGGGCCGGCGCCCAGTGCCCGCAGCCGGACGGCGGCCCGCCGGGAGCGCGCGGCCAGCTCGCCGTAGGTCAGCCGGGCCGTCGGGCCCGACTCGGCCGGCACCGCCACCGCGGGCGCCGCCGGGTCGGCCGCCGCCGCGCGCAGCACCAGCTCGTGGACCGGCTCGGCGAACGGCACCCGCCGGTCGGCGCCGCTCCACTGCCGCAGCACCACGGCCCGCTCCCGCTCGCCGAGCAGCTCCAGACCGGTCGCCGCCCGCTCCGGCCCCGCCGTGGTCAGCGCGTCGAGCAGATTGACGTAGTGGCGCGCCATCCGCGCCGTCGTCGCGGGCAGGAAGAGGTCGGTGTTGTACTTGAAGACGCAGTGGAAGCGGCGCTCCGCCTCGTCCTCGTAGGCGGACAGGGTGAGGTCGAACTGCCCCTCCTCCTCGGGGAGTTCGATGTACTCCAGGTGGTAGCCGTACTTCTCGGTGGCCACCTTGTGGTGCAGCAGGATGAACATCGCCTGGAAGACCGCCGAGCGGCTCGGGTCGTGCTGCAGCCCGAGCTGCTCCACCAGCAGCACGAACGGGTACTCCTGCTGGTCCAGCCCGCCGAGCACGGTGGTCCGCACCCGCTCCAGCAGCTCGGCCACGGTCGGCCCGCCGGCCAGCGAGACGTGCAGCGGCAGCGGGTTGACGAAGTAGCCGTAGACGCCGGCGAACTCCTCGTCGGTGCGGCCCGTCACCGGGCTGCCGACGATGATGTCCTCCTGGCCGGCGTAGGCGTGCAGCAGCAGGTAGTAGGCGCTGAGCAGCACCATGAAGACGGTGACGTTGTGCGCGCGCGCGAGCGCGTGGACCCGGGCGCTGAGCTCCTCGTCCAGGACGAAGAACTCGGAGGCGCCGTTGTGGGTCTGCACCGCCGGGCGGGGCTTGTCCGTCGGCAGGCTGAGCAGCGGCACCTCGGCCGGCAGGTGCGAACGCCAGTACTCCAGCATCCTCGGCGCCTCGCGGCCGGCCAGGAAGGCGTTCTGCTGGTTGAGGAAGTCCAGGTAGCGGGCGGCGACCGGGGGCAGCTCGGGCGACCGGCCCCGGCGCAGCCCCTCGTAGACGGCCAGCAGCTCCTCGATGAAGGTGAAGGTGGAGATCGCGTCCGAGATGATGTGGTGGACGGCCTTCATGATCACCCAGCGGGCCGGGCCGCGCCGGAACAGCCGGAACCGCACGAGAGGGTCCCGCTCCAGGTCGTACGGTCTGCGGTACTCGCGGACGATCATCGCGTGGATGTCGTCCCAGGCCAGGTGCTCGACGTCGAAGACGTCGAAGTCCGGCTCCACCTCGGCGGAGATCCGCTGCACCGCCCGGCCGGCGTCGAGCGTGAAGTTCGCCCGCAGGCTCGGGTGGCGCTCGACCATCGCCCGGAAGGCCGTCGCCATCAGCTCGGGCTCCAGCTCCGCCCGCACCTCGACCGCGCCGCCGATGTTGTAGGCGAAGCCGTCCGGGTTGAGCTGCTTGAGGAACCAGAGCGCCTTCTGGTTGTGGGTCAGCGGGTGGGCCGACTCGTCCTCGTAGCGCTCCACCCCGGCCGCCCCCGGACCGGTCGGCTCCTCGTCCAGCAGCTCGGTCAGCGACTCGTGCAGCCGGGCGACCAGCTCGGCCACCGGCGCGTTCCCGAGCAGCGCCACCACCGGGAGGGTGACCCCGAGTTCGCCGCTCAGCCGGGCCCGCAGCTCCATCGCCAGCAGCGAGTCCAGGCCGAGGCCGCCGAGGCCGGCGGCCGGGTCGATCCGGTCGGCCGGCACCCGCAGCACGGTGGCGGCCAGCTCGGCGAACAGCCCGGTGAGCAGCGACCGCCGCTCCTCCTCGCCGGCCGTCCGCAGGGTGTCCAGCAGCCCGGTCCGCTCGACGGCCGGCGCGGACTCCCGGGCGGCCGCGGCGAGTTCGGTCACCAGCGGCGGCGGGGCCGGGTACCAGGAGAGGAAGACCGGCCAGTCGACCACGGTGGCGACCAGCAGCTGGGCGCGGTCCTGGCCGAGCACCCGCTCCAGCACGGCCATACCGGTCTCCGGGGCGAGCGAGCTCATGCCCCGGCTGTGCCGGTAGTGGTCGACCAGGCCGAGCTCCTCGATCATCCCGGTGGCCCAGGGGCCCCAGTCCAGGCTCAGCGCGGGCAGGCCGAGCGCCCGGCGGTGATGGGCGAGCGCGTCCAGGAAGGCGTTGCCGGCGGCGTAGTTGGTCTGGCCGGCGGTGGTCAGCAGGGAGGCGATCGAGGCGAACAGCACGAAGTGGTCGAGCGGCTCCCCGGCCAGCTGCCGGTGCAGGGCGAAGGCGCCGAGCACCTTGGGGCCGTACACCGTGTCGAAGTCCGACCGGTCCAGCTCGCCGACCAGGGTGTCCTTGACCTGCCCGGCGAGGTGGAAGACGCCCCGGACCGGCGGCCGTTCCAGCCGGCGGTACCCGGCCAGCCAGGCGGCCAGCGCGGCCTCGTCGGTGACGTCCAGCGCGGCCGGGACGACCTCGGCCCCGAGCTCCTCCAGTTCGCGCAGGAAGGCCGCCCGCTGCCCGTCCCGGCTCTCCGGGTCGAGCGTGCGCCACAGCTCGCGCGGCGGCGGCGTGCTGCGGCCGACCAGGATCAGCCGCCGGGCGCCGCGCTTCACCAGCGTGCGGCAGAGCAGCTGCCCGAGCGCCCCGAACGCCCCGGTCACCAGGTAGGCGCCGTCCGCCCGCAGCCTCGGCGCCAGCGGGCGGCTGAGCCCCTCGGCGGTCCGGAGCCGGCTGGTCAGCCGCCGGCCGCCGCGCAGCGCGATCTCGTCCTCGTCGGCCAGCGCGAACTCGCGCAGCAGTGCCTCGGCCTCGGCGTCCGCGTCGGCGCCCGGGGCGGGGAGGTCGACGAGTTTGCCCTGATGGGTGGGGAGCTCCTGGTGCCGCAGCACCCGGGTGATGCCCCAGGCCGGGGCGGCCAGGGGCTCGACGGGTTCGCCGGGGGCGACGGCCTGCGCGGCACGGGTGACCACATGGAGGCGGCAGTCCGGGAGTTCGGCCTCCAGCAGGGCGGCGAGCGTGACCAGGCTGTAGGCGCCGGGGGCGGTGTGGTCGGCCACGGTGGCGCGGTCGGCGGTGGCGAGCGCCGGGCGGTCGAGGTTCCACAGGTGGACCGCGGCGGCCGGGTCGGGGGCGCCCTCGGCCCGCCGGTCGGCGAGCAGCCGGGCGAGGTCCCCGGCCGAGCCCGGCTCGACGGTGGCCGGGCGGCCGTCGGCGGCGGCCCGGTAGCCGGGGCCGGGTCGGACCCGCAGGCAGCTGCCGCCGCGCGCGGCGATCCGCTCGGCCAGGGCGTCCGCGACCCCGCCGCCGTCGGCGAACAGCAGCCAGTGGTCGGGGTGTTCGGCCAGCAGGTCCGGGGTGTCGCCGGCGGCCGGCAGCTCCGCCCAGGCCGGTTCGGCGAGCCAGCCGTCGATGGTGCCGAGGCCGACCGAGGTGGCGGCCCGCTCGACGTCGGCGGCCCGGAAGCCGGTGACCCCGCCGAGCGGGGCGCCCTGCTCCTCGTACACCGCGAGGTCGCCGAGGAGTTCGGCGCCGGCGTCCCGGGTGACGGTGGCGTGCACCCAGAGCGGGCGGTCGCCGACCGCGTCCAGCCGGACCTCCCCGATCGCCACCGGCAGCCGGATCCCCCGGCCCTCCGACGGCCGGTCGGCCAGCAGCTGGGGCGTCAGCAGGGTCTGGAAGAAGGCGTCCATCACCACCGGGTGCACCTGGTGCTGCCCGCCCTGCCCGGCGACCGGGGCGGGCGGACGGACCCGGGCCAGGGCCTCGCCGGGGCCGATCCAGACCTCCTCGATGCCCTGGAAGGCGGGGCCGTAGTGGTAGCCGAGCGCGGCGAGTCCGGCGTAGCAGTCCGGCCCGGCGAGCCGGCGCAGCGCCCGCCCGCGGACCGCTTCCGCGTCCAGCGGCCGACCGGGCCGGCGGCGCTGGCCGGGGCGGACGGTGCCGACGGCGTGCACGGTGCACTCGCCGCCCTCGCCGGTGGCGACGGTGAAGGCGCCCTGCTCGGCGCAGAGGGTGAGCCGGACGGCGCGGCTCCCGTCGTCCGGCAGCAGCAGCGCCTTGCGCAGCTCGATGTCGGCCAGGGCGGCGTCCGTCCCGCCGGTGAGGGCGCGGACCGCCTGGACGGCCATCTCCAGATAGCCCGCGGCCGGGAACACCACGTCGCCCTGGATCCGGTGGTCCTCCAGGTAGGGCAGGGCCTCGGCGTCCAGCCGGGCCTCCCAGGCCGGTTCGGCACCGGGCAGCCGGCGGCCGAGCAGCGGGTGGTCGACCAGCCCCTGCCGGACCTCGGCGACCGCTTTCGGCTCGACCCAGTGCCGGTCGCGCCGGAACGGGTAGCGGGGCAGCGGGACGATCCGCCCGGCGGGCTGGAGCACCGACCAGTCGACCTCGACGCCGAGGTTGTGGAGCGCGGCCAGCGAGGCGGTGAAGGTGGCCTGTTCGTCCTCCTGGCGGCGGATCGAGGGCAGGGTCCTCGGCTCGGGCCGGTCGGCCGTGCCCGGGTGGGCCTCGACGGTCTCCTGGATCGAGCGGCCGAGCACCGGGTGCGGGCCGATCTCCAGGAAGAGGCCGTAGCCGTCGTCGGCGAGCCGCTCCACGGCCTGCCGGAAGCGCACGCTGTCGCGGACGTTGTGCCACCAGTACCCGGCGTCCAGCTCGGTGCCGCGAGCGGTGCCCTCGCGGCCGGTGAGGTAGAGCGGGGTCTGCGCCGGGCGGGCCTTGATGTCGGCGAGCGACTCCAGCAGCTCGTCCTTGATCAGCTCCATCCGGGCGCTGTGGTACGGGACTTCGACGGTCAGCGGCCGGGCGAAGACCTGCTCGGCGGTGAGCGCGGCGGCCAGTTCGGCGAGGGCGGGGGCGTCCCCCGCGAGGGTGAGCGCGGTGGGGCTGTTCACGGCGGCGACCGAGACCCCGCCCCCGTACGGGCGGATCCGGCGCAGCGCCTCGGCCTCGGTGAGCGAGACCGCGAGCATGCCGCCGGTGCCGGCCAGCTCCTGCTGGAGGCGGCTGCGGTGGAACACCACCTTGACCGCGTCGGCGAGGTCGTAGACCCCGGCCTCGTAGAAGGCCGCGACCTCGCCGGTGGAGTGGCCGACGATCGCGTCCGGCCGCACGCCCCGGCTGCGCCAGAGCGCGGCCAGGCCGGTCTGGACGGCGAAGTTGGCGGGCTGGGCGAGCCAGGTCTCGGCCATCCGGGACGCCGCCTCGTCGGCGGTGAGCTCGTCGATCAGCGACCAGCCGGCCAGCTCGGCGAGGTGCTCGGCGCACGCCTCGACGGCCTCCCGGTAGACCGGTTCGGTGGCGAGCAGCCGGCGGCCCATCGCCCACCACTGCGGGCCCATCCCGGTGAAGACCCAGGCCAGTCGGCGGTGCCGGGCCTCGCGCCGCTGGCCGGTGAGGACCCGGGGGTGCGGTTCGCCGCGCAGATGCGCGGTGAGGGCCTCGTCGAGCGAGGCGCGGGCGGCGTGCTCGCGGGCGTCGTAGACGACCGAGAGCCGGGCGTCGTGGTGCTGGCGGCGGTGGGCGAGGGTGTGGCCGAGGTCGGCCGGGCGGGCCGGGCTGCCGCCTCGGACACCGGCCAGTTCGGCCTGGACCCCGGCGGCCAGTTCGGGCAGGGCGGCGGCCTCCCTGGCGGTCAGCGGCAGCACCGTCCAGAGCGGGCGGCCGGCGGCCGGTCCTCCCGCGACCGGTCCGTGGGCGGTGGTGTCGGCATCGGCAGCGGCGGTGACGGCCTCGTCGACGGGAGCGGGCACCGGCTCCGGCGCGGCCTCCAGCAGGACATGGGCGTTGGTCCCGCCGAAGCCGAAGGAGTTGACCCCGGCCCGGGCCGGGCCCTCGTGCTCCGGCCAGGGGGTGACCTCGGTGGGGATCTCGTACGGCAGGGCGGCCCGGTCGATCGCCGGGTTGAGCCGCTCCAGGTTGATGTGCGGCGGCACCGTCCGGTGCTTGAGGGCGAGTGCGGACTTGATCAGCCCGGCCAGGCCGGAGGCCGACTCGGTGTGCCCGATGTTGGTCTTGACCGAGCCGACGTAGCACTTGTCGCCCGGGCGGCGCCCGACGGCGAGGGCCCGGGCCAGGGCGCCCGCCTCGATCGGGTCGCCGACCGGAGTGGAGGTGCCGTGCGCCTCGACGTACTGGAGGCTGCCGGGGACGATCCCGGCCTCGGCGCAGACCCTCTCGATCAGGGTGACCTGGGCGTCCGGGTTGGGCACGGTGATGCCGTTGGTGCGGCCGTCCTGGTTGACGCCGCTGCCGATGACCACGGCGTGGACCGGGTCGCCGTCGCGCAGCGCGTCGGAGAGCCGTTTGAGCGCGACCACGGCGACGCCCTCGGCCCGGACGTAGCCGTCGGCCGCCGCGTCGAAGGTGCGGGAGCGGCCCTGCGGGGAGAGGAAGCCGCCCTTGGTCTCCGCGATCGTGTACTGCGGGGCGATGTGCAGCAGGGTGCCGCCGGCCAGGGCGAGGTCGGTCTCGCCGCGCTGCAGGCTCTGCACGGCGAGGTGGACGGCGACCAGGGAGGAGGAGCAGGCGGTGTCGAGGGAGACGCTGGGGCCGCGGAAGTCGAAGCAGTGCGAGATGCGGTTCGACACCATCGTCATCATGGTGCCGGTGGCGGTGTGCGCGGCGAGGGTCTCGAAGGAGAGGTCCGAGAACTGGACGATCTTGTAGTCCAGGGTGAACGCGCCGACGTAGACGCCGACCTCACGGCCCGCCAGTTCGGCCGGCTTCTGTCCGCCGTCCTCCAGTGCCTCCCAGGCCACCTCCAGCAGCTTCCGCTGCTGCGGGTCCATGTGGTCGGCCTCGCGGCCGCTGATGCCGAAGAACGCCGGGTCGAACTCGTCGAAGCCGTCGATGTAGCCGCCCCGGCCGCCGACCAGCCGGCCGGGCTTGGCCTTGTCCCGGCTGCCGAGGGTGGCGACGTCGTAGCGGCTGCGCGGGGTCGGGGTGATGCAGTCCTTGCCGTCGAGGAGGTTCTGCCAGTAGGTGCGGTGGTCGCTGGCCCCGCCGGGCAGGCGGCAGCCGATCCCGATGATCGCGATCTTCTCCCGACCGGCGCCCGGCGCGGCGGACGGGCCGCTTGGGACAGGGTGTTCGGAGCGTTCGGAGGATTCGGGACGTTCGGGGAGGTCCGGGGAGCTGACGAAGCGGGAATCCGTCATAGGAGTCGAGTCCTTGGGTCGCTGCGTTCGCGCGCGCGGGCGGGCGGGCTGCGGGAGCGCCGCGCGGGCCGGGGGACAGCGGCCGCGCGCCGGCTTCCGGGCAGGCCGGAATCCGGGTCGGCCGAAGGGGCGAGCCGGTCGGGAGGAGCAGAGGAACCGGGGCGGGCAGGGCGGGGCAGGGCTGGGACGGACGGGGCGGCTCAGGTGGTACCGGTCGGGGACCCCTCGGCCCGGGCGGGGCGGCGCCAGGCCTGGAGATGGCTGGCGACCACCCGGCCGGTGGCGGGGAAGTCGGCCGGATCCGCCAGCCCCACCGCGAGCGGCCGGCGACCGGGCCGCCAGGTGAAGCTGCCGAACGCGTGGTCCCAGACCGACAGGTCGGAGCCGTAGTGCCCGGCCTCCGCCAGATCGGTGCTGTGGTGCAGGCGGTGCTGCTCGGGACCGGCGAGCACGTGGTTGAGCGGGCCGATCCGGACGTCGATGTTGGCGTGCACGAAGTAGCCCTGGGCGACGACGAACAGGCCGACCACGAACACCGTCGGCACCGAGAACCCGGCCGCGGCCAGCGCGAGCTGGACGGCGCCCTGGGTGAGCAGCACGTCCAGCAGGTGGTTGACCCCGTTGTTGCCGACGTTCACCTTGTCGGGGACGTGGTGGACGCCGTGCAGCCGCCAGAGCCGCGGACTGGTGTGGCACCAGCGGTGGACCAGGTAGTTGGCCAGCGATCCGAGCAGCAGCGCGGCCGGGATCTCCACCCAGGGCGGAAGCGCCGACCGGGGCGGGGCCAACCAGCCGACGAGGGCCGCCACGGGCACCTGGGACAGTGCCCCGCCGATCATCGTCAGCAGGAAGTAGACGCCGTACCAGCCCCACTCGCGCACGCTCGGAGACCATTCCGGTTCGTACGGAATCAACCGTTCGAGCAGGGCCATGAAAGCGATCACGCCGATCAGGAAGAGCTGGTTCACCCGGTCGAGATCCCAGCGCAGGCGCAGGGCCGCGACGGCTATCCCGACCAGGGTGACCAGCAGGAACGGGTAGGCGGCATGGCGCAGCACGGTTCGAAGCTGTTCGCCCATGACACCCCCCTTCGCCGCGCGCGGCCGAACGGTCACCAGAAGTGTTCGTTCAGATACTAAGGGTGCCCCGAAGTCATGGCGAGGTATTTTCGAGGGGAATCATGGAATTCTCGATTTGTCTTATGATCTGTAGACAAATAATTGGCCAGAATCAGCGATGATCCGGCCAGGGGCAGGCTTTATGGATTATTCGATGACGGAATCATCATCCCGGCACGTTTGACGCTCCGGAGCAGCGGAGCCGTCTCCACCGCGACCACCTCCTCCAGTTCGCCCAGCCCCTGCGTCAGGTAGTCGTAGAACGCCCCGGTGTCCCGGCAGACCAGCCCCGCCACCAGGTTGCTCGGCCCGGTGGTCGCCGCCACGAAGCCGACCTCCGGGTGCTCCGCCATCGCCCGTCCGACCGCCGCCAGCCGCCCCGGCGCCACCGTCAGCCAGCAGAACGCCTCCACCTCGAAGCCGAGCGGGCGGGGGTCGACGTCCACGTCGAAGAAGAGCAGTCCGCCGTCGACCAGCGCGGCCAGCCGTCGGCGCACCGTCGTCTCCGGGCTCCCGGCGCCGGCCGCCAGCGCGGCCAGCGGGGCCCGCCCGTCCAGCGCGAGCGCCGCCAGCAGCGACCGGTCCAGCCCGTCCGGAACAGCTGGTCCGCCCGTTTCCGCCGCCCCCGCCCCAGCCGTCGCCGCGGCGCGGAGCCGGCCGATCTGCCCCTCGGTCAGCGCCGAGGTCCGCCCGCTCCACGCCACCTGCCCGCCGACGTAGGTGCGCAGCAGGTAGTGCGCGGAGACCGACAGCACCCGCGGGCTCCGGGGCAGGGCGCCGAGCAGGAGTTCCTCGCGCTCCGGCCGCAGCCGCCCGCGGGCGTTGCAGACGATCTCGCCGCCGGACAGCAGGCTCACCCAGGAGGTGTCCGGCCGCCGGGCCAGCGCCTCCGCGAGCGGGGCGGCCGCGTCGGGCACGCACCGGATCCGGGTCAGCCAGTCGACCTGGCCGAGCGAGCGGGCGTCGGTCCGCCCCACCACCCGCACCACCCCGGCGGCGCGCAGCCGCTGGTAGCGGCGGGCGACCGTCTGGTCGGACACCCCCAGCACCTCGGCGATCCGCCGGAACGGCGCCCGGCCGTCCACGTGCAGGGCGTGCAGCAGCGCCCGGTCCAGCCCGTCCAGCGTCACGGTTTCCACCAGCCGGATGGTAGGCGGTGTCGAGATCCACCGGAACCACCCCCGCGGGCGGCGCGGGAGCGGCCGCCGGGCCGAGAGTGACGGGGCGTCCGGCCACAACGGCCGGGCCTGGGCGAGGGGCGACGGGGATGCGCAAATGGGGACCGCTGGTGGCGGTCTGCCTCGGGGTGTTCATGCTGCTGACCGATGTCAGCATCGTGATCGTGGCCCTGCCGGACATCGGTACCGGGCTGGACATGGACTTCGACGGCCTGCAGTGGGTGCTCGACGGCTACGCGCTGGCGCTGGCCGCGCTGCTGCTCGGCCTCGGCGCCCTCGCCGACCGGGTGGGCCGCCGACGGGTGTACACGGTGGGCCTGGCGGTGTTCGCGCTCGCCTCGCCGGCCTGCGGCCTCGCCCCGGACGGCGCCACCCTGGTGGGGGCGCGGATCGTCCAGGCGGGTGGCGGCGCGGCGATGTTCGCCACCGCGATGGCGCTGCTCAACCTCTCCTACCGGGGCCGCGACCGGGCGGTGGCCTTCGGCGTCTGGGGCTCCGTCAGCGGCGCGGCGGCGGCCGTCGGGCCGGTGGCCGGCGGCCTGCTCACCGAGTACCTGGGCTGGCGGTCGATCTTCCTGGTGAACCTGCCGCTCGCGCTCGCCGCCGTGGTGCTGGCCCGGCGGACACTGCCGGAGTCCCGCGACCCCGCTGCCCGCCGGCTCGACCTGCCCGGCGCCGCGGCCTTCACCGTCGCGGCCGGGGCGGCCGTACTGGCGCTGATCCGCGGCGGGGCGGACGGCTGGACCTCACCCGCCGTCCTGGGCGCGGGCACCGCCTCGGTCGTGGCGCTCACCGTGTTCGTGCTGGTCGAACGGCGCAGCCCGGACCCGCTGCTGGCGCCCGCGCTGCTGCGCCGGCCGGCCTTCACCGGGGTCCTGCTGTGCGGCGCCGTCTACTCGGCCACCGCCTTCTCCGGTATGCCGTACATCTCGCTGTGGCTGCAGTCGGCACTCGGCCTCGGCCCGATGGCCGCCGGGCTCACCCTGCTGCCGATGAGCGTCGTCGCCTTCGCCGTACCGGCGCTGGCGGGTCGCCGGCTCGCCGCGCTGCCGGTCGCGGTGCCGCTGGCCGGCGGACTGGCCGTGATCGGTCTCGGCACGCTGCTGCAGGGCGTCCTGGACGGCTCCTCGGGCTGGGCCGCCCTGCTGCCCGGCCTCGCCCTGACCGGCCTCGGGGTCGGTGCGGTCAGCCCGGTCCTGGCGTCCGCCGCGATGGCGGCCGTCCCGCCCGAGCGCGGCGGCATGGCCGGCGGCGCCCTCAACACCTTCCGGCAGCTCGGCCAGGCACTCGGCATCGCCGTCCTCGGCCTCGTCCTGCACGGCGGCCTGCGCGACGCCCTGGCCGGGCACCCGGCGGCCGGACCCGACCCGGAGGCCACCGCCGGCGCGCTGGCCTCCGGCCGGCCCCCGGCCGGGCTGCCCGGGGAACTGCTCCGGACCGCCTTCGCCACCGGCCTCGACCGCACCCTGCTGGCCGCCGGCCTCACCGCCCTGGCGGGCGCCGCGCTGGTCGCGGTGCTGCTGCGGCGCCGCCCGGAGCGGGCGGGTCCGGCGGACGGTTCATCGGACGGCCAGGCGCCAGCCCGAGTGGAAACCGTCCTCGACCGCCACCAGGCAGCCCGGCCGTAGCCGAGCGGGCTCGTCCGGCGACCGGTCGAACCGGCTCCCGTGTCCGACGGTACGGCCGAGCCGGTTCAACCGGTCGTCCAGTACGACCGCCGAGACCGACTGCTTCCCTGCGGGCCGGACAGTCAGCCGGCCTTCACCCCCGGTCCAGCGGACCCCCGCGCAGCCCACCCCGGACGCCGCACGGTCGAAGGCGGGCACCCCTGCCGGCGGCACCGTCTCCAGCCGCCAACGTCCGGAGGACTGCACCTCGATCAACTCGGGACGGTCCGCCTCCGGGAAGCCGACCGGCACCGTGCCGCAGAGCTCCCGCCCATCCCTGGCGGAGACCCGCACGCCGCCGGTACGGACCGACAGGAACCCTGCGTCCCGCCCGATCTGCTGGACCCTCAGCACCGCCGGGGGCCCGGAGCGGCGCAGGACCTCGTAGCCCCGCCCGTCGACCCGACCCACCAGTTCCCGCGCCGCCTCGAGCGGCAGCAGCGTCTGCCGCCACTCCGTGTGGCAGTCCTCGGTCCGCACCGTGACCGAGCCGAGCGAGGCATCCTGGCGTCCGCCCCAGAGCAGAACCCGCTGCCGACCATTGATCAGCCAGATCGTGTGGTCGCCGAATTCCTGGCCGTCGTGGTCGGCCAGACCGAGACGGAAACTCCCGGTCCTCGACCACTGGGCCGTGTTCCGCTTGGTCCGGCACACGGAGGACGGCGGCCGGGAGGTGCTGGCGACCAATGAGCGGAGCTTCGGCCTCGCCAGCAGGACCGACCACACGGTCCTGCTGGAAGGGCGTCAGCTTCTCCTGGTCGAGCAGGGTGGTGCGTGGTCCGTCCTCATGCGCCCGGCCGCGTCGCCACCGTCGACGACGAAGGTGAGGTACGGCCTCGGGGACAGTCGGGAAGGGTCAGCACCACCGTCCGGGCCGGGCCCGGGTAGTCGACCTGCACCGTCTTCCCGCCCCGGGCGGCCCACTCCGTCCGTTCCCCCATCGCGGCCTCCCCCTTCGACGGCAGTGTCGCCACCAGGTGGCGACGGGCACCACCCCGCGGACGTCACAACCCCGCGACACCGCCGCGGCCCGGACCGATATGGCGGGGATATAGGCGCGGGCGGAACCGTGGTCAGGACGCCCGCTCCCTCGGTCCCGAAGGACGCCCATGACCGACTCCCCAGCCCGGTGGTTCCGCTCCTACCGCGCGACCGCCGCACCGAGCTGCCGCCTGGTGTGCTTCCCGCACGCCGGTGGCGCCCCGACCGCCTACCGGGACTGGGCCCGCTCGCTGCCCGCCGACATCGAGGTGCTGGCGGCCTGCTACCCGGGCCGGCAGGACCGGATCGGCGAGCCCTTCGCGGACTCCGTGCACACGATGGCCGACGGGATCGCCGGCGCCCTGCGGCAGCTGGCGGACGTGCCGCTGGCGCTGTTCGGGCACAGCATGGGCTCGGTCGTCGCGCACGAGGTGGCGCTGCGGCTGGACGCCGAGTACGGGATCCAGCCGCTGCGGATCTTCGTCTCCGGCTCGGAGCCGCCGCACCTGCGGGTCCGGGAGACCCAGGCCGAGAGCGACGCCGACTTCCTCGACGAGCTGCGGCAGCTCGGCCACTCCTCGCTCACCGCGATCGAGGACCCGATGCTGCTGGAGCTGGTGCTGCCGAGCATCCGGGCCGACTACCGGCTCTCCGCCGACTACCGGGCGGTGCCGGACGCGCCCCGGCACCGCGCGCCGATGGTGGCGTACGCGGGCGCCGAGGACGAGGGCTGCCCCTCCGAGGTGCTGTCCGCGTGGGCGGAGTACACCGGCGGCGCCTTCGAGATGCGGATCCTGCCCGGCGACCACTTCTACCTCCAGGCCCAGGAGCAGCAGCTGCTCGCCCATGTGAACGGCCACCTCCAGTCGGACCTGCGGCTCCACCGCGTCCTGGGCGCGGCCCGCCGCCGCACCGCCTGACCCGCCCCAGCCCCTGCTCCGCACCCGCACCCGCACCCGCACCCGTTCGAGAGGACGCCCACCCCGATGCCCGATGACCTGGTGAGCCGGCTGGTCCGGCACGGCCGCGAGATCCCCGACCGGGAAGCGGTGGTCTTCGTCCGGACCGCCGCCGGCGGGCTCGTCGAGGAGCCGCTGACCTACGGCGAACTGGACCGCCGGGCCCGGGCCGTGGCCCGCTGGCTGCGCGAGCGCTGCGCCGTCGGGGACCGGGTGCTGCTGCTGTACGGCACCGGCCCGGAGTTCGTCACCGTGCTGGCCGGCTGCCTGTACGCGGGCGTGGTCGCCGTGCCCGCCCCGCAGCCCAGCACCCAGCGCGGCCACAGCTCGCGCTCGGACGGCATCGTCCGGGACGCGGACGTCCGGCTGGTGCTGACCGACGAGGCCAACCGGGAGACCGCCGCCGGGTTCCTGACCCGCGCGGGCGCCGAGGACGTCCCGTGCGTGGCGACCGACGGGCTGGACCTGCCGGACGCCCCGCACTGGCGGGCCGAGGATGTCCCCGCCGACGCCCTGGTGATCATCCAGTACACCTCCGGCTCGACCAGCGCGCCCAAGGGCGTGATGGTCACCCGCGGCGCGCTCGACCACAACCTCGGGCTGATGACCCGGGCCTTCGGCGTCGACCCGGACAGCCGCTCCTGCACCTGGCTGCCCCAGCACCACGACATGGGCCTGATCGGCATGCTGCTCACCCCGCTGTTCCACGGCGCGGTGTCCTACCAGCTCGCCCCGATGGACTTCCTGCGCCGCCCGCACCTGTGGCTGGAGCTGATCGGCGCCAAGCGGATCCGCACCGTCGTCGCCCCGAACTTCGCCTACGACCTCTGCGTCCGCCGGGTCACCGACGCCCAGCTGGCCGGGCTGGACTTCTCCACCCTGGTCAGCGCGGGCAGCGGCGCCGAACCCGTGCACGCCGACACCCTGCGCCGCTTCGCCGAGCGCTTCGCCCCGGCCGGCTTCCGCCAGGAGCACTTCAGCCCCTGCTACGGCATGGCCGAGACCACCCTGATCGTCTCCGGCACCCTGCCCGGCGAGCCGCCGGTGCTGACCGCCGTCGACGCCGACGCCCTGGCCGCCGGGGAGCTGCGCCCCGGCGCGGGCCCGGCCCTGGTGAGCAGCGGCCGGGTGCACGACCTGGACGTGCGGATCGTCGACCCGCGGACCCGGGCCACCCTGCCCGAGGGCGGCGTCGGCGAGATCTGGGTGCGCGGCGGCAGCGTCGCGGCCGGCTACTGGCGCAACGAGGAGGCCACCGAGGAGACCTTCCGCGCCGTCACCGCCGAGGGCGAGCGCGGCTTCCTGCGCACCGGCGACACCGGCGCCCTGCACGACGGGCACCTCTACGTCACCGGGCGGATCAAGGAGGTGCTGATCGTCAACGGCCGCAACCTGTACCCGCACGACATCGAGCGCGAGGTGCTCGGCCTGCACGAGGGCTTCCAGGGTCTGAGCGGCAGCGTCTGCTCGGTGCCGGCGCCCCGCGAGGAGATCGTCGTCCTCCAGGAGGTCCGGCGGCCCAGGGCGACGCCCGAGGAGCTGGCCGAGCTGGCCCGGCAGGTGCGCGGCGAGCTGTCGGCGCGGCTCGGGGTGCGGGTGCCCAACCTGGTGCTGCTGCGCCCCGGCCAGGTCCGCAAGACCACCAGCGGGAAGGTGCGGCGCACGCTGATGCGCGAACTGTTCGTCGCCGGGGAGCTGGAGCCGCTGTTCGAGGACCTCGACCCGGCCACCGTCGCCCGCTACCGCACCGCCGCCCCCGCGGCCGCCCCGGCCGGGGTGAGCGCGGAATGACCCACGCCGGAGCGGCCCACGCCGCCCACCACACCGCCGCCGCGATGGACCGCCGCCTGGGCGACCCGGAGGACGACGGCCGGCTGTTCTCCTACGCCCGCTGCGCGGCGCTGGACGAGCGCGAGGAGTTCCCGCTGGAGATCTGCCGCGAACTGGACGTGCTCGGCCTGCCCTCGCAGTACGTGCCCGCCGCGTACGGCGGCACCCTGGACAGCTACGAACAGGTGCTGCAGCTGATGCGCGCCGTCGCCCGGCGCGACCTGACGGTGGCGATCGCGCACGGAAAGACCTTCCTCGGCGCGGTCTCGGTCTGGGTCGGCGGCAGCCGCGAGCAGGCCGAGGAGCTGGCCGCGGCGGTGCTGGACGGCGCGGTCGTCTCCTGGGGGCTGACCGAGCGCGACCACGGCAGCGACCTGCTCGCGGGCGAGGTCCGGGCCGACCGCACCGGCGGCGGCTACCTGGTCAACGGCGAGAAGTGGCTGATCAACAACGCCAACCGGGGCCAACGGGTCTGCCTGCTGGCCCGCACCGCCGACGAGGGCGGGGCGCGCGACTTCAGCCTGCTGATGATCGACAAGCACCGGCTCGGGCGGCCCGGCTACCGGCCGCTGCCCGCGGTGCGGCTGCACGGCATCCGGGGCGCCGACATCAGCGGGGTGGCCTTCACCGACGCCGAGGTACCGGCCGACGCCCTGGTCGGCGCGGAGGGCTCGGGCACCGAGACCGTCCTCAAGAGCCTCCAGCTGACCCGGATCCTGTGCGCCTCGCTGTCGCTGGGCGCCGCCGACAACGCGCTCGACCTGGCCGCGGGCTTCGCCCTGGAGCGCGAGTCCTACGGCCGCCGACTGGCCGAACTGCCGCAGACCCGGCGGATGCTGGGCGAGTCCTACGCCGACGTCCTGCTCGCCGAGGCCGTCACCCTGGTCTCCGGCCGCAGCATCCACGCCCTCACCGGCGAGCTCGCGGTGGTCTCCGCCGTCACCAAGTACTTCGTCCCCACCCTGGTGGACGAGGCGATCACCAGGCTCGGCACAGTGCTCGGCGCCCGCTCGCTGCTCGCCGACGGCACCCACCGGCACGGCCGCTTCCAGAAGGTCCAGCGCGACCACCGGATCGTCGGCATCTTCGACGGCAACACGCTGGTCAACCTGCACGCGCTGATCAACCAGTTCCCGCTGCTGGCAAGCCGGTTGAAGCGACGCACGGTGGACGCGGCGGGCCTCGCCGGGGCCACCGACCTCGCCGCCCCGCTGCCCGGCTTCGACCGGGACCGGCTGTCCCTGCTGCCCCGGACCGGCTCCAGCCTGCTCCAGGCGCTGGCCGACGGCGTCGAGGAGCTCACCGCGCTCGCGGCCGACGGCACCGTCCCCGCCTCGCTGGCCCGCCGGGCGCAGGCCGTCCGGGCCGCCGTCGACGGCCTCGCCGTGGAACTCGCCGCCCACCGCCCGACCCCGGTCGAGGTGCCCGCCGCGGCCTTCGTCCTGGCCGAGCGGTACACCGCCTGCTACGCCGCCTCGGCCGCGATCCACCTGTGGCTGCGCAACCGCGCCGCCGCCGCGGCGGCCGCCGGACCGGCGGCCGGGCTGTGGGCCGACGGCCTGTGGCTGGAGGCCGCGCTGGCCCGGGTGCTGGGGCGGCTCGCCCCGGGCCGCCCCGACCCGCAGGACGACGTCCTGGACCGCCTGGTGCCCCTGCTGGCCGAGCAGTCGGGCGCCGGCACCCTCCCGTCCCTGCTCCACTACCCCCTGGTGAAGGGCGCCGCATGAGCACCGCCACGACCACCCCCGCGCTCTACGCCGCCCTGGACACCCCGGCCCCGCTGGAGGCCCTGCTCGGCGACCCGGACTACCGGGACAACCCGCTCGGCTTCGACGCCTTCCTCGCCGCCGACGAGCGCGGCGACCTGCTGCAGGCCGGCGAACGTGCCCTGGACGCCTACGGGCTGGGCGCCGAGTTCGTGCCGCGCCGGCTCGGCGGGCGGCTCGACCGGGCCGACCGGCTGGCCCGGGTGCTGCGCCCGCTGTTCCGCCGGGACGGCGCGCTCGCCCTCGGCCACGGCGCCAGCAACCTGGTCGGCTCGGTCAACGTCTGGTCCGAGGGCAGCGCCCAGCAGCAGGACTGGCTGGCCGGAGTGCTGCTCGGCAACGGCCGGATCGCCGCCGCCTACACCGACCTGAGCACCGGCAACGACGTGACCCGCACCGCCTTCCGGGCCGAGGTGCGCCGCGACGAACTCGTGCTGAACGGCCGCAAGGAGATCATCAACAACCTGGCCCGCGCCGAGGCGGTCACCGTGCTCGCCCGCACCAGCGAGGAGCCGGGCAGCCGCAGCCACTCGATGGTGCTGGTCGACATGGCCGCCGCGCCCCGCGACCGGCTGCGCTTCCTCCCCCGCTACCGCACCTCCGGCGTGCGCTCGATGTACCTGGGCGGCCTGGAGTTCCGGGACTGCCCGCTGCCGGTCACCTCGATCGCCGGCGGCACCGGCGAGGCGATGGAGACCATCCTGCGCGCCTTCCAGATCACCCGGGCCGTCCTGCCCGCCGCCGCCCTCGGCGCGGTGGACCAGCAGCTGCGCACCGTCACCGACTTCGCGCTCGGCCGCCGGCTCTACCACCGCGCGGTGGCCGACCTCCCGCACGCCCGCTCGGTCCTCACCGGGGCCTTCCTCGACCTGCTGGTCGCCGACTGCTTCACCACCACCGTCTGCCGGGCCCTGCACGTCCTGCCCGAGCGCACCAGCGTGTACGCGGCCTCGGTCAAGCACCTGGTGCCGACGCTGTACCGGGAGTCCGTCGACCGGCTCGCGGTGCTGCTCGGCGCCCGGTCGTTCCTGCGCGAGGGCCCGTACGGGATCTTCCAGAAGCACGCCCGGGACCTGCCGGTGGCCTCACTGGTGCACGCCGGCGGCACGGTCTGCCAGGCCACCGTCATCCCGCAGCTGCCCAGGCTCGCCCGGCAGAGCTGGCTGACCGACGGCCCCGCCCCGGCCGCCCTGTTCCACCTGGCCGGGGACCTGCCCGAGCTGGACCTCGGCCGGCTCGGGGTGACCGCGGGCCGGGAGGACCCGCTGATCGGCACCCTGGTCGACGCCGCCGCCCGGCTGGCCGCCGAACCCGTGCTCGGCCCGCTCTGCGCCCAGTTGCTGGACGAGCTGCGCGCCCTGCGGCAGTCCTGCCTGGAGCTGGCGCCGCGCGACCGGACGCCGCTGGCCGACCCGGTGAGCTTCCGGCTGGCCGAGCGGTACGGGGTGCTGCTGGCGGCCGCGAGCTGCCTGGGCGTCTGGCTGCACAACCCGGACCACCCGGGCTCGTTCCTGCGCGGCACCGGCTGGCTCGCCGCCGCGCTCGCCCGGCTGACCGCCCGGCTCGGCTGCCCGCCGGTGCCCGGGGCCGACGCCGCGCACCCCGAGGTGTTCGCCGAGCTGATCGAACGCCACCAGGACGGCCGGGGATTCGACCTGGTCGGCCGGCAGCTCGCCTGAGCCGCACTACCGGACCCGGACCCGGACCCGAGGAGGAGGACAGACAGTGGGCACATTTCTGCGGATCGAACCGGACGCCGCGACGGACGGGGCGGTGGCGACCGTCCGACTGCTGCGACCCCGGATCAGCGGCACCGACCCCCGGGTCCCGGACGAACTGACCGCTGCCGCCGCCCAGTTGGACGCCGACCCGGCCGTCCGCGCGGTGGTCCTGTACGGCGGACGGCGGGTCTTCGGCTCCGGCGCCGACGTCAAGGACCTCGCCGAGCGGAGCCCGGCCGAGGTGGACGCCTACACCGGCCGGCTGCACACCGCCCTGGACGCGCTGGCCCGGATCGGCAAGCCGGTGGTCGCCGCGATCACCGGGTACGCGCTCGGCGGCGGACTGGAGCTGGCCCTCTGCGCCGACCTGCGGGTGGCCGGCGAGGGCGCCGTGCTCGGGCTGCCGGAGATCGAGCTGGGCGTCATCCCCGGCACCGGCGGCACCCAGCGGCTGCCCCGGCTGATCGGCGCCGGACCGGCCAAGCGGCTGATCCTCACCGGCGCGCGGCTGACCGCCGCCGAGGCCCTGCGGATCGGCCTGGTCGACGAGACCGTGCCCGACCCAGAGGTGTACGAGGCCGCGCTGCGCACCGCCCGGCGGTTCGCGGCCGGTCCGACGGCGGCCCTGGCCGCCGCCAAACGGGCCGTGGACGGCGGCCTCGACCTGCCGCTGGGCGCCGGACTCGACCTCGAAAGACGGCAGTTCACCGCCCTGTTCGCCACCGAGGACCAGCGGATCGGCATGCGGGCCCAGCTCGACGGCACCCGGCCCGCCTTCCTCGGCCGCTGACGCCGGCCCCCGGACCCCCGGACACCGGAAACACCGACACCGGAAACACCGACACCGGAAACACCGACCCCCGGAACAGAAGACGACGATGACCGACCTCCAGCAACTCTCCCACGCACAACAGGCGTTGTGGTTCCTCTACCGGCTCGCCCCGGACGCCGCGGTGTACAACACCGGCTGCGCGCTGACCGTGCGCTCCGCCGTCGACCTGCCGGCCCTGCGCGCCTCCGTCGAGGCACTCGCCGAGCGGCACGACATGCTCCGCTCGGTGTTCCAGGAGGTCGACGGGCAGGCCGTGCGACTGGTCGGGGAGCGCCACCCGCCGGGCCTGGAGGTCCGCGATCTGCCCGGCACCGACCCCGAGGGTCTCGCCGCGGCGGCCCGGGCGGCGCTGCGCGAGCCGTTCCGGCTGGAGCGGGACGGCGCCTTCCGCTTCGTGCTGCTGCGCCGGGGCGAGGCGGACGCCGTCCTGCTGATGGCCGGGCACCACATCGGCACCGACGCCACCTCCAACTGGCTGATCGTGCGCGACCTGCTGCAGGGCTACCACCTCCTGACCGGCGGCGGGGACGGCCCGGCCGGGGACGGCCCCGCCACCGCGCCACCGCCGCCGAAGGGCAGCTACGCCGACCACGTGGCCAAGGAGCGCACGGTGCTGGACTCGCCGCGCGGGGCGCGGATGGAGCAGTACTGGCACCGGGCCTGCGCCGACGCCGCCCCCGCCGAGCTGCCCACCGACCGCCCCCGGCCGGCGAGTTCGAGCCGGACCGGCGCCACCCACCACCTCGACCTGGCGGACGGACGGGTCGAGGCGCTGCGCGAACTCGCCCGCAGCAGCGGCGTCTCGCTGTTCTCGGTGCTGCTGGGGACGTTCCAGAGCCTGCTGCACCGCCGCACCCGGCAGAACGGCTTCCTGATCGGCTGCCCGACCACCACCCGGATGAGCCCGGTGGTCCGCGAGGTGGTCGGCAACTTCGTCAACACCCTGGTCTTCCGGGGGGACTTCGACCCCGGTACGACCTTCCGCCAGGCGGCCGAGGCCGCCGACCGGCAGGTGAAGGCCGGACTGGGCAGCGCCGGCTACCCCTTCGAGCTGCTGACCCGGACGGTCAACCGGCCGCGCACCGGCGCCGGCTCCTCGCTCTGCCGGATCACCTTCAACCTGGTCGGCACCGCCACCCCCGAACCGCTGCTGCGGCTGCTGCTGGACGCCGACGGCGGCCGACCGGCCGAGTTCGCCGGACTCACCATCGCGCCGTTCGAACTCCCCCAGGCCGAGGGACAGTTGGACCTGGCGGTGAGTGTGCGGCAGAGCGCCTCATCGCTCGCGGTGGACTTCCGCTACGACGTGGACCTGTTCGACCCCGCCACCGTCGAGCGCTTCGCCGGCCACTTCCTGCGGGCAATCGACGCCGCGCTGGCCGACCCCGACGCCCCGGTGGCCCGGCTGCGCCTGGTCGACGACACCGAACTGGCCGGGCTGATGGGCTTCGGCACGGAGCCCGCCCCGCGACGGAGGGCCCGCCGTGGCTGAGCCCGCGGAGCTTCTTCCGCTCCCCGAGCTGCCCGGCGTCACCCACCGGACGCTGCGGGTGGCCGGGCGCGCCATGCACGTCGCGGAGGCCGGCGAAGGACCGCTGGTCCTGCTGCTGCACGGCTTCCCCGAGCTCTGGTACTCCTGGCGCCACCAGCTGACCGGGCTGGCCGGGGCCGGGTTCCGGGCCGTCGCCCCCGATCTGCGCGGCTACGGCCGGACGGACTCCCCCGCCGGGGCCGACCAGTACACGATCCACCACCTGGTCGGCGACGTCGTCGCCCTGATCGGGGCGCTCGGCGAGCGCCGGGCGGTGCTGGCCGGGCACGACTGGGGCTCGCAGCTCGCCTGGCACACCGCGCTGATGCGCCCGGACCTGGTCCGCGGCGTGGCGGGGATGAGCATCCCCTACCGGCCCCGGCCCGGCCTGCCGCCGCTGCCGGCGATGCGGCGCGCCATGGGCGAGCGCTTCTACATGCTGTACTTCCAGGAACCGGGCCGCGCCGAGGCCGAGTTGGGCCGGGACGTGCCCGCCGGACTGGTCCGGCTGCTGGCCGGCACCTCCGGGGAGGCGCCGGCCTTCGACCCCGCCGTGCCCGCCGACGGCGGCTTCCTGGACCTGTTCCCGGCGGACGGCCGGCGGCCCGACTGGCTGACCCCGGACGATCTCGCCGTGTACGCCGGGGAGTTCGCCCGCACCGGCTTCACCGGCGGCCTCAACTGGTACCGCAATCTGCACCGCAACTGGGACCTCACCGCCCCGCTCAACCGGGCCCGGATCGAACCGCCCGCGCTCTACCTGGCCGGGGACCACGACTTCGTCGTCCGGGGCCTCGACCACGCCCGGCTCGCCGACGACCTCCGGCTGTGGGCACCCGGGCTGCGGGAGGCCCGGATCCTCCCCGGCTGCGGGCACTGGACCCAGCAGGAGCGGCCGGACGAGGTCACGGCCGCGCTCGCCGGGTTCGCCTCCGCGCTCGACTGACCGACCCGATCACCACCTCCGACCACCACCCCTTCCGATGGAGATGTCCACCATGAGCACCACCGCGCCCGCCGCCGAACTGACCACCTGGCTGACCGAACGGGTCGCCTTCTACCTGGAGATCCCGGCCGAGCAGATCGCCCCGGACGTCAAGCTGGTCGAGTACGGCCTGGAGTCCGTCTACGCGCTGGCCCTGTGCGGCGACGTCGAGGACGAGTACGGGATCGAGGTCGAGCCGACCCTCGCCTGGGACTACCCGACCGTCGAGGCGCTGGTCGGCCTGCTCCAGGAGCGCCTGACCACCTCGGCGACCCCGGCCTGACCCGGACGCGACGGAAACAGGAGGCCGGTCACATGCGCGCAGCCGTCACCCGTGCGGGGAAGCTCGTCGTCGAGGAGGTCCCCGACCCGGTGCCCCGGGCCGGGCAGGTGCTGGTGCGCACCCTGGCCTGCGGGATCTGCGGTTCCGACCTGCACGCGCTCGACGACCCCGAGGCGTTCAACGACGTCGTCCGGCGTTCCGGCGGGACGGCGCACGACATCCGCGACGGGCTCGTGCTCGGGCACGAGTTCGCCGCGGAGATCGTCGACTACGGCCCCGGCACGGTCGGGGCGCTGCCGGTCGGCACCGTGGTCTGCGGCCCGCCGATCGGCGCCGGTCCTCAGGGCACCGGCATCGTCGGCTACACGCCGGCCTACCCGGGCGGCTTCGGCGAGTACATGATCCTCTCCGAGGCCTTCACCCTGCCGGTGCCGAACGGGCTGGACCCGCACACCGCCGCGCTCACCGAGCCGTTCTCGGTGGCGGCGCGCGCCGTGCGCCGGGCCGAACTCGCACCGGGCACCGTCACCATGGTGATCGGCCTGGGCCCGGTCGGCCTGGCCGTGGTCGCGGTGCTCAAGGCCCGGGGCCACGCCCCGGTGGTCGCCGTCGACTTCTCCCCCCGGCGCCGGGCGCTGGCCGCGCAACTCGGCGCGGACCTGCTGATCGACCCCGCCGTGGAGTCCCCGTACGACCGGTGGACCTCGCTCGGGGTGATCCCCGGAATGATGGACCGGATGGCCGCCGAGTACCGGGGCCTGCGCCCCACCGAGGCCGCCGTCTTCGAGTGTGTCGGCGCCCCCGGCATGCTCGCCCGGGTCGTGGAGGGCGCCCCGGCCGCCGCCAGGATCGTCCTGGTCGGCGTCTGCCTGCGCCCCGACCCCATCGACCCCGGGCTGCTCGCCAACAAGGAGCTGGACATCAGGGGCTCCTTCGGCAGCAGTCCGGCCGAGTACCGGCAGACCCTGCGAGAAATCGCGGAAGGCCGGATCGACGCCGGTGCCGTCATCACCGGCACCACCGGCCTGAACGGGCTGACCGGAGCCATCGCCGAACTCGGCGAGCCGGACCGCCACGCGAAGATCGTCGTGGATCCTTCGCTGGACCGTGCAGCCATTCGGTGAACGCGATCCGACACCTCTGGAGGACCAGTGATCACTGAACCCACATACCGGCGACTGCTCGACCTGTTCGACCGCGACCGGGTCCCCTACCGGCTGATGGACCATCCGCCGGAGGGCCGAACCGTCCACGCCAGCGAGCTGCGGGGCCACAAGCTCTCCGCCGCCGCGAAATGCATGGTCGTCACCGTGACCAGGAACGGTGCGACACCCTCGCACCGGCACGTGCTCGCCGTCGTCCCCGGTGACCGCCGGGTGAAGCTCAAGCAGGTGGCCCGGGCCTGCGGCGGCGGCCGGGCCCAGTTCGCCGACCAGGACACCGCCGAGCAACTCGGCGGCACGGTGAGCGGAACGATCACCCCCTTCTCGTTCCACACCGAGCTCGCGGTGCTCGCCGACCCGGCCCTCTTCGAGGAGCCGGAGCTGTACTTCAACGCGGCCAGGCTGGACCGGTCGGTCGCCATCCCGGCCGCGGACTACCTGCGCGTCGCCGCCCCGCAGGTGGTCACCATCACCTGATCCGGCGGCGGATCCGGCCGGTCGGCGCCCCTTCACCCCGGGGGCTCCGACCGGCCAATTCCCATTAACCATTGCGACGCCGCGGCCCCGCCCGCTTTGCCGGGTCAGCGGATTCCCAAGAAATAACCAAGAGATCGCACTCCGCTTGACTACCCAGCGCCCGGTACCAGAGACTCAGAGCGAGGTCGGCAAGGATTCAACCGGGGGATTGATTCGCCGTGCGCACTCTTCGCGCAAGGCCATTTCATGCTGCCCGCGCATTCCCTGGCGATCCGCCCGTTTCTCCACTTCGCGGACTTTGGACGAGGGAATGCTCAGATCGCTCGGCCTTGATGCGTTGACCGAAGCCGTGTACAAGGAAATGCTCAAGGCGCCGACGAGCGGCACCGCCGCCATCGCGCAACGGCTCGGCCGGCCCGAGGCCGAGGTCCGCTCCGCCATGGACGAACTGGCCCGGCTGCTGCTGGTCCGGCCGTCCTGGCAGGAGCCCGGGGAGCTGCGGCCGGTGGAGCCCGAGGCCGGACTGCGCTCCCTCCTCGACCGCCGCGAGGCCGAGCTCCAGCGCCGGCTGGAGGAGGTCGAGTACGGCCGGCGCGAGCTGGCCCAGGTGGTCGCCGACTACGCCGACCTCACCAACACCCGGCAGCATCCGGACAGCGAGGTCCTCACCGGGATCGACGCCGTCCGGCTGCGGATCGAGTCGCTGGCCTCCGGCTGCACCGAGGAGGTCATGGGCTTCGTCCCCTCCGGGGCGATGTCCCCCGCCAACATCGAGGCGAGCCGCCCGCTGGACACCTCGGTGCTGAGCCGCGGCGTCCGGATGCGCTCGATCTACCTGGAGAGCATCAAGAACGACAACGACACCATGGCCTACGCCCGGCGGCTCACCGAGCAGGGCGCCCAGGTCAGGGTCGCGCCGACACTGCCGCCGCGGATGGTGATCTACGACCGCGCCACCGCGATCGTCCCGGTCGACCCGGAGGAGAGCCGCAAGGGCGCCCTGGTGCTGCGCGGCCACGGCGTGGTCAGCGCGCTCTGCGAACTCTTCGAACGGGTCTGGCAGAGCTCCCAGTCGGCCGTCGACACGCCCGCCACCTCGGGACCGGGGCTGTCGCCGCGCTCCCAGGCGATCGTGGTCCTGCTCGCCAAGGGCTACACGGACGAGATGATCGCCCGCCGACTGGATGTCTCGGTGCGCACCGTGCGCCGGGAAACCGCCGACCTGGCAGCCCAGTTGGGCGCCCGGACGAAGTTCCAGGCCGGAATGATGGCCCTGCTCCAGGGCTGGGTCGACCCGGGCCTCGTGGGCTGAGTTCCCCCCCGTGGCCACACCCTGCCACGTCAAGATCCTGACGGTCGCCACACCTGCCCCCCGCCGAAATGTGCGCACAGAATCGCTGCTGGGCGGAAAGCCGGCACACCGGTGCCGGCTCCCCCGCCCGACGGCTCATCGTCCACAAACAGCAGGGGGAGACATGCACCTCGGTGTCCTGGGTCCGGTGGAGGTCCACGACGACGACGGCAGGATGGTCGAACTGCCCGGCACGAAGGTGCACACCGTGCTGGCCACGCTGATCCTCGCCGACGGGCAGACCGTCTCCGACGACCGGCTGAGCAGCATGCTGTGGGCGTGGGACCCGCCGACCACGATGAGCGCGCAGATCTACACCTACGTCTCACGGCTGCGCAAGCGGCTCGGCCCGGACGTCGAGCTGATCCGCCGCCCGCGCGGCTACCTGCTGCGGGCCGACCGGGCCGGGCTCGACCTCACCGAGTTCGAGCGCTCCGCCGGGGCCGGCCGCACGGCACTGGCCGGGCGGCGCTGGGCCGAGGCCGCCCGCGAACTGCGCAGCGCGCTGGACCTGGTGCGCGGCCCGGCCCTCACCAATGTCACCGAGCACCTCGCCGACGTCGAACGGCCGCGGCTGGAGGAGCTGCACCTCGCGGCCCTGGAGGACTGGTACGAGGCCGAGCTGGCCCTCGGCCGGCACCACCGGCTGGTGCCCGACCTGACCAGCCTGACCGCCGAGCACCCGATGCGGGAGCGGCTGCGGGCCCAGCTGATGACCGCCCTCTACCGCTGCGGCCGGCAGTCCGACGCGCTCGCCGTCTTCCACTCCGGGCGCCGGATCCTCCTGGAGGAGCTCGGCGTCGACCCCGGGGAGGCGCTGACCGGCGTCCACATGGGCGTCCTGGACGGCAGCCTCGCGCAGAACGCGCCCGAGCCGGCGCCCGAACCGGTCGCGCTGCGGCCCGCCGCCCCCGCCATGCTGCCGCCGGACCTGCCCGACTTCACCGGCCGGCAGGACCAACTCGACCAGCTGATGCGCCTGGTGGAGCCGCACCCGATCGCCCGCACCCGGCGCGCCTTCCTCACCGGACCGGCCGGCATCGGCAAGTCCGCGCTCGCCGTGCACGCCGCGCACCTGCTGCGCGAGCGGTTCCCGGACGGCCAGCTGTACGCCGACCTCGGCGACGGCGAGGGCGCGGCCAAGGACCCGGCCGAGGTGCTGAGCTGCTTCCTGCGCGCGCTCGGCGTCGAACCGGCCAACCGCGACCTCGGCCTGGACGAGCTCACCCGGCTCTACCGCACCCACAGCGCCGGCCGCCGACTGCTCGTCCTGATCGACAACGCGCCCGGCACCGGCCGGATCACCGCGCTGATGCCCACCGGGCCCGACGCGGCCTTCATCGTCACCAGCCGCCGGCACCTCACCGGCGCCTCGGCCCGCGACACCACCGTGCTCGCGCCGTTCACCGAGGAGGAGTCGACGGACCTGCTCGCCGCCGTCGCCGGGGAGCGGATCGGGGCGGACCCCCGGGCCGCCCGGGAGATCACCGCCGCCTGCGCCGGACTGCCGCTGGCCGTGCGGATCGCCGGGGTCCGGCTGGCCGCCCGGCCGCAGTGGTCCGCCGCCCGGCTGGCCGACCGGCTGGCCGACCCCGGCACCCGGCTCGACGAGCTGAGCTTCGGCGAACTCCGGGTCCGCGACAGCCTGCTGCGCTCGCTGGACGGCGTCGACGAGCGGACCCGGCGGATCCTGCCCGCGCTCGCGGCGTTCGGCACCGGCGCCTTCCCCGCCGAGGCCGCCGCCCGGCTGCTCCGGCTGCCCGAGGCCGCCGCCGAAGGCGCCCTGGAGGAGCTGGTCGACGCCCGGCTGCTGGAGCCCGTCGCCGCCCCCGGGCGGCCCGGGGGGTCCGGGGGGTCCGGGGGGTCCGGGGGGTCCGGGCGGCCCGGGGGGTCCGGGGGGTCCGCCTACCGGCTGCCCGAGCTGGTGCTGCTGCTCACCACCGGCCTCGGCGACGACGCCCGGCACGACTACCCGGACCCCTGGCGCGGCCTCGCCCGCGCGGTGGTCAACCTCCGCCCGACGGGCTGAGCCGGTCCGGCGCGCCCGGGCCCGGCCGCGGGGGATCCCACGACCGGGCCCGGGCGCGTCCGCGTTTCCCCGCCCGGCCTTCCCGGACGCCCCGGGCCTCAGCCGCGGGTCTCCGCCCGGACCGTCGGGCTCAGCGCGACCGTCAGGGTCAGCACCAGCAGCAGCACGCCGATCCCCAACCCGGTCCGGGCGGCCCCGAGATGGGTCAGCGCGTAGCCGCCCAGCAGCGAGCCGAGCGCGTTCGCGCCCGAGGTCAGGAAGGCCGAGGTGCCCGTCACCCGCCCCTGGAGCTCCTCCGGCGTGGTCCGCGCCATGTAGACACCGGCGGAGACGTTGAACACGCTGGCGACGAACATCACCACCGTCGCCACCGCCGCGATCACCACCACGTCGTGCTGGACGGCCAGCAGCGGGATCAGCACCAGCCAGACCGCATGGCCGAGCACCGCCGTGGTGTAGAGCCGGAACCGCGCCGACCACCAGCCCGCGGCCAGCGCGCCCAGCAGGGCGCCGGTCCCGCCGACCGCCGACACCACGCCGAGCGTCGTCGGGGTGCCGCCGTTCTCCTTGATCACCACCATCATGGTCAGGCCCAGCACCTGGAACACCAGGTTGCTGCCGGCGAAGACGCCCGTCATGATCCGCAGGAAGCGCCGCCGCCAGAGCCAGACCAGGCCGTCCTTGATGTCCACGTGCAGCCGCTTGGGCGGCTCCGTCCTGACCGGGCGCAGATCCCGGCGGATCAGCAGCAGGCAGACCAGGGCGACCGCGTTGAGGGCCGCCGTCAGGGCGAACGGCAGCCAGCGGACCAGGGTGAACACCAGACCGCTGAGCGGCTGCCCGAGCAGGCCGATCGCCGCGCCCCGGGCCTGGTTCTGCGACAGCGCCGCGGGCAGCTGGCCGACCGGGACCACACTGCGCACGGCCGCCTGCTCGGCGGTCCCGTACAGGATGCCCAGGGTGCCCTCGACGAAGGCGGCGGCCAGCACCAGCGGCAGCCACACCGCCCCGTGCCAGGCCGCCACCGCCACGGCGGCGAAGGCGAGCATCCGGACCAGGTCGCACCAGAGCATCACCCGGCGGCGGTCCCAGCGGTCCACCAGCGCCCCGGCCGGCAGCTGGACCAGCAGATTGGGCAGGGTCGCGGCGAAGCCCACCGCACCGGTGGCGGTCGCCGAGCCGGTCTCCCAGAGCACCAGCATCGGGTAGGCCACCATGCTGACGGTGGATCCGAAGCGGGAGACGCCCGCGCCGATCCACAGTCGGAGGAAGTCCTTGTTCGCGCGCAGCGGTTGATCGGGTCGCGGATCGTTTCGGCCGTCGGCGTCGGTCGCCCCGGGGGCGATCAGGTCGGTCATGTCCGGAGTGTGGCCGTGGTGCCTATCCCGTCCCTATACGGCCGGTCGGCGGGGCAGGCCGGGGCCGGACGGCGGGGCGGGGCGCGCCGGGTCCGCCGGCCGGGGCAGCGACGCGAATATCGGTCGCGTATAGGGTCCCCGGCGATCCTGTCCGGCGGCCACCGGTCCGGGTGGCACCGAGCGAAACGAAGGGGCCCCCGACGATGGGTACGGGCACTGGCTGGAAGCCGTACGAGATCTACCCGGAGACCGGTGCGGCGGACGTCGAGGGGCTGCTGTCCCGGCTCGACGCCGAGGGCGACCCGGAGGCGCTGCTCGACCGGGAGAAGGCGCTGGTGTTCCGCGGCTTCGGCGTGACCGAGGAGCGGGTCGACGAGGTACTGGACCGGCTGCTGCCCAACCGGCTCGCCTACGTGCACGGCAACTCCCCGCGCACCAAGGTCGGCAAGAACGTCTACACCTCCACCGAGTACCCGGCCGAGTTCACCATCTCGATGCACAACGAGCTCTCCTACGCGCACAGTTGGCCGACCCGGCTGGCCTTCTGCTGCGTCACCGCGGCGGAGTCCGGCGGCGCCACCCCGGTCGTCGACGCGGCGCTGTGGCTGGAGTCGCTGGACGACGCGGTGCGCGAGCGCTTCGCCGGCGGCGTCCGCTACACCCAGAACCTGCACGGCGGCCTCGGCCTCGGCAAGAGCTGGCAGGACACCTTCGAGACCGACGAGCGCGACCGGGTGGACTCCTTCCTCGCCGCCGCGGGCGCCGAGGCCGAGTGGCGCCGGGACGGCGGCCTCCGGGTCACCCAGCACCGGCCGGCCACCGTCCGCCACCCGCGCACCGGCACCGAGGTGTGGTTCAACCAGTCCGACCAGTGGCACCCCGCCGCCCTCGGCGACGAGACCGCCGCCGCCCTCGCCCGGCTGCTGCCGGCGGACCAGCTGCCGCAGTCGGTGGCCTTCGCCGACGGCTCGCCGATCCCGGCCGAGGACGTGGTCCAGGTCCGCGACCGGGGCCTCGCCGCAGCGGTCGACGTCGACTGGCGCCGGGGCGACGTCCTGCTGATCGACAATGTGCTGGTCGCACACGGACGGCGCCCGTTCACCGGGGCCCGCCGGGTCCTGGTGGCCATGTCGGACTGACCCCCGGAAATCCCCCCTGGCAACACCCTGCCATGGCAGCACCATGGCTCCGGGATCTGCTGACACCCCGTTCCACCCCGTGTGAGGATCAATTCCAGACGGCAGGAAACGCGCCGAACCGCGCGAAACCGCCGCAAACACATTGGATCTGGTGCATCGAGGACATCGACGCACCGACACTGGGGGTTCCATCGTGACCAGCACCGCCTTCGTCGCCCGCCGCCTCTTCCCGGCCGCCGGCCTCCTGCTCGCCGCCGCCGTGTTCGCCGGGCCCGCCGCCGTCACCTCGGCCACCCACTCCTCGACCACCACCGTCGCCGACGGCCCGGGCGTCACCGCCGCCGTCGACGCCGCCCCGGGCGGCACCCTCGTCCTCGCCATGAACAACGGCTGGGACTGACCTGCGGAAAGGCCGTAGAGTCCGGTGTGCCGGGGCAATCGCGCCCGGCCCCGGAACACCGCCCGGACCACCGCCCGGGGAACGCCCGGGCACCCGTCCGGCAGGCGGTCGGAGAACCACCCGGGCACCCGCCCGGCCGGCGGTCGGGGAGGGGATTCCGGGTGACGACGGCGAGCGGGACCGCGCAACCGGCCCGGCGGCCGCACCGGGGGCTGTACCGGGAGCTGTACCGGGGACCGGTGGCACCGGACCTGTGGCGCGCCGGCGCCCACCTCGCCACCGACGGCCTCGCCGCACTCGCCGGACTCGCCGTCCTGCTCACCCTGGTGCTCGGGATCTGCCTGCTGCCCGTCGCCCTGACCGGCCTGCCGGTCGTACTCCTGGCCGGCCGGGCCCTGCACCTCCTCGCCGCCGCCGAGCGCGCCCGGCACGCCGCCACCGGCGGCCCCGACCTCCCCGCCCCACCGCTCCCCGCGCTCTCCGCCTCGGCCCCGCTGCGCTCCGCCCGGGCCCTCGCCACCGACCGGGGCACCCGACGGCAGGCCGGCTACTTCCTCGCCCTGCTGCCGCTGTCCGTCCTCACCAACGGCGGTGCGGTCCTCGCCTGGGCCCTCCCGCTCACCCTGACCGCCCTCCCCGCCTACTGGTCCCGACTGCCCGACGGGCACGCCGTGCTCGGCCCGCTCACCGTGGACAGCACCGGGACCGCCCTGCTCGTGGCCCTCGCCGCGGCACTCACCGGGTTCTTCCTCGCCCCGCCCGCGGTCCGCTCCCTGCGCGCCCTGGACACCTCCCTCGCCCGGACCCTGCTCGCCCCACCCAGGGACCAGCAACTCACCCGCCGGGTCGAGGAACTGACCGAGAGCCGGGCCCAACTGGTGCGCGCCGTCGAGGAGGAGCGCCGCCGGATCGAACGCGATCTGCACGACGGCGCCCAACAGCGCCTGGTCGCCCTCTCGATGACCCTCGGCCGCGCCGTCTCCCGGCTGCGGAAGAGCGGCGACGACGACACCCGGCAGATCGTCGAACAGGCCCGCGCCGACGCCCGCGCCGCCATCGCCGAACTGCGCGACCTGGCCCGCGGCCTGCACCCGCCGGTGCTCACCGACCGGGGCCTGGAGGCCGCGCTCTCCGCCGTCGCCGCCCGCTCCCCCGTCCCCGTCCGGCTGGACGTCCGGGCCGAGCCGCGCCCGCCGGCCGCCGTCGAGTCCGTCGCCTACTTCGTGGTCAGCGAGGCTCTGACCAACGTCGCCAAGCACGCCCGGGCCCGCAACGCCTGGGTGGAGATCCGCCGGGCCGGCGACCGGCTCACCGTTACCATCGGCGACGACGGCCGCGGGGGCGCCGACCCCGCCGGGGGCAGCGGGCTCTCCGGACTGGCCGGACGGGTCGCCGCCGTGGACGGCCGGCTGCGGGTGACCAGCCCCGCGGGCGGACCGACCCTGATCGAAGTGGATGTGCAATGCGGGTAGTGATCGCCGAGGACTCCACCCTGCTGCGGCAGGGCATCGCGCTGCTGCTCACCGAAGCCGGCCTGGAGGTGGTCGCCGCCGTCGCCGACGGCGAGGCCCTGCTGCGCGCCGTCGCCGAGCACCGCCCCGACGTCGTCGTCACCGACGTCCGGATGCCGCCGACCTTCGTCGACGAGGGCCTGCGCGCCGCGCTCGCGATCCGCGCCGAACGGCCCGGGACCGGGGTGCTGGTGCTCTCCCAGTACGTCGAGGAGCGGTACGCCGTCGAACTCGTCGGCAGCGGCGGCAGCGGCATCGGCTACCTGCTGAAGGACCGGGTCGACGACGTCGACGACTTCGTCGCGGCCCTGGAGCGGATCGGCGCCGGCGAGACCGTGCTCGACCCCGAGGTGGTCAAGCAGCTGCTGGCCCGCGGCGGCCGCCGCGACCCGCTGGCCGCACTGAGCGCCCGCGAGCTGGACGTGCTCAAGCTGATGGCCGAGGGCGCGTCCAACACCGACATCGCCGAGGGCCTGACGATCAGCATGAGCGCCGTCGGCAAGCACATCAACAGCATCTTCACCAAGCTCGACCTGCCGAAGGTGGACGGCGGGCACCGCCGGGTGCTGGCCGTCCTGCGCTACCTGGGAGCCTGAGATCACCACCCCGCCCGGCCCGAACGGGACGACGCCCGGCCGCAACCGCTGGATCGTCACCGCCGGGCTCGCCGTCCTGGCCGTCTCCGTCGCCGCCGCCTCCTGGGGGATCGTCGCGCTGCTCTCCTCCGATCGCCACTACGCCGGCACGCTGCGCGCCGACGCCGCCGCCAGCACCCGGCTGCGGATCGAGACCGACGGCGCCGGGGTCGCCCTGACCCCGGGCGACGACTCGGTGGTGCGGGTCTCGGCCACCGGCAGCTACCAGGGGACGGCGCCCGAGGTCACGGTCACCACCGTCGGCGGCGAGGTGCTCGTCCGTACCCGGTGCGGGACGGTGTGCTCCCTGCAGCTGCGGGTCACCGTGCCGGCCGGGCTGGCCGCCTCGGTCGAGTCCGCCGCCGGCGAGATCGCCGCGAGCGGACTCGGCGGAGCACTGGACCTGACCAGCCGCAGCGGGACGATCAGCGTCGTCGGCTCGGCCGGTCCGCTGGCGCTGCGCAGCGACTCGGGCAGCGTGACGGTGACCGGGAGCCGCTCGTCCGCCGTCCGGATCACCACCGGGCAGGGCACCGTCCGGGCCGCCTTCGCGGCTCCGCCCACCGGTGTGGAGATCACCACCGGCGACGGCGGCGCCGACCTCTCGGTGCCCGGCGGGGCCGAGTACTCGATCGACGCCCGCAGCACCGCCGGCACCGCGCCGCAGATCAACCTGCCGGTCGTCCGCGACGCCACCCGCACCATCACCGTCCGCACCGCCGCCGGGGCGATCACGATCAGGTAGTCACCCTGTGGCAGCTCGCTCGGCGACGACGCGCTCGACCACCGTCATGGCGTTCAGGGCGCGCGGGAAGCCGGCGAACGGCACGATGTGCATCACCGCCTCGACCACCTGCTCGACCGTCAGGCCCACCGTGAACGCGGCCCGGACGTGGGCGGCCAGCTGGGGTTCGGCGTCGCCGAGGGCGGCGAGCACGCCGAGGGTGATCAGCTGGCGCTCCGGGGTGCTCAGCCCGCCCCGGGCGTAGATGTCCCCGAACGCGAACTCCACCGCGTAGCGGGCGAGGTCCGGCGCGATGCCGTCCACCGCGTCGAGGTGCGGGGTGTGCCCGCCGGTGATCCTGGCCATTTCGGCCAGGCCCCGGGCCAGCCGGTCGTCAGTGCTCGGCGGCGTACTCAATGCTCTCCTCCAGGGTGAGGTCCGGTCCCGTGCTCTGTCCCGTGCTCTGTCCCGGGCGGCGGACGGTGACCAGGCCGGGCGGCGCGGTCACCCGGGCGCCCGCCGGGACGTCCTCGGTGACGAGGGCCCCGGCGCCGATCAGCGCGTCGTCGCCGACCAGGACCGGTCCGAGCACCGTGGCTCCGGCGCCCAGCACCACCCGGTCGCCGACGACGGGGTGCCGCCGGGCGCCGGGGGCCCGGCCGTTGTCGCGCCACCAGCCCACGGCGCCGAGGGTGACCTGGTGGTAGATGGTGACGTCGTCGCCGACCACCGCCATCTCGCCGATCACCACCCCGGACCCGTGGTCGACGAAGACCCGCCGGCCGAGCGTCGCCCCGGGGTGGATCTCCACCCCGCCGGACGCCAGCCGGCCCAGGTTGCCGACCAGCCGGGCGGCCAGCCGGTGCCCGCGCAGGTGCAGCCCGTGCGCGAGCCGGTACGTCCACAGCGCGGGCAGCGCCGGGTGCAGCAGCGCCTCCCGGCGCCGCCGCACCGACGGGTCCCGGGCCACGATCACGCCCAGGTCCTCGCGGGCGGTCGCGACCGCCCGTGCGAGCAGCCGCTCAGGAAGCCGCCCGGGCATACGCCCGCTCCCACTCCTCGGCGGCGCCGGCGTCCGGGAACACCGTCACCACCAGGTCGTCGGGACCGAGCGCCGCCGCCGTCTCCCAGGCCACCTGCCAGTTGGCGGCGGCCGAGGTGCCGATCCGCAGCCCGGTGCGGGCCTCGAACCGGACCATCGCGTCCAGGGCCGCGCCGTACTCGACGCTGCGGTGGTCCGCGTCGGCGGCCAGTCCGGCCACGAAGGGCTGGCGCACCCCGTGGCCGAGGCCGCCGGAGCCCGCGAACTTGGTGAGCCCGTTGGGCGGGCCCTCGGTGCCGTAGGGCATCTCGCCGGGGGTGTTGCCGAGGACGACCAGGTCCGGGAACTCCCGGCGCAGCGCCCGGGCGACCCCGGTGAGGGTGCCGCCGGTGCCGATCGCCGCCACCCAGTGGGTGGGCCGGCGGCCGTCCAGCTGGGCCAGGACCTCCTGGCCGGTGGTCCACTCGTGGACGGCCACATTGGCCTCGTTGCGCATCTGGTGCAGCAGGGTCCAGGACGGGTCCTCGGCCTTGACGGCGAAGGCCCGGTCGATGATCCCGGCGATGCCGAGCTCCACCGGGACGGGGTCGACCCGCACCCCGCTGGCGGTGATCTGCCGCAGCCAGCTGTCCGGGATCGTGCTCGGCACGGCGAACCGCATCGGGATCCCGGTGATCCGGCCGAGCTGCCCGAAGGAGCGGACCAGGCTGCCGCCGGAGTAGTCCAGCAGCTTCAGCGGCCCGGGGCCCTCGTGCTCCAGCACGGCGCGGCAGAGCAGCGCGTACGCCACCCGGTCCTTGACCGAGCCGGTGGGGTTCTCGAACTCGCACTTGGCCACGATCCGGGCGCCGCCGGCGGGCGCCGGGACGTCCAGCAGGGTGGTGCCGCCGAGCCGGGCCCGGAAGTACCGCAGCTCCGGGTGGCGCTCCAGGACGGGGGTGTCGTCCGGGAGGCCGGCGGCGCCGGAGGTGACCGGTTCGGCCATCCTCGGACCCCCGGACACCTCGGCCGGTGCCTCGTCGAGCCGCGTCATGCGTTCGCCTCCTCGCGGGGCCGTTTGCGGAACAGCACGTGCAGGGTCATCCGGAACACCGGGCGGCCCGAGGCGTCGGTGAGTTCGCACCGGTGCCGGAGCACCGAGCAGTCCGGGCGGCTGAGCGAGGGACCGGGGTCGCCGACCACGGTCGCGGTGCCGCGCAGCACGTCGCCGGGCCGCACCGGGCTGAACCAGCGCAGTTCGTCGACGCCGGGCGAGGCCGCGACCGCGGCCCCGCTGAGCAGGCCGTCGACGTAGAGCCGCTGGAACATGGCCGCGGTGTGCCAGCCGCTGGCGATCAGTCCGCCGAAGCCGTGCCGCTCGCCGAGCTCCTCGCCGAGGTGGAACGGCTGCGGGTCGAACTCGGCCGCGAACGCCAGCAGTTCGTCCGCGGTGACCTCGACGCTGCCGAGGTCGAAGGTGTCGCCGGGGGCGAAGTCCTCCGCGTAGCGCATCCCGGCCCCCATCAGTCGACGCCGGCGAGGAGGTACTTGTCGGCCACGCGGCGCAGCGTGCGGAAGTCCTCGATGTCCAGGTTCTGGACGTCGACCGGGACCTCGGTGAGCCGGCCGAGCAGGTAGACGAACTCGGCGAAGGCCAGCGAGTCGACCAGCCGGTTCTCGATCAGGTCGAGGTCCGGGTCGATCTCGGTGTACTGCGGATTCTTGTCCAGGATCCACTGTTCCAGCCGCTGCATGGGCGTCGGCACGGTGTCCTCCTCGCTCTCGGTGCCGTCCGGGGCCGGACGGTCCTGTCTGGTGGGTCGGGTCGGGCTGGAGACCGCCATCGCGACCGCGTAGTCCCCGTCGTGGCTGATGCTGATGTCGATGGCGTGCACGCCCGCCTCCTCGGCGAGCGCGGCGATCCGGCCGCTGAGCGTCGCCCGGGGGGCGCCGCCGGGCTGCCGGCTGACCTCGACCTCCAGCCACGGGAGCACGATGTCGCGGGCGCGCAGCAGCTTGAAGACCGCCTCCTTGGCGGCGATCCGCCCGCTCGCGGTGAGCAGGTCGAGGCCCACCGCGGTGGCGCTGTCCGCGAGTTCGCGGGCGGTCAGCATGGTGGTCAGAATGCCGGGACCGTGGTCGCGCAGGAGGTCCCGGACCCGGTCGGTGCGGACGATGTCCACGCCGACGCGGACGGCCCCCTCCGCGGGGATCCCGTCGGTGCCCCGGGCCGGCCTCGGCCCAGCCGACATCGGCCCAGCCGACATCGGCCTAGCCGACATCGGCCCGCGCACGGGCGACGGCGGTGAGGGCCGCGTCCCAGTCCCCGGCGAAGTGGTCGGCCAGCGCGTGCACCCAGCGTTCGAAGCCGAAGCCGACGCAGCTGGTGAAGGCCGGTCCCTCCTGCCCCTCGACGCCGATGTCGCAGCGCTCGCCGAAGAAGTTGCGGTGGGTGTTGACCGAGGCGATGGCCGTGCCGCCGTACAGGAACTCGTACTTGACCGGGATCAGCCGCTGCATCAGGGCGCGCGGGCCCTCCCGGTCGAAGAACGGGTCGGTCGCGGCCTCCTTGACCACCGGCAGGCCGATCGCGCGGGCGAACCGCTCGGTGAGGTCCGCGTAGTGGTCGACGTGCCGCTGGGCGAACCCGGCGCTGCCGAGGGCCACCACCTCCCGCATCCGGAAGGACATCAGTCGGCGCAGCCCGTCGTAGTGCTCCTCGTTGCGGAAGCACTGGCCGACCAGGGTGACCGAGGTGTCCTCCGCGAGCACGGTGCCGGCGTGGCCCAGGTAGACGCCGTAGCAGACGGTGGAGGGCAGGGCGAGCGCCGCCGGGTCCAGGTCCGCTCCCGGGACGGCCCCGGCGGCGGCTGCGGCGGCGGGTGCCGGGCGGCCGTCGGCGAGGTCGAACCGGCTGGCTACCAGGGCGAGTTGGGGGAAGTTCTGGTAGAAGTCGAGCTTGGCGAGCCCGGCCACCGGCAGCAGCGCCGGGGCGGTCATCGGGCGGGCGCCGTCACGCAGGGCCCACTCGCGGAAGGTCTCGTCCAGCAGCCGGACCAGCTCGGTCGGCTCGGGGCCGAGGGTCGCGAATCCGCCCTCCGTGCTGTACGGCGGGTGCAGGGTTTCGGTCCGCATGGCCTCAGACCGCCGCCGGGGCGAGCAGCTCGGCGTCCTTGAAGATGCCGGACTTGACCATGAAGGAGACCGGCTTGCGCACCATCCTGCGCTCGAAGGCGCGGCGGTTCGGGTCGCGCATGACGGCCGCGCGCACGGCCAGCGGGTCCTCCAGACCGGCGTCCTCGTAGGCGTTGAGGCTGTAGAAGGAGTGCAGGCAGAACTGGATGTACTCCTTGAGGTAGCGCTCGACCCCGGCCAGCTCCTCCTCGTTCTTGGTCCGCTTGAGCTCCGCGTACAGCAGCGAGACCAGCTCGCGCCCGAAGGCGATGTGCCGGGACTCGTCGCGGTGGTGGATCCGGTTGACCTGGCGGACCGTCTCCGGCAGCGTCGCGTCGTCGGCCATGTAGGCGTTGTAGTAGTCGACGATCTCCTCGAACAGCAGGATCCGCGCGAAGACCAGGAAGTTCTCGGTCGCCTCGTCGCCGGGGACGGTCGTCTTGACCCGCGGGAACGGGTAGATCTTCTTCCCGTAGCGGCGGCAGAACTCGGCGAAGAACCACATGTGCTCGTTCTCCTCACCGATGAAGTGGTGGAAGAACTCCGAGGGCGCCTCGAATCCGGGCATGTGCACCCGGTTGACGACCTCGATCAGCAGCTCACGGATTCCGTGCACATTGAGGCTGTAGAAATTGACGCTCTCCCAGCGGGCGAGCCGCAGCAGCTGCTCCCGGTCGAGCTCGTCGAACGCCGGGGTGCCGTGGAGGCTGATCAGCTCCTTGCTCATCCACAGCTGGTCGGAGGGGAGTTCCTCCGGCCACTCGAACATCCGGTACGGGTTGTAGTAGTCGTCGATGGACATCCGGCCCAGACGATCCAGAATCTCGCGGAACCGGTCGGATCCTTCGATGGCAGTCTTCATGACCGCGAAGCTCCATATTCGTTGGGGGAGAATCCATGCACGGGTATCTTCGGGAGCGGCACTATAGGGGTCCTATATCTCCTCGACGACCGTGCCGCGCACGGAGATCAGCCGCTGGGCGCGGTCGAGCAGCTCCTCCGCGAGATCCTCCGAGGGCTCGCCGTCGACCAGCGCGGTGACCGCGTAGTGGTCGAAGCCCGCCGCCAGCAGCCCGGCCCAGCCGGCCGGGGCGGCCAGCAGGTGGGTGATCCGCTGCCGGTCGACCAGGTCGACCAGCGCGGCCGCGTCCGCCGTCGGGGCGAGCACCGCGCGGGCGCCGGTGGTGAGCGCCAGGTGCGCGTCCACCCCGGTGATCCCGGCCACCAGCCAGGCCGCCCGGCCGCCGGAGCCGACGGTCCCGCGACCGGCCTCCAGCAGCGCGTGCAGCTCCCGGTGGCTCACCGTGACCCGGGCGCCGTCCCGTTCGACGGTCCAGGCGGCGCGGTCCGGCGCGGTGGGCGGCAGCGGGGCGCCCCCGTCCACGGCGCTGTCCGGGATGTCGTCCGTCACCGCGGGACGGCCGGGGGCGGGCGCGTCGGTGTACACGGCCCCGGCCTGCCAGATGCCGTACAGGGCGGACAGCGGCTCGGCGCTGCGGATGCCGACCTCGTCCCCGGGCCGGACGCCCGAGGCGAGCAGCTGCCGGGCGATCCGCCCGGCCCGGTCGGCGAGTTCGCGGTAGCTGACGGCGGCGCCGTCCACGACCACCGCGGTCGCCTCCGGGGCGGCCCCGGCCCGGGCCGCGAACAGCTCCGGGGTGAGCGGCTCCGCGACCGGCCCGGCTCCCGCCCCGGCCGGCTCCTCCGGCAGGTAGGAGGCGGCGGCGTCCCCGTCCGGGTCGGCGGCCATCGCCTCCAGCACCAGCCGGTACATCCGGCCCAGCCGGTCCAGCTGCTCGGCGCCGATGACGGCGGTCGAGGTGCTCAGGTTGAACCTGCCCCGGTTCGGCACGACGTTCAGGGTGAACTCGTTGACGCCGTCGTTCAGGCCCTCGGCGACGTCCACGGTGTCGGTGTCGACGTGGTGGAAGTCCAGGTACTCGAACAGGATCGACAGCAGTTCGCGGCTGTTCCCGGCGGCCCGCTGGATCGCGGGCAGCGGGTAGCGGCGGTGCGACCAGATCTCGGTCTCCCGGGCGTACACCCGCTCCACCAGCTCGCGCCAGGTCGCCGCGCCGCCCCGGGTGGCCGGGAACGGCAGGGTGTTGAGGTGCATGCCCAGCACCCGGTCCGCGCCCGGCGCCTCGAGCCGGCCGTGGTAGACGACGCCGGTGTGGAAGGACTCCTCTGCCGACAGCATGCCCAGCACCTTGAGGTGGACGGCGAGCAGCACGCTCTTCATCGAGGTGCGGGCCTCGCCGGCCAGCCGGCGCAGCCCCTCCTCCAGGTCCTCGAACGGCACCTGCACGGCGTGGCCGCGCGGCGCGTCCCCGGGCCGCGCCCAGCCCTCCGGGATCGCCACCGGGGTGTGGGTGTCCACCAGCTCCTGCCAGAACTCCTGGTCACCCGGGTCGGCCAGGGAGGCCAGCTCGGCGGCGACGAAGTCCGCGTAGCGCACCGCGGGCGCCTCGTACGGCGCCGGCTCGGCACCGTCGCGCAGGCTCCGGTAGCACTCCAGCACCTCCATCAGCAGCGAGTTGTAGCTCCAGCCCTCCGAAATGGCGTGGTTGTAGGTGAAGTTGAGCCGCCAGGCGGCGTCCGACTCGACCACGGCCGAGATCCGCATCAGCGGCGCGGTGGCCAGGTCGAAGCGGAGCTCCTGCTCCTGGCGCAGGTATCCGCGCTTGGTCGCGAGCTGCTCCGCCTCCGGCAGGCCGCGCAGGTCGACCGTCCGCACCGGGTAGGGCGCGGTGGCGTGCACCAGCTGCATCGGGCGGGCGTAGCCGTCCAGGTGCATCGAGGTGCGCAGGATGTCGTGCCGGGCGACCACGGTGTCCACGGCCCGCTGGAGCGCCGCCGCGTCGAACGGCCGCTCGTCGCGGATCATGAACGAGTTGAGGTTGTGGTACAGGCTCCGGCCGTACGGCGATCCGGCGGCCAGCATCTCCACCAGCATGCCGGTCTGCACCTGCGACATCGGGTACGCGTCGACCACGTCGGCCGGCAGCTTCGCCCGGTCCCGCCCGTCGATCAGCGCGAACGGTGCCACCGCCCGCACCAGCGACTCCCCGCCCGCGAGGCCGGCCGCCTTCCCGGCCAGCGCGGCGATCGTGCGCAGCTGGAACACGTCCGGGATCGACACGTCGAACCCGGCCGCCCGCAGCGCGCCGACCAGGCGCACCGCCCGCATCGAGTCGCCGCCGAGGTCGAAGAAGCTGTCCTCGACCCCGACCCGGGCCAGGCCCAGCACCTCGGCCCAGATCGCGGCGAGCCGCTCCTCGGCCGGCGTGCGCGGGGCCACGAAGGAGGCGGACCCGAAGGCCGCCAGGTCGGGCTGCGGCAGCGCACTGAAGTTGATCTTCCCGCTGGCGTTCAGCGGCAGCGCGTCCAGCACCACGAAGGCCGACGGCACCATGTACTCCGGCAGGCTCTCCGCCAGGTGCTTGCGCAGCAGCACCGGGTCGGCCTCCCGGCCGTCGCCGACCACGTAGGCGATCAGCGACTTCTCGCCCTGCGGGTTGGCCCGCACCAAGACCACCGCGTCCAGCAGCTCGGGCCGCTCGCGCAGCGCCGCCTCGATCTCGCCCAGCTCGACCCGGTAGCCGCGGATCTTGATCTGGTTGTCCGCCCGGCTGAGGAACTCGATGCTGCCGTCCGCCAGCCGCCGGCCCAGGTCGCCGGTGCGGTACATCCGCGCACCGGCCGGGCCGAACGGGTCCGGCACGAAGCGCTCGGCGGTCAGGCCGGGCCGGTCCAGGTAGCCCCGGGCCACGCCCGGGCCGCCGACGAACAGCTCGCCCGGCACGCCGACCGGCACCAGGTGCCCGTCCGCGTCCAGCAGGTGGATCGACAGGTCGTCCAGGTTCGCGCCGAGCAGGCTGCGCGAGGGGTGGTCGAAGTCCTCCGGGCGCAGCACGTGGTACGTGCAGTGCACGGTGATCTCGGTCGGACCGTACTGGTTCACCAGCATGGTCCGCTCCAGGCCGACCCGGTCCACCCACGGCCGCAGCTCCGCGACCTCCAGCCGCTCGCCGCCGAACACCACGGCGCGCAGCGCGAGCTCGTCGATCCGCGGATCGCCCGCGCCCGCCAGTCCGGCCAGGCCGCGGAAGGCCGACGGGATCTGGCAGAGCACCGTGACCCGCTCCCGGACCAGCAGCTCCAGCAGGTCCTCCGGCGAGCGGCCCACCAGCGGCGGCACCATCACCAGGCGGCCGCCGTGCAGCAGGGCGCTCCACATCTCCTGGACGCAGAAGTCGAAGGCGTAGGAGTGCGACTGCGCGCTGACGTCCTCGGCGGTGAAGCCCATCCGCTCCTGGATCGCGGTGAACAGCCGCAGCACGTTGCCGTGCGTCAGCGTCACGCCCTTGGGCAGACCGGTCGAACCGGAGGTGTAGATCACGCAGCTCAGGTGGTCCGGCGCGGTCGCGGTGACCGGGTCGGTGACCGGCTGCGCCGCCAGGACGGCCGCCTCCTCGTCGAGGTCCAGCAGCGCGCCCCCGAAGGAGCCCGCCAGCCGGGCCGCCGGCTCGCCCCGGCTCACCAGGATCGGCGAGCGGGCGTCGGCCAGCATGTAGCCGAGCCGCTCCACCGGGTTCGCCGGGTCCAGCGGCAGGTACGCCGCACCGGACTTCAGCACGCCCAGCAGCGTCGGAACGAGGTCCTCGTCGCGCTCCAGCGAGACACCGACCACCGCGTCCGGGCCCGCGCCCAGCGCGACCAGGCGGTGGGCGAGCCGGTTGGCCCGCTCGTTCAGCTCCCGGTAGGTCAGCTCCGTGCCGCCACCGGTCAGCGCGACCGCGTCGGGCGTCCGGGCCGCCTGCGCGGCGAACGCCTCGTGCAGGGTGCCGAGCACCGGGCGGTGCGCGGTGGCCGTGCCGAGCGCGAGCAGCCGCTCCCGCTCGCCGGCCGGCAGGTGGACCGCCACGGCGTCGCCGAACGGGTCGGCGGCCATCGCCTCCAGCACCGAGCGGTACATCGCGGCCAGCCGGGCCAGCTCCGCCCGGCCGAGCACCTCGGTGGTGGTGTTGAGGGTGAGCCAACCGCCGCCGGCCACCGCGGTGAGCGGGAACTCGGTGGCGCCGTCGCCGAGACCGGCGTCGACGTCGACCGTCCCGGTGTCGACCTGGTGGAAGTTCTGGTGGTCGAAGAGCACCGTGATCAGCCGGCCCGGACCGCCGGACCCGGCCGCGCCGCCCGTCGCCCGCTGGATCGCGGGCAGCGGGTAGCGGCGGTGCGACCAGACCTCGGCCTCCTGCCGGTACACCCGCTCCACCAGCTCGTGCCAGGTCCGGGCGCCCCGGTCGGACGGGAACGGCAGGGTGTTGAGGTGCATGCCCAGCACCCGGTCCGCGCCCGGCGCCTCAAGCCGGCCGTGGTGGACCACACCGGTGTGGAACGCCTCCTCGGTGGTGAGCGCGCCCAGCACCTTGAGGTGTGCGGCCAGCAGCACGCTCTTCAGCGAGGTCCTGGCCCCGGCGGCCAGCCGCCGCAGGCCCTCCTCCAGGTCGCCGTACGGCACCCGGGTGCCGTGCCGCTCCGCGACGTCAGCGGACTCCCCGGCCCAGGCGGCGGGCAGCGTCAGCGGGCTGTGCCCGTCCACCACCCGCTGCCAGAACGCCTGGTCGGCGGGGTCGGCCAGGGAGGCCAGCTCGGCCGCCACGTAGTCGGCGTAGCGGACGGCCGGCGGCTCGTGGGCAGCCGGCTCCCGGCCGTCCCGGACGGCCCGGTAGACCTCCAGCAGCTCCATCAGCAGCGAGTTCAGCGTCCAGCCGTCGGTGACAGCGTGCAGGTGGCTGGCGGTCAGCCGCCACGCGTCCCCGCCCTCGACGTGAACGGCGATCCGCAGCAGCGGCGCGGCCGTGAGCTCGAAGCCCGCCGCCCGCTCGGCCGCCACGTACGCCCCGGCGCGCTCCGCCCGCTCCGCGTCGGCCAGGCCGCGCAGGTCGTGCACCGCGAGCGGCACCTCGGCGGCGGAGTGCACCAGCTGCATCGGCTGCGAGAAGCCGTCCAGGTGGACGGAGGTCCGCAGCACCTCGTGCCGGGCCGTCACCAGGTCCAGCGCGGAGCGCAGGGCGTCCGGCGAGAACGGGCTGCCGTCGGGGATCCGGAACGAGTTGATGCTGTGGTAGAGCCCCGCGTCCTCGGCCGTCAGCAGCTCGATCAGCATGCCGGTCTGCACCTGGGTGAGCGGGTAGGCGTCCACGACGTCCGCGGGGAGGGCGGCCCGGTCCGGGGCGCCGACCAGGGCGAACGGCTCCACCGTCTCCACCAGGGAGCCGGTCGCCTCCTGCCCGGCCGCCTCGGCCGCGAGCGCGGCCACCGTACGCAGCCGGAACACGTCCGGGACGGTCAGGTCGTACCCGGCGGCGCGCAGCGCGCCGACCAGGCCGACCACCCGCATCGAGTCGCCGCCGAGGTCGAAGAAGCTGTCCTCGACACCGACCCGGGCCAGGCCCAGCACCTCGCACCAGATCGCGGCGAGCCGCTCCTCGGCCGGCGTGCGCGGGGCCACGAACCGGTCCGCGGCGTACGCCTCCTGCTCCGGCGCGGGCAGGGCCCGCAGGTCGGTCTTGCCGTTGACGGTGAGCGGCACCCGCTCGATCGCCGTGAACGAGGCCGGGACCATGTACTCGGGCAGCCTGCTGCCGAGGTGGCGGCGCAGCTCCTCCGCCGCGACCGGCCCGCCGACCAGGTACGCGGCGAGCCGCTCGCCCCCGTCGGTGCCGTGCACGGTCACCACGGCGTCGCGCACCGAGGCGTGCTCGCGCAGCGCCGCCTCGATCTCGCCCAGCTCGATCCGGTAGCCGCGCAGCTTGACCTGGCTGTCGACGCGGCCGAGGAACTCGATGCCGCCGTCGGCCAGCCGTCGACCGAGGTCGCCGGTGCGGTACAGCCGCGCGCCGGCCGGGCCGAACGGGTCCGGGACGAAGCGCTCGGCGGTCAGACCGGGCCGGTTCAGGTAGCCGCGGGCCAGCGCCGGGCCGCCGACGTACAGCTCGCCGGGGACGCCGACCGGCACGAGGTTGCCGTCCGCGTCGAGCAGGTGGACGGTCAGGTCGCCGAGCGGGCCGCCGATGACGCTGCGGCCGGTGTGCGCCAGGTCGGCGGCGCCGAGGCGGTGGTAGGCGCAGTGCATGGTGGTCTCGGTCGGGCCGTAGAGGTTGACCGGGACGGTGCGCTCCAGGTCGACCGCCTCCGCCCACGGCCGCAGCTCCGAGGGCTCCAGCCGCTCGCCGCCGAAGCCGGTGAGGCGCAGCGCCAGCCGGGCCGTCCGCGGGTCGCCGTCCGCCGCGCGAGCGGAGAGCGCGCGGAACGCCGTCGGGGTCTGCAGCAGCACGGTGACCCGCTCGCGGACCAGCAGGTCCAGCAGGTCCTCCGGGGAGCGGCTCACCGCCGGCGGGACGACCACGAGGCGGCCGCCGTGCAGCAGGGCGCTCCACATCTCCCAGACGGAGACGTCGAAGGCGTAGGAGTGCGACTGGGTGACCACGTCGGCCGCCGAGAAGCCGAACTGCCCGGCGGTGGACGCGAAGTGGCGGGCCACGTTGGCGTGGGTGAGGCAGACGCCCTTGGGCAGGCCGGTGGAGCCGGAGGTGTAGATGACGTAGATCAGGTTGTCAGGCTCGGTCGCCGTGACGGGGGCGGTGGCGGGACGGGCCTCGATCGCCTGCGCGTCGAGGTCGACCAGGACCCGGGTGCCGTCGAAGTCCAGCTCCGGCAGGGCGGAGTGGGTGACCAGGATCGGGGCCTGGGCGTCGGCCAGCATGTAGGCGAGGCGCTCGGCCGGGTTCACCGGGTCCAGCGGCAGATAGGCCGCACCGGACTTCAGTACACCCAGCAGCGTCGGAATCAGGTCGGGGCCGCGCTCCAGCGAGACACCGACGATCACGTCCGGACCGGCACCGGCCGCCACCAGGTGGTGGGCGATCCGGTTGGCCCGCTCGTCCAGCTCCCGGTAGCTCAGGTGCACCTCCCCGCTGGTCAGCGCCACCGCCTCGGGGGTCGCGGCGGCCACAGCCGCGAACAGCTCGTGCACGGTCTCCGTCACCGGCCGCTCGACCGGCGCGTTCCACGCACCCAGCAGCAGCGCACGGTCCGCCTCCGGCAGAACGGGCCCGGTAGCGTCGCCGAACGGGTCCGCCGCCATCGCCTCCAGCACCGAGCGGTACATCGCCCCGAGGCGGGTCAGCTCGGCCCGGCCCATCACGGCGCCGGACGTCCCGAGGTTGATCCGCCCGCCGGCCGCGATCGCCGCGAGGGCGAACTCGTTGGCACCGTCGCCGAGCGTCGCGCCGACGTCCACGGAGCCGGCGTCCACCTGGTGGAAGTCGTGGCACTCGAAGACGGTCGACAGCAGTTCCTGCGCCCCAGCGGTCCCGGCGGCGCTCTGGATGGCGGGCAGCGGGTAGCGGCGGTGCGACCAGATCTCGGTCTCCCGGGCGTACACGCCCTCGACCAGCTCGTGCCAGGTCCGGGCGCCGCGGGTGGCGGGGAACGGCAGGGTGTTGAGGTGCATGCCGAGCACCCGGTCGGAGCCGGGGGCCTCCAGCCGGCCGTGGTACACCACGCCGGTGTGGAACGCCTCCTCGGCCGTGAGCGCACCGAGCACCTTCAGGTGCGCGGCCAGCAGCACGCTCTTGAGAGCCGTCCCGGTCGCGGTCGCCAGCCTGCGCAGGCCGTCCTCCAGGTCGGCGAACGGCACCCGCTCGTTGAGCTGACCGGCGCTTCCCGCGCTGTCGGCCCAGGCGGTGGGGAGCACCATCGGGGCGTGGGTGTCCAGGATCCCCTGCCAGAAGGACTGGTCGTCCGCGCTGCTCAGCGAGACCTGCTCGGCGGCGACGAAGTCCGCGAACCGCACCGACGGCGCCTCGTAGGCGGCCGGCTCCCGGCCGTCGCGCAGCTCGCGGTAGAGCGCGACCAGCTCCATCAGCAGCGAATTGACCGTCCAGCCGTCCGTGGTCGCGTGGATGTGGCTGAAGGTGAGCCGCCACGCGTCGTCCGCCTCGATGTGCACGGCGGTCCGCAGCAGCGGACCGGCGGCCAGGTCGAAGCCCGCCGCGTGCTCGTCGGCGACGAAGGCGAGGCTGCGGTCGGTCTGCTGCTCGGCCGACAGACCGCGCAGGTCGTGGACGGCCAGCGGGACCGCGGTGCTCCCGTGGACCAGCTGGAGCGGCTGCGAGAACCCGTCCAGGTGCATGGTGGTCCGCAGGATGTCGTGGCGGGCCACGACGGTGTCCAGGGCCGCGCGCATCGCGGCCGCGTCGAAGACCTCGGCGTCCGGGATCCGGAAGGAGTTGATGTTGCGGTAGACGTTGCCGTCCCCGGCGGCCAGCATCTCGATCAGCATGCCGGTCTGCACCTGCGACAGCGGGTACGCGTCCACGACACCCGCCGGGAGGGCGGCCCGGTCGCGGTCGCCGATCAGGACGAAGGGCTCGACGGTCTCGACGAGGGAGGCGCCCGCCTCCTGGCCCGCCACGCGGCCCGCGAGAGCGGCGACGGTCTTCAGCTGGAAGACGTCGGGGATCGAGACGTCGTACCCGGCGGCGCGCAGGGCACCGACGAGCCGCACGGCGCGGATGGAGTCGCCGCCGAGGTCGAAGAAGCTGTCCTCGACGCCCACCTCGGCCAGGCCCAGCACCTCGCACCAGACGGCGGCAAGGCGCTCCTCCAGCGGCGTGCGCGGGGCGACGAACGCCGCACCGGCGAAGGCGGCCAGGTCCGGGGACGGCAGGGCGCGGTGGTCCACCTTGCCGTTGGCGGTCAGCGGGATGCTTCCGATGGCCATGACGGCGGCCGGGACCATGTAGTCGGGGAGCGACTCGGCGAGGAAGGCGCGGACGTCGGGGGTGGTGGCTTCGGCGGTGTCGTCCGCGAGGACGAGGTAGGCGACGAGGGACTTCTCGCCGGAGCCGAGGGTGCGGACGGCCACGACGGCGTCGCGGACGTGGGGGTGTTCGCGCAGGCGGGCCTCGATCTCGCCGAGTTCGATGCGGTAACCGCGGATCTTGACCTGGTTGTCGATGCGGCCGAGGGTCTCCAGGGTGCCGTCCGGCAGGAAGCGGGCCACGTCGCCGGTGCGGTAGAGGCGGGAGCCGGCGGGGCCGTGCGGGTTGGGCAGGAACTTCTCGGCGGTGAGGTCGGGGCGGCCGAGGTAGCCGCGCGCCAGGCCGGCGCCGTCGATGTAGACCTCTCCGGCGACGCCGATCGGGGTCGGCCGCAGTTCCTCGGTGAGGACGTACATGCCGGTGTTGGGGATCGGGGCACCGAGCGGGATCGCTTCGGTCACGGGCAGGGTGTCGATGATCAGACCGGAGTTGCCGATGGTGATCTCGGTGGGCCCGTACTCCGTGGCGACCTTCGTACCGTCCGCACCCGCCAGCTGCCGCCAGCGCTCGGCGAGGGAGACGGGGAAGTTGTCTCCGGCGGCGATGACGACGCCCGCGAGGGTGTGGGCCTGCTCGGCGGACAGCTGGTGGGTGAGGAGGTCGAGGTGGCCGGGGGTGAGCTTCACGAAGCTGAACGGACCCGCCTCGGCGAGCGCCGAACCGAGCGACGCCGTGTCGATGCCGTCGGGGAGAAGCGTGACCGCCTGGCCGCAGATGAGCGGCGTGAACAGGTCGGGGATGCCGAGGTCGAAGGAGATGGAGGAGAACAGCGGTGCGCCGCCGGTGCCGTGGGAGGCGTAGGTGTCCACCGTCCAGGCCAGGTAGTTGGCCAGACCGGCGTGCTGGATCATCACACCCTTGGGGCGGCCCGTGGAGCCCGACGTGTAGATCACGTACGCCAGCTGCGCCGGGTCGGTCTCACGGGCGGGGGCGATTGTTGGTCCCTCGACCAACTCGTTGACCAACAAGGTGGTCCCGTCGAACGCACTCGCGGCGTCCGTGACGAGGATCTGCGCCCGGGTGTCCTCCAGGATGAACGCACGCCGCTCGGCGGGAAGCGTCGGGTCCAGCGGCAGGTACGCCGCCCCCGCCTTCCAGATACCCAGCAGCACCGGCACCAGCTCCGGCCCGCGCTCCAGGCACACACCCACCAGCGAGTCCGCGACCGCACCGGCCGAAAGCAGGTGGCGCGCCACCTGGTTCGCCCGCTCGTCCACCTCACGGTAGGAGAGGCGAGCGCCCCCGGCGACCACCGCGACAGCGTCCGGCGTCGAGGCGACCTGCGCCTCGAACAGCTCCAGCACCGTCCCCGCCGGCCGCTCCACGCGACCGCCCGAAGCCCAACCGTCGAGCAGCGAACGCTCCGCCTCGCCGAGGAACACCGCACCGGCGTCCCCGTCCGGGTCCCCGGCCATGGCCTCCAGCACCGAGCGGTACATCCCGCCCAACCGCTCCAGATTCGCCCGACCGACCACGTCGGTCGCGCTGGTGAGTCCGAAGCTGCCACGCGAGATGACCACGTTGAGCGCGAACTCGTTGGTGCCGTCGACCATCGTCGCGTCGACGTCCACGGCCGCCGTGTCGACCAGGTGGAAGTCCAGGTACTCGAACAGGATCGTCAGCAGCTCACGCGAGTTCCCGGCCGCACGCTGGATCGCGGGCAGCGGGTAACGGCGGTGCGACCAGATCTCGGTCTCCTGCCGGTACACCCCCTCCACCAGCTCACGCCACGTACGCGCCGCACCCCGACTCACCGGGAACGGCAGCGTGTTGAGGTGCATGCCCAGCACCCGGTCCGCACCCGGAGCCTCCAGACGGCCGTGGTACACCACACCCGTGTGGAAGGACTCCTCTCCCGACACCATGCCCAGCACCTTCAGATGCGCCGCCAGCAGCACACTCTTCAGCGAGGTCTTCGCGTCGACGGCGAGCCGGCGGAGGTCGTCCTCCAGGTCCAGGTACGGGACGCGGAGGTGCAGCAGCTCACGCGGAGCGTCCGACTCGGCCCAGGCTGCGGGGAGTTGGGCCGGGCTGTGGGTGTCCACCACGTCCAGCCAGAACGACTGGTCGGACTCGCTGCTCAGCGAGACCTGCTCGGCGGCGACGAAGTCGGCGAAGCGAACCGCCGGCACCTCGTACGCGGGGACGCCGCGGCCCTCGACCAGGCTGCGGTAGCAGGTCAGGACCTCCATCAGCAGGGTGTGGTAGCTCCACCCCTCGGTGATGGCGTGAATGTGACTGAACGTCATCCTCCAGGCCGCGTCCGACTCGATGTGGACCGAGAGCCGCAGCAGCGGTCCGGCCTCGATGTCGAACCCGGCGGCGCGCTCCTGGTCCACGAAGGAGAAGGCGAGCTCGGTCTGCTGCTCGGCCGACAGGCCGCGGACGTCGTGAACGCCGACCGGGATCCGGACCTCGCCGTGGACCAGCTGGAGCGGCTGCGCGTAGCCGGTCAGGTGCATGGTGGTCCGCAGGATGTCGTGGCGGGCCACGACGGTGTCCACGGCCTCGCGCATCGCCTCGGCGGAGAACGGCTGCGCGTCCGGGATCCGGAAGGAGTTGATGTTCTGGTAGACGTGCTCGTCCGCCGAGGCCAGCATCTCGACCAGCATGCCGGTCTGCACCTGCGACAGCGGGTACGCGTCCACGACACCCGCCGGCAGCTGCGCCCGGTCGCGCTGGCCGATCAGGGCGAACGGCTCGACCGTCTCCACCAGGGACCCGGTCACTTCCTGACCCGCCACCCGGCCTGCGAGAGCGGCGATCGTCTTCAGCTGGAAGACGTCGGGGATCGAGACATCGAAACCGGCGGCACGCAGGGCACCGACCAGGCGCACGGCCCGGATCGAGTCGCCGCCGAGGTCGAAGAAGCTGTCCTCGACACCCACCTCCGACAGACCCAGTACCTCGCACCAGACGGCGGCGAGCCGCTCCTCCAGCGGCGTGCGCGGAGCGACGAACGCCGCACCGGCGAACGCGGCCAGGTCCGGCGCCGGCAGCGCGCGGTGGTCCACCTTGCCGTTGGCGGTCAGCGGGATCTCGGTCAGCTCGACGAAGGCTGCGGGGACCATGTACTCAGGCAGCGCGGCACCGAGGTGCTCGCGCACGGCGGCCGTGTCCAGCACGACGCCGTCCGCGAGGACCAGGTAACCGACGAGGGACTTCTCGCCCGAACCGATGGCACGGACGGCCACGACGGCGTCGCGGACCTGCGCGTGCTCGCGCAGACGGGCCTCGATCTCGCCCAGCTCGATGCGATAGCCGCGCACCTTCACCTGGTTGTCGATACGACCCAGGGTCTCCAGCGTCCCGTCCGGCAGGAACCGGGCCAGGTCACCCGTGCGGTAGAGACGCGAGCTGGCCGGACCGTGCGGGTTGGGCAGGAACTTCTCGGCGGTCAGGTCCGGGCGGCCGAGGTAGCCGCGAGCCAGGCCCGCGCCGTCGATGTAGACCTCACCCGCGACACCGATCGGGGTGGGCCGCAGGTCGTTGGTGAGGACGTACATGCCGGTGTTCGGGATCGGGGCACCGAGCGGGATCGCCTCGGTCACCGGCAGGGCGTCGATGATCAGACCGGAGTTGCCGATCGTGATCTCCGTCGGGCCGTACTCCGTGGCGACCTTGGTGCCGTCCGCGCCGGCCAGCTGCTGCCAGCGCTCGGCCAAGCTCACCGGGAAGTTGTCACCGGCGGCGATGACCACACCCGCCAAGTCGCGGGCCTGCTCGGCCGACAGCTGGTGGGTCAGCAGGTCCAGGTGGCCGGGGGTGAGCTTCACGAAGCTGAACGGACCCGCCTCGGCCAGCGCCGAACCCAGCGACGCCGTGTCGATGCCGTCCGGCAGCAGCGTGACCGCCTGGCCGCAGATCAGCGGCGTGAACAGGTCCGGAATACCCAGGTCGAACGAGATCGACGAGAACAGCGGGGCACCACCGGTGCCGTGCGAGGCATAGGTGTCCACCGTCCAGGCCAGGTAGTTCACCAGACCCGAGTGCTGGATCATGACGCCCTTGGGGCGGCCGGTGGAGCCGGAGGTGTAGATGACGTAGGCGAGCTGCGCCGGGTCCGTCGAACGCGCCGGAGCCGTGACCTCGCCACCGGCCAGGTCGCCGACGAGCAGAGTCGTCCCGTCGAACGAACCAACAGTGTCCGTGACAAGGATCTGCGCCCTGGTGTCCTCCAGGATGAACGCGCGGCGCTCGGCGGGAAGCGTCGGGTCCAGCGGCAGGTACGCCGCCCCCGCCTTCCAGATGCCCAGCAGCACCGGCACCAGCTCCGGCCCGCGCTCCAGGCACACACCCACGAGCGAGTCCGCGACCGCACCGGCCGAAAGCAGGTGGTGCGCCACCTGGTTCGCCCGCTCGTCCACCTCACGGTAGGAGAGCTCGACGCCACCCGCGACAACAGCGACAGCATCCGGCGTCGCGGCGGCCTGCGCCTCGAAGAGGTCCAGCACCGTGCCCGCCGGCCGCTCCACGCGACCGCCCGAAGCCCAACCGCCCAGCAGCGAAAGCTCCGCGTCCGACAGGAACACCGCACCGGCGTCCCCGTCCGGGTCCGCCGCCATGGCCTCCAGCACCGAGCGGTACATCCCCCCCAACCGCTCCAGGTTCTCGCCGCTCACGACGGCACCCGTGCTGTACAGGTTGATCCGGCCGCTGCGGGCGATGACGTTGAGCCCGAACTCGTTGGCGTCACTGCCCATGTTGGCCGACGTGTCGACGGTGTCGGTGTCGACCTGGTGGAAGTCCAGGTACTCGAACAGGATGGTCAGCAGCTCGCGCGAGTTCCCGGCCGCACGCTGGATCGCGGGCAGCGGGTAACGGCGGTGGGCCCAGATCTCGGTCTCCTGCCGGTACACCCCCTCCACCAGCTCACGCCAGGTACGGGCACCCCGACTGACCGGGAACGGCAGCGTGTTGAGGTGCATGCCCAGCACCCGGTCCGCCCCCGGCGCCTCCAGACGGCCGTGGTAGACGACACCCGTGTGGAAGGACTCCTCCACCGTCAGCATGCCCAGCACCTTCAGGTGCGCGGCGAGGAAGACGCTCTTGAGCGACGTCTTCGCCGAGGCGGCGAGCCGCTGCAGGCCCTCCTCCAGGTCCGCGAAGGGCGCCCGGGTGTGGAAGGTCTCGCGCGCCGCGGCCTCGTCCGTCGCCGCCCAGCTCGCCGGGATCCGGGCCGGGCTGTGGGTGTCGACGACCTGCTGCCAGAACGCCTGCACACCCGTGTCGGTCAGGGCGGCCTGCTCGGCGGCGATGAAGTCGGCGTACCGGACGACGGGCGCCTCGTAGGCGGCCGGCTCCTGGCCGTCGCGCAGGCTGCGGTAGGCGGCGACGAGCTCCATCAGCAGGGTGTGATAGCTCCAGCCCTCGGTGATGGCGTGGATCTGGCTGAACGTCATCCGCCAGGCGTCGGCGCCCTCGATGTGGACGGCGATCCGCAGCAGCGGGGCGGTCGTGAGGTCGAAGCCGGCGGCGTACTCCTCGTCGACGTAGGCGAAGGCGAGTTCCTGCTGCTGCTCCGCCGAGAGCGCGCTCACGTCGTGCACGGTGAGCGGGATCTCGACCTGCGCGTGCACGAGCTGGAGCGGCTGGCTGAAGCCGTCCAGGTGCATCGAGGTGCGCAGGATGTCGTGGCGGGCCGCGACGGTGGCGAGGGCCGCGCGCATCGCGGTCTCGTCGAAGGGCTCGGCGTCGGGGATCCGGAAGGAGTTGATGTTCTGGTAGACGTGCTCGTCCGCCGAGGCCAGCATCTCGACCAGCATGCCGGTCTGCACCTGTGACAGCGGGTACGCGTCGACCACGTCGGCCGGGAGGGCGGCCCGGTCCCGCTCGCCGATCTGCGCGAACGGCTCGACCGTCTCCACCAGGGACCCGGTCACCTCCTGACCGGCCACCCGCACCGCCAGGGCGGCAATGGTCTTCAGCTGGAAGACATCGGGGATCGAGACATCGAAACCGGCGGCGCGCAGCGCACCGACCAGGCGCACGGCCCGGATCGAGTCGCCACCGAGGTCGAAGAAGCTGTCCTCGACACCCACCTGCGGCAGACCGAGCACCTCGGCCCACACCGCGGCGAGCCGCTCCTCCGCCGGGGTGCGCGGGGCGACGAACGCCGCACCCGCGAACGCGGCCAGGTCCGGCGCCGGCAGCGCGCGGTGGTCCACCTTGCCGCTGCCGTTCAGCGGGACGGCGGCCAGCTCGACGAAGGCCGCCGGGACCATGTACTCCGGCAGGGCCTTCGCCAGGTGGGTCCGCAGCGCGGCGGTGTCGAGCACCGCCCCGTCCGCCGGGACGACGTACGCGACCAGGGACTTCTCGCCCACCTCGCTCTCGCGCACCACCACGACGACGTCGCGGACGAGCGGGTGCTCGCGCAGTCGGGCCTCGATCTCGCCCAGCTCGATGCGGTAGCCGCGGACCTTGACCTGCTTGTCGATCCGGCCGAGGAAGTCGATCGAACCGTCGGGGAGGAAGCGGGCCAGGTCGCCGGTCCGGTAGAGGCGGGTGCCCGCCGCGCCGAAGGGGTTCGGGACGAACTTCTCCGCCGTCAGCTCGGCCCGGCGCAGGTAGCCCTGGGCGAGTCCGGGGCCGCCGATGTGCATCTCGCCGGGGACGCCGACCGGCACCAACTGCCCGTCCGCGTCGAGGAGGTGGATGGTGAGGTCGGACAGGCGGTGGCCGATGACGCTGCGGCCGGGGTGGGCCAGGTCGTGGTCGCCGATCCGGTGGTGGGTCGCGTAGACGGTGATCTCGGTCGGGCCGTACATGTTGACCAGGGCCGGGCGGTGCACGCCGAACCGGGCGGTCCACGGCTCCAGTTCGGACATGTCGAGCCGCTCGCCGGCGAAGATCACGGCGCGCAGGGCGAGCCCGTCCACCGCCGCCCCTGCGTCGCCGGCCAGGGCGGCCAGCGAGCGGAAGGCGGACGGGGTCTGGCACAGCACGCTGACCCGCTCGCGGACCAGCAGGTCCAGCATGTCCTGCGGGGAGCGGCCGACCGTCGGCGGGACGACCACGAGCCGGGCGCCGTGCAGCAGGGCGCCCCACATCTCCCAGACGGAGACGTCGAAGGCGTAGGAGTGGAACAGCGCCCACACGTCGTCGGCCGAGAACTCGATCTGCTCGCGCGTCGCGGTGAACAGTCGGGCCACGTTGGCGTGGGTGAGGCAGACGCCCTTGGGCAGACCGGTGGAGCCGGAGGTGTAGATGACGTAGATCAGGTTGTCCGGGCGCACATCGGTCACGGGCGCGGTGGCCGGACGGGCCGCGATCGCCTCGGCGTCGCGGTCCAGCACGACCCGGGTGCCGTCGAAGTCCAGCTCCGGCAGGGCGGAGTGGGTGACCAGGATCGGGGCCTGGGCGTCGGCCAGCATGTAGGCGAGGCGCTCGGCCGGGTTCACCGGGTCCAGCGGCAGATAGGCCGCACCGGACTTCAGCACACCCAGCAGCGTCGGAATCAGGTCGGGGCCGCGCTCCAGCGAGACACCGACGATCACGTCCGGACCGGCACCGGCCGCCACCAGGTGGTGGGCGATGCGGTTGGCCCGCTCGTCCAGCTCCCGGTAGCTCAGGTGCAGCCCGTCGCTGGTCAGCGCCACCGCCTCCGGAGAGACAGCGGCGACGGCCGCGAACAGCTCGTGCACGGTCTCCGTCACCGGCCGCTCGACCGGCGCGTTCCAGGTGCCCAGCAGCAGCGCGCGGTCCGCCTCCGGCAGAACAGCGCCGGTGGCGTCACCGAACGGGTCCGCCGCCATCGCCTCCAGCACCGAGCGGTACATCGCCCCGAGCCGGGCCAGGTTCTCCGCCGCGAAGACGGTGGCCGCGCAGCTGAGGCTGAACGCGCCGCCGCTCGCGATGGCCACGAGCTCGAACTCGTTCGCGCCCTCGCCCATGGTCGCCTCGACGTCCACGGAATCGGCGTCGACCTGGTGGAAGTTCTGGTGGTCGAACAGCACCGAGAGCAGGGTGCCGCCGACACCGGCGGCGCGCTGGATCGCGGGCAGCGGGTAACGCCGGTGCGACCAGATCTCGGTCTCCTGCCGGTACACCCCCTCCACCAGCTCGTGCCAGGTCCGGGCGCCGCGGGTGGCGGGGAACGGCAGGGTGTTGAGGTGCATGCCGAGCACCCGGTCGGCGCCGGGGGCCTCCAGCCGGCCGTGGTAGACCACGCCCGTGTGGAAGGACTCCTCGGCCGTGAGCGCGCCCAGCACCTTCAGGTGCGCGGCGAGCAGCACGCTCTTCATCGAGGTCTTCGCCTCGACGGCCAGCTTGCGCAGGCCGTCCTCCAGGTCCGCGAACGGGACCCGCAGGCCGTGCCGCTCGGTGGCCCCGGCGGACTCGTCCGCCCAGCCGGTCGGCAGCACGAGCGGGCTGTGGGTGTCCACGACGCCCTGCCAGAACGCCTGTTCGGCGGGGTCGGCGAGAGCGGCCAGCTCGGCCGCCACGAAGTCGGCGTACCGGACGGCGGGCGCCACGAACGCGGCCGGCTCGCGGCCGTCGCACAGCTCGCGGTAGACGCCGACCAGCTCCATCAGCAGCGAGTTGACCGTCCAGCCGTCGGTGATCGCGTGCAGGTGGCTGAAGGTGAGCCGCCACGCGTCGTCGGCCTCGATGTGCACGGCCAGCCGCAGCAGCGGCCCCTCGGCGAGGTCGACCCCGGTCGCGCGGTCCTCCTCGACCCAGGCCAGGGTCTGCCGCGTCTGCTCCGCCGCCTCCAGCCCCCGCAGGTCGGCGACCTGCACGGGGACGGCGACGGCGGCGCGGACCAGCTGGAGCGGCTGCGAGAAACCGTCCAGGTGCATGGTCGTCCGCAGCACCTCGTGCCGGGCGACGACCGTGTCCACGGCCGTGCGCATGGCCTCGGCGTCGAAGGGCCGCGGGTCCGGGATCCGGAAGGAGGTGATGTTCCGGTAGGTGTTCCGGCCGTCGCCGGCCAGCATCTCGACCAGCATGCCGGTCTGCACCTGCGACAGCGGGTACGCGTCCACGGCGTCGGCCGGGAGGGAAGCGCGGTCCTGCTCGGTGACGAGCGCGAACGGCTCCACGGCCGCGACCAGCGAGTGGCCGAGGTCGCGGGTGCCCAGCAGCTCGGCGAGGGCGGCGACGGTGCGGTTCTGGAACACGTCGGGGATCGAGACGTCGAAGCCGGTGGCGCGCAGGGCGCCGACCAGGCGGACGGCGCGGATGGAGTCGCCGCCGAGGTCGAAGAAGCTGTCCTCGACACCCACCTGCGGCAGGTCCAGGACCTCGCACCAGACGGCGGCGAGGCGCTCCTCCAGCGGCGTGCGCGGGGCGAGGTACTCCTCGGTGGCGAAGGCGGCCAGGTCGGGCGCGGGCAGGGCCCGGTGGTCGACCTTGCCGTTGCCGGTGAGGGGGATGCGGTCGATCAGCTGGTAGGCCGCGGGGACCATGTAGTCGGGCAGGGCGGCCCCGAGGTACGCGCGCAGGGCGGCGGTGTCGGGGGTCGCGGCCTCGGCCGGGACGAGGTAGGCGGTGAGGCGCTTGTTGCCCGGCTGCGGCTCGCGGACGCTGACCACGGCGTCGCGGACGTGGGGGTGTTCGCGCAGGCGGGCCTCGATCTCGCCGAGCTCGATGCGGTAGCCGCGAATCTTGACCTGGTTGTCGATGCGGCCGAGGGTCTCCAGGGTCCCGTCCGGCAGGAACCGCGCCAGGTCACCCGTGCGGTAGAGGCGGGATCCGGCGGGGCCGTGCGGGTTGGGCAGGAACTTCTCGGCGGTGAGGTCGGGGCGGCCGAGGTAGCCGCGCGCCAGGCCGGCGCCGTCGATGTAGACCTCTCCGGGGACGCCGATCGGGGTCGGCCGCAGGTCCTCGGTGAGGACGTACATGCCGGTGTTGGGGATCGGGGCACCGAGCGGGATCGCCTCGGTCACGGGCAGGGTGTCGATGATCAGACCGGAGTTGCCGATGGTGATCTCGGTGGGCCCGTACTCGGTGGCGACCTTGGTGCCGTCGACGCCGGCGAGCTGCTGCCAGCGCTCGGCCAAGCTCACCGGGAAGTTGTCTCCGGCGGCGATGACGACGCCCGCGAGGGTGCGGGCCTGCTCGGCGGACAGCTGGTGGGTGAGGAGGTCGAGGTGGCCGGGGGTGAGCTTCACGAAGCTGAACGGACCCGCCTCGGCGAGCGCCGAACCGAGCGACGCCGTGTCGATGCCGTCGGGGAGCAGGGTGACCGCCTGGCCGCAGATCAGCGGCGTGAACAGGTCGGGGATGCCGAGGTCGAAGGAGATGGAGGAGAACAGCGGTGCGCCGCCGGTGCCGTGGGAGGCGTAGGTGTCCACCGTCCAGACCAGGTAGTTGGCGAGACCGGCGTGGTGGATCATCACACCCTTGGGGCGGCCGGTGGAGCCCGACGTGTAGATCACGTAGGCGAGCTGCGCCGGGTCCGTAGAACGCGCCGGAGCCGTGGTGGGGCGGCGGTTGAGGCGGCGGTCGGTGTCCAGGACGACAAGGGTGCCCTGGTGCACGGCCGAGAGCGTGGCGGTGTGGGCGGTACTGGTGACCAGGACCGGGGCCGCCGTGTCGGCGAGGATGTAGGCGAGACGCTCGGCGGGCAGGGTCGGGTCCAGCGGCAGGTACGCCGCACCGGCCTTCCAGATACCGAGCAGGACGGGCACCAGCTCGGGGCCGCGCTCCAGGCAGACCCCCACCAGCGAGTCCGCGACCGCACCGGCCGAAAGCAGGTGGTGCGCCACCTGGTTCGCCCGCTCCTCCACCGCACGGTAGGAGAGCTCGACGTCACCCACGACGACTGCGACAGCGTCCGGCGTCGCGACGGCCTGCGCCTCGAAGAGGTCCAGCACCGTGCCCGCCGGCCGCTCCGCAGCGCCACCCGAAGCCCAACCAGCCAGCAGCGAAAGCTCCGCGTCCGACAGGAACACCGCACCGGCATCCCCGTCCGGGTCCGCCGCCATGGCCTCCAGCACCGAGCGGTACATCCCGCCCAGCCGCTCCAGGTTCGCCTGCCCGACCACGTCGGTCGAGCTGCTCAGCCCCAGGTTCCCGCCCCGGGCAATGGCGTTGAGACCGAACTCGTTGCCGCCGGTGCCCATGGTGGCGGTGGCGTCGATCGCGTCGGTGTCGACCTGGTGGAAGTCCAGGTACTCGAACAGGATGCCGAGCAGGTCGCCCGAGGCGCCGGCGGCACGCTGGATGGCGGGCAGCGGGTAGCGGCGGTGGGCCCAGATCTCGGTCTCCTGCCGGTACACCCCCTCCACCAGCTCACGCCACGTACGGGCCGAGCCCCGACTCGTCGGGAACGGCAGGGTGTTGAGGTGCATGCCGAGCACCCGGTCGGCGCCCGGCGCCTCCAGACGGCCGTGGTAGACGACACCCGTGTGGAAGGACTCCTCCACCGTCAGCGTGCCCAGCACCTTCAGGTGCGCCGCCAGCAGCACACTCTTCAGCGAGGTCCTCGCCGAGGCCGCCAGCGCCCGCAGGCCCTCCTCCAGGTCGCCGTACGGCACCCGGACGTGCACCTTCTCGCGGGTGGCGCCCTGCTCCGCCCAGGAGGCGGGGAGTGCGGTCGGGGCGTGGGTGGTCACCACGTCCTGCCAGAACGCCTGGTCGTCGGCGTCGGCCAGCGAGGCGAGCTCGGCGGCGATGAAGTCGGCGTACCGGACGGCGGGGGCCTCGTAGGCGGGCAGGCCGCGGCCCTCGACCAGGCCGCGGTAGCAGGCCAGGACCTCCATCAGCAGGGTGTGGTAGCTCCACCCCTCGGTGATGGCATGGATGTGACTGAACGTCATCCGCCAGGCGTCGTCGGCCTCGACGTGCACGGCGACGCGCAGCAGCGGCGCGGAAGCCAGCTCGAAGCCCGCCGCCCGCTCGGCGGCGACGTACGCCGTCGCGCGCCCGGTCTGCTCCTCGGCGGACAGGCCGCGCAGGTCGTGCACGGCGAGCGGCACGTCGACCCGGGCGTGGACGAGCTGGAGCGGCTGGCTGAAGCCGTCCAGGTGCATCGAGGTGCGCAGGATGTCGTGGCGCGCGACGACGGTGGCGAGCGCCTCGCGCAGGGCCTCGACCGAGAACGGCTGCGCGTCCGGGATCCGGAAGGAGTTGATGTTCTGGTAGACGTGCTCGTCGCCGGAGGCCAGCATCTCGACCAGCATGCCGGTCTGCACCTGCGACAGCGGGTACGCGTCCACGACACCCGCCGGGAGGGCGGCCCGGTCCCGCTCGCCGATCAGCGCGAACGGCTCGACGGTGCGGATCAGCGATTCACCCGTCTCCTGACCGGCCACCCGGGCCGCCAGGGCGGCGACGGTCTTCAGCTGGAAGACGTCCGGGATCGAGAGGTCGAAGCCGGCGGCGCGCAGGGCGCCGACGAGCCGCACGGCGCGGATGGAGTCGCCGCCGAGGTCGAAGAAGCTGTCCTCGACACCGACCTCGGCCAGGCCCAGCACCTCGGCCCACACCGCGGCGAGCCGCTCCTCCGCCGGGGTACGCGGGGCGACGAACGCCGCACTCGCGAACGCGGCCAGGTCCGGCGCCGGCAGGGCGCGCAGGTCGACCTTGCCGTTGGCGGTCAGCGGGACGGCGGCCAGCTCGACGAAGGCCGCAGGGACCATGTACTCCGGCAGCGCGGCACCCAGGTGGGTGCGCAGCTCCGCCGCGTCCAGGGCGGCCCCGGGGGCGACGACCAGGTAGGCGGCGAGGGTCTTCTCCCCCGCCTCGCCCTCGCGCACCGCCACCACGGCGTCGCGGACCTGCGCGTGCTCGCGCAGGCAGGCCTCGATCTCGCCCAGCTCGATCCGGTAGCCGCGGATCTTGACCTGCTTGTCGATCCGGCCGAGGGACTCCATGGTGCCGTCGGCCAGGCGGACGGCGAGGTCGCCGCTGCGGTAGAGGCGGGAGCCGGCCGGGCCGTACGGGTCGGGGACGAAACGCTCGGCGGTCAGCTCGGGGCGGTCGAGGTAGCCGCGGGCGGCGGCCGGGCCGCCGACGTGGATCTCGCCGGGGACGCCGACCGGCACCAACTGCCCGTCCGCGTCGAGCAGGTGGACGGTGAGGTCGGCGAGCGGGACGCCGATGGGGCTGTGCGCGGGGCGGGCGAGGTCGTCCTCGGTCACCCGGTGGTAGGTGGAGTGGACGGTGGTCTCGGTGATCCCGTACATGTTGATCAGCGCGGGGCGGCGGGCGCCGAGGCGGTCCGTCCAGGGCCGGAGTTCGGACATGTCGAGCCGCTCGCCGCCGAAGATGACGGTGTGCAGGGCGAGTTCGTCGGTCCGGGGGTCGCCGTCGGCGGCGAGGGCGGCGAGCGCGCGGAAGGCGGACGGGGTCTGGCCGAGCACGGTGACCCGCTCGCGGACCAGCAGGTCGAGCAGGTCCTGCGGGGAGCGGCCGACCGAGGGCGGGACGACAACCAGGCGGCCGCCGTGCAGCAGGGCGCCCCACATCTCCCAGACGGACCAGTCGAAGGCGTAGGAGTGGAAGAGGGTCCAGACGTCGTCGGCCGCGAAGGCGAACCGGTCGCGGGCGGAGCTGAAGAGGCGGACGACGTTGGCGTGGGTGAGGCAGACGCCCTTGGGCAGACCGGTGGAGCCGGAGGTGTAAATGACGTAGATCAGGTTGTCCGGCCCGGTCTCCGTCACGGGGGCGGTGGCCGGACGGGCCGCGATCGCCTCGGCGTCGCGGTCCAGGACGATCCGGGTGCCCGTGAACTCCGCCGCGGCGACGGCGGAGTGGGTGACCAGGATCGGCGCCTGGGCGTCGGCCAGCATGTAGGCGAGGCGCTCGGCCGGGTTCACCGGGTCCAGCGGCAGGTACGCCGCACCGGACTTCAGCACACCCAGCAGGGTCGGCAGCAGGTCCGCGCCGCGCTCCAGGCAGATGCCGACGATCACGTCCGGACCGGCACCGGCGGCGACCAGGTGGTGGGCGATCCGGTTGGCCCGCTCGTCCAGCTCCCGGTAGGTGACGGCCCGCCCGTCCGCGGTGAGGGCCACGGCCTCGGGGGTGGCGGCGGCGACGGCCGCGAACAGCTCGTGCACGGTCTCCGTCACCGGCTGCTCGACCGGCGCGTTCCAGGCGCCCAGCAGCAGTTCGCGCTCGCCCTCGGGCAGGACGGCGCCCCGGGCGTTCCCCTCCCCGCCGGCGGCCATCGCGGCCAGCACGGCGCGGTACATCGAGCCGAGGCGCGCCAGGTTCTCCCGGCTCACCACGGCGGTCGTGGTGCTGAGGTCGATGCCGCCGCCGCGGGAGATCGCGGTGAGCTCGAACTCGTTGCCGCCGTCGCGCAGTCCGCCGTCGACCTCGGTGGTGTCGCGGTCGACCTGGTGGAAGTCCTGGTGGTCGAACAGCACCGGCAGCAGCTCCCCGCCGGCACCGGCGGCGCGCTGGATCGCGGGCAGCGGGTAGTGGCGGTGCGACCAGGTCTCGGTCTCCTGGGCGAACACGCCCTCGACCAGCTCGCGCCAGGTGCGGGCGGCGCCCGGACGGGCGGGGAACGGCAGGGTGTTGAGGTGCATGCCGAGCACCCGGTCGGCGCCGACCGCCTCCAGGCGGCCGTGGTGGACGACGCCGGTGTGGACGGCCTCCTCGGTGGACAGCGTGGCCAGCACCTTGAGGTGGGCGGCCAGCAGCACGGTCTTCAGCGAGGCGCCGGACTCGGCCGCGAGGGTGCGCAGCCCGTCCGCCAGGTCGCCGTACGGGACGCGGACGTGCAGCGGCTCGGCGTCCTCCGGACCACCGGCCGCCGCCCAGGAGGCGGGGACGGAGACCGGCGCGTGGGTGCCCACGACCCCGGCCCAGTACGCCTGCTCGGCCGGGTCGGCCAGCGCGTCCAGCTCGGCGGCGACGAAGTCGGCGTAGCGGACGGCGGGCGTCTCGGCCGCCGCCGGCTCCCGGCCGTCGCGCAGCGCGCGGTAGCAGTCCAGCAGCTCCGCCAGCAGCGAGTTGACGGTCCAGCCGTCGGTCACGGCGTGCGAGTGGCTGAAGGTGAGCCGCCAGGCGTCGTCGGACTCGACGTGCACGGCGATCCGCAGCAGCGGCGCGGCGGTCAGCTCGAACCAGGCGCCGCGCTCCTCGCGGCCGAAGTCCTCGGCGAGCCGCTCCTGCTGCTCGGCCGACAGGGCGCGCACGTCGCTCACCGCGACCGGCACCTCGGCCCGCGCGCGCACCAGCTGCAGCGGGCGGCCGAAGCCCTCCAGGTGGACGGAGGTGCGCAGGATCTCGTGGCGGCCGGTGAGCAGCGCGACGGCCGCACGCAGCGCCTCCTCGGAGAACGGCCGCGGGTCGGGGATCCGGTAGGAGCTGATGTTGCGGTAGGCGTTGCCGCCCTCGCCGGTCAGCATCTCGACCAGCATGCCGGTCTGCACCTGCGACAGCGGGTAGGCGTCCACGGCGTCGGCCGGCAGCAGCGCCCGGTCCGCGGCGTCGATCAGCGCGAACGGCGCGACCGCGGCGGCGACGGGAGCGGGGGTGCCCCGGTCGGCGACGGCGGCGGCCAGCGCGGCGACCGTGCGGTACTCGAACAGGTCGCGGACGGCGACCTCGTACCCAGCCTCGCGCAGCGCGCCGGCCAGGCGGACGGCGCGGATGGAGTCGCCGCCGAGGTCGAAGAAGCCGTCCTCGGCGCCGACCTGCGGCAGGCCGAGCACCTCGGCCCACACCCGGGCGATCCGCTGCTCGGTCTCCGTGCGCGGGTCGACGTAGCGGCGGGCCGCGAGGTCCTCGGCGCCCGGCGCGGGCAGGGCCCGCCGGTCGAGCTTGCCGTTGGGGGTCAGCGGCAGCGCGTCCAGCGCGACGACCGCCGACGGGACCATGTACTCGGGCAGCCGGGCGGCGACCAGCTCACGCACCTCGCGGGCGTCGATCCGGGCGCCGGGCTCGGCCACCGCGTAGGCGACGATCGTGCGGTCCCCGGGGCGGTCCTCGCGGACGAGGACGGCGGCCTGGCGGACGCCGGGGCAGCCGGTGACGGCGGCCTCGATCTCACCGGGCTCGATCCGGTAGCCGCGCACCTTGACCTGCTCGTCGGTGCGGCCGACGTACTCCAGCCGGCCGTCCCGGCGGCGGCGCACCAGGTCGCCGGTGCGGTAGAGCCGCTCGCCGGCGGCGCCGAACGGGTTCGGCAGGAAGCGCTCGGCGGTCAGCTCCGGGCGGCGCAGGTAGCCGCGGGCGAGCTGGTGGCCGGCGACGTACAGCTCGCCGGTCGCGCCGGCCGGGACCGGGCGCAGGGCGGCGTCGAGCACGTGCAGCCGGGTGTTGCGGACCGGGCTGCCGAGCGGCACGGTCGCGGTGTCGGCGGCCGGGTCGAAGGCGTGGGTGGTGATCTGGACGGTGGTCTCGGTCGGGCCGTACAGGTTGTGGATCCGCACGCCCCAGGCGGCGGCGACCTCGGCGGCGAGCGCGGGGGCGATCGGCTCGCCGCCCACGAACACCCGGCGCAGCGGCAGCGGCGCGCCCGGGCGGTGGGCGCGGGCGGCGACGGCGACGGCGAGCAGCGAGGGCACGAACTGGGCGACGGTCACGCCGTGGTCGGCGATGTGGGCGAGCAGCAGCTCGGGGTCGCGCAGCACCTCGGCGGGGGCGACGCGGACGGCGGCGCCGGTCAGCAGGGGCAGCCACAGCTCCCACACCGAGGCGTCGAAGGTCAGCGCGGTGCGGGACAGCACCCGGTCGTCGGCGGTGAGCGGGAACTCGGCGGCCATCCAGGTCATCTGGTTGGCGAGGGCGCCGTGGCCGACCAGGACGCCCTTGGGGCGGCCGGTGGAGCCGGAGGTGTAGATGGCGTAGGCGGGGTGGGCGGGCAGCAGCGGCGCGGTGCGCTCCGCGTCGGCGGGGGCGGTGGCGGGCTGCGCGGCGAGCGCCCCGGCGGTGGCGTCGGTGCCGAGGACGATCCGGGCGAGGGCCGGGTCGGTGAGCAGGCCGTCGGTGTCGGCGGCGGTCAGGGCGAGGGCCGGGCGGGCGTCGGCGAGCTGGAAGGCGATCCGGTCGGCCGGGTGGGCCGGGTCGATCGGCAGGTAGGCGGCGCCGGACTTGAGCACGGCGAGCACGGCGACGACCAGCTCGGCGGAGCGCGGCAGGGCGAGGGCGACCAGCTGCTCGGGGCCGACGCCGCGGCCGATCAGCAGCCGGGCGAGGCGGTTGGAGCGCTCGTCGAGCTCCCGGTAGTCGAGCGCGGTGTCCCGGAACAGGACGGCGGGCGCGTCGGGGGTGCGGCGGGCCTGCTCGGCGAAGAGCGCGGGCACGGTGGCGGCGGCGCTCTCGTCGAACGGCTCCTCGGGGCCGGTCAGCGCCTGCGCCTGTGCCTGCTCCTGTGCCTGCTCGGCCTCGTCGAGCATCGGCAGGGCGGACAGCCGGGCGGCCGGGTCGGCGGTGGCGGCGTCCAGCAGCCGGACGTAGTGGGCGGCCATCCGCTCGACGGTCTCCCGGTCGAACAGGGCGGTGGCGTAGCGCAGCCGGGCGTGCAGCGCGCCGTCCCGGGAGTCCTCGATGTCGAGGGTCAGGTCGGTCTTGGCGATGCGGTCGGCGGTCTCGGCGCGGACGCTCAGTCCGGGCAGCTCGAAGGCGGGTGCCTGGTGCTCACGGAGGATGAAGTCTGCCTGGTAGAGCGGGGTGCGGGAGGCGTCGCGCTCCGGCTGCAGCTCGTCGACGAGGCGGGCGAAGGGCACCGACTGGTGGGCGAAGGCGTCCAGCACGGTGGCGCGGCCGGCGTCCAGGAGGTCCCCGAAGGCCGGGTCGCCGGTCCAGCCGAGGCGGGCGACGACGACGTTGATGCCGTAGCCGATCAGCGGCTGCAGCTCGGGCCGGGCGCGGCCGGAGACGGTGACGCCGACCGGGATGTCGCTGCCGCCGGTCCAGCGGGCCAGCAGGCCCTGGAAGGCGGTGAGCAGCACGGTGAAGCGGGTGGTGTCGTGGGCGGTGGCGAGCGCGAGGGCGCGGCGGGCGGTGTCGGCGGGGACGGCGAAGGAGACGGCGTCACCGGCCGGGTCGCGGCGGGCCGGGCGCGGCCGGTCGGTGGGCAGGTCGAGCACGGGCACGCCGGCCAGCCGCTCGCGCCAGTGGCCGAGCTGGCGGTCCAGGGCCTCGCCGGTGACCTCGCGGCGCTGCCAGGCGGCGAAGTCGGCGTACTGGACCGGCAGCGGCGCCAACGGGTCGGCCTGCCCGGCCGCGAACGCGGCGTAGAGGGTGCCGAGCTCCTCGGCGAACAGGCCGACCGACCAGGCGTCGCAGGCGATGTGGTGGAAGGTGACCACCAGCAGGTGCTCGTCCTCGGCGAGGGCGATCAGCCGGGCCCGGGCGGAGAGCTCCCGCTCCAGGTCGAACGGGGTGGCGATCTCGGTCTCGGCCGCCGCGCGGGCGCTCTGCTCGCGCTCGGCGGCCGGGACGGCGGTCAGGTCGGTGACCGGCAGCGGCGCCGGGCGGGGCTCCTCGACCACCTGGACCGGCTCCTCGCCCACCAGCGTGTAGCGGGTGCGCAGGATCTCGTGCCGGGCGACGATCCCGGTCCAGGCGGCGCCGAGCGCCTCGCGGTCGAGGGCGCCGGTCAGGCGCAGCACCAGCGGCACCAGGTACTCGGCGCTGTCCGGCTCCAGGCGGTTGAGGAACCACATCTGCTGCTGGCCGAAGGACAGCGGCAGCGCCTGCTCCCGGTCGGCCCGGGTGATGACGGACCGGCGACCCCCTCGCTTGCCGGCCAGCCGGCGCCGCAGCAGCTCCTCGCGCCGCTGTGCCACGTCCTGCTCGGTCGACCGCTTGTCGCCGGTGCTCATTGCTACTGCTCCCTCGTGTACTTGCCGGTTGTCGGTCGGCGCTTGCCGCGTGTCGTTCGCTGTCGGTGCGAGGTGGGGGGTGCCGTGGGGACTACTGGACGAGTTCGGGGTCGCCCAGTTCGGAGTCGTCCAGCTGCTCGATCTCGGCCCTGATGAGGTCCTCGACCGCCTCCGCCAGCCGGCTCACCGTCGGGTGGCCGAAGACGGTGGCGATCGAGAGGTCGACGTCGAACTCGTCCTGGAGCCGGGAGGTCATCCGGATCGCGAGGATCGAGTGCCCGCCCAGCTCGAAGAAGCTGTCGTGGACGCCGACCGAGGGCAGGCCCAGCAGCTCGGCCCAGACCTCGGCGATCCGCTCCTCGGTGGGCGTGCCCGGCGCGTCCCGGTCGCCTGCGGCCTGCTCGATCGCGGGCAGGGCCCGGCGGTCGACCTTGCCGTTCGCGGTGAGCGGGATCCGGTCCACCGCGGCGACGGCCGAGGGCACCATGTACTCGGGCAGCACCTCGGCGAGGTCGGCGCGCAGCGCGTCGGCGGCGAACTCCCCGCCCTCCGGGACCACGTAGGCGGCCAGCGACTTCTCGCCGGTCGCGCTCTCCCGGACCAGGACGACGGCGTCGCGCACGGCCGGGTTCGCGGTCAGCACGGCCTCGATCTCGCCGAGTTCGATCCGGTAGCCGCGCAGCTTGACCTGGGTGTCGATGCGGCCGAGGAACTCGATCGCGCCGCCGTCGAGCACCCGGGCCAGGTCGCCGGTGCGGTAGAGGCGGGAGCCGGCCGGTCCGTACGGGTCCGGGACGAAGCGCTCGGCGGTGAGGTCCGGGCGGCCGTGGTAGCCGCGGGCCAGCCCCGCGCCGCCGACGTGCAGTTCCCCGGCGACGCCGACCGGGGCGGGCCGGCCGGCCCCGTCCAGGACGTACGCGGTGGTGTTGGGCAGCGGGCCGCCGAGCGGGACGGTGCCCTCCTGCGGCCGGTCGACCGGGTGGACCGTGGAGCCGATCGAGGCCTCGGTGGGCCCGTACTCGTTGATCAGCCGGCCGGGGCCGAGCGCCGCCAGCCAGTGGTTGGCGGTCCGCGCGGGCAGCGCCTCGCCGGCCACCAGCACGAGGTCCGCCAGCCCGGCCGCCCGCTCGCCGGTCAACTGGTCGGTGAGCAGCTCCAGATGGCCGGGGGTGAGCTTGACGAAGCTGTACGGCGCACCGGCGGCCAGCGTCTCGCCGAGGCGGCCGAGGTCGAGGTCGGCGGGCAGCACGTGCACCGGGCGGCCGGTGATCAGCGGCACGTAGAGGTTGGTGGCGGGCAGGTCGAAGGCCAGCGAGGAGAACAGCGGCGCGCCGCCGGGGCCGCGGACCAGGTCGCGGGCCGCCCAGCGCAGGTGGTTGGCGAGGCCGCGGTGGTGCACCGTGACGCCCTTGGGGCGGCCGGTGGAGCCCGAGGTGTAGATCAGGTACGCCGGGTGTTCGGGGTCGGTGGCGCGGGCGGGCGCGGTGGCCGGGCGGGCCGCGACGGCCTCCCGGTCGGCGTCCAGCAGGATCCGGGTGCCCGGGAAGCCGCCGGTGGTGGCGGTCAGCGCGGTCTCGGTGACCAGCAGCGGCGCGTGGCAGTCGGCGAGCACGTGCCGCAGCCGTTCGGCGGGCAGCGCCGGGTCGAGCGGCAGGTAGGCGGCGCCGGCCTTCCAGATCGCGAGCAGGGCGGGCACCAGGTCGGGTCCGCGCTCCAGGCAGACGCCGACGACGGTCTCCGGTCCGGCACCGGCGGCGGCCAGGTGGTGGGCGAGGCGGTTGGCCCGCTCGTCCAGCTCCCGGTAGCTCAGGGTGGCGCCGTCGGTGACCACGGCCGGGGCGTCCGGCGTGGCGGCGGCCTGCGCCTCGATCAGGTCGAGGGTGGTGCCGGCCGGCCAGTCGGCCCGCTCGCCGGTGCCCCAGTCTCCGAGCAGCCGCGCCCGCTCGGGGGCGGAGAGCAGTTCGGCGGCGCCGAGGGCGGTCGCCGGGTCGGCGGTGAAGGTCTCCAGCAGGCGGAGGAACTGCTCGGCCAGCCGCTCGACGGTGCCGTGCTCGAACAGCGCGGCGGCGTACTCGAAGGCGCCGCTCCAGGTGCCGTCGGCCTCGCTGCGCACGTACAGGGTGAGGTCGGTCTTGGCGACCCGGCGGGCCGGGTGCAGGTAGTCGAGGTCGGCCCGGTCGGGCATGCCGCCGATCAGCCGGCCGTCGTGGAGGTTGAAGGCGACCTGGTAGAGCGGGGTGCGGGAAAGGTCGCGCTTCGGGTTCAGCTCGTCGACGATGTGCTCGAACGACAGCTCCTGGTGCGCGAAGGCGTCCAGGCAGGTGGCCCGCAGCCGGTCCAGCGCCTCGGTGAACGGCAGGCCGCCGTCGAGGCGGCAGCGCAGCACCAGCGAGTTGAGGAAGAAGCCGACGGTCCGCTCGACCTCGGGCCGGGTGCGGCCGGCGACGGGCGTGCCGACGACCACGTCCCACTGGCCGCTGTGGCGGGCGAGCAGGGTGCCGAAGGCGGTGAGCAGGGTCATGAACGGGGTGGCCTCGCGGCTCTGCCCCAGGCGGGTGATCGCGTCCATGAGCCGCGGCGGGATGCCGAAGCCCACCACGCCGCCGCGCGGGTCGCGCCGGGCCGGACGGGGGTGGTCGGTGGGCAGCTCCAGCGGGACCAGGCCGTCCAGGACGCCGCGCCAGTGGTCGAGTTCACCGGCCAGCCGGTCCTTGGCGTGCCACTGCCGCTCCCAGGACGCGTAGTCCGCGTACTGGACCGGCGGCTCGGGCAGGCGGGGGGCGGTACCGGCCCGGTAGGCGGCGCACAGGGTGCGGAACTCGTCCTCCAGGACGGCGACCGACCAGCCGTCGCAGGCGATGTGGTGGATGGTCACCAGCAGCAGCCGCTCGTCCCCGGCCTCCGGGGTGGCGGCCAGGGTGGCCCGCCAGATCCGGCCGGCGGCCAGGTCGAAGGGGGTCTCGAACTGCTCGCGGAACAGCTCCACGATCTGCTCGCGGCTGCCCTCGACGGTGCGCAGCTCGATCGGCAGGGTCTCGCCGACCTCCTGGACCGGCTCGCCGTCGACGGTGCGGTAGCGGGTGCGCAGGACCTCGTGGCGGTCGGCGAGGGTGTCGAGCACCAGGCGGACGGTCTCGGCGTCCAGGTCGGCGGGCACCCGGAGGAAGAACGGGGCGGCCCACTCGGGGCCGGGCTCCATGGTGTCGAGCAGCCAGATCCGGCGCTGGCCGGAGGAGAGCGGGAGCGGGCGGTCGCGGGGCACCGCGACGACGCCGGGGACGGCCGTGCCGGTGGTGGGGGCGGCGTCCGTGCTCTCCTCGACCGCCAGCAGGGCGGCCTGCTCGCGGACGGTGACGGCGGTGAACAGGTCGGCGAGGACGACGGTCGTGCCGGTGGCGGTGTGCAGGCGGCGGGCCAGCTCGGTGAGCAGCAGCGAGTAGCCGCCGAGCTGGAAGAAGTTGTCCTCGGCGCCGACCTCGGCGACCTCCAGCAGCTCCGACCAGACCTGGGCGACGGCGCGCTCGGCGGCGGTGGCCGGGGCGACGTACGCGGGGCGGGCGTAGACGGCGGCCGGGGCGGGCGCGGGCGCGGCGGCGGCCTCGTCCAGCTGCTCCAGGGTGCCGTCGTTGCGCCAGCGGACCGGGGTGCCGGTGTTGTGCATCCGGCTGCCGGGGGCGCCGAAGAAGGCGGGGCGCAGGCGGTCGGCGGTGGCCTTCGGGTCGCCGGCCCAGCCGCGCGGCAGGCCGAGGCCGGCCACGTGCAGCTCGCCGGGGACGCCGGGCGGGACGGGGTCGCCGTACTCGTCGACGACCAGCACCCGGACCTGGTCGACCGGGCGGCCGAGGACGGTGGGGGTGCTCTCGTGGGCGGCGTTCTCCCGGGCGGTGTTCTCCTGGGGGTCGACGTCGTCGGCGGTGAGGATCAGCGCGCCGGGCTCCAGGACGTGCAGGGTGCGCGCCTCCTCGGCCCGGGCGGCCAGCGCGCGGCCGGCGGCCGGCGGCAGGTCGGCGCCGAGGGCGAGCACCAGCCGGAGGTCCGGGGTGGCGGCGTCGGTGGCGGCGTCGGTCACCTCAGCGGCCTCGGTCGCCTCGGTCGCCTCGGCGAGGGCGGCGGCGGGCGCGACCAGCACGGTGGCCCGCTGCTCGGCGGCGGCGTCCAGCAGCCGGGCCGGGTGCGGTGCCGGGGCAGGCAGGACGGCGGTGGCGTCGGCGGTGAGCGCGGCGAACAGCGCCCAGGTGGCCGCGCCGGCGGGGCCGGTGACGAGGACCCGGTCGGTGGCGTCGAGGCCGTGGTCCTCGGCCAGCCAGGTGACCTGGTTGGCGACGGTGGCGTGGTCGAGCACGGCCGCGGGGCCGCCGTCCGCGCCGGGGGCGATCCAGGCGGCGGCCTGCGGGTCGACGTCCACCAGGGCGGCGATCGCGGCGGCGAGCAGCGCCTCGGCGAGGGCGGTTCCGGCGGTCGTCCCCTCCTCCCGGCCGTCGGTCAGGACCAGATCGGCCGTGACCCCGGCCGCGTCCGCCCGCCCGTCGGCGTCCAGCGGCAGCACTGCGGCACCGGCCCGCCACACGCCGAGCACGGCCGAGGCCAGATCGGCGCCGGCCGGGAGGCGAATTCCGACCACCGATTCCGGACCGATTCCGGAACCGGCCAGGAATCCGGCGATCCGATCGGCCCGCCCGTCGATTTCGCGACGGCCGACCTCGTGGTGGCCGTCGAATACGGCGACCGAGTCGGGAACCCGTTCCACCGAGTTCGCGAAAAGGTGATGCACAAAGGACTGCCGTGCCACGAGAGCTCCTCGCTCGGTCACTAAGGGGCGGATCAGCTGCTGCGCGGGGCTCAGCCGGCGACGGTCTCGGCGACGGCGGCGGTCCCGGCGGCGGCGGTCCCGGCGGCGGCCTCGGCCATCCGCAGGCGCAGGCTCAGCGGGCGCATGTCGGTCCACACCTCGCCGATCCGGGCCAGGCACTCCTCCTTGCTGCCGGAGAAGCCCTCCTGGTGCCAGCCCGCCGGGAGCGCCCGGTCGGCCCACCAGATCGAGTACTGCTCCTCGTCGTTGAGGACGACGAGGTAGGTCTGCGTGTCAACGTTCAGCTCGGCCACAGCCGGGTCCCCGATCACTTGAGGCTGGTGTCGCACGGAGCGGTCGGCCCGCACCCGTGCCCTTCATACGGAGCGAGTCTGGGGACGCCCGCTATAGGTGCTCTATACGTCCCCGGGGGAGGCTCGGGACCGGCCGGACGGCGTTCCGTCGGGGGCTTCCGAGGGCCCTTCCAGGGACTCTTCCGGGCGCTCCGACTGCCGTTTGCCGCAGTCCCGGGGTGTAGCGCACTACACCCCGAAAACAGAACTCCACTTCATTGCCCGCCCAGTGGGCCGGAAGGTGTACTTGCTGCCATGACCGCCACAGCCCGCGGCGCGGAATTCGCCGTCGAACTCCGCTCCGTTTCCAAGACCTACCGCTCCGGCCCCGAGCCCGTCGTCGGCCTCGACGGGGTGAGCCTCGGCTTCCCGTTCGGCACCTTCACCGCCGTCATGGGCCCCTCCGGCTCCGGCAAGTCCACCCTGCTGCGCGCCGCGGCCGGCCTGGAGGGCATCGACGGCGGCCAGGTGCTGGTCGACGGCACCGAGCTGGGCGGCCTCAAGGACAAGGAGCTGACGCTGCTCCGCCGGGAGCGGATCGGCTTCGTCTTCCAGTCCTTCAACCTGCTCCCCTCCCTCACCGCCGCGCAGAACGTCGCACTCCCGCCGAAGCTGGCCGGCCGCCGCCCGGGCAAGGCCGAGGTGCTGGCCGCGCTGGGTTCGGTCGGCCTGGCCGAGCGGGCCGGCCACCGCCCCGGCGAGCTGTCCGGCGGCCAGCAGCAGCGGGTCGCCATCGCCCGCGCCCTGATCAGCCGGCCCGCCGTCGTCCTGGCCGACGAGCCGACCGGCGCGCTGGACACCAAGAGCGGGCGCGAGGTGCTGGCCCTGCTCCGCGGCCTGGCCGACGACGCCGGGCGCGCCGTCGTCATGGTCACCCACGACCCGGTCGCCGCCTCGTACGCGGACCGTGTGGTCTTCCTGACCGACGGCCGGCTCGCGGGCTCCCTGGAGGAGCCGACGGCCGAGCGCGTCGCCGCCCGGATGACGAGCCTGGAGGCCCTGGCGTGCTGAGCGTCGCCCTCTCCACCCTCCGGGTCCGCTGGACGTCCTTCGTCGGCACCTTCGTCGCGCTCTGCCTCGGCGTCGGCCTGATGGCCACGGCGATGCTGGTCATCGGCGCCACCGCCGGGGTCGCCGACCTCGCGCAGCAGCGCTGGTCCGGCGCGCCCGCCGTCGTGGTGCCGGACACCGGCATCGACCTCGCCGACAGCGACGGGCAGGTCCAGAGCGTCGCGGTGGCCCAGCAGGCGGGCCTGGGCCCGGAGCTGGTGGCCGCGATCGCCCGCACCGGCCGGGTGGTCGAGGACCACACCTTCTACGCCCAGCTGGCCGGCGGCCCGGCCGACCAGGTCGGGCGCGGCTGGTCGGCCGCCGAGGCCGGCGGCTACCGGCTGGCCTCGGGCAGCGCCCCGGCCGCCGACGGGCAGGTCGTGGTCAGCGGCGGGGAGGCCGGACTGATCGGCCGCACCCTGCCGCTGCTGACCGCAGACGGCCCGCGCCGGGTCACCGTCACCGGCGTCACCGACGCGGTGCCGTTCGAGCACGCGGTGTTCTTCACCGACGCCGAGGCCACCCGGATCTCCCCTGCCGTCGACGCGCTGGCCGCCTACGGTCCGGCCGACGCCGTCCGCCGGGCCGTCACCGAGGCCGGCCGGGGCCCGGGGCGGGCCGCCGTGCTGACCGGCAAGGAGCGCGCCACCGCCGACCCGCACCACGCCTTCCTGCTCAGCCAGATGGACAACGTGGACACCCCGCTCGGCCTGGCCGCCGGAGTCGCCGGCTTCGTCGCGGTGTTCGTGGTCGCCGGCACCTTCGCCCTGTCCATCGCCCAGCGGCGGCGGGAGCTCGCCCTGCTCCGGCTGATCGGCTCCACCCGCCGCCAGCTGCGCCGGCTCATCCACGCGGAGGCCGTGCTGGTGGGCGTGCTCGCCTCGGCGGCGGGCTGCGGGCTCGGCCTGGTCGGCGCCCCGCTGTGCCGGAACTGGCTGGTCGACCGCCACATCGTCAGCCCCGACTTCACCGTGCCGATCACCGTCTGGGCGCTCGCCACTGCGGCCACCATCGGGCTGGTCACGGCGGTCGTCGGCGTCGTCGTCTCCTCCGTCCGGGCCGGGCTGATCAGCCCCGGCGAGGCGCTGCGCGAGGCCGCCGTCGAGCGCAGCCCCAAGGGGGCGAACCGCTTCCGCTGGGTGGTCGGCGGGCTGGCCCTGGCGGTCGGCGTGGTGGCCGTCAGCGGCACCGCGACCATGCAGCCGGAGGCCGGGTCCAACGCGGCCGCCTCGGCCTCGCTGGTGCTGGTGATCGTCGGTGCCTTCGTCACCCTCGCCGGGGTGCTCGCCGGGCCGGTGATCCGCCTGGTCACCGGGCTGCCCGCGCGGTTCTCCCGCTCCGGCGCCGACACGGAGGACGCGGGCGGCGCCGTCTGGTCGACCGCCCGTCAGAGCGCCCTCACCGCCTTCCGCCGCACGGCCGCGACGACCACCCCGGTGGTCATCGTGGTCAGCCTGGCCGGCTGCCTGCTCGGCAGCATCGGGACGATCAACGCGGCCCAGGTCAGCGCCGTCGGGCGGCAGCTGTCCCGGGCGGACTGGGTGGTCTCCCCGGCCGGGACTCCGGGCCTCACCCGGGCCCTGGTCGACCAGGTCCGGGCCGTCCCGGGCATCACCGCCGTGGTCTCCACCCCGACCACCGTCTACGCGGAGGAGCAGGGCCCGAGCGCCCTCGCCCTCCAGGCTGCGGCGGTCGACGCGGCGGGTCTGGCCACCGTCGCCGAACTCCCGGTTGTCAGCGGCTCGGCGGCCGACCTCAAGCCGGGCTCGATCATCGTCAACTCCGTCTGGCCGGGGAGCCCGCACGCGGGCGACGAGGTCAGCACCTGGCTCGCCGACGGTTCGCGGAAGAGCTTCAAGGTCGCCGCCGTGCTCCAGGCGGGCGCCGACAGCACTCAGGCCTACCTGGACGCCTCCGACGCGGGCGCCGGCTCCGTGCTCCCTTCCCGGATCATCGTCAAGCTCACCCCGGGCGCCGACCGCGCGGTCGCGGCGAGTGCGCTGCAGACCGCCGTCTCCGACCTCGGCGGGCGGATCAGCACCCCGGACGAGGTCTCGGCGGCGGCGACGGACGCCAACCAGGAGAGCTCCAAGAACGGCATGCTGATGATCCTCGGCCTGTCGGTGCTCTACGCCCTGGTGGCCCTCGCCAACACCCTGGTGATGACGCTGGGCGACCGCCGCCGCGAGCTGGCGATGCTGCGCCTGGCGGGCGCCACCCGGGGCCAGGTCCTGCGCGCTGTGGCGACGGAGACCCTGCTGTGCGTCGGCGCGGGTGCCCTGGTGGGCGCGGTCGCCTCGGCCATCAGCATCGGCGGCTCCTGGGCGGCGCTGCGCCAACTGGTCGGCCCGACCCCGGCGGTGGTCCCGTGGGCGACGCTGGGTGAACTCCTCGCCGTCTGCGCGGCCATCGGCCTGGCGGCGGCTGTCGTCCCAGCTGCGCTCGCGCTGCGCGGCGGTGACGGCCGCAGCATCCTCGCGGGCGTCGCGGGCGAGGCGGGCTGAGGCAGCGAAGGACGAGGGTTGGCCGGGAGTGGGAAGTCGAGGCGGTCGGCTTCCCACTCCCGGTTTTTCTCTGGTGGTTCCCTTGCTGTGGGCGTGGGCGTGGAGCCACCGATACCGAGCCGCGCCACATCGGTTGCCCCTCGCCCGCCCCGAGCGAGGGGCAGCCGCTTAGGTCGCAGGTGAGGGGCGCGGGGGGAGTCGCTTCCGGTGGCCCCTTGCCGCACGCAAGGGGCCACCGGAACACCGCCGTCTGTACCGGCGTCCCCATCCGGGAGCGCAACTTTCCGGCGCCGTAACGCCGGACGCACTGTGGTGCGCGGCCGCTCCCGCTGTTCGGGCCGCGAAGCGATTCCCGTCAGGTGCGAGGCGCGGTAGCGGAGGGGAGTCGCTCCGTGTCGGCGCCGAAAGGAATGAAGACGGTGCGAGTGGCGAGGAGCCAGCTGCCATCGATGTTGCGGAAGGTGTCCTCGTAGTGGCCCACGTTCGCTGGGAGGCGGGTCTCGATGATGCCGCCGGCGTAGCCGTCGACCCGATATGTCGTCAGATACGAGACTGCGCGAGCCTCCGTCGCGGACTCGATCGTGACCAGGATGTTCGTCATCAGGCGACGCGAGAGCCTGTCCGAGGGGCGCGACCCGAAGTAGGTGGTCAGGGCCTCACGCCCCTCGATGCGGCGGTCGCCGTGAGGCCAGTACCAGACGCCGTCGGGCGTGAACAGTTCAGCCACCGAACTCGGCTCACCAAGGTCGAGGCGGTGGATGAAGTCGACGATGATCCGCTCGCAAGCACGTTCCGCGAGCATTCGGTCGATCGGGGTAATGATCTTGTCGTCCATCTCCCCTTCCTAGCAGCTCGATTGCGTAGCGGAGCAGCGGTTTTTCGGCGCCGCCCGGCACCGGTGCGGCGCTTCCCGCCGCAGGCCCGGCATGCCTGAACGTTTCTTCGATGGCCCCCTTGCTGCGCGCAAGGGAGCCACCGAAACTGAGCCCCGCCGCTGCACCCGACCTCCGTCGGCTGCCCCTCGCTCGGCCCGGCCGAGAGGCAGCTGCTCATCCTGTGGGCCGGGCAGAGCGAGAAGTCGACGGGGCTGACTTCCTGTTCCTGGGTCCTTCTTCCGGTGGTCCTTGCACTGGGCAAGGAGCCACCGGAGCACGGCGCGGACCCTCATTGGGTCCCGTGAGGGCTGCTAGGAAGTCGAACGGGCCGACTTCCTGCTCCGCCCCGGTGGCCCCTTGCTGCAAGGGGGCCACCGGAACGCCGTAACCCGTGGGTAGCTGTTCGCTGACGCTATTCCTTCTGGTGGGGCCGGAGTCACCAGGAGCGGGAAGTCGATGCCGCCGACTTCCTGTTCCTGGGTGCTCGTTGGGCGGCTCCCTTGCTGCTCGCACGGGAGCCACCGGGACCGAGCGGCGGCCGCTGGTGGGGTGGGAAGTCGGCGGGTCCGACTTCCCACTCCAGGGTGGTCACTGGGGTATGCGGTGGGAGCGCTGGTGGGCGGTCCAGGTGTGTTCCGTGCTGCCGTCGGGGAGGGTGTGGGTTTCCCAGTGGCCGTGGCGGGTGATCGGCGGCGGGGGCGGGCCGATCTTGAGGGCGGTGACAACACCCGTGACGACGGTGGCGATGGCGAGCGCGAGGAGGACGGCGAAGGCGGCGCCGACGAGGAAGCCGCTCACCCCGGGGCCGCTTCGCGGAGCAGGGTGAGGAGGTTGAGGAGGGTGGAGACGGGAGCGTCGCCGAAGTCGACGAGGAGGCGGCCGTCGATAGTGGGCTCCGCCACCGCGGCGGAGCCCCAGCGCAGGCCGAGGGGTCTGCCGCGCTCGTGGAGTTCGCGCAGGAGGGCGGTGACCTCGGGTTCGGTGTAGGTACGCAGGTAGGGGTCGTGGGGGTCGACGGGGGCGTTCACGCGGCGACGTCCAGCTCGAACCAGACGACCTTGCCGGTCTTGGTGGGGTCGACACCGAGCCGATGGGTGAGGGCGCGCACGAGGTGGAGTCCGCGCCCGGAGACGGCGTAGGGGTCGGCAGAGATGCGGGGTTCGGGGAGGTCGGGGCAGTCGTCGCAGACGGCGACGCGCAGCGTGGTCGGCCGGAGGCAGACCAGGACGGCAGGGGCGGCGGAACCGGCGTGCCGCCAGGCATTGACGAAGAGCTCATGGAACGCGAGTTCGGCGTCGTCGACGGCATCGGGCCGCCACCCGGCGGAGAGGAGGAGGGAACGCAGTTCCGCGCGAACGGCGGAGCAGTCGGGCGGGTTGCAGGCACGCATGGCGAACCTCCAGGGGAGGGTGAGGGAGGGGGGAGGAACGTACGCCGAAAGCGGGCAGCAGGCGCCTACCGCCGCGGGGAACAGGCGTTACTGACGATCCGTCGGATCGACCTGACGGGACCATATCTCAGGCTCGTGGGAAATTTTCCATGGAACCGAGATATTCCCTCTACCGTGGTAACTCCGGCCGTAGATGGACCCACCTCCGACCGGCGCGGCAGACTGTGAACACCCCGGCACGGAAGGACCCCATGGCACGACCGAACCCCACCCTCCGCCAACGCAGGCTGGGCGCAGAGCTCCGCAGAATGCGCGAGCAGGCCGGCTTCGGCGGCAGCCAACTCGGCCGCGCCGTAGGGATGAACCCGGCCCAGGTGACGCAGATGGAGGCCGGGAAGATCGGCATCAGCGTCGACCGCCTGCGCACCATCGCGGCCGCCTGCATGTGCACCAACCAGCCGTTGATCGACGCCCTGGCCGACGTCATCACCGAGCGCGGCAAGCCCGGCTGGTGGGAGGAGTACCGCGAAGCCCTGGCAACGGACTTCCTTGAGAACGCAGAACTCGAAGGTCATGCGAAGCGGCTCACGACATACTCCGTGACCTTCATCCCAGGACTGCTGCAAACCGGGGCCTACGCGTCCGCCGTATTCGGCAACTCCACACCAGCGCTACCGCGCCACGAAGTCGATCTGCGCACTGCCTTCCGCATGCAACGACAACGGACTGTCCGATCGGGAGCCGTTCCGTACACCGCGTTCATCCATGAGGCGGGACTGCGGATCCGGTTCAGCGACACGGAGGTCTTCAGGGACCAGCTCGACGCGATCCTCGACGACTCCGAGCGGCCAACCATCTCCGTCCGGGTAGTTCCCTTCGCCGTGGACGGCATGCCGAGCCCGAGCGAGAACTTCACCTACGCCGCCGGGCCGATCCCTGAGCTCGATACCGTCCAGATCGACACAGGTCTCGGATGCCAGCTCTTCGACGCTCCGGCTCACGTCGCGAAGTTTCGATCCATCCTCACGCAGATGGACTCGAACGCCCTGCCGGAGGAGGAGTCCCGCGACCTCATTCGATCAATCAAGAAGGAAACGGAACGCAAGCATGGCTAGCTCTTGGCAGAAGTCCAGCTACTCGGGCGCGAACAACGACTGCATAGAGATCCGCAACACTGACGGCCTGGTCGCCCTCCGTGAATCCGACGAGAGCGACAGCATTCTCGCCACCACTCCCGCCGCCTTTGCCAATCTCCTTGGCATCATCAAGGCAGGCGGACTCGACCACCACGTATAGCCCGGCGCCCGCCTGTCACCTGAGCCTGGGAGACGAACCGATGGCCGACCACCTATGGCAAAAGACCAGCTACTCCGCAGCTCACGACGACTGCGTTGAAATCCGCACCGGAGACCAGCTGATCGAAATTCGTGAGTCCGACGACGGCGAGACCATCCTCCGCGCTACCCCCGCCGCCGCAGCCGCCCTCCTCCGCGCCATCAAATCCGGCGAACTCGACCAACACGCCTGACCCCCAGCACCCCGGCGCCCCCTCGCTCGACCCGAGCGAGGGGGCGCTGAGCGTGCCGATCGGGGCCGGTATCCGTATACCTCAGGCGGCCCGGAGGGACCAGCGCCTGCATTCCGGCCGACACCACCGGCCCGCTGCCCCGGTTCAATCCGGGCGCAGAGCAGCTCGATCACGCGCTCCGCGCGGGTGGCCTCCTCCCGCCCGGCCAGCTCCTCGACCGTGTTCCGGGGCAGGCAACCACGCCGCACCGGCCCGTCCAGATCCATTTCCACATCCACAAGCAACACGAAGTGCGCACGAATGCACTCTTCGGCGGCACCAACCCCGGCACGCGAGAGAGATTCCTCGGCCAATTCCGAACCGGTCCGGCCACCCAGATCCAGCGCCCTGCCGAACACCTCCCCGCCTGGAGCCCAAGGAGAGGTAAAGACCACCCTGGGCAGTCCTTGTCGCCCCTGCGAAGCCGGCAGCGGACACACCGACACAGCCCTCGGTCCGCCACACCTCCATCGCCCGCACGACCACGACGTCCGACTCGAAGCCCTTCGGCCTGCCCATGCCGCCGCCGTAGCCGGAATGTGAACCATGGGCCGAACACTTTGCAGGGCGGCCTGAACTGCCCGCTCCCCCTTGGCAGCCGATCGCCACACCCTGGCGCACCCCGCGACAGCCCTGCCAGCATCACCATCGGCGCGCACAGGAAGTGCGCGAATCGTTCACTGCGACCACACCAATGTGACCGCAGTGCACCGAGGGGATCCCGCAATGGCAATCAAGACCTTACGGAACCGCATCCCGCACCTGCTGACAGCCGTACTCCTGCTCCTGGGACTGATGACCGCCGCAACCACCCAGGCCCAGGCCGCACCGCAGCCGCTGGGCGGCAGCGCGACCGTGTGTTCCTACTCGCCGGTCCCGACCGGCTGGGTCGTCACCCGCGTCGTCACCAGCAGCAGCTGCACGGGCAGCGGCTACGCGTACAACATCTCCGACACCGCCGGCCTGAACTCCATCTCGGCGTGCTCGTTCTCCACCGTCCCGACCGGCTGGGTCGTCGCCCGCGGCTCCACCACCAGCTACTGCTCGGGCGCCACCTACATGTTCGACCTCACCAACACCGCCGGCCTCAGCTACACGACGGCCTGCTCCTTCTCCACCATCCCCACCGGCTGGGTCACCACCAGCACCTCCACCACCAGCTACTGCGCAGGCGCCACCTACCTGTTCAACATCGTCAACACCGCTGGTCTCAGCTACACCACCGCGTGCCCCTTCTCCACCATCCCCACCGGCTGGGTCATCACCAGCACCTTCAACACCAGTAACTGCGGCGGCAACGGCTTCGGTTACAACATCCGCAGGGCCTGACGCCCCTCGCTCCGCCGGCCCCCGCGTTCGACCCGAGCGCGGGGGCACCACCACGTCGATCGGGCCCGGCATCCGTACCCCTCAGGCACCCTGGTGCGCCCGCAACGACCCTGGCAGCATCACAACGACCGCGCACAGAAAGTGCGCGAATCGTTCACTGCGACTACATCAATGTGGTCACGGAGCGCCGAGGGGATCCCAGAATGACGATCAAGACCTTACGGAGCCGCATCCCGCACCTGCTGACGGCCGTGCTGATGCTGCTGGGGCTGATGACCGCCGCGACCGCCCAGGCGCAGGCCGCTCCGCAGCGGCTCGCCGGTAGCGCGACCGTATGCTCCAACTCGCCGATCCCCACCGGCTGGGTGATCACCAGCTCGTACAGCACCAGCAACTGCCCTGGCACCGGCTACGCCTACACCATCGCCAGCACCACCGGAATCAGCTACGCCACGGTGTGCTCGTTCTCCCCCATCCCCACCGGCTGGGTCGTCACCAGCTCCTTCAGCACCAGCAACTGCGCAGGCAGCGGCTACGCCTACACCATCAGAAAGGCCTGACGGCCGCCCCTGCCCGGGTTGCCCCCGCGCTCGACCCGAGCACGGGGGCAACCCTTTGCACTTCCGGCGAGGAAAGCGCTCCCATCGCACCCTGGTGCCTTCTTCACACTTCTGACACCATCTCAGCCGCGACAACAGGCAGTGAGCGAATGGTTCGCCGCGGCTGCATCCGCGCAGCCGCGGGCCACCAAGAGAATCTGAGGCCGACCATGACGACCTTCCGGACCCGCGTCCCGCACCTGATAACCGCCCTGCTGCTGCTCCTGGGGCTGATGACCGCCGCATCCGCCCAGGCTCAGGCCACCCCGCAGAGGCTCACCGCCGGCACGACCATCTGTTCCAACTCGCCCATTCCGGCGGGTTGGGTCGTCACGGGCTCCTACCGCAACAACGGTTGCGCTGGCGCCGGGTACATCTACACGATCCTCGACACCAGCAACCTGACCAGGGTCACGGTCTGCTCCAACTCCCCCATCCCCACCAACTGGGTGATCACGGGCTCCTACACCACCAGCACCTGCGAGGGGTTCGGCTACGCCTACACCCTCGCCAAGATCACCACCCAGACCACCACCACGATCTGCTCCTTCTCGCCCCTCCCTGCCGGCTGGGTCGTGACGGGCTCCTTCAACACCGGTACCTGCGCGGGCAGCAACATCGCCTACACCATCCGCAAGCTCTGACGGAACCTCGGAGGGCGTTCCCACTGCACCCTGGTGTCACTCCAGCATCTCTGACACCATCTCAGCCACGACGAACAGGCAGTAAGCGAATGGTTCGTCTCGGTTGCATCGCCGCAGCCGTGGAACGTCGAGAGGACCCGAGGCCGACATGAAGACCGCGCGGAAGCACGTCCCGCACCTGATAACCGCCGTACTGATGCTCCTCGGCCTGATGACCGCCGCGACCGCGCCGGCCCAGGCCGCCACGCAGCGGGTCACGGCCGGCGCGAGCATCTGCTCCAACGGCACCATCCCGGCCGGGTGGGTCATCACCTCCTCGTACAGCACCAACGCCTGTCCGGGCACCGGAGTCGGGTACAACATCACCGACTCGAACGGCGCGACCGGCCTCAGCGTGTGCTCCATGTCGCCGATCCCGCCGAACTGGGTCATCACCTGGTCCTACAGCACCAACAACTGCATCGGCACCGGCGTCGGCTACAACATCGCCAACGTGACCAACTCCACCAGCGCCAGCGTCTGCTCGATGACGCCCATCCCGCCGAACTGGGTTGTCACCTGGTCGTACAGCACCAACGCCTGCGCCGGCACGGGCGTCGGCTACAGCATCGCCAACGTCACCAACTCCACCAGCGCCAGCGTCTGCTCCTTCACCCCGATGCCGCCGAACTGGGTCGTGACCTGGTCGTACAGCACCAACGCGTGCGTCGGCACCGGCGTCGGCTACAGCATCGCCAAGATCACCACCCAGACCACCGCCTCCGTGTGCTCCTTCTCCCCCCTCCCGGCGGGCTGGATCGTCACTAGCTCCTACAGCACCAACGCCTGCTACGGCAGCGGCACCGGCTACTACATCCGCAAGGCCTGACCGGCGCCCTGCGCACCCGTGCCCCCTCGCTCCCCCGGAGCGAGGGGGCACGTCCGTTTCCACCCGTCCCGACCACGTCTTTCTCCGCTCTGATATCACTGGGAGCCTGCCACCAGACCCCCTCCCCCTGCACAGCACCACAGAACGGACCGGCCCCATGGACGACGGGACCACCCCCATACCCGGCGGCTACTGGGACCCGCTGCCCACCGCCCGGCGGCTGCTCGTCAAGAACCCGTCGCTCGACCACTTCGGCGGGGTCTGGGAAGGGCGCAACTGGCGCAACGTCCCCGGACCGTTCTACGGGGCGGACACCGACACCATGCAGATGGGGCGGCTCGACGCGCCGTTCCACATCGCGTACGACGACGAGTTCGGGCCGCTGGACGGGCAGGAGTTCGTCTACCGCCAGCCGACCGACGCCGGACAGACCCACGACCTCGTCAACGGCTGCTTCTTCGGCCACGGCGGCTTCGCCATGGACGGCGACGAGCACTGGACCGAGGCCTCCGTGCGCGAGTGGTGGCAGGAGCGCGGGCGGGTGCGCGAGTGGGCGATCACGACCTCCGACCGCTGGTCACGGGTCCGCGGCCAGTACCGGGAGCACTACCGGGACGCGGCGCAGGGGCTGCGCGACTACCTCGTGCACCTCGACGGCGGCCTGAACACATACCTCCGCGGCTACCTCTTCCACCTCGCGGAGGGCCGTTCGCCGCTCCCCGGCGAAGCCCGCCCCGAACTGCTCCGACCCCGCAGACCCGGCCCTCCCCGCACCGCGGACCCCGTCCTCGCGGGCTACTTCGTCTCCACGCCGGAATCCCTGAACGGCCCCGGGATGCCCCACGCCGAGCTGCTGACCACCGCCTCCGACTGCCTGACCGACCAGCTCTGGCAGGAGGGCAGCTGGTTCACCACCCCGGCGGAGGCCCTGGCCGCCGCCGGCATGATCGACGTCCCCGCCGACGCCCGGCTCTTCGCCCTGCTCGTCCCCGGCGACCACGTCGACGCGCTCGTCACCGACATCCGCGAGGCGGAGACCCACGAACCGGTCCTCCTCGCCCACCTCGACGGCCCCGCCCCCACCCCCGAGCCGGCCGAGGGCGGCCGCGCCCTCGGCTGGGAGGTGCTCGGCTACGACCAGGGCCTCCTGCACACCTGGCTCTGCAACGACCTCCACGACGACGCCGTCCGCGAGCTCGGCATCACCACCGACCACCGCGGCCTGCTCCCCGACCGCACCACCGCCGACCGCCTCGCCACCTGGGCCAACGCCCGCGACGACACCGAACCGGTCACCTGGTTCCCCGCCACCGTGCTCACCTGGGACACCCCCATCGAAACCACCTTCGTCCCCGTCGTCACGGCACGACCGGCCCTCGCCCCCACCCCCTGGTGATACCGCCTCGCCGACCGCTTCTGAGTCGTACCGCAACGGCCGCCGGGATGCGCGCACCCTCGAATGCCACGCCGCATTGTGCTCGGCCGCGTTCGGCTCTCCCCTGGAAGTCGTACGCGATGGGACTGCGCCGAGCCTCCGGAGTTCCGAATCAGCCCGCGCTCTCTCCCTCAAGGTGAGCGATGACCGCCGCCGCGCCGTCCTCGACGGCGATGGCGTGGGCGAGTTCGGTGGCGCGGCGGCGGTGGGACGGCTCGGTGAGGGCGTCCGTGATCGCGGTGGCGAGGCCCTCCGCGGTGAGGTCCGCGAAGGGCAGGGAGCGGGGCGCGACTCCCAGCTCGCACAGCCGGGCCGCCCAGAACGGCTGGTCGGCCATGACCGGAACGGGCACGGCGGGCACGCCGGCCCGCAGGGCGGCGGCCGTGGTGCCCGCACCGGCGTGGTGGACGACGACGGCGGTGCGCGGGAACAGCCAGTCGTGCGGGACGTCGCCGACGGCCAGGACGTCGTCGCCGAAACCACCCAGCCCGGCCCACCCGGCCTGCACCACCGCCCGCACGCCGGCCCGCCGCACGGCCCCGGCCACCAGCTCGCCGAGCCGCTCGCCCTCCCCCACCGCCATGCTGCCGAAGCCGATGAACACCGGGGGCGGCCCGGCCCGGAGGAAGTCGACCAGTTCGGCCGGGGGCTGCCAGCCCTCCGGCCGGGCGGACCACCAGTAGCCGGAGGCATCGACCCAGGAGGGCCAGTCCGCAGGGCGCGGCAGCACCGACGGACTGAAACCGTGGAAGACCGGCCGGACACCCGACGGCGCCGAGGCCGCCTCGGCGGAGAGCCCGAAGTGCGACCGCAACCGGGTCGCGGCACCCGAGAAGACTCCCTCCGCCCGCCGCACCACGTCGCGGCCGACGGCCAGGTTCTCTTCCGGCCCCGTTCCGACATCGCCGCGCGCGTTCGGCAGCGCGAACTCCCCGGTGGGGACGGACGGTACGAGGTAGGTGCCGATCACCGGGATCCCGAGCGCCTCCCCCGCCACCCGGGCCAGCGGCGCCGGGCCGAAGGCCGTGAGCAGCACATCGACGCCACCCTCCACGGCCTGCGCCACCCCGTCGGCGAGCCCGTCCGCGTACGCCCGCGTCAGCGCCTGGACCTCCTCCCGCGACCCCGCCCGCGACCAGTCCCGGATCAACCCCTGCGGATCCCCCGGCACCGCCCGGAACCCGAGCCCGCACCCCCCGACGAGCCCCGCGAACGCCGAATGCGCGGCCACCGCGACCTCGTGCCCCGCCTCCTGCAACCTCCGCCCCAGCCCCGTGTAGGGCGCGACGTCTCCTCGTGAACCGGCCGTGATGATCAGAGCACGCATGCGCCCGATTCTCCCCCGCCGCCAAGATCACCGTCGGTGAATCCCGCTGAGCCCCCGGAGTGGGAAGTCGGACTCGCCGACTTCCCACTCCGCCCGACCACCCGCCGTCCCCACTCCCGCGGACTCCGATCACCCGGTCACTCCCCGCGCAGGAAGTCGGCCGGGTCGACTTCCTGCGCCGACGGCCAGTGCCCACAGCCTCCCCACTCCGTATAGAGCGCCTATAGCGGGCCTCCGGAGACTCCTTGCACACCTCACGTGCGAGCGTGCGGGCCACCCGCCTCGCCTCCGCGCACCCGGGGCCGTCCCTTCCCCCGCTGCTCGTGCGGGGACGCGGCCGGGCCGCGCCGTGCCCGCACCCACGCCCACCAGCCTCAAGTGATCGGGGAACCGGCCATGGCCGAGCTGAACGTCGACACGCAGTCGCAGACCCACCTGGTCGTCCTCAATGACGAGGAGCAGTACTCGATCTGGTGGGCCGACCGCCCCCTGCCCGCGGGCTGGCGCCAGGAGGGTACTGCCGGCACGCAGGAGCAGTGCCTCGCCCGGATCGGCGAGGTGTGGACCGACATGCGCCCGCTGAGCCTGCGCCGGCGGATGGACACCAACACTTCCGCCGCCGCGAACTGACGCGCACCCCACCGCCCCCCACCACCTCCGAAGTGGAGCAAGTCCCCGTGTCAGGATCGCGGCTCGAAGCGAGCAACCACGCACTCACCGGCGAGCTGTTCGCGGCCCGGACCGCGGCCCGGCCGCAGGCGGTCGCCGTGGTCACCGGCGACGTGCAGCTGTCGTACCAGGACGTCCACGACCGGGCCCGCCTGGTCGCCGCCCGGCTGCGCGCAGCCGGCGTCCGGCGCGGCGACATCGTGGGCGTCTGCCTCGACCGGGGCCCCGACCTGCTCCCCGCCCTGTACGGCGTCTGGCGCGCGGGCGCGGCCTACCTGCCGCTCGACCCGGCCCTGCCCGCCGACCGCATCGGCTACATGCTCACCGACGCCGGGGCCCCGCTCCTGGTCACCCAGTCCGCGCACCTCGCCCGCACCGGGGGCTTCACCGGCACCCACCTGCTCCTGGACACCGACGAGACCACGGACGAGTCGGACGAGCCGGACATCGACGAGCCGACCGAGGCCACCCACCCGGACCAGCTCGCCTACGTCCTCTACACCTCCGGCTCCACCGGCCGCCCCAAGGGCGTGATGATCAGCCACGGCGCCCTGCACAACCTGCTGAGCTCCGTCCACGAGTCCATCGCCCCGTCCCGCCGCGCCACCTGGCTGGCCTCCACCTCGGTCTCCTTCGACATCTCCGGCCTCGAACTCCATCTGCCGCTCACCACCGGCGGCCGCGTCGTCCTCGCCTCCGACGCCGAGGCCAAGGACGCCGCCGCGCTGATCAAACTGGTCGACGCCCACCGCGTCACCCACGTCCAGGCCACCCCGTCCGGCTGGCGCCTGCTGCTGGCCGCGGGCTTCGACAACTACGCCGTCACCGCCCTCGCCGGCGGCGAACCCGTGACCGTCCAGCTCGCCGCGGACCTCCAGGACAAGGTCCAGCGCCTGGTCAACGTCTACGGCCCCACCGAGACCACCATCTGGTCCACCTACTGGGAGATCCCGGCGAACGCCGCCGCCGTCTCCATCGGCCGCCCCCTCGCCAACACCGGCACCTACGTGCTCACCGAGGACCTCCGCCGGGTGCCCGACGGCGTCACCGGCCAGCTCCACATCGACGGCCACGGCCTCGCCCACGGCTACCTCGGCCGCCCCGGCCTCACCGCCGGCACCTTCGTCCCCAACCCGTACGGCCCGCCCGGCTCCCGCCTCTACCGCACCGGCGACCTCGCGCGCGTGCTGCCCGACGGCACCCTCGAATGCCTCGGCCGCATCGACAGCCAGGTCAAGATCCGCGGCTACCGCATCGAACTCGGCGAGATCGAGGCCGTACTGACCTCCCACCCCGGCGTCCGCGAGGCCGTGGTGACGGTGCGCGAGACCGACGCCGGCGAGAAGTCCCTGGTCGGCTACCTCGTCCCGACGGACGGCGGCGCCGCCCCCGAACCGTCGGAACTCCGCACCCACCTGGCCACCGACCTGCCCGAGTACATGGTCCCGGCCGCCTTCGTCACCATCGAACGCGTCCCGCTCACCAACAGCGGCAAGGTCGACCACCGCGCCCTCCCCGCCCCCGACCTGGCCGCCTTCGCCGCCGAACGGTACGTCGCCCCGCGCACACCGGTGGAGGAACGCCTCGCGGCCGTCTGGTCCCAGGTGCTCGAACTCCCGCAGGTCAGCGCCGAGGACAGCTTCTTCGAGCTCGGCGGCGACTCGATCCGCGCCGTCCGCCTGGTCGGTGCGCTGCGCGAGGCCGGGTACGACGTGTCGATCCCCGACGTCTTCGAACACCGCACCATCGCCACCCTCGCCACCCACCTCGACGGCCGTGCGACCGGCCACTCGCTGATCGCAGCCGTGGCGCCGTTCGCGCTGATCGGCGACCGCGACCGCGAACGGCTCCCGGCCGACGTCGTGGACGCCTACCCGCTGTCGCAGGTGCAGACCGGCATGCTGGTCGAGATGCTGGCCTCGGCGGACGAGCACGTCTACCAGAACATCAACTCCTTCCGGATCCCGGACGCCCAGCCGTTCTCCGCCGAGGCGATGCGCGCGGCCCTCGCCACCGTCGCGACCCGCCACGACATCCTGCGCACCTCGGTCGCGCTCACCGGCTACGCCCAGCCGCTCCAGCTGGTGCACGCCCACGCCGAGATCCCGCTCTCCGTCCACGACATACGTGAGCTGACGAAGCAACAGCAGGCAGACCTGACAACGGCGTTCGTCGATGAGGAGCACAGCGCAGGCTTCGACATGGTGAACGCGCCGCTGCTGCGCGTCACCGTCCACGTCGAGGCCGACAACGCCTGGCGCCTCACCGTCGGCTACCAGCACGCCATCGCCGACGGCTGGTCGCTCAACTCGCTGCTGATGGAACTGCTCGACTGCTACCGCACTCTCCGCGACGGCGGCGAGCCCGCACCGCACACCCAACCGTCCGTCCGCTTCGCCGACTTCATCGCCGCCGAGCAGGCGTCGCTGAGCAGCGAGTCCGACCAGTCCTTCTGGCAGGGCGTCCTGGACCGGTACACGCCCGCCGCCGTCCCCGCCTCCTGGTCCGACCCGTCGGCCGAGGTGCGGAACCACGGCCTCCAGGTGCCGTACGGCGATCTGGAGGAGGGCCTGCGGGCGCTGGCGGCGTCGGCGAGGACCTCGCTGAAGAGTGTGCTGCTGGCGGCGCATCTGAAGGTGCTGGGCATGGTGTCGGGAGAGGAGTCCTTCCACACGGGTGTGGTGTACCACGGCCGTCTGGAGGCTCCGGGTGCGGACCGGGTGCTGGGCATGCACCTCAACACGCTGCCGTTCCCGGTGAGTCGGGGTGCGGCGCGTACGTGGCGTGAGCTGGTGGAGGGGGTGTACCGGCAGGAGACCGAGATCTGGTCGCACCGCCGTTACCCGCTGCCCGCGATCCAGCGCGCGGCCGGGAACTCGCGCGAGCTGCTGACCATCCTGTTCGAGTACCTGGACTTCCACCAGGTCGACACCGACACCGTAGACACCTCGGCCACCATGGGCGACGGCACCAACGAGTTCGCCCTCACCGCCATCGCGAGCGGCGGGGCGTTCAGCCTCCTCTCGTCCACCGATGTGGTCGGTCGGGCGAATCTGGAGCGGTTGGGCGGGATGTACCGCTCGGTGCTGGAGGCCATGGCCGGGGACCCGGACGGGGACGCCGGTGCGGTGTTCCTCGGCGAGGCGGAGCGTTCGCTGCTCGACGGTTGGGCTTCGGGCGGTCGCGTGGAGCGGCCGGCGAGCACGGTGCTGGACCTCTTCGAGGCGCAGGCTGCTACGACGCCGGATGCCGTCGCGGTCGTCGCGGGTGACGTCGAGCTCTCCTACCGTGAGGTGGACGAGCGGGCGAACCAGGTGGCGCGCCACCTGCTTTCGGCCGGTGCGGTCGCCGACTCGCTCGTCGGTGTGTGCCTGGAGCGCGGGCCCGAGCTGGTGCCCGTCCTGCTGGGTATCTGGAAGGCGGGGGCGGCGTACCTGCCGCTGGACCCGACGCTTCCCGCCGAGCGGCGTGCGTTCATCCTGGAGGACACCCGGGCGCAGATCCTCGTCACGGACGCCGCGAGTGCGTTCGACGGGACCACCTTGTTGGTCAACGAGTTGGTCGAGGGACCAACAACCGCCCCCGCCCGTGAGACCGACCCGGCGCAGCTCGCCTACGTCATCTACACCTCCGGCTCCACCGGCCGCCCCAAGGGTGTGATGATCCACCACGCCGGTCTGGCCAACTACCTGACCTGGACCGTCGACACCTACGCCTCCCACGGCACCGGCGGCGCACCGCTGTTCTCCTCCATCTCCTTCGACCTCGGCATCCCCGACCTGTTCACGCCGCTCATCTGCGGCCAGGCCGTCACCCTGCTCCCCGACGGCATCGACACGGCGTCGCTCGGTTCGGCGCTCGCCGAGGCGGGTCCGTTCAGCTTCGTGAAGCTCACCCCCGGCCACCTCGACCTCCTCACCCACCAGCTGTCCGCCGAGCAGGCCCACACCCTCGCGGGCGTCGTCATCGCCGCCGGAGACAACTTCCCCGTCTCCCTCGCCGAGCGCTGGCAGCAGCTGGCGGGTGCGGACGGCACCAAGGTCGCCACCGAGTACGGGCCCACCGAGATCACCATCGGCAACTCCGGTCTGATCATCGACACCCTGCCCGTGACCGAAGCGATCCCGCTCGGTGCCCCGATCCCCAACACCGGCATGTACGTCCTCACCGAGGAACTGCGGCCGACCCCGATCGGCGTCCCCGGAGAGGTCTACATCGACGGCGCCGGCCTCGCCCGCGGCTACCTCGGCCGCCCCGACCTCACCGCCGAGAAGTTTCTCCCGAACCCCCACGGCCCCGCCGGCTCCCGCCTCTACCGCACCGGCGACCTGGCCCGCTTCCTGCCGGACGGGACCCTGGAGACCCTCGGCCGCATCGACAACCAGGTCAAGATCCGCGGCTACCGCATCGAACTCGGCGAGATCGAAGCCCGCCTGCGCGAACACCCCCACGTCCGCGACGCCGTCGTGGCCGTCCGCACCCTCGGCTCCGGCGAGAAGTCCCTCGTCGCCTACCTCGTCCTCGCGGACGGCGCCGTGCTGGACACGGCCACCGTGCGCGAGCACCTAGGCGCCGCACTGCCCGAGTACATGGTCCCCACGGTCTACCAGTCGATCGACCGCATCCCCCTCACCGCCAACGGCAAGGTCGACCACCGCGCCCTGCCCTCCCCCGAGCTGGACGCCTTCGCCACCGAGGAGTACGTCGCCCCGGCCGGGCCGGTGGAGGAACGCCTCGCCACCGTCTGGTCCGAGGTGCTCGGAGTGCCGCGCGTCGGCAGCTCCGACAACTTCTTCGCCCTCGGCGGCGACTCGATCCGCGCCGTCCAGGTGCTCGCGGCCTGCCGCGAGGCCGGCCTGTCACTCGCCGTCTGGATGATCCTCCAGGCCACCTCCCTGGGCGAGTTGGCCACCATGGTCACCGTCGAGCCGGGCACCGACGACATCCCACTGACCCCGAGTCAGCACAACACCAACGCTAATGCGAGCCGCACCGCCCGCCTCCCGCTGAGTGCCCAGGCCGAACCGGCCCTGCTCGCAGGCGCATTGAACTCCGTCGTCCGGCACCACCGGGCCCTGCACACCTCCCTGGTGCCCGCAGTCGGCCCGCAGCCGCCCGTCCTCCGGCCGGCGACCGGGGCACCCACCGACCTGTTCCGCTTCCTCGACCTGCGCACCACCGCCGCCGACGGCCATGCGGCCGCGATCACCGCCGCGCTGGACGAGGCGCGGGCGGCGCTCGACCCGAGCCGGGCGAGCACGGTCCGGGCGACTCTCGTTCGCGTCGACGACCGGAAGCCCGACGAGCTGTGGCTGACCGTCCACGCGCTCGCCGCCGACTCCGGCTCCTTCGAGCTGCTCGCCGAGGACCTCGACTCCGCCTACCGGCAGCTTGCTTCGGGCGAGGAGCCTGTCCTGCCGACGCCCGCCACGCCGTGGCAGCTCTGGGCGGGACAGCTGGCCGAGCAGGCGCTCTCCCCCGAGCTGCTCGACCAGGGCGAGCGCTGGCTCGCCCGTCCACCGGCCACCGCCCTCCCGACCGACGGCAGCGACCACCCGAGCGCCGAGACCGCCACCACCGTCACCGTCCTGCCCGCCGACCTGACCGCCGCACTCCTCGCCGACCCGCAGCCCGCACACCCCGTGCTCGCCACCCTCGGCCGCACACTGGCGCGCTGGGCGGGCGGCGACCGGATCGAGATCGACGTCCTCACCGACCCGCGCCACGACCCGGACCTCGGCCCGGCGCTGTCGCGGACGGTCGGCCCGCTCGCCGACACCCACCCGGTGTCGCTGCGCCTGCCGGCCGACCGCGACACGGCTGCCACGGTCGCGGCGGTGTCCCGCCAACTGCGCGCGCTTCCCGCGCCCGTCCACGGCTACGGCCTGCTCCGGCACCTCGCGCCGGACGCCGACCTCGCCGCCGAACTGGCCGCGCTGCCCCGGGCCCAGGTCCGCTTCAGCTGGACCCCGAGCAACCCAGTCCCGGCCACTAGAAACGAACTCATCCTCGCCCCCGGCCACCTCGCCCCCGATGCCTCCCCGGCCCACCTCCTCCACATCGACGCCCATGTCCAGGACGACCGCCTCTACGTCCGCTGGACGTACCGGCCCGCCGTCCACACGGCCGAGACCGTCCACCGGCTCGCGGACGAACAGCTGGCCGAGCTGAGCACCCACCTCCGCACGACCACCGCCCCCACCGCCCGCCCGACCCCCCGCGCGAGCAGCACCGCCCCCACCGACCCGGTCCCCGAGCTGATGGCCCGCCACGCCGTCCCCGGCGCGAGCATCGCGCTGCTGGAGAACGGCGAGGTGACTTCCGTCCGCAGCTACGGCGTGCTCGGCGCCGAGGACCCCACCCCGGTGACCGCCGACACGCTCTTCCCGGCCGGGTCGATCAGCAAGCACGTCACCACCTTCCTCGTCCTGCGCCTGGCCTCCGAGGGCGTCCTCGACCTCGACCGGGACATCAACGAGTACCTCACCTCCTGGCAGATGCCCACCAGCACGACCGGCACCGGCACCGGCACCGGCAACAGCACCGGCCCGGTGACCGCAAGGCTCCTGCTGTCCAACCAGTCCGGCCTCGCCCCGCACCCGCCGCTCGACGACAACTACCCGCGCCACGAGCCCTTCCCCACCCTGCTCGACGTCCTGAACGGGCGGGCACCGGCGAAGACCCCTCCGGTGCGCCGGACGGACGCGCCGGGCGAGGTGTTCCGGCTCAACCCGCTGAACTTCTCCGTGCTCCAGCAGGCGATGGCCGACGCCACCGGCACCGCCTTCCCGGAGCTCGCCCGGCACTGGCTGCTCGAACCGCTGGGCATGACCGCGAGCGGCTTCGACCCGGTGTTCCCGGACACCGTCGGCCGGCCCTTCGCCCGAGGTCACGCTGCGGACGGCGCACCCGTCCCGGACGGGTTCGTCGTCCACCCGGAGGCGGCGGCAGGCGGGCTGTGGACGACGGCCGCCGACCTGGCTCGGCTCGCGGCCGAGATCCGCCGCTGCTACCTCGGGCGGCCGGGCGGCCTGGTGGGCCAGGAGCTGGTCAAGCGGATGCTGACGCCGCTGGGCGGCCGCAACTACGGCTGGAGCACCATCCTGGACGGCACCGGCGCGGACCTCGAATTCGGCCACGGTGGACAGGCGTTGGGCTACCAGGCGATGACCGGCCTGCGGACCCGCTCGGGCACCGGCGCGGTGCTGCTCAGCAACGGCGCCGGCGGCCGCGAGCTGGTCCGGTACCTGCTCGCGACCGTCTGGTCCGGGCAGCGCGCCCTCGGCCGGCTCTGGCAGCAGGCCATCGACGAGGCGACGGCGCGCGAGCAGGGCGCATGACGCCGCCGGCCCCGCTCCCACAGGCACCGCTCCCACAGGCACCGCTCCCCCCGGCCGCCGCCCGCTGGTTCCGCCGCCAGCACCGGGTCGAGTCGCCCCGGCTCCGCCTGGTCTGCTTCCCGCACGCGGGCGGCAGCCCGGCCGCCTACCGGACCTGGCACCGCCACCTGCCGGAGGACGTCGAGGTGCTGGCGGTCTGCTACCCGGGGCGGCAGGACCGGATCGGGGACCCGTTCCCGGCCGGTGCCGCCGAGCTGGCGGAGGAGGTCGCGGCCGCGCTCGCGCCGCTCAGGGACGTACCGGTGGCGCTGTTCGGCCACAGCATGGGCGCCCTGCTGGCGTACGAGGTCGCGGTCCGGCTGGCCGCCGATCCGGGCGCACCGCCGCCGGTCCGGCTGTTCGTCTCGGGGTCGCCGGCGCCGCAGCTCGTCGACCACTCCGCCCTCCGTTCGGCGACGGACGAGGACCTGCTCGCCCTGGTCGACGCACTGGGCAGCGACTCCACCGACGCCCTGCGGATCCCGGCCCTGCGCGAGCTGCTGATGCCGGGCATCCGCGCCGACTTCCGCCTGCTCGCCCACTACCGGGCCACCACGACCACCGCCACCGGCATCCCGGTCGTCGCCTGCACCGGCGACGACGACCCGGTCTGCCCCGTCGAGGCGGCCCGGGCCTGGTCCACGACCACCGTGTCCGCCTTCGAACTGAACGTCCTCCCCGGCGGCCACTTCTACCTCGAACCCCTGGAGGCCGAACTGCTGGGCCGCATCACCGGCCATCTGCGGTCCGACCTCCGGTTCCGAACGACCCCGCGGCACGGGGCGCCCCAGCCCGCGAACCATTCCGCGCCCCGGCCCGCGCCCCGGCCCGTGCCCCAGCCCGCCGCCCAGTCCTCCGCACAGACTCACTGAGAGGGACACCGCACCATGACCACAGCCCTTCCGGCGCCGATCCAGGCGACGACCGGCCTGACCCTGACCGACCAGGAACGCCGGGAGGTCGCCGGGCTCGCCGAGGCCCTCGCCCAGGTGCCGCCGCGTCTGATCGACCAGCGCGCCTGGATGGACGCTGCCCGCAAGCTCGCCTGCCGACTGCCGGCCCGCGTCCTGGAGGAGATCCGCGACTACCGCCACGACCCGGGCCCGGACGGGCTGCTGATCCTGCGCAACCTGCCGGTCTTCGAGGACGTCATGCGGCTGACGCCCACCGTCCCGGAGTCGGTCGAGCGCGCCGCCACGCCGCAGGCCGCCGTCTCGGCGCTGATCAGCCTGGCGCTCGGAGAGGTCATCGCCTACCGGGAGGAGAAGTCCGGCGCCCTGGTGCAGAACGTCGTCCCGGTGCCGGGCCGCGAGGAGTCGCAGAGCAACGCCGGCTCGACCCTGCTCGAACTGCACGTCGAGAACGCCTTCCACCCCCGCCGCCCGGACTACGTCAGCCTGCTGTGCCTGCGCAACGACCACACCGGCACGGCCGGGACGCTGGTCTCCTCGATCCGGCGGGCGCTGCTGCTCGTCCCGGACGAGGTCGCCGCGGTGCTCCGCACCTCGCGCTTCGTCACCGAGCCGCCGCCGTCGTTCTCCGCCGGTGACGCCACCCCGCAGCACGCCGTGCTGGAGGGCGACCCCGACGACCCGGACATCCGGGTCGACTTCAGCGCCACCACCGCGCTCGACGAGGACGGCCGCGCCGCCCTGGAGGTGCTGCGCGACGCGCTGCTGGACGTCGGCGCGATGCTGGTGCTCCAGCCGGGCGAGATGGCCTTCGTCGACAACCGGCTGTCCGTGCACGGCCGGACGTCGTTCGAGCCGCGCTACGACGGCCGGGACCGCTGGCTGCACCGCACCTTCGTGCACCTGGACAACCGCCGCAGCCGGGCCGACCGCCCGGGCAACGGCTTCGTTCTCGACTGAGCGTCAGTTCCGTTTATCCTCAGATCTGTTGACGTCTATCTCCGGGGGCCGGTCGACACCACGACCGACCCCCGGCCGGAATCCCGATGCACCTCATCCTGGCCCGACTCGACTTCCCGGACGGCGCACCCGACGCCGCCGAACTCCGACGCGCCCTCCCCCGCCCGACCGGCGTGGAGCACGTCCACGTCGACGGCCGCACCACCTCGGCCGACGTCGTGCTCTTCCTCGCGCTCCCGACCCTCGCCGAGTCCGAGTCGACCGCCCGCGCCGTCTGCAACGCGTACCTGCGCGTCCACCACCCCACCGCCCGCCTGGTCGGCCTCGGCGCCTCGCTCGCCCCCGGCACCGAGGAGCTGCTCCTCGGCCCGGACGCCCACGACCCCGAACCCGAACCCGAACCCGGCCCCGGCCTCTGAGAACGGCACCACCGACGGGCCTCAGCCCAGGCTGTGCCGCAGCCGGTACCCCACCGCCGCGCCGCCCCCGGCCAGCGCCACCGCGGCGGCATGCCGGGGCCCGGCCGGTACATCGGTGACGGCCCAGCCGGCCGGACGGCGCCCGGGATCGGCGGTGCCGAGGTAGTCGGCGGCGGGCGGGCGGCCGAGACCGATGCCGAGGCCCTTGAGGTACGCCTCCTTGCGGGTCCACAGCCGGGCGAACGCGCCGGGGCGGTCCGCCGGCCGGACGTCCGCGAGTTCGGCCTGCTCACCCGGGTGCAGCGTCGTGGCGAGCACCTCCGCGCTGTCGGCCGAGGGCAGCGGCTCCACGTCCACGCCGACGGGGGCGTCGGCCAGGCCGATCAGCACCCGGCCGCCGCCGTGGGACAGCGAGAAGTGCGGGGCTCCGGCAGGGGCTCCGGCAGGGGCTCCGGCAGGGGCTCCGGCAGTGGCCCCATCAAGAGCCCCCGCCGGGTCACCGGCCAGCCTCGGCCGCCCGTGCGGCTCGGCACAGCCGGGGCACGCCTCCCGGCCGAAGGCCAGCTCCGCCGGGGCGAGCCCCAGGCGCCGGCCGAGCACGTGCCGCAGCGCGACGTGCGCGGCCAGGTAGACCTCCCGGTCGGCGTCCCGGACGAAGCGCCCGGCCCGCCGGTGCTCCTCCTCGTCGAGGCCGTCCAGCTCGGCCGGTCCCACCGGTACGGCGGCGGCTTCGAGCAGCCACAGCTCGACCGTCCCCGGATCCTGCGCGTTCATTCGCCCTCCCCCACTCCCGCATCCGCATCCGCATCCACCCCGAACGACGACGGACGGCCCGGTGTCACCGGACCGCCCGCGTCGGCGTACCCGCGCGCGTCACCTGCCGACGCGCGCCTCGCGGAACGGGCCGGGGCTGCCGACCGGCGTGGCGACGGCCTCACCGACGCCCTGCTCGCCCAGCTTGTCCAGCACCGATTCCAGCAGCTCGGTGTCGCAGTAGATGTGGAGCTCGGTGATCTTTCCCCACTTGATCCGGACCACGTGCACGCCCTGGTTCGAGTAGCGGTTGCCCTCGCGGTCGGTCAGGTGGTCGACCCACTCGGCGAAGGCCACGGTGTCCCAGGGCCAGCCCTTGGCGACGACCTTCTTCAACTCGAAGCGCAGGTCGGGCATGACCTCCGCCAGCCGGTCGTACCACCGCTGGATCTGCTCGGCGGTGTCGCGCCCGCCCGACAGCGCGTGCGCGCCGGAGAACCAGTGCTCCGCGTCGGGGGTGAACTGCCGCACGATGGCAGCGTAGTTGCCTCGGTTGACGTCGGCGAAGGAATTACGGAGGTTGCGCCGGACAATGGCGTGGTACACGTTTCCACCTCTGGTCGTAGACAGGCCGGTCGATAGTGGTGACGGTGCGTCAAAACCTTACGACTTCTCGACGGCCAGCGGCGGCGCCCCGCCCTCACGGAGCCCGAATCGTTCGTACAGCCACCGGAGCGGAGCCGGGGCCCACCAGTTCCACTGGCCGAGCAGACGCATCAACGAGGGCACCAGCAGCGCCCGGACGATGGTGGCGTCCAGCAGCACGCCCAGCGCGGTGCCGAGCCCGAGTTCCTTGATGAACACGATCTCGGAGGTGGCGAGCGCGCCCAGGGCGACGCAGAACAGCACCGCCGCCGCGGTCACGACCCGGCCGGTGCGGCCCAGCCCCTGGGCGACGGACTCGGCCTCGCCGACCCCGGCGTCCCTGGCCTCCTTGATCCGGGCGAGCAGGAACACGCCGTAGTCGGTGGAGAGTCCGAAGACCATCGCGAACAGCAGCACCGGCTGGGTGGCGTCCAGCGCGTTCTGCGCCTCGGTGCCGAACAGTCCGGCCCCGTGGCCCCATTGGAAGACGAAGACCAGGATGCCGAAGGTCGCGGCGAGGGTGAGCAGGTTCATCAGCACGGCCTTGAGCGGCAGCACCAGCGAGCCGGTCATCAGCAGCAGCACCAGCATGCTGGTGAGGAAGACGATCAGCGCGGCGGCCGGGAGCCGGCCGGTGAGGCTGTCCTCCAGGTCGACGAAGGTGGCGGTCTGCCCGCCGATCAGGACCTCGTCCGGGCCGGAGAGCGCCCGGACGTCCTTGACCAGGGTCTGGCTCTCCCCGCTGAGACCGGGCTCCCGGGGGGTGACCTGGAGCAGCCAGGTGTCCGCGTTCAGCGCCACCGCCGGGGTGACGGCCGCCGCGCCGGGCAGGGCCGCGATCCGGTCGCGCAGCGCGTCCATCCGGGGCTGCGCGCCCGCCGTGTCGCCACCGGCCGCGACCACGACCTGCACGGACTCCAGCGGGTCGGCCGGGAAGTCGGCGCGCAGGGTGTCGGCGACCGAGCGGCTGCTCGTGCTGGTGGGCAGCGAGGACGGGCCGACGGTGGTGAAGGCGACCTTCAGGAACGGCAGTCCGAGCAGCACCAGCAGCGCGCCGGCGCCGACCGCGACCAGCGGGGCCCGCCGCATCACACCCCGGGCCAGCGCGAACCAGCCGCCGTCGGTGTTCTCCGGCGCCTCCAGCGAGCGGCGGAAGCGGGCCGGGGCCAGGAAGTCGATGTGCCGGCCGAGCAGCCGCAGCATCGCGGGCAGTACCAGCAGCGCGACCAGCAGCGCCGAGGCGGAGACCAGCAGGCCGCCGACCGCCATCGAGTAGAGGAAGCGCTGGCGGAAGACGAACAGCGAGGCCATCGCGGCGCTCACGGTGAGCGAGCTGAACAGGATGGTGCGGCCCGCGGTGTGCAGGGTGACCCGGATCGCCCGGTCGATGTCGGGCTCGACCGTCATCTCGCTGCGGAAGCGGGAGACGATCAGCAGGCTGTAGTCGATGGCGAGGCCGAGGCCGAGCGCGGTGACCAGGTTGAGCGAGAAGATCGACATCGGGGTGAACTGGTCGACCACCCGCAGCCCGAACAGGGTGAGCACGACGTTCAGGCCGCCGATGACCAGCGGCAGCGCCGAGGCCACCAGACTGCGGAAGATCCACAGCGAGAGCAGGAACAGCACCGGGAAGGCCAGGAGTTCGGCCCGCTCCAGGTCGTGCTGGACGGTGCTGACGACCTGGTTGCCGACCACCTCGCTGCCGCCGAGCTTGACCGCGGCGTCGCCGTCGAGCCGGTCGGACAGCCGGTCGACGGCGTCCTGGTAGTGGTCCTCAGCGCTGTCCTTGAGCCGGCCGACCACGATCGTCCGCTGCCCGTCGTTGGAGACCAGGTTCTTGTCCTGGGTCCGGTAGTACGTCAGGACGTCGGCGAAGGTCGGGTCCCCGGCCATCAGCCCGGCGACCTTGTCGACCTCCGCCCGGGTGCGGGGGTCGTCCACCGGGGCGCCGGTGTCGACGAGGGCGATGATGCCGCCGTCGCTCTGGATGCCGGTGGCCGCGCCGATCCGGTCGTCCGCCCGGACACTGCCCGAACCCGGAGTGACGAAGTCCGGGTTGCCGCCGGTCAGCGTTGTGACGACGGGCGCGCCGATGAAGGCCGCCACCGCGGCCACCACCACGGCGCACAGCACCATCACCCGGCCGTGCCGGTTCGCCAGCCGTGCGATCAGGTCCATCATGCGTGGCTCCTCAGCCGGGTCGCCGCCGGCGCGTTGGCCTGCTCCGCGGGGCCGGTGCCGCCGGCTCCGGGTGCGGTGCCCCGGTTGCGCGCGGCGGGCGACGGGTCGGCGTTCATCCGGCGGACCAGCTTGCGGAGCATGGCCCGGTAGGAGAAGTGCTCGACCTGGAGCCAGTGCCGCTCGGAGTCGTAGTACTGGATGCCGCCGTTCAGCTCGGACCCCGCCATCGGCGTGGCCTTGGCCTGCTTGAACCAGGACGCCCGTCGCGGGTCGGTGCGCAGCAGGTGCAGGTAGCGGGCCATGAGCTGGGACTGGTAATCCATGATCGGCCAGTTGCCGGTGGAAGTCTGGAAGTAACCGATGACAAAAAGGTTGTCGTACTCGGGGTGGAAGGCGCTGAGGTGCAATTGCGGAGTGCGCCCGTTCCAGTTCAAGTACTTGCGGTCGATGAACGGGAACTCGGTCATCCGGTAACCGGTGGCGTAGACGATCACGTCGTACGCCTCCTCGGTCCCGTCGCTGAACTTCACCCGGTTGCCCCGGAGTTCGGCGATGTCCGGCTTCGCCCCGATATCACCGTGCCCCAAGTGGTAGAGGAGCGTCGAATTGATGACGAAATGCTCCTCCAGCAACTTGTGCGACGGCTTGGGCAGTCCGTACTGCTCCGGCCGTCCGGCACTGTTGAGCCGCAGGAAGAGACTACCGAAGAAGCGCACCACCGGCCGGGGCATGCGCCATTTCAGGACGTTCTCGTACAGCACGTCGGTCGGCATCCCGAACAGGTACTTCGGCCAGTAGTAGCAGCCCCGGCGGATGCTGAGCGAGGTCGACGCGGCGTTCTGCGAGGACTCCACCGCGATGTCGCAGCCGGAGGTGCCGCCGCCGACCACCAGCACCCGCTTGCCGCGCAGCGGCTCCGGGTCGCGGTACTCGCAGGAGTGCATGACCTCCCCGTCGAAGGTGCCCGGGTATTCCGGGTACCGGGGGCTCCAGTTGTGGCCGTTGGCGATCACCACCCCGGCGTAGCGGCGGACTTCGCCCCCGTCCAGGGTCACGAACCAGTCCGGCGAGCCGTCCCGGCGCTCGATCGACTCCACCGTGCGGCTGAACTCGACGTGTTCGTACACCCCGAAGTGCTCGGCGTAGGAGCGCAGATAGGCGTGCGCGTGCTCCCGGCCGAGGTAGGTCGGGAAGTGCTCCGGAATCGGGAAGTCGTCGTACTGGATGTAGGGCTTGGACGTGATCAGGTGCACCGAGTCGTAGGCGGCGCTGTAGGTGTTGCCGCCGTACCAGTTGCCGCCCACGTCGTCGGCGCGCTCGATCACGTCGAACTCGATGCCGAACTCCCGCAGGTTCTTGCCGGCGGACAGGCCACCTGCCCCGGCGCCCACGACGCAATAGGCCTTCGACCGGTCAACGATCGTGGTCAACGGATCCCCCTGGTGGTGTCGTGCCGTGCCCCGGGGCACGGTGATTCGGTCGGTACCGGACGGCCGGGCTCCGACCGTCCGGTGTCGGTGGTGGGTCTTGGGCCGTCCGGTGTCAGTGGTGGCGCAGGCCGGTCACCCGGAGCACCACCGGGCAGGGTTCGAAGAGCTCGACCGGGTGGTAGCCGGTCCAGTCGCGGCCGTCCGGGGTGCCGACCAGCAGGACGGTGCCCTCCCCGGCCGACGGCGTGACGGACAGCCGCTCCACCGTGAGCCGCCGCACCGACCCGGCCCCGCCGGACGCGTCCGGCGCCTGGGCCAGCCAGGCGGCCCGCAGCAGGTTCTCCAACTGGTGGAGCGGAAGGGCCGAGTCGGGCGCCGGCGAGGCGAGCAGCAGATCGGCCGTCCGCCCCGGCTCGGCGCGCCCGTACAGCCGGCCGCCCACGGCGTCCCGCTGCCAGGCGGCCAGCCGGAAGGCGTGCCCGCTCCAGCCGAGCGCGCCGCCCGGCGCGGGCGGTGCCACGTCCTCCGCGCCCAGCGCGCCGGTCGGCGGCAGCACCGCCTGCTCCGGCGGCAACTCCCCGGCCCGGTAGACCAGTTCGGCGGTGGCGAGCCGCCGCCCCTCGCGCTCCAGGGTGACCGCGACCAGCCAGCCGCCGTCCGGCGCCCAGCGGCCCTCGGCGTGCCGGGTCAGCACCGCCGTCCGCCGCCCCGGACCGACCCGCAGCTCTGCCAGGTCCACGTCCAGGTCCCGGAGTTCGGCGAACCGCAGCTGGTCCCCGTTCTCCGGCAGCACCCAGTCACCGGCCGCCCTCAAGTACTCCAGGCAGAGCGAGACCGGCAGCGCCGGCTCGCCACCGACCCGGAAGTCGTCGCAGCACGGCAGCTCCCCGGCCGGCAGCCGGTGCTCCGTGGTCAGTGCGGCGTACGGCCGGAAGTCCAGCGGCTCGCCCAGGTAGTAGCGGCTCGCGGCGAGCCGCTCGATCCCGGGCAGGCCGGTGTCCTGCTGGTAGCCGCGCAGCACGGACGGCAGCATCGCCGGACCGACGTCGCCGATGAACGTCGACTCGCCGCTGCCGCCGGAGAACAGCTCCCGCTTCCAGTGGTGGAGGCCCTCGCGGACGTCCACCGCCGACATGTAGCGCAGCGTGGCCTCGTAGTTGGTGATCATCCCGAGGCGTTCCCAGGTCGGCCAGCAGACCGTGGACACCGGCGTCCGCCGGACCCGGCCCGACTGCTCGCCGTCCTGCGAGGCCCACAGCCCGAGCCGGCTCAGCGCCTCGTTGGCGGCCCCGTAGTCGAGCTGGCCGACCATGCCGCCCCAGCGGCCGGTCAGCGAGCCGACGCTGCAGAAGAACGCCAGCGGCGGCCGGTCCGCGACCGCCCGCAGCAGGTTGAGGAAGCCCCCGACCTTGACCCGGACGACCAGCGAGACGATCTGCTCGGTCTTGCCCGGCAGCCGCACCGGCACGTCCACGCCCGCGTTGTGGACGACCCCGGCCAGCCGGTCGCCGGCCTCGTCGACCAGCCGGGCGACCTGCCCGGGATCGGTGATGTCGCACTGCACGTAGTCGATCCGCAGACCGTCCTCGCGGGCCGAGGCGAGGTTCGCCCACAGCTCGCGGTCCTGGGCCAGCTTCTCCAGCTCGCCGCGGACCTGCGGCACCCGGCGCGCGGCCACGGCCTCCCGCAGCCGCTCGTCCCGGTAGCGCCGGAACTCCCGCTCGTCGAACTCCAGCGCCGGGACGGCCGCCGGGTCGGGCACCGCGCCGCGGCCGCTGACCACCACCCGCGCGCCGAACTCCTCGGCGAGCGAACGGGCCAGCGCGTAGCCGATGCCGCGCCCGCCGCCGGACATCACCACCGTGTCGCCGGGCCGCAGCGCGCGGACCGGCGGGGCGGGCTGGGCGTGCCGGGCCCGCAGGCTGTAGCGGCGGCCGCCGTGGTGGCCGATCTCGAACGCGCCCCAGCGGTAGAGCTCCCGGCTCACCAGCTCGCCGATCTCCTCCGCCGAGTGCTCGGCGGTGAGGTCGAGGATTCTGATGTTGCAGTTCGGGACCTCCCGGGGCAGGCCCTTGGCGAGCCCCGCCCACAGGCCGCCGAGCGGCTGCTCGACCCGGTCCGCGCCGAAGCCCATCCGGCCGCCCAGCCAGGTGACCGGCAGGTAGAACAGCCGCACCGCGTCGGTCTCGGTGATCCAGTCCGCGAAGCAGGCCTGGAGCATCGCGACCGTCTGCCGGAACGGCGCCTCCCAGCCGTCCGGGCCGCTGCGGTCGAAGGGCTCCTCCAGGTTGAGGTCGACGATCCCGTCGATCCGCCCGGCCGCGGCGAACAGGGCCGCCGCGGCCTCGGCGAAGCCGCCGAGCTGCCCCTCGGCGGGCGGGGCGAGCCGGTGCACCGCCGCCCCGGCCGCGGTGAGCGCCGCGGCGACCGCGGCGGCGGTGGCCTCCCGGCCACCGACCACCGCGATCGAGCGCCCGCGCAGCCCGGGGGCGGCGCCCGGCGGGAGCGCGGCGGTCTCCACCGGCTCCCACACGTGGCGCCGCACGGGGCGCACCGATCCGTCCTGCGGGTAGTCCACCACCGGCGGGGCGAGGGCCTCCGCGAGGGTGATCGGTTCCTTGAGTGTCATCGGCGTGTCATCGCTTCCTGGGCTCCACGACGAGGCGGATGCCGTCCACCGGGCGGAAGGAAACCAGCGTGCCCACCGTCAGCGGGTGGTCGGGTACCAGCCGCAGCCGGAAGCGCTGGGCCACCATGGCCAGCGTCAGGTACGTCTGCACCAGCGCCATCTGGTTGCCGATGCACTTGCGCTGCCCCCCGCCGAACGGGAAGTAGGCGTACCGGGGCTGCTGGGCGCGGTTCTGCTCGGTGAAGCGCTCCGGGTCGAAGCGCTCCGGGTCGACCCAGTAGTCCGGGTGCCGGTGGGTGACGTACGGGACCATGAAGACGCTGCCGCCGGCCGGGACGTGCCAGCCGTTGACGTCGTCCTCCGCGACGGCGTCGCGCGGGTACACCCAGATCGGCGGGTGCAGCCGCAGGGTCTCGTCGGTGACCATCTTGGCGTAGGGGAGCCTCGGCAGGTCCTCGATGGTGGGCGTGCGCCCGCCGAGCACCTGCTCGACCTCCTCGTACAGCCGCTCCTGCGCCTCGGGGTCCTTGGCCAGCTCGTAGAGCGCCCAGGCCAGGCCGGTGCCGGTGGTCTCGTGGCCGGCCATGAAGACCGTCATGATCTCGTCCCGGACCTGCTGCCTGGTCCACTCGCCGCCGCTCTCGTCGCGGGCCTGGAGCAGCAGGCTGACCAGGTCGGTCAGCCCCTCGTGCCGGCCGTCCCGGTGCGCGTCGACGATGCCGTCCACCACGTCGTACATCACCTTGCGCGCCTGGCGGATGCGCCGGTTGTACGGGATCGGGACGAACTCGGGGGTCAGCTGGTTGAGGGTGCCGCGGAAGACCATGGCCTCGATGGAGGTGACCATCGCCGGCCCCACCCGGTCGCTGAGCGGGTGGAGGTCGGTGTCGAACATGACCTTGCCGAGGGCCCCCAGGGTGAGGTCCATCATCTCCGGCACCACGTCGATGCCGGCCCTGTCGGACCCCGCGTGCTCCCACCGGTCCAGCACCAGGGCGGTGGAGTCGGTCATGGTGGTCGCCATGTTGTCGATCGCGGTCTTGTGGAACAGCGGGTTGACCACCCGGCGGTGCTGCTTCCACTCCTCCCCGTCGAGGGTGAGCAGGCCCATCCCCATGAAGATCTTGAAGGCGTCGTAGCCCTTGCCGCGGATGTAGTTCTGGTTGTTGTCCTGGAGGACGTACTTGATGTTGTCCGGGTGGTAGTTCAGGTGGACGGTGAAGTAGCCCAGCGGCAGCCGGACCATGTCGCCGTAGGCCCGGCTCAGTTCGGTGAACAGGGCGGGCGCGTTGCGCTGGAACTTGCGCAGGTTGCCGGGCACGGTCCGCAGTCCGCGCGGCCCCGGGGCGGGGCGGGCGAGCCGCACGACGGCGGGCGCGGGGCGGCGCGCCGGGCGGCGCTCGGGCGCGGCGACGACCGTGGCCACCGCCGTACCCGGCTCCGGGGCCGGCTCCCCGCCGTTCTCCTTGCTCGCGGTCACGTCGGTGCTCGCCTTCCTGCTCGTGGCGTACTGGGGGTCCGTGGCCGCCGGCGTCGGCCCACCAGCCGCGCCGGCCTCAGCTTTTCCCATCGCCGTCACCACCTCACTGGCCTCGGCGGGGGCCGCTCCGGGATCAGCCGGATCGGGATCCGCCACCCCGGGATCGGCCACCCCGGGATCGGCCACTCCGGGTTCGACCACCTCGGGTTCCGCCGTACTCCCGGTACCGGCTCCGACCGCCCGGGCGGCGGCCGCCCCGGCCACCTCCTCGGGAGTCACGAACTTCCCGGTGCTGCGGTCGAGATAGCCCATCAGCGTCCAGTCCAGGTCCTTCATCTGGATCAGGATCCGGCCGTCCGGACGGACGGCGACGAACCGGTTGCCACTGCCCGCGTTCCGCCCGTCGGCCTCCGCCCCGGGCAGCACCGCGTACAGGTCGACCCGGCCGTGGCGGGCCGCGACATGGCTGTCGCCGCCGTGCTCGTAGACGTCGATCCGGCCGATGCCCAGCGGGGCCGCGAGCGGGATCAGGTCACCGTCGACCAGGGCCAGCACCCCGGTCCTGGCCAGCCCGTCGAGCAGCACCACCGGGATCCCGAAGCTCCCGAAGGCCCGGTGGTCCAGGGGAAGTTCGAGGTTGTAGGTGGCGCGCTTGCCGTTCGGGTGCAGCCGGGTGTCGGTGGTCGACACGAACAGGTCGGTCAGCAGCACCGGGGAGCCCGGGCTGTGGTACGGGTCCGGCACCGGCGTCTCCGCCGCCGGGTGCCAGGCCTTCCAGTGCGGCGCGTCCGGCAGGTCGCCCGCCAGCAGCACCCGCACCTCGAAGTGCAGCCGGTCCTTGACCAGCACGGTGCCGTTGGGAGCCACCACGTCGTGGGTGATCCGCACCGCCACCACGGCCTGGCCGAGGTCGGCCCGGCGCTCCACCAGCTCGGCCCGGATCCGCTTGCGCAGCCCGGCCCGGTCCGACTCGCGGACCTTGAGGAAGTGGTGGAAGCGCAGGTCCTCGAAGGCGTACACCTTGAGGTCCGGCACCAGCCACGAGGCCGCCTCGAAGGCGATCTCGGTGACGAACGTCCCCGGCAGGGTGGGCGCGTCGCCGACCTTGTGGTGGCGCAGGTAGTCGTCCCGCTCCAGGTCGAAGACCCGCTCGAAGGTGACCGTGTCCGGGCCGCGCTCGACCACCTCGCCGAGGTAGAACGGCAGCACCTCCGGCTCCACCGGTCCCGCCGCGCCCGACCGCTCCGGACGCACCGGCTCCTGCGGTTCCGCGGAGTCCGAACCACCGCGCGGCGCCCCCGGGTTGAGGAAGCCGGGCAGCAGCCGGTCGACCGCCCGCCGCTCCGCCTCACCGAGGTGCACGGTGTACGGCGAGGGCTTGGCCAGGTTGAGCTCGCGGACGAAGTGGTGCACGCCCTCCGCGGTGCTCATCGCGGAGTACAGGCCGCTCTTCTCGAAGTACGCCTTGGTCAACTCGTTGGCGCCGAGGCCGACCTCGCCCCACAGGGTCCAGCCCACGGTGAACTCGTGGAGGCCCAGCACCTGCTGGTGGTAGGTGGCCGCGGCGCCCAGGAAGTCGTTGCCCGAGGCGTAGTCGGCCTCGCCGACCTGGCCGGTCATGCCCAGCAGCGAACCGAAGTTGCACCAGGCGCGCGGCGGCCGGCCGCGCAGGGCGTGCTTGAGGTTGAAGTAGCCCAGCACCTTCAGGTCGCGGACCTGCCGGAACTCCGCCAGGCTCTTGGTCGCGATCGGCGCCGAACGGTTCAGCCCCGCCGCGTTGACCAGCAGGTCGATCCGCCCGGCCTCGGCGTGGATCCGGTCCATCGCGGCCGTCACCTGCTCGCGGTCGGTCACGTCGCAGGGCACGTAGTGCACCGCGCCCGCGCCGCTGTGCTCGGCGATCCGGCGCAGGTTGGCCCGGATCACCCGGGCCTGGCCGATCCGCTCGTACGCGCGGTTGAGCTGCGCGGGGTTGCGGCCGGTCCGCAGCGCCAGCTGCTTGCGGATGTAGTCGGCGCGGCCCTTGGCGAAGGCCTCGTCGTCCAGCTCCAGGTACTCGGCCGGGTGGGAGTCCACCGGGTTGCTGCCGAGCACGTACACCCGGGGGCGGAAGTGCCGGGCGACCTCGGCCAGCAGCTCGGCGGTGATGCCCCGCCCGCCGCCGACCGCGACCACGACACTGTCCGGACCGAGCGTCGCCTCACCCGGCGGCAGCAGCTCGCCGGGCTCCTCGGCGAGGGTGACGGTCAGCCGCCGCCCGCCGTCGTGGAAGGCCGAGGGGACGCCGCGCCGGAACGCCGACTCCCGCTCCGCCTGCGCGACCCCGGTGGCGGCCTCCCGCGTCCCGGAGATCAGCGCGTAGGTCAGGCAGTGCGGCGCGTACTCCAGGTGGATCACCTTGAACAGGCCCGTGAACATGCCCGTGAACGGGTGCGGGGTCCGGTCGGTCATCGCCCCGAGGAACAGCCCGACGCAGCTCGCGCCGCCGGCCTCGTCGGCCAGCGCCTCGTGCCGCTGCTGCACCGTCAGGAAGACCAGCTCGTGCAGGGCGCTCAGCGCCTCCGCCTCCGCCGGACCGGCCGTGTCCGCGCCGGACAGGTCGGTGACCACCCGGATGTGCCGGATCAGCCGCCGCGGGTCCGCCTCGTCCAGCAGCCCCGCCAGCGCCTCGGCGTCCGGCACGTGCCGGACCCCGGGACCGCCGGGCACGGTGGACAGCACCAGGGTGCCGGCCGGCGCCCCGGCCGCCGACACCGTCTCCGGCCGGTCGGTCAGGACGACGGTGGGCTCCGCGGGCCAGAACGGCAGCTCGGCGCGGACCGGCTCGCCGGGCGTCTCGGTCAGCCCGGGCACGTGCCGGCTCACCACCAGCGGGTGCCGGTCGTCGTACAGCCGCTCGTCGTAGAACGCGGACGGCACATGGAGCTCGGCCTCCGGCGCCGGCACGGCCGCCGACAGCGGGGCCGAGACCCGGACGCTGAGGTCGGGCGCGCCGTTCTCGCCGCGGCAGACCACCAGCGCGTCACGCCCGGCCGGCTCCTCGGCCAGCACCTGCAGGATGCCGATCGCACCCTCGGCGCCCAGGTAGCAGACCTCCCGGCCGGGGCGGACGGCGCCGCACTCGACGGTCGGCACCGGCCCCGCGGCCGACTCTCCGGCCGCCGCTCCGTCCTGCTCCGCCTCGGCGAGCGGGGTGTCCAGGTAGCCCAGCACCTCCAGCCCGGCCTCGGCGGCGGTCTCCTCCGTCACCAGGGCGAACAGGAAGGCACCCTCGGCCAGGACGCTGCCGCCGTCGAGGGCCTCGTCCAGCAGCTGGCGCACCTCGTCGGTGCTGTTGCCGTTGATGCCGCCGACCAGCGCCATCGTCAGCTCGCCCTGCCGCAGGTAGCGGATGGCGACGTCGATCGCGCTCAGGGTGGAGGTGAACCCCGTGTCGACCGTCATGTTGAGGCCCTTGAGGTCGAAATAGTTGGCGACCCGGGCCGGGATCACGTTCGGCATCATGCCGGGGAAGGAGTCCTCGTTGGACGGCGGGACCAGTCGCCGCACCTCGGTCCTGAGCAGCTCCAGCGCCTCCGGCAGCCACGGCGCCGAGGCCAGCGAGGCGTCGGCCTTCAGGGCGATGGTCAGATCGTCCAGGTAGCAGCGCAGCGCGTACAGCGTCGCGTTGCGGGTCGCCCCGAGGTGGCCGAGCACCACACCGGTCGTCTCGCTGTTGTCCTCCCAGAACGCGCCCAGGCTGTCGCGCAGCCGGTGGGCACACTTGAGGATCATCAGCTGGCAGCGGTCGATGCCCCGCATCATGCCGGGGGGCATCCGCACCTGCTTGAAGGACGGCAGCGGGTAGGTGTCGCCGAAGGACACGTCCTCCGGTCCGGACCGGCCCAGCCAGGTGGCCAGCTCGTCGGCGGTCTCGGTGCCCGGCACGTGCGCCGTCCGGGCCACGATCGCGATCCGCTGCGGCTTCACCTGCTCGGTCCGCACCGGCACCGGGGGCCCGGACGGCGCCTTCGGTGCCGCGGGCGGCTCCTGCACGACCAGGTGGGCGTTGGTGCCGCCGAAGCCGAAGCCGGAGACGGCGGCCGTCCGGCGGCGGGCGCCGCGCGGCCAGGGCACCGCCTCGGTCGGCACGACCAGGTTGGAGCCGCCGATCGCGAAGTCCGCCGGGGTCTCGGTGAACCGGTGCTGCGGCGGGATCACATCGTGCCGGAAGCCCAGCACGACCTCGATCAGCGAGGCCACGCCCGCGGCCCAACCGGTGTGCCCGATCACCGACTTGTTGGAGGTGACGACCACCGGGGCACGGCCGGGCTCATGACCGCCCAGCGTCTCGCGCAGGGTGGTGAACTCCGCCAGGTCGCCCGCCGGGGTACCGGTGGCGTGGGCGACGATCCAGTCCGGCCGCACGTCGTCCATGCCCGGCCGGTCCAGCGCGCGGCGGATCGCCAGCTTCTGGCCGGCCGCGCTCGGCGCGTAGATCGCCTTGCCCTTGCCGTCCGAGGACGAGCCGAAGCTGCGCAGGGTGGCCAGCACCCGGTCGCCGTCCCGGCGGGCCCGGCTGAGCCGCTTGAGCACGACGGTCGCGGCGCCGTCCGAGAACAGCACCCCGTCGCTGTCCTTGTCGAGCGAGCGGACCTCGCCGCTCACCGACAGGCCGTTGAGCTTGGCGAACAGGATCGACCCGCGCGGGCCCACGGCGAACGAGCCGCTGCAGACCGCGATGTCGTGCCGGCCCTCCAGCAGGCCCTTGAGGCCCAGGTCCACCGCGTAGAGCGAGGAGGAGCAGGCGGTGTCCACGAGCAGCAGCTCGGCGGAGTCCGGCAGCACGTCGCGCATCGCGTTGAGCCCGACCCGGTGCGGGAAGAAGTGCAGCGGCTCGGGGCCACTGCGCGGGTAGTGCCCGGCCAGCCGCCGCTCGACGGTGGCCAGCGCGGCGGCGCGGTCCGCCCCGGACAGGCCGAGGCCGTCCAGGATGGGCGCGATCCGGCCGAGCACACCGGCCCGGACGGTCGCCTCCTCCAGGTGCTGGCTGCCGTCGGCGGTGTAGCCGACCAGGAAGGAGCAGCGGTCCTCGGGGTTGTGCCGGACGCCCTCCATCGCCTGCAGCAGCGAATGGCGCAGCCAGAGCGTGGTGGACTCCACCGCGTTCGGGTCGGTCCCCGCCTCGGCCAGCTCGCGGGCCAGCTGCGGGTGCGGCACGAAGTCGGTGATGAAGGCCGAGCGCTTGGAGTAGGTCTTGTCCTCGTCGCGCTTGTCGGAGGAGTGGAACTTGTCGTTGTCCCACCGGTCGGCGGGGATCTCGACGAACCGGTCGGCGCCGTTCATGAGCTCGTGCCAGTACTCGTCGAGGTCGTTGGCGCCGGGCACCACGATGCCCATGCCGACGATGGCGATCTCGTCGTCCTCGTCGAACGCCTCTTCCTCGACGGCCTTCGCGGGCACCGGGGCCGGTGCGGCCGTGGTGGCCGCGGTGGCCCTTGCGACCGTCGTGACCGACACCGCCGGTGCCTGACCCGGGGTCACCGCAGCCTGCACAGCGGCCGTCACGGGCGCGGTCACGGGCGCCGCGGCGACGACCGGCGCGTTCACCGGCGCGCTCGCCGGGGTGTCCACCGCCTCGTCCCGCTGCTCCGCCGCCGCCCGGTCCGCCGACTCCCCGACCGGGACGGTCGGCGGCACCGGCTCCACCAGTGCGCGCGGCGGCGACAGCAGCGCCTGCCCGGTGGACAGGCCGCCGTCCGCCAGGATCACCTGGCCGGTGATCCAGCTCGACCGCGGCGAGGCCAGGAAGGCCACCACCTCGGCCAGCTCCTCCGGGTGGCCGAGCCGCCCCATCGGGGTGGCCTCGATGGTCGCCCGCTGCATCCGCTCGGCGTCCGGGAAGAGGTCCACGACCTCGCTGTACAGCATGCCGGCGGCGGCCGTGTTGACCCTGATCCCGTCGCGGGCGTAGTCGACGGCCAGGTAGCGGGTCATCGCCTCCACCGCGGCCTTGGCCGGCCCGCAGGCCAGGTAGTTGGCCATGACGAACTGGCCGCCGCCCAGCGTGGAGAGGTTGACGATGCTGCCCCCGCCCCGCCGCGCCATCAGCGCGGCGGCGCGCTGGGCGCACGCGAGGCCGCCCTTGAGGTTGGTGTTGAGGGCCCGGTCGATCAGCTGGTCGGTGACCTCGCCGCCCGGCACCAGGGCGCCGTTGGCGGCGTTGTTGACCAGGATGTCGAGGCCGCCGAAGCGCTCCTCGATCTCGTCGAACATCCGGTCGACCTGGCCCCGGACGGCGACCGACGCCCGGACGACGTGCGCCCGGCCGCCGGCCCGCTCGATCTCCTCGGCGGTCTCCCGGGCGGGCCCGGGCGAGTGCAGGTGGTTGATGACGACGAGCGCGCCGTCGGCGGCGAGACGCTTGGCGATGACCTTGCCGACGTTGCGCGCCCCGCCGGTGACCAGGGCGATCTTGCCCCGCAGCTCCTGGGACCCGCTCACGCCGATCCGCCCGAGGCGATGATCAGGTCGGCGATCTTGCCCAGGGTGTTGTAGGCGGCCGGACGCACGTCGGACGGCCGGGGCGGCAGCTCGTAGCGGTTGCCGACGCGCACCAGCAGCTCCGTCTGCTTCACCGAGTCGACGCCCAGCTCGGCCTCCAGGTCGGTGGCCTCCTCGAAGACCTCGGCCGGGTACTCCAGCGCCTCGGCGTAGATGTCGGCGAGCTGACGGACCAGGGTGTCCCGGTCCACGACCGCGACACTCCCGTTCGCGCTGCCGTTGAGGCTCCCGTTCGCGCTGCCGTTCACGCTGCCGTTCGCGCTCCCGTTGAGGCTCGCGCCGACGCTCGGCTCCTCCTCCTTCGCGCCCAGGTACGTCAGGTAGGCCTCGCGGGCGAACGCCCGGACCTCCACGCCCCGGCCGTTCCAGAACGCCTCGAAGTCCTCGGCCGGCACGTCGGACAGCAGCGCCGCCCGCAGCTGGTCCGCCGAGGAGCCGCCGCCCGAGCCCGCCGCGACCGCACCCACCGAGGCCAGCCGGTCGAGCGCCTGCCGCAGCACGGCGGCGCCCCCCGCCTCCGGCAGCAGGGTCGGCACGGTGGTGACCGGCGACTCCACGATCCGGCCGGTGATCCGGCTCAGCGCGTCCAGCGCACCGCTCTCGACGAACACCGACACACCGGTGCCCGCCAGCTCGCGGACGGTGTCGCCGAAGCGCACCCGGGCGGTGAAGTGCCCGGCCAGCAGCTCGGTCAGCCGGTCCGCGTCCTCGTAGGCGCGGCCGATGATCGGCGAGTGGACGGTGGTCTCCAGCGGACGCTGGCGGATGTCCGCGATCCGCGCGGCGAACTTCTCCGCCGCCGGGCCGAGGAGCGGGCTGTGGAAGGCGTACGGCGACTTGAGCCGCGCGAAGTCGATCTTCAGCACGGCGGCCAGCCGGCCGATCGTGTCCAGCGTCTCGGCCCGACCGGACAGCACGGTCTGGCCCGCGTGGTTCTCCACCGCGATACCGGTCAGCGGGTCGCCGACCAGGTCGACGAGGCGCTGCGCCCGGGAGGCGTCGGTGCCGATGGCGGCCATGTAGGCGTCGCCCAGACCGGCCTCGCGCAGCGCGATGCTCCGGTGGCAGACGATCTCGGCGCCCTCGGCGGGCGTGAACGCCCCCGCGGCGACCAGCGCGGCGATCTCGCCGAGGCTGTGGCCGATCAGAACGTTCGGGCGCAGACCGCGGGCCCTCAGCACGGCGTAGGTCGCGGTGGACACCGCGTAGATGGCCAGCTGGAGCGCCTCCGGGGCCTCCCGGAGCAGCTGCTCGGTGTCCGGCGTCCGCGTCGCGAACAGCTGGTCCACCGCGCGGTCGCCGAGCAGCGGACGGGCGGCGTCACCGATCTCGGCGAGGACCGGTCCGACCTCGGGGAACTCGTCCCGCAGGTCGGCGAGGGCACGGCCGTAGAACGCACCCTGGCCCGGAAAGAGGACGGCAATCGAAGTTTCAGGCATGACGCACACTTCCCCCATACTCATTTGCGTGATCAGCTGCACCGGCGGATCGCGCCGCATTTTCTCGACCGATGAGACCGTATTCATGCCCCAACACTCGGGAGAGGCGATTCCGGTTAATCTTCGGTTAACTCAAGAGCGCGATCGCAGCCGAATTTCGTTGCCTGCGGACACGGCATTGGCGACGCCATTGTCCGGAAATGCATCAGGAGGTCCGGCTCGGCGGCGCACCCCGACGGCGCGCGAAACAGCCGAGCAACTGGCCTGCAACACAACGCCGTTGGAGTCCGTCGACCCCACGCGACGTCAGGCGGTCGTCACCGCCCCAGCTGCTGCCCACCAGTCGAACAAGTGGAATGGCAGACTACGGTTCCGCAATTGTCAGCCACTGCCACATTCACGTTCATCTTCCCCCGTACCGCTGCGTGCCGAAGCACACCGGCTCATACTCGTTTCACCCTAAGAATGTGTCTGACGACAAGTCAAGCACTTTCTTGGGCGACCGGTCGGTAACATTCCTGACCTGCACCTGAGCGCCGTGCCGACTTCGTCACAACCCCATTTTCTCCAGGCCATGTCAAGTTGTGCGCCACGAAACAGCGCGAAATAGAAACGCTTCTGCCGGTACTTCCGAAAGCGGTTCCCGAAGCCCCCGACAACCTCCCCGAACCCCCCGCCTATTCGACGCACACCCCGCCCACCCCCATGCGCCTCCGCGCCGGTTCGTGCGCCCACCTCCCACGCCCCCCACCGATCCCGGCGACCGGGGGCCCCGGCCGGCCGTTGGAGGACCCGGGACGCCGGGGCCGCAGCCCGATAGAGTGCACGACCGGTAGAGCGCACCCGGAGCAACCGCGCTCCCGAGGCCGTCACGGGGTGGACATGCACGGAGCAAAGCTCGACGACCGGTACCGCCTGGAATCAATCCTGGGCTCCGGCGGGATGGGCCAGGTCTGGCGAGCCTTCGACGAACGGGTCGGCCGCCCGGTGGCGGTGAAACTGCTGACGGGTGCCGACCCGGCGTCCACCGGCACCGAACGGTTCGCCGCCGAGGCCAGGGCCGCCGGCAACCTCAGCAGCCCGCACATCGTCACCATCCACGACTTCGGCCGCACCGGACCCGAACAGGGCGGTGCGCCGTTCCTCGTCATGGAACTCCTCGAAGGGCACTCCCTCGAAGAGACCGTCTCCCAGGGCGCGCTGCCACCGGTGGAGGACGCCCTCGACTGGACCCTGCAGGTGTGCACCGGCCTCGCCACCGCCCACTGGGCCGGCCTCGTCCACCGACCTCTACGCCGTCGGATGCCTGCTCCACACCCTCCTGACCGGCCAGCCGCCCTTCACCGGAGCACCGCTGGCCGTCCTCCACCAGCACCTGACCCGCATACCCCCCGCCGCCAGCAGCCACCGCGCCTCCATCCCCGCCGCGGTCGACGAACTCGTCCTCCAGCTCCTGGCGAAGGAACCCGACGATCGGCCCGACGACGCCGCCCAGGTCGTCGAGGCGATCGACGCACTGCTCGCGATCCCCACAACGCCGCCCCCAAAGGTCGTCCCGAACCTCGCCTCAGCCCCGACCAGGACCGCCCGGCGCGCACAGCCCGCATTGCCGCACCCCCCGACGGTCCTCGACGCCCCGCCGGAGCCCGAGCCGAAGGCCGTGCCCACGAAGCCACAGACCGCGCGGAACACCGCCGTGGGCCGGAGCGCGCTGGCAGGCGCCGCGCTGATCGGACTTCAGCTGGTCGCCTTCGCCTCCTGGCCGGTCGGCTGGACGGTCCCCGTCGCCATCGCCGCAGCCCTGTTCCTGGCCTTCGGAATGAAGGTCGACGTGGCCACGGACGAGGACGAGGAGAAGGACAGCTTGGGCGGCATCTTCGTCTCCCTGGGCGTGACCGCGGTCTCCTGCCTCCTGCTCCTGATCGTCTCGCCGATGCCCTGGTGGGGCGTGCTGATCCTCAGCTGGGTGATGGGCCCCGTCCTGCTGGGCCTGCAGAAGCCACTCGTGCGCGGACTCAGCCAGGCCTTCACCCGGCACCGGACCGAAGTCCAGACGGCGGTCAGCGCCGGCCTCGTGAACGCCACCCTCGCCACCGGACTCCTCACCGGCACCCGACTGCCGGCCCTGATCACCGTTCTCCTCGGCGCCCTCGCATGGACGGCCGCATCCACCCTGCTGACCGTCCTGCTGCCCTCTCACCCGCCGATCGACCCCCGCCCCACCCGCCGGACCAGCACAGGCGGATAGGGCTCCGACAGCCGTCCCACCAGAGCCGCAACGACCGCTGACACCTCGGCGGAGAAGGCCACCGGCTACCCGACCGACCGCCCATGACGAGAGAGACGAGCAGCCCCGTGCCGACCGCACCCGTGATCCGCAGCGATGTCCCCGGGTCCTTCGCCTGGGGAGTGTTCCACGAGCGCCACCCGAAGCTCGTCCAGCAGGTCCTGGACGCGCTGCCGTACGGCCCCGCCGAGCGCACGGCGGTCGAGCAGCTGCTCGTGGCGAGCACCACCGACGTCCTGGAGCCGCTGGGCGAGGACGCTCCGGACGCTGCACAGTGGCTGGAGTGGGGCGCGGACCTGTGGGGCAGGCCCTGGGGCGAGGCGCCGTTCCTGTGGGCGGAGAGCTACTTCTACCGCCGGCTGCTCGACGCCATCGGGTACTTCCGGCCCGGCGCGTGGCAGGGCATCGACCCGTTCGCACCGTTCAAGAACGCCGAGCTGGCCGGGGCCGCAGTGGACGACGAGCTCGCCGCGCTGGACGACCTCGACGGCCTGCCCGAGGCACGCCGGGCGCAGGCACTGCTGTCGTCCGCCCTCTGGGGCAACCGCGCGGATCTGAGCTTCCGGATCACCGCAGGAGCCGACGGGCAGACCGCGTCCGACCTGGTCGCCGACGACAGCACGACGTTCTGGACCCAGCTGGAACGGGCGAGGGGCGGTCGGCTCTGCTTCATCGCCGACAACGCCGGCCGGGAACTGCTGCCGGACCTCGTCCTGATCGACCACCTCCTGACCTGCGGCCTCGCAACACAGGTCGTCCTCTGGGTGAAGCCGCAGCCGTACTACGTATCGGACGCGACGACCGCCGACGTCCTCGCCTCGGTCGAGCGCCTGCACACCGCAGCAGTCGGCGGCCGGCTGTGGCGAGCGATGACCGACGGCGCCCTCGTGGTCCGCACCCACCCCTTCTTCTGCGCACCCCTGCCGTTCCACGACATGCCCGCCGACCTCCGGACCGAATTCACCGGCGCGGCGATGACGATCCTCAAGGGCGACCTCAACTACCGCCGCCTGGTCGGCGACCGCCTCCACCCGCCGACGACCCCCTTCACCGACGTGACGGACCACTTCCCGACCCCCGTCGCCGCCCTGCGCACCCTGAAGTCCGACGTGATCGTCGGCCTCGACGCCGAAACCACCACCCGGCTCGACACCAGCAAAACCCCATGGCGCACGAACGGCCACCACGCCGTCATCCAGGTCGCCGCACACCAGTAACGACGCCGGCCCCATGCCGGGAAAAGGCAAAAGCCCCAGGTCACGGCGAGTGAGTCCTGGGGCTTCTACAGAGCCGCCTGCGGGATTCGAACCCGCGACCTACGCATTACGAGCCCGGGAGTGATCATGCTGGCTGGTGTCGCCGTAGGTCACTTGGTGATGAACCCGCAGGTCAGGACGCTGCACTGTGATCCGAGATCTTGCTCGAACCGGCACGTGCTGCCCCGTCCGCTCACGCATCGCTCACGCAAATCAGCCTTGGCCGAGGTCCCCGAACAGAGAACTATGGGGCCAATGTGGCTTCGGCAGTCCCAGCTCCTGCAGGTAACCGATCCGCGCGTTTATGGCAGCTGAGAAGTGCCTCCAGTCCAAGCTGGCAACCGGCTCGTTCGGCTTCGGGTCGGTCGCGGACGAGGTGACGTAGCAGACCGCGTCGTAGAGTTGTTCGGCCATCAACCGCTGGCAGAAGATGCCGAAGCGCTCCTGGTAGGACTTGCCGTGCCAGATGTCCTCCACCGGTAGAGCCCCCGCAGCCGGCTTCACCGGCCGCCTCGACCCGTCCTCGTCCTGCATGATGAAGAAGTAACCGAGCCAGGGCTTCTCCCCGGGGTAGAGGTCAGCCAGCGCCGCCCTTCGAAGGTCGACGGCGCTGCCGAGGGCTTCCTCCACCCGGTTGTTGTAGTTGTTGCCGAAGGACGGCCCGCCCAGGGCCTTCATCTCGAAGGCAGCAACCAGCGTGTTCTCGTAGGCGACGACGACGTCCCACTGCTTCTGGGGCCTGTAGTAGCCAGGGAGCTCCAGACGCTGGGACTTGGTGACCCGGATGCTCTCAGGCGGATAGCCCGCTTCGAGGAAGAACTTCGCCAGGAGGGCCGCAATGGAATCGAAGTGCTTGCCACCTCTGACGGAACCCGCAGTGCCGGCGCCGACCGCGGCCTTGATCGCCGACTGTTCGTTCTGGGCCTGTTTGACACCCCAGTACGCCGCGACGGCGTCCTCGAAGTCCTGGCGGCTGACCGTCAAGATCGGTTCCTCCTAATCGGGAAGCTCGGTAAGCCCGTAGACACGTAGTGCTGCCTCGGTGGCCGCCTTCACGTCCCGCTTGTCGAAGGCGTCCGCCAGCGCAGTCCGGTCCCCCTCAGCGATGGAGTCTGGGTCGGGCACGCGGATCTTGCGCAGGTACTGCGCCTGGAAGCGCAGCGTCCCCCCTCGCATCTTGACCGCGTACGCCTCCACGAACGCTTCAGCGACCTTCGATAGCAACAGGCCGCCGAGCACGCGCATGTCCCAGACGTCCGAGACGATGAAGTACAGGTTGTGGTGAGGGTACAGCCCTCCCTCATCCAGCACCGGATGGATCGTCAGTTTCATGTCCGGGAAGAAGAGTTTCGGCCTGGCCGTGAGGCGGTGGTCGACCTTGTCGATGGTCTTGTACCAGCGCTCTGGCTGCTTGACCGCGACGTACCGCTTCCGTAGGGCGCCGCTGTGCTGCCGGAAGTAGCTCGCGAGCTGCGGATAGTCGGCAAGGTCGACCAACTCGCCCTGCGAGTTCCACGGGTTGACGAGGTAGGAGCCATTCCAGTGGAGGGTGCCGCTGGTGGTGTCGCGGACCATGGCCAGGGGCAGGAGCCGGTCCTTCTCGACGAGATCGGGTTCGTTGGTGATGAAGACCTTGTCAGCCCCGGTGGCGATACCGATGCCGACTCGGGTTCCGGTTGTCGCGTCCTCCAGCAGGCGGAATCGCTCGCTGAGGTCCTCAAGGACAGCGAGTCGCGCGGGTGAAGCTGCAGGCCAGGAGTCCTCGTCCGGGAACCAGTGGGGCATCCGGGCTGCTTGGTACGCCGCCTTCGTAGCTGGCTGCTGTTCGCCAGCTCCATACCAAGACAGGAACTCGCGAGCCTGGCTCTCCCCGAAGGCACGGGTTGTGTCAGCCGCGACTGCGGTGCCCTGCTTCTGGTTGGAGATGATCGTGATGGCCGGGTAGGCAGCGACCTGCTCATGGAAGGCGTCGACGTCGTGCATGACCAGAGCGAGATTCATGCTGAACTGGCGCGTGACCAGCTGGCGCAGCTTGCGCCCGTACTGGTTGCGCATCCAGCGGTCAGCACAGATGAAACCGAGCTGGCCCCCGGACCTCAGGCTGCGCAAAGCCATCTCGTAGAAGCCGATGTAGATGTCGGCTCGACCGCCCATCGTGCTACAGGCAGCCCGGTAGGCGTCCATCCGATCGTCCGGGACATCCTCAAGCCTGATGTACGGCGGATTCCCAACCACAAGGTCCACCTCGTGGCGTGGGCTCGCCTGCAGAAGGTAGTCGCCCTGCCTAACCCAGCCACCCGCGACCTGCCTCGCCTCCTCGCGTTCCCACCCGTCAGCATGCAGCAGCTCCTCGACGAGATCGCGGCTTTGCGCGACGTTCTTCTCCAACAGGTCGAACGCCTCAACCGCGTCTGCAGCATCAGTGATGGGCCGGCCGTGGCTACGGCACGATTCGGCGATCCGCGCTGCGATCGCGCCAAGGAACGCGCCCGCGCCACATGCCGGCTCGACGACCCTCAGCTCGGCGAGGTCCTTGTCAGGCGTGTACCCAAGCAGGTCGAGGATGAGATCGACCACCCAGCGCCGCGTAAAGACCTCGCCATGCTCGACCGCCTCCACCGGCAGATCGGGCAGAGTCTGATGATCGAAGTCGAAGAGAGCCAGAGTTGCCACGTCTTGACCCTACAGGGGCGCCTACGGCGGCCCCGCGGACTCAACACGAAAGGGTGGAGATACACCGGCCGTCACCAAGCGGTTCCCTCGACCATGCCTCTCACCAGCCCCGATCACAACGGGCCCGTCGCTGTCAGACCAGAGCGATAGCTTTCGAGCAGCACCCGGACGACACAGGAGCGGAAGATGCTGGACTCGGTCGTAAACGCGGTAAAGGACGTCTGGCAAGCCAGGCGCCTGGACTCGGATCGAGCCGCTGCAGGCACCTACCCACCAAGTTCGGTGAGAGCGGGACACGCGTTCAAGCGAATCGAGCAGTCCATCATCGCCGATCTCGTGTCTCGGGGAGTTCCACCGGAATGGATCAAAAGCGGTCCGAGGCTCAGCCTCCCCAGCTTCTATGGGGGCATCAGTAGCGGCTGGGACCTGGTGATTTCCCGAGATGGATTCCCACTCGCAGCCATATACATCAAATCCCAAATGGGGCCATCCTACGGAAACAATTTCAGAAACCGAATCCAGGATGTCACCGAACAGGCGTTGGACGTCAGGCGACAGTACGAGAAATCGGACCTGAAGGAGCTCCAGCCGCATCTCGGTCTCTTCTTCATTCTCGAGGACGGCCCTGGCGCAAGAAGGCCCGTGAAGACCACACCAGCCGTGACCGGATTCCCATCAGAGGTAGATGGAATGTCCTACCGAGACCGGTTTACCGATGTCTTCGGACGACTGCTGAAGGACAGGGTCTATGACGGGATCTGTTACATCACCGCCAGCCCCGACGGCGATTCCTCCCCGGAAGAGCCGTGCTGGGATATGGGAATTGAAGCCTTCCTCTCGGAAATCGCCAGCAGAGTCTCCGCGCTGAGCTACGCCCAGGATCAGGGCGGTATGACCTCAGCCTCGTTCGGTGAGGCCTTGGCGCGTCGAGACGACATTGCCGACGTCATGTCCGGCTTCACCTCAACGCCAGCTGGCCTGGCAGCGGCCGAGATGGCAGTTGTCCGTCGACGCCGCATGCTGGTCGCGGAGCTTCGCGATCTCGCCCGCCAGTCAGAGGTCAATGAGACCGCCATGCACAAGGCCATGGAAGGCCACTACTGGCTATTCGGAGGCCAATACACCGGAGTGGCAGCGCGGCGCGATCTAATGAACTTGGACGAGCACGACTTCCCCCTGGTCTGCTCTGACGGAAGCCTGCACATTATTGAACTCAAGGGCCCCGAGGCCCGGCTCGTCCGCCGGGCAAGGGATAATCACCTGATCGTGACGAGCGCAGTTCATGAAGCGGTTAGCCAGTGCATGAATTACCTTCGCACGATTGACGAGATGGGCGCATCCCTCCGAACGCTGCACAGTAACGAGCTCGGCCTGAACTACGACTATCGACGCGCTCGCGGAACAGTCGCGATCGGATACCAGGATAGGTGCATTTCAGACCGCGCAACCAAGGAGCAAATCGACCAGACGATCCGCTCATACAACTCACACCTCAGTCGAATTCAAGTACTGACGTACGCAGATCTTCTCGACTCGGCCGAACGCGCTCTCAGCTTTGAAGAGACCTCCCTGTAGCCAGAATCACCTGAGTGACACCGGAAGAAGCGGCGTCGGTCAGCCGAGGTAGGGGTAGGTGCCAGCGAGGTAGTCGCCGATCTGCTGGCACATGCTGGGGTGGATGTCGAACTGGTCGAGGTCGGCGGGCCGGACGAAGCGGACGCCGTCGGCCTCGTCGTTGATCGTGGGTTCGCCGCCGATAGGGCAGCCGATGTAGGTGTTCTCGTACTGCTGGCGGATCTCGCCGTCGGTGTAGGCGACGATGTGGTTGGGGTTGGTGTAGACACCGAGGAAGCCGGTGATCTCGGCTTCGATGCCGGTCTCCTCCAAGCACTCGCGCACGGCGCACTTGGCGGCAGTCTCGCCGATGTCCTGAGCTCCGCCGGGCAGAGCCCACTGGCCGGTGTCGCGGCGGCGCTGGAGCAGGATGGCACCGTGGTCGTCGACGACAAGCAGGTTGCTGGCGGGGATGAGGGTGTTCGCCTTCGGCGCGTTCGGGTCGTTGTAGTACTCCGTCCTGCCCACGGGCGGCGGTCCCCCTCCTGGTCTGGCGTCCAGGAGGGGCTCTCCCGGACAGCATTCATGCCGAGAGTAGACGGGCACCCCGGACCTGCTTGTCAGATCTCCGCAGCGGCGGCCGTTACTGTCGCGCGGGCAGCCATCACGTTGGCCACGGCCTGCTTGTTCGTGATCCATACGGTGTCACCGGCGGAGACCGAGCGCTGTACGACTTCGAGGACGGCTCCGTCGGCTGCAACGGGCTTGGCCAGGTGCGACCGCATGTAGTGCTTGAACAGCGAGGGCAGTTGGTCCGGGCTCGTCGCGGTCTTGGCCCTCAGGGAGAAGAGCGGGAGGAACCACTCTTCGAAACCGTCCTTGATCGCCTGGGTGGCGCGGTACGCCTCGTGCAGCGGCTGCAGGCTGGCCGTGTGGTCGTAGGGGAGGTGACCGTGTAGGGCGTACTGAAGGCGGGTGCCGCCGTGTTCGCGGAAGTGCTGGCCATGGGCGGCTATGTGGTTGGCCGCGTTCTCGGTGATGGTCATGACGGCCGTGTCCGCTTCGTGCCGGCGGGCTGCGGCGAGGACGGTGGCGTGGATGCCGACGCGCGGGTCGAGGACGAGGCCGTTGAGGCCGAGCGGCGAGAGGTCGATGCCGTGATCACGGGTTCGGGAGAGGATCAGCCGCTCGGCGACGTTGGCGGCGGTGTGCTGGAGGTGCTTGGGCTGCTGGCGGTGGCTGGCGTGGATGTCCGAGCGGTCGAGGACGGGGCGGTCCTTCGCGAGTTCGGCGACGAGGTGGAGGCCGGTGTGTTCTCGGGTGTCGGTGCTGCCGCAGGCGTTGCAGGGATGGCTGCCGGTGCCGGTCATGTGGCCGCAGGTCCGGCAGGTGGGGACCGTCTCGCGGCTGATGGTGAGGGTGCCGGCGCGGAGGTTGTTCTCGATCATCTCCAGCGCGAGGCGGGCGACCTCGGCGTCGGTGTCGGTCATGATGCCGCCCACCGGGGACTGCCCGGGCAGGTACTTGTCGGCTATCAGGTCGGCCTCGAAGCGCTGGCGGGGGATCCTCGGGCCGTTGGCCTCACGGTGGCGGAGGTCCCCGGCGAGGGTGACGGTGTTCCACAGGTGGGGCGCCAGCGGTAAGCCGAGGATGGCGTTGAGGGCGGCGGCAAGCCGGATGCCTACGGCCTTGCCGGGCCGGGTGGCGAGGGTGAAGGGCCCGTTCTGGACGGGCCCGTTGAGGAACAGGTGTCGCACGGGCTCCTCCTAGATCGGCGGGATGGTCGTTCCCGTCCGGGTGAACCGGCCGTCTCGCAGTTCGTAATGGAGGATCGCGGCGTTGGGCATCTTGCCCTTCCGCTCCTCGGCGAGGATCTCGGGCAAGGTGCGGGCTTCGAGCAGGGATCGAAGGGCCACCGCGGCGGTCTGGTGGGTGAAGGCGACAACGGTCCGCGATTCCTGAAGTTCGGCCTGGGCGAGGGCGGCGAACTCGGCGGCCCGCTTGAGCACCCCCTCGGCGAGCGACTCACCGCCGCCCGGCGCGGTCCAGACGTGCTTGCGCAGGCGGCGGTCCTCGGCGAGTGCGGGGTAGCTGTCGAACAGCTCGCGCTTGGTCATGTAGGTGGCGTCGCCGTAGTGCTGCTCGTCCAGGAGCGTCGTCTGCTGGGGCCAGCCGTCGGGGAGGGCGGGCAGGGCGATCGCCGCAGTGTCGATCGCCCTGCGATAGGTCGAGGTGTAGACGTGCGGCTCGGGGCCCGCGAGCTGCGGGAGGACCTCGGCGAGCCACTGGGCCTGTCGGAAGCCGCGCGGGGTCAGGCCGACGATAGCGCGGGAGATGGCATGGGCGGCGGCTCCGCTGTAGGGGCGCGGGTCCTGGTAGAAGCCCTTGTACTTGTCGGCGTTCTCGACGGACTCGGCGTGTCGGATGACGAGCAGGGGCAAGACGAGGCTCCTATCCGGCGAGGTTGGCGACGTAGGAGCCGCTGACGGTCCAGGGGGTGAGTTCGATGCCGAAGCCGCTGTGTTCGCCGTCCTGGGTGTGGACGAGCTTGCCGGACAGGTGCACGGTGTCGCCGGACCTGAAGGCGCCGGTGTAGGCGCCGAGGTACGAGCGCATGTGGGTGATCCGGCGGGCGAAGGAGTCAGCCTCGTCGATGGTCGAGCTGAGGATGGTCTTGACCTTGATCCCGTAGACGGCCGGGGTGGTGAGACCCTCGGCGTGGTCGGTGATCTTGGCGAGGAGCGAGATCTCGCCGATCTCCTTGGAGGAGATCCGAGCGAAGGTCTTGTCGCGGTCGGAGCGGATGGGTTCGCAGTTGATGTGCGTGCCGGAGCTGGCGGTGAGTCCTTGGAGCTTGCGGCGTTCCTGCTTGATGAGGGCGTCAAAGGAGCTGCCCTCCATGTACTTGGCCCGGCGGATGTACAGGCGGGTGAGGTCGTCTCCGTCGTACGGCCGGATCAGGTCGGCCTGCTGGAACAGCTCCTGCGCGGCCTGGTAGCCCTCCGGTCCGTAGCAGACGAGGTCAATGTCGGAGCGCTCGTTGAAGCAGCCGACGAGGAAGGAGCCGGTGACGCCGATCAGGCCCTGGGCGTCGTTCGCGGTGATCCACCCGGCGATCGCCAGGAGGTCCTTGCCGGCCGGGTTGTCGGCGACCGCGCCGGGGGCCTCGTGGATGGCGGCGAGGGCCTGGCGGCAGGAGTAGTGGACGGCCACGTCCTCGCGCGGGATGCCGGTAATGACGCAGCCGAGGGTGTCGGAGTAGACGTAGCACTCCGGCCTGCCGGCGAGGATGCCGAAGGACTTCGACACGACGCTGTTCTGCCGGTAGGTCCGGTCGAAGAGCCGACGGTCGCCCTTCTCGTCAGGGTGGTACTTGACGTAGCCGAGGTAGTGGCTGCCGGGGTGGCTGTCGCCGATGACCTTGAAGACGACGCCGTGGTGGTCCATCAGGTAGTCGCGGTCGCGAACGGTGGGAACCGGCCTACCGGTGTTCAGCGGTGAACCGTTCCAGAGTGGGGAAGGTGCCGGTGTCGATCGTGTTGGACGACTCATACTGATCAAGTCCCATCGTGAAGAGGGTGCGGCGGTACTGCCACTTGATGTGCTTGTCGTGCCGTGTGGGGTCGGTGGGCCGCATGAGGGCGAGGAAGAAGAAGCACTTGACGAGCAGGAAGTCGCCCAGGTGCTCGCTGACCCGCTGCCCGATCAGGGATGCGGTGGTCTCGTCGAGTGCGCCGGTGTAGGCGGTACGCTGTTCCGGGGTGATGCTGTAGCCCTTGCCTCCGCCCTTGAAGGCCACGATGTCGAGCGCGGGGTAGACGTCGTAGCCGAGCGGGACCGGTCCGTGGTGCTGCCAGTCGATGACACCGGCCTGGAGGACGTTGGGCAGGCCGTAGTCGAGATGTCCGTGCACCATCGGGAGCTGGGCCAGCCGGTCGAGGCCGTGCTTGACCGCTTCGTGGACGCGCGGGGTGTCGAGATCCGGGTTCTCCTCGAAGACCTCTGCCGCGAAGGCCGCCTTCTCGAACCACGGCGTGGCGGGGAGGGGGTACCTCGCCTGGGCCTGCAGGAGCTTCGATGCGACGGCCGCGGCCGTGCTGATCACCTGGTAGCTGACCTGACCGTCCTGCCTGGCGTCGGCCAGCGCCTCCTCGTGAAGCGAGCTGTTGCCGATGGCGCGCTCAATGACGAAGTAGCTCTCGTTCTCCGAGCCGCTGTCGACGATCTCCGGCACCGGGTAACCAAGGCCGGCGGCCAGCTGCTGGAACTCGGTCTCAACCCGCAGATCCTCGCCGCCGGTCCGCTTGTAGAGCAGGCCGTCGGTGGACCTCCACACCGCGCCCTGCGTGGCCGTTCTGTCCTTCACAAACTCCCAGTCACTCATCCATCCATCCTTCCGTAGAGCAGAGTTCGGGTGGAGCACGGCTGCTCCGCGCGAGTCGGACGGGGTGGGGCCGGCCGCTCCCGGGGAAAAGAGCGACCGGCCCCCCGTCACCGCCCGGCCGGTGCGCCTGGACCAGCACAGGCGGAGTCGGTAGGCGCGCGGCGAGCGGTGCTGCGAGAACCATCTGTACGCGCGGGCGCGTGGCCAGGTGGGCGCGTGGGGACGGGGCCTGGGACGGTCGGTGCGGACGAGGCTGGCGATGAGTGCCGCCCTTCGGGCCGAGCGATGGTGCTCGGGGACCGCGACAGCGGGCACGGCCAGTTCGGCCCAGACCTTCTTGCCATGGGTCGTCGGCTCCGCGCCCCAGGTCTCCGACAAGCCCTCGATGAGCAACATGCCTCGACCGGTGGTCAGTTCGTCGTTGCCGAAGTTGGCGGCCCCGGTGGGCATCCGGCGCGCGGGATCCAGTCCACGGCTCTCCTCGTCCTCGCGGCCAGAGGCGAAATCGACTTCACCACCTTCCTGTTCGCCAACGTCGGCGACGACAGTGAGCACCCGGCGACCCTTGCCTACATCCGCGAGGTCGCCGAGCCCTACGCGGTCAACGCAGGACTCGACCTGCACCAGCTCCGGCGAACGCGACGCGACGGCACCACCGAAACCCTCATGGAGAGGCTGACAAGGCCGGAGATCCGTTCGATCCCCATCCCCGTGCGAATGGCGAACGGGGCGCCCGGGCGTAGGTCCTGCACCTCTGATTTCAAGATCAAGGTGGTGGGTCGGTGGCTGCGACAGCACGGCGCGAGCGCCGACTCTCCGGCCGCCGTTGGGATCGGCATCTCCGTCGACGAGATCCACAGGGCCAACCGGCGCCGAAGCGAACCGCATGAGCAGATCGAGTACCCGCTGCTCGACCTTCGGCTACGACGCGAGGACTGCGAGCAGATCATCACGGACGCCGGCCTCCCCGTGCCGCCGAAGAGTTCGTGCTTCTTCTGCCCGTTTCGCACCGTTGACGCCTGGCGCCAGCAGCGACAGGAAGACCCAGAGCTCTTCGCCCAAGCGGTCGCACTTGAGAAGGTCGTGAACGGTCGGCGCGCAGCCCTCGGCCGTGACGCGGTCTACCTCACGCGCTATGGCAGACCGCTTGAGGAGGCCGTCCCCGCCCAGCGCAAGACCCCGCCCGAGGAGGCGGAGGATAGCGGCTGCGACTCCGGCTGGTGCATGACCTGACCACTCGCCGTCCGGCCGACCGATGAGAGGACCGCACGGCTGGCGGAGGCGGGTAACAGCCCACGCCGACCCGCGGTCGCCCCACCAGCAGGTTCAAGGACTTCAACGAGCTCGAGATTCTCGCCCGGATTTGGCCCGCCTGCGCCTGGATGCCCCGGGAGTAACACTGCTGCCTTAGGGGCGCATCCTGGACACCTTCCGGGAGCACGGCGACCTCGTGGCGGCAGCCAGAGTATCTGCCGCCTTGGCCACCGACCGCCGCCGAGCCGCCAACACCACACCGGCTCCTGATCGCAGAGCCGCCCTGCTGGAGTTGGCCACCGGAGTTGAGGAGTACGCGGAAGCGGACCGCAAGGAGCTTGCCCGCGGCAGCGGACACGCAGACCGCCCGAGCGGGTGCCCGACGGTAGTGGAACCCGCCCGTCGGGCACCCGCTAAATGAGCGTGTGTCGCGCCCGTGAGCTCTTCGGGCTGCGTCTCACGGCTCGTGGTGTGTCGGCAGGACTCCGGCGGCAACCGCCAGGGCACGGACGGATTGCGGAATTGGTTTGTTGTCGTCGATGGCAATACCTGCGGACCGGGCCCAGGCACGAAGAAGGGATTCGTCCGCGGAGGAGGCCGGGGGGATCGGGAGGTCGGCCGGTCGCATGGGGTCGTAGGTTGCCTTGCCCACCTCGTCAGTGACGCGGTGCACGTGGTCGGGAGCAGGTGGGGCGGGCCACAGGGTCAGGCGATGTTCCTCGACCCAGGGGTTGGCGACATTGAGTGCGCGTCCCTTGTCGCGGCCGCGTGTCTCCACCCGGACGCGGTACCAGCCCGCGCCGGCGACCGCCAGGTTTCCACGGACCCCTCCGTCCGCAGCCTGGCCCCCCCAGGGCTGGACGCCGAGTTCTCCTGTGGCGCTGAACAGGCTCAGGTCGACGACGGTTTCCCAGTCCGCCTCGGGCGGCCCGGGCGGGTCCATGCGCCCTTCGACCGACAGTCGGATGGCGCCCGCGTGGGTTCCGCAGCTCACGGTCAGATGGTCGGGGGCAGCGGCGGCGACGCTGTTTCCCATCCTGACCCTCTCAAGGGCATTGTGGTCCTCCCCTTCGACGTAGTTCGTTCCGTAGAGGTAGTACTGCGCGTAGTCCACCCGCATTCGGTCTGTCGTCCCGATCATGGATTTCCTCCTGGTGGTGTAGCAGTGTCCCGTCCCCCGACGGCAACATCCGCCGGGGGACGGGACACCACGATCAACTGATTGGCGGCCGGTCAGAACCGAACGTCACACGCCACGTTAGTGCAGTTGCCAAAACCCGGTGTGTCGACGTAGAAGGGATCGTTTTCCCTCACCCTTTGCTTTCCGTAGAATACGCCGAGATCTTGTCCGGCTTCGACGTTATGCGTGCGGGTGATGGATCCGCGCCCACAGATCTCGGACCAAGTGGGCGAGGGATACCGAGGGTCGGCCTTGAGTTCCCAGGTCCCATCCGGCTTCTGGGGACCGGTGAACTGCACGCACTGATTGCCCGACGAGATTGTGGATCCTCCACTTTCCTTCGTCGAAGCGAAGGGGTATTCGTCGCAAGTCGAGTCGGGCACAAGCGGGTCCCTTGGATAGCTCGTGGGGCAAACCTTGTCTCGATTGCTATCCCTGACACCCTGATCCGTCTCACGATGGAGCGGTGAATTCGCTGTCTTGCTACCCGGGTGGGAAGGGAGTTTTTTCATGAGTACCCAGTACATCGCGCTTGCGGTGGGGTGCTTCGCGGTATTCACCGTGAAAGTTGGCGTGTATCGAGAAAAAACACAGCCCACATTGAAGCCGGTGCCAGAGGGCCGCTGGTCGCACCGCACATTTGCATCGATCTCGCTCCAGAGAACATTGTCCGGAGTGGCTACGGGAGAAGTAAAGAAGAGGTTCCATCCGAGCATAAGATTGCTGTAGTCACCACTTCCCTTCTGCCACGAGTTGCTGAAGCTGGCGGTGGCGACATGCTTATCGTCGGGGAGCCATTCTGTCAATCCATTCCAGTACACCTGACTGGTGCTGCATTCGGGGGTCGGAAGGCAGGACGGCACTAGGTTCACTGCCAGCGATACGAGCTTGGGGTCCATGACGATCGGCTGGATGGCCATCGTCTGATTGAACGATGATTCGTTCTCCCACAGTTTTACTTCTTGGCGGGCGAGCCAGCTTGAGGTGCCGACTGGATTGCCATTCAATTTCAGGGTCACCTGGATGGTTTCCCAGAAGCAACCCTCGAAACGGTTTATATGCTTACCGGGCGTTGTTTCGCACCAAGGAACAAAGGAGGAAGACTGCGCCGCCAGGGCCTTTGCTTCCGGCGCACTGACAGGGCTGGCGGTCACGCAGAGCGTTGCCTGCTTCTTGTCGGCGACATCGGAGCACTGAGGCTCGGAGCTGGGCGCACTCTTGGCGAGGCCGCTCGGGCCGCCGCCGATGTCCATCGGTGTTCCGCCGGCGGAGTAGTCGATGTCCGGGGCGTTGGGGTTATCTGCCGGGAGGGTGATGTTGGGGATGATTGAGGCGTCGGCCTCGGTCGCAGCGACAGCAACAGCGTCGAAGGCGATGTCCTGGTCACCGGTTCCGTCAGCCGTGATGGTGGTGAGCCGAATCTTGGGTGCTTCGGCGAAACGGTAGGTGCCCAGGGACACCCAACGGTTACTGGTTCCGGCTTGGCTGATTTCCCGGTATTGCTTTCCGTACGCAGTCTCTATCTCGTACCGTGCCTTTGCCGTCCGGGCGGCGTGGCTTGGTATGTGCACGAATACTTCGGTCAAGCCAGCAATCCGGTCTGTGAAGGACCAGGTACCTGTCACCTTGAGGCGCTGGCCCTTGGCGTCGTCGGCGCGGGTGTGGGCGAAGAACAGGTGCCCGCCGAAGCCGGCTCCCAGTTGGTGTGTGTCGATCTTGGCTGGCCAGCCGGTGGCCGGGGCGCCGTTCTGGTCCTTGATGGTTTCCCCAGGGCCGAAGTCCATCGAGAAGGATCCGGCGTGGGTCCATGTGCGGGGGCAGCCGGGCCGGACGGAGGGGATGTCGTCGGCAACGTCGTCAACGATTCTGGCATTGGCGGGCAGGCCGCTTGTGGAGCAGTTGGGCGGGTAGGCGGTGCCGTCGGGTTCTTCGGGGTAGGTGCTGTTGAAGCGGACGAACTCGTTTCCGCATGAGTAGTCGCAGTCGGTCTTCCATTGCACGGGTTTGTTCCACCAGCAATGGAGGTCGGCCAGAGTGCAGGGTCCTTGGCCGAGCGCGTTAGCAGCGCCGGTGCTGATCTTGGTGGGGTCGCAGTTGTTGTCCGCGCTGCAGAACATGCTGATCGGAGGCTTGGCCTTCGCGCGGTTGTAGGCGGCCGTTCCGACGATCGCCGCGGTGCCGCCGGAGCCGTTCCACCAGGCGGCGCGGAAGCCCGCCACCGTCGTGCCGGGCGATTCGAGGCCCTCGACGGGGTGGCCGGCGAATCCGATGACCTTCTCGGGGTAGGGCCAGTTCTGCGGGTGCGCGGCGTCGGCGTAGTGGTTGTTGCCGAGGCTGTCCTCGAGGAAGGGGTTCCGAGATTCGTCCCACTCGGGGTTGGCGGGGTTGTTGGCCCAGCCGACCCCCCACTTGCCTGCGTTGGAGCCGGCGTCCGCCTGCGGGTAGAAGCCGGAGTTGTAGGCCCACAGGGCGAAGAACCAGTTTTCGATCTTCGCGCCGTTGCCGTTGTTCACAATCAGGCCGGCGCTGCGGGTCTGGTTCCACTTGTCGGTGATGATCTGCATGCCAGCGGCCAGGTTCGCGGTGTAGTCGAGGGCGACGGCGCGCTGCGTCTGGTAGTCCCAGGCCGCTCCGCCCTTGTCACCCTCGCGACCCGCGAGCCGCATGTGGTCGGTGACCTGGGTGACGCCGTAGCCGCAGTCCGCCTTGGACCAGTCGATGTCCCAGTCGTTGGCCGTGGTGCTGTCGTAGATCTGGAGGCCGTAGTAGTTGCCGATCAAGGGGTTCGCCGTCTCGCCCGGCACAGCGCTGCGGGCCGCCTGCCACAGGTTGGACTCCTGGGCTGCGATGCCGAGAAGGACCTGAACGGGAATCTGGCCGCCACCGTTGAGCGGTGTGGCCGGGAAGAGTGCGGTCGGTTGGTACGCCGGCATCCCAAGGTTCTTCCAGTTCGCCGGGCGGCTGAGGGTCATGGTGCCCTTGACCAACTGGTCGGCGGCCCATTCGACCTGGCGAGGCTTGGGCTGCATCGCCTGGTTGCGCGGGTCGTTGCGCGGCACGGAGCAGCTTCGGTCCGACTCGGCGGTCTCGGTGGGTGATCCGGGAGAGGTACCGACGGCGGCCGATGCCTGCGGCTGGGGCAGGGCCGGTGACGGCGAGCTCCCCTGTGCAGCGAGGGGGGCGGTGGCTGCGGCCGGATCAACGGTGAACGCGGTCTCACGACCGGTGCCGATGACCGTCATGTCGATGGCCACCGGCCGGGCACGGTCGGCGGACGCCTCGACGCGGGAGTCCTTGCCGTCCGCCCAAGCGGTCTTGTTGAGGACGGACTGGCCCTGGGTCGACACCGTCGCGTCCTTGGACGCCTTGGGAAGCAGGTGTACCGCGCCGGGAAGCTTGGCCGCGACCTGCTTGGTCGCGCCGGTCACGTACACGGCGCCCTGGCTGCGGGTCACGCCCGTGCCCGTCAGGGGTCCTTCTGCGAGTACCTCGGGCTTGGTGCGGCCGGCATCCGCCGTATCGACCTGGGCCGCTGTGATCCGCTTGGCCTCGGTGGTCATCGCAGCCGTAGCGGGCAAGGCATCTGCGGTACGGGGGAGTGCGGTGCCGCTGGAGCCGTTGACCGAGTCGAGGAAGACAACGCCGCCGTCGCCGTCCGGTGTGATGCGGTACGGCACGGAGTCGGTGCGTACGAGGGCGGCGCGTGTGCCGTCGGCGCCGACCTTGACGACCTCGGCGCCCTCGGCCGCTACGATGCTGCCGTCCTTGACGGGAACGGCTGAGGTGAGCTGGCCGGAAGCCTCGATCGGCGCGCTGAGCGTGCCGCTCTCCGTGTCGAGTCGCAGCAGCCTGGTGGTTGTCTTGTCCTCGCCGGGCGACTGGGTCAGGACGGCAGTCTCACCGACGCCGCAGCCGGGGTTGTAGTAGGACAGCGAGGTCTGCACGCCCAGCTTGGTGACCTGGCCGCTGTCGAGGTCGACGACGGCGGTGAAACCGCCGCGCGCCATGAGCTGGGTCTTGTTGGTGAACGTGCGCGGCGCGTAGACGACGACAGCGCGTTTGCCGGATCCGGTGACGCACGCGTTGCCGATCCACTGGTCGGCGTCGAACCCGGCTTCGCGCAGCGTGGTGACGGTATGCCAGTCGTAGCCGGCCTTGGCGTCGGCTGCGAGGATGTGGAAGCCGTCTGCGTCACCGCTCGTGCTCCAGGCCCGGTCGGCGGACTTCTCCCAGCCCTTGCCCAGGATCTCCCCCCGCTTGGCCGGGGCCACCGCTGACGGGTCCGCCGCGGAAGCGGACGTCTCTGGCTTCTCAGCTCGGGCGCCTGCGCCCGTTAATATCGATGCCGACACCAGGGCGGCCGTCATCACGGCAACTGCGGATCTGGCACGTGGTCGTATCCTCATAGAGTCCCCTCTTTCGGTGCTGTCGCCACGCAGATAGCGCGTGGTCGGTCCCGCGGTCCGCGATCGTTGAGGATCGGTGCGGCGGGAGGTTCGTGTCGCGCCTCGCGCGAGGATGAGGTCCGTAGTCGGGCAGGCGCTCAGCGCCGCAGTGTCTCGGCGGACGGAATTCTGGATGCCCGCCGGGCCGGGTAAAGGCCGGCGGGCAGTCCGGTGGCGAGGCCGGGCGCGGAGGCCGCAGCCAGCGCGGCGGGCTGGGGCTGGGAGTCCAGTGCTTGCCGGCTGTTGAGCCCGGCCGTGGAGGGCGCTACCGTCTCAGCGCCTCGGCAGGCTGGATTCGAGAGGCCCGCCAGGCGGGGTAGGCGCCGGCCAGCAGGCCGGTGACGAGACCCAGGAGCGGGGCAGTGGCGATGGTGGCCGGGTGCAGCACCGGAGTCCACTGCTTGACGGTCGCAACGGCGACGATCGTCACTGTCCCGAGTGATGCTCCGACCACACCACCCAGCAGCCCCAAGGCCATGGATTCAGCGAGGAACTGGGCGGTGATGTGCCGGGCTCTCGCGCCCAATGCCCGACGCAATCCGATTTCACCGCTACGTTCCAGGACGGCGACCAGGGTGGTGTTCGCGATTCCTACGGCGCCGATCACCAGACAGATGGCCGCGAGCAGGAGGAAGAGCTGTCCGAGGTCGTTCTCCACCCCGGACCGCAGATTACGGGGGTCGGGCGGTGGGATCGCACGCAGGTAGTCGGGGTGGTCAGGACGCAGAGCGAGGGGCACCTCAGAGGCGATCTGGGCGGCCGCGCCGAGTTGGGTCGTGATGAGCATCTTGGCCGGGTCGTCGACGGGCGCCCCCCAGAGGTCCTGGGCGCTGGCACGGGGAATGATCACGGACGTCAACAGATCAGGGCGACGTTGGACGTCTGCGAGGATGCCGATGACGACGAAGGACGTACTGCCGATGAACACGGCGGGCTGGCCCTGCAGGTTGGTGATGCCCAAACGGGAGGCGGTAGCCGAACCGAGGACGGCGACGCGTTGGCGGTGCTCCTCGTGGAACTTGTCGTAGACACGGCCTTGTTGGAGGGTCGGGCCGACTGCGCGCAGGGCTCCTGCGGAGACCGCTGTCAGTTGGGCCTGACGGTCCGTGACAGCGTAGGCGGCTCCGGGAGGACCGCTTGCGATGACCTGCCCGGGCTGAAGCCGCACGTGCCAGGAGACGCCGGCAGCGGTCACCCCGTGGAGCCGTTCCACCCGTGCGTCGGCGTCGGCGGGGAAGGCCGGGCCCGGCTGCCCGGGCAGGCTGGGCCCGATGTCGTCGACGGTCACCTCGGTCGCCGTCAACTGGTTGAAACGGGCGTCGATCTGGGAGGCGGCTGTACTGGTCAGGCCGGTGACAGCGATGAGCGCCCCGACGCCGAGGACGGTACCGACGGCAGTGAGTGCTGAGCGGGCCGGGCGCTGCATGACGCCGGCTGCGGCCTCTGCCCCGAGGTCGCGCAGAGACATGCGGGATCGGGGAAGTTTCATGCCAGCACCTGGCCATCGCGAATGGTGATCGTCCGCCGACCGCGGCGGGCGACCTCCGCATCGTGGGTGATCACGACGACTGTCATGCCGTCCCGATTCAGGCCGTCGAGGAGATCCAGGACGGAGGCCGCAGTCTGGGAGTCGAGGTTGCCTGTCGGCTCGTCGCACAGCAGCAGCGAGGGCTGGGCGGCAAGCGCCCGTGCGATCGCGACCCGTTGGCGCTCGCCGCCCGACAGTCGGGAGGGCAGTGCGTCCAGCCGGTGCCCCAGACCCACCCTGCAGAGGGCCTGTTCCGCGCGCTGCCGGCGCGATCCCCGCGCAGTTCGCTGGTAGACCATGGCCAGCTCGACATTCTCGCGGGCGGTGCGGTGGGAAAGCAGGTGGAAGGACTGGAAGACGAATCCGATGCGCGTGCCCCGCAGCGCGGTGCGTTCGGCGTCCTTCACGGCCGCCGTGTCGATGCCGTCCAGTAAGTAGCTGCCGGACGTCGGTTCGTCCAGCAGGCCGATGATGTTGAGGAAGGTGGATTTTCCCGCGCCGGAGGGCCCGACAATAGTGACGTATTCACCCCGCTGGACTGTCACGTCACAGGGACGCAGCGCCACCACCTCAGGTGGTCCCGGATACGTCAGACCGGCTCGGCGTAGATCGATGACCGGTGAAGGGTTCATGGAGTGCTGCCCACCACGACCTTGTCACCGGGCGTCAGTACTGCCCCGGCGCCGGGCGTCACCGCAACGAAGCCGCCTCCGGAGGCACCGGGGCGAACCTGCACCCGACGGAGGTGTCCGTCGGCGCCGAGTACGGTCACGCTGGTCTGGCCGTCCGCGCCTGCCGAGATGGCGGCGGACGGTACGGCGAGGACCGCCCCATCGGTAGAGGAAGCGGTGATGGAGATCCGTACCTCTTTACCGGCGAGTTCGGCGGGTAGGGGACTGCTGGGCATCACACGCAGCAAGTAGCCGACAGCCGGACCCTGCTGGTCGCCCTTGGTGGTCGGCGGCGCATCGACGACGGCCTGAACGACTCCCGGAACCTTCAACCCGCTGTCCTCGGAGAGGATGTCGACCGGCTGCCCCTCCTTCAGTAACGACTTCTCCTGGGCTGACACCTCGGCGACCACCACAGGGGAACCGGCGGAGACGGTCAGCATCTTGTCGGCCGGGGCCTTGCCCACTGCGGCCGAGACCGTGTCCACACGCACGGGCAACGCGCCCAGGAACACCACCTCCGACATTGGCACGGTCACGACGGTCTGGGGTTCGGAAGTACTGGCGGGTGTCCCGGTCGAGGGCGTTTTCGTATCGCCCCCCTTGTCGCTCGTGGCTGGCGGGACGGTCCTCACCCCACCCGGCTTGTCCTCGGGGACGCCGGCCGAAGTGCGGACGGGGCTGTACCCGATCGACTTGTAGAAGGCGACCACCGCCCGTTCAGTGCCCGCTCCGAACGTCCCTGCGATGTCCGGAGCAGTGCGGTACTTGAGTGAGGCCAGGGCCTTCTGGAGCTGGGCGACGTCCTCACCCTTGGAACCGGTCTGCAGGTCGCGATACGCGGGCAACGCGCCGGGAAGACTGAACACCGGCCGACCCGAGATCTCGAACAGCACCTTTCCGTAGGAGAGCTGGTCTCCGGCCTGGACCTTGACCTTGGTGACCACCGGGCGGGTTCCCGGAGCCCCCGCGGACGCCGGCACCGAGATCTCCGCGGCCGATGCCGCGGTCACCTTTCCGCGGGTGACCAGGGTGTCCGCAATCACCCGCTGCTCCACCTCCGCAGTCAACGTGTCCGGGGCGGGCGGAGCGGTCTCCGCGGCCACCTGCGCCGGTGACTTCAGCAACGCGGCGGCCCCCACCCCCGCCGCGCCGACGAGGGCCGAACCGATCACGACGGCGACCAACCATCCATTCCGACGCGTGCCGGACCGGGTGCGGCGACCGTCCGACGCCGAGACCACCGTCTGGGGCTTCCCGACGTCATCCCCATCGGGGGCGGGAGAACTGCCGTGCGTCATCCGACCGCTCCTCTAGCGCTTGCCGGCCAGGACGGCGTTCACGTTCTTCATCGCCGTGTCCAGCTTGGCGCGCCCTTCCTGTAGTGCCTGGGCGTTCTTCTCAAGCTCGGCCTTCTGAAGGCGCACCTCAGCCTCGTACCACACCAGGGCCACATTGGTCCGGTCCCGGCATTTGAGATCGGCCAGCGCGGTGTCGATCTCCTCCTTGGTCACATCACGGCCGAACTTCGGGTTGTCCACCGCGTCGAGCGGCTCAAGGTAGTTGTAGCCGCTCTCCTTCATGCACTTCGACCATTGGGCGAAGGCAGTGGCGGCGTCGGGCTCCTTCTTCGCCTTGGTGAAGGCCCCGTTGGCCAGCTGCTCGGCGAGTTGAAAGCCGGCCTGGGCGTCACCGATCCTCTGCTTGCCCTGCTGACCACAAGTCCTCTCGGCCGCCACCGGTACCCCTTCGGGACGGGCAGCGATCGCAGCCTCGACGGCCGCGTCATGCGCCGCCTTCTCTGCGGCGTCAGGGTGGTAGCCCCGCTTCGCGACGAGCGCAGCGTCATGGATGCCGTATCGCAGGTCCGTGAGGGTTTTGGGCCCCGCCTTGGGCAGCTCCGGCGGAGGACTCCAGCTGCCGTACCCGGCCTTGTGCATGCAGTCCTCGGTGAGCGCGCTCATCGCCCGCCCCAGCTGGCTCTGCTCGTCGTCGGTCATGAGGTAGGCCTCCAACGGAAGCTTCCACGTCGCCGGATTCGCACGGTCAAAGTCTGCTGCGCGGGATTTCCCATCGGCCGACGAACCCGACTTGGGCACAGACCCCGGACGGGTATCCGAAGACGGTGAACCTTGAGAACACCCGGCAGCCGAAGCACATATCAGTGCAGCCCCCAGTGCCACCAAACCTCGTCGACCAATCAGCATTACGAATATCCGATCATTTCGTTCAAGGGCGCCAGAAGTCATGACTTAGCATTCGAAGATTCCGTGGCGGGCGATGATATCGCCCGCCACGAAACCCGTCACCGCCAGTCGAAAGATGCGTTGTTGTTGTAGGTCTCCTTCAGCTTGAACCAGCTCGAGAACGGAGTGAGCGTGTCCCGAGCGCCCTGGCACCAGCTGCTGTAGAAAACTACTGCGCTGTACCGCGTGTTCCGGTTCTGTGCGGAAGCGGCGTTATTTTTGACCCCCGCGTTCGAGCCGTTACCCCAGCCGTCGCAGAAGTACAGAGGCTGCGGCTCGTCGCTCGGAAACGAGCCGCCGTAGGGCTCATCCGCAAAGTTGTTTACACCCGATCCGAAGTTCCGATGGGACCCGGAGTACGACGAGTTGTACCAGAGAGTGAAGTCAAAACCACTCTCGGTGTGAGCGTTGCATGCGTTTGGACTCTGGTGGTTGTCCGCACCGTTCGCGTACGCGGCGGGCCCCGAGAGTGCGCCTATCGCTAACGCGGCGGCGACTCCGGCCAGAGTTGCACGAAGAGATCGCGAGATTCCCATAAACTCCCCCTTTATGGTGTGGATTTACTTCCGACACGGAAGCAGACCCCGCCGGGGGGCAATCAACTCGCAAAGTGGCGGAACTCTGCCGAGCCACCCTCACCCAAGCATCGCCATTTCCACCCCCCGGAAGAAATCTGCATCGATTAAAGCATGCCAGGACTGGGGAAAGCAACCACCAGCGACCCTCAACCAGTAACGAGTCGGCATCTTCAAATTGGCCGAATGGCCTCTTGCCTGTCGAGGACGAAGCCGGGCCATGGATCGACAGGGGACAGGCCGCCAACAATCGGTTGAGCGACTGGTGAACGAACTTCTGATTGACATGCCGAGGACCGTTCTGTCCGGATCCATCGGCGGAAGTCGGTAATCGGAGGAACAGGTGGGGACGAACTGTCGCGAACCAGGCGGTACAGCGCTCGCGCGGCGGTGAGGTTGCACTCGCCCGTACTCTCCGATCCGTCTGGTCGGCGGGACGTGCCGACCTTGGTTGTCAGTGGACGTTAACCTGCGCGTTTCATCCGGGGTCGCGTCGGGATCATCGGAAACGCGAAAGTGCCTTCTGAGCTGCAACGGTGAGGCTTGCCTAACGACCTGGTGCGTGATTGCGGCGCCGATGTGACCAGCGGCGTTGTGGGCGCAGTGATCTGACGCTGTGAAGATCAAGGTGAATCGTGCGGTCCTCGGCCATCGGGTGCTGACCGGCATCTCGCGGCGGCACCTCGCGGATCTGGTCGCCGAACTGGCCGCTCCGTGGCAGGCCGTGGTCGAGGGCTGGCGTGACATTGCCCGTGGTGGAGCGCGGCAACGGGCAGCCGGTGCGGGTTCCCGGCATCGGCTTGTGTTCGTCGGCCGGGTGGGCGCCACGCTCATCCACCTGCGCCACGACCTGCCGCACGCCGTCCTGGCGTTGCTCTTCGGCGTCGACCGCTCAACGATCAGCCGGGCGGTCGGCGAGGTCAGGCGCCTGCTCGCCGCCCGAGGCTTCGCGGTGCCCGACCGTCCCGGGGTCCGTCTGCAGACCCTGGCGGACGTCTTCGCCTACGCCCAGGCCGAGGGCGTCGTGCTTCAGCTCGACGCCACCGAGATCCAGGTCCGCCGCGCAGCCTCTCATCGTGGTGGGCGGCGGGCCTTCGTCTCCGGCAAGAAGAAACAGAACACGATGAAGGCCACCGTCGTCGCCGACGCGAAGGGCCGCACCCTGTGGGCTGGCAGCCTTCGCCCCGAACGCATGCACGACACCAGCGCGCTACGGGCAAAGGCATCGACGACCTCTTCCGTCAGCCCCCAAGGCCCAAGTGCTCCTCTACGATGGTTACTTGGGCCTCCGGAGAGATCATCCTGGCAAGGCCGTCACACCGCCGAAGAAGCCAAACAAGATCGCCGCGCCGGAAGTCCACGAGGCCCGGGAGCAGGCCCGCCACAACCACTTCTCCCAGCGCATTCCCGTCGAGCATGCCCTCGCCGACCACAAGCGCTGGAAGGGACTGGCCCGCTGGACCCACCGCCACGGCACCTTCCCGGCCACCTACCTCGCCGTCGCCGGCCTCGTCTCCGACCGCGCTGCCACCACCTGACAGCGACGGCGGCTCAGGTTGCCACATCGGCGCCGCAATCACGCACCAGGTCGTTATTGCGTCGGCGATCAAGACCTCCTCGTCACCCCCTGTGAGACCGGCCTGCCTCGCACAGTCACTCCCGGTAGGCCAACAAGCAACCGGCCGCGCACTCTCGTGCCTTGGGCCGCGCGTGGACCTCCGCATCACAGCAGCCGACTTATCAGATATCGACAAAATCGATGCTCAAGGATGCCTGGCGAGAATGACCTCCGCACCCCTCGCCAGCAGCCTCGCTACACAGATGGCCGCACCTTGGCCCCACCTGCCGACCGATGGTACGTCGGATGGGACGCACTCCTTCACAAACCCGCAGGTCAGCACCCCAAATTGAGCCCGCTACTACTGAGTGTCCATAAGTCCCGACCTACGCACTCCATGCATAGCCCCACAGGGCTCGATTCGAGCCCTTTTCATGGTCAGACAAGACGAAAAACCCCAGGTCAGAGTCCTGACCTGGGGTTTCCCTTAGAGCCGCCTGCGGGATTCGAACCCGCGACCTACGCATTACGAGTTTGCCCAATCACAGTCCGTGACAGTCCACCCTCGTCCGCACCCCAGGTCAGTGGGCCTCCTGGACGACCACGGACCGGAGCAGGCGCGGTGGACTGAGACTAGAAGTGAGACTGAACGGCGCGCGCCCGGCCGCCGGGCCCCGTCAGCAAGTCCATGCTCCTCCGGGCAGGGACGGCAGAGACCCGGAGGCTCCGCCACTCCCCATATGATCTTCCGCGATCTGGTCGATTCGCCAGAGGGGGATGACGGGGGCAAGTGGATACCACTACGCAGCTGATCACCATCGCTGCCGTGTTGCTGGGCTCACTGACGACGTACGCCACCAACCAGCTGATTGAGTGGAGCCGGCGGCGGGAGACTCGGCGCGTTCGGTGGGATGAGGCAAAGCTCAACGCCTACGCCGAGTACATCGGCCAGGTGCGCGCGGTCATCCACGCCAACGTGCTGCTCTACGAGGTCAGCGCGGGCATGCGGACCATGCCGCGAAGCGAGCATGATCTCTCGATGGACCTCACCGAGGCTGGCGCCGCTCAAGCGATCGCCTTTGAACGGGTCATGCTCCTGGCGGAAGACGACGTGGTCAACGCGGCGCACTCCGTGCAGGAGGCGACGGCTGCGATCGGCTGGCAGGCCAGAGGCGTCGTGGACGGCACGCTCGACGACTGGCGCCGGCTGAACGCTGCGGCTTTTGCTGCCATCAACCGGTTCCACCAGCGCGCGCGGGCTGACCTAGGCGTGAGTGGGCGCTTTGAGGGTGATCAGCACTCCGCCCGCGGCCTGTTGCTTCCCGGTAGCAGGGCGGAGGAGTAAGAGACCAAACGGCCCGGGGCCGACAGCTGCGGCTGTCGGCCCCGGGCCGTTCTGCGTTCTGGGTCAGGCGTCGATACGCCAGCTGGGAAGGGCCGCCAGGGCCCGTGCCCGTGCCTCGACCACGGCCATTCGCGCAGCCCACTCACCTTCGTGGGTATGTGCCGCCTGGCTGGTGCTCTGCCCCGCCCATTTGCGGTAGAGCAGCCCGGTCTCCGCCGTGAACCACCCCCGGCTCACCGCGTTCAGGGCCATCAGCAGGCCCGTGTCCTCAGATGCCGGCAGGGCCATCCATCCACCGAGGGCGAGCAAGACATTTCGCCGGACGAACAGTGTTGCGGGGTGCACCTGCGCACGGTAGCTGTGCGTCGACCAGTGGTCCAGCACCGCGCCGCGCTCGACCGGCCCCTCGGGTGGATCCTGGTCGAAGCCGACCGTCGACCCGTCCGGGAGCAGGTCGAGCACCCGGGACGTAGCCCAGCAAATGCCGGGATGGTCCGTTAGAGCAGCCAGATCCCGTGCCAGGGCTCCGGGGGTCAGCATGTCGTCAGCGTCCAAGACTTTGACGTACTGGCCTGTTGCCCGAGGCAGCGCGAGGGTGCGTGCGACGCCGGCGCGGCCGTGTCGGCCCTGGCCGAAGCTGACCCTGGGGTCAACAGGCAGGTAGGGGCGGACAGCGTCTGTCTCCCCGTCCTCTTGGATGACCCACTCCCAGTCCCACCCGTCGGGGAGCTGCTGGTCGAGCAGCGACTTGTACGCATCCGGCAGGTGCTCGGCTACAGGGCCGTGCACAGCCGTGATGACGGAGATGAGGTTGATCATGGTCACCACCTGTCCAAGGGAGTCGTGAACACCATCTCGGTGCGGTCGCCCGGCAGGGTGACCTCTGAGAACTCGACCACGTGCCCCTCCGTGTCTGTGGAGGTCTTCCGGAGAACGAGCACCGAGACGCCGGCCTTGATGCCCAGCTCCTCCGACTCTTCGGCGGTCGGGGGTCGGGCCGTGATCCGCTCGGTGATCTTCCCCAGCTCAATGCCCAGGGTGAAGAGCTGGTTCTGTGTGCCACCAGGCCACGGCTCCAGTTCCTCGTTGAGAAGATCAGGATTGGCCGCCACGGTGTCGTAGACGAGGTAGGAGCGAACCAGGTTGAACGGCACTCCTTCCTCTCGGTAGCTCGTGCGGTAGCTCCGCTCAAGCAGCCTCGTACCTTCCGGCACACCGAAGACCTCTGCAAGGTCCGACGAAGCAGGAACCTCGTCGTACTTCGCGCTGAACTCAAGGTCGTCGATGGTCAGCCCGGTGTCATGCTCAGTGGCGCCGGTCGTCCGACGCACCTCCTCTGGCTGGCGTGCCCGATCCTTCTCCCACTGGTGGCGCTCGTTGATCCGCTCGACCCGCCTCCGGGGTCGGCGGACGAAGTTGCCGCGGCCGTGAACCTTCTCGATCAGCCCCTCGGCCTCCAGCACGCCGAGCGCCTGCCGCACGGTAGGAAGACTCTTCCCGTACCGCTCCGCCAGGGCAGTTTCGGCAGGCAGCTTCTCGCCGGATGCGAGCTGACCTGAGCGGATGTCCTGCCGCAGCCCGTCAGCAATCCGCTCGTACAACTTCGCCATGGTGGCTCCACCGTCCCTGGTTGATGACTCGCTCAGCATAAGTCCTCAAGAGGAGTTGACGACTACCTGAGAACCCGTCATAGTCTTCAACAGCTCCTAAGGAGGAGTTGAGGACAAGACCTCATTATGAGCAATGAGGCTCCGTCCTTTATGCCCGGCCGACCGTTCGTTTCTGTTCAGGAGGCTTCGCCATGCTCGCCACGTCCCGTTCGTTTGCCACTCCGGCCGTGACCGGTCGTTCCTACGCCCGTCGTGTGGCATCGCTGACCAGCGGTTCCGGCCGGGTGTCGGCCGGTGCCTGGGTGGCGGAGGCCCGGGGTGTCGAGCGGCGGCGCCGGGCGGTGGCGTGCCGGATCGGTCGGCTGACCGGGACGCGGGCGCCGCGGTGGACCGGCGAGATCGGCGAGCAGGAGTGGCGCACGATCCTCGCGGTCGGTGTGGCGGCGCTCGCCGACAGCGCGGCGGCGCCCCGGACCGCCCCCGAGGAGAAGCGCTCCTGCAGCACCTGCGGTGCGCGGCTGAACCGGGCGAGCCCCGGCACGGTGTGCGGCCCCTGCTTGGCCTCCTCCGCTCACGGACCGGCGGAACAGGCCCCCGCCGGCACCCGCCCCGCGCCGGACATGGGCCACCTGGCCGACACCGCGCGGGAGGTCGCGCCGCACCTGACCAGCGGTACGGGCGGCGGCGTGGTCGACCGGACCCGCAACGGCCGCGTCGAGGCCCTGGTCGACGAGCTGCTCGCCGCCCGGCCGGCGGGCGCGCTGGACGTGGTCGGCGAGGACGAGCGCAAGTTGGTCGCGAAGTGGAGCCCGTTCCGGGGAGGTCCGCGCCACGTCGTGCGGTGCGCCGACGGCTCCCGCCGGTACGGCAACGGCGGGCCGGCCCGGGAGCACTAGATCCGCAGTTCAACCCATCTTTTGCCCTGCGCGGTGGACGGCTCCCTAGTCCTTGGCCGGAAGAGGAGCCGTCCCCGCCGGGCCCACCCACCAAGCAGGAAGAGGTAGACCCGTGAGGTCGATTGTGACAGGCAAGAGGACCCGGATTGTGGCAGGCCAGCGGGCCCTGAACGAGGACGAGTTCGCCGAACTCGCGCTCGGAGTGGATTCCGAGTTCACCCGCCTGTTCACCGGGGTGCCCGGTGAGAGCGAGAGCGAGTGCGAGGCCCGGACGGACGCTGCGGCCGACGTCCTGGTGGACCTGCGCCGGGAGGACCCGGCGCTGGCCGCCTTCGCCGAGCGCCTGATGGACCGGGCGCCGGTGCCGCTGCGGCGCCCGGCGGTCATCCGCCGCACCACCAGCGTCGAGCGGGTGGCGGCGTGAACTGCCACGCGCTCAGCACGCTCACGTGCGCCGTGAGCGTGCTCACCACCCGCTCACCGCGGGCGGATCGGGGGCCGCGATGAAGACCGCCATGTCCCCCGCGCAGATCCGTTCCGCCGAGCGCGCGCTGACCGCCGGGACGTGGGCGATCACGTTCGGCGCGGTCCTCTACAGCGTGCTCACGGTGACCCCGCTCATGGCCGGCCACAGCCCGAAGGGCTGGCAGTGGACCGCGCCGATCCTGCCGCTGGTCGTGGACGCGGCGGTGGTGATCGTGGTGCGTATGGACGCCACGCTCGCCCGCCTTCAGGGCGACGGCGGGCGCTGGCCGGCCGTGCTGCGCTGGATGACCGGCCTGATGACGGTCCTGCTCAACGTGGGTCTGTCCGCCCTGGACCGGGACCTGGTCGGGGTGGCGGTCCACGCGGTGGCGCCGCTGCTGCTGATCGTCACGGCGGAGACCTCGCTGGCCTACCGGCGGGCGATCGGCGCCGCGCTGGCTGCCCGTGAGGCCGCTGAGCGGGCCGAGCGCGAGCAGCGCGAGCAGCAGGCGGAGGCCCGGCGCCGGGAGGAGCGGGCCGACCGCATCGAGCGCTTCGCGGCCGCCGAACGGGCCGAGCGTGAGCGCCGTGAGCACGAAGCACTGCTCGCCCGTGAGCAGCGTGAGCACGACGCGAGCATGGCCCGCGACGTGCGCGAGGAGGCCGCCCGGCGGGAGGCCGCGGCGCGTGAGGAGCAGGGGCGGCGGGAGGCTGCCGAGCGGGCCGAGCGCGAGCGCCGTGAGCACGAGGCGAGCGAGCGTGAGCGCCGTGAGCACGCCGCCCGGGCCGAGCGTGAGCGGGGTGAGCGGGAGGCCGCCGAGCGGGCCCGTGCCGAACTGCTGGCCGCCGGCCCGGCCGCCGAGCGCCTGCCGGAGGCACGAGCGCGGGAGGTCGCTGCCGCGGCCGCCGCAGCGGGCCTGTCGCAGCGCATGGCGGCGGAGGTGACCGGGTGGTCGGCCGGCTGGATCGCCGCCCGCTACAAGGACCACCACGCCCGTCCCACCCTGCACTCCGTCCCCGCCACCACGACCAGCAAGGAGCAGGCATCGTGACCACGCTCGCCAGCCAGGCCGACGCCGCACACGCGCTGATGATGATGCTCGCCGAGCACGAGGGCATGCCGCAGCCGGAGTTCGAGCTGTACGACTACGAGACCGACACCGGCGCCCCGGACTGGGGCGTGACCCTGGTCGTCCGCAACCTCGCCCTGTTCGAGCAGTGGCGCGCCGCCCTCGACCTCGACCCGGACGACATCGCCTACCGCGCCTGCCACCACGGCGCCTGCCTGGTCGCCGTCGGCGAGCACGGCGGCGTGCCGGTGGAGCTGTTCGCCGTCGCCGACGTCCCCGGGAAGTAGCCGTGGGCCGGCCCCGCTTCTGGGACCCGGCCGGTGAGCGGCACGGCGGCATGCCCACCTACTCGTGGCGCATGGCCCCGGACGGCCTGCTCACCCGCCGCCAGCTCCGCGCCCTCGGCCTGCGGCCCGGCGGACAGCCCGTCGCCGCCCAGCTCCTGTGGCGCTCCCGCCTCACCACCAGCCCGCGCCCCGCGTACCTCTACCGCCTCGCCCTGGCCAAGCCGGTCCGGCCGATGACGCCGGGCCGCAGGCGGGCCCTGGCCGCCGCCAACGCGGCGCGCCGCACCTGCCCCTCCTGCGGCGCGGACGCCGGTTACATCCTGCCCGCGCACCTGGGCACCTGCCTGCCCTGCGCCGACGGCCTGCCGCTCGCGGCCTGAACCCTCCCCAACTTCCCCGCACCACAGTCTCTTTGGAGAGCATCGTGACCAGCATTCGCGCTGCCCGGTTCGCCGCCGTCTACGCCCTGCTGCGGGTATCGGCGGACGTCGCGGACCACTGGATCCAGACCGACCACCAGGCCGCCACCAAGGGCCAGCACGACCACACCCCGGGCCAGTCCAGCGCCGCCGGGCGCCGGGCCTGCGCCGCGCACGTCGCCGCCTACACCGCCACCCAGGGCGCCGTCCTGCTCGCCGGAACGCGCCTGCTCGGGGTGCGGCTGCGGCCCGCCCCGCTGGCCGCCGCCCTCGCCCTCTCCGCCGTCACCCACTACGCCGCCGACCGGCGCGAGCCGCTGCGGCTGCTGGCCGGCGCCACCGGCAAGAGCGCGTTCTACGCGCTGGGGACCCCGGCGCACCCCGCGCACCCGGTCACCGCCGGCGGCTCCTACGCGCCGACCCTCGGCACCGGCGCCTACGCCCTCGACCAGGCGTGGCACCACGCCTTCGAGACCGCCGCCGCCCTCATCGCCTCCGCCTGAACACCGACGCCACCACCGCCCCGACACCCGCCGAGACAAGGGGAAAGCCCGTGTCCGACCAGCTGTTCATCGCCTACATGGTCGCGTTCCAGCTCTCCGTCAAGCACACCGCCGACTGCGGGCCGTGCCTGGCCATGGAGCCCTGCCCGACCGGTGACCCGCTCCACGACGACTTCGCCACCAAGCAGGACGCCTGGACCGCCGAGCAGCGCGTCCGGGCCGCCAACGAGCGCCGCCGGGCCAAGCGCCGCGCCGACAGCCGCGCCCGGATGGCCCGCCACGCCGCGCACGAGCTGGTCGCCCACGGCCAGTGGGTGAACGGGGCCCCGGCCGCGACCCCGGCCTCCGTCGCACGCCGCGCCAGCGCCATGTACAGCGGCCACCTCAAGGGCGAGCTGATCACCACCACGGAGGCCGCCGCCGCCCTCGCCGCCGTCCTCGGCAACTGACCTGTTCAGCACTGTCCCGGGACGGCCGTCCTGCTTGCCGGCGCGTCGACCGTCCCGGGTCCTTTCCCGCACCACATCGCAGTGAGGAAGGAACACCCAGTGAACCAGCACACCCCGGGCCCGGTGCCCGGTGACGACGCCGAGAACGAGATGTTCGAGCGGCTGTCGGCGGAGATGGCCGCCGAGGGGCTCGGCGTGGTCGATCTCGACAAGGCCCGTGCCGAACGCCGCCCCACCACCACCACTCTCGCCGACGACACCGACCCGGACACCGACGACGGCGACGACGAGCCGCCGGTGTTCGTGGACCGGCCGGCCCCGCCGCTGCCGCTGCCGGTGGGCACGCGCCGCCGGATCCTGCCCGCGTGGCTGCTGTCGAAGGCCGAGCTGAAGACCCAACTCACTTACGCCGCCCACCTCGCCGGACACACCACCGCCTACCACGCGGTCCGCACCCCGCTCTACGTCGGGAAGCTCGCCGCCCGCTCCCCCCGCGGCGCCGCCCGGACCATGACCTTCCTCGGCCGGTGGACCTCCGACGCCGAGGGGCAGCCGCTGCGGGCGGCCGCGGCCCGGCGGGAGGACGCCGAGCTGTACCTGAAGCTGTGCCGCCAGCGCGACAACCGCGTCCGCCTCCGCTCCCTGATCAGCCTCCTGGCCTCGGTGTTCGGCCTGGCCGCGGTCGTGGTCCTGTGGGTCATGACCAGCACCGCCACCCTGCTGGTGCTCGCCTCGGCGGTGGTGCTTGCGCTCGGTGTGGCCGGTGCCCCGGTGGACGAGCCGCTGATCACCCGCGCGGTGGTCAAGGCGAAGGCGCCCAAGCTCACCTCGGACATGGTGATCCGGGCGCTGGAGTCGCTGGGGATCGGCGGGATCACCTCCGCCAAGTCCAAGGGGTCCGGGATCACGTTCCCGGCGCCGATCATGCGCGACGGACCGGGCTGGCGCGCGGACGTGGAGCTGCCGCACGGTGTGGAGGTGGCGGACGTGATGGGCCGGCGCGGTCAGCTCGCCTCCGGTCTTCGCCGCCCGCTGGGCACGGTGTGGCCGGAGCAGGCGCCGGGCGAGCACCCCGGCCGGATGGTGCTGTGGGTCGGGGACCAGGACATGGCAACTGCCAAGCAGCCTGCCTGGCCGCTGGCCCGCAAGGGCACGGTCGACCTGTTCGACCCGATCGCGTTCGCGACCGACCAGCGCGGGAACTGGGTGTCCGTCACCCTGATGTTCATCGCGGGGATCATCGGCGCGGTGCCGCGGATGGGCAAGACGTTCCTGCTCCGCCTGCTGCTGCTGATCGCCGCCCTCGACCCGCGGGCCGAGCTGCACACCTACGACCTCAAGGGCACCGGTGACCTCGACCCGGTCGGCGACAAGGTCAGCCACCGCCACCGGGCCGGGGACGACGAGGAGGACATCGAGTACGCGATCGCCGACCTGCGCGAACTGCGCGAGGAACTGCGCCGGCGCACCAAGGTGATCCGCTCGCTGCCCCGGGACATCTGCCCGGAGTCGAAGGTCACCAGCAAGCTCGCCGACACCAAGTCCCTGCGGCTGCACCCCATCATGGTCGGGGTCGACGAGTGCCAGGTCTGGTTCGAGCACCCCAAGTACGGCGCGGAGTTCGAGGAGATCTGCACCGACCTCGTCAAGCGCGGACCCGCCACCGGCATCGTGCTGCTGCTGGCCACCCAGCGCCCCGACGCCAAGTCCCTGCCCACAGGCATCTCCGCGAACGCGATCCTGCGGCTGTGCCTCAAGGTCATGGGGCAGGTCGAGAACGACATGGTCCTCGGCACCTCGGCCTACAAGCGGGGGGTGCGGGCGACGACGTTCACCCGGGCAGACCGGGGCATCGCCTACTACATCGGCGGCGAGGGCGCGGACGCGCAGATCATCCGCTCGGTGTTCGTGGACGCCCCCGCCGCGGAGGCGATCGCCCAGCGCGGCCGGGAGGCCCGCGAGCAGGCCGGGCTGCTGTCCGGCCACGCCGCCGGCGGGCAGGACACCGCGCCCGCCTCGGCGGCCCCGGCCCACGACCTGCTCGCCGACATCCTCGCCGTCGTCGGCCCCGACGAGCCGAAGCTGTGGTCCGAGACCGTCGTCGCCCGCCTCGGCGAGCTGCGGCCCGATGCGTACGGGGCGTGGGCCGGGCTGGAGGGGCGGGGTAAGGCCGACCAACTGGTGACCGCGCTCAAGCCCTACGGCATCGCCACCGGGCAGGTGTGGGGCACCGCCGAGGACGGCAAGGGCGCGAACCGGCGCGGCATCACGCGCGCCGACATCCTCAAGTCCGTCACCGAGCGCGACAAGAAGCGCGACGCCGGATAGGCCCGAACGGGCGCTAGGTCTAGCGGGCCGCCCCGCTAGACCTAGCAGCCCCGCTAGCGGCCCCCATAGGCCCTGATCAGCGCGCTAGCTCCTAGCGCGCGGCCCCCGCGCACCCCGGAAACCGCCCCGGAGGCAACCGTGACCCCCCTGATCCTCACCCTGCTCGCCGCCACCCTGCTCGCCGGACTCGGTTACGCAGCGTTGTGCTCGGCCAGTCCGTTCGGCGACTGCCGCAAGTGCGACGGCCTCGGCTTCCAGCTCGCCTACGACCGCCGCGGCAAGCCCAAGCGCGGCAAGCACTGCCGCCGCTGCCAGGGCGTCGGCAAGCGCATCCGCATCGGCCGCCACCTCTACAACCTGGCCCACCGCACGTGGCGCGCCGGCACCAACTAGCCCCGCTCCACAGTCCCGCCTTCACCGCCTCGGGAGAGCTCATGACCGTCACCCTGTCCGTCGCCGTGATCACCGGCGTCATCACCGGCGTGCTCGTGTGGACCAAGCGCGTCGGCGCCGGCACCGCCATCGTCGTCTGGCTGTCCGGCCTCACCGCCGCCTCCACCGGCCTCGCCGGACCCGTCAACAGCTTCCTGGCCGCGGTCGTGACCGCCCTCAGCAACCACTGACCGGCCGTGACGACCGCCACCGCCCCGGCCGCGATCCGCCCGCTCGCCGCCGTCCACCTGCGCGAAGCCCTCACCGCCGCCGCCGACCACCGGCCCGCCGCCGCCCTCGCGGCCCTGCTCCACATCGACCCGACGTCCTGGACCGCGATCGAGCAGCGCGCCGCCCTGCTCGGCACCGACCTGATCGACCTGCTCGCCAACGCCGCCCGCACCGGAGGTACCCCGTGAGCACCACTGCTGACCTCGTCACCGCCGCCGTCGTGTTCGGCCCCGGCGCCGTGCTCGGCGCCTGCCACCTCGTCTCCCGCCGCGGCGACAAGAGCGACTCCGCCGCCGTCCGTGCCGTGCTCGCCGAATCCGCCGCCGAACGCGCCACCCGCACCGCCGGCCCGGACACCGCCCCGCCCGACGGCGGCGAGGGCGCCCCCACCCCCGCCGACGGGCAGAACGTCCCGCTCGCCACGGTCCTGGCGTTCCCCGAGGGGCGGGTGCGGCGTGCTGCCTGACACCACCGCGCGGCACACCGGCGGCGGGCTGAGGATCGCGTCACTGTGCTCCGGCTACGGCGGCCTGGAGATGGCCGTCCTCGGCGCCCTCGACGGCCAGGTCGTCATCGGCGCCGAGATGGACCCCTTCGCCGCTCGCGTCTTCGCCCACCACCACCCCGGCGTGCCGAACCTCGGGGACATCACCACCGCCGACTGGCGCACCGTCCGGGCGTTGTACCGGCCCGATGTCGTCGTCGCGGGTTTCCCCTGCACCGATATCTCCAACACCGGCCCGAAGGCAGGCATCCATGGCACCCGTTCCGGGATCTGGAAGAACGTCGCTGAGGCTGTTCGCGTCCTGGAACCCCGAATCGTCTTCCTGGAGAACGTCGCGGCGATCCTCTCGCGCGGCATCGACGTCGTCGCCGCGGACCTGGCCCAGATCGGGTACGACGCGCGCTGGACATGCCTACGCGCTGGTGACCCCGCCGTCGGCGCCCCCCACCCCCGCGACCGCTGGTTCTGCGTCGCCCATCCCGCTGATGCCCACCCCGACCAGTTCGGACGGCAGTGGCGGACCGGGCACCTCGCCCAAGCGCCGGGGCGGGATGAATCTGCGCACCCTGGTCACCAAGCTCCCGCCAGCCGACTGAGGCTCCTCCCCACCCCCAAGGCCAGCGACGGCCCCCACGGCGGCCCCAACCAGCGAGACACCCAGGGCCGCTACTACCTCCCTGGCCAGGCCGTTCGCCTCGACGAGCGGTGGACCGCCGAGGACGGTACCGACTACGGGCCCGCGATCCGCCGCTGGGAGGCCGTCATCGGCCGTCCGGCCCCGGCCCCGTGGGCGCTCGGCCCCCGCGGCGGCCGGCAACTCACCGCACGGTTCACCGAATGGATGATGGGCGCCCCCGACGGCCACGTCACCGGCCTCGGCCTGCCCCGCGCCCAGGAGATCAAGATCCTCGGCAACGGCGTCATCCCCCGACAGGCCGCCTGCGCCTACGGCCAACTCCTCGGCGCACAGCAGGCCACCCCCTCCACTATCCCGCTCGCCGCCTGACCGGAGGGCACGCCCGTGTACGACTACGACTGCGACGACTACGGCCACGACGCGTACGACCCCGAGGACGCCGAGGACTGGATGCCCGGCGCGTGCGACCACTGCCCCGGAGGCGAACCCATCGAGACCCCGATCGGGCTGCTGGGCTGTGCCTGCCTGATGGGGCAGGGCACCGGGCCCATCGACTGCGCCTGCGGTCCCGACCAGGACTGACCGAGCACCGACCCCCGGGGCGGCCGCATTTGCTGGCCAGCTCACCGGCCGCCCCGGGTCCCTGAACCGGCACAACCGAATCAGGAGACACCAGCATGGACCTCAAGCCGTTCTCCCCGCAGCACTTTCCCGCCCTCGCCGCGGCCCTGCTCCCCCTCGCCGGGTGGGGCACGCACGCCGCGGTCCTGCGCCGGCGCCTGGACCGTGCCCGCCGCGATCCGCTGACGGGCCTGCTGACCCGCGAGGGCTTCACCACCGCCGCCGCGCGCCTGCTCCACCGCCCGGACACCGGCGTTCTCGTCCTGGACCTGGACCAGTTCAAGCAGATCAACGACACCCACGGCCACGCCGCCGGGGACGCGGTCCTCGCCGACGCGGCCCGCGTCCTCACCGAGTGGGCCGGGGAACACGGCATCACTGCCCGCCTCGGCGGCGACGAGTTCGCCGTCGCCCGCCCCCTGCCGGCCGCGTGGACCGCCGTGCGCATGGGCCAGCTCGCAGGCGAGTTCGCCCGCCCCGTCGCCTGGCACGGCCGGGCCCTGCACTACGGCGCTTCCGTCGGCCTGGCCCGTGTCGCCGACCTGCCCGACCGGGCCCTCGACACCGCCCTCGGCGCCGCGGACGCGGCGATGTACCGGGCCAAGCGCGCCGGCGGCGGATGGCAGCAGCACATCCCCGGCACCGACCTCGCCACCGCGGACCGCCGTTGGCGCCGCACCCGCGCCGCCGCCTGACGACAGCGGAAACGGCCTTGTCCGGAGCGGCTGGCACATCCCGCCAAGGCTTCCGGCCGCTCCGGTTCCCCTGCTCGAACGAGATGAGGAGACCACCCAGCATGACCCATTCGACCGAGATCCGGGGAGAGCACCTGCTCGTCGCTCTCGCCCTCGCCGCCTCCGGCGTGCCCGTGCTGCCGCTGCGGGCCGGGAAGGTGCCGTTCGGCAACTGCCCGACCTGCGCCGGGAACGCGTGCGGCGGCCGGCCGAACATGAAGACCCCCGGCCCCTGCGTCTGCCCGGCGCCGTGCCACGGTTGGGCCGCCGCCACCACCGACCCCGACGTTCTGAAAGGCCCGGGGTGGGCGCGGGCGTGGCGGGAGGCTGCGGCCGTGGCGTACCACCCCGGCGGCGCGGGCGTGACCGTCGTCGACCTCGACAACGCGCAGGCGATCGCGTGGGCGCGCGAGGCCCTGCCCGCCACCCGGACCGTGCCGACCACCCGGGGCGAGCACTGGCTCTACCGGGGCGCGATGCCGTCCGCCAACCACGTCCGACCGGGCGTGGACGTCAAGTCGTCCATGGCCTACGCCCGGTGGCTCGGCCCCGGCACGGGCACCATGGCGACCCTGCCGGACGTCGTGCGCGCCCTGGTCGTCAGGGAGCCCGTCCCGGTCCGGCCGGCGGCCGTCGCGGTGTCCGTCCCGGCCGGGGGCGGGAAGTGCCCGCACCGCACCCGGACGTTCCTGGAGCGGGGCATCGCCATGGCCGAGCAGCGCATCACCGAAGCCACCGCCGCCGTGCACAACACGGTGTTCGGGGTGTTCCTGGCGGTGCTGTCCACGCATGGGCGGTGCGGATGCCTGACCGTGGCCCACACGGAGCGCCTGTTCGCCGTGGCGCAGGCCAAGGGAGAATCGCCCCGGCACTGCGCCGACGCGTGGGCGAACGCCCTGACGAAGTTGGGGCTGTAGCCGTGGCCGAGGACGAGAAGACCCCGGCGCGCGAGATCATCGCCGACTACGCGCAGGCCCACTTCCGGTACTTCCGCACCGCCGACGGCACCGTCTACGCCCAGAGGACCGGGCACCCCGTGGCGCGTCCGATCCGCTCCCAGGGGACGACCGGCAGCCACCGCCAGGAGTTGATGGTCGGCCTGTACCGGGACGGCATCGGGGTGTTCAACGGGTCCGCGCTCAAGGAGGCGTTGGACCTGATCGAGGCGCTCGCCCTGGTCGAGGACGTGCAGCCCGTCCACATCCGGGTGGCCCCGGGGTTCGACGGGGCGACGTGGCTCGACCTCGGGCGCTCGGACGGCCTGTCCGTGCGCATCCACCCCACCGGCTGGGACATCACCGTCCCGGACCCGCGTGAGGTCTGCTGGCGTCGCACCCAGCTCACCGGGGAGCTGCCGGTGCCGGTGAAGGACACCGACGGCAAGGGCATCGACCTGCTGCTGCGGCTGTGCAACTTCGCGAATGCCCAGACCGAGTGCCTGGCGATCGCGTGGCTGATCGGCTGCCTGGGGCCGTCCGTGCCGGTGCCGGCGCCGTTCCTCACCGGTCCGCAGGGAGCGGGCAAGTCCACCGGCGGGCGGATGCTGGTGCGGATCATCGAGGGCATGAGCGGTGACCTGCGCCGGGCTCCGAAGGACGAGGAGAACCTGATCGCCGCCGTGGCGGCCGGGTGGGTCACCGCCCTGGACAACCTCTCCCACATGGGCCCGGACCTGTCCGACGCGATGTGCTGCATCGTGACCGGCGCCGAGAGCGTCAAGCGCGCCCTGTTCACCGACGGGGACGTCCACCGCTCCAGCTACCGCCGGCCCCTGCTCCTGACCGGCATCGACGTCGGCGTCATCCGCCCCGACCTCGCCGAACGCCTTCTACCGCTGCGGCTGGAGCGGCCCCGCGTCCGGGTCACCGAGGCGGCCTTGTGGGCGGACTACGAGGAGGCTCTGCCCGTCGTGCTCGGGTCGCTGCTCGACCTCACGGTCAAGGTCCGCGCGGCCGAGGCGGAGACCCCGACCGACCTGCGCATGGCGGACTTCGCCCACCTCTGCGCCCAGCTCGACGCAGCCACCGGATTCGGGGCGCTGGCCGCCTACCGGGCCAGCCTGGACGACCTGAACGACGACGTCATCGAGGGCGACCTGCTCGCGCAGACCGTCCTGCGGCACGCCGAGACCATCGAACCCGGCGCCGCGCAGCGCTGGACGTCCACCGAGTGGCTGCTTCGCCTCAGCCGCCTCTACAGCGGCGACGACCTCCGCGCGCTGCCCAAGGGCTGGCCGACCACCGGCAAGGTGCTGTCCGACCGCCTCAAGCGCCTTCAGCCGACCCTCGCAGCCCGAGGCGTCCTCATCGACACCGGCCGCACGAAGGAGGGCCGCTACCTCGAAATGGCCCGCCCCGCACCCGCACCCGCACCCACGCACGAACAGCCCGCGCTGCACTGACCTGCCGCACGGACAAGCAAGAAGAGCACCGGTCGGCGAACAGGTGCTCTTCTTGCTGTTCGGCGAAGCCGCCCAAGGGTCGTGCCGCGCAGCGGCTCCTCACTTCGCTCTGAGAAGGGCGCCCAAGTACGACAGGCAGCCCCACCTTTTTCCTAAGTAGGAAGACGCTGCGTCACCTACGTCACCCGGGCCGGAAAACGGCTCCCGACCTGCGCCGGAACGGGTGACGCAGGCGACGGGCCCTACGTCATCCTGCGTCACCTGCGTCACCCGATGACGCAGCCAATGACGCAGCGGTGACGCACACCCCAACCCCTGCGTCACCCAAAACCGCAGGCCAGAAGCTCGAATGACGCTGATGACGCGGTGACGCAGAAATCCCCACCTCGGACAACACGCGCGGCGGGACCGCAGCACTCCCTGCCCCAACGCCGCCAGCGCCAAGCACCAGCCAGCTGACCGGGCGATCGAGCCCCAGGAAGGAACCACCATGACCGTGCCCACCGCCACGATTCAGCCGGTCCTCCTGACCGCCGAGGACGTCGCGAAGATGATGCGCATCGGACGCTCGACCGTCTATGAACTCCTCTCGGGAGGGGAGTTGGCTTCGATCAAGATCGGCCGATCCCGCCGCATCCGGCCCGCCGACGTCCACGCCTACATCGAGCGGCAGGCCACCGCCACCTGACCGACCCCGACCGACCCACGAGGGCATCCGGCGCGCGCCGGGTGCCCTCGCCCTCTTCCAGGAGCCTCACTTGAACGAGCGCAAGACCCGTCTGCCCAATATGGAGTCGACCGTCTACCCGGGCGTGGACGGCGACTGGCACGGCCGCGTGACCATGGGCGTCAAAGCGGACGGCAGTCCCGACCGGCGCCACCGCAGCGCCAAGACCGAGGCCGAAGTGCGGCGCAAGGTAAAGAAGTTGGAGGCCGAGCGCGACGCCGGGCAGGTCGCTGCGGCTGGCCGGCCACCAACGGTCGAGCAGTGGATGACCACCTACCTCACGACGATCGCGAGCCAGCGTCTGAAGCCGCGCAGCCTGGACGACTACTGGTCGAAGACCCGGAACCACATCATCCCGGGCATCGGCAAGCACCGGCTGGACCGGCTGTTGCCGGAGCACTTGGACGAGCTGTACGGGCAGCTTCGCGCCGAGGGCCGGGCCGGGTCGCACATCCTCAAGGTGCACCGGATCATCTCTCGCGCGTTGAAGATCGCCCACCGCCGGGGGAAGGTCGCCCGCAACGTCGCCACGCTGGTGGACTCCCCCATGGTGGAGGAGACGGACGCGAACCCGTTCACGCAGGAGGAGGCGCGACGCTTCCTGGTGGCCGCGATGAAGCGCCCGACCCGCGTGCGGTGGGTGATCGGCGTCGGTCAGGGTCTGCGCCAGGGTGAGGCGCTGGGGCTGCGCTGGAGGTACGTCGACGAGGAGGCCGGGCAGATGGACACCTCCTGGCAGCTCCAGCGGCTGAAGTGGCGCCACGGGTGCGAGGACCACCACGCGTGCGGCGAACGGCTGCACCGGGACGCGTGCGAGCCCGGGTGCACGAAGCACCGCCGCTACACGCGCGGGTGCCCGAAGCCCTGCCCCCCGAAGTGCGACCGGCACGCCAGTACCTGCCCGAAGCGGCACAGCGGCGGCCTCGCGTTCACCCGTCCGAAGACCAAGGGCAGTCGCCGCACGACCCCGTTGCTCCCGCCGCTGATCCCGCTCCTCGGCGAGCAGCGCCAGCAGCAGGAGGAGTGGAAGGAGGCGGCTGGCGACACGTGGCAGGACTACGACCTGGTGACGTGCCGACCCGACGGCCAGCCGGTCGACCCCCACGCGGACTGGGAGGAGTTCAAGGAGCTGCTGGCCGAGGCCGGGATCGAGGACCGGCGCCAGCACGACGGCAGCCGTCACTCGGCCGGGACGATCCTCAACGAGCTGGGGGTGGACCCGTTCACGATCATGGAGATCCTCGGCCACTCGCAGATCAGCATGACCCGGCGATACGTCAAGACCACCGCTCCGACGACCCGCGAAGCGGCCCGCCGGATGGGCGCCGCGCTCTGGCCCCAGCCGGCCGAAACTGAGACTACGACTGAGACGGGGAACACGCGGGCGGCCCGCGCGCGACGGCGCCGACGGATGCAGTAAAGGCAAAAGCCCCAGGTCACGGCGAGTGAGTCCTGGGGCTTCTACAGAGCCGCCTGCGGGATTCGAACCCGCGACCTACGCATTACGAGTGCGTTGCTCTGGCCAACTGAGCTAAGGCGGCACCGCTGCCGAAGTGTCGGCAACGCGGGCCAGTCTACACAGGTTCGCGGGTGATCCGTAACGCGGTGGGGAGGGGCCGCGGGAGGGGCCGGGGGGTCAGGCGGAGGAGACGGCGAGCTTGGCGGCGAAGCCGGCGAAGAGGGCGGCGACGCTGCCGGTGAGGGTGGCGGAGAGGCGCTTGCGGCGGCGGAAGGCGGAGGCGAGCGAGGTGCCCGCGAAGATCAGTACGGAGAGGTAGAGGACGCTGAAGCCCTGCAGGATCCCGCCGAGGAGGGTGAAGGAGAGCACCGGGCTGCCGTAGGAGGGGTCGACGAACTGGGTGAAGAAGGAGAGCAGGAAGAGGATCGCCTTGGGGTTCAGCAGGCTGATCACCAGGGCGCGGCGGAACGGGCGCTCGGTGGGCCCGGGGGCCTCGGCGGCGACGCCGTCGGCGGCCTCGTCGAGGGCCCGGTGCTCCCGCCACAGGCCGCGGGCGGCACGCAGCATGCCGATGCCTATCCAGAGCAGGTAGGCGGCGCCGCCGAACTTCACCACGGCGAAGACGGCCGGGTTGGCCTTCAGCAGGGAGGCGGCTCCGAGCGAGGTCAGGCTGATGAGGGTGAAGTCGCCGACGAAGACGCCGGCGGCGGCCTTGTACCCGGTGCGGACGCCCTTGCGGGCGGCGACCGAGAGCACGTAGAGGGAGTTGGGGCCGGGGAGGAGGACGATGACGAGGGCGCCGAGGACGTACGTCGTCAGGTCGTTGACTCCGAGCACGGTGGGCTCCGGGAGGGGCGAGGAGGGGAGGGGGCGCCCATCGTAACGGGCGCTCCCTCACCGTCCACAGGTCTTGCCGTTCTCCGGCGGCTCGCCGCCCAGCAGGAAGCGGTTGACCGCGCCGTCGAGGCAGCTGTCGTGCCGGCCGTACGCGGTGTGGCCGTCGCCGTCGTAGGTCAGCAGCCGTCCGGACTCCAGCTGACCGGCCAGCGCCTGCGCCCACGCGTAGGGGGTGGCCGGGTCCCGGGTGGTGCCGACGACCACGATCGGGGCGGCGCCGGCGGCCCGGACGGTGTGCGGTGTGCCGGTCGGCCGGACCGGCCAGTAGGTGCAGGTCAGCGCCATCCAGGCCATGTCGCGGCCGAACCTCGGCGAGGTCCGCTCGAAGTCGGGCACCGCGCGGGCGGCGTCGTCGGGGCCGACGAACGGCGCGGGCAGGTCGAGGCAGTTCACCGCCATGTTGGCGAACATCAGGTTGGGGTACGAGCCGTCCGCCTCCCGCCCGTAGTAGGCGTCGGAGAGCTTGAGCAGGCCCGTGCCGTCGCCCGCCTCCGCGTCGGCGAGCGCGGTGCGCAGCCGGGGCCAGAGGAAGTCCGCGTACATGGCCTGGATGACGCCGGTGGTCGCCTGCGCCTCGCTGAGCCGGCGGGCGCCGTCGTCGGTCGTCAGCGGGTGGGCGTCGACCGCGGCGAACAGGGCGGCGAGCTGCTCGCCCGCCTGCTGCTCGGTCCGGCCGAGCGGGCAGTCCTCGCGTTCGACGCAGTCCCGGGCGAAGGCCGTCCAGGCGGTCTCGAAGCCGCCCGCCTGGGTGCGGTTGCCGGCGAGGGAGTCGAGCGAGGGGTCCATCGCGCCGTCGAGCACCATCCGGCCGGTGCGGCCGGGGAACAGGCCCGCGTAGGTGGCACCGAGGAAGGTGCCGTAGGACTTGCCGACGTAGTGGAGCCGTTCGTCGCCGAGCAGCGCGCGCAGCACGTCCAGGTCGCGAGCGGCCTCGACGGTGCTCAGGTGGCCGAGCCGGTCGCCGGACCGCTGCCGGCAGCCCTCGGCGAACTCCTTGGCGGCGGCCACCAGGGCGTCGACCTCGGACTGGTCGTCGGGGGTGATGTCGGCGGTGGTGTAGGCGTCCATCCGTTCACCGCTGAGGCAGGTGACGGGCGCGCTGCGGCCGACCCCGCGCGGGTCGAGGCCGACCAGGTCGTAGCGGGCGCGGACCCCGGCGTCGTAGGTGCGGGCCACGCCCTCGACGTACTCGACGGCCGAGCCGCCGGGGCCGCCCGGGTTGAGCAGCAGGGAGCCGATCCGCTCGCCGGGGGCGACCGGGTCGCCGGCCCCGGCCGGACCGGCGGGAACGGCCGGAACGGCGGGGGCGCGGACGGCGGCCAGGGTGAGGTCGCCGTCCGCGGGGCGGTCGTAGTCCAGCGGCACCCGGAAGGTGGTGCACTCGTAGCCGTCGTCGCAGGGTGTCCAGCCGAGCTGCTGCGCGTAGTAGGGGGCGAGCGCGGGCGGCACGGCGGCGGGCAGCGGCTCCAGCGGCGTGACGGCCGACGCGCCCCCGGCCGGCCCCGCGAGGCCCGCCGGACCGGCCCCGGGAGAAACAGCCCCGGGAGAAACAGCGGCGGAGGAAACAGCACCGGAGGGAACAGCGCCGGACGGAACATCTCCGGACGGGGCGTCACCGGCGGAGCAGCCGCCCGCCACCAGCCCGGCCGCCGTCACCAGTGCCACCGCGACGGCGATGCCGGTACGACGCTCGCGCGCCCGAGCCCGCGATGACACGTCCTGCCGCCCGTCGGCCCGCATGTGGGATCCCCTCAGCCGTCCACGCCCGCCGGCGGCCGCGCCGCCACCTGGGAGTACCGGAAGCGTAGTGCCCGCGCCGGGCCTGCTCAGGACGCCTTGCCGAGCGTCTCGCCCAGGTACTGGGCCGCCTGCCGGACCAGCCGCAGCCGGATCCGGTCCGCCGAGTAGTCGGTCGCGTTGTCGGAGATCCGCACCTCGGCGCGGGCGGCGGCGCCGGTGCCGCCGTGCAGTGCCGACTGGAGCTTGCGGGCGGCGTCCAGTCCGGCGGTGTCGGCCTTGCCGGCGGCGAGCAGCAGCCTCGGGGTCCCGACGGCGGGCGCCTCGGCGCCGGTCCGGGCGAGCGCGGCGGGGTCGTACCGGCCGGAGACGGCGGCCGCCGCGCCGTACAGGTCGGGGCGGGCGAGACCGGCCGCGGCCGCGCAGGGGGCGCCGTCGCCGACGCCGAGCGTGCCCCAGCTGGCGGGGCCGGGCGGCAGGGTGCGGAAGGTGGCCGCGATGGTGGTGCGCAGCGCCGCGTCGTCGGCGACGGCCATCGGGGCGGCGGCGACCAGTTCGCAGGGGTGCGCGGTGCCGTTCGGCGCCTCGGGGGCGACCAGGATGAACGGCTTGGACTTGGCGCTCTGCACGGCGGAGGCGAGGCCCTCGAAGACGTCCGGGACCTCGGTGTCCGCGGTCTTCCGGGGAGTGGCGGCGTGCATCACGACGACCGGGAAGCGGGCGTTCGGGTCCTTCGCGTACTGGGCGGGCAGCCAGACCCGGACGTTGCGCGGGTGGCCGTCGGGGCCGGGGACCGCGGACTGGAGCAGTTCGCCGCCGCCCGGGTGGCCGACGCTGTCGAACCGGCTGGCCACCGGCAGCGGGGAGGGCGTCGGCGTACTCGCGGAGGTGGTGGAGGCGGCAGCGTCGACGGCCTCGACCGGCGGTGCGGCGGGGCGCCCGGCGACCGGCCCGTCGGCCCCGCCCCCGAGCTCGTTGCCGACCCCGGCCCCGCTCCCCTCGAACCGCTCGGCGGCCGAACCGGTCCGCCCGGAGGCCCCGCCGTCGAGGCTCCCGAACGCGCCCACCGCCGTGAGCAGCGTCAGCACGGTGACGCAGATCCCGCAGACCATCGCCCCGGCCGCGCGCACCAGCATCGGCCACTGGTCCCCGCTCAGTTCGTACGTCTCGGCGACCCGTAGGTCCCGCCAGCGCACCAGCGCGCCGCGGGCCAACCAGACCCCTCCCCCGGCGACGGCGAGCAGGGGGACGAGCAGAAGCGAACGGACCATGGGACGCACCACCTCGGGGGAGGGCCGGACGGGCGGTCGGGCCCGGCACCGTACGGGACGCGACGGCCCCGGCGGCGGGGCGCAGTCGGCCCCCAGCGTGCAGGGCGAGCGGGACGTCGTACGACCGTGCGCCCGGCGCGTATCGCTCGTTCACTCGAAGGTGGGACGCGGCACTGGGGCGGGAAGCCGTACCGACCCCGGCGCGGGACGCCGTGAACAACCCCGGCACGCCGTGGACGACCCCGGCACGAGCCCGCCCCACCGGCCCCGCCCCGGCTCTGCGCGGCGGTCAGCCCGCGCGCAGGGCCACCGTCATCGCCTCGACGGCCAGCAGCGGATCGACGTTGCGGTCCAGCGCCACCCGGCAGGCGAGGATCGCCTCGATCCGGCGCAGGGTGGACTCCGGCGGACCGGCCTGGGCGACCCGGTCGAGCGCCTGCCGCTGGTCCTCGTTTGCGAGCGCGCCGGTCGAGCCGAGCTGGATCGCCAGCACGTCCCGGTAGAAGCCGAGCAGGTCCAGCAGTGCGACGCCGAGGGTCTCGCGGCGGGTGCGGGTGGCCCGGCTCTTCTGCCGCTTCTCCAGCTCCTTGACCGCGCCGGCCATACCGCGCGGCGCCTTGCCGCCCTCGGAGACGCCGTACACGGCCCTGAGGTCGTCGGTCTCCTTGCTGTCCTGGGTGTCGGCGAGCGCCTCGGCGTCGGCCTTGGCGGTGTCGACCAGGCGCTGGGCGGCGGCCAGGCAGCCGCCGATGTCGCCGACCTCCAGCGGGATCCGCAGCACCTCGGTGCGCCGCGACCGGGCCTGGTCGTCGACGGCCAGCCGACGCGAACGCTCGATGTCGCCCTGCCCGGCCAGCGCGGCCAGCCGGGCGGTGTGCGGATCGACGCCGTCGCGCCGCACCAGCATGTCGGCGACCGCCTCGGCGGCCGGGGTGCGCAGCACCAGCAGCCGGCAGCGGGAGCGGATGGTCGGCAGCACGTCCTGCACGGAGGGGGCGCAGAGCAGCCAGACGGTGCGCGGGGAGGGCTCCTCCACGCCCTTGAGCAGCGCGTTGGCGGCGGCCTCGGTGAGCCGGTGGGCGGCGTCGACCAGGATCACCGACCAGCGGCCGCCGGTCGGGTAGCTGGAGGCGCGCAGCACGAGGTCGCGCATGTCGCCGACGCCGATGGACAGGCCGTCGGTGCGGACGTACTTCACGTCGGCGTGGCTGCCCGCGAGAACGGTGTGGCAGCCGTCGCAGAAGCCGCAGCCGGGGGTGCCGCCGAGCGCGAGGTCGGGGCTGGTGCACTGGAGCGCGGCGGCGAAGGCCCGCGCGGCGGTGGTCTGGCCGGCCCCTGGAGGTCCGGTGAACAGCCAGGCGTGCGTCATCAGCGAGGCGTTCGCGCCGGACACCGGCCCGGTGCCCCGCCCGGCGCCGACGATCGCCCCGGCTGCCCGGGCGGCGCCGGTCAGCTGCTCGACCACCCGCTCCTGGCCCACCAGGTCGTCCCAGACGGCCACTGCTGCTCCCACGCTCGGTACGGACCTGCCGCCCCCGCCCGAACCGGCGACGGCGGGAACCGGAGGCCGCCGGACGGACCCGTCCGGCCTTCGTCTCCCGCTTCCCGCCGTCGAGCATACGTGCCCGGTACGACGTCGCCCGGTGCCTCCGGAGCGGGCCCACCGGCACCGGGCCGGGTCACCGCGGGCCCGCCCGGACGTTCCGGCTGTTCCCGCCGTTCCGGACGTTCCGGACGTTCCGACCGCTCCGGCCCGTCAGCTCCGACGGCCCCAGCGCCGGCCCTTGCCCTTGCCGTCGTCCTGGCCCCCGTCACGCCGACCGTCACCGGCACCGTCACCGGCGCCCGGACCCGCCTGGCCCGTCGGACCCGACTGACCGCCCTGACCGGCCTGGCCGCCCTGCCCCCAGCCGGCCCACTCCTCGCGGGTGCCGAGCAGGGTGTCGGTGAGGCTCGGCAGGTCGTCGAGCGGAGTTTCCTCCGCCCAGTCCGGCCGGGGCCTCGCCTCGGCGACGGGCGGCTGCTGCGGGTCGACCACCGGCAGCTCGCGGGTGCTGTCCACCGGACGCTCCGCCGGCGCCGGACGAGGTCCGCTGCCCGGTCGGGCGTCCCGCCAAAGGCCCGGCGGCACCTCGCCCGGAGGAACCTGACCCGACGGGACCTGGCCCGACGGCGCCTGGCCCGACGGCACCTGGCCCCCGGGACGCCCCGGCTCGATCCTCGGCAGCACCGCGGTCCGGTCCGCCTCGTCCGCCGGGATCCGCGGCAGCACCGCGGTCTCGTCCGCCGGGATCCGCGGCAGCACCGTCGTCTCGTCCGCCGGAACGACCGGCAGCACCGCCGTCTCCGCGACATCCGCCGCCTCGCCGGGCCGCCCGACGGCGCCCCCGCCCAGCACCGGAAGCTCCCTGGTCGAGTCGCTGCCGTCCCGCCGGTCCGACGGCCCGGAGTCCTTCACGACCCGCAGCTCGGTGGTCACCGCGTCGTCCGGCCCCGCCCCGGCGGCACCCGGGACGTCCCCGCCCCGGCCCGTGCGCTCCGCACGGTCCGCCGCCTCGGCGGCCGCCGCAGCGGCAGCGGCCAGCGCGGCGGCCTGCGCCAGCCGGGCCTCCTCGGCCCGCTGCAGCGCCTCCTCCGCCCGGCGCCGCTGCTCCTCCCGGGCCAGCTCGCGCTGACGCTGGAGCTCCGCCCGGGCGGCCGCCTCCTCGGCGAGCCGCTTGCGCTCGGCCTCCTTGACGGCCCGGCGCGCCTCTTCCTCGGCCCGCCGCTTCGCTTCTTCCTCGGCCCGCTTGCGGGCCTCCTCCTCCGCCCGCAGGCGCGCCTCCTCGGCGGCCTTGCGCGCGGCCTCGGCGGCGACCCGCGCGGCCTCCTCCTCGGCCAGCCGCTCCTTCTCCGCCTGCTCGGCCCGGAGCTGCGCCAGCACCTCCTGGCGCTTGCGCTCGGCGGCCTCCTCCTCGGCGCGCTTGCGGGCCTCCTCCTCGGCCCGGCGCCGGGCCTCCTCGGCGGCCTTGCGCTCCTGCTCGGCACGGGCGGCCTTCTCCTGCTCGGAGAGCGGCAGCTCCCGGTCGAGCCGGTGCCGGACGGAGGTGGTGACGAGGCCGGGGGCCTGGCTGCCGTCGACGACCAGGTAGCGCGCCGGGTCGGCGGCGGCGAGCGCCAGGAAGCCGGAGCGCACCCGCTGGTGGAACTCGGTCGGCTCGGACTCCAGGCGGTCCAGCGCCTCGGTGAAGCGCTCCCGGGCCCGGGTCGGGTCGACGTCCAGGACGACGGTCAGGTCGGGCAGCAGCCCGCCGGTCGCCCAGCGGGAGATCCGGGCCACCTCGGTGGCGGCCAGGTCGCGGCCGGCGCCCTGGTAGGCGATCGAGGAGTCCATGTACCGGTCGGTGATGACCACGGCGCCGCGGGCCAGTGCCGGGCGGATCACGTTCTCGACGTGCTCGGCCCGGTCGGCCGCGTAGATCAGTGCCTCGGCGCGGTGCGAGAGGCCGGTGTTGCCGACGTCCAGGACGAGGCTGCGCAGACGCTGCCCGATCGGGCTGCCGCCGGGCTCACGGGTGAGCACGACCTCATGGCCCTTGCCCCGGATCCACTCGGCGAGCGCCTGGGCCTGGGTGGACTTGCCGGCGCCGTCGCCGCCCTCCAGGGCGATGAAGAAGCCGGTGCCCGCCCGGTGCGGGGCCGGACCGGTAGCGCCGCGCACCGAGTCGACCAGGTCCCGGCCGAACGGCACGGTGCCGCGGCGGTCGTCGGTGCGCAGCAGCACGACGACGGCCAGGACGAGGGTGAGCAGTCCGGCGGTGCCGACGGCGAGGGCCGCGCCGCCGTGGATGAAGGTGAAGGAGCCGGGCTCGACGGCGCCGTACTGGACGTACCCGTAGGCGGCGGCGATCAGCGGCAGGCCGACCAGCGCGGTGCCGACCACGACCCGCAGCACCGCGTAGAGGTGCTCGGTGACCTTGGGCAGCCGGGCCTCCTCGACCTCCAGGGCGAGCAGGCTGCGGCCGGTGGAGATCACCACGCCGGCGGCCAGCGCGGCCAGCACAGTGAGCAGCAGCAGGAGCACGAAGTCCAGCACCAGACCGGCCAGGACCAGGGCGACGCCCTCGGTGAGCAGCGCCAGGGCGAGCAGCCGGCGGCGGGAGAGCGCGGGCAGCACGGCCCGGGTGATCCGGATGCCCAGCGCGGGGACGGCGGTCGCGGCCAGCACCAGCAGGCCGTAGCCGATCGGCCCGGCGCGGTGCTCGACGGCGGTCAGCAGGGCCAGCGCGGCGACGCCGGCCATCGTCGCGTACCCGGCGGAGACGGCGAAGGTGAAGTACGGGGCGGCGCCGGTGCGGCCCTTGGCCAGGGCGGGGCCGGGGGTGGCGTCGGTCGGGGCGCGCAGCCCCCGCAGCGGCGAGGACGGCGGCACCCGGACCGGACCGCCGGGCAGTTCCTGGACGTACACCCGGGCGGCCGAGACGGCGAACAGGGCGGCCGCGCCCAGGGCGGCGAAGGTGGTCTGGTGGGCGCGCAGCCAGTCCGAGCCGAGCGCCGCGAAGATGTTGTTCAGCAGGGTGAGCAGGACGAGCGCGCCGGCACCGAGCGGCAGCGCGGCCCACCCGGTGCGGTGGTCCAGGGTCCGGACGGTGGCCAGGTTGGCGGCGGACGGACGCCGCTCGCCGGCCGGGGCATAAGGATCGACGGGCGGCAGCAGGGCCGGGACGGCCGCGGCCTTGGCGATCGCCCAGACCCGCTCGGCGGCGCCGGTCAGGAACACGGTGGCGAGCAGCACCCAGGTCGCGGCGCCGGAGGGCTTCGGGCCGGAGCCCAGCCAGACGATCCACCACGGGGCGACGCCGATCAGTACGACGCGCAGCACGTCGGCGCCGAACAGCGTCCAGCGCCGGTCGAGCCTGCCGGTGAGCAGCCCGTGCACCGGGCCGAGCAGGGCGGCGCCGACCAGTCCGGTGGCGGCCAACCGGGTGGCGAGGACGGCGGCGACCGCGAAGGCGAGGCTGCGCGGCAGGTCGCCGAACTGCTGTCCGAGGACGGCCGCGATCACGGTGAGCATCAGCAGCACCAGCAGGCCGAGCCGGTCCGCGGTGCCGCCGATCAGCTGGGTGGTCCACAGGCGCCGGTAGGGGCGCAGCCGCAGCAGCGCCCGGATCCGCTCGCCGGCGGTCCCGGCAGGCGCGACCTCGGGCAGGTCGGGCCTGCCGTTCGGTCCGGCCGCCGCGGCGCTGGGGGTGGGCTGCTCCTCGCTCGTCATACGGTCAGCGTAGCGGTCGGAGCATGGCGCAAAAGAGGGGAGCACGGCTCCGGACGGGCGCCGCCACCGGGTTGTGACAGACCGCGTACGCCCCTGTCACGCCCCCGCCGCGAACGGGACGGGCCCGCGCCGCCGGAGCGGACGCGGGCCCGGGTGCCATCGACCGGGGATCAGCCCTCGTCGGTGGCGGTGGACTTGCTCGCGGCGGTGCTGCTCGCCGCGGTCTTCGAGGCCGCCGTCTTGGCCGCCGCCGTCTTGGTGGCGGCCTTCTTCACGGTGGTGGTCTTCTTCGCCGCCGTCTTGGCCGCCGCGGTGGTCTTCTTGGCCGCGGTCTTCGTGGCGGTCTTCTTGGCCGCCGCCTTCTTCGCCGGGGCCTTCTTCGCGGTCTTCTTCACCGGCCCGCGCGCCCGCTTCTCGGCGAGCAGCTCGTAGCCGCGCTCGGGCGTGATGGTCTCGACCTCGTCGTCCTTGCGGAGCGTGGCGTTGGTCTCGCCGTCGGTCACGTACGGGCCGAACCGGCCGTCCTTGACCACCACCGGACGCTCACTGACCGGGTCGGTGCCCAGCTCCTTGAGCGGCGGCGCGGCGGCGGCCCGGCCGCGCTGCTTGGGCTGGGCGTAGATCGCCAGCGCCTCGTCCAGCGTGACCGTGAACAGCTGCTCCTCGTCGGTGAGCGAGCGGGAGTCGGTGCCGCGCTTGAGGTACGGGCCGTAGCGGCCGTTCTGCGCGGTGATCTCCACGCCCTCCTGGTCGAGGCCGACCACGCGCGGCAGCGAGAGCAGCTTCAGCGCCTCGTCCAGGGTGACGGTGTCCGGCGACATCGTCTTGAACAGCGAGGCGGTCCGGGGCTTGACCGCGTTCTTGCCGGTCTTGGGGGTGCCCTCGGGCAGGATCTCGGTGACGTACGGGCCGTAGCGGCCGTCCTTGGCGACCAGCATGTTGCCGGAGACCGGGTCCGGGCCGAGCTCGAAGTCGCCGCTGGGGCGGGCCAGCAGCTCCTCGGCGAGCTCGACGGTCAGCTCGTCCGGCGGCATCTCGTCCGGGATGTCGGCGCGCTGGCCGGGCTCGCCCTCGACCTCGGAGGCGCGCTCCACGTAGGGGCCGTACCGGCCGACCCGCAGGGTGATGTCGTCGCTGATCCGGAACGAGCTGATCTCCCGGGCGTCGATCGCGCCGAGGTCGGTGACGAGCTCCTTCAGACCGCCGAGGTGGTCGCCGTCGCCGTTGCCGGCCTCGGCGGCGCCGCCCGCGACCAGGCCCTCGCCGGCGCCCTCGCCGAAGTAGAAGCGCTTCAGCCACGGCACGGACTTCGCCTCACCGGCGGCGATCCGGTCGAGGTCGTCCTCCATCCGCGCGGTGAAGTCGTAGTCGACCAGTCGGCCGAAGTGCTTCTCCAGCAGGTTGACCACGGCGAAGGAGAGGAACGACGGCACCAGCGCCGTCCCCTTCTTGAAGACGTACCGGCGGCCGATGATGGTGTCGATGATCGAGGCGTAGGTGGAGGGGCGGCCGATCTCCCGGTCTTCCAGCTCCTTGACCAGCGAGGCCTCGGTGTAGCGGGCCGGGGGCTTGGTCGCGTGGCCCTCGGGGGTGAGCTGCTCGGCGGCCAGCGGGTCGCCCTCGGTGACCTGCGGCAGCCGGCGCTCGCGGTCGTCCAGCTCGGCGTTCGGGTCGTCGGCGCCCTCGACGTAGGCCTTGAGGAAGCCGTGGAAGGTGATGATCTTGCCGGAGGCGGAGAACTCGACGTCCCGGCCGTCGGCGGCCCGGCCGCCCACCTTCACGGTGACCGACTGGCCGACCGCGTCCTTCATCTGGGAGGCGACGGTGCGCATCCAGATCAGCTCGTACAGCCTGAAGTCGTCGCCGGACAGGCCGGTCTCGGCAGGGGTGCGGAAGCGCTCGCCGGACGGGCGGACGGCCTCGTGCGCCTCCTGGGCGTTCTTCACCTTGGAGGCGTAGGTGCGGGGCGCGTCCGGCAGGTAGTCGGCGCCGTAGAGCTGGGTGACCTGCGCCCGGGCGGCGTTGATCGCGGTCTCCGACAGCGTGGTGGAGTCGGTACGCATGTAGGTGATGAAGCCGTTCTCGTACAGCTTCTGGGCCACCTGCATGGTCCGCTTGGCACCGAAGCCCAGCTTGCGGCTGGCCTCCTGCTGGAGCGTCGTGGTGCGGAACGGCGCGTACGGCGAGCGGCGGTACGGCTTGGACTCGACGCCGCGCACCGAGAACGCGGTCTGCTCCAGGGCGGCGGCCAGCGCGCGGGCGGCCTGCTCGTCCAGGTGCAGGGTGTTGGTGCTGCCCGCCTTGAGCCGGCCGTCCTGGCCGAAGTCGCGGCCGCTGGCGATCCGCTTGCCGTCGACGGAGGACAGCCGGGCGCCGAAGTTCTCCGGATTGGCGGCGTCGGCCGCGGTGCGGCCGGTGCCGAAGGTGCCGACCAGGTCCCAGTACGAGGCCGAGCGGAACGCCATCCGCTCCCGCTCACGCTCGACGACCAGCCGGGTCGCCACGGACTGCACGCGGCCAGCCGACAGCTTCGGCATGACCTTCTTCCAGAGCACCGGCGAGACCTCGAAGCCGTACAGGCGGTCGAGGATGCGGCGGGTCTCCTGGGCGTCGACCAGGCGCTGGTTCAGCTCGCGCGGGTTGGCCACGGCCTCCTGGATGGCGGCCTTGGTGATCTCGTGGAACACCATCCGGTGCACCGGCACCTTGGGCTTGAGCACCTGCTGGAGGTGCCACGCGATGGCCTCGCCCTCGCGGTCCTCATCGGTGGCGAGGAAGAGCTCGTCGGACTCCGCGAGGAGCGACTTCAGCTTGCTGACCTGGGACTTCTTGTCAGCGTTCACCACGTAGATCGGGGCGAAGTCGTGATCCACGTCCACCCCGAGGCGGCGCACCTCACCGGTGTACTTGTCCGGCACCTCGGCGGCCGTGCTCGGGAGGTCCCGAATGTGTCCGACGCTCGCCTCGACGATGTAGCCGGGGCCAAGGTAGCCCTTGATCGTCTTCGCCTTGGCCGGCGACTCGACAATGACGAGTCGCTGTCCGTGCGCGGTCTCGCTGCTCGGGGACACCTTCGCTCTTCTCTCCCGGTCGTTATGTGAGCTGGTCGGCGCTGGCAGCACGGGCTGCGCTCCGCCCGACCCCTCCACCGACCCGGGGCTGCCGCTGTACGACGACCCCACCAGCGGAGTGTGACCGTACCCCGGCCACCCTTGTCAAACGGACGGTTCCCGCGATTTCACCGGCAAGGCCGACCGACGCCACTCGAACGGTAACCCGACGACGACGGATCGCGCCCTGCGGAGGGGGGCTTCGGCGGGTTTCGAAGGATGGAATGACGGATTTCAAAATCTGTCAACGGAATATGGGTGCGCCCGGGCGCCACGGATGGTAAGCGGTGGGCATCGCCGCCGGTCGCACCGCCGGTCGCACCGCGGGGTCAGGGGGCCGCCTAGGCCGCGACGAGGAGCAGGACCGCTCCGGCGGCCAGGCAGCCGAGGCCGAGCGCCGTCCACAGCAGGTCGGCGACCAGCGGCCGGGGACCGGCCTCCTCCGCCGCCAGCACCGCGTGGCCGGGGCGACGCGGATCGTAGGCGATCCGTACCGAACCGCCCGGTACGAGATGGGCCGGGCGGCGCAGCGGGGTGTGGCCCCGGGGCCGGGTCAGCACCAGCTCACCGGCCTCGACGCCGGGCGCGCCCCCGGTCCGGCCGGAGGTCCGACCCGCAGACCGACCCGCAGTCCCTCCGCCGGGCACCGGGCGGGTGGCGAAGGAGAGCAGGGGCGCGCTGTCGAGCGCCCCGTGGACGTCGGACTCGGGGACCACGGTGGCGACCGCCGGCAGCCCCCGGCGCCGGATCCGGTGGCGCAAGCGCGCTTCGGCGGCGCACCAGAGCAGGAGTGCGCCGCCGAAGAGGGCGAGTATCACGCCACCCGCCGTCGCCGTCGTCGTTTCCACCCCGGCCGCCCCCAGTTCTGTCCACAGCCTGTGGACAGAGCCTCACAGTCCCGGGCCAACAAGGGGGAGATGTTCGGCGACCGCCCGGCGAACCAGGGGAAACAGTGGGGTGAACCGGGTGCCGCCGACGAGCGCCCGCGCCAGGGCGCCGGGGCATGCCGGCGCACCCGGGACACGTCCGGCCCGGGTGCCCGCGGTCAGGACGCGGTCAGGACGCGGGCTGGATGAACCCCTGCTCGGTGAGCAGCCGCAGCGACTCCGGCACCCGGTCGCGCAGCACCACCCGGTCCTCGCCCAGCAGTTGCGCGATCGCGTCGACGATCTCGCCCGCCGACAGCGTCCCGTCGCAGACCCCGACAAAGCCCGCGCCCACCGTGTCCACCTTGGTGGCCCGCCGCATCCCGCGGTTGTGGCGCAGGACCACGTGCTCCGGGTCCTCCGCCCCCGGGGCGCCCACCTGCTCCTGGACCACCTCGTCGGCCAGCACGTACCGCGCCGCCAGCAGGGCCGCGTCGTCGTGGGTGCGCAGGAAGTCCTGCCGGTCGAACCACTCCTCGATGTGCGGGCCGAGCGGCTGCTCGACCGGGTGCGGCCACTCCTCCACCCGGACGGTCGGACGCTCGGCCCCGCCCGCACGCAGGGTGATCCAGCCAAATCCGATGCCCTCGACCCGGCCCGCCTCGAAGGCGTCCAGCCACTCCCCGTACCGGGCCTGGTAGTCGCCGCCGGCGCCGCGGTGGTCGCCGCCGTCGCGCAGCCACAGCTCCGCGTACTGGGCCACGTCCTGCACCTCGCGCTGGACGACCCAGGCGTCCAGCCCGGTCCCGGCCACCCAGCCGGCCAGCCGGTCCTGCCAGTCCTCGCCCTTGACGTGCTGCCAGTTGGCCAGCAGCTGGCAGTACCCGCCCGGCTCCAGGTGGTCGGCGGCCGAGCGGACCAGGCTGCGGCACAGGTCGTCCCCGGCCATCCCGCCGTCCCGGTAGGTGAACCGCCCACCCGGCGAGATCACGAACGGCGGGTTGGAGACGATCAGGTCGAACCGCCGCTCCCCCACCGGCTCGAAGAGGCTTCCGGCGACGGTCTCGGTGCTGTCGAAACCGGACAGCGCCAGGGTCAGCTCGGTGAAGCGCAGCGCCCGCTCGTTGAGGTCGGTGGCGGTCACCCGCTGGGCGTGCCGGGCGGCGTGCAGCGCCTGCACGCCCGAGCCGGACCCGAGGTCCAGCACCGAGCGGACCGGCCGGCGCACCGTGATGTTGGCCAGCGTGGTGGACGCGCCGCCCACCCCGAGCACGAGGTGCTTGCGGGCCACGCCGTGCGCGGTCTCCCCGGAGCCGATCCCGCCCGCGCCGCCGACCGCGCAGCCCAGGTCGGAGACCACCCAGGCGTCCGAACTCGGCAGCCCGGACACCTCGTTCGCATAGGGCCGGACGTCCACGGTGGCGCGCACCGAGTCGCCGTCCGGACGCAGCCAGCCGTCGGCCAGGCAGTCCTCCACCGGCAGCGCGGCGGCGGCCGCCCGGTAGGGCACGGGCTGCTGCAGCAGGAAGAGCCGCACCAGCGTCTCCAGCGGGCTGCCGCCGCGGGTCGCCCGCAGCGCGGGCACCGCCTCGCTGCGGGCCAGCGCCGCGTACCCGGTGGGCCCGAGCAGGTCCAGGCAGCCGTCGGCGGTGTACGAGGCGGCGAGCAGCGCCTCGCGCAGTTTGGCGAGGCGGGTCGGGTCGAGAACGGGGCTACTGATCACCCCGCCATTGTCCCCCGCCCACCCGGCTGTCCCGCCCCAACACCGCCGCCCCCTCGGCCGATGACCGAGGGGGTGTGCGCCGGGCGGGTGCGGGTGCGCCGGTAGGTGGAGGTGGCGCTCGGGGTCGGTGGGTGGCCCTGCGGGGGCCGGTGGGTCGAAGCGGGGATCAGCTCGCCGAGGCGCTGGGGGCCGGAGTGGACGGCGCCGGAGCACCGGAGGCATCGGTCGCCGCCGGGCTCGCACCGCCGGCCGTCCCGGCCGAGGGCGCGCCCGTGGCCCCGTCGGACGGGGCGCCGGACGCCGGGGAGGTCGGAGCGGCCGCTGCCGAACCCGGCTTGCAACCCTCCTGCTTGGCCATCGCCGAGCCCAGGTCACCGCGCTGGAGCCTGCCCTGCGCCTGCGTGGAGAGCGAGGCCAGCTGCTGCACCTGGTCGGCCACGCTGCGCAGCCCGTCGGCGAACTTCGCCTGGTCGGCGTTGGGGAGCGCGTCCAGCTTCTTCTGGACCTCCAGGTAGCCGTCGGCCGCCTTGGTGAGCTCGGTGACGGTGTCCTTCTGCAGGCTCGTACCGTCGTCGACCTTGGGTGCACCGGCACCGTCGATGGCGGCGGCGATGTCCTGGTTGGTCTTCGCCAGTCGGCCGATGTCCGCCGAAAGACGCTTCTGGAGGTCGGCCGGGGCCTCGCCGGTCTTCACCTGGCCGGTGTCCGCCAGCGCGGTCTGCGCCTGGGCGATCGGGTCCTTGGCCGCGCCGCAGACGTTCGCCGCCCAGGAGTCCAGCTGCTTGCTGTTGTCGTCGCCGCAGCCGACGGCGCCGAACGCGAGCAGCGCCCCGAGCGCGGGTACGGCCAGCAGTCGCTTGTTCACCGGGAGAGCCCTTTCGGTTACGGTCGTCGAACTGCGAACCTACACGGCCGCCGCTCGACCCCCGATTCCCGTTCGGACCCGCTCTTCCGCTCGACCCCTGGGCGTTCTCGTACCCGCCCGTCGCGCACCCGCCCGCCGGACGGTCGGGCATCAGTCGGACGCCGGTCGGACGTCAGACGGCGAACGCGTCCGCCGAGACCGGCCAGCTCATCCGGATCAGACCGCCGCCGGCGCCGCTGGTGACCTCCAGGTCCTCGACCAGGCCGGTGAGCACGGCGAGGCCCAGGGTGTCCTCGTCCTGGTCGCCGCCGTCCGCCGCGGTGGCCGGGACGGTGTCGAGGCCCGCTTCGTCCTCGACCTCGATGAGGAAACGCTTCTCCTGGTCGGTCAGCGCGACGCGCACCGCGCCGGTCACGCCCCCGCGCCGGTGCAGGCCGACCGCGCGCGAGCACGCCTCGCCGACGGCGAGGCGCACCTCGTCGAGCACCGACTCGTCGACCCCCGCCCGTCTGGCCACTGCCGCGGCCACCAGCCGGGCCGTCCGCACGTGCTCGGGGAGCGCGCTGAATCGAAGTTCGACGGTTGCCATCTCTTCCCCCTCGGGGTGTTCCGACCGAGGCCGGACCAACGGCCCCGGTCGCTACGGGTCGGCAGAGCCGACCCGGGGACGGCCGGACGGGCCGGGGCCGCAAGGCCCCGGCGTCCGGACGCATGAGGATCGGACGGGCCGGTCACGGAGGACCGGCCCGGTCCGGTCGATCGGGTCGACTGATCAGTCGGTCGCCTGGACCGCGTCCTCGACCGAGGTGTGGATCGGGAACACCTTGGTCAGACCGGTGATCCGGAAGATCTTCAGAATGCGCTCCTGGTTGCACACCAGGCGCAGCGAGCCCTCGTGGGCACGCACCCGCTTCAGCCCGCCCACCAGCACACCGAGGCCGGTGGAGTCCAGGAAGTCCACGCCCTCCATGTCGACCACGAGGTGGTAGCTGCCGTCGTTGACGAGCTCGACCAGCTGCTCGCGCAGCTTGGGGGCGGTGTACACATCGATCTCGCCGCCAACCTCGACGACCGTGCGGTCGCCGACTGTACGGGTCGACAGGGACAGGTCCACGGAACCTCCAGCACCTTGCCTTGCTACGTCATTGCGATCCTCGGCCGGACGGCCGTCACCGCATGGTCGCGAACCCCGGGCACACCCAGCGAATGCGTGGCAAGCCTCGGCGCTGCGACCCCCGGCCGTACGGCCGTCACGGCCACATTCAACCACCTGCGACCATGACCGCACGATGGCTTAGGACGATTCTCCGTCACGCCGGTGACACACTGGGTCCTCATGCCGCCGCGTCACAGCCTGCCCGAGGCACTGCTCATGACCCTGTCCACCGCCCGGGGGCGGTCGGACCGGCTCACCCATACGGAGCACCTTCCCGCCCGGCCCGCCCGTTATGCGCCGTGGCCCGACTGGATCCGGCCCGAGATCGCCTCGGCCGCCCAGGACATGGGCGTCCAGCAGCCCTGGGCCCACCAGGCGGAGGCAATGAATCTGGCCAAATCCGGTCAATCTGTGGTGATCGCCACAGGGACCGCCTCGGGCAAGTCGCTCGGATACCTGGCGCCGGTGCTGTCCGACCTGCTGGACGGCACCGAGGCACGCAACGGCCGGGGCGCGACCGCGCTCTACCTCGCCCCCACCAAGGCACTCGCCGCCGACCAGCGCCGCCGGGCCGCGGAACTCGCCCCGCCCCGCGTCCGGGCCGCCCTCTACGACGGCGACACCCCGCCCGAGGAACGCGAGTGGGTCCGCCAGTACGCCTCCTACGTCCTCACCAATCCGGACATGCTGCACCGGGGCATCCTGCCCGCGCACGCCCGCTGGTCCTCCTTCCTCAAGACGCTCCGCTACGTCGTGGTCGACGAGTGCCACAGCTACCGCGGCGTGTTCGGCTCGCACGTGGCCCAGGTACTGCGCCGACTGCGGCGGATCTGTGCCCGCTACGGCTCCTCCCCCGTCTTCCTGCTCGCCTCGGCCACCACCGCCGACCCGGCCGTCACCGCCCGCCGGCTGACCGGTCTGCCCGCCGCCGCGGTCACCGACGACGCCTCCCCGCGCGGCCCGATGGTCTTCGGGCTGTGGGAACCGCCCCTCACCGAGAACGTCGGCGAGCAGGGTGCGCCGGTCCGCCGGACCGCCACCGCCGAGGCCGCCCACCTGCTGACCGACCTGGTCGAACGGGAGACCCGCACCGTCGTCTTCGTCCGCTCCCGGCGGGCCGCCGAACTCGTCGCGCTCCAGACCCAGGACCAGTTGGGCCGCCCGCTCGCCGACCGGGTCGCCGCCTACCGCAGCGGCTACCTCGCCGACGAGCGCCGGACCCTGGAGCGCGAACTGCACTCCGGCCGGCTGCTCGGCCTCGCCTCCACCTCCGCCCTCGAACTCGGGGTCGACATCTCCGGTCTGGACGCCGTCCTGATGGCCGGGTACCCGGGTACCCGGGCCTCGCTCTGGCAGCAGGCCGGCCGGGCCGGCCGGGAGGCCCAGGGCGCGCTCGCCGTCCTGATCGCCCGGGACGACCCGCTGGACACCTACCTGGTGCACCACCCGGAAGCGCTGTTCGCCACCCCGGTGGAGGCCACCGTGCTCGACCCGGACAACCCGCACGTACTCGCCCCGCACCTGTGCGCCGCCGCCGCCGAGCTGCCGCTCACCGACAGCGACCTGGAGCTGTTCGGCCCCTCGGCGGCTCCGCTGCTGCCGGTGCTGGAGCGTCGCGGGCTGCTTCGCCGACGTGGCGAGGCCTGGTACTGGACCCGCCGCGAGCGGGCCGCCGACGCCGTCGACCTGCGGGGCAGCGGCGGCAGCCCGGTGCAGATCGTCGAGGCGCCGACCGGCCGACTGCTCGGCACCGTGGACGCCTCCGCCGCCCACACCACCGTGCACACCGGGGCCGTCCACCTCCACCGGGGCCGGACCTACCTCGTCCGGGACTTCGACCTGGAGAACTCCGTCGCCCTGGTCGAGCCCGCCGACCCGCCCTACACGACCTCCGCCAGGGACATCACCTCCATCTCCGTCCTCTCCACCGACACCACCGTGGACTGGGGCGAGGGCCGGCTCTGCTTCGGCTCGGTGGAGGTGGTCAACCAGGTGGTCGGCTACCTCCGCAAGCGGATCTCCACCGGGGAGATCATGGGCGAGAGCAAGCTCGACCTGCCGCCCCGCACCCTGCGCACCCGGGCCGTCTGGTGGTCCGTCACCGAGGACCAGCTGCTCGACGCGGACATCCCGCCCGACCGACTGCCCGGCGCCGCCCATGCCGCCGAGCACGCCTCGATCGGCCTGCTCCCGCTGTTCGCCACCTGCGACCGCTGGGACATCGGCGGTGTCTCGGTACCGCTGCACCCCGACACCGGGCTGCCCACCGTGTTCGTCTACGACGGCCACCCCGGCGGGGCCGGCTTCGCCGAACGCGGCTTCCGGCGGGCCACGCAGTGGCTGACCGCCACCCGGGAGGCGATCGCCGCCTGCGAGTGCGAGCGCGGCTGCCCGTCCTGCGTCCAGTCGCCCAAGTGCGGCAACGGGAACGACCCGCTCGACAAGGCGGCCGCCGTCCGGCTGCTGGACGTCCTGCTCGCCGGTGCTCCCGAGGCCTCCGGGGGCGAGGGGGACACGGAGACGGCGGCGGACGCGGGGAGCACGGGGGCGGCGGAAGTGGCGGAGGTGGGCCCGGAAGCCGCCGGGACGCCCGGGGCGGCGGAGGAGACCGACGAAGCCGACGGTCCCACCGACTGACCGGACGGCTGCCCGCCCGGGCACTCACGGGCCGCCTCCGGCCGGACCGGCCTCGCCCAGGGCGGCCCGCGCGTCCTCGTCCGTCGGCGGGACCGCGGCCCGGAGCGGTCCGGCGCGGGCCCGGGCCCTGGCGGGACCGACCGGCAACCGCACCGGCAGCCCCGTGACCGGTACCTCGGCCACCACCTCCACGGCGTCCGCCGGGAGGTCCGCCGCGCAGGAGACCACGGCGGCCGCCTGCGCCGCCGCCACGGCCCTCGCCCGGGCGCAGCCTCCGTCCGCGTCCACCAGCAGCCGATCGGCCGCCGCCAGCGCGGCGAGGTCCGCGGCGGACTCCGCGCGGTGGCGGGCCCCGACCACCACGCCCAAGGAGAGCGCGGCGGTGAACGCCGCACCGCCGAGCAGCACACCCGCCAGCAGCCAGACCGTCGCCGAGCCGGTGTCCGACCGCCGCCCGCGGGACCTCACCCCGGCCACGGACCACCACCCCCCTCAGCTCCTTTCAGGGTGTCCTCCCTGGCCGCGACCGCCGTGGCGCCCACCCGCACCGCGAGCACCTCCGCGAACCGCCCCGGTGCCCCGTACGGCGCGTCCACGGTGACCCGGACGGTGTCGGGCGCCAGGTCGACCAGGACCGCCGCCCCGGGTGGCGCGGCCGCCCGCGCCACCCCGACGGCATCGGCCTCCCCTCGCGCGGCCGCCCTGGCTCCCTCTCGTGCCGCGTCGACACAGCGGAGTTGGGCGGCTGCCGCGAGGACGGCCCAGACCAGCAGCGCGGCCAGCAGCACCAGTGCCGGCAGTGCGACGGCGGTCTCGGCGGTGACGAACCCGGCGTCGCCACGCCGTCGCCCCCTCCGCCGGACCGGCGGCCGCTGCCCCGGGGACGGCCCCGACGACAGGTCAGGTCGCATGGAGCGCCCGGTCCAGGGCGGCGTGCAGCGCCTCCATCACCGCCGCACTGGTCGCCACCTTGTAGAGCGCGGCCGCCACGGCACACGCCCCGAGCGTGCCGACCGCGTACTCCGACGTGGTCATTCCCGCGTCCGGACCGCCGAGCCCGATCCGGCCCCGACGCCGCATCGCACGTCGAACCACGAGCCGGACCAGGAACCGGGCCGCGTGCCGGCTCCGGACCACCGGCCTTCCGGGCGGGCGCCCCAGGCTCACGCCCGTCGTCCCCCTCCCCGTGCCCGCCACCACCGCGGGACCGATCTCCAGGTTCATGGGTTTCCTCCTTGCTTCGAAGCTTCGAATCCGACAAGAGAGCCCCGCACCGACCGCCCGGCACGGACCGCCCGGCACCGGTCGATGCGTCACATCGACTGCGAAAACCGTGTGGTGAGCCCCACCACCACCGGGACGACACCGATCAGGACGAACGCCGGGAGGAAGCACAGCCCGAGCGGGGCCGTGGCGAGCACTCCCGCCCGCCTGACCCGGGCGTGCGCCGCCCGGACGGCCTCTGCCCGCTGGCCGCTCGCCAGTCCGGCGAGCGCCGTGGCCGCCGGGGCTCCGCTCAGGCTCGTCCGGACCAGGCAACGGGCCAGCGGCGCCAACGGCGGGTACTCCTCCCCGAGCCGGTGCCAGCAGAGCTCCGGGGGTGCTCCCAGTGCGAGTTCGGCCGCCGTGGACAGCAGCCGGGGCCCCATCGGGGCACCGACGCTCCCGCCCACCGCCGCGACGGCCGCCGCCGGCGAGGCGGCCGAACCGAGGCAGGCCGCCAGAAGTTCGGCGGTGAGCGGCAACTGCCGCAGCAGTCGTGCCTCGTCCAGTTCGGCCCGCCGCTCCGCCGGTGACCTCGCCCGGGGCAGCCACCGGTGCAACCCGGCCGCCAGCAGTCCGCCCACCACCAGACCCGCCGTACCGCCGAGGAAGACCGCCGCTCCGAGCCCGGCGCCCAGGGCCGTCGCCGCCCGGCGGACCCGCCCCGGCAGGAGCGGACTCCCCCGTGCCGCCGGCCGGCGCCGCGACGTCCTGCCACCGGCCCGCCCCCGACGCGACCGCTCCTCCTCACCCAGCAGGGCGGCCGCCCTGCGACGCGCCCGCCACCGGCGCCGAGCCCGGCCCCCGGCCGTCGCTCCCGCCAGCACCACCGCAGCGCACACCAACGGCGCCGCGCGCTCGGCCGCCCACTCCATCCGTGTCCCTCCTCCTGCCCGACTCCCTCCTGCGCGCCCGCCCCTGCGGCCGTCCTCGCGGACCGTCACGGGCTCCGGCGCCACCACGCAGGCCCGGCCCAGCACCCGGGTCACCACGGCGGCACCTCCCGCCGGAACGCCCCGCTCGGCCGCGTGGGGCCGGACCGGGTGCGAGCCCGGGTGCGGGTGATCCCGCAGCGCCACTCCTCGGGCCCGTCGACGCCGCTCCTGTCCGGCGCCCGGCCCGACTCACGGCCCCACTCGCTGCCCGACTCACTGCCGGGCTCGTGGCCGGGCTCGTGGCCGGACTCATGGCCCGGGTCGGCCACCGGCCCACCGTCGGCGGCCGCGCGAACGATGCGGGCCGTCCAGACCAGGCCCAGCCCCTCCAGGGCCGCGCCCACCGCCAGGGAGGCCAGCCCGGCGGGCGTGTGGAGCAGGACCTCCAGCGGCCGGGCTCCGAGTGCCGCACCGAGCAGCAACCCCGCCAGCGGCAGGGCCGCCAGGACCGCGATCGTGGTGCGCGGCGCCGCGAGTTCGGCGGCGATCTCCTCCGCCAGCGCCCGCTCGACGCGCAGCGCCTCGGCCACTCCGTCCAGCCCGGCCGCCAGACCCGAACCACCGGCGGAGGCGACCTCCCAACAGGCCGCCACCGCCGCCGCGCCGCTCCCGCCCGGCCGTTCGGCGAGCAGCCGGAACGCCGCAGGGACGTCCGCCCCGTACCGGCCGGCCGCGAGCCGGGCGACCGCCTCGGGGCCGATCCGCTCCATCACCGCCCGATCGGCCGCGATCCTCGTGGTCACCAGGTGGAGCGCCTGCTCGGGTGTCGCCCCGCCGCGCAACTCGCCCGCCAGTCCGGCACACAGCTCCACCACGGCGGCCGACCGGTACCGCGCCTCGGCCGCCGCGGCACGCCGCGACCGCCACCTGCGGGCCGGCAGGACGGCCAGGAGCGCCGCCAGCACCGGGACGGGCGACGCCGTCGCCCACCCCACCGCCAACCCACCGGACAGGAGCAGCAGTTCCGGAGCCCGCCGAACAGTCCGCCGGGGACCGCCCGACCACCGGGCGACCACTGCCGCCGGTCGCGCCACCGCGTGGCCCACGCCGCCGCTCCCGATCCCGATCCCGCCGGAGTCGCCCGCGACCCCGGTCAGCACCGCGCCGACCCGACGACCGCCCGCCAACTGCCGCTGAAGCCGGCACCAGCCCGCCACCGCGACAACGGCCAGCACCAGCCAACACCCCAGCACAATCCCGTACAGCTCCAAGGCCCTTGCCTCCCTCCTCGTCCCGATCACCACACCGACCACCGCACCGACCACCGCACCGACCGACAGGCCGACCACGACACCGACACCGACCGCGACCACCGGCCGTCCGCCGTCGGTCCCTCCACCCGCTCCCCGGCCCGAGGAGCAGCAACGCACCCACCGCGCAGCCGCAGAGCATCAGCAGGAACGCCCCCTCCGCCGGGCCCGCCGTCACGGCGGCCCGTCCGCGAGGACGACCCCACGTGCGGCGAGCAGCCGACCGAGCCTGCTCCAGCCGGGCCCCTCCACCGTGCCGCCGTCCGCCGTGAACGTCACGGCGGGCGTGGTGACGGCCAGCCCGTGCCGGTCGCCGCCCAGGGTGTGGATCTCGGCGACCCGGCGCCTCCCGGTGCCCGGTTCCCGAACCAGGTGCACCACCAGGTCGAGGGCCGCCCGGAGCTGGCTGTGCAGGGCCGGCCGGTCCATCCCGGCCAGCGAGCCGAGCGCCTCCAGCCGGACCGGCACGTCCGCCGCCGTGTTGGCGTGGACCGTCCCCGTGCCGCCCTCGTGGCCGGTGTTGAGGGCGGCCAGCAGGTCGGCCACTTCGGCTCCGCGCACCTCGCCGATCACCAGCCGGTCCGGGCGCATCCGCAGCGCCTGGCGGACGAGGTCCCGCAGGGTCAGCTCGCCCAGCCCCTCCTGATTGGGCGGCCTGGCCTGGAGCCGCACCACGTGCGGGTGGTCGGGCAGGAGCTCGGCGGAGTCCTCGGCGACGACGATCCGCTCCTCCGGACCGACCAGGCCGAGCAACGCCGCGAGGAGCGTGGTCTTCCCGGTGCCGGTGCCCCCGCTCACCAGCAGCGAGAGCCGGGCCCGCACGACGGCCGCCAGCAGCTCGCCGCCGCGCGGCGGGAGTGCCCCGCCCGCCACCAACTCGTCGACGGTGAAGGGCCGGGAGCGGCACACCCGCAGTGAGATGTGGGTGCATCCGGCGGCGATCGGCGGCAGGACGGCGTGCAATCGGGTGCCGTCCGGCAGGCGGGCGTCCACCCAGGGCCGCGCGTCGTCGAGCCGCCGCCCGGCCGCCGTGGCGAGGCGGTGGGCCAGCCGCCGCACCGCCTCGGCGTCGGCGAACCGGACGCCGGTGGCCCGGCGCAGGCCGCCGCCCCGGTCGAACCAGATCTCGTCCGGCCCGTTGACCAGGACGTCCGTGACATCGGGCGCCGCCAGCAGCCGCTCCAGCGGGCCCGCGCCCACCAGTTCGGCGCACAGCGAGCGCACGGTGTCGAGGACGTCGTCGCCGCCGAGCGGCGGCCGGGCCGCCCGCAGGGCGCTCGCCACCGAACCGGCGGTCGGCACGGCCCCGGACTCGGCCAGCCGCAGGCGGACGGCGTCCACCAGCGCGGCGGCGCGCTCCTCCCGCGCCGTCCGCCCGTAGGGGTTCGGTTCCGGCCCCGGTCGGGCCGCCGGGCCGCTCCCGGGGCCGGGCAGGCCCCGCAGCACCCGTCGCTCGCCCGGACCGTCACCCCCGTACGCCGACCGGTACCCGCCCGCCGGAGCCGCTCCACCGGCCCCGCCGACGCCCGGCCGGCCCGCGTCGGGATCCCCGGCACCGCCCGCCCTCCGCAGTCGCACCATCAGTACACGCCCCCCTCGACCGCCGGCACCGTCGGCAGCACCTCGTCGAGGAAGGCCCCGCAGAACCTGGCGAGCGGCCCGCCCTCGCGGATGCCGGGCGGCACCCCCTGTTCGAGGTCGACGGTCAGGCCCGGCTCCGGATCCAGCACCCCGGCGAGCTGCATCCGCAGCCCCCGGGCGATCCGGTGCGCGGGGAGCCCGAACGGCCCCGGCGGACGCACCACCACCCGCACGTCGTCGAGCCGCATCCGCACGGACGCGGCCACCCGGTCGGCGGCCGCCACCGCCCGCAGCTCGGCGGGCACCACCAGCAGTGCCGTGTCGGCCTGCTCCAGCGCCTGCCCGGCCGCCGGGTCCAACCGCCGGGGCACGTCGACCACCACCAGGCCGCCGCCCCGGCGCGCGGCGGCGAGGACGCTGCGCATGGCCTCGGGCGGCACCGCCGGGGTGTCGCCGCGGTCCCAGGACAGGCAGGCCAGCGTGCCGAGCCGCTTGAGCGCGGGCAGCGCCCTGGCCAGCTCGGCGCCGCTGACCCTGCCCCGGGAGCCGGCGAGGTCCGGCCAGCGCAGGCCCGCAGCCGTCTCGCCGCCGAGCAGGATGTCGAGCCCGCCGCCGAGCGGGTCGCCGTCGACCAGGACGGTGCGCAGGCCCCGGCGCGCGGCGGTGACCGCGAGCGCGCAGGCCAGGGTGGAGGCACCCGCGCCGCCCCGGCCGCCGAGGACGGCGACGGTGCGGGCGGGCGGCCCGACGCCCTCGACGGCGTCGGCGATCCGGTCGAGCAGCCAGGTCTCCGCGTCCGGAAGGAACAGCACGTGCTCCGCGCCGAGTTGGACGGCCCTGACCCAGACGCCCGCGTCGTCGAGGTCCAGCCCGAGCAGGAGCACCCCCGGTCTGCGGGGCATCGCGGCGCAGTGCCCGGCCCGGTCGTCGCCGACCAGGACCAGCGAGGCCTCCTCCCAGAACTCGCGCGGCGGCGCGCCCCGGATCAGCCTCGGCTCGGTGCCGGCCGCCGCGCAGATCCGCAGCAGGTGCTCGGCCAGGGCGTCGTCCCCGGTGAGAACGAGCGGCCGGGCGGGCTCGGGCCCTCCGGTGGCGGCGTGGTCGGTGATGGGCTTCGACATGGCGGCTCCCCTGTCCCGGTGCCCGGCCGCGCACAGCGGCCGGGCACACCTACGAAAGGTCCGGCAGTCGGCCGAGGGCCCGAGGGACCGGGCCCGGCAACCGCTGCCGGGCATCACGTTGGACGGTGATCCCGATTCCGTCCTCCGGGTTCCGATTCCCTGTGGACAACTCGGGGGCTGTGGAGGAAAACGTTCACCCGGACGGGGGGCTATTGGACAAAGAATTGACTAATCGGGCTCACGGAGATGAACCGCCATACCTGGCGGAGCGGGATAGCGACGCACGCACCACGTGCTCCCCGGAGCAGGTCCGATCCTCATTCCGGGGGTGGCGACTCCGGAGCTGGACATGACCAAAGCTCTACGGAGAGTGACGAAAACGTCGAGACAGTCGGGCGGGCCGACACCCCCTGTAGAGATCGCCCGGATCAACCGGCGGATCCGCCGGGCCGGCCGTCCGAGCCGCGAAAATGGCTCCGGACGTGCGACGACCCCCGCCGGGGGGGAGAGCGGGGGTCGTCTATCCACGGCCCGACTCGGGGGGGAGGAGCCGGACCGGGTTAGCACGGTCGCGAACGATCCGTGACTTCCATGGTGTACCCGAGCGGCCAGAAACACAAACCCGCACGCCCACGAGTACGCCGAATGGCGGGCAGTTTTGCGGAGCCCTCTATCCTCGGTTCCCGTGGACACCACCGAGAACGCCGACGAGTACGCCGACGAGTCCCCGGACTCCACCGCCGCAGCCGCTGCCGGAACCGGAGGGGCCCCGGGGTCCGACGGGTCCGAGGGGACGGCCGTGACCGCCGCACGGCCCGGAGCGGCCGGTTCCGGCCCGTCCGCGACCCGCACGGCGGCCGTGCGCCCGCGCCCGGCCGGCCCGCGGACCGCGGCCTTCTTCGACCTGGACAAGACGATCATCGCCAAGTCGAGCGCCCTGGCGTTCAGCCGTCCGTTCTACCAGGGCGGCCTGATCAACCGTCGGGCCGTCCTGCGAAGTGCGTACGCCCAGTTCGTCTTTCTGGTGGGCGGCGCGGACCACGACCAGATGGAGAAGATGCGGCAGTACCTCTCCGCGCTGACCCGGGGCTGGAACGTGCAGCAGGTCCGCGAGATCGTCGCCGAGACCCTGCACAACCTGATCGATCCGATCATCTACGACGAGGCCGCCTCGCTCATCGAGCAGCACCACGCGGCCGGCCGGGACGTGGTCATCGTCAGCAGCTCCGGCTCCGAGGTGGTCGAGCCGATCGGCGCGCTGCTCGGCGCGGACCACGTGATCGCCACCCGGCTGCAGATCGAGGACGGCTGCTACACCGGCGAGATCGAGTACTACGCCTACGCCGAGAACAAGGCCGCCGCCATCCGGGAGTTGGCCGCGGTCGAGGGCTACGACCTGGCCGAGTGCTACGCCTACAGCGACTCGTCGACGGACCTGCCCCTGCTGGAGGCCGTCGGCCACCCGTCGGCGGTCAACCCCGACCGGGCGCTGCGCAAGGAGGCACTCGCGCGGGAGTGGCCGGTACTGGTCTTCGACCGGCCGGTGGAACTCCGGCGGCGGCTCCCGGAGTTCTCGGCGCCGAGCCGCTCGGTGCTGACGGCGGTGGCGGTCGGCGCGGCACTCCTGACCGCCGGCGCCGTCTGGTACGCGACCCGTCGGCGCCGCCACCCCCCGGTCTGATCCGGCGGAGCCCCCGACCGAGGCGGCACCGACCCGGCACCCCTTGGACAAAACGGGCAAAAGTCGAAGACTTCTCATTTCGGGTTCCCCTTTCACCCGAAACGCGATACAAAGGAATCACGGCCCGCGAGACCCGGTCAGGACCTAAGAGGTCAAACCGACAACGCAGTTCAGGCCCCACGGACCGTGTGCACAGATAACCGAGCACCCACATGCAGCCGACCCGCTGTCGGGCCGCCGCACCAGACGAACGGGCAGGATCCCCGTCTGATCGGCACTTTCCGGTGCATGCATGGTCACCCGGCATCTGTGCCAGCGGCGGCACCCGGCAGGATCAGGTGCCGCCGCATCCTTGCGTCCGGAGCCGGCCCGAGGTCCGTCCGGAGCCCGCGGGGGCCGTGGGGCCCGCCCGGGAGCGGCCTGCGGCCCGTTCGCGCACCGCACCGGGACCCGCCCCCACCGGGCCCGCTCAGACCATGCCGCGCTGCATCGCCTCGCAGACCGCCGTACTCTCCCGGACCCCGAGCCGCAGCGCCCGCCCGCAGTGGCCGATCCAGGCCGCCAGCCCCTCCGGCGTCCCCGCCAGGTAGCCGGCCAGCGCGCGCCGGTAGGCGTCCGTCCCCAGCTCCACGAGCCCCACCTCGGCCGGGCAGATCGACTTCGGGTCGAGTCCCTCCGCGATCAGCACGATCCGCGCGGCGGCGCGGGCGATCAGGCCGTTGTACGAGCCGAACGGCCGCAGCGCCAGCAGTTCGCCCTGCACGATCGAGGAGACCACCAGGGCGGGCGTCCCGACCCCCTGGCCCTCGGCGCGGGCCACCAGCAGCCGGGACAGCTGGTCCAGCCGGGCGGCGACCTCCTCCGGGCCGGGCGCTGCCGGCAGGGCCGGCACGGGCCCCTCCGGAGCGGCCGGCCCGGCGGACGGGGCCGCGTCCGCCGCGACCCCCTCGGCCGGCTTCAGCTCCAGCGGGAAGAGGTCCTCGACGCCCTCCCCGGCCTGCCTCGGCCGGCCCGCCACGGGGTCGGTGTCGCCGACCGCCAGCAGGTGCAGCCGGGCCAGCACCTGGAGCGGCGAGTGCCGCCAGATGCTCAGCAGCTGCCCCGCCTCGGCGGAGATCCGCAGGGCGGCGCCCACCGTCCGGGTCTCGGGGTCGGCGCCGAAGTCGCTGCGACGGCGGACCTCCTCCAGCGACCAGTCCGAGCCCGCCAGCGCCGCGGAGGCGCGGGCGCCGCGCAGGGCCGACTCGGAGGTGACCTCGGCCGCGCGGCGGCGCATCACCCGGTGGCCGTAGAGGCGGTCGACGGCCTTGCGCACCTCGGCCACCGCGTCGGGCACCCCGGGGAGCTGGGCCAGCGGGGCGAGGGGATCTGTTCCAGTGCTCACCTACCCGAGAGTAATGACCAGGAGGCCCCTGCCGGAACAGCAACCACGCATCACCCGTTCGAGGCAATCCTCACTTCCCTCCCGCAAACGGCCCGAAACCCCGGATAGCATGACTGTCGAAGACGATAACGATTTCCAACTCGGAAGATCGTCGACCTCGTCGCGGCGCGGACCGCGGGCGCGGCGGGTCCTGGAGCGAGAGCCGGAGTCCCAAGATGAAGATCGCCTTCGTCGGCAAGGGCGGCAGCGGCAAGACCACGCTGTCCGCACTGTTCATCCGCCACCTGGCCGCCGCGGGCCGCCCGGTCCTCGCCGTCGACGCCGACATCAACCAGCACCTCGGCCCGGCCCTCGGGCTGACGGACGGCCAGTCCGCCGCCCTGCCCTCGCTCGGGGCCCATCTGCCCGCCATCAAGGAGTACCTGCGCGGCGGCAACCCGCTGATCCGCTCCGCCGAGGAGATGATCAAGACCACCCCGCCGGGGCGCGGTTCGCGGCTGCTCCGGATCGTCGAGGAGAACCCGGTCTACGCGGCCTGCGCCCGCCCGATCGCGCTCGACGAGGGCTCGGTCCGGCTCCTGGCGACAGGCGCGTTCACCGAGGAGGACCTCGGCGTCGCCTGCTACCACTCCAAGGTCGGCGCGGTCGAGCTGCTGCTGAACCACCTGGTCGACGGCCGGGACGAGTACGTGGTGACCGACATGACCGCCGGCTCCGACTCCTTCGCCTCGGGCCTGTTCACCCGCTTCGACCTCACCTTCCTGGTGGCCGAGCCCACCCGCAAGGGCATCTCGGTGTACCGCCAGTACCGGGACTACGCGCAGGACTTCGGCGTCCGGCTGCGGGTGGTCGGCAACAAGGTGCAGAGCCAGGACGACCTGGACTTCCTCCGCCGGGAGGTCGGCGAGGACCTGCTGACCTCCTTCGGGCACTCCGACTGGGTGCGCCGACTGGAGCAGGGCGCGCAGCCGCCGCTGCGCGCCCTCGAAGCCGCCAATCGCTCGGTACTGGACGAGCTGAGGACGGCGGCGGACGCCGCGTACGACCTGCGGGATCCGCGCCGCTACACCGAGCAGGCCGTCCTCTTCCACGTGCGCAACGCCGAGAGCTGGGCGAACGCCAAGGTCGGCATCGACCTCGCCACCCAGGTCGACCCGGACTTCGTGCTCGGCGACGAACCCGCGGCGGCCGGCGCGGCCGTCTGACCGGAGCGGCACCACGCAGCACCGGCGCGGAGCACACTCCCCCCGCACCCCTCGCGCAGCGCCCACGGCCGCGGTCCCGGAAACGGGGCCGCGGCCCTCGCACATCCACCACGCCCCGCCCCGGATCCGGCCCGCAGCACCGCCGCAGCCCCGGCCGCAGCGCCGTCACCAGCAGATTCCCTTCTGTTCGACCACCACCCAATGGGGTGAATCGGGCGGATATTGCCTGTCACTCCGGATGACGCTGTGCAAAGCTCTCATTACCCTCGGTTTACCGAGTCTTGATGTTCCGCATCCGTTCCGGTGCTCCTCGCCGTGGCCTGGCTCCTCCCAGCGCCCCGCCGAGTGACCGCCGGGGCCCCCGATGGTCCAAGGCCCGGCCGGTGACACCCGCACTCCCGGCCCGTCCGCACCATCCCGCCACACCGTCGCGACCCACGACAGCCGATCCGCTCCACCGAGCCCATGACCGGACTCACCGCCGGACCTGACTGCGTTCGTTCCCCCGGACAGACGGGAAGACCCATGACCCTCGACATCTCCAGCGCACCCATCGCCTCCGACACCACCGACCACGCCCCGCCGGGTCGACGTCCCCGCGCCTCCTGGGCGCAGGACCTCTCGGCCTCCCTGGTGGTCTTCCTCATCGCCGTGCCGTTCTCCCTCGGCATCGCCCTGGCCACCGGCGCCCCGCTCACCGCGGGCCTCGCCGCCGCGGCCGTCGGCGGAATCGTGGTCGGACTGTTCGGCGGCACTCCGCTGCAGGTCAGCGGTCCCTCGGCCGCCCTCACCGTGATCACGGCCGGGCTCATCACCCAGTACGGCTGGCAGGCCACCTGCGCCATCACCCTCGCCGCCGGCCTGCTCCAACTCCTCCTGGGAGTAAGGCGGGTGGCCCGGACGGCACTGGCCGTCTCGCCCGCCATCGTGCACGGCATGCTGGCCGGCGTCGGCCTCGCCATCGCGATCGCGCAGTTGCACGTCGTCCTCGGCGGCTCCCCGCAGAGCTCGGCCCTGGCCAATCTGCTCGCCCTGCCGAGCCAGTTGGCGGCCCCGCACCCGTCCGCCCTGATCGTCGGCACGGTCACCGCCGCGGCGCTGCTCGGCTGGCCCCGACTGGGCCGACTCCCCGGCCGCTACGGCGAGTTCGGCACCCGGCTGACCAAGGTCCCCGGCCCGCTGGCCGCCGTCGCCGCCGCCACCACGCTCGCGGTCGCGCTGGACCTGCGGCTCGCCCGGGTCGACCTGCCCGCCTGGCAGCCGCACGACCTCGTCCCCGACCTGCCGCACGGCCCGCCCCTCGCCGTCCTCGCCTCCGTGCTCACCGTCACCGCCGTGGCGAGCGTCGAATCACTGCTCTCCGCCGTCGCGGTCGACCGGATGTCGCACCGCACCGGGGACCTCGACCGCGAGCTGCGAGGCCAGGGGCTGGCCAACATGGTCAGCGGGCTGGTCGGCGGACTGCCGATCGCCGGCGGCGCGGTACGCAGCACCGCCAACGTCCGGGCCGGGGCACGCAGCCGCTGGTCCTCGGTCCTGCACGGGGTGTGGGTGCTGGCGGCCGCGCTGGCTCTCACCGGCGGGCTGCGCCGGATCCCGCTCGCCGCGCTCGCCGCCCTGGTGCTGGTCGTCGGCCTGCAGATGGTGAGCTTCGCGCACATCCGGAAGGTCCACCGGCACCGGGAGTTCCCGGTCTACCTGGTCACCGTGGTCTCGGTGGTGCTGTTCGGCGTGCTGCCGGGCGTGGCGCTGGGCGCCGCGACGGCCGTGCTGCTCGCGCTCTACCGGCTGACCCGCGCGCACGTGGACGTGCTGGCCGGCCCCGACGGCACGCTCACCGTGGAGACGCACGGCCCGCTGACCTTCGCCGCCGTGCCCCGGCTGAGCCGGGCACTCGCCGGTGTGCCGGCCGGCGCCGAGGTCGCCGTCGTGCACGACGGCTCCTTCCTGGACCACGCCGCCTACGAGACGCTGCACAGCTGGCGCACCGCTCATCAGGCGGGCGGCGGTCGGGTGTCGATGGTGACCCGCCGCCAGGACGACGAGGTGCTCGACCCGGACGGCACCGTCCGCACCGGCAGCTCCCCCGGCCCGCACCGCTGCCGCGCCTGGACGCCCTGGGTCGGCCACCACTGCATCGAACAGCAGGAGGACCCGCACGTCCGGCTGCTCGACGGGGTGCGGGTGTTCCAACTGCACACCGCCCCGCTGGTCCGGCCCGAGCTGGCCCGGCTCGCCAGGGAGGGGCAGACGCCCTCCCAGCTGTTCCTGACCTGCGCCGACTCCCGGATGGTCACCAGCATGATCACCAACAGCGGTCCCGGCGACCTCTTCACCGTGCGCAATGTCGGCAACCTGGTGCCGGCGCCGCACGAGCCGGGCGCGGCCGACGACTCGGTGGCGGCGGCGGTGCAGTACGCGGTCGAGGTGCTGGAGGTGCGGTCGATCACCGTCTGCGGGCACTCGGGCTGCGGGGCGATGAAGGCCCTGCTGGACGGGGTGCACGAGCAGCCCGGCCAGCCCACTCCGCTGGCCCGCTGGCTGCGCAACGGCCGGGGCTCGCTGGACCGGCTGCGCCGGGTCCCGGCGGAGTTCACCGACCGCCCGGTGGTCGATGTGACGGAGCAGCTCTGCGTCACCAATGTCGTCCAGCAACTGGACCAGCTGATGGCCAACCCGGCCGTGGAGCGGCGGGTCACCGAGGGCAGCCTGCGGCTGGTCGGCATGTACTTCGACTTCGCCACCGCGCAGGCCTATGTGCTCGACCCGGAGAGCGGCCGGTTCGGCCCGGTCGAGGCGGTGGCACCGACCTCCGTCACCGCATGCACGCCCGCACCCCCGCCCATGCCCGCATACATGCCCGCATCCGCAGCCGTATCCGTTTCCGCAGCAGCTGCAGCCACAGCCGCGTCCACCCCCGCAACACTGCCGTCCACCCCGCGCGGGGAGCACGACACGCCCGAACGAGTGAATGAATTCGAACAGGTTCCGACCACCGGTACCGTCGCCGCGGATCCGGCCAGGGACGGCGGAGGCCCCGGCCTGGCCGCCTGAGAGCCGGGCCCGCGTCCAGCCGGGCGGGCCAAGGACGCGGGCCCACCTCCTCGGGCCGCCCGAGACGCCTCCGACCTCGGGCGGCCGTTCGACGAGCGATCAAAGGTCTACACCAATTAGCCAGAGCCTCTTGTCAACTGACCTCTTCGCCTGGTGAGCTGTGCGCTGGGACACACGGGACAATCCCCACGCACGGGAAACGACCCCGATCATGACTCATGAGGAGTGCGCGTTGAGCAACGAGAGCCTGGCCAACCTGCTCAAGGAGGAGCGGCGTTTCGCCCCGCCGGCAGAGCTCGCCGCAGCCGCCAACGTCACTGCGGCCGCGTACGCCCAGGCATCCGAGGACCGCCTCGGCTTCTGGGCCGAGCAGGCCCGCCGCCTCACCTGGGCCGTCGAGCCCACGCAGACGCTCGACTGGTCCAACCCGCCCTTCGCGAAGTGGTTCGCCGACGGCAAACTCAACATCGCCTACAACTGCGTGGACCGCCACGTCGAGGCCGGCCACGGCGACCGCGTCGCCATCCACTTCGAGGGCGAGCCCGGCGACGGCCGCGCCATCACCTACGCCCAGCTCAAGGACGAGGTCTCCCAGGCCGCCAACGCCCTGCTCGAACTCGGCGTCGGCAAGGGCGACCGCGTCGCCATCTACCTGCCGATGATCCCCGAGGCCGTCGTCTCGATGCTCGCCTGCGCCCGCATCGGCGCCACGCACTCCGTCGTCTTCGGCGGCTTCTCGGCCGACGCCGTCGCCTCCCGCATCCAGGACGCCCGCGCCAAGCTCGTCATCACCTCCGACGGCGGCTACCGGCGCGGCAAGCCCTCCGCCCTCAAGCCCGCCATCGACGAGGCACTCACCAAGGCCGACGGCGTCGAGCACGTCCTCGTCGTGCGCCGCACCGGCCAGGACACCGCCTGGACCGAGGGCCGCGACGTCTGGTGGCACGAGCTCACCGCCCGCCAGTCCACCGAGCACACCCCCGAGGCGCACGACGCCGAGCACCCGCTGTTCATCCTCTACACCTCCGGCACCACCGGGAAGCCCAAGGGCATCCTGCACACCACCGGCGGCTACCTCACCCAGGCCAGCTACACCCACAACGCCGTCTTCGACCTCAAGCCGGAGACCGACGTCTACTGGTGCACCGCCGACATCGGCTGGGTCACCGGGCACTCGTACATCGTCTACGGCCCGCTCTCCAACGGCGCCACCCAGGTCATCTACGAAGGCACCCCCGACACCCCCCACCAGGGCCGGTTCTGGGAGATCGTCCAGAAGTACGGCGTCACGATCCTGTACACGGCGCCCACCGCGATCCGCACCTTCATGAAGTGGGGCGACGACATCCCCGCCAAGTTCGACCTGTCCTCCCTGCGGGTGCTGGGCAGCGTCGGCGAGCCGATCAACCCCGAAGCCTGGATCTGGTACCGCGACCACATCGGTGCCTCCACCGCCCCGATCGTCGACACCTGGTGGCAGACCGAGACCGGCGCCATCATGATCAGCCCGCTGCCCGGCGTCACCGAGACCAAGCCCGGCTCCGCCCAGCGCGCCCTGCCCGGCATCGCCGCCACCGTGGTCGACGACAACGGCACCGAGGTCGCCAACGGCTCCGGCGGCTACCTCGTCCTCACCGAGCCGTGGCCCTCCATGCTGCGCACCATCTGGGGCGACGACCAGCGCTACATCGACACCTACTGGTCGCGCTTCGAGGGCCGCTACTTCGCCGGCGACGGCGCCAAGAAGGACGAGGACGGCGACATCTGGCTGCTCGGCCGGGTCGACGACGTCATGCTGGTCTCCGGCCACAACATCTCGACCACCGAGGTCGAGTCCGCCCTCGTCGGCCACCCCTCGGTGGCCGAGTCGGCGGTCGTCGGCGCCACCGACGCCACCACCGGCCAGGCGATCGTCGCCTTCGTCATCCTGCGCGGCACCGCCACCGACAGCCCGGAGCTGGTCGAGGAACTGCGCGCGCACGTCGGCCGCACCCTCGGCCCGATCGCCAAGCCCAAGCAGGTCAAGGTCGTCGGCGAGCTGCCGAAGACCCGCTCCGGCAAGATCATGCGCCGCCTGCTCCGCGACATCGCCGAGGGGCGCGAGATCGGTGACACCACCACCCTCGCCGACTCCACCGTGATGAACCTCATCCAGGCCCAGCTCCCGCCGGCCGGCTCCGAGGGCTGACCGGAGGGTCCGACCTCGCACCGCTGCTCCGCGCCACGCCCTGAACGTGGCGCGGAGCAGCGCTCACGACGGTGCCCCGGGCGGTTGCTACCGCCCGGGGCACCGCTGTGTCCGAGCGACTCCGGGGGTCAGCTCCCGCCGAATTCGGCGATCAGGACCCGCAGGGTCTCGTGCGCGCTCTGCACCAGGGCACGACTGCGCAGCGGCTGCCCGCCGGCCAGCACGGCCAGGCCCACCTGGGCCCGGGGGCTGAACCCGACGAAGGCGGTGGACCGCCGGGCGGCACCCACGTGGTAGACCACTTCGCCGACGTCGACCGGCCCCGGCCCGTCGGTCGCCGCAGCCGCAGCCACAGCCGCAGGCACAGGCGCACGTACGGGCACAGGAACAGGCACCACCGGTCCCCCGGCAGCCGCAGGCCGCCCGAACGTCCCCGCCACCCCGTCCGTCCTCGGTTCCGCCGCCCCCGCCGGAAGAGCGCGCTGGTTCCACCCCAGACAGATCCGCGGCCCGCCGCGTCGCCCGTCGGTGCGTGGGCGCCGCACCTCGTTCAGCGCCGTCCGCAGCACCGCCGCGTCGGCCCGCTCGGGGAGCGGAACGGCGTCCAGGGCGAGGTGCGCCTGGAGGTAGCGGAGCATGTCGTCCGCCGTCGAACGGAGCGCGGCGGCGGCCGGAAGGGCGGGCAAGCGGAAGGACGGCACCCTGCGCCCGCGCCGGTATCCGGCGTCCTCCTCCCGGCCGGGGCCGCAGGAGGTGTCCATCAGGCCGAGCGGCCCGCAGACCCGGGCGGCGAGCAGATCGTCGTACCGCTGCCCGGCCGCGTTGGCCAGCAGCAGGCCGAGCAGCCCGCAGCCGAGGTTGGAGTACCGGACCTGGGTGCCCGGCGTGCCGCGCACCGCCGTCCGGGGCAGCGCCCGCAGCAGGTGGGCCGGTCCGAACGTGGCGTAGGGACGGGTGAACCAGCGCGGGACCTGTCCGGGCAGCACCCCGTCCGGCAGCCGGGGCAGGCCGGAGGTGTGGGTGGCCAGGTGAAGCAGGGTGATCGGACGCTCCTGCGGGTAGCCGGGGGCCGCGTCGGCGGGCAGGTAGCGGTCGATCGGATCGTCGTAGCCGACCTCTCCCCGGGCGGCCATCTCGGCCAGCAGCAGGCCGGTGAACGTCTTGGTGACGGAGCCGAGTTCGAAGCGGGTGTCGGCGCGGACCGGGCGTTCGGTGGAGCGGACGGCGTGGCCCCGGCAGGCGACGGTCCGCTCGTCGCCGCGGATCACCACGACGGCTGCGCCACCGGCCGGTGCGGCGGCGCGGAACAGCGGGCGGAGCAGGCGGTCGAGTTCGGGGTCGGGCGGGCCGTACAGCGGGGCGTTCATCGGACGGCGCTCCGACCGCCGGACCGGGACGTGCGAGGCACGCAGGACGTGCGGGACGCACAGGACGTGCACGGCACGCAGGGCGCACAAGAAGCGCAGGACGAACGGAAACCGCAGGACGAACGGCACCCGCGAGACGTATACGAACGGAAGGATAAGAGGGGCGGTCTGGGCATGGCGGCGCCTCCACAGCGCGAAGGTGGGGGATCCGGGGAAAGCCCCCGGTCCGGGGCTCCGACCTCGGCCGGGCCCTGCGACCGACGATAGAGAGCCGTTCACCCGTCTGCACGCCGCCGACTCCGTTCGGGTGTCGGTCGGCCGTACGGACGGGTGCACAACAGGCCACCCAGGCTTAAGTCCTGAAGTATGACAATCCGGACGTCGCCTTGTCGGTTCCCGTTATACTGTCAACGACGCATCAAGATCCGCGTCACAGGGCGAGCCGGGAAGTCTGGTCGGCAATGCACCACCGGTGCATCTCCGTACACCCGTCCCCGCCCCCAGGAGGCCGCGCGTGGCCAGCCAGCCGCCCGTCCAAGAGCCGACGACCCGACGCCGCCAGTTCCTCGGCAGGCTGTCCCTTCCCGAGCGCACCTTCATCACGGACGCGCTGCGCACCGAGACCGTCGGCGGCGTGCTGCTGCTCCTCGCCTCGGTCGTCGCACTGATCTGGGCCAATGTCTGGCCGGCCGCCTACCAGTCGGTCCTGGACTACACCGTCGGCCCGTCCACCCCGCTCCACCTGGACCTCAGTCTGGACGCGTGGGCGAAGGACGGACTGCTGACGATCTTCTTCTTCGTGGCCGGGATCGAGCTCAAGCGCGAGTTCGTGGCGGGCGAACTGCGCAGCCCCAGCGCCGCGATCCTCCCCGTCATAGCCGCCGTCTGCGGCGTCGCGCTGCCCGCGATCGTGTTCGCGGTGGCCAACGCCGGCCCCGGCGGGCACCCGAACGGCTGGGCCATCCCGACCGCCACCGACATCGCCTTCGCGCTCGGCGTGCTCGCCGTGGTCGGCAGCCACCTCCCCTCCGCGCTGCGCGCCTTCCTGCTCACCCTCGCGGTGGTGGACGACCTGATCGCGATCCTGATCATCGCGATCTTCTACAGCTCCGGCATCAAGTTCTGGGCGCTCGGGCTGGCCTTCGCCGGGCTGGTGCTGTTCTGGTTCCTGCACCGGCGCGGGGTCCACGGCTGGTACCTGTTCGTTCCGCTCGCCTTCGTGATCTGGGCGCTGATGCACGAGAGCGGCGTGCACGCCACGGTGGCGGGCGTCGCGATGGGTCTGATGCTCCGCTGCCACCGGGAGGGCGACGAGAAGTCCTCCCCCGGCGAGCACATCGAGCACCTGGTCCGCCCGATCTCGGCCGGGTTCGCCGTACCGGTCTTCGCGCTGTTCGCCGCCGGGGTGACGATCTCCGGACCGGCCCTGCGCGAGGTGTTCACCCAGGCGGCCCCGCTCGGGATCGTGCTCGGCCTGCTGGTCGGCAAGACCGTGGGCATCTTCGGCGGCACCCGCCTGGCCGCCCGCTTCACCCGCGCCGAACTGAACCCGCAGCTCAAGTGGGCGGACATGTTCGCAGTCTCGGTGCTGGCCGGCATCGGCTTCACGGTCTCGCTCCTGATCAGCGAACTGGCCTTCCCCGACGACCCGGCCCTCGCCGACCGGGCCAAGGCGGCCGTCCTGGTGGGGTCGCTGCTCTGCGCGCTGATCGCCACCGTGCTGCTGAAGCTGCGCAACCGGCACTACCGCGAGCTGTGCGAGGAGGAGGACCGCGACCTCGACGGCGACGGCATCCCCGACGTCTACCAACTGGACGACCCGGCCTGGCAGGCACGCACGGCCGGACAGCGGGGCCGAGCGGGCGAAGCGGGCCGGCCGGACCAGCCGCAACAGGGCGCGCACCCGGCCGACGAGGGCCCGCAGCACCCGCGTTGAGCCCGGCCCGAGCCGGGTCCGGGCCGGACCTGCCCGGAACACGTCCCTCGCCGGGCCCCCCGGAGTGGTGTCCGCTCCTCCGGTAGGGGCATGATTCTGAACTGTCGACAGTCCACCGACGCCACCGGGCCCGCCCCGGTACCCGGAACCACCGGGGAGCCGCACCGTGCGGCGGCGTCACTCGCCGCACGGCCGAAGAGGAGAACCGCTGATGCCCGCAGGAGCCGCAGACCCGTCCAGCAACGGCCGGGCGCCCTATGAGGGCGAGCGTTCGGTGGGGCAGCTGTTCGCCGCGGCCACCGCCGACCTGTCCGCCCTGGTCCACGACGAGATCGCGCTCGCCAAGGCCGAGATCCGCGCCGACGTCAAGCGCGGTGTCTCCGGCGGCGTCTCGCTGGCCGTCGCCGGTGTGGTGGCCCTGGCCGCCGTCCCGATGCTCAGTGCCGCCGCGGCGTTCGGCATCCACGCGCTGGGCCTCTCGCTCGGCTGGTCGTTCCTGGTCGTGGCCGGCGCGTACCTGCTGCTGGCCGTGCTGCTGGGCCTGCTGGCGCTGCGTTCGTTCAAGAAGATCGAGAAGCCGGTCCGCACCATCGAGGGCGCGCAGAAGACCGCCGACGTCCTGAAGAACGCGCGGCCGCGTCCCGCCACCAAGGAGGAGATCGACCGCGCCCTGGGCCGCATCCAGTAGGCCCGACCCCGGGGTCGTGGACACGCGACCGGTGCTCGGCGGGCCCGAACGGCCCGAGTGCGAGTGCCGGGCGCGTGTCCGGCGCGCGGATGTGACACGCTCTCGGTATGTCGCTCGACCAGAAGCCCGTGCCCGCACAGCCGTCCGCCGGTTCCGGCGACACCGCCTCCGACGGCACTGTCACCGGTGACGACGGCACCGTCACCGGTGAGGGCGGCACCACCCCTGCCGACAGCGGCACCGCCTCCGCCGGCAGCGGCACCGCCTCCGCCGGCAGCGGCACCGCACCCGGTGGCGGCGGCGACACCCGGAGCACGCCCCCGGCCCCCTGGGACGTCCGGCAGCCCGGACCGTGGACCCACCGCGACCTCGCCGCCAACGGCGCCCGCTTCCACATCGCCGAACTCGGCGAGGGCCCGCTGGTCCTGCTGGTCCACGGCTGGCCGCAGTACTGGTGGGCCTGGCGCCACCAGCTGACCGCACTCGCCGAGGCCGGCTACCGGGCCGTCGCCCTGGACCTGCGCGGCATCGGCGGCAGCGACCGCACCCCCCGCGGCTACGACCCGGGCAACCTCGCGCTGGACATCACCGGGGTGATCCGCTCCCTCGGCGAGAACCGGGCGCACCTGGTCGGCCACGCCTCCGGCGGCACACTGTCCTGGGTGGCGGCCGTGATGCGGCCCTCGGTGATCCAGAGCCTCACCGTGGTCTCCGCCGCGCACCCCCGGGACCTCCGCCGGGCGCTGCTGACCGACCGGCGGCAGATGGCCGCCTTCGAGCACATCCTGGGCTTCCAGCGGCCGTGGATACCGGAGCGCCGCCTGGTCGCCGACGACGCCGCGCTGATCGGCCGCTACCTGGACGCCTGGACCGGGCGCAACCAGCTGGACCGCGCGGCGGTGGCCGCGTACCGGGAGGCGATCCGGATCCCCAGCACCGCGCACTGCTCGATCGAGCCGTACCGCTGGCTGCTGCGCTCGATGGCCCGGCCGGACGGCATCCAGTTCGCCCGCCGGATGAAGAAGCCGATCACCGCGCCCACCCTGCACATCCAGGGGGCGGCGGACCCGGTGCTGCTGTCGCACACCGCGCTGGGCGGCGGCGAGTACGTGGCCGCGCCGTACCGCTGGCGCCTGATGCCGGGGATCGGGCACTTCCCGCACGAGGAGGCGCCGGAGCAGTTCACGGCCGAGCTGCTGGACTGGATCGGCCGGCACAAGGACTGAGGCGGCGCGGGGCCCCGGACCGGGCAGAAGGTCCCGGAACCCGATCGGGGGAACAGGGTCCGAGGTCCCAACTCCCTTCAGGTGACGCACATATGACAAGCGCATAGGCCACGTTGGTGGCCGGACGGGCGGTTACCCCTGTCGGCCCAGGGGCATCCATTGCGGTATGACCTGGATGCCCGATCGCGGCAGCGCCCCGCGCGGCCGACAGCACAGCGACAGCTCGCAGCGTTCCGCCCACCGTTCCGAGTGGGCGGAGAGCCGCGGTCACGACCGCGGGTACGACCGCAGTTACGACAACGGCTACGACAGTGGGTACGACGGCGGCTTCGACGGTACGGACGGCCACCCCCGCGGGGCGCAGGACCGGCTCGGTATCCCGCGCATCCTCGGCCGGCGCGCCCGCTGGGTGGGTGCCCGGCTCCGCCGCGACACCTGATCGGCCCGTCGTCCCCGGCCCGTCGTCCCCGGCCCGCGTCCCCGGCTCCCTCCCCGGCCTCACCCGCCCGCCCGCCGTCCCCGACCCGACAGGTCGCCCCGGCGGCGGGCCGGTGGGTCAGAGCGCGCAGCCCTGGGTGTCCGCCCGGCCCGAGGCCACGCTGCCCAGCTCGGCGTCCTGGCGCACCTCGGCCGCGGTCAGCACGTACCCGGTGTCCGCGCTGTCCAGCGACTTGGCGAACACCATCCCGTACACCTGGCCGTCCGGGGTGAGCAGCGGCCCGCCGCTGTTGCCCTGGCGCACCAGTGAGCGCACCGAGTAGACGTCGCGGACCACCTGGCCGCGGTGGTAGATGTCCGGTCCGTTCGCCTGGATCCGGCCGCGGATACGGGCCGGCTGGACGTTGAAGGCGCCGTTCTCCGGGAAGCCCGCCACGATCGCGTTGTCATTGGTCTTCGCCTCGCCGGCGAAGGTCAGGGCCGGTGCGTTCAGCTTCGGCACGTCGAGGATCGCGATGTCGCGCTGCCAGTCGTAGCGGACCACCGTCGCGTCGTACAGCTGGCCGACCCCGCCGATCTGCACGGTCGGCTCGTTGACCCCGCCGACCACGTGGGCGTTGGTCATCACCCGGTGCGGGGCGTAGACGAAGCCGCTGCCCTCCAGGGTCTTGCCGCAGGAGGTGGCGGTGCCCACGACCTTGACCAGGCTCTGCCGTGCCTTGGCCACCGCGGGGCTGCCGGCCAGCGTCGGATCGGGGATGTCGACCTGGGTGATCGGCTCGTGCTCGAAGGGGTTGAACACCTGCGGGAAGCCGTTGCGGGCGAGCACCTTGGAGAAGTCCGAGAACCAGTTCGGGGCGTCGGAGGGCAGGGTGTCCTGGACCCCGCCCAGGATCGCCGAGGTGCGGACCTGCTTGGAGACGGTCGGCAGGGACGTCCCGGCCAGCGCGGAGCCGATCAGCCAGGCCACCAGCAGCATCGAGATCACATTGACCACGGCGCCGCCGGCGGCGTCCAGCGCGCGGGCCGGGCGGCGGTCGATGTGACCGCGCAGCTTCCAGCCGAAGTGGGTGGTGATCGCCTGGCCGATCGCCGCCAGCACGATCACCACCACCACCGCGATCACCGAGGCGGTCGTCCCGGGGCTGAGGTGGTCCAGCAGCAGCGGCAGCAGCTGGACGGCGAGCAGCCCGCCGCCCAGGAAGCCGAGGACCGACAGCACACCGACCACGAAACCCTGCCGGTAGCCCGACACGGCGAATCCGATCGCGGCGGCGATCAACAGCACATCCAGGACATTCACCCGGACACCCTCCCACGACGGACCACCCCGCTGGGCGGGCGATGGTCGAATCCGCCCGCCGTCCGGTTCACTGCGCCCCGGCCTCGCGGCCGAGCACCGCCCGGGAACGCTCGCGGTCGCCCTGCACCAGGTCCAGCGCCTCGTCCGAGAGCTCGACGATCCGGCAGGCGTCCCACGGCCGCTCCAGCCCGCTGTGGTGCAGCACCCGGTCGATCACCCCGGCGGTGAAGCCCCAGACGAGTCGGCCGCCGACCGCGAAGGCCGGCCCCATGTGGCCGGACGGGTGCCGCAGCCTGGCCCGGTTCACCGGATCGGTCAGCTCGTCGATCGGCACCCGGAACACCGCGCCGGTCTCCCCCAGGTCCACCGGCCGGACCGGCGACTCCTCGCGCCACCAGCCGAGCACCGGCGTCACCACGAACCGGCTGACCGGGATGTAGAGCGCGGGCAGCGTCGCGAACACCTGCACCCCGTCCGGGTCCAGGCCGGTCTCCTCCCAGGCCTCGCGCAGCGCCGCCGCCACCGGGCCGGGCCCGGCCGGGTCGCCGTCCTCCGGGTCCAGCGCACCGCCGGGGAAGGAGGGCTGGCCGGCGTGCGAGCGCAGCGAGCGGGCCCGTTCGATCAGCAGCAGGTCCGGGCCGGTCTCGCCCTCGCCGAAGAGCATCAGCACGGCGGCCGCGCGGCCGCCGTCGTCCGGTGGCAGGAAGCGGCTCAGCTGCTCGGGCAGCACCCGTTCCGCGGCGTCCCTGACCGGCTCCAGCCAGCTCGGCAGCCCGTCCCGCTCGACCCCCCTCACCATCCCCCGGTCGCTCACTCGGCCACCGCCAGGTCGGCGACCTCGCCGTGGTGGGCGGCGGCGTCGGCGCGGGCGGCGGCCTCGCCGGGGAAGTCCGCGGGCGGGCGCAGCCGCTGGCCCGGCTGTCCGCCCATCTCGTACTTGAGCAGCTTCTTCGCCTTCTCCGGATCGGTCTCGCCCTCGCCGTAGGAGGGGCAGAGCGGTGCGATCGGGCAGGCTCCGCAGGCCGGCTTCCGGGAGTGGCAGATCCGCCGGCCGTGGAAGACCACACGGTGCGAGAGCATCGTCCACTCGGACTTCGGGAAGATCTCCGCGACCGCCGCCTCGACCTTCACCGGGTCCTCGTCGGTCGTCCAGCCGAACCGGCGGGCGAGGCGGCCGAAGTGGGTGTCCACGGTGATCCCGGGGACGCCGAAGGCATTGCCGAGGACGACGTTGGCGGTCTTGCGGCCGACCCCGGGGAGGGTGACCAGGTCCGCCAGCCGGCCGGGGACCTCACCGTCGAACTCGTCGCGCAGTGCGATCGAGAGGCCGATCAGGGACTTCGCCTTGTTCCGGAAGAACCCGGTCGGCCGGATGATCTCCTCCAGCTCCGCCGGGTTCGCCGCCGCCATGTCCTCCGGCGAGGGGTACGCGGCGAACAGCGCCGGGGTCGTCTGGTTCACCCGCAGGTCGGTGGTCTGCGCCGACAGCACGGTGGCCACCAGCAGCTGGAACGGGTTGTCGAAGTCCAGCTCCGGGTGCGCGTACGGGTACAGCTCCGCCAGCTCCCGGTTGATCCTCCGCGCCCGCCGCACCATCGCCAGCCGCGATTCGGGCTTGGGCGCCCCGCCTGCCTTCCCCACCGGCTTCCCCGCAGACGCGGTCGTCCGGACCTTGCTCTCTGCCATGCGTGAAGGCTACGCCGGACGGCCGCGCTCCTGCGGCGGATCGGCCAGGACCGGACCGGGAAGGACAGGGGAGGGACGGGGGGCTGACGGAGGAGGGGCGGGAGCTGACGGGCAGGTCAGCCCCGGAACAGCGCGTCGACGTCGCCGTAGCCGAGCGCGCCGACCGGCTCCGTCAGGGTGCCGGGGCCGAGCAGTTCGGCGGCGGCCCGGCGCGCGGCGGTGTAGGCGAACTGGGTCAGCGCGGTGCCGGCGCTGATCCGGCGCACCCCGGCGGCCGCGAGTTCGGCGACACCTGGCCCGCCGGCCACGGCCATCGCGTTGACCGGGAGCGGCGAACGGGCGCAGAGCGCGGCCAGCGCGTCGAGGTCCAGCAGACCGGGGACGAAGAGGCCGTCCGCGCCCGCCGCCGCGTACGCCTCGGCGCGGACGAGCACGTCGTCGAGCCCGCCCAGCCCGAACAGGAAGACGTCGGTCCGGGCGTTGACCAGCAGCTCCGGCAGGCCCGCCGCCTCCGCCGCCGAGCGGGCGGCGCGCAGCCGTCCGGCCTGCTCGTCCACCGTGAACAGCGGGCCGCCGGGCGCCGTCGAATCCTCCAGGTTGACCCCGGCCGCGCCGGCCCCCACCAGGGCCCGGACCGTCTCGACGACATCGTCCGGCGTGGGCCCGTAGCCGCCCTCGGCGTCCACCGTGACCGGCAGGTCGACGGCGGCGGCGACCCGGCGGGCGGCCTCGACGGCCGTCGCGCGGTCGAGGCGCTGGCCGTCGCCCCGGCCCAGCGACCAGGAGACGCCGCCGCTGGTGGTGGCGATCGCGGCCGCGCCGGCCGAGGCGATCACGGCGGCGCTCCCGGCGTCCCAGGCGTTCGGCAGGACGAGCACGCCGTCCGCGACCAGCGCCCTCAGCCGCTCGGCCCGCGCACGGAGGGTGGACGGCGGGAGCGGGGAGGAGGTGGACATGAGCGGTCACCGGCTTTCGGTTCGGGAGGGGTCGGGAGGGGTCAGGCGGAGTCGGAAGGGGTCCTGAGAGTCGGGAGGAACTTCAGGAGGAGTCGGGGGGAGCTTCGGGAGGCCCAGGGAGGCAGTGGCGGTTGCGCGCCGTCGACATCCTGCGGCCGGTCGGCGGGCCCCCTCCAGTGATTAAGCTGAGGCTGAATCCTGGGCCGGAGCGGGAGAGTGGGCGGGCACCGATGCGGACCGAACTCGCGTTCTCGACGGACGACCTGGCACGGACCAGGTTCGCCGTCTCCCCCATGTGGGAGGTGGTCACCAGCCTCCGGGTGCTGGCCCACCAAGCCGTCCCCGCCCTGCACCGGCCCTGGGCCGCACAGGTCCGCCGGGCGGCGGAGGGCACCGGGCCCGCGGTGCGGCGGCTGGCCGCGCTGGTCCCGGCCGCAGGCCACCTGCCGGACTTCCTCACCCCGGTCCCCGTCGGCACCGCTCCCGCGCTCACCGAGGAACTGGCCGCGATCGCCGCGACCCCGCCCGAGCGGGTGCGGGCCGATCTCGACATCCTGGCCGGCGAACACGGCGGCCGGCTGCCCGCCGTCCTCGAACCCCTGCACCGCGACCCGGTCGGCGGGCTGCCCCTCCTGGTGGCCGACATCGAGGAGTACTGGGAGTTCGCGCTGCAACCGCACTGGGCCCGGATCCGCGCGCTGCTGGACGCGGACGTGCTGCACCGCGCCCGGCAGGCCGCCGGACGCGGCAGCGCCCAGGTCCTCGACGACCTCCACGAAACGGTCCGCTGGGACGGCGGCGCGCTGCGGCTGGAGCAGCGGCACTGCGCGGTCCGGCGACTGGACGCCGGGGCCGGGCTGGTCCTGGTGCCCTCGGTGTTCGCCTGGCCCCGGGTGCTGACCCGGACGCTGCCGCCGGACCCTCCCCAGCTCGCCTACCCGGCGCGCGGCGTCGCCGCCCTGTGGGAGTCCGGGCCGGTCGCCGACCCGGCCGAGGCGCTCGCCGCCGTCCTCGGGCGCTCCCGGGCCCGGCTGCTCGCCGAACTGGACGCGCCGGCCTCCACCACGGAGCTGGCCCAGCGGACCGGGCTCTCCACCGCCGGGACCTCCCAGCACCTCACCGCCCTGCGCGCGGCCGGGCTGACCAGCGCGCAGCGGGCCGGGCACGCCGTCCTGCACGCGCGCACCGCCGTCGCCGACGCCCTGCTGGCGGCGGAGGCGGACAGCCGGACCGGGTGAGCCTCCGGCGACCGCCGGACGGCTCCCGGGCCGCGCCCGAACAGGTCCCCGAACCGTCCCCGAGCCCGTCCCCGAACTGCTCCCCGAGCCGCCCGGGGACGGGGGCCGGGGCGGCTCCGGCGGTACGAATGGCCCCGCGCAGCACACCTCGGCACACCCCCTCCTCATATGATCGGAGCGACATGCGCCATGCTTGGTGATGCAGAGCACTGTACGAACTTGTGCCGGAGGGCTTGACGGCCGGCCGGCCGAGAAGGAGGAAGCACGTGGACGACGTTCTGCGGCGCGCCGCACTCTTCGCGGCACTCGACGACGAACAGGCCGGCGAGCTGCGCGCTTCCATGACCGAGGTGACGCTCGCCCGCGGCGAGTCGCTGTTCCACGAGGGCGACCCCGGCGACCGGCTGTACGTCGTCGCCGAGGGCAAGGTCAAGCTGCACCGGGCCTCGCCGGACGGCCGCGAGAACATGCTCGCCGTCCTCGGCCCCAGCGAGATGATCGGCGAGCTGTCGCTGTTCGACCCGGGCCCGCGCACCGCCACCGCGAGCGCGCTGACCGAGGTCAAGCTGCTTGGCCTCGGCCACGGCGACCTCCAGCCCTGGCTGCACGCGCGCCCCGAGGTCTCGATCGCACTGCTGCGCGCCATCGCCCGCCGCCTGCGCCGGACCAACGACGTGATGTCCGACCTGGTCTTCTCCGACGTGCCCGGGCGCGTCGCCAAGGCTCTGCTGGACCTCTCCCGCCGCTTCGGCGTGCAGTCCGACGAGGGCATCCACGTCGCCCACGACCTCACCCAGGAGGAGCTGGCCCAGCTGGTCGGCGCCTCCCGCGAGACGGTCAACAAGGCGCTCGCCGACTTCGCCGGCCGCGGCTGGCTGAAGCTGGAGGCCCGTGCGGTCGTGCTGATGGACGTCGAGCGGCTCTCCCGCCGCTCGCGGTAGTCCGCGCTCCCCGAGCCCGTGCGAAGGGTCCGTACGCTCCGGCGTACGGGCCCTTCGCGGGTCCGGGCGCACCAAGTCGTACGGCTCCGGGCAGGCGGTCAGTCCGGGATGAGCCCGTGGTCCCTGAGGTACCGGAGCTGCGCGAGGACCGACAGCTCGGCCGCCGGCCACAGCGCGCGGTCCACGTCCGCGTAGACCCGCGCCACCACCTCGGCCGACGTCCGGCAGCCGGCCTCGACCGCGGTCTCGACCTGGGCCAGCCGACCGGCCCGGTGGGCCAGGTAGTAGTCCACCGCGCCGAGCGCGTCCGCGAGCACCGGTCCGTGCCCCGGCAGCACCGTCCGGACGCCGTGCTCGGCGGCCATGCCGTGCAGGTGCCGCAGCGAGTCCAGGTAGTCGCCGAGCCTGCCGTCCGGGTGGGCGACCATCGTGGTGCCCCGCCCGAGGACGGTGTCGCCGGTGAGGATCGCGCCGTCCGCGGGCAGGTGGAAGGTGAGCGAGTCCGAGGTGTGGCCGGGGGTGCCGACCACCCGCAGGTCGAGGCCGCCGACGTCCAGGCGCTGCCCGTCCGTGAGCCCCTCCGAACCGAGCCGGTGCGCCGGGTCCAGCGCGCGGACCTCGCTGCCGGTCAGTTCGGCGAACCGGGCCGCCCCCTCGGAGTGGTCCGCGTGCCCGTGGGTGAGCAGCGTGAGTGCCACACGCTTGCCCCGCTGCTCGGCGGTCTCGATCACCCGGCGCAGATGGCCCTCGTGCAGCGGGCCCGGGTCGATCACCACCGCGAGGTCCGAGCCCGGCTCGGAGAGCAGCCAGGTGTTGGTGCCGTCCAACGTCATCGGGGACGGGTTCGGCGCCAGCACGCAGAGCGCACGGGGGGTGGCCTCGCCGCCGATCCCGGCGGCGGGGTCACCCGGCAGGAGTCCGCTCACCGGCGGTCCTCGGTGACGCGGTGCAGCGCCCGGAGCGGCAGCGTCCGGGTGAGGGCGCGCTGCGCCACCTCGGTGAAGCTGACGGAGTCGCAGGCCGGGCGGCGCGGGATCAGGCGGCGGGCGGGCATCTCGGGTGCCGTCCGGCGAGCCACGTCGTTGTGGGTCATCGGGCGTCGGTCCTTTCTCGTACGGATCACTCGGGGGTGGAGCGGGGGTACTGCGAGGGCGGATCAGGAACAGGTGGGGCAGGAACGGGTGGGACGCGGTCAGCCGACGCGTTCCTCGGGGAACGTACCGTCGATCGTCAGTTCGTCGTACCCCGGCCAGCGGACGGTCAGACGCTCCCCGCGCACCTCGGCCCGGCCGATCACCGGCTCCAGCGAACGGTCCGCCGCCGCCCCCAGCGCCTCGGCGGCGCTGCGCACCGGCTCCAACTCTCGCAGCACGGTGACGGTCGGCGGCAGCATCCCGAACCGGCCCTCCTCGTAGCCCCGGACGGCCTCGGCCGGGGTGAGCCAGGCGACCCGGTCCGCCTCGCCGACCTCGCGGGCGGCGCGCTGCCCGGTCGGCAGGGCGGCGACGAAGAACCAGGTGTCGTACCGGCGCTCCTCGAAGGCCGGGGTGATCCACCGGGCCCAGCCGGCCAGCAGGTCGCTGCGGAGCAGCAGCCCGTGGTCGCGCAGGAAGTCGGCGAAGGAGAGCTCGTGGGCCTCCAGGGCGGCGCGCTCGGCGGTCCAGTCCCGGGGCTCGGCGACGCTGTCGGCGTCCGGACCGGCCAGCAGGACGCCGGCCTCCTCGAAGGTCTCGCGGACGGCGGCGCAGACCACGGCCTGCGCGGTCCGGGCGTCCACGCCGAGCCGTTCGGCCCACTCCCGCGGGCCGGGACCGGCCCAACCGAGCTCGGCCTCCGCGTCCCGACGGTCGACCCCGCCGCCCGGGTAGGCGTACATCCCGGCCGCGAACGCCATCGACGTCCGCCGCCGCAGCAGGTACGCCTCCGGGCCGGCGTCCGTCCCGGTGTCCCGGAGCAGCACCACGGTGGCGGACTGCCTGGGCACGGGCGGGGTCAGCTCTCCGGCGTCGGCCGCCCTGATCCGGGCGGGCCAGCCGGGAGGCATCGGGAGCGTCGTTGCTCGCTGGTCCATGCCCGGATGCTAAGCGCCCGGGGGCGGGCTTGGACAGGGGTGATCCGTTCTGCGGGCCGTCCCCGGGGGAGCGCCCCTTCGCGGGCCGGGGCGTCCTCGCCCGGGCACGGCCGGACACGGCCGGAGCACGCCCGGACACACGTCCGCCCCGGACTCCGTGCGGGTCCGGGGCGGGCGGGGCGTCGAGGGTGTCCGGCACGTTGAGGGTGGCCGGCGCGAGGAATGTCCTGTGCGAGGGTGTCCGGCGCACTCGACGAGGCCGAGCGCGTCGGGGGTGTCCGGCCGCAGGTGCGGTCGGTCAGGCTCCGGCGCGGACGCGGACCTGGATCTCGACCTCGACCGGGGCGTCCAGCGGCAGCACGGTGACGCCCACCGCGCTGCGGGCGTGCACGCCCGCGTCGCCGAGCACCTTGCCGAGCAGCTCGCTCGTGCCGTTGATCACGCCCGGCTGGCCGGTGAAGTCGGGGGCGGAGGCGACGAAGCCGACGACCTTGACGACCTGCTCGACCAGGTCGAGGTCGCCGATCACCGACTTGACCGCGGCGAGGGCGTTCAGCGCGCAGATCTGCGCGAGCTCCTTGGCCTCCTCCGGGGTGACCTCGGCGCCGACCTTGCCGGTGCTCGGGAGCTTGCCCGCCACCATCGGCAGCTGGCCGGAGGTGAAGACGAAGTCACCGGTGCGCAGCGCGGGCACGTAGGCGGCGACCGGGGCGGCCACCGGCGGAAGGGTCAGGCCCAGTTCGGCCAGCTTCTCCTCGACCTTGCTCATGCCTGCTTCTCCCGCTTGAAGTAGGCCACCAGCTGCTCCGGGTTCGGACCCGGTACGACCTGGACGAGCTCCCAGCCGTCGTGGCCGAAGTTGTCCAGGATCTGCTTGGTGGCGTGCACCAGCAGAGGTGCCGTCATGTATTCCCACTTGGTCATGGCCAGACTCTAGACGTTCCGTCCCGGCGATCGGCCCCGGGCGGCGTCCGGGCGCGCTCCCGCGTGTGAGGTGGCCCACAAAGCGGGCATGATTCGGGTCCGGCGCCCCGGGTAGTCCCGGCATCCGGTGCGGTCCCTGGTTACCCTCGCGGGAGGGCACCTGCGTGGTGCCGGACCTCGGAGACGGACGGAGACGGAGCGTGGCACGCACCCCCGGCCAGGCGGCCCGGCGCGATCCCGACTGGGAGGGCGTACGGCTGCACGTGGTCAGCGGCAAGGGCGGGACCGGGAAGACCACCGTGGCCGCGGCACTGGCACTGGCGCTCGCTGCGGAGGGTCGCCGGACCCTGCTGATCGAGGTGGAGGGCCGGCAGGGCATCGCCGAGCTGTTCGGCATAGCGGCACTCCCCTACGAGGAGCGCCGGATCGCCACGGTCACCCCGGCCCAGCTGGGCCTGCCGGCGAGCGGCTCCGCAGGCGGACCGGCGGGCGGCGCGGCAGGCAGACCGGCGGGCGGACCGGCGGGCGGATCGCCGAGCGGCCCGGTGAGCGGTGAGCTGCACGCGCTCGCCATCGACACCGAGCAGGCTCTGCTCGAATACCTCGACATGTTCTACAAGCTCGGCCGGGCCGGGAAGGCCCTGCAGAAGGTCGGGTTCGTCGACTTCGCGACCACCATCGCCCCCGGCGTCCGGGACGTGCTGCTGACCGGCAAGGCCTGCGAGGCCGCCCGCCGCAAGGGCCCGGACGGACGGCGGACCTATGACGCGGTGGTGATGGACGCACCGCCGACCGGCCGGATCACCCGGTTCCTGAACGTCAACTCCGAGGTGGCCGGGCTGGCCCGGATAGGGCCGATCCACAGCCAGGCGCAGGCCGTGATGCGGGTGCTGAAGTCGCCGGAGACCGCCGTGCACCTGGTCACCCTGCTGGAGGAGATGCCGGTCCAGGAGACCGTCGACGGCATCGCCGAGCTGCGCGAGGCCGGTCTGCCGGTGGGCGGGGTGCTGGTCAACATGGTCCGGCCGCCGCTGCTGGACGCGGCCGCGGTGGCTGCGGTCGACGGGAACCACCGCGAGGAGGTCGCGCTGGCCCTGGGCGAGGCGGGTCTCGGAGGCCGCTCGCGCAAGCCGGAGACCGTCCGGGCGGCGGTCGAACCGCTGCTCGACCCCCTGCTGGCACAGGCCAGGGAGCACGCCGAGCGGGTGGAACTGGAGCGCGCCCGGCGCGCCGACCTGCAGCACCTGAAGCTCCCGACGTACGAACTTCCACTGCTGGGCGAGGGTGTCGACCTCGGCGCGCTCTACCGGCTGGCGGGCGAACTGAAGCGTCAGGGGGCAGCGTGAGCGGGCGGACCGGCACCACCGGACAGGACGGCGCGGGCACCGGCGGCAGCCGGCTCGCCGTGGACGAGCTGATCGACAACCCGAAGACCCGGATCATCGTCTGCTGCGGCTCCGGCGGCGTGGGCAAGACCACCACCGCGGCCGCGATCGGCCTGCGGGCCGCCGAACGAGGCCGCAAGGTCGTCGTCCTGACCATCGACCCGGCCCGGCGGCTGGCGCAGTCGATGGGCCTGACCGAGCTCGACAACACGCCGCGGGTCGTCAAGGGCGTGACCGGCGACGGCGAGCTCCAGGCCATGATGCTCGACATGAAGCGGACCTTCGACGAGGTCGTGCTGGCCCACGCCGACCCCGAGCGGGCCCGCGCGATCATGGAGAACCCGTTCTACCAGTCCCTGTCGGCCGGCTTCGCGGGCACGCAGGAGTACATGGCGATGGAGAAGCTCGGCCAGCTGCGGGCGGCCGAGGAGTGGGACCTCATCGTCGTCGACACCCCGCCGTCCCGGTCCGCGCTGGACTTCCTGGACGCGCCGAACCGGCTCGGGTCCTTCCTCGACGGCAAGGTGATCCGGATCCTGACCGCGCCGGCCAAGGTCGGCGGGCGGTCCGCGATGAAGTTCCTGAACGCCGGGATGGGCCTGCTCACCGGCACCCTCGGGAAGATCTTCGGCGCCCAGCTGCTGACGGACGTCCAGACCTTCGTCAGCGCGACGGACTCGATGTTCGGCGGCTTCCGGGAGCGGGCGGACCGCACCTACCAGCTGCTCCAGGCGCCGGGCACGGCGTTCCTGGTGGTGGCGGCCCCGGAGCGGGACGCGCTGCGCGAGGCGGCGTACTTCGTGGACCGGCTGGCCGCCGACCGGATGCCGCTGGCCGGGCTGGTGCTCAACCGGGTGCACGGGACCGGCGCCCCGCAGCTCACCGCCGAGCGGGCGCTGGCCGCGGCCGAGGCGCTGGAGGAGAACGGTTCGGAGCAGGTCTCGCCGGACGCGGAGCTGCTGGCGGCCGGACTGCTGCGGCTGCACGCCGAACGGATGCAGGTGATGGTGCGCGAGCGGCGGACCCGTGACCGCTTCGTCTCGGTCTACCCGGACGTGCCGATCGTCGAGGTCGCCGCGCTGCCCGGGGACGTCCATGACCTGGAAGGACTGCGGACGATCGGCGAGCGGCTCAGCGGTTCCACGGACTGAAGGTCGACGGACTGGAGGTCCGCGGACCGAAGGCCGCCGGCCCGGCGGACCGAACCCGTCCGGGCTGTCGCACCAGCGCGGCCCGGGCTGTCGACCCGGACCTCCGGACCCGAGCCCCCCGACCCGGGACGTGCGCCCCACCTGTGCTTCTCACCTGTCCAGCCCGACCGTGCTGCCCGACTGTGCTCCGCACGGCCGAAGCGCGTGCGGCGAAGACTCAGCCCGCCTGGGCGTAGTCCGTCAGTATCACGCCGGTGGCCAGCGAAGTCTCGTACTCGGTGCGGGCCGTCTCCAGCAGCCGCCGCCACGAGATCACGGTCGGCCGACGGCGCAGCAGCGCCCGGCGCTCGCGCTCGGTCATCCCGCCCCAGACCCCGAACTCCACCCGGTTGTCCAGTGCGTCCGCCAGGCACTCCGTGCGTACGGGGCACCCGCTGCACACCGCCTTGGCGCGATTCTGCGCCGCCCCCTGGACGAACAGTTCGTCCGGATCACTCGTGCGGCAGGCGGCCTGCGCACTCCAGTCGTCTACCCAGCCCATGCCGGCGCCGTCCTCTCCCGAATCGAGGCTCCCCCACGGCGGCAACGGCATATTCACCGTTGCCAGTTGAGGACGTTACGGAAGAACGACAGCTTGCAACAGCCCCTTCGGGCTCAATCTCGAATGACCCGATTGGACTATGGGTGGCGATCAGCTCACTCGTTGGAGTGATCGCAGGTCGCAAGCATTGCCAGGGCCGCGCTCGCCACTCTCGCCACGCGGGCCGTCACACAGCGCTACCGGACACAGGGGTGCAGCGGCCATCAGCTGCCTCAAAAACACCCCGAAGGTAGATAATTCGGGCAATTCTCATCACTCGCAAGAGTGATCGATGCTGACACAGCGAAGCTGTCGCAAGCTTGTGACAAGCCTAGGCGAACACCTGCCCCGGTGTGCGGCATTCGGCAACGTAGGGTTCTCCCCATGGCACCGAAGCGCCCCCAGGCACCCCAGCCCCCAGGCAACACCGGAGCTCCGCGCGGCAAGCGCCGCGGGTCACCGCTGAGCTACGCGGGACACGGAGTGAAGTTCCTGGGGGTCAGCGTGCTGTCCGGAGTACTGCTGGCGGGCATGGCCCTGCCCGCCGTCGGCGCGCTCGGGCTGACCGCCAAGAACACGGCGGAGGGCTTCTCCAACATCCCGGACGACTTCAAGACGCCGCCGCTCACCCAGGCGACCCAGATCTTCGACGCCAAGGGCGGGCTGATCGCCAAGGTCTACGAGCGCGACCGCACCGTCCTCACCGCCGACCAGATGTCCCCGTACATGCGGCAGGCGCAGGTCGACATCGAGGACGCCCGCTTCTACGACCACGGCGCCGTCGACCTCAAGGGCGTGCTCCGCGCGATCAGCAAGAACGCGGAGAGCGGCACCGCGTCCCAGGGCGCCTCGACGCTGACCCAGCAGTACGTGAAGAACGTCAACGTCGAGAAGGCCGGCGACGACCAGGCCGCCGTCCTGGAGGCCCAGCGCAAGACCCTGGGCCGCAAGATCCAGGAGCTGAAGGTCGCGATCAAGCTGGAGGAGGATCTGACCAAGGACCAGATCCTCACCAACTACCTGAACATCACCTTCTACGGTCACCAGGCGTACGGGATCGAGGCCGCCTCCCAGCGGTACTTCAGCAAGAGCAACAAGGACCTCACCATCGCCGAGGCCGCCACCCTGGCCGGCCTGGTGCAGAACCCGTCGCAGTACGACCCGGTGCGCTTCCCGGACAACGCGGTGAAGCGGCGCAACACCGTGATCGACAAGATGGTCGAGAACAAGCACGTCACCGCGGACCAGGCCAAGGAGGCCAAGGCCGCCCCGCTGGGCCTGAAGTACAAGGACCCGCAGAACGGCTGCATCACCGCCCAGGCGGGCATGGGCTTCTTCTGCGACTACGTCCGGCACGTGGTCAAGCAGGACCCGGCCTTCGGCAAGAACGCCGCCGACCGGAAGAAGTTCTGGGACCAGGGCGGCCTGAACATCTACACCACCCTCGACCCGGACAAGCAGGCCGCCGCCCAGGCCGCGGTCACCGGCAAGGTCAAGGTCACCGACCCGGTGTCGGCCGCCGCGACCATGATGGAGCCGGGCACCGGCAAGATCCTGGCGATGGCCCAGACCCGCCCGTACGGCCTGGAGCCGTCCAAGAACCAGACCGTCGTCAACCTCAACGTCGACGCGGCGATGGGCGGCGGCAACGGCTTCCAGCCCGGCTCGACCTTCAAGCCGATCATCGCCGCGGCCGCGCTCGAGAACGGTATGGCGCCCACCAAGCCGTACCCGTCCGAGAACCGCATCGAGTGGCCGACGATGAAGACCTGCGAAGGCACCTGGAAGAACACCTACAAGGGCAACGAGCGCTACGTCCCGAACGAGAGCAAGAGCGAGGTCGGCCCCTACGAGCTGAAGCAGGCGATGGCCCTCTCGGTCAACACCTACTTCGTTCAGATGGAGCAGGACATGGGGCTCTGCCCCGTCAAGCAGATGCTCGACAAGCTCAACATCACCACCACCGCCTCCGGTGCCAAGCTGGAGGTCGTGCCCTCGATCACCCTGGGCACCAAGGAGATGTCGCCGCTGACCATGGCGAACGTCTACGCGACCTTCGCCGCCCGCGGCAAGCACTGCACGCCGATCGCGATCAACAAGATCAGCACGGTCGACGGCAAGGACATCAAGGTCCCGCAGACCGCCTGCACCCAGGCCTTCTCCGAGCAGACCGCCGACGCGCTGAACACCGTCCTGCTCAATGTGACCGAGAAGGGCACCGGCGCCACCCTCGGCCTGGAGGACGGCCGCCAGATCGCCGGCAAGACCGGTACCACCGACAAGAAGAAGGCCGCCTGGTTCAGCGGCTACACCCCGCAGCTCGCCACCGCGGTCTGGATCGGCGGCCCCACCGGCGGCGTCGAGATGAAGAACATGAAGATCGGCGACACCTACTACGGTGCCGACGGCGTCTTCGGTGCCACCGGCCCCGGCCCGATCTGGAAGATGGCCATGGACGGCGCGCTGAAGGGCTCCCCGAAGGAGACCTTCCAGACCATCGACATCCCGGACCCGGCCCCCAAGCCGGACCCGAACGCCACCCCGACCGCCCCGGCCACCGGCCCGGCCGCGCCCGACCCGAACGCGGGCGGCAACCCGCCGCCGCCGGCGGGCAACCCGAACCCCGGCACCAACGCCGGCGGTCTGATCGGCGGCGGGTTCACCTTCCCGCCGGGGGTCATCGGCGGGAACGGCGACGGCGGGCGCGGCCGCCACTGAGCGGACGGCCGGACCGGGCCGGCCCGAACCGCAGGACAACCAGCAGGACGAAGAGGGGCGCCCCCGAGCGAGATGCTCGGGGGCGCCCCTCTTCTTTGCTCTCCGTCGTGCCGTTGCCCTGCTGCCTGCCGCTCCGCGGACCGATCAGCCGGCGAGCGCGGACTTCACCGCGGCGGCCACCCGGCCGCCCTCGGCCAGGCCGTCGACCTTCGGCCGCACCAGCTTCATCACGGCACCCATGCCCTGCGGACCCACCGCGCCGCTCTCGGCGACGGCGGCGGCCACGATGGCCGTCAGCTCCTCGTCGGACAGCTGCTTCGGCAGGTAACCGGCCAGCACCTCGCCCTCGGCCACCTCACGGGCGGCCTGCTCGGTCCGGCCGGCGCTGCCGAACGCCTCCGCGGCCTCCCGGCGCTTCTTCGCCTCCCGGCCGATCACCTTGAGCACCTCGGCGTCGGAGAGCTCGCGCTTCGTCTTCCCCGCCACCTCCTCGCTGGTGACGGCCGACAGCGTGAGCCGGATGGTGGACGAGCGCAGCTCGTCCCGGTCCCTGATGGCAGCCGTCAGGTCCTGGTGCAGCTGCTCCTTGAGCGTCGTCATGGCCCCGAGTCTCCCACCTGCCACGTTCCGATGCCCACCATTAACTCCACCCGCCCGTGCCCCCTCCTCACCCCTCTCTCCCGCGCCCTCCCCCGCGCTCTTCCCCGTGCCCTTCCCCAGTCACCAATAACCTCTTAAACTGGTTACATGACGGACGAGCGAAGCCCCGGTCTGGTCCTGCACTACCCCGGCGGAGCGCGCTTCCACTTCGACCCCGGCGCGCTCTGCCTGGAACTGCTGCCCACCGGCGGCCCCGGCCCCTTCGCCCGGTACGAGATCCTGCACCGGCCGTCCGACCTGGTCGAGTGGCTCGGACAGTCCAGGCTCGGACTGGCACCCGGCACCGTCCGGATCAGCGACGACCAACTGGCCGCCGTCCGCACCCTGCGGGACGCCCTCCGGCGCCTCACCGCGGCCCGCGCGAGCGGCGACCCCACCCCCGCCGACCCGGCCGACCACACGGTGCTCAACCGGGCCGCCGCCCGACCGCCGCTCGCCCCCCAGATCGCCCCCGACGGCACCGCGGCACCGCCCCTCCCCGGCGACGGCGACCAGCTCGCCTCCACCCTCGCCCGCGACGCCATCGCCCTGTTCACCGGCCCGCACGCGGACCAGATCCGCGAATGCGGCGCCGACGACTGCCAACTGCTCTTCGTCGACACCTCACGGCCGGGCCGGCGGCGCTGGTGCTCGATGGAGCGCTGCGGCAACCGCCACAAGGTCCGGGCCCTGCGCGCCCGGCGCGAACGACCCGAGGGGTGACCGGACGTGTCCCCGGGCGCACCCCGACAGTTCACCTGCTGATCCGCCGTCTGAGAGCATGGACCGATGCGACCGCTGTACTCCGTTCCCCTCGGAATCGCCGCCACCGGCGCCGCCTGCCTCGCCTACTCCGTTGGGTACGAGGTCCGTTCCTTCCGCCTCCGCCGGGTCGAGGTCCCGGTCCTCCCCCGAGGCGCCCGACCCATCCGGGTACTGCAGGTCTCCGACATCCACATGGTGAGCGGCCAGGGCCGGAAGCAGCGCTGGCTGCAGAGCCTCGCCGGCCTGCGGCCCGACCTGGTGGTCAACACCGGCGACAACCTCTCCGACCCGGAGGGGGTCCCCGCCACCCTGGACGCGCTCGGCCCGCTGATGGACTTCCCCGGCGTCTACGTCTTCGGGTCCAACGACTACTACGGCCCCGCCCGCAAGAACCCCGCCCGCTACCTCCAGGCGATGCGCACCGGCAGCCACGGCATGAACAACGCCGACGGCAGCGCCCGCCGCGGCATCACCGGCGCCGTCCACAACCCCTGGGAGAAGCTGCGCGACTCCTTCGACGCCGCCGGCTGGCTCGACCTCACCAACACCCGGGGCCGCCTCACCGTCGCCGGCCTCGACCTGGAGTTCACCGGCCTGGACGATCCGCACATCCGGCGCGACCGCTACAGCGAGGTCGCCGGCGGCCCCTCCCCCGACGCCGACCTCTCCCTCGCCGTCGTGCACGCCCCGTACCTGCGGGTCCTCGACGCCTTCACCGCCGACCGCTACCCGCTGATCCTGGCCGGCCACACCCACGGCGGCCAGCTCTGCGTCCCCTTCTACGGCGCCCTGGTCACCAACTGCGACCTCGACGCCAAGCGGGTCAAGGGCCTCTCCACCCACCAGGCCGGCGGCCGCCGCTCCTACCTCCACGTCTCGGCCGGCTGCGGCACCAACCGCTACACCCCCGTCCGCTTCGCCTGCCCCCCTGAAGCCACCCTCCTCACCCTCACCCCGACCCCCCACTGACCCACCCGCCCCGCTCGCCGAGAAACCGGATTTCGTCTCTCGGCGAGCGTCCGGTAGAGTTCTACTCGTCGCGAAGGAGACGGAGCGACAAACAGAAAGACCGGGGTGTGGCGCAGCTTGGTAGCGCGCTTCGTTCGGGACGAAGAGGCCGTGGGTTCAAATCCCGCCACCCCGACCCAGTCCAGAGGGCCTATCGGAGAGATCCGATAGGCCCTCTGGCGTTTCTGCGTGCCCACCGGGGTGACCGGCCCTCAGGCCCCCGGGCGAACAGGGCGCCACGGCCGGCGCCCCGGTCCGGCGACGGTGGAGCCGTGGGTTCGAATCCGGCTGACCGCATCCCCTGTCGCTGTTGTGCCCGATCGAGGTCGTGTCGCGCCTGCGCACCGGCCGGCCCGAGCGGATCGCGTGGCCGCGGCGGTTGCCGGTGACCGCGCCGGTGGCCGCCGGGGTGGGTGGGGTGGGAATCCGGTGGATGGGGGGTGGGTGGGGGGTGGGGCGGCGTAGCGTCGGAGTGTCATCGTTCCGGTACGTACCGGCGCGTTCCGGTCGCTCGAAGGGGGCGTCTCCACCATGTGGTTGGGCCATTCGCATTTCCTGGTCCGTGCTCGCCGGGTTCGCGGTGGCGCGTGATGAGGCAGGAGCGTGCTCGGCAGACTCGTCGTGCTCTTCTGCACGCTGCGGCAACGGAGTTCGACCTGCACGGGTACGAGGGGACGTCGCTTGCGCGGATCAGTCGGACCGCCGGGGTCACGCTGGGGGCGCTCACCTTCCACTTCCCGTCCAAGGCCGCGCTGGCGGACGCCGTCCGCACCGAGGGGGCCGCTCTCACGGGTGCCGCGGTGCCGGAGGCGGGCGTGGGTGGGTTGATCGAGTTGCTCACCCGGTTGCTGGACGAGGAGCCGAGCGTGCGGGCAGCCGCTCGGCTCAGTTGGGAGCAGCCGGAGTCGGCAGGAAACTGGCACGCGGTCTGGGAGCCCGAGCTGCGTGACCGGCTGGCCCGTGAACGGTCCGCCGGTCCTGCGGGCCTCGCCCCGGTCCTGGACGAGGTCGATCTGGAGACGCTGGCGCACTGCCTGGTGGCCGGTTCGGCGGCACTGCGGCGGGGGATCGTCCCCCTGGGCGGCGCCGGCCCGGCCGCTCCGGAGGAGGTCCGGCGGCGGCTCCGGCGGCTCTGGCAGCACGCGGCGGCAGGCAGTCCCGACCAGCCCTCCGCGCCGAACACTTGACCGCGTCCGTTGCGCGGCCGTCGGCCACCGGGATACCGGAATTCGCCAAAGCGGTTCCGGGGCCCGGAGGGAAGTCGGAACAAAGCGATCGTTCACTATCCTCCCGAGGACGGCACCTCACGGCACCACACCACCCCGGGGAGCTCATCACATGGACGCCCAACCCCTCTCACCGGTCGGCGAAGCCGCCGTCTCCCGGTTCGCCGAGCAGGTGTTCGCCCATCTGGGCCGGACCGACCAGCGTCGCTGGGCCCGGGCCTATCTGCAGGGGCTGCTCGCGGCACCCGGCCGCAAGTCCCTGGCCAACCTGGCCGCCAGTCTGGCCACCGGGCCGACGGAGGCGGCCACCGTGTCGCTCTCGCTCCAGCAGTTCATCAACGGCAGCCCGTGGGACTGGCGTCCGGCCCGCCGGGTGCTCGCCGAACTCGCCGCCGGCCCCCGCCCGGTGCGGGCCTGGACGGCCGCGCTGGCGGTCGTCCCCAAGCGCGGCGACCAGGTGGTGGGTGTCCATCGGCGGTTCGACCCGGCGATCGGACGGATCGTCAAATGCCAGGTGGCGAGCGGCCTTTTCGTCGCCACCGACCGGGATGCCGTCCCGGTGGACTGGTCGCTGCTGCTCGACCCGAGCTGGACGGACGACCCGCAGCGGCGCGCCCGGGCCCGGATCCCCGAGGACACCGCCCCGCAGCCGGCGGGTGAGCTGCTGGTCGGGATGGTGGACCGGCTCGCCGCCCACCATCCGGTGGCGCCGCTGGTCGTCGGCCTCGACGCGGCGGACGACCCGATCCGGCTGGCCGCCGCGCTCGCCCGCCGCTCCGTCCCGTACCTGCTGGAGGTCCGCGGCGGGCAGGCCGTCCGGCCGGTGCTCCAGGCCACCACGGGTCGGCACGGGCGGGTGCACCAGGGCGCCGTGCCCGCCGAGTCGCTGTTCCCCCGGTGGCGGTCGCGGACGACGGCGGGCACGGTGACGGCGTTGCGCGGCACCCCCGTTCTGCCGCCCGGCCCGGTGGCCGCACCGGCCCCGGGGTCGCCGGCGGCGCCGGTGCACCGGCTCTGGGCGCGGTGCGACGACGACAGCGGGCCGCGACGGTACTGGCTGACCGATCTGGCCGAGGACGCCCCCGGCGTGCTCACGCTGCTGGACGCCGCCTCGGCCACGCGGAGCACCGTGGACCGGCTCGGTTCGGACTTCGGACTGCTGGACTTCTCCGGCCGCTCGTACACCGGCTGGCACCACCACATGACGCTGGTCTCGGCCGCGTACGCGCTCGGCCGGGACCTGGCCGTCCGGGTCGGAGGGAGCACCGGGAGCACCGGGAGCAGCCTCCGGGACTCCGCCTAGCCCGCCCGGCCGCGCCGCCCGGGCACAGCGCCCGGCCCGGTCAGGCGTCGACGGCCTGGTAGACCGTGGTCCAGAAGTCGTGGATCAGGTGGGCCGAGTTCGGGACGGTCATCCCGACCTGGGTGAGCACGATGCCGACGAGCCCGTGCTGCGGGTCGGCGTAGGTGGAGGTGCCGCTGCCGCCGTCCCAGCCGAACTGGCCGACGGGGGCGTAGTCGCCGCGATAGGTCCGCACCGCCGAGCCGAGGCCCCAACCGCCGTGCTGGCCCTGGCCGTACGACAGGTGCACGTTGTCCTTGGCCAGGGTCTCGCGCAGGGCGGTCTGCTCCGGGGTGAGGCGGTTGGTGGTCATCAGCTCGACCGCTGGGCGGGAGAGGATGCGCTCGCCGCCGTGCAGGCCGCCGTCGAGCAGCATCCGGAAGTAGGCGTGGTAGTCGTCGACGGTGGAGACCAGGCCGCCGCCACCGCCGGGGAACAGCGGGGGCTTGCTCCAGCGGCCGTCCGCCGACTCGTCCCAGACGTGGAACTCGCCGCTCTGCGGGTCGGGGGCGTAGAGGGCGGGCAGCCGGTCGATCTTCTCGGCGGGCACGTGGAAGCCGGTGTCCGCCATCCCCAGCGGACCGAAGACCCGCTCGCGGAGGAAGCTCTCGAAGGACTGGCCGGTGACCCGGGCGACGAGCACACCGAGCAGGTCGCTGGCGATGTGGTACTGCCAGCGCTCACCGGGCTGGTGCATCAGCGGGAGCGTGCCGAGGCGGCGCAGCCACTCGTCCGGCTCCGGCATCGGCTGCGGCAGGTCGGGCGTGAGGCCGTTCTCGATGATCGCGCCCATGATCGGGCTGCCCAGCGCGGTGATGTCCATGCCGAGGCCGAAGGTGGAGGTCAGCACGTCCCGGACGGTGATCGGCCGCCGGGCCGGCACGGTGTCGTCGAGCGGCCCGTCGATGCGCTTGAGGACGCGGCGGTCGGCGAGCTCCGGCAGCCAGGTCTGCACGAGGTCGTCCAGCCGCAGCCGGCAGTCGTCGAGCAGGACCGCGGCGGCGGCCATGGTGACCGGCTTGGAGGTCGAGGCCATCCGGAAGATCGTGTCCCGGGCCATCGGTGCGCCGCCGCCGTGGCTCATGGTGCCGATGGCCTCGACGTGCGTCTCGTCGCCCCGGCCGATCAGGGCGACGACGCCCGGGACCCGGCCGGACTCGACGTGCCGCGTCAGCACCTCGCGCACCTTGCGCAGACCCTCGTCGGTGAAGCCGCCGTTGCTGCTGGTCATGTTGACCCTCCCCGTCCAGTGGTGTTCATGAACTTCCGAACGCTCAAGAAGCTACATTGCGTTCACAGGTTCGTCAACACCAAAGAAGGGCATGGGGCTTTAAATGCTGGGCCAACGGCACCTTCGTTGCAATGGATCTGAAGTCGAAAGGCAATGCCGGACCGGGACCTCCGTTGCAATGGAGTCGAGGGAGAGGTCAGGCCCGGAGCACCGCCGCCAGCTCCGTCCGCGAGGCGATCCCCAGCTTCGGATAGGCCTTGTAGAGGTGGTGCCCGACGGTCCGCGGGCTGAGGAAGAGCTGCGCGGCGATGTCCCGGTTGGCCAGCCCCCGGGCCGCCAGCCGGGCGATCTGCAACTCCTGCGGGGTGAGCGCCGTCAGCGCACTCGCGGCGGCGGCCGGGGCCGGGGCGGTGGTTCCGGTGGCGGTCAGTTCGGCGCGGGCGCGGTCCGCCCAGGGTTCGGCGCCGAGCCGCTCGAAGGTCTCCAGGGCTGCGCCCAGATGCGGGCGGGCGTCCGTACGGCGGCGCTCCCGCCGCAGCCACTCGCCGTACAGCAGGGCGGTGCGGGCGCGTTCGAACGGACGGTGGACGCCCTCGTGCAGGTCGAGGGCCGCCCGGTACGCGGATTCGGCGAACTCGTCCGGCCCGAGCAGCGCCTGGCAGCGCAGCCGCAGAGCCTCCACCCAGGGCGTCCCGGCCGCGCCCGCCCAGCGGGCGAAGCGCTCGTACGGCTCGGCCGCCCGCTCCGGTTCGCCCAGCCGGACGGCTGCCTCGACCAGGTCGGGAACCGCCCGGGTGGCGCCGACATGGTGCCGGTACGGCCCGGTGGTGAGCGCGTGCAGCCGGTCGGCGGCCGCCGCCGCGCGGCCCCGGCCGAGGTCCAGCAGGGCGAGCGCCCAGTGCGCCCACGGCTCCCCGGCGGCGGGCGCGGCCGAACCGGGGACCAGCGCCGCCGCAGCCAGCTCCGCGCACCGCTGGTCGTCCCCCGCGAAGGCCGCCAAACAGGCCAGCAGCGAGGCGAGTTGGCTGGTCCACTGGGCCTGACCGGTGTCCCGGGCGAGCGCGAGGCCCTCCGTCGCCGTCACCTCGGCGTCGCGGTGCCGGCCGTGGAACAGCTCGGCCTCGGCGAGGAAGAACTGCAGTGTCGGCAGCACCCCGACCGTCCCCTTGACCCGGGCCTCGGCCGTGAGTTCGGAGGCCAGCTCCAGCGTCTCGTGGTCCCGCCCGAGGACGAGGGTGGCGCCGCACAGCTGTACCAGGTCGACCGGGCTCTCCGCCCCGGCCTTCCGGGCCGCCGCCGCGGTGGCGCGGACGTCGGGCAGCGGGCCGGCCGGACGCCCCAGCGCGGGCAGCACGGCGGCCGACAGGTGCCGGGCCAGCGGGGCGAGCGGTTCGTCCGCGCCCAGCGGCAGGGCAGCCAGCCGGTCGAGCACGGTGGCCACCGGCTCCTCGCCGACGTACCAGGCGGCATGGAAGGCCTGGAGCAGCATCCGGGCCGCGTGCGCGGGTTCGATGTCGGTCGCGGCGGCGTCCAGCAGCAGCCGGTACGCGGCCGGGTAGGCGCCGCGCCAGAAGTGCGCGACGGCCCGGACCTGGTCCAGCAGCGCGTGCGCGAAGACGCTGTCGGTGCGCGCGCCGGCCCGCTCGGCGAGCGCCTCGGCCAGCTCCAACTTCCCTTCCTCGGTGGCCGCTTCGGCGGCCAGCACCAGGCGCCGGGTGGCCCCGTCGCGGTCCGGGGTGAGCCCGGCGGCGCGCTCGTACGCGGCGGCCGCGCCGCCGTGGGCACCCCGGGCCTCGGCCCGGGCTGCGGTCCGCTCCAACGCGTCGGCAAGTCCGGCGTCGGGCGCGGTGGCGGAGAGCGCGAGGTGCCAGGTCCGCCGGTCGCCCTCCTCCAGCACCTCGCCGATCGCCCGGTGGGCGGCTAACCTCTGCTGGAGCGGGGCCCGTTGGAGGACGGCCGCGCGCAGCAGCGGGTGCCGGAAGACGAACCGGCGGTCGGCGCCGACGGTGACCAGTCCGGCCCGTTCGGCGGGCTCCAGCGCTTCGGCGCCCGCCCCGAGCGCTGAGGCGGCGGCCAGGACGACGTCCAGCTCGCCGTTCTCCTCGGCCGCGGCGACCAGCAGCAGGGTCTGGGTCGCGGGCGGCAGGCCGGTGACCTGGCCGTGGAAGGCGATCCGGAGCCGGCTGGTGAGGGCGAGTCCGCCGGACGCCAGGTCCGCCTCACTGGAGGGCAGTTCGACGAGGGCCAGCGGATTCCCGGCGGCCTCGGCGAGCAGCCGTCGGCGGGCCGGGCCGGTGAGGGGCGCGCCCGTACGGTCGTCGAGCAGGCGGACCGCGTCCGGTTCGGCCAGGCCGGTGAGCCGCAGCTCGGGCAGGCCGGCCAGCGGTCCGGCCGTCGCACCCGGCCGGGCCGGGCCGTCGACCCCGGCGCCGGCCGCCCCCGCGTCGGCCGCCACCCCGACACCCGCGCCCGCGCCCGCGCCATCGGCGGCCGCCCCGCCGACGTCCGCCCCGGCCCCCGTGTCACGGGCGGCGAGCAGCAGCGCGACGCCCTCGGCCCGGAGCCGGCGCGCCGCGATCAGCAGGGCGTCCAGCGAGGAGCGGTCGAGCCACTGCAGATCGTCGACCACGCACAACAGCGGCTGCTCGGAGGCGAGTTCGGCGAGCAGCCCGAGCGTGGCCAGCCCCGCGAGCAGTCGGTCGGTGCCGCCGGACGCCTCGCCGAGCCCGAACGCGCTCTCCAGCGAACGCCGTTGCGGTCCCGGCAGGGCGTCCAACCGGTCCAGGCCGGACGCCAGCAGCAGGCTCAGCCCGGCGAAGGGGAGTTCGGCCTCGTACTCGACGCCGGTCGCCCGGACCACCCGGAACCCGTCACCGGCCGCCGCCACCGCGTACTCCAGCACGGCCGTCTTGCCGATCCCCGGCTCGCCGCGCAGCAGCAGGACCCCGCTGCGACCCCCGCGCGCCCCGTCGAGCAGCGCGTCGACGGCGGCCCGCTCCCGTTCCCGCCCGTACAGCATCCCGGTCCCCTCCCCCGCAGGCCCCGCGCCCTGCGGCTTCGACCCTACTGGCGCCCACCCCGGTCACCCCTACCTATCCGTGACTGATTCGCCCGCCGCCCGCCGTCCGTAAGTTTTCGACCAGCGGGGAACGGCCCGCCGACCACCGCACCAACCGCCGCACCGGACAAGGGAGAAGACCATGACCGCCAACCTGCCCACCGACCTCGGACAGCTCGCCGCCCGCTACCTCGCCGCGTGGAACGAGACCGACCCGGCCGCCCGCCGGAAGCTGATCGACGAGGCGTGGGCCGAGGACGGCCGCTACACCGACCCGCTGGCCGCCGTCACCGGGCGCGAGGGTGTCGACGCGCTGATCGGCGCGGCGCAGGGGCAGTTCCCCGGCCTGGTGTTCACCCTCGGCCCGGTCGACGCCCACCACGACATCGCACGTTTCACGTGGAACCTCGGCCCGGCCGGGGAGGAGCCGCTGGTCATCGGCTTCGACGTGCTGGTCGCCGACGCGGAGGGCCGGATCGCCTCGGTGTACGGCTTCCTCGACCGCGTCCCCGGCGCCTGAACCGTCGGCCTCCTCCGACTGCCGGCAGTACCCCGGGGCGGGCGACCTGTGCGCCCGCCCCGGCCCCGGGCCGCAACGCCCGCCCCCGCCCGCCCATCCGCCCGCCGCACGCACTCCCGCCGCACACCCACCGGAGCAGACCTTGTCCAGCACCCTGACCGCCCGCAGCACCACCCCGGCCACCGCGCAGACCACCGCCCCGGCGACCGCCCCGGCCGCCCCCGCTCCGCGCGGCCTGCTGCCGGTCCTGCTGACCGCGACCTTCATGACCGCCCTCGACGTCTTCGTCGTCAACGTCGCCGTCCCCTCCCTCCAGGCCGACCTGAGAGCCGGCCCCGCCGCCGTCCAATGGGTGGTCGCGGGCTTCGGCCTCGCCCTAGCCGTCGGACTGATCACCGCCGGCCGGCTCGGCGACCGGTACGGCCGCCGCCGGATGTTCGGCCTCGGCCTGGCCCTGTTCACCCTGGCCTCGGCCGCCTGCGGCCTGGCCCCGACGGCGGGCACCCTGGTCGGCGCCCGGGTCGCCCAGGGCCTGGCGGCGGCGCTGATGGGCCCGCAGGTGCTGGCGATCCTGCGGACCGCGTACAGCGGCGCGGCGCAGGCCCGGGCGTTCGCGATGTACGGGCTGACGATGGGGCTCGGAGCGGTGTTCGGCCAGCTGATCGGCGGCGTGCTGATCCGCGCCGACCTGTTCGGCCTGGACTGGCGCAGCTGCTTCCTGCTCAACCTGCCGGTCGGCCTGGCCGCCCTGGCCCTGGTGCGGCGCTGCCTGCCCGAGTCGCGGGCCCCGCACCGGCCGGGTCTCGACCCGGTGGGCGTCGTGCTGGTCAGCCTCGCCCTGACCGGCCTGGTGCTGCCGCTGATCCAGGGCCGCGAGAGCGGCTGGCCGCTGTGGACCGGGCTCTGCCTGGGCGGCGCGGCGGCGCTGCTCGTGCTCCTCACCGTCCACCAGCACCGGCGCGGACGGTCGGGCGGCTCGCCGCTGGTCGACACCCGGCTGTTCGGGGACCGCGCGTTCACCGCCGGTCTGCTCGCCCAGCTGGCCTTCTGGCTCGGCCAGGCCTCGTTCTTCCTGGTGCTCGCCCTCTACCTGCAGCCGGGCCTCGGTCTGGACGCGCTCGGGGCGGGCCTGGTCTTCACCGCGATCGGCCTCGGCTACCTGCTGACCTCCACCACCGCGCACCGGGTGGCCGCCCGGCTCGGCCGGCAGGCGATCGCGCTGGGCGGGCTGCTGATGGCCGCCGGGCTGGGCCTGCTCGGGCTGGCCGTGCACCTGGCGGGCACCACCGGCAGCGTCTGGTGGCTGGCACCGGGCCTGTTCGTGGACGGGCTCGGGATGGGGCTGGTGATCGCCCCGGTGACCTCGCTGGTGCTGGCCGGCGTCGAACCCCGGCTGGCCGGCTCGGCCGCGGGTCTGGTGGCCACCGTCCAGCAGGTCGCGGGGGCGCTCGGGGTCGCGCTGATCGGCATCCTCTACTACGGCGCCGCCGACCCGGCCGCCGCCTTCGGGCGCAGCCTGGGGGCGCTGGCGGTCCTGGAGCTGCTGCTGGCGGGCCTGGTCCAGCTGCTGCCCCGCCGAACGGGGTGAGCGGACCGGAAGGAGTGGGACAGCTGGAAGGACAGGGAAGACAGGGAGGGCAGGGAGGACAGGAACGACCGGAAGGCCCCGCAGGAACGGGGGTGGGGAGGACCGGTACGGCCCTCCCCACCCCCGTTTCCCCGTCCCGTTCCGTTTCCTCGCCCCGATCTGGTTGGGTGGGTGGATGAGCGAGGAGAAGAGCGCCGTTCCGGCGTGGGAGCAGCGGTTCAGGGCGGCACGGGTCTCCCTGCCGGACTGGGCCGAGGACGCCCCCGACCGGGCGCTGTACGTGTCCAACTCCAGTGGTACCTACGAGGTCTACGCCTGGGACCGCGCCACCGACACCCACCGGCGGGCCACCGACCGTCCGAACGGCACCACCGATGCCGAGCTGTCCCCCGACGGCGAGTGGATCTGGTGGTTCGACGACAGCGACGGCGACGAGTACGGCGTCTGGCGCCGCCAGCCGTTCGCCGGCCGCCCCGAGGGCGCCGCCGGTCCGGACGAGGAGGCCGTCCCCGGTCTGGCCCCGTCCTACGACGCGGGTCTCGCCCTCGGCCGCGACGGCACCGTGGTGGTCGGCCGGTCGACCGACGAGGACGGCACCACCCTGCACCTGCGCCGCCCGGGCGCGGCCGAGGCCGTCGAGATCTACCGGCACGCCGAGTACGGCGGCGTCGGCGACCTGAGCCACGACGGCACCCTGCTGGCCATCGACCACACCGAGCACGGCGACGCCATGCACGGCGCGATCCGGGTCGTCCGCCTCTCCGGCGACGGAACCGCAGTGCCCGGTGACGACGCCTCCGCCGTCCCCACCCTCGCCGAACTGGACGAGGTCACCGGCCACGAGCACCCGCGCGGGGTCGCCTGCCTGGGCTTCGCGCCCGTCGACGGCGACACCCGGCTGCTGGTCGCCCACCAGCGCACCGGCCGCTGGGAGCCGATGATCTGGGACGTCGCGACCGGCCAGGAGACCGCCCTGGCACTCCGCGACGAGCAGGGTCGCGAACTGCCCGGCGACCTCTCCGCCCAGTGGCGCCCCGGCGCCCGCGCGCTGCTGATCGAGCACGAGTACGAGGCGCGCAGCGAGCTGTTCTCCTACTCCCTGGACGACGGCGTGCTCACCCGGCTGGACACCCCGCGCGGCACGGTCGGCGGCGCCACCCCGCGCCCCGACGGCACGGTGGAGTTCCTGTGGTCCTCCGCCGCCGACCCGTCCGCCGTCCGCTCCACCGCCGGCACGGTCGTGCTGCGCGCGCCCGGCAACGTCCCGCCCGGCTCGGTGCCGGTCGAGGACGTCTGGGTGGACGGGCCCGGCGGCCGGGTGCACGCGTTGGTCCAGCGGCCGGCCGGGGCGGGCGAGGGCCCGTTCCCGACCGTGTTCGAGATCCACGGCGGCCCGACCCATCACGACAGCGACTCCTTCGCCGCCGGGCCGGCCGCCTGGCTGGACCACGGCTTCGCGGTGGTCCGGGTCAACTACCGCGGCTCGACCGGCTACGGCCAGGCCTGGACGGACGCGCTGCGCGAGCGGGTCGGCCTGATCGAGCTGGAGGACATCGCCGCCGTGCGCGGCTGGGCGGTGGAGAGCGGGCTGGCCGACCCGGACCGGCTGGTGCTGGCCGGCGGCTCCTGGGGCGGCTACCTCACGCTGCTCGGCCTCGGCGTGCAGCCCGAGCTGTGGAGCCTCGGCGTCGCCGCCGTTCCCGTCGCGGACTACCTGACCGCGTACGACGACGAGATGGAGGCGCTGAAGGCGATCGACCGCACGCTCTTCGGCGGCACGCCCGAGGAGGTGCCGGAGCGCTGGACCGCCTCCTCCCCGCTGACGTACATCGACCGGGTCGCGGTGCCGGTCTACATCAGCGCCGGGGTCAACGACCCGCGCTGCCCGATCAAGCAGATCGACAACTACGTCGCGGAGCTGGAGCGGCTCGGCAAGCCGCACGAGGTGTACCGGTACGACGCCGGGCACGGATCGCTGGTCGTGGACGAGCGGATCAAGCAGTTGCGGTTGGAGATCGACTTCGTCCGTCGGCACCTCGGCGGCCTGCCGGTCGGCGAGAATCGGGCGGACAGCGAGAAGCGGTGAACGGGGGACACGGGTGAGACGCCTGCTGACGATCCTGGGGGCGGGGGTGGCCGGGGCACTGGTGCTCACCGGCTGCTCGGGGCAGGACGGCGGTGACGGCGGCGGGAGCGCGGCCTGTCCGCCGGCCGCCTCGCCGTCCTCCGCCGCGCCGTCGTCCTCGCCCGTGTCTCCCCCGCCGTCCGCCGTCGCTCCGCCGGCGGCCACCTCCGCGGCGGTGAAGGCCGCCTTCCTCACGGCGGTGGCCGGGGGCGGGGACGAGGGCGGTGCGGTGCTGCTCGCCAAGTCGAGCTCGAAGGGGTCGAAGAGCTCCAAGGGTTCGAAGAGCGGCCGCACGACGCGTCACCACACCGACCGGTACGACTCGGACGACGACTCCAACGGCAGCGGCAACAGCAACGGCCGCCGGTGCGACAACCCGCCGCCGACCGCCTCGCCGTCACCGACCGCTTCGCCGACGCCGTCGGGCACGGCGTCCTCGCCCTCGGGCACGGCGGTGGCACCGGTGCCGTCCGGCAAGGCACCGTCGCCGGTACTGCCGTCCAAGCCGGCGGCACCGGCCGTGCCACCGGCGAAGCCGACCCGCTGACGCGACGGCGGCGCCCCCCGATCACCGGGGGCGCCGCCGGTCGGTCAGTCCAGGACCGGGTCCAGTCCGAGCGCCCGGTCCTGCTCGGCCTCCGCCTCACGGCGCAGCAGCCGGAACCACATGAACACCACGAAACCGCCGAAGACGAACCACTCCAGCGTGTAGCCGAGGTTCTGGAACGCCCGCAAGGAGAGGCCGTCACCGCCCTGCGGCTGGACGGTCGGCACCGGGGTGAGCCCCTCGGGCGCGACGTCGGCGGACACCCAGCCGTCGTACCAGCCGTCGAGGGCGAGCTTGTTGACGAGCGCGGCACGGTTGATGGTGCCGAGCTGCCCCTCGGGGAGGCCGCCGGCCACGGCGCCGTTGCTGCCGCTGGTCTCGCCGGCCTGGAGCCGGCCGCCGAGCGTCACCTCGCCGGTGGGCGCGTCCGCCGGAGCCCCGGGCGCGGACGCCCCGGCCGGTGGTGTCCCGGGTGCCCAGCCCCGGACGACCGCGACCGTCCGGCCGTCGGCGGTGCGCAGCGGGGTGAGCACGTAGTAGCCCGGCCGGCCGTCCAGCTCCCGGTTGGGCACCAGCAGCTGGTGCTCCGGGTCGAAGGTGCCGGTGACCGTCACGGCGCGGCCGACGGTGTCGGTGGTGACCTGCGGCCGGTCGGCGGCGAGCAGTTCACCGAGCGGACGGGGCGCGCCGGCGTCGTTCACGGCGCGGCTGATCTCCTGGTGCGAGGAGACGCGGTCCTCGAACCGGCCCAGCTGCCAGGAACCGAGCCAGACGCACACCGCGACGGCCGCCACGGCCAGCGCGGTGCCGCTCAGCCAGCGCGGGGTGAGGAGAAACCGGTACACACCCCCCACGGTAACCACTCCTCACACTCCGCCCGTCCCCAGGTCCCCACCTCGGACCTGAAAGTCGGCCCCGCCGACTTCTCGCGCGCGGCTCCGACCGCGCGGCCCGGGCACGCGGTCGCCCCGCCGACGTCACCCCGCCGACGGCGAGGTACCCGGCGCCGGGGCCCGGCCGTCCGGCACGACGGCGCTCGGCGCGGTGCGGTAGACCGTGCCCGCGCAGGCCTCGGCCAGGACGATCCGGGCCGCGGCCGGATTGCCCGGGGCCGGCGTGTACGCCAGGGTGACGCTCGACGAGCCCCGGCTCGGACCTGGCGCGGGGGTCGCCGACGGGCTCGGGGTCCCGGTGCTCCCCCCACTGGTCGAGCCGCTCGGCTGCGGGGCCGTGCTCGGCGCCCCGGTGGGTCCGACCGCCGGAGCCCCCTCGGTGGCCCCGCCCGCCCGGCTCACCTCGCTCGCTCCGGCGGGAGCACCGGTCGACGTCCCGGGCCCGCCCGGCCGGCCGCCGGTCGCCGCGACTCCGGCGGAGCCCGGCCCGGAGCCACCGCCCGTACTCGCACCCGCGCCGGACCCGGAACCCGAGCCGGAGCCGGAGCCCGAACTGCTCGGGCCGCCGGCCCCGGGAAGCGCGCCGCCCCCGCCCGTGCCGCCGGTCGCGCCCCCGTCACCCGCCGCGGACCCGGTGGCACCGCCACCGGTCGCCCCGCCTCCACCGGTCACCCCGCCCGCCGCACCGCCGCCGGTCGAGCCCGCTCCCCCGGACCCGGCGGAGGCGCTCGGCGAGGTCGTCCCCCCGGGGACGGGACAGCCCGCCGGGTCAGGGATCCAGGCGATGTCGACCCGGTAGACGGCGCGCGGCGCGAGGACGAGGCCGTTGCTCCCGGCGTCGGCCCCCGTCGCGGGGCCGGCCGACGGGCCGGGCGTGGGCAGCCCGATCGCCGGGTCGCCGGCGGTGTGGAAGGCGATCCGGATCCTCCCGGCGTCCGCCCCCGTGCTGCCGGTGCTGCCGGTGGCTCCCGTTCTGCCCGTGACCGTGACCGATCCGGGCCCGCCGAGCCGGCAGCTGCGTCCGGAGACATTGGTCATCGTGAAGGAGCCGTAGACCCGGCCGTCCGCGTCCGGGGCGCCGAGCTGCGCGGTGCCCTGTCCGAGGTCGGCCCGGGTGCACAGCGCCAGGACCGGGGTGTCGGCCCCGCCGCCGGTGGTGGTGGGGCCCGGGTCGAAGGTGCCGGGCAGCTGACCGGTGCTGCTCTGCCCGGCGCTCGGCTCGCTGCCGACGCTGCCGGACGGGCTGCCGGGGGCGGTCGGCGTCCCGCTGTCGGGGACCGGCGGGCGGTGCGCGCCGCCGCTGCCTCCGCCTGGGAGGGTGCCGGCGACGCTCGGGGAGACACTGCCGCTCCCCGCGCCGGACGAGCCGGGACCGCCGGACAGGCCGAGGTGGTCGGTGGTGTGCAGGGCCGGCAGGAGGAACGAGGCGACCACGGCCACGGCGGCGGCGCCGGTCCAGGCCCCGCGCCGGGCGGCCCTCCGCCGCGGCACCGCCCGCCGGATGCGCTGGAGTCCGCCGGGATCCGGTTGCACCCCGGCGACCGCCCTCAGCATCAACTCCCGTACCAGTCGCTCGTCCTGACCGGTCGACGCTGGGGAACCCCCCCGGCCGCCGTCACCCGTCCGACCGTCCTCAGCCATGCCCGGCCTCCATCTGGACCCTCAGCGCGGCAAGCCCCCGTGAGCCGTACGCCTTCACCGAACCGAGCGAGATGCCGAGGGTCTCGGCGACCTGCGCCTCCGTCATGTCCACGAAGTAGCGCAGCACCAGCACCTCCCGCTGACGGCGTTGCAGACCCCGTAGCGCGACCTTCAACTGGTCCCGCTCCAGCGCATCGTAGGCGCCTTCTTCTGCACTGGCCATGTCAGGCATGGGCTTCGGCAGCAGCCGCAGCCCGAGGATCCTGCGCCGCAGCGTCGACCGGGACAGGTTGACCACGGTCTGCCGCAGATAGGCGAGGGTCTTCTCCGGTTCCCGCACCCGCCGCCTGGCCGCGTGCACCCGGATGAAGGCCTCCTGGACCACGTCCTCACAGCTCGACAGGTCGTCGAGGAGCAGCGCGGCCAGCCGCAGCAAGGAGCGGTAGTGCGCCTGATAGGTCTCGGTGAGCAGGTCCTCGCTGGCACCGGCAGCGGTACCGGCGCCAGGACCCGCGGCACCGGGTGCAACTGCCGTCATCTGGCTTTCTTCCGGCCTATCCGCAGGCCACTGGACACGCGACGGGAACGTCACCGCGGCTGCCGCCGAGATGCCCGCTCCTGCCCCCACCATCACGTTCGCCACGCCCGTTGGACACTCGATCCCCTGTCATGGTTGCCCGCCCCGGCGCACATTCTCGCGCATGGGCCGAACGCCCCTCCAGGGAATTCGGCGAGGATTCGTCAAGCAGTCCGCGAACAAACCGCGCAGACTCCGGGTGGACGGGCGGATTCAGCCCGCTCCGACACCGTCCGCGCCCGTCCCGGCACCCTCGGCATCCGTCCCGGCAGCCGCCCCGGAACCACCGGTACCGGCACCACCGGCACCTTCGGTCCCGGCCGCCGCAGCCCGGTCGGCGATCTCCCGCGCCACCAGCTCGGCGATCTGAAGGGCGTTCAGTGCCGCGCCCCGGCGCAGGTTGTCGCCGCAGAGGAAGAGGTCCAGCGCGTTCGGGTCGTCCAGGGCGCGCCGCAGCCGGCCGACCCAGACCGGGTCCGTCCCCACCACGTCGTTCGGCGTCGGGAACTCGCCCGCCGCCGGATCGTCGTACAGCAGCACCCCGGGGGCGTCGCGGAGGATCTCGTGGGCGTGCTCCTGGGTGACCTCGCGTTCGAACACCGCGTGCACGGCGAGCGCGTGGGTGCGCACCACCGGGATCCGCACACAGGTCGCCGAGACCTTGAGCCCGGGCAGGCCGAGGATCTTGCGGGACTCGTCGCGCACGGTCCGCTCCTCCGACGACCAGCCGCCGTCGGTCAGCTCACCGGCCCAGGGCACCGCGTTGAGCGCGAGCGGGGCGGCGAACGGTCCGTGGTCGGCGATCACCGCCCGCAGGTCGCCGGTCTGCTCGCCGACCTCGGTGCCGGCCACCTGGGCGAGCTGGGCGCGCAGCGTGTCCGTGCCGTCCCGGCCGAGCCCGGAGGCGGCCTGGTAGGAGGCGACCACCAGCGACTCCAGGCCGTACTCGGCGTGCAGGGCGCCGATCGCCGCGAGCATGGTCAGGGTGGTGGAGTCCGGGCTCGCCACGATCCCGCGCGAGCGCATCCGGACGGCTGCCGCGTTGACCTCGGGCACCACCAGGGGAACGGCGTCGTTCAGCCGGAACGCGCCGGAGTTGTCGACCACCACCACACCCTTGGCGGCCGCGATCGGCGCCCAGCGGGCGGCGATCTGCTCGGGGACGTCGAACAGCGCGACGTCCACCCCGTCGAAGAGCTCCTCGGACAGCGGGAGGACCTCGACGGACTCCCCGCGCACGACCGCCTTGCGACCGGCCGAGCGCGGGGAGGCGGCGAGACGGATCTCGCCCCAGATGTCCTGGCGGAGGGAGAGCAGGCCGAGGAGCACCTCGCCGACCGCGCCGGTGGCGCCGACGACGGCGAGGTTCGGCCGCCGGGTCATCGCCCGGTGCCCCCGTAGACCACGGCCTCGTCCGTCTCACTGTCCAGCCCGAAGGCGGAGTGGACGGCCTGCACGGCCGCGTTGACGTCGTCGGCGCGGGTGACCACCGAGATCCGGATCTCCGAGGTGGAGATCAGCTCGATGTTGACGCCGGCCGCGGAGAGCGCCTCGAAGAAGGTCGCCGTGACGCCCGGGTTGGAGCGCATGCCCGCGCCGACCAGCGAGATCTTGCCGATCGCGTCGTCGTAGCGGAGCGACTCGTAGCCGATGCCCTCCCGGACCCGGTCGAGCGCGTCGATGGCCTTCTGGCCCTCGGCCTTCGGCAGGGTGAAGGAGATGTCGGTCAGACCGGTCGACGCCGCCGAGACGTTCTGCACGACCATGTCGATGTTGACCTCGGCGTCGGCGATGGCACGGAAGATGCGCGCCGCCTCGCCCGGCTTGTCGGGGACGCCGACGACCGTGACCTTGGCCTCGGACGTGTCGTGGGCGACTCCGGAGATGATGGCCTGCTCCATCTCGCCCCCTTCGGGCTGGTGCGGGTTGTCGTTGCTGACGATCGTCCCGGGAAGACCCGAGAACGACGAGCGTACGTGAATCGGGATGTTGTAGCGGCGCGCGTACTCCACACAGCGGTCGAGCAGCACCTTGGACCCGGACGAGGCCAGCTCCAGCATGTCCTCGTAGGCGATCCAGTCGATCTTGCGGGCCTTCTTCACCACGCGCGGGTCGGCGGTGAACACGCCGTCCACGTCGGTGTAGATCTCGCAGACCTCGGCCTTGAGGGCGGCGGCGAGGGCGACGGCGGTGGTGTCCGAGCCGCCCCGGCCGAGCGTGGTGATGTCCTTGCTCGACTGCGAGACGCCCTGGAAACCGGCCACGATCGCGATGTTGCCCTCGTCCAGGGCGGTGCGGATGCGGCCCGGCGTCACATCGATGATGCGCGCCTTGTTGTGGACGGAGTCGGTGATGACGCCGGCCTGGCTTCCTGTGAACGACTGCGCCTCGTGGCCCAGGGATTTGATCGCCATGGCCAGCAGTGCCATGGAGATGCGCTCTCCAGCGGTCAGCAGCATGTCGAACTCGCGGCCGGCGGGGAGAGGTGACACCTGCTCCGCGAGTTCGATGAGCTCGTCCGTCGTGTCGCCCATCGCGGACACCACGACGACGACCTCATGGCCGGCCTTCTTGGCGTCAACGATTCGACGGGCCACGCGCTTGATGCCCTCGGCATCCGCAACGGATGAGCCGCCGTACTTCTGCACGACAAGGCCCACGTGCGCTCCTCGACTTGTGTCGTTTCCGGGGGCCCTCGGCCCCCGCACCCCCGGGTGGCGGGGGCTGTGCGGTCGGCGCCAGTCTACCGAGCGGGGGTGCCCCGACCTCCGCTTTCCATATGATGAGACACACGTTTCGGCAGGTGAGCGGGGGTGCGGATACCGCCACCGGCAGGTCTGCGGGCGGGCGTCCGCCGTTCCGAAGAATCGGCGGACGAAGGGACGGCCGCCCCGGGGTTTTCCGTCCGGTGGCCGGGAGTGAGGTTTCCGTCACACTCCCGCCGCCGGGGGCCCGGGCGGCCTGTGTCCCCGTGTCCCGCGCCTGCGCCTTCGGGTGGCGTCAGTGGCCCAGGCCGAGTTCCGCCGCCATCAGGTCACCGGCCTGCTGCTCCAGCTGCTCGTCGGTGAGCCCGTCGTTGTCGGTGTCCGCCCCGTCCGGCGCCGCCCCGATCGGGCTGTCCAGCCGGACGTGCGCGATCAGCGACTGCAGCGCCCGCAGGACGGCCGTGCAGGTGGTGCCCCAGTTGGACAGGTACGAGAACTGCCACCACCAGAGCGCCTCGCTGACCCGGCCCTCGCGGTAGTGGGTGAGCCCGTGCTGCAGCTCGCTCACCACCCCGGCCAGGTCGTCCGAGATCCGGAACGCGCTCGGCTTCTCCGGCGGCCCGTACGGGTCGAAGACCTCGTGGTAGACGTCGATCGGCGCGAGCAGCACGGCCAGCCGCTCCCGCAGCTGCTCGGCGTCCGGCTCCGGACCGGCGTCGGGCTCGAACCGGTCCTCGGGGACGACGTCCTCGATGGCGCCCAGCCGGCCGCCGGCCAGCAGCAGTTGCGAGACCTCCAGCAGGAGGAGGGAGACGGCGCTGCCGGGCTCGTCACCCTTGGCGACCTCGGTCACCGAGAGCACGAAGCTCTCCACCGAGTCCGCGATCTGCACCGCGAAGTCGTCCGGCTCCGAGCCATGGGCGTGCGTGTGCGGAGGGTGCGGCACCTGCGCGGTGTCACGCTCCTCCTCCGGCCCGGCCTGATGGGGCGCGTGGGGCTGCTGGTTGATCGTCCGGTCAGACATCGAGCAGTCGTCTCCCTTCGAAGGCGCGACCGAGTGTGACCTCGTCCGCGTACTCCAGATCCCCGCCGACGGGCAGGCCGCTCGCCAGGCGGGTCACCTTCAGGCCCATCGGCTTGCACAGCCGGGCCAGGTAGGTGGCGGTCGCCTCCCCCTCCAGATTGGGGTCGGTGGCCAGGATCAGCTCGGTGACAGTGCCGTCCGCCAGCCGTGCCAGCAGCTCGCGGATCCGCAGATCGTCCGGGCCGACGCCCTCGATCGGGCTGATCGCGCCGCCCAGCACGTGGTAGCGGCCGCGGAACTCCCGGGTGCGCTCGATGGCGACGACGTCCTTGGACTCCTCGACCACACAGATGACCGCGAGGTCGCGGCGCGGGTCCAGGCAGACCCGGCACTTCTCGGCCTCCGCGACATTGCCGCAGACGGCGCAGAACCGGACCTTGTCCTTGACCTCCAGCAGCGCGTGCGCCAGCCGGCGGACGTCGACCGGGTCGGCCTGCAGGACGTGGAAGGCGATCCGCTGCGCGCTCTTGGGCCCGACGCCGGGCAGCCTGCCCAGTTCGTCGATCAGGTCCTGAACCACGCCCTCGTACACGTCGCGCCTTCCCTCGGGTTGGACCGGTGGCACCCGCGCGGGGTGCTCCGGTGCCATCATCCAACGAATCGGACGCCGGGCGCACCGCCCGACGCCCGACTCCCGCATTAATCACACAGGTCCGTTGTCCGAACTCCGGACCCGACTGTCCGCCCCGTACGCTCCGGTGCCCCGGCCCGTACCCGCTGTCACGGGCGGAGCGTCACGCTCGAAGGACCACCGTCAGAACGGCAGACCCGGGATCCCGCCGCCGAGGCCCTGGGTCAGCGGGCCCATCCGCTCGGCCTGCATCTTCTGCGCGGCCTGGTTGGCGTCCCGGACGGCCGCCAGGACGAGGTCGGCCAGCGTCTCGGTGTCCTCCGGGTCGACCGCGGCCGGGGCGATGGTCAGCGCCACCAGCTCGCCGGAACCGGTCACCGTCGCCTCGACCAGGCCACCGCCCGCCGAACCGCTCACCTTGGCCTCGGCCAGCTCCTGCTGCGCCTGGGCGAGGTCCTGCTGCATCTTCTGCGCCTGCTTGAGCAGCGCCTGCATGTTGGGCTGGCCACCACCGGGGAACACGGCTCACTCCTTGCGTTCGGTCCGCTCCTGCTACGTCCTCGACGAGCCTACGTGCTGCTCAGTTGCCACCGTGCCGGATCTCCTCCAGCACCGTGGCGCCCAGCTCCCGGATGATCAGCTCCTGGCCGGAGAACACGTCCTCGTTCAGATCGGGGTCGTCCTCCTCCGGCACGTCGTCCTCCGGGGCCACCCCCTGCGCCGGGTAGGCCGGGTACGCCGGGGACGGCGACGGCGAGGCCTGGACGGGCGGCGGCACCGGCGCGACCGGCGCCGGGGTCGGCGCGGCGGCCGGACGGGGCGCCGGAGCGGGCGCGACCGCGGGAGCCGGCGCGACGGGCGCCATCTGGGGCGCGGGCGCCGCCGGACGCGCCGGTGGGGCACCCCAGCCGCCCCCGCCACCACTCGGGGTCGCGGCAGCGGCGGAGCCGCCGCCGGGGCCACCCGCGCCACCGGACGGGTCGACGATGCACTCGATCCGCCAGTCCACGCCGAGCGCGTCCGCCAGCGCGGCCCGCAGCACGTCGTCGCTGTTGCTGCTCACGAAGCTGTCGCGGGCACCCGCGTTGATGAACGAGACCTGGAGCACGCTGCCGTCGAATCCGGCCACCTGGCCGTTCTGGCTGAGCAGGATCCAGGTGAACCGGCGACGGTTCTTCACCGCCTCCAGGATCTGCGGCCACAGCTGCCGGACCTGGCCCGCGCCCTGCTGCGCCGCCGCCGACGGCTGCCCGCCGGACGCCGGAGCGGGGGCGGGGGCCGGAACGGGGGCGGCCGGAGCCGCCACCGGAGCGGGCTGCGCGGGGGCCGCTGCGGCCACGGGGGCCGGTGCCTCCGCCGCGGGCGCCTCCCCGGCGGGCGGGAAGCTGCGCTTGATCGGCCACGCCCCGGGCGCCGGGCCGGCCGGCTGCGCGGGAGCGGGCGTGGGAGCGGAAGCGGGAGCAGACACGGGAGTCGGCTGCACCTGCACCGGCGCCTGCGGTGCGACCTGCGGTGCCTCGGGCGCCGCCGGCATCACCGCCGGTGCCTGCACCAGCTGCGGCATCGGCGCCGCCGCCACCGGACCGCCGGGCACGGCGACACCGCCGCCCACGGCGAAGCCACCGCTCGCGGCCCGCCGCTCCAGCTTGTCCAGCCGCGCCTGCAACGACAGCTCGTCGCTGTACGCGCCCGGCAGCATCACCCGGGCACAGATCAGCTCCAGCTGGAGCCGGGGTGCCGCGTTGCCGCGCATCTCCGTCAGCCCGGTGTTGACGAGGTCCGCCGCCCGGCTCAGCTCCGCGGCCCCGAACGCGTCCGCCTGCGCCTGCATCACCGCGATCCGGTCGGCCGGGGCGTCGATCAGCCCCTTCTCCCCCGCGTCCGGCACCGTGGCGAGGATCACCAGGTCGCGCAGCCGCTCCAGGAGGTCCGCGACGAACCGGCGCGGGTCGTGACCGCCCTCGACCACCCGGTCGACCACCTGGAACACCGTCGCCCCGTCGTGCGCGGCGAACGCGTCCACCACCTCGTCCAGCAGCGCCGAGTCCGTGTACCCGAGCAGCGACGTGGCCATCCCGTACGTCACACCGCCCTCGGCGGCGCCGGCCAGCAGCTGGTCCATCACGGACATCGAGTCACGCACCGAACCGGCGCCCGACCGCACCACCAGCGGGAACACGGAGTCCTCGACCTGGATCCCCTCCCGGCCGCACACCTCCGCCAGGTAGTCGCGCAGGGTGCCGGGCGGCACCAGCCGGAACGGGTAGTGGTGGGTCCGGGACCGGATCGTCCCGATCACCTTCTCCGGCTCGGTGGTGGCGAAGATGAACTTCAGATGCTCCGGCGGCTCCTCCACCACCTTCAGCAGCGCGTTGAAGCCGGCCGAGGTCACCATGTGCGCCTCGTCCAGGATGAAGATCTTGTACCGGCTGTGCACCGGCGCGAAGAAGGCCCGCTCCCGAAGGTCGCGCGCGTCGTCCACACCACCGTGCGAGGCCGCGTCGATCTCGATCACGTCGATCGACCCGGGCCCGCCCGTGGCGAGGTCCGTGCAGGACTGGCACTCACCGCACGGCGTGGGCGTCGGCCCCTGCTCGCAGTTGAGACAGCGGGCCAGGATGCGGGCACTCGTCGTCTTGCCGCAGCCGCGAGGGCCACTGAACAAGTACGCGTGATTGACCCTGTTGTTGCGCAGGGCCTGCTGGAGCGGAGCGGTCACGTGATCCTGCCCGATGACCTCCGCGAAGGTCTCCGGGCGGTAGCGGCGGTACAGGGCTAGGGACACACCCCCGACGATATCGGGACGGACCGACAAACGCGTCGCCCCTCGACGCCCCGCGCCCCACCGGCCCCCCGGGAACGCAAAGACCCCTCGCGCACCCGCCAGAGCCCTCCTACCCTTGCTGCCTTCCGGCCCTGGGGGAGTTCAGAGAGTTAGCGCCACACGAGGGGCTGGCCCCCACACTACCGGATCCGGGGCCCACCCCTCCACCACCACCCCGCCCCACCATCCGCAGGCCACCCCCGCCCCCGACCTCCGAGATACGTGGTCGCGAGCACCCCAAAACATGTACTAAGCTCTCCCACGGAGGATTCGCCTAGTGGCCTAGGGCGCACGCTTGGAAAGCGTGTTGGGGGCAACCCCTCACGAGTTCGAATCTCGTATCCTCCGCCGGCAGAAGGCCCGGACCGCTCAGCGGTCCGGGCCTTCGTCGTCTCCGGTGTCCGGTTCAACCGCTCACGGCGGCGGAGAGGACCGCGAGGCAGAGCAGCATGCAGCTGGCGAAGGCCGCGCCAGCGGTGATGACAGCACTGTGCCGATCCGTGCCGGCGCTCCGCTTCAGCATGAAGGCCAGCAAGGCGATGATCACGGAGGCAAGCGCGGAGACAAGCAGCCACGGAACTCGCGTGACGACGGGCAGGCTACTCATCTTCGGCTTCCTCTTCTGTGGTGTGGTCGATGTAAGGGACGAGTCCGGCATCGGGCTGGTGGGCGGTCGGCATCGCCGCGATGTCCATCAAGAGCGTTGAGAGCTCGCCCCTGGCGGCATCGGCTGCGGCAGCCACCTGCTCGTGGGCTGCGACCTGGTCGTCGAGCACACGCAGAAGCTCTCCGATGCGGTGCTGCTCCTCGTACGGCGGCAGCGATACCGGGAGCTGCCTCATCGCGCTGGTCTTGATCGAGTCAACGGTCGACATCGCCGCCCGGTCCTTGATCCACGCCTGGGTTCCCGGAAGGGAGAGGTATGCCAGAACGAAACGCGGGTCCACGCCGGGCTCGAAGCCGTGCAGCCGAAGGAGATTTCCGTTGTAGAGGCTGCCGGCGCCCTCCGCTCCCACCAGTGCCACGGGTCCGACCGTCCCGGTACGCGTGCAAAGGATGTCGCCCTCGCTCAACAGGAACCGTTCGAGCTGCTGCGCGTCGCGTGCCGAGATCCTGGTGTCCTCGCTGCCGTGGATCCGCCGGTTTCGCAGGTGCTTGGGCAGCACCACACGAACAGGGCCGTCCTCGGAGTACATCCCGGGGTTCAGCAAGGAGGGTGACGGCCCGGGCTGCACCTTGCACAGATCCTGCAGGAGCACGTTCCGTCGACCACCCGCACTGGGTTCCGGACTGCGGCCGGGCGCTGCCCGCTCCCAGCACCGCCGCGCTTCCTCGTCCAGGGATCCCGCCAGATCCAAGGCATCGTCGAGTTTCCGACGGGCGGATTCCACCTGCGCGGGTGTCGCCGCTACGTACGCACCGAGGCTGACGTAGTCGACAGGGCTCAGCGAGTAACCACGCTCCTCGATCTCCTCCACGGAGACCGATCGACCGAGCGCACGCGCTTCGTCGGGCATCGGGTTCCCGTCACGCAGCGATCGGTGGATCTGCCCCAGGAGCCGTACATCATCGGTGCTCAGCTCTCGGCGGGTCCGAGTGACCAACTCACCCAACTCGCGGGCATTGATGAAGTGCACCTCGGTACGCTGCGACGGTGCCGACAGGAACCAGATGCAGGCCGACACCGCGGTACCGGTGAAGAGATGCGGGGGAAGGGCGAGGATGCCGTCGACGACCCCGTCCTCGACCAAGGCCTGCCGGATCGCACGCTCCCTCGGCTGGTCGGATACGGCAGCGTTGTCCGCCATGATCACCGCAGCTCGTCCGCCGGGCCCGAGGGTGGAGAGGATGTGCTGGATCCAGGCGAAGTTGGCGTTGGACGGCGGCGGGGGCCCATATCGCCAGCCTCCGGCCGCGATCCGGCCCGATTCGGCGTTGAACGGCGGATTGGCCAGAACCAGGTCCACCGGTTCCCGCCGTCGCTCCGCCGGCTCGGGCCATGGTGCGATGTCATGGGTGCTCACCCGTGGAGTCACACCGTGGAGCATCAAGTTCATCGCGGTCAGGCGCAGCGTCGCCTCGTCCGGCTTTCCGGCCGTCACTGCCGACACCGAACCATCGCCGCTGGCCGCCACCATGGCCGACAGCAGTTCACCGCCACGCGGATAGGGATCGTGGATCCGGCCCGACACACCCTCCGGGGCAACCAGCTCGCTCAGCAGGGCCACCACCGTTCTAGGTGTGAAGGCGCTACGACTGTCCATACGCATGATGTCGGCATGCGCATCGAGCAGATCCCGGAAGGCATCCCGGTCGAGTCCAGCCACCGAGGCCATCAACTGCGGTACTTCAGCAGCGGGTAGGGGCTCAAGACCCTGCAGCGCAAACCGCATGGCCGGCGCCACCCCACAGCCCTTCAGCAAGCGATCGGTTCGCTCCCCCACCTCGCTGAGGAAGACCTTGGGTGTCAGCGCCAGGTGTGCGTCGGCCCGGTCCTCCAGGGCCGCCCAGTCCTTGTGTGCTCCCCACCTCAGAAAGATCAGGCACATCGGCAAGGACAGATAAGCCGTCAGCGACGGCGCGCCCCACATTTCCACCATCTGAGGCTTCAGCAACTCCGCCAGAACCCGCCGGGACCGCGACCGCTGCTGCTCGGCACCCGGTGAAGGCACGGCGAACCCAGCGGCCTGTCCAGCCACGGGAACTCCCTCGGACTGCCCGGACAAGGCTCGGACCCTGTCACCGTAGGTAACCCCTGAGGGCTCCTCCTCCCTCCGTGCCGACTTGGGCACAGACCGGACGTCAAGCCATCGCACGATGTCAGCGAGCCGGAACAGTCGCTTGTGGCCGACCCTCAGCTCCTGCGGAAAGTCCGGATAGCGGTTCTGCCAGTTCGTGACCGCAGAGGCCCCGACACCGGCCAGCTCTGCGATCTTGGCTCGGGAGACGAGTCTCCCGTCACTACTCTTGTCACTCAACGCAGTCACTCTCCCCGTCATCGGTCGGCTGCCCCGTGGAGCAAAGCTAGATGACCGACCATTAGGTCACCAAATGCGCACTGAAGTGCGCAAGGCTCCCCACTGCAGCGGCCTGCAAGGGAAACACAGGCCACCGATCAGAAGAGTGAGGATGAGCTGCATCTTTATGGACTGGCCGCGAATGCACCCCTGCGGTCGACCGACACAAGAAGCAAGCCGTGAACTTCACACTTGCAGGGAGGGCGCGCCGCGAGAAGCCTTCGGGAGTCCTCCGGAAGTCAACATCCCCGAAGGTTGCGAGCAGCGTCGACACTCTCCGTAATTCCGACTGGAGAGCGGAGGCATCGCCCCGGCGTCCGCCCCCGTTCAATGCGACCCCATGCAGGACCTCCAGCCCGATCGGCCGCCCTGGGCTCCGGCCTCCGGGGCGCAGTCCTTTCCATTGACTTCGGAACGTGTTCCGAAGTAGCATGGCCGCATGTCCACTCTCACCGTGTCGTTCTCCGATCTCTCGAAGAACTCGAAGCGTGTCGCGGACACCGTCGAGCAAGCGCAGCGCGTCCACGTCACTCGTCGTGACGGCGAGGACCTGTACCTGACCACCGAACGTCACGACCGCGAGCGCGAGGAGACCGCTGACGTCACCGCGCGGCTTTTCGCGGCCCTGATCACCAGCGACGAGGGTGCTCGCGCGGTCCTCCTCGCCCTCCCCGAGGTCTTCCCGTGGACCCGGCACTTGTCGGCCGAGGAGGTGCGCGAGTTCGTCGTCGACCTCATGAACGCCACCCGCGACGTGGTGGAACTGGACGTCCACGCCAATCTTCACCGCGTGATCGTCGAGTGGCGGGCCACCGCCAGGATCCTGGCTGACCCCACGCTGAGCGCCCAGCTCACCGGGCCGCTCACCGGCGATGACCACGGCGAGGTACCCGTCCCGTGAGCCCCAAGCGCGGAGACGACGTCCCGCCACCACCGGTCGGTGACGAGTGGCGGCTGCGATTCGCCACCAACGAAGCTGCCAAGGGGTGGGGCGACCTCTGCACGGAGGCGCCGGGGAACACTCGTCGTTGTTTCGAAGCCCTCCGCAATGCCCCCCTGTCCACGCGTGACCCCGATCGACAGCACCGGCTCCGAGGCCGCCTGGCGACGCGCGTTCTCGGCGGGGACGAGCTACCGCAGTGGGAGTACGAGGTGACTGCCGGCGGGCGCGCGCGCTACCTCGTCGACGAGCCGGGGCGGATCGTCCATCTCGTCTACGCCTCGCCTCGGCATCCCAAGGACACGGATAGCTGACCCTGAGCAAGACGGGTGATCCGGCCGTAGGTGCCAGGCAACGTGGTCTCAGTTTTGGTCTCATTCATCGCCGTCCAACCCGGTACGGCCACCACCCAACGGCTCACTCCGCCGCCGTTCAGGACGGGAGTGAACCCCGGCGGACGGGGTTCGGGAGAATTGGAAAGCGTGTTGGGGGCAACCCCTCACGAGTTCGAATCTCGTATCCTCCGCCTCTGCCAGCCATGGCAGCACGAAGGCCCCGACCGCCCAGCGGTCGGGGCCTTCGGCGTTGTATCGGGCCTGCCGCCTCGGGCTCGCACCAGGTGGGTTCGGGTCAGTCGAGGATGCGGCGGCGGGGCCCGCAGGCCCGGCCCGGTGTCATACGGCCACGAGCCGGACCCGGTCGCCGCAGAGCTTGGCCATGTCGTCGATGTCGGACGTCAGCAGGACGACCGGGCGCTGCTGCCGCAGCGCCATCTCGGCCACTGCCGCGTCGATCGCGTACTTGTGGCCGTGAAGACCTGCGGCGATCAACATCGCGGAAGCCGCCCGGGCCTCCTCGTCACCCACCTGCACGATCCGCACCCCGGACAGGATCCACCGGAGGCGGGCCTGGTCGGTACGGCCGTGCACGGCTTCGATGATGGTCGGAGCGCTGATGACCACCTCCATGCCCCGCTTCCGGGCCTCCGCCACCAGCGCGACGGCGGGCTCGTGGTCGGCGAGCAGCTTGGAGAGACCCTCGGAGTCGAGCACCAGGGTGCCCTCGTGGCTCAACTTGCGACGGGCCATCCGCCCTCCTCGGCGAACACCTCGTCGAAGACCTGCCGTGCGCGCTCCTGCTCCACCGGCGAGATCGATCCCTTCCGGCGTTCGTAGTCGGCCAGGTACTCGTCAAGGATCTGACCGCGCAGTTCCCGCTCGACGGCTGCGGTGATGAACGCCGAGAACTCGCGCTTGCCCACCCGTTGGCGGATCGCCTCGGCCGTACCTTCGGGCAGGGAGAGGCTGACTCTGGTGGCCGGCCCCTCGCCGATGCTGTAGGGCGTCTCAGTCATGGAGCAAAGATTATCAAAGAAGTAGGAATAGAGCCCCCTGGGGCGACGGCTCCCACAAGGCGGCAGGTCCTATCCCGTCGGGGAGACCAGGCCGTGCTCGTAGGCGAGGATGACGAGGTGGACGCGGTCGCGGGCGTCGAGTTTCGCGAGCAGGCGGGTCACGTAGGCCTTGACGGTGGCGGTGCTGATGAACATCGTCTCGGCGATCAGGGCGTTCGACAGGCCCCGGCCGATCAGGGTCAGCACCTCGAGTTCGCGGTCGGTGATGCCCTGGATCTCCTTGGGCCGCGGGGTGGCGGGGTGCTGGGGGCGGGCGGCGAACTCCTCGATCAGGCGGCGGGTCACCTTCGGTGCGATCAGGGCGTCCCCGGCGGCGACGACCCGTACCGCCGTGATGATGTCGTCCAGGGCCATGTCCTTGACGAGGAATCCCGAGGCCCCGGCCCGCAGGGCGTTGTAGACGTTGTCGTCGTCGTCGAAGGTCGTCAGGACGATCACGTGCGGGGCGCCGGCCTCCTTCGTGATCATCCGGGTGGCCTCGATGCCGTCCATGCCGGGCATCCGGATGTCCATGACGACGACGTCGGGGGCCAGTTCCCGCACCAGCCGCACGGCCTCGGCGCCGTTCCCGGCCTCCCCGACCACCTCGACGTCCGGGATGTCGGTGATCACCATGACCAGGCCGGCGCGGATCAGCGGCTGGTCGTCGGCGAGCACGACGCGGACCGGCATCAGACCTCCATCGGGACGGGGAGACGGGCGGTCACGCGGTAGCCGCCCTCGGGGCGCGGACCGGCGGTGAAGTCGCCGTTCAGCAGCCTCACCCGGTCACGCATTCCGGCGATACCGTAGCCGGTGCCCTCGCCCCGGCCGCTGCCGGAGCCGCTGTCGACGACCACGACGGACAGGTCGCCCGGCCGGAATTCCACCGAGACCCGGCACTGCTGCGTCCTGGAGTGCTTCACCACATTGGTGACGGACTCCTGGATGATGCGGAACGCGGACAGGTCGACCTCGGGCGGCAGCGGACGCCGCTCCCCGCGCCACTCGACGTCCACCCGGATGCCGGCCTCGCGAATGTTCTCCACCAGCCTGTCGACGTCCCCGAGTCCGGCGAGCGGCCGACCGGCGGCGCCCGACTCGGCGTCGTGGAGCGCGCCGAGCATGCGCCGGAGCCCGGCGAGCGTCTCCCGGCTGGTCTCCTCGATGACGCCGAGGGCCTTGCGGGCGCCCTCCGGCTGGGTCTCGATGACGCGCCTGGCGGCCCCGGCCTGGATCGCGACGACGCCGATGCTGTGCGCGACCATGTCGTGCAGCTCGCGGGCGATCCGCAGCCGTTCGGCCGTCACCGCCTGCTCGGCGACCCGGGAACGCATCTGCTCGGTGTGCTCGCGTTCCTGACGCCGCGAGTTCCCGACCACCCAGGCCACCACCACCATCATCAGGACGACGGCCTCGATCGAGGTGCCCACCCGGAACCCCAGCGCCAGGCGCGTGCCGACGTAGCCGAGCAGCCCGGCCAGGGCCAGCCCGGCGCAGCACAGCGACGTCCGCCTGGCCTCGGTGGCGGCGGCGAAGCAGAGGGCCACGCAGACCGGCAGGTACTGCTGGGGCGCGATGCTGGTGGTGTGCAGCGGGCCGGTGGTCAGGACCAGCGCGCCGAGCACCAGCAGCGTCGTCGAGACGAGTGCCAGGCGGGTCAGCAGCAGGCAGGCACCGACCGTCAGGGCGGCGGCGAGCAGCAGCATCGCCTGCTCGCGGAGGCTCATCGCGAACGGCTCGATGCGGTGGCTCTTCTCGCCCCAGGGCTGCAGTTGTTCACCCGGCCAACGGATCTGGACGACGAACGAGTACAGCGTGGACACGCACCAGGCGAGCGCCGTCCACGCGCCGGGGGTCACACGGTGGAGCAGCGTCGCGGGCGGGGTCGTGGGCATGGCGCGATCGTAAACGGCATGATCGTCCGGGGGCATCGGGCCGAGGGTGTACACCCTGGGTCGGTGTCCCGGCCCCGGGATGTGGACGACGCTCCGATGCCGCTCGACCAGGGCGGTCGGCAGTGTTCTCGCCATGACCAACACTGGCGGTTACGAGGAACGGGACGTCGTCGTCCGACTCACGGACGTGCGGAAGGACTTCGGTGACTACGCGGCCCTGGACGGCGTCTCGCTGACGATCGGCGCGGGCGAGTCGGTCGCCGTGATGGGGGCTTCGGGCTCCGGGAAGTCGACGCTGCTGAACATGGTGTCCGGGCTGGACCGGCCGTCCGCCGGATCGGTCGTCGTCGGCGGGGAGGACCTGGTCGGGCTCGACGAGAAGGGCCTGGCCCTGTTCCGCCGCCGCCGGGTCGGCATGATCTTCCAGTTCTTCAACCTGCTGGACGACCTGCCGGCCCTGGACAACATCGCCCTGTCCGGGCAACTGGTCGGGCTGAAGGCCGCGGTGGCCCGCAAGCGCGCCCTGGAGCTCATGGACGAACTCGGCATCGCCGACCGGAGGAACGTCTACCCGGCCTCGTTGTCCGGCGGCGAGCGGCAACGGGTCGCCACCGCGCGGGCCCTGATGAACCGGCCGGCGCTGCTGCTGGCCGACGAGCCGACCGGTGCCCTGGACAGCCGCTCCGGCGACCAGGTGATGCAGTTGCTCATGGATCTGAACGGGCTCGGCCAGACGCTCCTGGTCGTCACCCACGACCCGCGGCTCGCCGCGCGGTGCGCGCGCCGGGTCGTCGAGGTCGCGGACGGGCGCATCGCCCGGGACAGCGCCATGAACGGCGCGGCGGACACGGTGGCCACGACGGTCGCGGCGGACACTGCGGCCACGGCGGTCGCACGATGAGCGCCGTCTGGCGGGCCTCCCGGGCAGCCGTGAAGCGACGCAGGTTCCAGACCTTCGTCCTCGGTGTCGTCGTCATGGTCTCCAGCGCCATGGCCATCGCCACGCTGGGCCTGCTGGCGGCCGTGTCGGGCCCCTTCGACCGGGCCTACGACGCCGCGAACGGGGCGCACGTGGTCGCCGAGTTCGACAGTTCGAAGGTGACCGCGGCGCAGCTCGACCGGGCCGCGAAGGCCCCCGGCGTCGAGGCCGCCGCCGGCCCGTACCCCGTGGCCGTCCTCCACTCGCCCTCGGAGACCGGCGACCACCCGATCGGGATGTCGGGTTCGTTCACCGTCGTCGGCCGCGACCGGCCGGACACCCCGGTCGACACCCTCGGACTCAGCGCCGGCCGCTGGCCGTCCGGCCCCGGCGAGATCGTCCTGAACGCGCCCGCGTCCCTCGGCCGGATGGAGATCCGGTCCGAGCACGAGGTCGTCACCCCGGACGGCGTGAGGCTGAAGGTCGTCGGTTACGCCTCCTCGGCGAGCCGGTCCGCGGGCGGCTGGGTCGCACCGGACCAGGCCCGGGCCCTGGGCGCGGCCTCGTTCCAGATGATGTACCGCTTCGAGGACGCCGGGTCGGAGTCGGCGCTGAAGGCCGGCACCGCCGCCGCCACCGAGGGCCTGCCGTCGGACGCCCTGACCGGGACCGGCTCCTACCTGGCCCTCAAGGCGGAGCTCGCCAAGGGACCGAACACCTATGTGCCCTTCCTGACGGTCTTCGGCGTGCTGGGTCTGATCGTCTCGGTCCTGATCGTCGGCAACGTCGTCAGCGGCGCGGTCGTCTCGGGCTTCCGGCACATCGGCGTCCTCAAGGCCCTCGGGTTCACACCGAACCAGGTGACGGCGGTCTACCTCGTCATGGTCACCGTCCCCGCCGTGATCGGCAGCGTGCTCGGCTCGGTGGTCGGCGGCCTCGTCGGCAGGAAGCTGGTGCGCCAGGCGTTCTTCGGGATCTTCGGCAACGATCTCGTCGTCGACGGGGCGACCGTGCCGAGCTGGGTCCATCCGGTCGTGCTGGTCGGGATGCCGGTCCTGGTCGCGCTGTCCGCGCTCGTCCCGGCGCTGCGCGCCCGCCGCCTGCCCGCCGCCGTCGCCATCAGCGCGGGCGGCGCCCCGCGGACCGGACGCGGACTGGCGGTCCAGCGCAGGCTCGGCGGGCCCCGGCTGCCGCGACCGGTGAGCCTGGGCCTGGGGTGGCCGTTCACCCGGCCCGGCCGCACCGCCCTGACGCTGTCGACCGTCGTGCTCGGCGTCATGACGGTGACGATGGCGCTCGGCGTCTCCGCCTCGGTGGTCGAGTTCGGGAAGCTGCGGGACCAGACGGACCGGGTCCAGGTGCGCGTCGACCTCAACAACCCCAAGTGGAACCAGCCCGGCCCGACCCACTCCGACGCCGAACTCTTCGCACTGCTGCGCGCGCTGCCCGGCACCGCCCACGTGTCCGCGCGGAGCGTGGCGGAAACCCGGATGGCCGGCTCGCCGGACATCGTCCGGGTGGGCGTCGAGAGCGGCGACACGGCCGAGCTGCACCCGGACCTCGTCCGGGGACGCTGGATCGAGGGGCCGAACGAGATCGTGGTCTCGTCCGAGTTCTGGCACCGGCACAAGGTGTCCCTCGGCGACACGATCACGCTGGACACGAGCGACGGGCCGCAGCCGCAGAAGATCGTCGGCGAAACCACCGAGGGCTGGGACGTGACCACGCTCGACTGGGACCGCTTCGTCCCGCTCACCCCGGTCCAGCGCGCCCAGGGCTTCTCCGTCCAGCTCACCAAGGGCACCGACGCGCAGGGCTACGCGACCGCGGCCGCCGGCACGGATCCGGGGCTGAACGCGTCGGTGAACGGCGCTTCCGACACCGTCGAGAAGGTCATCATCGGTGTGGTGTCGACGCTCACCCTGATGCTGGTCCTCGTCTCCGGCCTCGGCGTGTTCAACACGGTGCTCCTCAACACCCGCGAGCGGCGCAAGGACCTGGGGATGCTCAAGTCCATCGGTATGACTCCGCGCCAGGTGATCGCCATGACGGTGACGTCCGTGGCGGCGATCGGGGCGGTCGGCGGGATCGTCGGCGCGCCGCTCGGGATGCTGGCGCACCGGATCGTCGTCCCGCTGACCGGACGCGGCACGGGGCTCGATCTGCCGGACTCGCTTCTGCAGGTGTGGAGTTGGCCGACGGTGGCGCTGCTGGTCCTCTCCGGCCCCGTGATCGCCGCGCTGGGGGCCTACCTCCCGTCCCGGGGCGCGGCGAGGGCACCTGTGGCGGAGGTCCTGCGGACGGAGTAGCGGGGGCGAGCGGACGGACCGCGAGCGGCACGGAGGGCCCGACCGCGCACGCGGCCGGGCCCTCCGGCGTTCCGCCGGGGCGGGTGGTCAGCGGAAGGCGGCCAGGTTGTCCGCGGCCCACCGGGTGTACGGGCGGGGCGGGTGACCGGTCAGGTGCTCGACGGTGTCGTTGACCGGGGCGGGCTTGCCGACGGTGTCGGCCATCAGGTCCAGCAGGGCGGCCACGAAGTCGGCGTCCATGAACTGGCTGAGCTGCTGGCGCACGGCCGGCGCGGGCACCTCCTCGAAGCGCAGCTCGCGGCCGAGGGCCCGGCCGAGCGTCTCGACCTGTTCGGTCTGGGTGAGCGACTGCGGGCCGGTCAGCTCGTACACCCGGCCGAAGTGTTCGGGGCTGCCGAGCACGGCGGCGGCCGCGTCGGCGACATCGCGCTCGTGCACCACCGAGGCGGCGGCCGCGGCGTGCGGGCCGCGGAGGACGTCGCCGCCGCCCTGCAGCTGCATGGCCCAGGCCAGCGAGTTGATCGCCGGGAAGAACAGCCGCAGGAACGTCCGGTCGATGCCCATCGCCGTGATCTCCTCTTCCACCCGTGCGTGGTAGGCGCCGATCACATCGGGCTGCGGGTCCGCGCCGTCGACGACGGCGCCCGAGGACAGGAACACGATCTGCCGCACTCCCGCCTGCCGCACCCGGTCCAGCAGCGGCTGTACGTCCATGCCGTAGGGCAGCACCAGGAACAGCTCGGTGACACCGTCCAGCGCGGGCCCGAGTGTCTCCGGACGGGCCAGGTCCCCGCGCACCACCTCCACGCCCTCGGGAAGTCCGGCCTTCTCGGGGGTCCGCGAAAGGGCCCGGACCTTCCGCCCGGCACCCGCCAGCGCCTCCACCGTCTGCCGTCCGAAGTGCGCGGTCGCGCCGATCACAAGAATCATGGCGGATCCCTCCCCATCACCGTTCCGGTCACTGCCTTCGGGAGAGACAGTAGGGACCGTCTAGGACAGATTCCGTCCTAGACGGAGCCGATCACGAAGCCGATCACGAAGTCGGCCACGAAGTCGGCCACGAAGCCGATCACGAAGCCGATCACGAAGTCGGCCACGGAGCCGGTCACGGGGTCGGCGCGGTGGTGGCGAGGAGGCCGGTGACGAGGAGGCCGGAGGCGCGGTCCGCGGTGAGTACGCCGAGGATGTAGCCGTCCTCGTCGACGACGGGCCAGACCGCCAGGTGCTTGATCCGCATCGCGATCGCGGCCAGGGCCAGGCCCATCGTCGGCCAGGCGAACGGGCCCCGCTGGTGGGTGGTCGCGCTGATCGCGGTGCGCTCGGTGGACCGGGCGCGCTCCAGGAAGGGGTGGAGTCCGGTGCGGGTGACCAGCCCCTCGCACCGGCCGTCGTGGTCGCGGACCAGCAGGTACTCGATGTCGGCGCCGTGCAGGATGTCGTCGGCCTGGTCGACGGTGCTGTCGTCGGCTATCTGGTACTCGCAGGGTTCCATGGCGTCCGCGACCGTGAGGCCGTGGCCGGGCCGTTCCGTCTGCGGGGAGCAGGTGGTCACGTCCGTGTGCGGGGAGTAGGTGGTCACGGTGTTCACCGGTCCCGTCTCCGGTCGCCCACCGGGGGCCACCGGATCGCCCTTCACCCAGAACGAAGCCGGAACGGGTACCGGAATGCGTCATGCCCTGGATGTCTACGACCCTACTCCGGCGGCGGGCGGACCGGACCGGACGGACCGGACCCGAACGGACCGGAGCAGCCCGGAGCGGACCGCCGCGGAGTACCGTGAAGGACAACCGAGGACATCCCGCACACCGGCATCAGCGTCGACGTCGCCCTGGGTCATGACGGGTCCCTCGTGGACCGGACTGGCGGCCTTCGATGATGCCGATCCCCCTCCCCGTATCCGCAGGGCGGTGGTCGGTGCCCGGTGTGCCGCTGCTGCCCCGCCTGCTGCTGGAACCGACGATGTCCCGCGACGGGGTCTTCGACGGCGCCTGGTGGCCCCGTACCAACCACCTCGCCGCCGAACTGCCGGACCTGATCACCGCGCTCGGTGCCCACTTCGGACGCATCGTCCGGGTCGGCCTCGACAGCTCGGCCTGGGACAGCGTGCCCCGCTCGGTCGCCGCGAACGGCCTGACGGTCAGGATCAACTGGTTCACCGGCAGCGACGCGACGATCAGCGTCACCCGCGGCTTCCAGGACCACTTCCTCCTGCTGGTGGTACCGCCCGGCACCAGCGCGGCGACGGCCTTCTCCGCGATGGCCGGCGCATCGACGACCGGGAACCGCACTCCGGCGGCGGAACTCCTGCTCGGCTGAACGGTGGCCGACCGCACGGTGGTCCGCTCCGATGCCGGGCGCCGGAACCGGCCACCGCGACCATGCCGGGTTCGGAGCGGACGGGGAGTAACCTGGGTATTACCGAAGGCACTTCGCATGCCGGCACCGGACACTGGCGTCGTCTCCGGCGCTCGGCAATGCCGGACCCGGCCTCGTGGGCCGGGCCCGGGGACAGGTCCTTGACCATGACCACGACGCTCGATCGTGCGACGACGCCCACCGCCCCGGATCCCCCCGCCCGGCTCTCCCTCGTGCCCGACGGCGCGCGGCCCGGCGGCGTGCGACCCGGCCGCCTGGACGGAGCCTGGTGGCCCCGGTCGCGCGATCTTCTCCTCGAACTCCCCGCCCTGGCCTCCGACATCGACCGGCGGTGGGGCCGGATCACCCGGATCACCCTGAACCCCGCGCAGTGGCCCGTCATCCCCCGGCGGATCCCGGTCGCCGGGCACACCGTGCACGCGGGCTGGTTCACCACCGAGCAGGACGAGCACACGATCGCGGTGTTCTCGTACGCCCCGCGCAGGCTGAACCTGCTGGTCGTCCCGCCGGAGACCGACGCCGACGACGCCGCCCGGCTGATGGCCGAGGCCGCCGGTTCCGCGAACACCACGGGCGCAAGCGGTCTGCTCGCCGCGGGAACGGGCGGCGGAGGCCGGGGGCCGGGATCCCGTGCCGACTTCCTGCCGTCGGCCCTCGCTCCCTCCGACAACGACGGTGCGGCGGCCAGGAGGGCGGACGTCGCCCGCGGCCGGGCCGCCTCCTGGCCGGTGCCCGCGTAGCCGGCCAGTGCCCGCACAGTCGGACCGGTTCCCGCGCAGCCGGCCGGACACCGACCGGTCCGGTCGCGGGCCGGATGTCACTCGCGTGACCACTCGGCCTCGGCCTGGGGCCGGCCGGCGATGTCGGCACCGTCCCAGAGGCGGATCCTGATCGCCCGGGGACCTGGCGCGGGCCGGGAGAGCGTGCGTACGAACACGTCCCGCAGGTGGTTGGCCGCCCGTTGGGGAGGCCCGTCGTACTCCAGTGGATCCGGCAGGGCGGTGTGGTCCTGCCGGGACCAGTGGCCGCCGTCGTCCTGCGTCTCCAGGGCCCATCGGTAGTGGGGCATCCTGACCTCCGCCTCCCGTTTCGGGGATCGCCGGGCAACCGCCGCCGATGCCGGTGCCGGTGCTGATGCCGTCAGTACTCGGCACCGCTCCGCAGGTAGCTGCCCGCGACCTGGAGCCACGCCCCGGGGCCGAAGCAGACCTCGATCCGGTACGGAGTGTCCTCGTAGACCCGCAGGACGCGCAGCGCACCGCTGGGATGCAGGTCGTACTCGAAGGTGACGCCGTCCGCGCCGTCCTCGTACTGCAGGTCCAGCGGCCCCTTCGACGGCTCCGCCGGAGCCCGGGCTTCGGCCGAGAGCTTCACGTAGACGGACATCTCTCGCCCCGCCTTTCCTGTTCGCCCGAGGGAGCGCCGCACCCGAGGAAGCGACGCACGACGCACCGGGGAAAGCGGGCTACGCCCGAGGAAAGCCGACCCGCTCCGACATCCCCACGGTACTCCGCCGCCACCGAGCCGACCCGCCGGGACGGAGGCCGGGACGGAGGCCGGGACGGAGGCCGGGGCCGCGGCCGGGGCGGCAGCCGGGGGTCTCAGCGCCACTCGATCAGGAACAGGGTGGCATCGTCGCTCGTCCGACCGCCCCGCCGCTCCTTCAGGACGTGGGAGAGCGCACGCACCACGGCCCGCACCCCGGTCTGCGAGCGCTCGACGCGGTTGACCCAGTCGATGAGCTGATCCTCCCCGAACTGCTCCCCGCCGGCCTCGCGCTCCTCGACCAGGCCGTCGGTGAAGCACAGGACCCGGTCGCCGTGCCGCAGTACCCGCTCGCTGATCACCGGCTCCTCCCCGCCGAAGCCGACCGGCAGGGTGGTGGCGCTCTCCAACCGCTCGACGACGACGTGCCCGCGGATCAGCAACGGCTGAGGATGCCCGGCGTTGACCCACTGCAGGTGGCCGGTCCCGGTGTCCAGGCGCATCATCTGCGCGGTGACGAAGTGGTCCGGCCCGAACTGCTCGGCGATGGCCCGGTCCATGAACGCGTAGATCTCGGCCAGTCCGATGTCGGCACGTCGGGCGTGCCGGTACGCGCCGATGGCCACGGTCGCCATGGTCGCGGCGTCCAGCCCGTGACCCATCGCGTCGATCGTGGCCACGTGCAGAACGTCGTCGTTGAGCGCGTAGTCGAAGCTGTCACCGGCCACCTGGTAGGCGGGTTCGAGGATGCCGGCCACGGCGACCCGGGGCACGGCCATCGACAGCGGCGGCAGCAGTGACCACTGGATCTCGGCGGCCACGCTCATCGCTTCGACGCGCCGGGCCTGGAAGATCCGGTCGGTGTAGCCGCTCTTGGTGACCAGCAGATCGGTGACCATGGCGGCGAAGCGCCGCAGCAGCGGCCGGTCGTCCTCGTCGACGGCGTCCAGTGTGAGGGCCAGGACCCCCACCTCGTCGCCGCCGTCCAGCAGCGGCAGGTACAGCCGCACCCCGTCGGCCGTCGGCTCCTCGACCGGGACACCGCCCAGGAAGGCGGCACCCGCGGGGGTGCCGTCGATCGGCACCGGCTCCCCCGCGACCGACCCCCGCCCCGGCAGCGGCGCGAGCACCGTCTGGCCGTAGTCCTGCAGCAGGAGCACCGGGTCACGGCCGCCGAACCCGTGCACCACGGCGGCGACCAGCGGGACGATCAGCTGGGGCGGCAGCTCGCGGGACCGGTCGAGCAGCTCCCCCAACAGGCGTTCGCCCCGCCCCTCCGACCACCGGTCCCGACCCGCCGGACCGGACTGCCGCTCATCGCTCATCCTCGTTCACCACCGTCCTCCTTCGGTCGCGGCACTCGGCACCGGCCGGATCAGAACCGGCTAGACCGGCACCGGCTCGACCGACCCCGGGCCCGGTCGACCCCGGCGCCCCGGTGCGGTGCGCGCGGGGGCGGGTCCTTCCATTACGCCCGACAACGGGGCATCCCGCCCCCGGTCGCCCTCCGCCGGGCCGACCGGTACCCCGCGGGAGCCCGGATCCCGTCCCCTCCGCCCACCGAAGGACCGGAACGGCACGCGGGGAGGGCGGGCCTGCGGCCGGACGGCCCCACCAGGTGTCGTGCATGCGACACTTCGGGAAAACGGGGCCGGAGGGAGAGGCGTGGGATCGTCGGAGCTGCTGATCGTGCTGGACCGGGGCAGTGCGACGCCCCTGCAGCAGCAGGTGTGCGACGGCATCGCCGGGCTGGTCAGGTCGGGGCGGCTGCGGGCCGGGGAGGCGGTGCCCGCCTCGCGCGAGCTGGCCGCCCAGCTCGGGGTGTCGCGCACGGTGATCCTGCGGGCGTACGAACTGCTCACCGCCAACGGCCTGCTGACGGCCCGCCGGGGATCGGGGACCAGGGTCGCGGAGCGGGCCGCCGGGGAGGGCTCCGCGCCCGGTCCGGCCCGGACGGCGCTCGCGCCGCAGCCGCCGCTCGCCACCGACGGCGGGGACGCGCTGTGGCAGCCGTGGGAGCCGCCGCCGATGCAACAGGCCGGCGCGGCGCTGGACTTCCGGCACGGGACCCCGGCGCTGGCCAACTTCCCGGTGTCGCGCTGGCGGCAGTCCGTGCACGAGGCGTACGCGCGGGCGGACGTCGCCGCGCTCGGGTACGGGCCGGCCGAGGGCTCCGCCGCGCTGCGGGCGCAGATCGCCACCCTGGTCCGGCAGAGCCGGGCCCTGGACGCCTCGCCCGACAGCATCCTGGTGACCAGCGGGGCCACCCAGGCGCTGGACATCCTGGCCCGGCTGCTGGTCGGCCCGGGCGACGTGGTGGTGATCGAGGACCCGAGCCACACCGTGCTGCGCCAGGTCTTCGGCTCCACCGCCGGGACCGTGGTGCCGGTGCCGGTGGACGAGGAGGGGCTGCGGGTCGCGGACATCGACGCCCACGTCCGGGCGCACGGCCAGGACCCGGACCGGGTGCGGCTGGTCTACGTGACGCCCTCGCACCAGTTCCCGACCGGGTTCATCATGTCCGAGGACCGGCGGCGGGCCCTGCTGGCCTGGGCCGGGCAGCGCGGGGCGACCGTGCTGGAGGACGACTACCACAACGAGTTCACCTTCGCCGCCGAACGGCTGCCGGCCCTGGCCGCCGCCCGGCACCAGGGCACGGTGGTCTACGTCGGCAGCTTCAGCAAGACGCTCTTCCCGGCGCTGCGGATCGGCTACGCGATCCTGCCGCAGCGCCTGGTGCGGCCGTTCCTCGGGATCAAGTGGATCACCGACCGGCTGACCCCGACGGTCGACCAGGAGGCGCTGGCGCACTTCGTCGCCACCGGCGCCTACGCCCGGCACGTCAGCCGGATGACCCGGCTGTACCGGGAGCGCCGCCGCTCGCTGCTGGACGGCCTCTACACGCACTTCGGCGCCGAGGTGCGGATCTCCGGGGCCGCCGCCGGCCTGCACGTCCTGGTCGCCCTCACCGGGGCGCGCGGCGTCGGCGAGGACGAGATCGTCCGCCGGGCCGCGGCGCTCGGTGTGCGGGTGTACCCGGCCTCGGGGTACTTCGTGCGGGAGCCGCCGGCCGAACCGACCTTCCTGATGGGCTACGCCGCCCTGCCCGGCGCCCGGATCGCCGAGGGCACGGCGCTGCTGGCCGCAGCGGTCCGTGAGGCCACGGCGGTCCGGGAGGCCGCTACCGCCGGTCGGAGCCGGGGGCGTCGGTGAACCGGGCCCGGCGGAAGCGGCGCCGCTGCGCGTACGGCACGGTGCAGTCGAACACCGCCTTCGCGGTGCGGCCGTCCGCCGACAGCGCGGGCGAGTAGGCGACCGACTGGGTCGGGTCGAGCGGGAAGCCCTCCCGGTCCGGCAGGACCAGCAGGTCCCGGTCGGCCTGCCACCGGGTGACCATCGCCCACCACAGGTCCTGGTCCGACTCCAGGTCCACGTCCTCGTCCACCGACAGCACCAGCTTGGCCATCCGGAACTCCTCCAGGACGGCCCGGGACGCCTCCCGCACCAGCGCGTCGTCCTCGGCCGAACGCTTGGCCGCCCACTGGAGCACGACCATCAGCTGCCCCCCGCCGGCGGTGTGGCAGTGCACCGCCCGGACGGGGGCGCCGCGGCGGCGCAGCGCGGCCAGCACGGCCGCCTCCATCCCGAAGCCGAGCAGGACGGACTGTTCGTGGCCCGGGCCGGAGACCGCCTGGAGGATCGGGCCGCGCCGGGCGGTGATCCCGGTGATCCGGACGGTCGGCAGGGCCGGGTGCGCGGTGCCCTGGTAGCCGAGGAACTCCGGGGTGGCGGCGGTGCCCCGGGGGTTCTCCGGCATGGTGTCCGGCAGCAGCTCGCCCTCCAGCACGTACTCGGCGTGGGCGATGTACTCGGCGTCCACCGTGCGGCAGGGCAGCAGTTCCACCGGCGCGCCCGCGAGCGCCCCGGCCACCGCCAGTTCGTCCGTCCCGGTCGGGACGAGCGAGGTGGGGCAGCAGGAGGCGAGCAGCACGGCGGGGCCGAGGCCGAGGTGGATCGCCACCGGCAGCGGCCGTCCGGCGGCGAGGGAGTTGCGGTGGGCCTGTTCGAGGTCCCGCCCCGGCACCATCCAGATGGTGAGCAGGTCGGGGCCCTGGACGCACATCCGGTGGATCGACAGGTTGCGCACGCCGGTGGCCGGATCGGTGGCCAGCACGGCGCCGAGGGTGAGGTAGGGGCCGGCGTCCTCGTCGGTGAGCACCGGGACGGGCAGCGTGGTCAGGTCCGGCTTCCGGTCGCTGCGGGCCCAGCGGTCGGGGTCGGCGGCGGGCACCGGCGGCAGCGGCGCGGCCACCGCGTCCAGCAGCCGGTGGGCCAGCTCGGCGGGGGTGGCGCCGAGCAGGGCCGCCGCCCGGCGCCTGGTCCCGTAGAGGCCCATCAGGACGGCACTGGCCCCGGGTTCCGCACCGTCCCCGGCCCCGTCGTCACCGGCGCCGCCGTGCCCGCTCCCGCTGTCCTCGGCCGCGCCGCCCGACGGCGTCACCTGCTCGAACAGGACGGCCGGGCCGGGGCCGGTGGGCGGCGCCGCCGGGGCGCCGGCCCACCGGGCGTAGCGGGAGGAGACCCCGAACCGCGCCGGGACCTCCTCCCGGACCCGGACCAGTTCTCCTGGCATCAGGTCCAGCGCGGCCAGCGCCGCCCGCAGGTCGGCCGGGTGCCGACGGCTCATGGCCCTTCCCCGGCGGCGACCCCGGCAGCGGCCCCGGCCACGGAACCGGCGGCCGCCGCCGCGGCGGCGGCGGCCCGGCGCTCCTCCAGGAGCACCATCTGCATCCCGGTCAGCTCGTCGATCAGCGTGCGGTAGGTGGCCTCGGCGATCCCCGGCGGCATGCCGTGCTCGTCCGCCAGGCCCCGGACCTTGGCGACGACCTGCTCGACCCGGCCCGGGGAGCGGACCGTCTCCTCGTCCCGCTTGAACCCGGTCAGCTCCCGCACCACGGCGGTGCGCTCCGCCAGCAGCCCGACGATCCGCCGGTCGAGGGCGTCGACGGAGAGCCGCAGTTCCTCGATCCGGGGATCGATCGCGGGCGACGACGGGTCGGCCCCCGTACCGTCGGCCCCCGTGCGGTCGGCACTCGTACGGTCGGCGTTCGTGCGGTCGGTGCTCATGCGGTCGGCACCACCTTGTCGACGACGTACACGACGGTCGGCTCGCCCTGCGCGCCCTGCGAACGGTGCTTCTCGTCGTCCGGGATCACGAAGCCCATGCCGGGGCGGCACGGCACCGAACGGTCCTCGAAGTGGATGGTGAACTCGCCCTGCAGCACATAGCCCTGGTGGCCGCGGTGGCACCACTCGTGCTCGTCGAAGCCGGCGGGCAGCTCCATCAGGCGGACCCGCAGGCCCTGGGTGTAGGCAATCTTCACCCGGCCCTCGGCGCCCGGCTTCTGCCACTTCTCCCAGGGGATCAGGTCGAAGTCGACGCCGACCAGGACGGGGTCCGCGGTCCGGTCGACGGCCTGGCTGCCGTGCTGGTCGCCGGTCTCGGTCTCGGTGGACATGGCACTCCTCAACAACACGTCGGAAAGGGGATATCGGTGGATCGGCGGCGGTTCAGCTGACCTGCTTCTCCGAGGAGGTCCGCTGCCCCGGCAGGACGACGCGGGTGGCGCGGGAGACGCGCTCGTTGCGGTCGTCGACCGGCAGGACGGGCCGGCCGTCGGCCGTCTGGTTGCGGCGGAGCAGCTGGGTCATGTCGATCATGCGGTGGAGCATCCGCTCCAGTGCCTCCAGGCCCTCGGCGTCCTGGAGCTGGGGCTGCGGCGAGGTGTTGCGCAGCAGCGCCGGAAAGCCGCTGCCGACCAGGATCATGCGGTTGAGCAGCAGGTTGTCGACCAGTTGGCTGTGCACTGCGGCGTCGCTGTACCGGCGCGAGACGACGATGATGCCGCCCACCTTGTTGGCCAGGGGGCGGTCGAAGCGCAGGAAGCCGACGCCGGCCCGTTCGATGAAGATCTGCATCAGGTGGGCGGGGCCGAAGCCGTGCACCGGGGTCGCGTAGACAATGGCGTCCGCCTGCTTCATCTGCTCGACGATCGCGGGCATGTCGTCGCGGAGTTCGCAGGGAGTGGTCCGCTGGTTGCAGTCGCCGCACGGGCTGCACGGCGAGATCCGGTGCTCGCGCAGGTGGACGGTCCGGAACTCGGCGCCCCGTTCGCGGACCAGGCGGCCGGCGTACTCCAACGCGAGGTCGGTGTTGCCGCCCGGCCGCTCGGAGCCGCAGATCCCGAGCACGATCGGAGTCGGAGTTGATCCTTGCACGTGGGTCCCCCTCGTAGTCTGCCCCTACGGGGGCGGGCGGCCGGACGGGCCCGTGGTGCGAGGGCCCGTCCGGCTGTTCGCCCGCCTGTCACCGCTCAGTACTCGTCAGTCCTTGAGCTTTCTCGCCGGTCCTAGATCGTTCTTGTCGGTCCTTGGGCGTTCTCGTCAGTCCTTGAGCTTGCCGGCGAAGTAGTCCGTGTAGGCCTGCATGTCGAAGTGCCCGTGGCCGGACAGCGTGAACAGGATGGTGCGGGCCTCGCCGCTCTCCTTGCAGGCCAGCGCCTCGTCGATGGCCGCCCGCACCGCGTGGGTGGACTCCGGCGCCGGGACGATGCCCTCGTTGCGGGCGAACAGGACGCCGGCCTCGAAGCAGGCGGTCTGCGGGACGGCCCGGGCCTCCAGCAGGTCGAGGTCCTTCAGGGCGCTGATGATCGGCGCCATGCCGTGGTAGCGCAGGCCGCCCGCGTGGATGCTCGGCGGCACGAAGTCGTGGCCGAGGGTGTGCATCATGGTGAGCGGGGTGAGGCCCGCGGTGTCGCCGAAGTCGTACTCGTAGCGGCCCTGGGTGAGGGTCGGACACGAGGCCGGCTCGACGGCGAGCGCCCGCACCGAGCGGCCGCCGCGCAGCTGCTCGCGCAGGAACGGCAGGACCAGGCCGCCGAAGTTGGAGCCGCCGCCCGCCGCGCCGATCACGATGTCCGGGTAGTCCTCCGCCAGCTCCATCTGGAGCAGCGCCTCCTGGCCGATCACCGTCTGGTGCGTCAGCACGTGGTTGAGCACCGAGCCGAGCGCGTACTTGGCCCGGCCGCCGCTCCTGACCGCGGCCTCCACGGCCTCGGAGATGGCCAGTCCCAGGCTGCCGCTGGCGTCGGGGTCGGCGGCGAGCGCGGCCCGGCCGGCGTCGGTGAGCACACTGGGGCTGGCGTGCACCGTCGCCCCGAAGGTCTCCATCAGGGCCCGGCGGTAGGGCTTCTGCTGGTGGCTCACCTTCACCATGAAGACCTCGCACTCGAGGCCGAAGTAGGCGGAGGCCATCGCGAGCGAGCTGCCCCACTGGCCGGCGCCGGTCTCGGTGGTGAGCTTCTCCACACCGGCCTGCTTGTTGTAGTACGCCTGCGGCACCGCCGTGTTGGGCTTGTGGCTGCCGGCCGGGCTGACGCCCTCGTACTTGAAGTAGATCCGCGCCGGGGTGTCGAGCGAGCGCTCCAGCCGGTGGGCCCGGACCAGCGGGCTGGGACGCCACTGGCGGTAGACGTCGATCACCGCGCCGGGGATGTCGATCTCGGCCTCGGTGCTGAACTCCTGGGCGATCAGCGACTCGGGGAACAGCGGCGCCAGGTCGGCCGGGGTGAGCGGCTCCCTCGTCCCGGGGTGCAGCATCGGCGGCACCGGCTTCGGCAGATCCGCCAGCACGTTGTACCAGGTGGTGGGGATTCGGTCCTCGGGCAGCAAGAACTTGGTGATCATCGGGCCCTCCCGGAATGCATGGATACGGCGGTCGATCGGACGGTCACACGGTTCAGGCACCGGAGCGGACGGCATCGGCCGGTCCGGGTCCGGCTTCGACGGAAGCGGAAGTGGGAGTCGAGGCGGCCGGCGCGCTCGCGGCCGAGGACCGGATCCGGAGCACCGCGAACACCGCGATGCCGACCAGCGGCGTGACCAGCATGGTGTGCAGCACCGGACGCGCCCCGTGGTTCTGCCAGATCACCCCGAGGCCGAACGGCACCACCAGCCGGGCCAGGCCCAGCACGAAGCCGTTGAGCGCCATGAAGCGGCCGACCCGGTGCTCGTCGACGTGGTCGGCGATGTAGGTGGGCACCACCACGGAGGCGATGATCTCGCCGAGCGTCCACACCACGGTGGAGGCCAGCACCGCCGCGAGCGAGAAGCCGAAGTCGAGCACGGCCAGGCCCAGCGCCCACAGCACCCCGGCCACCAGCAGCAGGGTGCGGATCGGGTAGCTGGCGATCCGCTTCTCCAACTGGAGCCCGAGGCCCACCACCACGACGCTGTTCACCGTGTACACCACGCCGACCAGCCCGGCCGAGGCGTTCAGCTCGGTGGTCACGGCCAGCGGCAGCACGTACTCGAGGCCGATCAGCGGGGCCACGTAGAAGAAGGAGGCGAGCACCATCCACAGCACGTGGCCGTGGACGCCGCCGAACCGGAGCCTGCCGCCGCCGGCCGCCTTGGGCGCGGCGGTGCCGGACTTGGTGTCCCGGGGCACCCAGATCCGGATCACGACCGCGCACAGCAGCCCGACGACGATGTTGCCCGCGAACATCACGTGGTACGAGTACGCGGCCGCGACCCCGCCCAGCAGCGGGCCGATGCCCATGCCCAGGTTGTTGCCGATGTAGCTGACCGTGTACGAGAACGGCCGCTGCTCGGGGGTCGCCAGGTCGGCGATCAGGGTGTTGGCCGCCGGACCGAACATGCCCATCCCCACCAGGGCGACGAACAGCAGCAGGGCGTACGTCCACGGCGCGCCGTCCAGGGTGCCGAGGCCGAGGTAGCCGACCGCGTTGAGCACCAGGGCGGCGACCAGGGCGTCCCGGCGGCCGCGCAGGTCGCAGACCGGCCCGCTGAGCAGCGAGCCCACCAGCAGGCCGGTCGAGCCGACCGAGATCAGCAGGCCCGCCTCGGCCGTGCCGAGGCCCTTGCTGCGCACCAGGTACACGGCGAGCAGCGGGAAGACGAACATGCCCGCGCGGTTGACGAAGGACGTCACGAACAGCACCCGCAGCGGGAGCGGTAACTCCTTGAACCTGGCCGTCCAGGTCTTCGGGGCGGCGGCGGCCCCTTCTCCGGTGCTCGTGGCCATCCCGCTCAGACCGCCGACTCGGTCTCGACCCGGAAGGCCTGGCGGACGGTGCGGAACCGCGCCAGCACGTCGTCGTAGTCGCTGCCCTCGCAGACGTACCAGCCGAGCACGTCGTTGGAGGCGACCGGCGGGGCCAGCACGTCGCCGACGGCCTTCCAGACGTCCGCGTCCAGGACGCCGTCGAGCTCGTTGAGCTCCCCCGGCGAGCTGATCCCGGTGATCCGGCCGTACTTGCCCGAGGACAGGTACTCGGTGCCGATCTCCGGGCCGAGCCGGGCCTCGGTGCGGTGCTCGGGGTCGAGTTCGAGCCGGGCCCACTCGCCGGCCAGGTTGATGCCGCGCCCGGCCTGGATCGCAGGGACGATCGAGCCGCCGCCGGCCCGGGCACCCGCCTCGCCGAACACCGCCTCGCCGTCCTCGTCCAGGAAGAACTCGACGTGCGCGACGCCGGTGCGCATGCCGAAGCCGCGCAGCACCGCGGCGTTCAGCTCCAGGATCCGCTGCTCGTGCTTGCTGAGGTCGTGCTTGCGGGAGATGGTGCCGCCCGGCTCGTCCCGGTACTCCAGCACCGAGTAGGTGTAGCGGGACAGCTGCTCGAAGACGACCTCGCCGTCCTGGAGCAGCGCGTCCACGTGGAACTCGGTGCCGCGGACGAACTCCTCGACCCGGTACTCGTGCCGGTCGTCGCCCATCTCCTCCCACACCTCGGCCAGCCGCTCCGGACCGTCGACCCGGTAGGTGCTGCCGCAGGCCCAGCCCGCGTACGGCTTGATGACCAGCGGGTAGCCGGTCCGCGCGGCGAACTCCTCGACCGCGCCCAGGGTGTCGGGACGGCAGGAGCGGGCCACCTTGACGCCCAGCTCCTCGGCGCGACGGTGCATCACGTTCTTGTCGCGGAAGTTGAGCGCCTGGTCGGGCGTCAGTCCGGGGATGCCGTGGTCCCGGCGGGACCGGGCGGCGGGCAGGACGTCGCCCTCGAAGAGCGGGAAGATCCGGACCAGCCGGTGCTCGGCGGCGACCGCGTCCACGGCGGCCCGGAAGGCCGGGGTGGAGTCCAGGTCGGCCTCCCGCACCGTCAGGCCCTCTACCTCGGGCGGGACCTCACCGGTGGGGACCAGGACGACGGGGTGGTGGCCGAGTTCGGTGGCGACCTCGACCACGCTGCGGAACTGCGCGAGGTAGCGGCCGGCGGCGGGGCGGTAGACGATCAGAATCGCGGGGTTCATCGGGTTCTCCTGGAGGTAGCGGTCGGTCCGGCACCGTGGCCGGCTCCCACGACGATCAACCCGCGACGACGGACGACCCGGCCGCCGACTCCACTGCCGACTGCTCCGGCACGGTCTGCTCGGACCCGGACTGCTCCGGCACGTCCTGCTCGGACACGTCCTGCTCGGGCACGAACAGCTCGGCCCCGGGCCCGGCGGCGTCCAGCACGATCGGCCGCTGACGCACCGCCCCGAGCGCGTCGAGCGCGGCGGCGAGGCGGTCGAGCGCCCGCTCCACGTCCGCGCGCCCGCCCTCGTGCACCGCCTCGACGGTGAGCAGCAGCCGGCGTCGGCCGACGTCGGTCCTGATCACCTCGCTCTGCCGCCAGTTCCACCGCCGCGAGTGCGCGCGGTCCTGGGTGTCCGCGTAGACGACCTCGCCCGGCTCCGGGTGCTCCGGTGCCTCCGGCGCGCCCAGCGGCAGGTAGGTCTCGCCGCCGTGGGCCAGCCGGACGGCCAGCTCCCCGGTGATGTCGCCGACGTCGCAGGAGGCGACCGGCAGCCGGCTGTCCAGCGAGACGGCGTTGCAGAGGTTCACCAGGGCGTTGATCCGCGGCAGCCGGTCGCCCTTGGCCACCCGCCGCAGCACCGATTCCGCCGCGCAGGGGAAGCGGTTGGGGTTGACGTCGACGCTGCGGTACGCGTCCCGCCAGGCGGCGATCGGGGGCAGGGCGGAAACCTCCGCCTTGCCCAGGGAGAGGCCGTGGACGGCGTCCTCGGCGGCGGTGAGGAGGTCGTCGACCTCCGCCGCGGCCGCCGCGACGTCGACCACCGGGACGGCGATCAGTCCGAGGACGTAGCCGGGCACCCGCGCCAGAAGGCTTTCGTCGACGATGACCTTCAGGGCGCTGGTCCGGTCCATGAGGTGAGTCCTTCGCGTCCGAGCTGGGTTGATGACCTGACCGACGATAGGGAGCCGGGCCGCGTCCGACTGCGGCCAATTCCCGGACATCTGTTGGTGCCACTTCCGTCCACTCGGCCACCCGACGGCGCCCGGTCGGCAACCCGCCGCTCCCGCGACGGGCCCCGGGCCCCTCGCGCGTTCCCGCGCGGCGGTTGCCTGTGCGGAACGAGTCCATCAAATGTGACAATGCTCGGTCCATACCACTTCGCCCTCTGCACAGGAGGCCACTTGGCCTGGCATCTGGCCCTCGACGTCGATCGCGGCTCACGCGTCCCACTGGCACTCCAAGTGCGTGACGCGGTACGTCGCCTGGTCGAGGACGGGACCCTCCGCCCCGGAACCCGATTACCCTCCAGCCGCCAACTCGCCACCGACCTGGGCGTCTCGCGCAGTGTCGTGGTGGAGGCGTACGAACAACTCACCGCCGAGGGCTACCTCGTGACCCGGCGCGGCTCGGGCACCTCGGTCGCCGAGGACGGCGGCGGCCTGGCCCCGGTGTCCTCCGCCCTCACCGCCGCGGCCGCCACCTCCGCCTCCGCCCCGGTGGACGGCGACGGCACCGAGGCCGCCTGGGACCTGCGGACCGGCACCTCCAACCTGCTGGCCTTCCCGCGCCAGGAGTGGATCCGCTGCGTCACCGTCGCACTGGGCGCCGCCGGGCACCGCGAACTCAGCTACTCCCCGCCCGCCGGGGTCCCGTTGACCCGTCACATCCTGGCGGGCTACCTCGGCCGGGTCCGCGGGGTGCGCACCCGCTCCGAGGACCTGATGATCACCTCGGGTTTCGCCCAGGGCCTCGCCCTGCTCTGCCGCGTCCTCGGCGACCGGGGCCACCGGACCCTGGCCGTGGAGGACCCGGGGCACCCCGGCGAACGGGAGTTCATCGCGAGCGCCCGGATCCGGCCGGTCGGCATCCCGGTCGACGCCGAGGGCATCCGCGTCGACCTGCTCGAACAGTCCGGCGCCCGCGCGGTCCTGACCACCCCCGGCCACCAGTTCCCCACCGGCGCGTGCCTGAGCCGGGCCCGCCGGGAGCAGCTGATCGCCTGGGCCCGGGCGGTCGACGGCTATGTGATCGAGGACGACTACGACAACGCCTACCGGAGCCGCTCCGGCCAGCCGTCGGCCCTGCAGAGCCTGGCGCCGGACCGGGTCGTCTACGCGGGCAGCGCCAGCAAGGTCCTCGCCCCCGCCCTGCGGCTGGGCTGGCTCGCCGCGCCGTCCGAGCTGATGGCCTCGCTGGAGCACGTCCGCGCGGGCTGGGACATCGGCTGCTCGGGCCTGGAACAGCTCGCCTTCGCCCGCTTCATCGACACCGGCGGACTCGACCGCCACCAGCGGCGCCTGCGCGCGGAGTTCGCCGGCCGCCGGGAGGTCGTCCGGCGGGAGGTCGCCCGCCGGTTGCCCGGCACCCGGGTGCTGGGCGGGGACGGCGGCCTTCAGGCCTACCTCGAACTGCCGCCCGCCGTGGACGAGGACGCCCTGATCCGCGCGGCCCGCGGCCGCTCGGTGCTGATCCGCGGCGGGCGCTTCCACACCCTCACCGACACCGGCCGGCCGCCGGCCCTGGTCCTCAGCTACGCCACGGTCGGGTGCGAGGGACTGGCCCGCGGGATCACCGAACTCGGCGTCGCCTACCGGCGGTTGCTGCCGGGAGCGGAAGAGGGGGAAACGACGTGACCCCCGGTGCCCGGCCTGCGGGGGCAGGCCGGGCACCGAGGGGGTACCGGGGGTTGCGGGCACTCAAGCGCTCAAGCGCTCAAGCGTTCAAGCGCTCGGCTGTTCGAGCACTCGGCTGTTGGAGCGCTCAGACGTTCAGTCGCTCGGGGACGGGCTCCCGGTGCGGCGCCGCCTCCTCCGCCCCGGCGGACGCGTGCCGCGGGGCGGTCCGCAGCGGCCACCAGAGGCCCCGGCCGAGCAGCGCGGCCATGGCCGGCACCAGGACCAGGGAGAGCACGAGCGCCGAGAGCAGGATGCCGAGCGTCAGCGCGAAGGCGACCTGCTCGCTGCCCGGGGTGGTGGCCAGGGTGGCGAAGGAGCCGGCCAGGACCAGGCCTGCGGTGGCGATGGCGGGCGTGGTGTGGCGGACGGCGCGGGCCACGGCGCCGCGGACCGGGCCGGGCTGCTCCATCTCCTCCCGGATCCGGTCGGTGATGAGGATGTTGTAGTCCGTGCCCAGCGCCACCACGAACAGGAACAGCACCAGCGGCAGGGTGAAGCTGACACCGGGCTTGTCCAGCAGGTGCTGGAACACCAGGGTCGAGGCGCCGAGGGTGGCGGCGAAGCCGAGCCCGACCGCGAGCATCAGCACCAGCGGGGCGAGCAGGCTGCGCAGGAGCAGCAGCAGGATCAGGGCGATCAGGGCGGCGGCGACCGGGAAGACCACGGTCAGGTCGTGGTCGACGGCGACCGAGATGTCCGCGAAGATCGCCGCCGTGCCGCCCACATGGGCGCTGGTACCGGCCGGGGTGTTCGCGGCGACGGCGGCGCGGACCGGGCCGGAGACCAGCTCGCGGGCCTTCGCGCTCTGGGTGTCGGCGGTCAGGTAGAGGTCGATCCGGGCGGCGCGGCGGTCCGGGCTCAGCACGGTGCCGCCGACCTGGCCGACCCCCTCGACCTTGCCGAGGGCACGGGAGAGGCCGTCCAGCTTGCCCGGGTCCACGTCACCGCCGCCGGTGGCGGTGACGTAGACGCCGGTCGGATCGGACACGCCGGCCGGCAGCGCCCGGGAGATCTCGGTGGCGGTGGCCGCCGCCGCGGTCTTGGAGCCGCCGCCCTGGCCGTAGTCCATCGTGATGCCGGCCGTCCCGGCGGCCAGGGCGCCGAGCAGCGCGACGGAGGCCAGCAGCATCGCGGCCGGCCGGCGGGCGACCAGTGCGCCGAAGCGGGCGGCGACACCCTCGCGCGGCTGCCGGCGCAGGCTCCGGGACGGCCAGAAGATCTTGCGGCCGCAGGCGGCGAGCAGGGCGGGCATCAGGGTGAGGCTGCCCAGCAGCATCACCAGGACGGCGACCGCGATGGCCGGGCCGAGCGAGCGGAACTGGCCGAAGCTGGCGACACCCAGGGTCGCGAAGGCGGCCACGATGGTCAGGGCGGCGGAGGTGATCGCCGTACCGACCCGGCCGGACACCTCGGCGGCGGCCTCCCGGGCGGGCTGCTCGGGCCGGGCCCGCAGGTGCTCGCGGAACCGGAAGAGCAGGAACAGCAGGTAGTCGATCCCGATGCCCAGCAGCACCACGGAGATCAGGCCCGGGGTGGAGGCGTCCAGCTTGAGCCCGGTCAGCGACGCGGCGCCGGCCACGGCCCCGCCGGCCGCGCCACCGATGAAGGCGACGGCGAGCAGCGGCAGCACGGCGGCCAGCACGCTGCGGAACACCAGCACGTTGAGCAGCACGATCAGGCCCATCACCAGGGCGCCGCCGACCGTGGTGGCGGTCCGGTTGTCGTCGGCCGAGTCGGCGGCCTCCGCCAGACCGCCGGTGAACCCGGTGCGCATCCCGGCCTCGGCGAACTGCGCGCGGGTGGCGTCCCGGAAGGCGCGGTAGACCTTCTGGACCCCGTCGTCCCCGGCGTTGCCGGTCAGTTCGGCGCTCAGCAGCTCGAAGCTCCGGTCGGGAGCGACCATCGCGGGGGCGACCTTGGGGGTCTGGGAGCGGTCCGGCAGCAGGAAGCTCGGCTCGTCCTTCATCCGGGGCATCTCCACCCGGCGCTGGCCGAGCTTCGCCGCCTCGGCCCCGATCCGCTTCTCGTCGGCGGGGGTGAGGGCCTTGCCGTCGGTCCTGGCGACCAGCACCGTCACCGTGGTGGCGTCCGGGTCGATCCCGAAATTCTTCTCGGCGATCCGCAGGGCCGCCGCCGAGTCGTAGCTCGCGGGCAGGAAGTCGCCGCTCTGCGACTGGGTGACGCGGGACATCAGCATCGGGCTCAGCAGGGTGAGCCCGATGCCGAGGACCGCCCAGAGGGCGATGACCTTCCACGCGTTCCTGGTCGAGAAACGGGTCAGTGCGCGGATCACGCTGCCCTCCGGTGGCTGGACGCGAACGTCGGCTTGGGAACCGGGGGTTCCCGGCCTGTTCCAAGACCATCAGGCGGAAGGGGGGTCCGGCGTCGGGGCGACGGACGATCCGGGCCGGGGGTCCTGCTCCCCCGGCCCGCCCCGACCCGGGACCGTGGTCCTGGGCCCGGCCCCCGGCTCTCGGCCGCGGGGACCACGTCCGGCCCGGCGGGCCGGTGCCAGAATGGGGGCGTCATGGCTGATCAGCCGGGGAGGACCGAGATGGACGGGCGTCAGCGCCCCGCAGCGGGCACGGCCGATGCCGGGGGTCCGCCCGGGAACACGCCCGGCACAGCGGACGGCACCCCGTGGAGCCACACCGACGGGCTGGTGGCCGTCGGCGCCGGCCTGCTCGACCTGGTGGCCTACCTGCTCTTCAACCAGGTCGAGGGCGGCCGCGGCATCAGCGTTCCGGGCTTCCTCGTCCTGCTGCTGTCGGGTCTGCCGCTGGTCGCCCGGCGCCACCGCCCGCTGGGGACGCTCGCCGCCGTCCTGGTGCTGGGGAGCCTGGCCAATGTGCTCGCGCCGATGGGGGCTCACTTCGGCGCCGTCCTCACGGTGGCCGTGTACTCGGTCGCCCGGCACTGCAGCGGTCGCGCCACCGCCGCCGCGAGCGCGGCGACGGCATTGGCGACCATGATCAGCCAGAGCGGCTTCGGCGTCCCGGGCTCGGGGGAGGCCATCGCCGCCACCGCCTCCACCGCGCTGGTGGCCGCCGGCGGCCTCGCGATCTCGCGCTGGCAGCGCGAGGTCGCGGCCAACCGCCAGCTGCTGGCCGACCGCGCGGTGGCCGAGGAACGCCGCCGCATCGCGCGGGAGCTGCACGACATCGTGGCCCACCACATCACCACCATGCAGCTGATGTCGGGCGGCGCCCGGGCCAACCTCGCCAACCCGGAGGTGGTCCGGGACGCCCTGGTCACCCTGGAGTCCTCCGGCCGGCTGGCCCTGCGCGAGATGCGCCAGCTGCTGAACGTCCTGCGGGCCGGCGACGAACCGGACGCCGCCCCGCCCTCGCCCCAACCCGGGGTGGAGGACCTCGACCGGCTGGTCGAGGAGTCCCGCCGGGCCGGACTGCCCACCGAGCTCAGCATCCACGGCGCCCCGCAGCCGCTCCCGCCGACCCTCGGCCTGACGGTGTTCCGGATCGTCCAGGAGGGCCTCACCAACGCCCGCAAGTACGCCGGACCGGCCCGCGCGTCCGTCCGGATCGACCACCGTCCGGACGGGATCACCGTCGAGGTGCGGGACGACGGCGCGGGCTTCGCGTCGCCGGACACCGGACCGGCCGCCGGGGAGCGGGGCGGGTACGGCCTGATCGGCATGCGCGAACGGGTCGCCCTGCACGGCGGCACGCTGCGGACCGGTCCCCGGCCGGAGGGCGGATTCGCCGTCCTGGCCGAACTGCCGCTGGCCCCCGACGAGACCGCAGAGGCGGCCGTCCAGCACGGGAAGGTGACCCGATGACCACCACGACGCCCCCGATCCGGGTCCTCCTCGTGGACGACCAGCCGCTGGTCCGGCGCGGCCTGTCGCTGATCCTCTCGCCGGACCCGTCCGTCGAGGTGGTGGGCGAGGCCGAGGACGGCGAACAGGCCGTCGCCCTCGCCCACCGGCTGCGCCCCGACGTCGTGGTGATGGACATCCGGATGCCCGTCCTGGACGGCGTCGGCGCCACCGAGGAGCTGTCCCGCACCCTGCCGGACTGCAAGGTCCTGGCGCTCAGCACCTTCGACATGGACGAGTACGTGGTGGCCGCGCTACGGGCGGGCGCCCACGGCTTCCTCCCCAAGGACGTCTCGCCGGAGGACCTCGGCGCGGCGATCCGCACCGTCCACGCCGGTGAGGCCGTGGTCGCGCCGCGCCTGCTCTCCCGACTGATCTCCACCTACGTCCGGGCGCCCCTCGACACCCCGCCGCCGCCCGCCGCCGCCGTGACGGGCGAACTCACGCCGCGCGAGGTGGAGGTCTGGCGGCTGATGGCCACCGGCCTCGACAACACCGGGATCGCCCGGTCCATGGACATCAGCCACTCCACGGTGAAGAACCACATCACCAGCATCTTCGGCAAGCTGGACGTCCGCGACCGCGCCCAGGCGGTCATCGCCGCCTACGAATCCGGCCTGATCACCGCCCGCACAGGGAGCGGCGACCAGGCCGGGGGCCAGGTCTAGGCCCTGACGTCACTCGGTGCCGAGGATCACCGGGTCTCGGGCGAGGTCGGCGAGGAGGGCGTCCAGCTTGGCGCGGTCGACCGAGGGCATCAGGAAGACGTGCACATAGCCGCGCAGGCCGGCCGGGTCGCCGGGGGTGGTCGAGACGTTCTCGGAGGAGAGCGACCACTTGGCCACCAGGGCGGGGCCGGGCTTGCGGAAGCGCACGGTGATCGCGCCGGGGGTGCGGGCGGGCCAGAGCTCGGCGCCGGTCTCCCGCTCCAGGGCGCGGAGCCCGCGCTCCAGGTACTCGGCCAGCTCCTGGGAGCGGCGGATCCGGTCGACCTGGTCGCGGTAGGAGAGCCGGGACAGGTGGTCCCACAGCACCAGCGGCGAGAACCCGTTGCGGGAGCCGGCGAAGGTGCTGTCCGGGGCGCCGATGTACTCGGGCTGGGTCGGCGGTTCGAGCTGGTACTTGGTCTTCGTCATGAAGACGCCGCACGGCCACGGCACACCGGCCCACTTGTGGCCGCTCATCGCGATCGACGCGACCATGTCGATGTCCCCGGACTCCCCGGACTCCCCGGTCGGCAGGGTGAGGCCGAAGTCGAACTCCGGCAGCTCCGTCTCCGGCGTCCAGCCGAACGCCGGGTCCGCCGCGGCCATCCGCAGGAACGGCGCGTAGCCGGCGCCGAGCGCGCCGTCCACGTGGATCCAGAAGCCCCGGCGGGCGTCGTCCCCGGCGCGCGGCAGCAGCCCGTGCCGCTCGAACACCGGCAGCAGCCGCTCGCACGCGCCCCTTACGTCGTCGTGGGCGCCCTTGAAGGTGCTGCCGAGGTTGAAGTTGACGAAGACCGGGTGCCCCTTCGCCGCGAAGAACTCCACCAGGACGGCGAGCGCTTCGGTGTCGACGGCCCCGGTTCCGTCCCAGGAGCGGCCGGACGGGCCGGGCGTCGAGGGCACCTCGGCCGGCCAGTCCCCGCCGAGCGGGCACTCACCGGGGTAGTCCGCCTCGCCCACGGCGGCGAAGGTGTCGACACCGAGCACCCGGACGGCCTTGGCGAAGGAGTAGTGGGTGTCCTCGGAGTAGAAGGCCACCGGCCGGGGCGCGCCGGGCCGGGTCAGGTAGTCGCGCGCGTTCCAGAGCGCGTACATGTTGCCCTCGGTCGAGCCCATGGACAGCATGTAGCCCCAGTAGGACTCCGGGTCGGCCGGGTCGTACGACGGCCCGGCGTGCCAGAGCCGCGCGTAGTAGTCGAGCACCGCGCGCTCGACGACCTTGGTGTTGGGCTTGTAGCCGCCGCTCTGGAACGGGTCGCCGAGGTTGTTGATGTTGCTGAGCATGAAGCGGGCGAGGTCGAGCGCGCTGCCCGCGAGCTCCTGGGTGGCCTGGTAGCCGACCAGGTTCCGGCGCTTGCGGGTGAGGTAGCCGTCCATCCGGTCGAGCGCGCGCAGCCGCTCGCCGTCGGTGAGGCCCTCGGCGGGTATCGCGAAGTCCCCGTGCTCCGGCTCCGCGTCGAGGTCGGCGAAGGGGGCCGGGGCCTGGGCCGGGAGCGCTGGGGCGGGGACGGTGGTGGGGCTCATGGGCGCGGCGCTCCGGTTTCGCTGGGCGGGGGTCGGCCGGGGCCGCTCACCCGCCAGAATGGAACTTCTCCGCACCCCGGCGATAGCCTTCCGAACAAGATTCGAAATCGATCATGTTTGTCTTGCCAATGTGCGGCCGGGTCGGCGACTCTGGGCGACGTGCCGAATTTTCCGCAGGCCCACCGGGCGCCCGTCGACGACATCGACCGCGCGATCCTGCGCGTCCTCGCCGAGAACGCCCGCACGCCGAACAACGCGCTCGCCGAGGCCGTGGGCATCGCCCCCTCGACCTGCCTGGCGCGGGTGCGCACCCTGCGCGAACGCGGCATCATCCGCGCCTTCCGGACCGAGATCGACCCGGCGGCGATCGGACTGCCGCTGCAGGCGATGATCTCGGTCCGGCTGCGGGCGCACACCCGCGAGCAGAACGAGAGCTTCCGCAGCACCGCGCCCGACCTGCCCGGCGTCCTGGCGGTGTTCCACATGGCCGGATCCGACGACTACCTGCTGCACGTGGGCGTGGCCGGGCCGGAGGAACTGCGCGACTTCGTCGTGGACCACCTCACCACCCACCCGGCGGTGGCGCAGACCCGGACCAACCTGATCTTCGAGCAGATACCCGGCCGCCGGTACCTCACGAACGACTGACGCTCCCCGACCCGTCCCCGGAGTGCCGTCGCAGGCCCGGCCCCGCCCTCACCGCCCGTCGGCGTACAGCGACTGGACGGCGGCGTACCCGGGAGTCCCGGCCGCGGCGGCCGGAGCACCGTCGCGGACGGCGAGCGCGGTCGAGACGGCGGCCGCGAGAGCGGTCCGGTAGAGCAGCGAGCCGAGGCTGACCCGGGCGACCCCGAGGCCCGCGAGTTCGGCCAGGGTGGGGCCGGTCGGGGACCAGAGGATGTTCAGCGGGGCGGTGACGGTGCCGCAGATCCGCGCGACGGCGGCCGGGTCGGTCAGCCCGGGGACGAACAGGCCGTCCGCGCCCGCCCGTTCGTAGGCGGCGAGCCGGCGGTCGGTCTCCCCGGCGGGATCCGGCACGGCGAGCCAGTGGGTGTCGGTGCGGGCGTTGACGAACAGCGCCGGCACGGCGGCCTTGATCGCGGCGATCTTGGCGGTGTGCACGGTCGCGGGGGCGAGCGTGCCGTCCGGACGGCCGTCCTCCAGGTTGATGCCGACCACCCCGGACTCCGCCAACTCGACTGCCAGCTCGGCGACTTCGGACGGGTCGTCGCTGAACCCGTTCTCCACGTCGACGGAGAGCAGATAGCGCCCGGACCGACCGAGGCGCCGGGCCAGCCGGAGCGTCTCGTCCCGGGTGGCGGCGGCGCCGTCGGGCAGCCCGGCCGCCGCCGCGACGCCGAGGCTGGTGGTGCCGATCGCGGCGAAGCCCTGCTCCGCGAGGACGGCGGCGGAGGCGTGGTCCCAGGCGTTGGGGAGCAGCAGCGGCACGCCCGGGCGGCGGTGGAGGGCGGCGAACGGGGTGTCGAGCGGGGTGTCGAGCGGGGCGGTGCTCATCGGACGGTCCTCTCGTACGAACGGGGATCGGGTCGGCCCCACCGGCTTCGGGCTCCGGGGGCTCGCCCCCACCGGCTCGGGGCGTCGGAAGCGGTGATCCCGGGGTACCGACCCTAGGACCACGACATTTCGGCGCCCGCCGAACCGTCCCCGGGGCACCATGGACCCATGTCCCTCGCCCGACTGGCCGCCCTGCTCGCCGATCCCACCCGGGCCGCGTTCTGCACGGCCCTGCTCGACGGCCGCGCCTGGACTGCCGGCGAACTCGCCCGGCACGCGGGCGTGGCGCCGTCCACCGCCAGCGAGCACCTCTCCCGACTGATCGGCGGCGGACTGCTGGCCGAGGAACGCCAGGGCCGGCACCGCTACGTCCGGCTGGCCGGACCGGAGGTCGCCACGCTGATCGAGGACCTCTCCTCGTTCACACCCCCGGCAGGAGCGCCCGGCGGGCCGCCGGCCGCCGGCTCCCCCGCCCCGCGCTCCCTGCGCGAGAGCACCCGGCAGAGCGCCGAGGCCCGCGCCCGGACCTGCTACGACCACCTCGCCGGCCGGCTGGGCGTGACGGTCGGCGACGCCGTCCTCGCCCGGGGCCTGGTGACGGAGGAGGACGGTCCGACCCTGACCGCCCTCGGCCGGGCCTGGCTGACCGACCTCGGCGCGGAGCTGCCGCCCCGGGCCGGACGCGCCGGTGCCCGCCCGGTGGTCCGCACCTGCCTGGACTGGACGGAGCGGCGCAACCACCTGGGCGGAGCCTTCGGCGCGCTGCTCTGCCGGACGGCGCTGGAACGGAGCTGGGTGGAGCGGATCGGCACCGGCCGCGCGCTGCGGGTCACGCCGGACGGCGAGCGGGCCCTGCGCGAGCTGCTCGGCGTGGAGCCCCTGACCGTCTGACCCGACGGCGCCCCGGCGCCCTTCGGGTCAGGTGATCAGCCCATCGTCCTCGCCCCGTCCAGCGACTCCCGGATGATGTCGGCATGCCCGGCGTGCTGCGCCGTCTCCGCGATGATGTGCAGCAGCACCCGCCGCGCCGACCAGGCGGCGCCGGGCTCGAACCACGGCGCGGCGGGCAGCGGATGCGCCAGGTCCAGGTCCGGCAGGCTCGCCACCAGCGCGTCCGTCGCGGCGGCCACCTGCTCGTACTCGGTCAGCAGCCCGGCCAGGGTCTCCCCCTCGACCATCCTGAACTGCGCCTCCCAGTCGCCGGGGTCGGACACCATCGCGTCCGCGCCGCCGACCACGAACCGCATCCAGCCGGCCTCCGTCCCGGCCACGTGCTTGATCAGCCCGCCCAGGCACAGCGCGCTGGCCGTGGTGCGCCGGGCGGCCTGCTCGTCGGTGAGGTCGCGGACCGTGAAGCGCAGGAACCCCCGGTGCTTGTCGAGGGTCTGCAGCAGGTCCGCCCGCTCGCCGCCGAGCCCGGACGCCCCCGCCGCCCCCGCCGACTGCGGCGCGCTCACTCCGCGACCATGACCGGCATGTCGCCGGCCGTCCGACCGAGGTCGATCACGCCGAACGCCGCGCCCTGCGGGTCGCCGACCGCCGCGAACCGGCCGAACGGGCTGTCCATCGGACCGAAGTACAGCTTGCCGCCCCGGTCGGTGACCTTGGCGACGGTGGCATCGCAGTCGTCCACGGCGAAGTACACGCTGAGGTAGTTCGGCGCCTCGGCCGGCAGGTCGGTCGGCCCTGCCAGCATCCGGCCGAGCACCGGCTGCTCCCGGACGTGGAAGATCTTGTAGTCCACCTGCTCCGAGTCCATCCGCTTCACGGCGTAGGGGAAGACGGCGGGGAAGAAGCGGTCGGCGGCGGTCTCGTCGCGGGTGATGACCTCGGCCCAGGTGTACGCGCCCGAAGCTCCCTGCTTCTCGAAGCCCTCGTGGGTACCGGCCTGCCAGACGCCGAAGACGACCCCGGCCGGGTCCTTGGCGATCACCATCGAACCGAAGTCGCCCACCGCCATCGGGCCCATCAGGACCTCGCCCCCGGCGGCGCGGATCTTCTCGGCGGTGGTGGCGGCGTCGGGGGAGGCGAGGTAGAGGCACCAGGCGGACACCGAGGTCCCGTCCTGGCCGGGCATCGGCGGGACGATCGCCGCGACCGCCTTGCCGTCGGAGTAGGCCTGGGTGTAGTTGCCGTACTCGGAGGAGGACTCACCGAAGGTCCAACCGAGTACGTCGCCGTAGAAGGCCTTCGCGCCCTCCAGGTCGGTGAACATCGCGTCGGCCCAACAGGGCGTTCCTTCGGGTAGCACGGGCATGGCAAAGCCTCTCGTGTGGCGTTTTGTCCCGATTCGCCACCCTAGCCAGTACCCTGCCTCCGCGCGCGCCAAGAGCCCGCGGCCCGCCGGGAGGACCAAGCCCCCGGCGGGCCGCCGCAGACGTCCGATCGGCCCCGCGGCCTCCCCGGCCGCCGGCCTCCTCAGGACCCGACCGCGACCCGGCCGAAGGCGCCCGCCACCGAGGCCGCCGAAGTCCCGAGCCCGGTCGGCCCCACCAGCAGCGCGCCCACCGCGGCACCGGCCGACTCCACCGCCGCCTCCGCCACCGGCACGGCCGCGTCCTGCCCGAAGTGCCGCAGCAGGTCCTCCTCCCGGTACCGGCGGCAGTCCCGGTGCCAGATCAGGATCCCGGCGAGCCAGTTCTCCAGCTCCTTCACGTACCCGGCGAGCGTCGCCCGGGCCGGCCCGTCCAGCCCGAAGTCCTCGAACATCACCGGGAACTCCTCGACCGCCACGTGCCGGAACTGGTCGAGCCGCGAGTGCATCAGGTCGTCGACGATCCGCACCGCCGCCGGGTAGTCGCAGTCGAAGAAGTTCTGCACCACCAGGACGGCGTTGTGCACCTCGCCCTCGAACTCCACCTCCTTCTGGTACGAGTGGAGGTCGTTCATCAGCGCCGCGTAGTCGGCGGACGCGTTCTCCAGCGACCGCATCGGACCGCTCGCGTAGACGCCGTCCGGCACGACCTTCCCGTGCGCCAACCGGGACAGGGCCATGGTGAGGTCGGAGCCGAAGGTGGCGCGGCGCATCTCCAGGTAGTCGACCGGGTCCGGGATCCGGTTCTGGACCTGGTTGTTGAGCTCCCAGATCCAGCTCTCCACCATGGTGTCGACGGCCGTGCGGAACTTCCCCCGCGCCTCGGGCGCCATCGGGCCGGCGGTCCGCGCCCAGAGGTCGGCCAGCGCGCGCTCCAGCGCGTTCAGCGGCTCCGCGCCCGGTTCCCCGTCCACCGGCATGAGCAGCAGGTACCGCTCGCGCACCGCCTTGGCCCCGGCCAGGTCGCCGGTCCGGCCGAAAGCCCGCGGGAACCAGTCGTCGGCGTACGTCCCCCACAGCAACCAGTCGGTGGTGAGGTCGAGTTGGTCGGCACTGGCGTCGGGGTGGATGCCGGCCGCGCAGAGCGCGAGGTCGTAGTCGGCCGCGTCCGCCGTGCTCCAGACGCCCGCGGTCGGGTCCCCCGGCCGGGCCTCCAGCAGGCCCATCCGGCCCGCCCACTCGACCGCGTGCAGCCGCGAGGCGTCCAGGCAGGGGTTCAGCTCGACCGTGAACGGCAGCCGGAACTCCGGCAGTCGGGACGGCCCGACGGCCTGGAAGGGCACATGCGCGTGCGTCCGCGTCCGCCGCACCCCCGGCTCGACGTCCCCGCGCGAGCCGCCGATCAGCCCGGTCCCGGGCGACTCCAGCGAGGCGCCGGCCCCCCGCAGCGCTCCGAGCAGGGCCGCCACCGGTGACTCCCCGACCGTCGGCGCCCAGTCCCGCGTCACCGGCCCGCTCCGGCTCAACGAGCCCAGCTCCTCGGCCAGATCACCCAGCGCCCCGCCGGACCGCAGGACGTCCAGCGCCGACGTCCCGACCCCTCCGATCGCGAACGGGTCCCACCAGGTGGTCGCGTCCGCCGCAGCGCCGCCGCCGTTCATGTACCGGCTGGACCGCATGTGCCACTCGTGCCCGCCGGCCTGCCAGTCCTGCAGCCCCTTGACGTACGCCAGCACCCGGGCCTGCTGGTGCGCGTCCAGCCCGGTGTCGGCGAACAGCTGCGGCAGCTCCGTCACCACGGTGTTCTCGAACTGCTGGAGGCGCGAGGTGAGCAGGCCGTTGACGGCGTCCGCCGCCTCCTGCGTCGTGCACTCCAGGAACTTCTCCAGCACCAGCACGCCGTTGCTGAGCTCGCCCTCGTCCTCGACCTCGCGCTGGTAGGAGAACAGGTCGTTGCGCAGGTGGACGCCGTCCGAGAAGGCGTCCATCAGCACCCGCAGTGGCCGCGACCCCGACACCCCGGCCGGCACCTCGGCCCCGGCCGCGTACTCGATCAGCCCGGCGGACCACGGCGCGCCGCCCACCTTGCGGCGCATCTCGATGTACTCGACCGGGTTGGCGACCCGGCCCGCGTTGATGTTCGCGAGCTCCCAGAGCGACTCGTTGAGCAGGTTCCGGGTGCTCTCGGCGAACCGCACCCGCCAGTCCTCGCCCATCGCCGGCACCGTCCGCCGCCAGAGGTCCGCCAACCCGGCCTCGACCGGGTTGGTGGGCTCGGGCATCTCCGCCGCCGGATCGGCCGGCATGAACAGCGGCAGCCGGTCCAGGTACGCCTTGCCGCCCACCCGGTCGTTGGTCCGCTTGAAGACGTCCAGGAAGTGGTCGTCGAAGAAGAACACCCACACGTACCAGTCGGTGACCAGCGACAGCACCTCGGCCGACGCGTCGGGGTGGGTGTAGGCGCAGAGCAGCCCGTAGTCATGGGCGTCCAGGTCCGCCCGGGTCCAGATGCCCGACCCCTCCAGCATGCCCATCTCCCGGGCCCACACCGAGGAATGGGCCCGGGCCTCGTCGAGATGCGGATTGAGCCGCGCCGGGTGCGGCACGTAGAAGGAGGGCAGTTCGAACGGCTGGGACACCGGGCGAGCCTTTCTGGACGCGTCGACGAGGCCGACACAGCATTACCCGACTCCACCGCTCTCAGCCGGAGAACCGGAACAGTCATATGAGATAGCCCAGTTCGAGCCGATCCAGTCGAACACCTGACCAGTCCCGCCCGATTAAATGGATCACCCGTACGACTGATCGGCTCCACCCCACCCTTCCGACGCCTGCCGACCCACTACGCTCGGACCGCGCCGGTCGAGGGCGTCACCACGCCGCCCACCATGGCGAGTTCGGCATCCGACAACCGACAGGGGCACACCGCCGTGGAGTACACCGAGGTCGAGCAGAAGTTCCGACTCGTCGGCCCGGCCGACGGGTTGAAGGAGCGGCTGGCCGCGCTCGGCGCGCGGCCGGGGAGTCCGACCCGGCAGGTCGACACGTACTACAACGCGCCGCACCGGGACTTCCTCGGCCAGGAGGTGGTCTCCGAGTGGCTGCGGGTGCGGGTCGAGGACGGTGCGGCTTCGGTCAACTTCAAGCGGTTCCATCCGATCGCCTCGCCGGTGAAGACGCACTGCGACGAGTACGAGAGCACGGTGGGGGACGCGGAGGCGGTGCGGCGGCTGCTCGCCTCGCTCGACTTCACCGAGCTGACGGTCGTGGACAAGACCCGCGAGGAGTGGCACGTCGACGGGATCGCGGTGGCCTTCGACCGCGTCGCCGGGCTGGGCGAGTTCGTCGAGTTCGAGTTCAAGGGGGAGGCCGCCACCGTCGCCGGGGCGACCGCCCGGCTGGAGGCGTTCATCGGCGGCCTCGGCCTCGCGCCCGGGGCCGGGCTCGGGGAGCGGATCCGCCTCGGTTACCCCCATCTGACCCTCGGTCTGGAGTGACGGCGCCGCCGGCGCACAGAAGTCCGCCGACGAACCAACCCGCGCTTCCAAGGAATCAGCTGGTCATGGCGTGTTGACGCGGCCCCCTCGGCGCCCGCCCGGCAGACTGGGCGCGACCCGAATCCACGCTCCGAGGAGGTCAGCCCATGAACGTCACCGTGCGGCTCGCGCAGCAGCCCGAGGCCGACGAACTGCTGGGGCGGAGCCCGCTCGCCGCGCTCGTCGGGATGCTGCTGGACCAGCAGGTGCCCATGGAATGGGCGTTCACCGGACCGCTCACCATCGCCGGGCGGCTGGGGCACGAGGACCTGGACGCGCACGAGATCGCCACGTACAACCCGGAGGAGTTCGTCGCCCTCCTCTGCGAGAAGCCGGCGGTGCACCGGTACCCGGCGGCGATGGCCAAACGGGTGCAGCAGCTCTGCCAGTTCCTGGTGGCGCAGTACGACGGGGACGCCGCCGCGCTCTGGAAGGACGTGGCGACCGGGCGGGAGCTCCTCAGCCGGCTCAACGCCCTCCCGGGGTTCGGGAAGCAGAAGTCGCAGATCTTCCTCGCCCTGCTCGGCAAGCAGTACGGCGTGCGGCCGGAGGGCTGGCGCGAGGCGGCCGGGGCGTACGGCGAGGACGGGGCGTTCCGCTCGGTCGCGGACATCACCGGCCCCGAATCGCTGGAACGGGTGCGCGCCACCAAGCAGGAACTGAAGCTGGCCGCCAAGGAGGAGAAGGCGGCGAAGGACGCCCGGGCGAGGACCAGGGTCCGCGCCTGAGCGTCCGACCGCACCGGGAGCCGGACGCCTGGGCGCCGGGTGTGCGAGAGGGGCCGGAGAGAAACGTCTCTCCGGCCCCTCGGCACAGGACGCCCCCTAGACCAGGGCGAGTTCCCGCTCGGTCTCCCCGGCCTCCCCGGCCTCCCCGGCGGCGGCCGGAGCGGCCTGCGCCGACTGCTTCCCGGGCAGCGCGAACATCAGCAGGAACACCACCGCGAGCACCCCCAGCACCCACCACATCGCGTGCTGGAACGCGCCCACGAACGCCGGGCCAGCCGCCGCCCCGGCCGGCACCGCGTCGAAGAACGCCACCGACACCAGCCCCAGGCCGAGCGCCAGGCCCACCTGGTTCACCGTGTTGATCAGCCCGGAGGCCGAGCCGGCGTGCTCCTGCGGGACCTCCGCCAGCACCGCGTTGGTGATCGGCGCGACGATCAGGCCCATCCCGGCCCCCATCACCACCAGCGGCAGCGCCATCTGCCAGGGCGCGATGCCGGTCCCGTACCGGTGCGCCTCCGCGATGTAGACGAGCACGCCGACGGCCATCACCAGGGCCCCCGCCTGGAGCACCTTCCGCCCGAACCTGGGCACCAGCTGCTGCACCGAGACCCCGGCCGCCGTCGACACCGCCAGCGAGAACGGGATACCGGTCGCACCGGCCTTCAACGGGCTCCAGCCCAGGCCGAACTGCATGTAGAGGGTCCAGACCAGGAAGAAGATCCCGGACACCACACCGAAGGTCAGCTGGACGCCGATGCCCGCCGCGAAGGACTTCACCCGGAACAGCGACAGCTCCACCAGCGGCGAGCCGTCCCGCCGGGTCTTGACCCGCTCGTACGCGACGAACAGCGCGAACACCGGCAGGCTCCCGGCCATCACCAGGTGTCCCCAGAGCGGCCAGCCGGCCTCCCGGCCGTGGGTCAGCGGGTAGATCAGCATCAGCAGTCCGGCACTGGCCAGCAGCACGCCCGGCAGGTCCAGCCGGAGCGCCTTCTCGGCCTTCGACTCGCCGATGTAGATCCGGCCGAGCACCAGACCGGCGATCCCGACCGGCAGGTTGATCAGGAAGATCGGCCGCCAGCCGAGCCCGAGCACGTCCCACTCCGTCAGGAGCGCGCCGATCAGCGGTCCGCTGACCGCGCCCAGCCCGACCACCGCGCCGAACAGGCCGAACACCTTGCCGCGCTCCTCCGCCGGGAAGGTCGCGTGGACGATGGACAGCACCTGCGGCACCATCAGCGCCGCCGTCCCGCCCTGGAGGATCCGCATCGCGACCAGCACCTCGGGGCCGCTCGCGAGACCGCAGAGCGCGGAGGCGAGGGTGAAGCCGGCCATGCCGATCAGGAAGAGCCGCTTCCGGCCGTGGATGTCGCCCAGCCGGCCGCCGGTGATCAGCCCGATCGCGAAGGCCAGCGCATACCCGCCGGTCACCCACTGCACGGCGGAGAACGACGCTCCCGTGGACTCCTGGATGCTCGGGATCGCGATGTTCACGATCGTGACGTCCACCAGGTCCATGAAGGAGGCGGTCATCACGATCGCCAGTGCGATCCACCTCCGCCGGTCCGACACCGTCACCGGTCCGGTCGCCGCGCCCGAACCCGAATCCTTCTGCACCACACGCTCCTCGTCGCCGTTCCTCATCAGCACGTGGACCACATTAGGAAGCATGTAGGTCAGATCCTGGCCTCGACTTCCGGCACCCTGGACCTCATGACCGATACCCCGGCACGACTCCTCAGCCTGCTCTCCCTGCTGCAGACCCCGCGCGAGTGGCCCGGCAGCGAGCTCGCCGAACGGCTCCGGGTCAGTCCCCGCACCATCCGCCGCGACATCGACCGGCTCCGCGAGCTCGGCTACCCGGTCGAGGCCGCGATGGGCCCGGTCGGCGGCTACCGGCTGGTCGCGGGCACCGCGATGCCACCGCTGCTGCTGGACGACGAGGAGGCGGTGGCGATCGCGGTCGGCCTGCGCGCCGCCGCCGGACACGCCGTGGTCGGCATCGAGGAGGCCTCGGTGCGCGCCCTCGGCAAACTGCTCCAGGTGCTGCCCTCCCGACTGCGCCACCGGGTCTCCACCCTCGACCGGGCCACCCTCCCGCTGCTCGGCGGCGACGGCCCGACCGTCGACCCGGAGGACCTCACCGTGATGGCCAACGCCGTCGCCAACCACGAGCGCCTGCGCTTCGGCTACCGGGCCGGCAACGGCGCCGAGACCCGCCGCCAGGTCGAGCCGGAGCGCCTGGTCTCGGCCGGCCGCCGCTGGTACCTGGTCGGTTTCGACCTCGACCGGGACGACTGGCGGCTGTTCCGGGTGGACCGGGTCAGCGAGCCCTTCGCCACCGGCGCCCGCTTCACCCCGCGCCCGCTCCCCGCCGAGGACGCCGCCGCGTACGTCGCGAGCAAGCTCCGCCGACAGTCCTCCGCCTACACCCTGGACGCCACCCTGCGACTCCCCGCCGAGGACGCCCGGCACCGCCTGGGCGGCTACGGCGACACCGAGGTGGAACCGGTCGACGAGCACAGCTGCCGGCTGCGCTCCCGCACCGACTCCCTGGAATGGCTGGCGATGCGCCTGCTGATGGTCGGCTGCGAGTTCGAGGTGCACTCGCCGCCCGAGCTGCGGACCCTCCTGCGCACCATCGCCGACCGCGCCGGGCGCGCGGCCGACCCGGCCTGAGGCGGGACGGCAACGGGACCCGACCGGACCCGGAAACGGACGACGACGACGACGCCGCCGCCCGCAGGGTCGCGCGGGCGGCGACGGTACTGCTGTCGGGACCGGTCCTCAGACCCCGAACTCGGCGGTGAGCACGGCCCGCGCCAGGGTGTGGAAGGTGATGTGGAAGCCGATCTGGGCCGCCGGGGTCTCGGCCGCGACGTCCAGGGCGTCCACGTCGAGGGCGTGCACGGCGAACGCGTAGCGGTGCACGGGCCCGGGCGGCGGGGCCGCGCCGTCGTACTGGTTGCCCGGGAAGTCGTTGCGCCCGTGGAAGGAGCGCTCGCCCGGCAGGTCGCCGTCGGAGGCACCGGCGCCGCGCGCCAGGCCGGCCGTGTCGGCGGGCAGGTTCAGCGCCAGCCAGTGCCACCAGCCGGAGCCGGTCGGCGCGTCCGGGTCGTAGCAGGTGACCGCGATCGAGCGGGTGCCCTCCGGCAGGCCCGACCAGGCCAGCTGCGGCGAAAGGTTGCCCCCGGCGTGGATGAACTCCTGCGCCAGCGTGCCGCCTTCGGCGATGTCCTCGCTGGTCAGCTCGAAGGACGGCACCTGCGGCAGGAATTCGTACGGCAGCGGCGGACGCACACTCATGGAGGGTCACCTCTCGGCACGGCGGGATAAGGGGAGGCCCGGGCCCGGACGCGGGCCGTCGGACAGGATTCACTTTAGTAGGGTGACCAACCGCCCGGCGCGGCCCTACAGTCGGGCACATGGCTCCGCGATCCGCCCGACTGCTCCGCGACTCCCGTGCCGCGCTCCTCACGATGCTCGGCGTGCTGGCCGTCATCTGGGCGGTCCAGGTGGCGAACTGGCTGGACGACTACCGGCTCTCCTACGAGTACGGCATGAGCTCGGGACGGCTCGACGAACTGCCCGACCTGCTCACCATGCCGTTCCTGCACTTCGGTTGGGAGCACATCGAGGCCAACTCCTGGCCGCTGTTCGCGTTCGGCTTCCTGGCCGCGTACCGGGGCATGAGGCGCTTCCTGCTCGCGACCGCGCTGATCGTGGTGTCCAGCGGTCTGACGGTCTGGTGGTTCGAGCGCCCCGAGGCCGTCACGGCGGGCGCCAGCGGCGTGGTCTACGGGTACTTCGGCTATGTGGTGCTGCGCGGGATCTTCGACCGCAACCTGGTGGACACGGTGATCGGCGTGGTCGTCGCCGCGCTCTACTCCTACCTCCTGCTGGGCGTGCTGCCGAGCGCCCAGGGAGTCAGCTGGCTGGGCCACCTGGGCGGACTGGCCGGCGGGCTCCTCGGCGCCTGGCTGCTGCGCGACCGAGGGCCCCGGCGGTCCCCGGAGACGCCCGCCGCGGCCGGCCCGGGCACGGCGACCGGCAGCCCGGCCTCCGCCCTGCTCAAGGAACTCGACGACCTCGGCATCTGAGCCCCGGCTACCGGCACCCGTCCCCGCATCCCCCTCGGCATCCCCCTGCTTCCCTCCCGGCACCCGCTCCGACCGGCCGAAACGGCGCGCCGTCGCAGCCAGGTATAGACCATTGCGCACCCCGCCGGTTAGCGTGGGCGGGCACCCGCCCCCTGCTCCGGAGCCGCACCGTGGAGTCGTCCGTCCTCGCCTTCGCCACCGACCTCCTCGACGAGGGCGCCGACACCTTCTTCGGCAACCTCACCGACCGGGCCGGGGTCGGCGGTGTCACCCTCGCCTCGGTCTACCACGAGGCCCGCGACGTCTTCCCGCACAACCCCCGCCGGGTGATCCGCTACCTGGAGCCGGGCGCGGCGTACTTCCGCCCCGACCCGGCCCGCTGGTCCGGCCGCCGGCTGCGGCCCGCGCCGTCCACCGCGATCGGCGACCGCGACCCCTTCGCCGAGGCCGCCGCGGAGGCCGGCCGGCGCGGCCTGAAGCTGCACGCGTGGACGGTCTTCTGCCACAACGACCGGCTCGGCTTCGAACACCCGGACTGCGCCCCCGCCAACGCCTTCGGCGACCGCCACCTCACCGAGCTGTGCCCGGCCCACCCGGAGGTCCGCGAGTACGCCCGCACCCTGGTCACCGAGCTGGCCCGGTACGGCGTGGACGCGATCCGGGCGGAGTCGCTGCACTTCCACGGCCTGCGCCACGGCTACCACCACGAGCGCTACTTCGAGGAGCTGGGCCCGGCCGCCGAGGCGCTGCTCGGGCTCTGCTTCTGCGCGCACTGCCGGGCCGCCGCCGTCCGTGCGGGCGTCCCCGCCGAGGAGGTGGCCGCGACGGTCCGCGCCGAGGTCCGCCGCCGGCTGGCCGACGAAGCGGCGGCCGCCGAACCGGCCGCGCTGGACGAGCTGGCGGACGGCGCGGTCGCCGCCTACGTGGACGCCTCGGCCGCGACGGTGACCTCGCTGGCCGCCGAACTCGCCGAGGAGGCGACCCGCCACGGCATGCGGCTGAGCTTCATGGACGGCGGCGGCCCGGGCACCGGCTGGCTGTCCGGGATCGACCTGCCGGGGCTGGCGAAGGCCGCCCACCAGATCGAGACCCTCGGCTACGCCCGCACCCCCGAGGCGGTCCGCGAGAAGGTCGCCGCCTTCGCCCTGCACGGGGTGCGCCCCCAGGACATGGCGGTGATCCTGCGTCCGATGGCCTCGGACTGCGACGGCCCCGCCGACCTCGCCGCCAAGATCGCCGTGCTGCGCGACCTGGGGGTGCCGGAGGTCGAGTTCTACCACTACGGCCTGATGCGGCTGTCCTCGCTGGACCGGATCGGCGCCGCGCTGGCCTGAGGCCCCGGCCGGGCCTCCACCGACGGTCCCGGCCGACCCTTCACCGGCGACCCCGACCGGCCTCTCAACGGCGCCGCCGCGAGGTCCCGAACAGGCTCCGGGAGATCTCCCGCCCGAGCTGCGTCCCGGCGGAACGGGCGAAGGACTTGAGCGCCGGGTTGCTCATCAGCGACCCCAGCAGCCCGCCGCCGCCCTCCTGCGTCCGTTCCGCCGCCCGCTCCGACGACCGCCCCGGCGACCGCTCGCGCGCGGGCTCCGCACCGCCCGCAGGCGCCGGGTCCGGCACCGGCTCCGCCTCCGGCCGGGCCGCCCGCGCCGCCAGCTTCTCGTACGCCGACTCCCGGTCGATCGCGTCCCGGTACTTCCCCGCCAGCGCCGACCCGTCCACCGCGGCCTGCAGCGCCGCCGGCGCGATCGGCCCCATCAGCGACTGCGGCGCCCGCAGCCTGGTCGCCGCCACCGGCGTCGGCGCGCCCTTCTCGGACAGCACCGTGATCACCGCCTCACCGGTCCCGAGCGAGGTCAGTACCTCCCCCAGGTCGTAGGCGGGCGACTTCGGGAAGGTCGAGACGGTCGCCTTCAGCGCCTTGGCGTCGTCCGGGGTGAACGCCCGCAGCGCGTGCTGCACCCGGTTGCCCAACTGCGCCAGCACGTCCGCCGGCACGTCCTTGGGCGTCTGGGTGACGAAGAAGATCCCGACCCCCTTCGAACGGATCAGCCGGACGGTCTGGGTGATCGCCTCCAGGAAGGCCTTGGAGGCGCCCTTGAACAGCAGGTGCGCCTCGTCGAAGAAGAACACCAGCTTCGGCCGGTCGAGGTCCCCGACCTCCGGCAGCTCCTGGTAGAGGTCGGCGAGCAGCCACATCAGGAAGGTCGAGAACAGCCTCGGCCGGTCCTGCACCGCCGGCAGTTCCAGCACCGAGACCACGCCCGCGCCCCCGTCCGCCGTCCGCAGCAGCTCGGCGGTGTCGAACTCCGGTTCGCCGAAGAACGCCCCCGCCCCCTCGTTCTCCAGCAGGGTGAGCGAGCGCAGGATCACCCCGGCGGTGGCGGCGGAGATCCCGCCGATGCCCTTCAGCTCCTCCTTGCCCTCCGGCGAGGTGAGGAAGGTGATGACCGCCGTGAGGTCCTTCAGGTCGTACAGCTCCAGGCCGTTGCGGTCGGCGTAGTGGAAGACCAGGCCGAGTGAGGACTCCTGGGTCTCGTTCAGGTCCAGCACCTTGGACAGCAGCAGCGGGCCGAAGCTGGTCACGGTGGCCCGGAGCGGGATGCCGCTGCCCAGGCCGCCGAGCGCGTAGAACTCGGCCGGGCAGCCGCGCGGCTGCCAGTCCTGGCCCACCTCGGCGGCCCGGGCGGCGGTCCGCTCCCCCGGCTCGCCGGGCGCGGCCACCCCGGACACGTCGCCCTTGATGTCGGCGAGGAACACCGGCACGCCCTGGGCGGACAGCTGCTCGGCGATCAGCTGGAGGGTCTTGGTCTTGCCGGTGCCGGTGGCCCCCGCCACCAGCCCGTGCCGGTTGAGCACCGCGAGCGGCACCCGCACCGGGGCCTCGGCGTACGCGGTGCCGTCCAGCAGCACCGCGCCGAGGTCCAGTGCGGGCCCGGTGAAGGCGTACCCGTCGGCGATCTCCCGGACGGCGGACGGAACGAGAGCGGACATCGGGCACCCTCCCGGGCGGTGCGGCGGCCCCGAGGGCCGGAGGAACGGGCGTCGATCCCGAGGGATCTACACGACATTTCCCATGAAACAGCCGCAATCCCCCGCCCGCAGCTCGCACCGGTGCGCGTGGCGACGCCACGGCTGCTGGGCCATCCGCCGCCCAAACGGTAGGCTTTCCGTGTGATCTTCAAGCGCATCGGCAATGGTCGGCCGTACCCGGATCACGGCCGTACCAGCACCCGCCAGTGGGCGGACGTCGCCCCGCGCCCGGTGCGACTCGACCAGCTGGTGACCACCAAGGGACAACTGGATCTGGAGACCCTCCTGGCGGAGGACTCCACCTTCTACGGGGACCTCTTCGCGCATGTCGTGAAGTGGCACGGGGACCTGTACCTGGAGGACGGACTGCACCGCGCGGTCCGCGCCGCGCTCCAGCAGCGCCAGGTGCTGCACGCCCGTGTCCTCGAAATGGAATGACCACCGGGCCGGTCCACCAGGCCGCACGTGTCGGACCGCCCCCCGGTCAGTACCGGGGGGCGGTCCGTTCGTACCGGGGTGCCGCCATTCGGGTCCCGGAGTACTCCGGATGATGATCGTTTAGTACCTTCGCGGCAGTACGGCACTAATCTGCTGACTACGGCCGCGATCGCCTTCCCGCGACGCCGCGTCCCACCTTCACCCGATCCCCGCCCCGGCACGAGGGGGAGACAAACCGTGAGCATGTTGACTCCCCAAGGTCTGAAGGGGAAGCAGTACCGGATCACCGGCAACGCGTATCCGCGGCTGGGCCGCCCACCGAAGAAGAGCCGCAAGGTGTTCGCACTGCTCGGCGCGCTGCTCGCGCTGGCACTGATCGGCCTCGGCGGCGTCCAGCTCTGGGACATCTTCAGCGGCAAGGGCAAGAACGCCTCCGCCCAGGCCTGCGCCGGCCCCTCCGGCAAGCCGCTGGCCGCCCCGACCCCGGAGGCGCCGACCGTACCCGGCACGGCCGCCGCCCCGATCGACCCCGCGGCGGTCCCGCAGCCCGCGGCCGTCACCGTGAACGTCTACAACGCGACCGCCAAGGCGGGCCTGGCCGCCCGCACCGCCGAGGAGCTCAAGAAGCGCGGCTTCACCATCGGCAAGGTCGGCAACGCCCCGGCGGAGCTCGACAAGAAGGTGCCCGGCACCGCCCAGGTGGTCGCCGGCCCGGCCGGCGCCGGGGCGTCCACCCTGGTCGGCTCGGTGATCGCCGGTGCCACCAGCACCGCCGACGCCCGGACCGACGGCACCGTGGACTTCGTCATCGGCGACAGCTACAACACCCTGCTCGACGACACCCAGGCCGCCGCCGCGCTGGCCCTGGCCACCCGGCCGGTCCCCGCCCCGAGCAGCACTGGCAGCTGCTGACCGGCCACCCCGGACACGGATACGACGGAGCCCCCCGGTCCTGGACCGGGGGCCTCCGCCGTATCCGTGTCCGGACGGGGTCAGCCCGCCGTGCCGTACAGCCGGTCGCCGGCGTCGCCGAGGCCCGGGACGATGTAGCCGTTCTCGTTCAGCCGCTCGTCGACGGCCGCGGTGACCACGGTGACCGGCAGGCCGGACAGCTCGCGCTCCATCACCGCGACGCCCTCCGGGGCGGCAAGCAGCACCACGGCGGTGACATCGGTGGCGCCGCGCTCGATCAGCATCCGGATCGCCGCGACCAGCGTGCCGCCGGTGGCCAGCATCGGGTCGAGCACGTACACCTGGCGGCCGGACAGGTCGTCCGGCATCCGGGTGGCGTAGGTGGAGGCCTCCAGGGTCTCCTCGTTGCGCACCATGCCCAGGAAGCCGACCTCGGCGGTCGGCAGCAGCCGGGTCATGCCGTCCAGCATGCCGAGGCCGGCGCGCAGGATCGGCACCACCAGCGGGCGCGGGTAGGACAGTCGGGTACCGGTGGTGACGGCCACCGGGGTGGTGATCTCCACCTCCTCGGTGCGGACGTCCCGGGTGGCCTCGTACGCGAGGAGGGTCACCAGCTCGTCGGTCAGGCGACGGAAGGTCGGCGAGTCGGTGCGCTCGTCGCGCAGGGTGGAGAGCTTGTGGGCGACCAGGGGGTGGTCGACGACGTGGATCCGCATGCGTCGAGGTTAGCCCGCGCCCGGACGCCCGTACGACACGCCGTGCCAGGCCGCGCCGCGCGCCGCCCGGGCCGGTGCTCACTCTGCTGTGACGCGCGGTGACGCACCGCGAATGTCCGGACGGAACCGCCTCCTGTGGTATCAACCCGGCCGATCTGGGAAAGTCAGGTCCTATGACGAGCAACCCGAACCACGGGAACGGCTCGGCGGACGGGGCCCCGACCCCGTCGGGCGGCCTCTCGGGCCCGCCCCCGGACCGTCCGGAGACCGAGGCGGAGCGCCGCAGGCGCCGCGCTGTCTTCCTGCGCGAACTCACCGAGGCCCGCGAACTGCGCGAGCGGGTCCAGCCCCGCCGCACCAAGGAACGCCGGATGCGCGAGGCGATGCGGATGCGAACCTTCCGGATCTGACGGCCTCTCCACGGGTTCTCCACAGTCCCGCTGCCACCCGGTCGCCGTACACCGTCCGGCGGCCAGCCCTTCCGACACGACCTGCAAAGACGCGCTGCAGAACACCCCCCGCAGAGCCTGGCTTTCTGTCACGATTCCGATGGGACGGTCCGAACAGCGGGCCGCTTCTGGCGCGGGGGCGGCCAGTTCCGCGCCGCCCGAGCGTGTCGACAGCCGAGACGAGATCTTGGGAGTGTTCCTGGTGGCGTACTTCGCTGCAGTGCTTGCTCGCTCCGAGGACGGGTGGGATGTGAGCGAGACGGAGCTGGACTCCGTCGAGACCCTCGCCGACCTGGCCGATCTGGCCCGCGGGGCGGCCCAGGACGACGACAGCGTCCTGGTCTTCATCGAACAGGAGGACGCCTGGTTCGCCATCGTCCGGGTGGACGGCGAGGAGGACCCGCGCATCTTCGTGTCGGACGGCGCCGCCGCCGCCCGCAGCTCCTACGGCTCGGTACTCACCGACGAACTGGTGGACCAGGCCGGCGAGAGCGAGTTCGGCGACCTCGACAACCTGGTCGCCGAGCTGGAGGAGGAGGCCGGGGCCGAGGAGCAGGACGACGAGGACGGCGAGGGCCACAACGGGGTCCCGGTCGGCCCGCTCGGCGACGCCCACCTGCTGACCGAGTTCGGCCTCGCCGCGGACGCCCTGCTCTCCCTCAGCGGCGAGGGCGCGGTGCCCGGTGACGCCCTGGAGGAGATCGCCGAGGCGCTCGGCTGCGGCGAGGTCCTGGAGGCCGTCCGGTAACGCCCCGTGTCCACCGCCCGGACAACCGGGCCCCCGACATACCCGACACTGGATGCCATGCAGTCCGCCCGCCCGATCCCGCCGCTGCCCGCTCCCGTCCGCCCCGATCCGGTCCGCGACCGCTGGGCGGCGCCGATGCGCCTCGCCATCGCCGAGGCCGCCCTGGCGCCGGCCACCGGGGACGTCCCGGTCGGGGCACTCGTCCTCGGCCCGGACGGCGGGATCATCGGCCGGGGCCACAACGAGCGCGAGGCCGTCGGTGACCCGACCGGCCACGCCGAGGTGGTCGCGGTCCGCGAGGCCGCGCGCAGGGTCGGCGAATGGCGGCTGAGCGGCTGCACCCTGGTCGTCACCCTGGAGCCCTGCACCATGTGCGCGGGCGCGATCGTGCTCTCCCGGATCGACCGTGTGGTCTACGGCGCCCTCGACGAGAAGGCCGGCGCGGCCGGCTCGCTCTTCGACGTGATGCGCGACCGGCGGCTCAACCACCGCCCCGAGGTGATCCCGGGCGTCCTCGCCGACGAATGCGGCGCGCAGCTCCGCGCCTTCTTCGACACCCAGCGCTGACCCGCCCCCCGCGACCGCCCCCGGATACGGATTTCGTTCCCGCGCCACCCGTCCGGTAGAGTTCCCCTCGGTAGCGTGTCCGAGCGGCCAAAGGAGCACGCCTCGAAAGCGTGTGTGGGGGCAACTTCACCGTGGGTTCGAATCCCACCGCTACCGCCAGCCAGACCGAGAGCCCGTCCGGAGATCCGGACGGGCTCTCGGCGTTCCCGCGCACCGCGGACGGGCGGGGCCTCCCCGGACGCGGATGGGGACCCGGACGCGAGCACGCGTCCGGTCCGGGTCCGGGTCCGGGTACGAAAAATGGCTCCGTACCCGTCGGCCGATGACCACCAACGCCTGTCGAGTACGGAGCCTGGAAGGGGGGAGCGGCTCGGGGGGACTGACCGCTCCCCCGGGCGGAGTCCCACAACCGGGAGCCGCGTCGGGGGGGAAGTCGCGGCGCCCGGTCCCACAGCGGGGGCTCCGGATCCATGTACCGGTGATTCCTGCCAGATCCCTCGGTACATCAACCATCCTGCCGTCCGCGCCGGGCCGCGGCACCCGGAGAAAGGCCCCTGTCGCGGGGACCTTCGTCCCGCCGAGTGAACGCGTCGCACACTTGATAGACCGTCCGGGTGGATAAGCTGCCCGTTGCACGGGCCGCTCGGGGACCGAACGGCGGCGGCCCACGGCAGGGAAGAAGGTCACCGGATGGCGCAGGCGAAGAAGATCGGAATGGTCCTCCTGCTCATCTTCGTGCTCTACACGATCATCACCTCGCCGGCCCGCTCGGCCGAGCTGGTGCAGTTGGGCTTCGAAGGCATCTCCAACGCCGCCAAGGCGATCGGCACGTTCATGACCGGCCTGGTGAAGTAGTCCGGGACCCACCGGCTACGGTGGGCCCGACATCCGACCCCGTCCGCGAGGAGCGGCACCGTGATCCGCCACCTGGTCCTGTTCAAGCTCAACGAAGGCGTCAGCAAGGACGACGAGCGCGCGCTCGCCGGCGCCGAGGCCTTCGCCGGGCTCGGCCCGGTCGTCCCCGAGCTGCGCGAGTGGGAGTGCGGCTGGAACACCACCGACCGCGACATCGCCCACGACTACGCCATCAACAGCCTGGTCGAGGACCGTGAGGCCCTCCAGGCGTACCTCACCCACCCGGCCCACCAGGCCGCGGCCGCCCAGTGGCGCGAGTTCGCCACCTGGGTGATCGCCGACATCGAGGTCTGACCCCGGCGGACCCTTCTCCGGACGCCCCGGCCCCGGCCGGCGCGTCCCCCGGACGGCCCTCGGCGCCCCGCCCGGCACCCGGGCGGGGCGCCTTGCTCTGTCCAGGAACCGTCCCCGGCCCACCCCTCCGACGGGACCGCCCGGCACCGGGCTCCGCACCAACACACCTCTGCGCGGTACTTGCCCGACACACGCCCGCCTTGTGATGCTATGACCGGTTTTGCCGGACATGGTGAGGTGAGGAACGAGACAGGGCACCCGGTCCGCAGGTCCCACCGTTGTCAACATTGGGAGGGGTGACGTGTCCGTGCGGACACCAGGGAGCGCACCGGACGACGAGGTGCTCGCCACCGTGATCAGCCCGGCCGGAGAGCTCCGCCCGGACGGCCTGCGCGGCCCCGGCGGACGTCCCACCGTCGATGTCCGGACCCTCACCCGGGTGCTCTTCGAGCGGCTGGCCGAGCTGCCCCCCGAAGCCCCCGAGCGGGAACGGGTCCGGGCCGCGCTGATCGAGGTCAACATCCCGCTGGTCCGGTACGCCGCCACACGCTTCCGCAGCCGCAGCGAGCCGATGGAGGACGTCGTCCAGGTCGGCACCATCGGGCTGATCAACGCCATCGACCGCTTCGACCCCGGCCGGGGCGTGCAGTTCCCGACCTACGCGCTGCCGACCATCCTCGGCGAGATCAAGCGCTACTTCCGCGACAACGTCCGCACCATGCACGTCCCGCGCCGGCTCCAGGAGCTCTGGGTGCAGGTCAGCGGGGCGATGGAGGAGCTCACCGTGACCCACGGCCGGACTCCCAAGGTGCCGGAGATCGCCGCCAGCCTGCGCATCCCCGAGGAGGACGTCCGGGCCTGCCTGGACGCCGGGCGGGCCTACAACGCGGCCTCCCTGGAGGCCGCCCAGGAGCACGAGGGCGGCCTGGCCCTGCTCGACCGGCTCGGCTACGAGGACTCCGCGCTGGCCGAGGTCGAGCACCGGGACATGGTCCGCCACCTGCTGGTCCAGCTGCCCGAGCGGGAGCGGCGGATCGTCATGCTGCGCTTCTTCGCCAATCTGACGCAGTCGCAGATCAGCACCGAGCTGGGGATGTCCCAGATGCACGTCTCCCGGCTGCTGTCCCGGATCCTGACCAGGCTCAGGACCGGCAACTCCTGGGACGAGTGACCGGCCCGCCGCGTCACGGCCCGACAACGGGGCGTCACCGCCGCGTGACATCTTGCGACGTTCGGGTTTGCCGGGGAGCGTGAGCCGGTATGGAGGGGGGAAGAGGGCCGGCCGGGAGCACGGGAACGTTCCCCCGGCGGCACCCGTTGGACCGTCAGTCACGAGGGGGTGGGTGCATGTCCGGAGACCTGGGCACTGCGGAGATCCACGCTGAAGCGGCCTCCGCCGCGCAGATCCCGCTCCAGCGGGCCGGTACCGCACCGGACTCCGGGACGGCGCCGGACGTCGGGACGCCGCCGGGCCCCGGGGCCGCGGCGGACGCCGGAGTCGCAGCGGACACCGGAGCCGCGCCGGGCACCGGAGCGCCGGCCTCCGGGCTCGACACCCGGACGCTCTCGCGCTCGCTGTTCGTGCGGCTGGGTGCCCTCGAACCGGGCAGCACCGAGCACACCTACGTCCGTGACACCCTCATCGAGCTCAACCTGCCGCTGGTCCGCTACGCCTCGGCGCGGTTCCGCAGCCGCAACGAGCCGATGGAGGACATCGTCCAGGTCGGCACGATCGGCCTGATCAAGGCGATCGACCGCTTCGACCCGGAGCGCGGGGTCGAGTTCCCGACCTTCGCGATGCCGACGGTGGTCGGCGAGATCAAGCGCTTCTTCCGCGACACCAGTTGGTCGGTGCGGGTGCCCCGGCGGCTCCAGGAGCTGCGGCTGGCGCTCACCAAGGCCGGCGACGAGCTCGCCCAGCGGCTCGACCGCTCCCCGACCGTCGCCGAGCTGGCCGCCTGCCTCGGCGTCAGCGAGGAGGACGTGGTCGAGGGTCTGGCGGTCGGGAACGCCTACACCGCGAGCTCGCTGGACTCCAGCCCGAGCGACGAGGACGGCGAGGGCCCGCTGGCCGACCGGCTCGGCTACGAGGACCTCGCGCTGGAGGGCGTGGAGTACCGGGAGTCGCTCAAGCCGCTGCTGGCCAAGCTGCCGCCGCGCGAGCGCCGGATCATCATGCTGCGGTTCTTCGGCAATCTGACGCAGTCCCAGATCGGCGAGGAGATCGGCATCTCCCAGATGCACGTCTCGCGACTGCTCACCAAGACCCTCACCCAGCTGCGCGCGGGCCTGACCACCGAGGGCTGAGCGGGCCCGCGCGGCGGGCAGTGGGCCGGGGGCGGCTCAGGCCTCCGGCACATCGGCGCCCACGGGCGGCTCCGCGGCCGTCCGGGGGGCCGTCGCGCCCACCGGGGCCGCGAGGTCCGAGTGCACGCCGGGCTCCAGCAGATTGGCCCGCAGGCCCGCCAGCACGCCCCCGTCCAGACCGAGGCCGTCGGCCCAGAACGCGTCGAAGTCCGGCCAGCCGGCCCCGACCTCCGCGAAGGCCGCCTCCAGGTAGTGCCGCTCGGCCCGGAAGACCGGAAGCAGCAGCTCCGGCTCGCTCATCAGACCGCGGACCCGCAGGCTCTCCAGGACGGTCCCGACCACGGCGGCGGAACGCTCGTTGGTAAGCAGATAATCCGTGAACACCGTTTCCCGGTCCACGCCCAGCGCGGTCAGCAGTACCGCCGCCGTCCACCCCGTCCGGTCCTTTCCGGGCGAGCAGTGGAAGAGCAGCGGCGAGGCGCCCGGTTCGGCCAGGAGCCTCAGCACCCGGCCGAATTGTTCGCGGGCAATGGAATCGGTGACGAACCACCGGTAGAGGCCGGTCATCATCGCCCCGGCGCGACCGTCCCCGAGCAGGGCGCGCTGCCCGGCCGGGTCCCGTTCGGCCAGCGCCGAGCGCAGGGTCGCCTGGATGTCGAAGTCCACCGCGAAAACCGGTAGGTGATGCAGGGTCATGCCGTCGGCCGTCCGGTCCGCCCCGGCCTCGCGGACCTCGTCCCGACTGCGCAGGTCGACGATCCGGCGCAGGCCCAGCCCCGCCAGCCGCCCGAGGTCCTCGTCGGTGAGGCGGTTCAGGCCGTCGCTGCGCAGCGCGACGCCGGCCCGGAGCACCAGCCCCTCGGCCGTGCGGTAGCCGCCGAGGTCGCGGGCGTTCACGGCACCGAACAGGCCCAGGCTGCGGGCGGCCGGGAAATGGGCGGCTCCGGTCGGCCGATCGGTCACACTGCGCCCCCCATTGGATATTCGGACGGTGACATGGCACAACCGTGAGCGATATTGCATGAACCTGCCCATCAAAACGGCAGGATGTGCAAGAGTGTCACGGGCAACGCGGCCAGTGTAGGGTCCGGTTCATCCGTCGGGTCGCACGATGGGTGAGCAGCGGTAACGCTCGGTTCCAGGCTTTAATTTTTAATTGATTATTTGCGCAGCCGGCACGTTTTCGGCCACAATCAGCGCCCTCATGGCCCGACCATGAACGTTGGTAACAGATTCGCTGCACTCCTGCCCATTCGGTCCCGCCAGGAACGCAAGTTCCACCAGGATGGGCGGCGGGCAGCCTGCTGCCCTCGAACAGCTACAGGGCAGGTGAACGCGAGCAGCGGAGCGCCCTGCCCAGGGGAGGAAAGACAACATGGGTCGAGCGACCCGAAGAGTTGCCGCCTGCGCGGCAGCCGTTCTGCTGGCCGGCGGCCTGCAGTCGTCCCTCGCGCACGCCGCCACCACTACGCCCCGGATCGACCTCACCGTGCTGGTGATCAGCGACGGCGGTCCGGCCACGGCCGCCATCGCGGCCGAGCTCAAGAGCCAGGGCACCCCGTACAAGCTCGTCGATCTCAACGACGCCGGCCGTCCGCTGATCGACACGGCCTTCCTCAGCGACACGCTGAACGGCCAGCCGCGCGGCAAGTACCAGGGCATCGTCCTGCCGAACGACAACCCGTTCACGGCCGGCTCCGCGGAGACGGCCGCGATCGCCGCGTACGAGGCGGCGTTCGGTGTCCGTCAGGTCGACGCCTACACCTACGCCCGCCCCGATGTCGGCCTGAACTGGGCGGTCAACCCGGGTTACATGGGCACCCTGGACGGCTTCCAGGGCCAGGTCACCGCCTCGGGCCTGGGCGGATCGTTCGGGTACCTCAAGGGCACCATACCCTTCGAGGACAACGACCCGGCCATCTCGGAGAGCTACGGCTACCTGTCCACTCCGAGGACCGACCTGCCCGCCGGCTCCACCTTCACCCCCCTGGTCGAGGTGCCGATACCCGGCAGCACCGCCAAGGGCTCGCTGGTCGGCGAGTACGCCCACGACGGCCGCAAGGAACTGGTCGTCACCTTCGTCTACAACCAGTACCAGCAGCAGTACCGGCTGCTGGCCCGGGGCATCGTCGACTGGATCACCCAGGGCGTCCACCTCGGCTACGACCGCAACTACTTCGCGGCCCACGTCGACGACGTCTTCCTGGCCGACGACCGCTGGGACACGGTGCTGAAGTGCACCCCCGGTGATGTCACCTGCCCGCCCGGCACCCCGGAGACGGCCAACCCGATCCGGATGACGGTCGCCGACGCGCAGTTCGCCAAGCAGTGGCAGCTGGACCACAACTTCACCATGGACATGGTGTTCAACGGCGGTGGCAGCGAGGACTGGAAGGCCGACCACGAGACGACCACCGACCCGGTGGTCGACCAGATGATCGCCGACCAGACCAGCTACCGGTGGGTCAACCACACCTACACCCACCCGTACCTGGGCTGCCTCCAGGACGTCTCGGTGGTCCCGTGGAAGTGCACCAAGAACGCCGCGGGCAGCACCGTCTGGGTCGACCAGGCCACCATCACCTCCCAGATCAAGAACAACCTCGACTGGGCGACCGCCCGGGGCCTGACCCTGGACAAGTCCGAGCTCGTCACCGGCGAGCACTCCGGTCTGCTGACCGCCCCGCAGGAGACCAGCGACAACCCGTACCTGGCCCCGTCGCTGGCCGCCAACGGGGTCAAGTGGACCGCCAGCGACGCCTCCCGCGAGCCCGCCCAGCGGGCCGTCGGCGCGGCGCTGACCGTCCCGCGGTACCCGATGAACGTCTTCTACAACGCCGCCACGGCGAAGGAGGAGACCGACGAGTACAACTGGATCTACACCAGCGCGGCCAACGGCGGCAGCGGCGTCTGCGAGAACAACGCCAACTCCACCTGCCTGCCGACCCCGCTCGACGTGAACACCGGCTACCAGTCGTACATCGTGCCGCTGGAGGCCCGGATCGACCTCGGCCACGTGCTGAACAACGACCCGCGGCCGCACTTCATCCACCAGTCGAACCTGTCCGAGGACCGGATCGTCTACCCGGTGCTGGAGAAGGTCCTCTCGACCTACCGCTCGCTGCACGCCGACAACACCCCGGTCGTGAACCTGGCGCAGAAGGACCTCGGTCTGGAGTTCCAGCGCCGCGCGGCCTGGAGCAGCGCCGTCAGCAACGGCCAGGTCACCGCCTACCGCGTCGGCAACGCGGTCCGGGTCAGCGCCCCGTCCGGCGTCCAGGTCCAGGCCACCATGCCGACCGGCACGGTCCAGCAGCTCGCGATCGGCACCGCCGCCTTCGGCACCGCCTACGCGGGCTCGCTGTCCGGCTGGGTCAAGCCCGGCCAGCTTCAGAGCGCCGTCCAGCTGCAGCTGCCGGCCGCGCCGGCCGCCCCGGCGCCCGTCAGCCCGTCGGTCGCGGCCAAGTCCGTCGCGGCCCCGGCCCCGGCCGACACCAAGGTCGTCCCGCAGGGCACCGCGGACGCCGTCCCGGCCGGTCCGGGCGACACCGACCGCACCGACGCGCCCACCCTGGTCCCCGGTAGCGGGGCCCCGGTGGCGGGCAAGAACGTCGCTCCTGGTACCACTGCTGGTAAGGCGACCGGTACCACCGGGAAGGCCGCCGGCAAGGGCGACACCGCACAGCACGGCAAGGCCTCCGGGGGGAAGGCCGAACCCGTCAAGAAGACCGCCGGTACGTCCGGCACCCGCTAGACAGGTGAACCCGGTGGCGGGTCGGCTCCCCCGGCCCGCCACCGGCACCACCCACCGGCCGAATCGGCCGGGAGCTTGAGGCAAGAACAGGAGGGGGGACAGGAATGCGCGTCACCCTGCTCACCGAGGGGACGTACCCGCACCAGCACGGCGGTGTGAGTGTCTGGTGCGACCAACTCGTACAGGGCATGCCCGACGTCGAGTTCGACATCATCGCCGTCACCGGTACCGGACACGAAGCACTGGCCTGGGAGCTGCCCGCCAACGTGCGGTCGGTCACTACAGCCCCGCTGTGGGGCCCGGCCTCGGAGGGCAAGGCACCGCGCGGCAAGGAGATGCGCCGCTTCCTCAACGCGTACGAGCGCTTCCTGCACTCCATCCTGGACCCGGTCTACACCACCCACTTCGGCACCGAGCTGTACGGCTTCGCCGACCTCGCCCGGCGCGGGCTGCTCAGCCCGGCGCTGCGCAGCGAGCGGGCCCTGCGCACCCTGCAGCACGTGTGGACCCGCGAATACCTCACCACCGCGGTCTCCCGGCCCACCATGCACGACGCGCTGAACGCCACCGACCTGCTGGAGCACGCCCTGCGGCCGCTCTCGGTCGAGCCGCCGCGCGACGGCGTGGCGCACGCCGCCAGCGGCGGCCTCGCCACCCTGCCGGGTCTGATCGCCTCCCAGCAGTACGGCGTACCGTTTCTGCTGACCGAGCACGGCATCTACCTGCGCGAGCGCTACCTCGGCTACCGCACCGGCCCGTACCGCTGGCCGGTCAAGGCACTGCTGCTCGGCTTCTACCGGATGCTCGCCGAGGAGAGCTACCGACGGGCCGCGCTGGTCACCCCCGGCAACCGGTACAACCGGCGCTGGGAGGAGCGCGGCGGCACGCCCTCCACGCACATCCGCACCGTGTACAACGGCGTCGACCCGGCGGCCTTCCCGCCCGCCGGTCCCGAGCCGGAGACCCCGACGCTCAGCTGGGCCGGCCGGGTCGACCCGATCAAGGACCTCGAAACGCTGATACGCGCGTTCGCGATCGTGCGGCGCGAGATACCCGACGCCCGGCTGCGGCTGTTCGGTGGCACCCCCAAGGGCGGCGAGGCGTACCGCGAGAAGTGCGAGGCGCTGGCCGCCGAACTCGGCACCGGGGACTCGGTGGTCTTCGAGGGCCGGGTCGCCGACATCACCGACGCGTACGCGGCCGGGAACGTGGTGATGCTCTCCTCGATCAGCGAGGGCTTCCCGTTCACCCTGATCGAAGCGATGTCCTGCGGCCGCGCCACCGTCTCGACCGACGTCGGCGGTGTGCGCGAGGCGGTCGGCGACACCGGCCTGGTCGTCCCCCCGCGCGAGCCCGAGCCGATGGCCGCGGCCGCGATCGAGCTGCTGCGCGACACGGAGCGCCGGGCCCGGCTCGGCGAGCAGGCCCGGCTGCGGGTGATCGACCAGTTCACCCTCCGCCAGAACATCGACGGCTTCCGCGGCATCTACACCGAGCTGCTGGGCACCGCCCGCTGGCTCCCCGAGGGCGTGGTCGCCGTCACCGACGGCCCGCCGGACCCGGACTGGGAGCAGGCGACCGAGCAGGAGCGCAGCGAGGTGACCGCATGAGCGGGTACAGCGGGATCATCATCGACGAGCGCGCGTACCGCGAGGTGACCGCATGAGCGGGCCCCTGCGACTGGTTCCCGGCGAGGCGGTCGACGAGACCGTCCAGCTGCGGGTCCTGCCGCTCAAGCGACGCCGCCCGACCCTGCCGCCCCAGCGCCCGCAGGCACCGGAGCTCGACCTCTCCGCCGACCCGCTGGACGAGCTCGCCGAGCGGCTGCGCGACATCTGCGCGGACGCGGTCCACCCCTACGAGATCGCGGCCATCCTGGAGTCGGACGGCCTCTCCGACGAGCAGGCGGCCCTGCTGTACGGCCGCCCCGATTCCTTCACCCTCGCCGAGGAGCTGTTCGAACGGGTCGAGCGCCGCTACCCGGGACCGAGTGCCGAGTTCGCCAACCCCTGGCGGGCCGACCCCTGGCGGTGCGTCGTGCGCGGCCTGGTGTTCGCCCTGCCCGGCCTCGGCTACCTGCTCGGCGCCAACCTCTTCGCCGCCGACCGGATGCGCTTCGGACTGCCCTCGGGCATGCTCGCGCTGTCCGTCGCGACCCTGGTCAGCTGGTCCTGGAACCAGGCCCTGGCCCACCGCTCCTACGCCTGGCTGGGCCGGGGGCGGCGGCGGTCGGCCGCGGCCTGTCTGGCGATCGGGGCGCCGCTCGGCGCGCTGACCGCGGCCGTCGCCGGCTATGTGGTCGGCGGACCGCTGGGCGCGCTGTGCTTCGCCGCCGGACAGTCCGGCTACCTCGCGGCGGCCACCGTGCTGCTGGTGCTCGGCCGGGAGAAGTTCCTGCTGCTGGCGCTGGCACCGTCGGCCGTCGGCGCGGGGGTCGTGCTCGCCGTCGACGTGCCGCAGGTCGTCCGCACCGCGGTGCTGCTGGCCTCGCTCGGCCTCGCGGTCTGGCTCGCCGCCCGGGAGCTGCTGCGCTGCCGACGCGCCGAGGCCGAACCGGTCCCGCTGCGGCTGCCGCTGTTCAAGGAGCTCCCGCACCTGCTGTTCGGCCTCGCGGTCGGCACCCTGACCCTGATCGCCGGACTCGGTGTCACCGTGCACCAGGCGGTGCGCACCGGCAGCGCCGAGGGCGTCTCGACCAGCCCGACGGGGCCGGCCATGATCGCCCTGACGCTGAGCCTCGGACTCGCCGAGTGGCTGCTCTTCCGCTACCGGGCGATGGCCGTGGCCGCGCTGCGCACCAGTCACACCCCGGTCGAGTTCGCCCGCCGCACCGGCGGTGTGCTGCTCGGCTGCCTCTTCATCTACCTCACCACCGTGGCCGCCCTCGACGCCGCCGCCACCGTGCTCTGGCCCGGCGCCCCGGCGCTGGGCGTCCCGGAGCTCGGCGCGCTGCTGCTGCTGGGCGGCTCGCTCTGGCTGGCGCTGCTGCTGAACGCCTTCGGGTTCAGCTGGAGCACCGCCCTCATCTGTCTGGCAGCCGCGGGCGCCGAGTGCGCCGGACTGCTGACCGGTGCGGACCCGACCGTCCTGCAGCTGTTCGGCTGCGGGGCCGCGGCGGCCGTCCTCACCGCCCTCGCCGGGCCCGTGCTCGGCCGCACCACCAAGCACCGCTGATGCGGGGCCCGCTGAACCGGCACCGCTGAACAGCTGAACAGCGCACCACGGAACCAGCACCGACCGAACCACCTCCGGCCGGGTCACCACCGTCACCGCACCCGGCCGGTCCGTGCAGTAACACGTCCCCGAAAGACACAGGAAGCGAATCACCATGAGCAGCGTCGCCGTCACCGGAGCCGAGGGTTTCATCGGCTCCCACCTCGTCGAGGCCCTGGTCGCCGACGGGCACCATGTCCGCGCGATGGTCCAGTACAACTCGTTCTCGTCCTTCGGCTGGCTGGAGACCCTCTCCAAGGAGGTGCTGGACTCCGTCGAGATCGTCCTCGGCGACGTCCGCGACCCCGGCTCCGTGAACGGCCTGGTGAAGGGCACCGAGGCGGTCTACCACCTGGCCGCCCTGATCGCGATCCCGTACTCCTACCAGGCCCCGCACTCGTACATCGAGACCAACGTCACCGGCACCCTGAACGTCCTGGAGGCCGTGCGCCACCTCGACATCCCCCGCCTGGTGCACACCTCGACCAGCGAGACCTACGGCACCGCGCAGACCGTGCCGATCTCCGAGGACCACCCGATCAACACCCAGTCCCCGTACGCCGCCTCCAAGGCCGGCGGGGACCGGCTGGCCGACAGCTACCACGCCAGCTTCGAGACCCCGGTCGTCACCCTGCGCCCGTTCAACACCTTCGGCCCGCGCCAGTCGATGCGCGCCGTCATCCCGACCGTGATCGCCCAGCTCGCGGCCGGCGAGACCGAGATCACCCTCGGCGACCTGCGCCCGACCCGTGACTTCATGTTCGTCAAGGACACCGCGCTGGCGTTCCGCACCGTCGGCACCGCCCCCGCCGAGTCCGTCGTCGGCCGCACCTTCAACGCCGGCACCGGCGGCGAGATCTCGGTCGGCGACCTGGTCACCCTGGTCGGCAAGCTGATGGGCGTCGACGTCACGGTCAAGGAGGACGAGCAGCGCATCCGCCCGACCAACTCCGAGGTCATGCGCCTGGTCGCCGACGCCACCCGGCTGCGCACCGCCACCGGCTGGGCCCCGCAGTACTCCCTGGAGGAGGGCCTGGAGCAGACCATCGAGTTCTTCCGCGACCCGTCGAACCTGGCTCGCTACAAGACCGACATCTACAACGTCTGACCCGGTCCCGCCTTCCGGCCGCTCCCGGCACCGAAGGTCCCTTGTCGCATCGACTTCCGTGGGGGAACCACCATGCACGCAGTGATCCTGGCCGGCGGTAAGGGCGTTCGACTCCGCCCGTACACCACCGCGCTTCCCAAGCCGCTCGTCCCGATCGGCGACCAGCACGCGATCCTGGAGATCGTGATGCGCCAGCTCGCCGCCGCGGGCTTCCAGACCGTCACCCTGGCCATCGGCCACCTCGGCCACATCATCCGCGCCTACGTCGGCAACGGCTCCCAGTGGGGGCTGCGGGTCGGCTACGCCGTCGAGGACAGCCCGCTCGGCACCCTCGGTCCGCTGCTCACCATGCAGGACCGGCTGCCGGACAACTTCCTGGTGATGAACGGCGACGTCCTCACCGACCTGGACTTCGCCGGGGTGCTCAAGCACCACGAGTCGTCCGGGGCCCCGCTCACCATCGCCACCTACGCCCGCCAGGTGAGGATCGACTTCGGCGTGCTGACCGCCGAGGACGGTGCCATCACCGGCTTCCAGGAGAAGCCGAGCATCGACTACCGGGTCTCGATGGGCGTGTACGGCGTCTCCCGCGCCGCGCTCGCCAAGTACACCCCGGGGCTGCCGCTGGGCTTCGACGAGCTGGTGCTGGACCTGCTCGCCGCCAAGACCCCGCCGTCCGCCTACGAGTTCGACGGCTACTGGCTCGACATCGGCCGCCCGGACGACTACGACCGGGCGAACGCCGAGTTCTCGCTCAACCGCTCGCTGCTGCTCCCCGACGAGCCGGCCACCGCCGGCCCCGTCGCGGGAGAGGGCCTGTACGCGGTGCCGAACGGCCAGGAGCGGTCGGTCCCCGCCGCCCGCACCGCCGTCGACGCCGCCGACGGCCAGTCGGCCGCGGCGGTGCCCACCGGCCCCGAGAACGACGGACGGGCCGCGTGAGGATCCTGCTGCTCGGCGCCGACGGCTTCCTCGGCCGCCACGCCGCCACCGCCCTGCGGTCCCTGCCGGGTGCCACCGTCCTGACCGCCGGGCGGCGGCCCGACCACGACCTGCGGCTCGACCTGGCCACCGCCCAGGCCGGCCCGCTCGGCGAGGAACTGGCCGCGCACGCCCCGGACGCGGTGGTCAACTTCGCGGGTGCGGTGGCCGGCAGTGCCGTCAAGCTCGCCGAGGTCAACGCCCGGGGCCCGGCCGTGCTCTGCGAGGCGCTCGAACAGGGCGCCCCGAAGGCCCGGCTGGTGCACATCGGCTCGGCCGGCGAGTACGGCGTCTGCGCCCCCGGCAGCTCGCTCGCCGAGGACGCCGACGCCCGCCCGGTCGGCGTCTACGGCGCCACCAAGCTGGCCGGCTCCCTCGCGGTGGCCGGCTCGCCGCTGGACGCCGTGGTGCTCCGGGTGTTCAACCCGGTCGGCCCCGGCGCCCCGGCCGGCTCGCTGCCCGGCCGGCTCGCCGCCGAGCTGCGCCGGGCCGCGCCGGAGGGCACCGACGGGGTGGTGCGGGTCGGGGACCTCTCGGCCCACCGCGACTTCGTCGACGCCCGGGACATCGCCCGCGCGGTCGCCCTCGCGGTGGCCGCCGAGGGTCCGCTGCCGAGGCTGCTCAACCTGGCCTCCGGGCAGGCCCGGCCGGTCCGGGCGATCGCCGAGGGCCTGGTCGCGGCGGCCGGTTTCGTCGGCCGGATCGACGAGAGCGGCGCCGGCTCCGAGCGCTCCGCCGCCGTCTCCTGGCAGCAGGCCGACGTGTCGGCCGCCGCCGGGGTACTCGGCTGGCACCCGGAGACCGGGCTCGACGAGACCCTGCGCGACCTCTGGCTCTCCACCGAACCGCTGGTCACCGCATGACGGGCGGGAGCCACCACGACGGCCGCCTGCTGGTGCCGCTGTACGTCCACCCCGCAGTGGACCCGGCGGCCTGGCAGGCGGTCGCCGCCGCCGACCCGAAGCGGATCGCCGCCGTCGTGCTCAACCTCGCCGACGGGCCGGGCGACCCCGACCATGTGTTCGCCGAGGCAGCGGAGGAACTCCGTGAGGCCGGTCTGCCGCTGCTCGGCTACGCCGACACCGACTACGGCCGACGGCCGCACGCCGCCGTGGTGAACGACATCCTGACGTACCGTCAGCGCCACGGCATCACCGGCGTCTACCTCGACCAGGTGTCGGCCGCGCCCGGCGCACTGCCGCACTACCGGCGCCTCGCCACCGCGGCTCGCGCCGCCGGCTGCACCACCGTGGTGTTCGGCCACGGCGACCACCCGGACCCCGGCTACGCCGAGGTCGGCCTGGCCGACCTGCTGGTCACCTTCGAGGGCGACTGGACGGCGTACCAGGAGCTGGCTCTGCCGCTGTGGACCGGCCGGCACGCCGCCGCCCGGTTCTGCCACCTGGTCTACGACGTGCCCGCCGAACGCTCCGGGGAGGCGGTCGCACTGATCGCCGCCCGCCGGGCCGGCGTCGGCTGCGCCGTACCGGGCACCGGCGACAACCCCTGGCGCACCCTGCCGCACGAGCTGACCGTCGGTCGGCCCGTCACCGAACCCACCTGACCCCACTCGGAGTTCGAGCACCGTGACCCGCCGCACCCGGCCCCTGGCCGCCGCCCTCGCCCTCGCCACCGCCGTCGCCCTGCTGGCGACCTCGTGCAGCAGTTCGGGTTCGGAGGACGAGGACGACCCCTCGGCCGACGCCACCGGCGCGCAGCCCCCGGCGGCCACCGCCGTCCCCGTCCCGGGCACTCCCGGCACCCCGGACGCCCCGTCCTCCCCCGCCGACGCGGGCTCGCCGACGGCGCCGGCCCCCGGGACCCCGTCGGCCCCGCCCGGCACCCCGGGCACGCCTTCCGTACCGGGCACTCCCAGCGCTCCTGGTACTCCGGGCCACCCCGTCACGCCCGGCACCCCGACCGGACCCGGTACCCCCGGCACTCCGGCCGCCCCCGGCACCCCGAATGCGCCCGGCACGCCGGCCGCCCCCGCCGGAGCCCGCTGGCAGCCCACCCCCGGCCTCGCCTGGCAGTGGCAGCTCGGCGGCGGCGTGGACCAGTCCGTCGACGTCCCGGTCTACGACATCGACGGCTTCGAGACCGACGCCTCCGTGGTCGCCGCGCTGCACGCCAAGGGCCGCAAGGTGATCTGCTACATCAACGCCGGTTCCTGGGAGGACTTCCGCCCCGACGCCGCCGCCTTCTCCCAGGCCCTCCAGGGCACGAGCAACGGCTGGAAGGGCGAGAAGTGGTTCGACATCCGCAAGCTCGACCAGCTGAAGCCGCTGATGGCGGCCCGCTTCGACATGTGCCGGCAGAAGGGCTTCGACGCCGTCGAACCCGACACCATCGAGGCGTACAACCAGAAGAGCGGCTTCCCGCTGACCGCGGACGACCAGCTCCGCTACAACCGCATGCTCGCCGGGCTCGCCCACGACCGCGGCCTGGCGATCGGTCTGAAGAACGACCTGGAGCAGGTCCCCGCCCTGCTGGGCGACTTCGACTTCGCGGTGAACGAGGAGTGCGCCCAGTTCGACGAGTGCGGCCGGCTCTCGCCCTTCATCCAGGCGGGCAAGGCGGTGTTCCACGTCGAGTACAAGCTCGGCACGGACCGGTTCTGCGCCAAGACCAAGGCCCTGGGCTTCAGCTCGATGCAGAAGAAGCTCGAACTGGACGCCTGGCGGAAGCCCTGCTGACGCAGGGACGGGGGCCGCGCGGCCCCCGGACCGCCAGGCGAGCAGCCACGAGGATTACTTGACCGCCAGCCAGATGACGGCACCCACCACCACGAGCACGGCCACGGCGATCGCCGCGACCTTGCCCGTGCGGCCGCCGCTGGCGCCGTAGGTGTTGACGGAGCCCGGCGCCTGGGGTGCCGGGGTCTCGTCGACGAAGGCCCGGAACATCTGGGTGCTGCCGGCGGGGTCGTAGTCGTTGTCAGCCATGGCAGGGACTCTAACGAATCCGCGGACCGCCCCGACACCCGGTCTCCGCACTACGACTGTGCGACAAGCATGTGAAGTCCCCCACGACCCCGGAATGCCCGCCCCACCGATCGGGTTGACTCGCACCATGACCGATTCCCGCAGCGACGCCCCCCGTTACGCGCAGCTCGGTGACTCCGAGCTCTCGGTGTTCCCGCTCTCCCTCGGCGGCAATGTCTTCGGCTGGACCGCCGACGAGGCCGAGTCCTTCGCCGTCCTCGACGCCTACGCCGCGGCCGGCGGCAACTTCGTGGACACCGCCGACACCTACTCCTCCTGGGTCCCGGGCAACACCGGCGGCGAGTCCGAGACGATCATCGGGAATTGGCTGCGCAGCCGCGGCAACCGCGACTCCGTCGTGGTCGCCACCAAGGTCGGGCTGCACCCCGAGGCGCGCGGGCTGCGCGCGAGCACCATCAAGTCCTCCGCCGAGGGCTCGCTGCGCCGTCTCGGCGTCGACCACATCGACCTCTACTACACCCACCAGGACGACGACACCCCGGTGGAGGAGTTCGTCACCGCCCTTGACGAGTTGGTGCGCGAGGGCAAGGTGCGCGCCGTCGCCGCCTCCAACATCGGCGCCGACCGGCTCGCCGAGGCCCTGGCCTTCGCCGAGCGCGAGGGCCTGGCGAAGTACGTGGCCGTCCAGCCGCACTACAACCTGGTCTCCCGCGGCACCTTCGAGGGCCCGCTGGCCGAGGTGGTCGCCGCGCACGGCCTCGCCACCGTCCCCTACTACGCGCTGGCCTCGGGCTTCCTCACCGGCAAGTACCGCCCGGGCGGCGCCTCGGTGACCAGCGCCCGCGCCGAGGGGGCCGGCCGCTACCTGGACGGCCCGCGCGGCCCCAAGGTCCTGGAGGCGCTCGACACCGTGGCCGCCGAGCAGGAGGTCGAGCTCGCCACCGTCGCCCTGGCCTGGCTCGCCGCCCGGCCGACCGTCGCCGCCCCGATCGCCAGTGCCCGCACCGTCGACCAGCTCCCGCCGCTGCTGGCCGCCGCCGCGCTGGAGCTCACTCCGGCGCAGACCGCGCTGCTGGACGACGCCTCCGCCTGACCGCCGGCCCCGTCGCCACTGCGGCCCGCGTCGTCCACAGGCTGTGGACAACGCGGGCCGCCGCCGTCACGGGCGGCCGAAGTGGGTCGGCCGGAAGCCGCTGCTGATCACCGACACCCGGACGGTCCTGCCCGGCCGGGGCGCCTCGACGAACTTCCCGCCGCCCAGGTAGATCCCCACATGGTGGATCCCCGAGGCCCGGCCGCTGTCCGACCAGAACAGCAGGTCGCCCCGGCGCAGCCGGTCCTGCGCGATCGGGGTGGTCGCCGCGTACTGGTCGTCGGCCACCCTCGGCAGCTGGACCCCGGCCCGGCGGAAGGCCTGCTGCACCAGCCCGGAGCAGTCGTAGCCGGAGGGACCGTCGCCGCCCCACACATAGGGCTTGCCGAGCTGGGCCAGCGCGTAGCCGATCACCGATTCCGCACGGGCGTCCGCCCGATCGGCGGAGGCGGGAACCCGGTCCTGGGTCTGCGTCCCGCCGCCCGACCCGCCGGTGCGGTCGAGGTAGATGTCGTAGTGGCTGGTCCAGCGCCACTCGCCCCGCGCGTTCCTGAACCAGTACCTGGAACCGTCCCAGCCCTGGCGCGGTCCGGCGGACCGCACGGCTGCTTCGGGAACGACCGGCTGCGCGGTGGACCCGGTGGAGCCGGTCGAGCCGGTCGAGCCGGTGGAGCCGGTGGAGCCGGTGGACCCGGTGGACCCGGTGGACCCGGTGGACCCGGTGGAGCCGGTGGACCCGGTGGACCCGGTGGACCCGGTGGAGCCGGTCGGGACGACGGCTGTGGACGAGCCACCGGTGGAGGGCGAGGAGCCGGAGCCGCCCACGGCCTTCACGTACACGCTGTAGTGGCCGGTCCAGCGCCACTCGCCCCGGGCGTTCTTGAACCAGTACTTGGAACCGTCCCAGCCCTGCTTGCCCGGCGCCGCCTGCGCGGCCCCGGCACCGGCGGTCAGTCCGACCACCCCGGCACCGGCCAGCACGGTGGTGGCCAGGCAGGCGGTGCGCACCGCCCGGTGTATTCGGCCGCCCCCGGACGGCCGCGCCGATGGGGCGGTGCGCGGCCGGGCCGCACAGTGGAGGCAGCCGCAGTCCGCGATCGCGGGACCACCGAGGCGTTCCTCGAAACCGTCCGGGGCGTCGAGGCCCTCGAAGCCCTGGTCGGCGTCGAAGCCGTCGAGCTCGTCGAACCCGTCGAACCCGTCGGCGGTCCCGTCCACGAACGCGAGGCCGACGTCCGTGCCGCTGGCTATCCTCATGCCGGTCGTCCTTCCTTCCGCCCGGCCCGGGCGGCCGGGGGCGGTACCGAGGCGGCCACTCCGGCCGGGGCGACGAACGCGACCAGCAGGTGCTCCATCAGCGCGCTCCGGGCGGCCTCGTCCAGCTCGTGCGCGGTGGCCCGCTCCAGGCGGCGCACGGCGAGCGCCGCCGCCTCCACCGCGTCGTCCACCAGCACCGTGCGCAGGCCCGCGTCCAGATCGGCCAGCCGGCGCCGGCGCATCGACTCGGCCACCTCCGGCGCGTACTCCAGCGCCAGCGGCTGCGCCGAGTAGACCTCCAGCCCGGCCGGGGCGACCTCGGCGGCCAGCGCCCGGGTCAGCTCGTCGGCGAACCACTGGCCGTCGCGCAGCGCCGGGCCGGGTGCCGCGTTGCTGTCGCAGGGCAGGATGGAGGCGGTCCGGGTGAGCACCGCCTGGACCTGCTCCCGCAGATAGCGCTCGTGGTCCTCGATCGCCAGCACCGCCCGGGCGGTGTCCTTGACCCGCCACACGATCAGCAGCCGGACCACGATCGGCGTCCCGGTGCGGTCGACCACCTTGGCCGGCTCGCTGCGCCAGTGCCGCAGCCGGACGTCCACCCGGCGACGGCGCAGCAGCGGGTTCACCCAGACCAGGCCGGTGCGGCGGACGGTGCCCCGGTAGCGGCCCCAGCGGGTGAGCACCCGGGTCTCGCCGCCGGCGTTGGCCAGCAGCCCGGCGAGCGCGAGCACGACGAGCAGCCCGGCGGCGGTCACGGCGGCCACCGAACGGGCGGTCACCTCGGCCCGGCCACTGGCGCGGGCGGCGTCCGCGCGCAGATCGGGCAGCGCGTCCCAGTGCGGGACGACTCCGTCGCGCACCAGCACCAGCAGGACGGCGGCCGTGCCGAGCAGCAGCGCCAGCAGCGCGACCCAGCCCGGCAGGCCGGCCGCGTTCCGCTCGCGGAGCGCCTGGTCGGCGCGCGGCGGCCGGCGCGAGGTGGCGGCGGCGGGCATCCCGGCCGGGACCGCCTCCGGGTCCGCGACCGGGAACGGGTCCACGACCGGCACCGGGGGCAGCGGGGCCGGGGGCAGCGGGGCCGGGGGCAGCGGGGCCGACTGGACCGTCCGGGCGGCCGGCTCCACCGCCTCCAGCGGATCGCGCGGATCGGCGGAGGAGCCGGCGGGCCCGGGGAGGACCGTGAGCGGGGTGGTCGGCGGACCGCTGTCGGCCGGTCCGGACGTCCGCAACACCTTGGCGAGCGGGCTGGAGCCGGAGGCGGAACGTTCCGGCAGCGCCGGGGGAAGTGCTTTGGGCAGGTGGTCGGGTCGCTGCGAAGAGTCGCGGGTGACGTCCATGCACGGATCCTCAGGTTCAGTGTGTCGCGCAACGGGCGGCCCGGATCTGACGGGCAGTGCCAGAGTCAGGCTAAGTTCATACGTCATCAAATGCGACATTTGAGCTTATGTGTGTCGACATTTCCTGACGAATCATCTGAAGCCGGAGCTGACGCGCAGGCACATGAGCGGATGGTGGGAGCGGTTCAGCGCCGCCTGGCCCCGGTCCCCCGGGCGAGCACCCGACGGGTGATCAGCCCGAGCCCGGTGAGCACCAGCAGGATCCCGGCGAACGCACCGCGCCAGGCGTCCGACCGCTGCCGGTCGGCAGCCACCGGCGACGAGAGGTCCACCGGCTCGGCCGCCCGCTGCTGTCCGCGCTCGGGCGGGGCAGCCGGACCCCGGGCCCGGTCGGACCGGTCCCGGTCCGGGGCGGAGACGTCCGCCGGAACCGGGTCCGCCCCGGTCGGGTCGGCGGCCGCCGTCGCCGTCGCAGTCGGGCTCGGGGTGGCGGTGGCGGTGGCAGTGGAAGTGGGCGTGGGAGTAGAGGGGACGGTGTGGGCGGGGCTCGTGGGCTCGGTCACGGCCGGGGCCGGGCTCGGGCTCGGGGATGTCGGGGCGGAAGCGGTCGGGGAGGCGGTCGGGGAGGCGGTCGGGGACGGACTGCCGGCGACCGGAGCCGCCGTCACCGGAGCCGCGGTCGGCGAGGGCGAGGCAGCCACCGGCGGCACGACGATCGGCAGCACCCCCGGCGGGACCGGGCCGAGGGCAGGATCGAGGACCGGCTCGGCAACGGTCGGCGACGGCACCGAAGGAACGGACGGAGCGGACGGAGTCGACGGGACTGACGGGGTCGACGGGCTCGACGGGGTCGACGGGCTCGACGGGGTCGGCGACACCGGTACCGAGGGCGAGGCAGGCACCGAGGGCGAAGCCGTCGGGGACGGGCTGGACGGAACCGGGGCGGAAGCGGTCGGGGAAACGGCCGGGGACGGACCGCCGGCGACCGGAGCCACCGTCACCGGTGGCACCACCACCTCCGTGACCGGCGGCACGACGACCGGCAGCACCCCCGGCGGGACCGGATCGAGGGCAGGATCGAGGACCGGCTCGGCAACGGTCGGCGACGGCACCGAAGGAACGGACGGAGCGGACGGAGTCGACGGGACTGACGGGGTCGACGGGCTCGACGGGACGGACGGCGCCACCGGGGTCGGCGACACCGGTACCGAGGGCGAGGCCGTCGGGGACGGGGAGAGCGAGGGCGCGGGGCTCGCGGATGTCGTGGGCTCGGCCGAGGGCGACGACGGCACGACCGTCACCGCCGTGGGCGTCACCGAAGGCGTCGGGACAGCACTCGCCGTCGGAGCCGGAGTCACCGACGGCGCCACCGTGGGAGTCACCTCCGGCGTCGCCTCCGGCGTCGCCTCCGGCGCGGGTGTCGGCGTCGGCGTCGGCGTGGCAGCCCCGCCCGCCGGAGCGACGGTGACCGCCACGGCCTCCGCCGCCGTCCCGTTCCCCGCCAGGTCGGTCGCGGTGACGACCAGCCACTGCTCCCCCACCGGCAGATCACGGTTCGCCGTGCACGCCCAGCTGCCGTCGAAGGCCGCCGTCGTCCCGCAGGCGACGATCCGCGCGGCCTCGGCGGCGCGCTCCGCCCGCGCGGTGACGAGCACCTGGGCCCCGGGCTCGGCCCTCCCGGCGAGCCAGGGCCTGGCGACCCGGAGGGTCTCCCCGGCGGTCGGCGCGGTGAGCACCGGACGGTCCGGCGGCACGGTGTCGACGACCAGCTCGACCGCCCGGCCCGGGGTCCGGTTCCCGGCGAGGTCGGCAGCGGTCGGGGTGAGCCGGTGCCGACCGTCCGCCAGGTTCTCCACCGGCAGGCAGGACCAGCCGCCGTCGGCCCGGACCCCCGTGCTGCACAGGTCGGTCCCCTGACCGCCGGAGCCTCCGCCCCCGACGGCGGCCTCGCGCGTTCCGGCCGACCGGTCGACCACGGTCACGGTGCTGCCCGGCTCACCGGTGCCGGTCAGCTGCAGCCCCGGGTCGTTGGTGAACTCGGGCAGGGTGAGCACCGGTGCGCCGGGGGGCGCGGTCTTGACGGTGACCCGCACCGGCTCGCCGCGCAGCACCACTCCACCGCCGGTGGTCTCCACCGGGGTGAGGCTGTGCCGGCCCGGGGCCAGCGCCGTGTCCGGACGGCAGGACCAGTCGCCGCCCCGGGCGACCCGGGTCCGGCAGAGCACGGTGTCGCCCTCGCGGATCTCGACGGTGGCGCCGGCCACCGCGCCCTCACCGGCGATCCGGGGGCGGGCCTCGGCGAGGGTGGTGCCGTCGACCGGTTCGGCGATCTCCGGGCGGGCGGCCCCGACGGTCAGCCTGATCCGCTGGTCCGAGACCTGCCCGGAGTCGGCGAAGCCGCCGGCCGGCACCAGCTGGGCGGCGTCCCGGCCGATCCGCAGCCGGGCCCAGGTCTCGCCGGAGGCCGCGTCGGCGGGGACGGTCCACTCCAGCGAGGCGCTGTGCTCGCCGGGGGCGACCTCGGTCTGCACCCGCTCGGTGGGGTCGAAGCGGCCGTCGCGGTCGAAGTCGACCCAGCCGGCCAGGGTGGCGGAGGAGTCGCCGACGGCGACCGGGACGGTGAGCCGGTAGTTGTGGCCGATCGCCGCCTCGGCGGGGTAACCGACGGCCGGGTCGGCCCCCTGGTACTCGCCCCGGCCGGGCTGGAGCTGCGGCGGTGGCGGATTGGCGCCGCCGCCCTCCCCGTCGCCGCCGCCGGTACCGCCGTCCCCGCCGCCGGTGCCGCCGTCCGCCCGCCCGGCGTCGGGCCGCCGGAACAGCCAGCCGGGCCGCCCGTCGGCCTTGGCACCCTGAGTGGCCGCGTCACCGCCCAGGTAGAGGTCGGAGAGCAGGTGGGAGGCGTTGCCGTAGCCCTGCGGCGCGGTGCCGACCCCCTCGTCGAGGGTGACCGTGTAGGCCTGGGTGAGCGGGGCCGGGGCGGTCGTGGAGCCGGCCCGGGCGGTCGAGCGCCGCTCGACCCGGAAGACCGCCGTGCGGAAGGTGCCGGCCAGCTCCAGGCTGCCCTCGGCGGCGGACCCGGGGTCGCCGTCGGCGCCGCCGTCGGCCCGGGCGGGGGCGAGTGTGTTGCCGTCGACCGTCCAGCCCGGCCAGTCGGTGCGGTTGACCAGGGTGGGGGCGGCCGGTGAGCCGCCGGTCAGGACGAGCCTGGTCGCGGTGCCGGTGGAACCCGTTTTCCCGGTGGTGATTCCGGCGAGTCCGCTGAGGTGCAGCCGGGGATTGCGGACGGCCCGGGAGAATGCCAGCCGGAGCGTTCCGACGGTGCGCCAGGAACCGTCCGTCTGCGGACGGTCCTCGGAGATCCGGAAGGACTGCGCGGGATCCCCGGGCCGGAGTCCGTCGGCGTAGAGCGTGCGGGAACGGCCGCCGCCGGCGCGGTCCGCCAGCTTCCCCGGGCCGGCGGTGACCGACATCCCGGGGTCGGCGGAGAACTCCAGTCGGACGGAGAGCCCGGACGGCAGCACCGCGCCGCGTTCGGCGCTCCAGCTGCCGGGGGACTGCTGGGCGGCCGAGGGCGGCGGGTTCCAACCGATCAGCAGCCCGGCCGCCAGGACCGCGGCGGTACCGGCCGCAGCCGGGAACTGTCGGTTCATCCGGCTCTCCTTCACATCGGCTGCCGGGCGGCCTGGATGACCGGGCAGTCTGGACACAAGATGTGACAAAACGGAATCACGATCCTGGTCCGGTCATACCGCGACACTTGCACTGTTGGCCGTATGACACCCGATTGGCAGCCTCAGGCCCCCGGCAGGACGGGATGTACCCGAAAGGACCGCATTCCACCCATTGGCCCCCGCGCGGGACGGACCGCCCGCGCCCGCCCGGAGCGCGACAGGGGCAGCGGCAGGCGCGGGGCAGTGGAATCACGGAAACGAAAGAACCCCCGGCCACCAGGGCCGGGGGTTCTCTTCTGGTGCGCTCAGCAGGATTCGAACCTGCAACCTCTTGATCCGTAGTCAAGTGCTCTATCCGTTGAGCTATGAGCGCAAGTGCCGGACGGATCCGGACTTGCGGGGTTTGGTGCGCTCAGCAGGATTCGAACCTGCAACCTCTTGATCCGTAGTCAAGTGCTCTATCCGTTGAGCTATGAGCGCTCGCCCTGGTGAACGTTGCCAGCGGGGCGGTGCGGGGACAACATTACATGACCTGCGGCGCGGGACGAAATCGATTGATCCGGGCACCTCGGGCGCCCCGGGCCGACGCGCCCCGGACATGCGAAGAGCCCCGCCGACAAGATCGTCGACGGGGCTCCCGGCTGCGGAGGCTGAGGGATTTGAACCCTCGATCAGGAATAACCCCGAAACCGCATTAGCAGTGCGGCGCCATAGACCGGACTAGGCGAAGCCTCCTCCACATGGACCAAGCCCGCGTGCGCGGACCCGTTCCTTGTGCCTGTGATGATGCCACAACCCGGGGGCCCGGCACCAACCGCCGACAACGTTACTAGGCGGGTCGTCCCCGCCGCAAAGAAGAATGAGATACTGCCTTCTCCGGAGAGAGCTGCCCTGAAGCCGAGGAGACCTGTCGACGTGAGCAGCAGGCCGATCCGAGGCGCTGCTCGCCTCGCCGCCATACTCGACGCCCTGCCCGATGCGTTGTTGCTGGTCAACAGCAACGGCACGGTCGTCGATGCCAACACCGCGGCCGTACAGGCGCTCCAGGCGCCCGGCACCTCGCTGGTCGGCATGGGCGTCCTCGATCTCCTGCCGGAGTTCGACCCGAGCCGGATCCCCGGTTCGATGCGACCGGCCAGCAGCGAGGACGAGGCGCTCGACCGCCCGGTCCGGATGACGGCCCGGCGCACCGACGGCAGTACCTTCCCGGTCGAGGTCTCCGGCAACGACTTCGACGACGACGGCTCCGGCGCGGGCGAGGGCCGGGGCTACGCCGTCTCCTCGCTGGTCCCCTACGACCCGTACCGCGAGGGCTCCCGCTCCTCCGACCTGCTCCTGCTGCTGGTCCGCGACCTGACCGGCCGGCTCGGCGTCGAGGCCGAGCTGCGCCGCCAGCACAAGCAGACCGAGATGATCCTGCGGGCCGCCGCCGAGGGCGTGCTCGGCGTCGACCTCGAAGGCCGCTGCGTACTGGTCAACCCGGCCGCCGCGCACATCCTGGAGTACCGGGCCAGCGAGCTGGGCGGCCGTGAGCTGCACCCGCTGATCCAGCACTCCCGGGCCGACGGCACCCCGCTGTCGCTGGAGGAGTCCGCGCTGCTGGACACCCTGACCTCCGGCCGCAAGCACCGGGTGCGCGGCACCGTGCTGTGGCGCAAGGACGGCCGACCGGTCACCGTCGACCTCACCACCGCCCCGGTCCGGGACGGCGACCAGCTGGTCGGCGCGGTCATGACCTTCACCGACCGCAGCCGCGAACTCGCGCTGGTCGCCCGCAACGAGCACCTCACCGCCGTCCTGGAGAGCGAGCTCGGCGGCGCGCTGACCGCGCTGCACCGGCGGATCGACGCGCTGGCCGCCGACCCGGCCGGACAGCTCTGGCCGGAGGCCAACTGGACGCTGCGCCGGCTCGCCGACGAGTGCCGCCGGTTCGGCAAGCTGATCGACGGTGTGCTGGCCCACCAGCGCTCCGAGGCCGGCGAGAGCGCCGCCTCGGACGCGGACGGCAAGGGCGGGCCGAAGCCCGCCGAGCGGGTCCCGGTCGCCCTGGACAAGGTGGTCCGCCGGGCCGTCGAGCACGCGGGCGAGCTGGTCGGCGCCGGGCGGGTGCGGTTCTCCGTGCACGCGGCCGCCGTCGAGGTGATCGCCGACGAGAAGCGGCTCGCCCAGGCGCTGGCGCACCTGGTCGCGGACGTCAGCGGGGTCGGCCTGTCGCTGGACGCCGAACCCGAGCTGCCCTCCCCCGGGCTCGCCGCCCCCGGCACCCCGGCCCTGCCGCCGGGCGGGGGCGACACCCCGGCCGTGGTGCTCGCCGCCGCCCAGCGCGGCGAGGTCGCCCGGGTGGAGATCCGCGGCCCCGGTCGCGGCGGCAGCCCCGTCCACCTGCCGATAGCCCGCGCGGTGGTCGAGCGCCACGGCGGGGTGCTCCAGCCGCACGAGCTGCCGGGCCGCGCCGGCACCACCTATGTCGTCGAACTGCCGCTGGACCCGGTCGCCGCGAAGGCCGCCGCCGAGCGCGCGGGCGCCGAGGGCCGCTCGGACCGGCCGAAGGAGAGCGACAGCGCCGTCCTGCCCGATCTGCCGGGCATCCCGCAGCTGCCCACCGCCCGCGCCGAGGAGCCGTCGGCCGGGAGTGCCCCGCCCACCGGTCCCGGTACCGCGGGCGCCGGGGCCGGTCGCGACTCCGCCGCCACCCCGGCCGAGGGCACCGCCCGGGAGGACGGGCGCGGTGACTCCGCGACCGCCGCCCCCGACGGTCCGCCGGCCGACCCGGCCGCCGAGCCCGGCACCGACCCGGCGCCGGTCGTCGAGCAGCGCCGGGGCCGGCGCGGGCGCCCCGCCGTCGAGCAGCCGACCACCGACCACGACACCGCCCAGGACGCCCCCGCCCCCGGCGGCCGCCCGGACATCCCGGCCGACCAGTGGCCGAACGCCCCGGCCCGGATCGAGCGCGCCGTCCCCGAGCAGTGGAACGGCACCGGCAACGACCCCGCGTACGGGCGGCAGGGCCTCGGCGGCCCGAACGACCCGCAGAGCGACCCCTGGGGCAAGGACGACGGCCGCTCCGGCACCGCCTACGCCGTTCCGGTCGACGCCGGACGCCCGGGCCCGGGCCCCGGCGACGGCCCCACCAGCGCGGACGGCGAGCGCCGGACCGCCGACGCTCCGGCCGGTCCGCGCACGCCGATCGCCCTCGGCCCCGGCCCCTCCTCCGAGGAGCCGCCCGCCGGCCAGGACGGCCCGGGCGCCCGGGACGGCTCGGGCGGTCCGGACGGAGCAGGTGGTCCGGACGAGTCCGGCACCGAGCCCCGGCCGTCCCGGCGCCGCCGCGCGCTGCCCGGCAACGAGGACTCCTCCGGCGGCTTCGCCCTGCCCGGCGTACCCGAGACCCCGGTCTACCCCGGGCTGGAGCACGCCCTGCCGACCGGTCCGGCCCCGGCTCCGGCCGAGCCCGCCGGTCCCACGCCGACCGGCCGCCGCCGACGGCTGGCCGTCCCGCCCGGTCCCGGTGGCGAGAACGGCGGCCCGGCCGCGTCCGACGGCGCCGGAGCGGGTGCGCCCACCGCACTGCCCTCGCTGCCGTCGGCGGCCCTGGCGCTGCCGGACGGCGACCGCTCCGAGGGCGCCGAGAGCGGCGCCGGACCTCGGCCGGTCGGCACCGGCCTGGGCGAGCTGGCCCCGCCGCGCCCGCTCGGCGGCACCGGCCTGCCCGGTGCGCCCGGCGGATCGGGGCCGGGGGCCCAGATCGGCCCGGTCGCCGCCGTCGCTCCCGTCCTCGCGCCGGCCCCCGCCGAGGCCCGGCCCGCGCCGAGACCGATGGCCGAGCTGCCCGCCGCGCCCACGCCGGCGGTCCCGACGGCCCTGCCGCTCGCCCCGGCGGGCACCGCCGCAGCCGTCGAACGCCCGGTGCCCGCGCCCGCCCCCGACGGCGGACCGCGCCGGCTGCTGGTCTGGCCCGAGCCCGACCCGGCCACCAGCCAGGCACTGCAGGAGCGCGGCTACCGCCCGGTGATCGTCCGCTCCCGCGAAGAGGTTGACGCACAGGTCTCCGGCTTCCCCGCCGCGCTCTTCGTCGACCCGCTGACCGGCCCGATCACCCGCACCGCGCTGCAGTCGCTGCGCACCGCCGCGTTGAACAGCCGGGTGCCGGTGGTGGTCACCGCCGGTCTCGGCCAGGCCACTCGGGACGCCGCGTACGGCGCCGACCCGGCCGTGCTGCTGCGCGCCCTCGCCCCGCGCGACGGCGAGAACCACGCCCCGCGCGTCCTGCTGGTCGAGAGCGACCCGGACATCGCCGTCGCGATGATCGGCAGCCTGGAGCGGCGCGGCATGCACGTCGAGCACGCGGTGGACGAGAACGACGCCGTCGCCCGGGCCAGCAGCGTCCAGCCCAACCTGGTGGTGATGGACCTGCTCCAGATCCGCCGCCGCCGGGTCGGCCTGCTGGACTGGCTGCGCGCCAACGACCGGCTGCACCGCACCCCGCTCGTCGTCTACACCTCGGTGGACCTCGACCCGCGCGAGCTGCCCCGGCTGCGCACCGGCGAGACGATCCTCTTCCTCGCCGAGCGCTCGACCAGCGAGGACGTCCAGTCCCGGATCGTCGACCTGCTCGGGCGGATCGGCGCCATGGGCGAGGCGGGCGTCGCCGCCGCCGGCTGAGCACACGGGTACGGAACGCCCGGGGCCGGCCGCCCCCTCCTCGGGGGGCGGCCGGCCCCGGTGGTTCCGGCGGGGGTGGCCCGCCGGGTGTCACTCCTTGCCGAGCAGCGTGACGTCCAGCTTCTGCTCCGCGTAGTCGGCGCGGATCACCTTCTTGTCGAACTTCCCGACCGAGGTCTTCGGCACCGCCTCGACGATCGCCCAGCGCTCGGGCAGCTGCCAGGACGCGATCCGCCCGGCCAGGAAGGCCCGCAGTTCCGGCAGCCCGACGGTGGCACCCGGCCGCAGCACGACGGTCGCCAGCGGGCGCTCGCCCCACTTCTCGTCCGGCACGGCCACCACGGCGGCCTCGGCCACCTCCGGGTGCGCCATCAGGTGGTTCTCCAGGTCCACCGAGGAGATCCACTCGCCGCCGGACTTGATCACGTCCTTGGCCCGGTCGGTGAGGGTCAGGTAGCCGTCCGGGGTGATGGTGCCGACATCGCCGGTGCGCAGCCAGCCGTCCTCGGAGAACTTGTCGTCCGGGCGCTCCGGGTCCTGACCGGCGCCGCCGTAGTACGCCCCCGCGATCCACGGGCCGCGCACCTCCAGCTCGCCCGCCGACGCCCCGTCGTGGGGCATCCGCTCGCCGCCCGGGCCGATCAGCCTGGCCTCGACGGAGGCCGGGAAGATGCCCTGGCTGACCCGGTAGGGCCACTCCTCCTCCGGGGTGAGGCCGCCCGGCGGCTGGGCGAAGGAGCCGAGCGGCGAGGTCTCGGTCATGCCCCAGGCGTGGATGACCCGGATGCCGTGGCGCTCCTCGTACCCCTTCATCAGCGAGGGCGGACAGGCCGAGCCGCCGATGACGACCATCCGCAGGCTGGAGGTGTCGTAGTCGCCGGCGTCCAGCTCGTCCAGCAGCCCGCTCCAGATCGTCGGCACGGCGGCGCTGACGGTGGGCCGTACGGCGGCGATCATCTCGGCCATCGGCCGGGGCTGGAGGAAGCGGTCCGGCATCAGCAGGTTGGCGCCGGACATGAACGCGGCGTGCGGGATGCCCCAGGCGTTGACGTGGAACATCGGCACCACCGGCAGGGCGGTGTCGCGCGGGGTGAAGGCGAAGTTGTCGCCGGTGTTGACCTGGAGGCAGTGCAGGTAGACCGAGCGGTGGCTGTAGAGGACGCCCTTGGGGTCGCCGGTGGTGCCGGAGGTGTAGCAGAGCACGGCGGCCCGGCGCTCGTCGATGTCGGTGAGCCAGGGGTACTCGGCCGGCCGGTCGGCGATCAGCTCCTCGTAGTCGTGCACGCCGCCCGCGAAGCCGGCCAGCACCGAGCGGTCGCCCGGGCCGCTGACCACGATGTGCTTGAGCGTCGGGGCGAGCCTCGGCAGGACGGCGGCCAGCAGGGGGAGCACGGTGCCGTTGACGATGATCACGCGGTCGGCGGCGTGGTCGACGATGAAGGACAGCTGGTTCGCGGGGAGCCGCAGGTTGAGGGTGTGCAGCACCGCGCCCATCGCCGGCACGGCGAGGTAGGCCTCCAGGTGCTCGGCGTTGTTCCACATCAGGGTGGCCACCCGGTCGTCCTCCGTGACGCCGAGCTCGTCCCGCAGGGCCCAGGCCAGCCGCGCGGCCCGCGCCCCGACCTCCGCGTAGGTCCGGACCACCGGTCCGGTGCCGTCCCAGGTGGTGACGGTCGAGCGGGCGTGGACGGTCGCCCCGTGCTCAAGGATTCGGGCGACGGTGAGCGGAACGTCCTGCATCGTGCTGAACACGGGTCCTCCTCGACCTGGGCTGCACTGCGGCGGTGCTGCCCCCGGCCCGACCGGAGACCGGCTACTGGGCGGTAATACGGGGCAGTAGAGCCCGATTGTGCCGCGCCGCACCCTCGCTGTCAGCATTCCGGCACAGTTGCCCCGGTCACGGCCGCCGGGACGGGCGGGATACTGGGGGCATGGGTGACGGGCGTGACGAACGACCGGCGGGGCCGCTGCGGACCGGGCCCCGGATGCCGTGCCCGTGCTGCGCGGAGGGCGTGCGGACGGAGGCGCGGATGGGCCTGCGCGCGGGTCGGACCGGCACCGGGCTCATCCCGCAGACCTGCCGCCACTGCGGCGGCCTGGGTTTCCTGGGGCTCGCCCTGCGGGAGTGACGCCGACTCAGCCGGCCAGCGGGGCGTCCACCTGGTTGCGGTCGACGGTGAGCGTCGCCCCGCCGTAGGTCTCCTCGACATTGCCCCGGTACTGGTGGACGCGCTGGCGCAGGGCCCAGAGGTCCGGGTCGAGCGCCCCGCCGCCCGCCGTGTCGGCCCGGTCGTCCCAGCGCGCGTACCAGAGGGTGTCGGGCAGCGGCGTACTGCCGGCCCGGGCGGCCGCGGCGAGGTCGGCGATGCCGGAATCGAGGCTGGAGTAGAAGCCGGAACCGTAGCCCGCCAGGTGCAGGGCCTGGGTCCAGCCGAGGGTGAAGTCGACCACGGCCTGCCCGCAGGCCGGGTCGCGCGACGGGTATGCCTCGATGTCCAGGAAGACCGGGCTGCCCTTGCCGAGCCCGACCGCGTCGAGGCCGCGGACCGCCTCGATCGCCTCCTCCCGGCCCTGCTGGACGGCCCGGGCGGGGTCGATCCGCTTCGGCTTGCGGCTCAGCCGGCTGCACGGCGCCTGGAGGCCGACATGGACGGGAAGGAAGCGCCAGCCCATCGCCCTGGCCTGCCGCACCCAGTCGGCGCCGAGCCTCGGCTGGGCGCAGCCGCGCTGGCTCCCGCTGGTGTAGATGCCGACCGCCCCGTACGGCGAGTTGTCGCGCCAGGCCCGCATGGTCTCCAGCGGTGGCGCGGTGCAGGCGTCGAAGGCCGCGCCGGTGAAGAGGTCCCGGGCCCGGGCGGCGGGCGGGCCGAACCGGTCGGGGAGGGCGGTGGCCCGGATCCGGGGAGCGGCGGCGACCACCGGTGCGGTCTCGTCGGCGCTCGCGCCCGGACCGCCGGCGGCCAGCAGCAGGACGAAGGAGGCGGCGGCGATGGCCGCGGGGCGGAGATAGCGCACGCCGCCTTGATACTGACGGAACGTCGGACAACTGCGGCAGCCGCGCCGTGCACGCCGGAAAAGCCCACCCTTTCGGACGCACCCGTCCGTATCCGTCCCGATATTTGTAACGAGCTTGCTGCCCAGTGGCTCCTTACGGCAAACTCACCTCCATGCCCACGCCCCACCTCAGCGAAACCTCCGCCCCGACGACGGCCGCCGCCGTCGCCGAGGCGCTTGTCATGCCGCCCGCCCCCAAGGGCGAGCCCGCCGGCGAGCGGGGCGGCTGGCGACGAGGCGGGGCGCCCGCGGAGGGGCTGCCACCGGACCCGCGACCCGGCCGACCGTCCGGCCGGCGGTTCCCGAACTTCCTGCGGCGCCCGGAGAGCATCCCGGCGCCGCTGCTCTGTCTGACGGCGATGTTCCTGGTGCAGACCGGGATCGCGTTCTCCAAGCCGCTGTTCGGCCCGCTCGGGGTCAGCGGCACCACCTTCCTCCGGCTGGGCTTCGCGGCGGTCGTCCTGCTCGCCGTCACCCGGCCCCGGCTGCGCGGGCTCCGGCCGCGGGACCTGGCCGCCGCGGGCCTGCTCGGCATGGCCTCGGCCGGGATGACCCTGCTGTTCGCCGGGGCGATCGACCGGCTGCCGATGGGCACCGCCGCCACCATCGAGTTCCTCGGCCCGCTCGCGGTGGCGCTGTTCTTCGCCCGCCGTGCCAGCCACCTGCTGTGGGCGCTGCTCGCGGCCGGCGGGGTGGCGCTGCTGACCCTGCTCGGCGAGGGCGGGGAGGGCGGGAGCGGACTCGACCCGGTCGGCCTGCTCTGCGCCTTCGGGGCGGCGGCCTGCTACGCCGCGTACATCCTGTTCACGGACAAGGTCGGCGCGGCGTTCCAGGGCTTCCAGGGGCTGGCCGTGTCGATGACGGTCGGCGCGCTGGTGGTGGCGCCGTTCGGGCTCGGCGAGGCCTGGGACGGGCTGTCGGCGCCGGACGCCTCGCCGCTGGTGCTGCTGCTCGCGGTCGCCGGGGTGTCACTGCTGCTGCCGGTGATCCCCTACGCGCTGGAGATGACCGCGCTGCGGCGGATGCCCCAGCGGGTGTTCAGCGTGCTGGTGAGCCTGGAGCCGGCGGTCAGCGCGCTGGTCGGGCTGGTGGTGCTCGGACAGCTGCTGGGCGCCGCCCAGCTGGCGGGGATCGGCTGTGTGGTGGTGGCCAGCGTCGGGGCCACCCTGACCGGGCGGCGCTGAGACGAGCGGACCGCCGGAACGACCCCGGACCACCTGGAGCGCCGGACGGCCGGGGCGCGCATCACATCGATGCGCGCCCCGGCCGTCCGCCGTGGCGCTCCGGACACTTCCGGTGCTCCGGACACTTCCGGTGCTTCGGCCGCGTCAGGGCCAGAGCAGGGTGCGCGACCACTCCGGGGTGAGCACCGGTCCGGTTCTGGTGTAGCGGAGGCGGACGTGGTGGCGCTCGGCCTCGCCCTGCCAGAACTCGACCTCGTGCGCCCAGAGCGTGTAGACGGCGTGCCCGGCGGCGACCGCGTCCGGGGTGGCCTCCAGGCGGCGCCGGGCCACCGACACCGCCTCCTCGTACTCGGCCGGCGAGGCCAGCGGCTCGCTCTGGCGCCCGACCAGCGCGCCGATCCGGGCGTCCGGGGAGCGGGTGGCGAACTCGGCCGCCGCGACCAGGTCGGCGGCCCGTTCGACGGTGCCGCGGACCCGCACCTGGCGGCCCAGCCGGGGCCAGTAGACGGTGAGCGCGGCGGCCGGGTGGTCGGCGAGCTGGCGGCCCTTGGGGCTGTCGGCGGCGGCGGAGAAGACCCAGCCGGTGCCGGACGCGTCCACGTCGCGCAGCACCAGGACGCGGGCGTCCGGCAGGCCGTCGGCGTCGACCGTGGAGAGGGTGAAGACCTGCGGGTCCAGCACCCCGGCGTCGAGGGCGGTGGCGAGCCAGTCGACGAGCAGCGGGCCGGGCTCGGCCGGGGCCGCCGCGGTGTCGAAGCCCGGCAGCGGGCGGGCCATCGGCGGACGGCCCAGCATCAGCTCGGGCACGGACCGGGGCTCGGGCCGCGTTTCCGGGCGCGGCTCCGGGCCCGACCCGGGACCGGGTGCGGGCGTGGTCCCGCCCGGGCCGCTCAGGTCCTCGTCCTCGGCTGCCATCGCGCCCTTCCTTCCGGTTGCCGCCGCCGCAGCCCCTCGCCGGACGGGCCACCGGGGGGGGCGCCGGGCTCGGGGGTGCACTGTCGGAGCGCAACCGTACCGCCGCAGGGTGACGAGTCAGGGCGCGGGCCCTGCACCGGCCCGCCCGTGGACGCCCCGGCCCGCCCCCCTGCGCGCCCGGACATGCCCGGCTCGTCCGGACACGCCCGGATACGCCCGTGGGCGGCACCGAAACTCGGTGCCGCCCACGGGACCGGTTCGCGGTGACCCTTTCCGCTGCCCGGTTGCGCGCTGTGCGATCCGTTCCGATCGCCGTTGTTCCGATCCGCTCCGCGGTCCGCTCCGGACCCGTCGCGGGTGCTCAGCCCACCCGCGTCCGCCCCGGCCGGCCCCGGTGCTTCGTCGACGGCGCCCCCGCCGTCGACGGCTCCCGGTCGGTGCCGGCACCCGGGGCTCCCCGGTGCCCGATCGCCCGGGGGCTCAGCCGAAGATCGGGGCGAAGACGATGCTGTAGTTCTTGTTGGACTGGCCGGCCAGGATGGTGCCCGAGTTGTCCTTCACCGCGAGGGTGTTGGCCTGGTTCGAGGCGCCGGAGCCGGTCGCGGTCTGCTGGTTCGAGATGTAGTTGCCGTCGACCGAGCCGAAGACGTTGCCCGTCCCGACGTTCGACACCACACCGCTGTTGGACCCGTCGTTGGCGAGCGCGCCGTTGTCGGCGGCGGCGGCGCCGGCACCGGCGAGCAGCAGTCCGGCGGCGAGCGGGGCCGCGAGCAGCACACCGGCGGTGCGACGGATTCGGTTGCGAGCCATGGGAGCCTCCAAGAAACGGTAATCGTGCATTGGGTGCGGGAGTTCGCCGGCCAGACGAACACCTGCGGGCTGCGACGCCGGGTCACAGACTTCCGCAACAAATCGACAAAGCACCACCTCCCGGTGCCCTTTTCGCCCTTTAGCGTGATATCCAGCAGCCCCGCGCATAACTGCGACCGATCCTGGAAGCCCGCCGACACATCGCCGCCGACCTGCGATGTCGCCCGAACGGTCGGATGCGACCGAGTGATCGGGGGAGGCGCGAAGGGGGCACACGGACAACCCGGCGCACCACCCTGGCGCGCGGCGGAAACAAACACGCCCCCGACGGTGCGGTCACGCTACCGTGTCGATAATTCCGGCCATCCTGCGACAGTCTGAAAATCCGGAGAACAATACCTTCGTTGCCCGGCCCGAGGGGGCGGTCAAACCGCCTTGCCGGGATTGAGGATCCCCAGCGGATCGAAGACCGCCTTCAGCTGCCGCTGCAGCTCCATCGCCACCGGCCCCAGCTCCCGGGCCAGCCACTCCCGCTTGAGCAGCCCCACCCCGTGCTCCCCGGTGATCGTCCCGCCCAGCTCCAGCCCCAGCGCCATGATCTCGTCGAAGGAGCGCTGCGCCAGGGCCGACTGCTCGGGGTCCGCCTCGTCGAAGATGACGATCGGATGGGTGTTGCCGTCCCCGGCATGGCTCACCACGCCGATGGTCAGCCCGTGCCGCTCGCCGATCGCCGCGACCCCCTCCAGCATCTCGGCCAGCCGTGAGCGCGGCACCGCCACGTCGTCGATCATCGTGGTGCCCAGCCGGTCCAGCGCGGGCAGCGCCAGCCGGCGTGCCTCCAGCAGCAGTTCGGACTCGGCCTGGTCCTCGGCCGGCACCACCTCGGTCGCCCCGGCCGCCCGGCACAGCTCGCCGACCGAGGCGAGCTCGGCCACCCGGTCCGGGCCGTCGAAGGCGACCAGCAGCAGCGCCCGGGTCGACTCCGGCAGGCCCATCCGCCCCAGCTCGTTGACCGCGCGCACGCTCACCGGGTCCATCAGCTCCATCAGCGAGGGGGTGAAGCCGCGCGCCATCACCTCGCAGACCGCCGCGCCCGCCGAGGCCGTGCTCGGGAACTCCGCCGCCAGTGCCAGCTGCGGGGCCGGGGCCGGGCGCAGCGCCAGCACGGCGCGGACCACCACCCCCAGCGTGCCCTCGGAGCCGACCAGGAGCCGGGTCAGGTCGTAGCCGGCCACGCCCTTGGCCGTCCGGCGGCCGGTGGACAGCAGCCGTCCGTCGGCCAGCACCACGTCGAGGCCGAGCACGTACTCGCTGGTCACGCCGTACTTGACGCAGCAGAGCCCGCCCGCGCCGGTCCCGATGTTGCCGCCGATGGTGCAGGACTCCCAGCTCGACGGGTCGGGCGGGTAGGCGAGCCCCGAGGCGGCGGCCGCCCGGGAGAGCTCGGCGTTGACCACCCCCGGCTCGACCACCGCGATCCGGTTCACCGGGTCGATCTCCAGGATCCGGTTCATCCGCAGCATCGACAGCACGATGCAGCCGTCGACCGCGTTGGCCGCGCCGGACAGACCGGTCCTGGCCCCCTGCGGGACCACCGGGACGCGCAGCGCGGTGGCGGTGCGCAGCACGTGCTGCACCTGCTCGACCGTCTCCGGGAAGACCACCACGGCGGGGGTGCCGGCCGGGCAGAAGTCCGCCATGTCGTGCCGGTAGGCGTCCGTCACGTCCGGGTCCACGGCAATCGCTCCGGGCGGGAGTCCCTCCGCCAGCCGGTCCGTCAGGTCACTCATCGCCGCCTCAGCCCTCCGCCGCCCGTCCCGGACTCGCACTCTGCCCGCCGCCCGCCCGAGCGGCAAGTACACCGGGGCGGTCGGGACCGGTGCAGTACCGGGGTGGTACGGACCGGTGCAGTACCGGGGTGGTCGGGCCCGGGACGGTCAGGCCCGGCGCAGGACCGGGGAGGCCAGGGCGAGGAGCCCGGCGGCCCCGGCGGCCAGCGCGCAGAGGGAGATCGGCACCCGGGGTCCGGCCGTGTCGGAGAGCAGGCCGAGCGCCCCGGTCGAGAGCACCAGCGCGGCGCTCTGCACCAGGGTCAGCAGGGCCTGCACCCGGGAGAGATGGGTGTCCGGCGCGGCTCCCAGCACCAGCGGCCCGAGCCGGACGACGAACACCCCCGACCCCGCGCCCGTCAGCAGCCCGCCGATCACGGCCACCGCCGGGACCGGCGCGGCGGCCAGCAGCGCGATGCCCGCGGCGGCGGCGCAGAGCCCGGCCGCCGCACCCGCCCCCGCCCCGCGCGGGGGCCGGCCGGCCCCCGCGCCCCGGCGGGCGAGCAGGGCCGAGACCACCAGGACGCCCGCACCCTGGGCACCCGCCACCAGACCGGCCGCCCCCGCGCCCCACCCGGCGGTCCGGGCCAGCAGCGGCCCGAGCAGCGAGACCACCGGCAGCACCGCCCCGGCCGCGGCCCCGGCCAGCAGCAGCGCCGCCCGCAGCAAGCGGTCCCCCGTCGCCAGCCGCACCCCGGCGGCCGCCTCCCGCAGCAGCCCGGACGGTCCGCCCGTGCCGGTGCCGGCCGACCTGTCCGTACCGGTGCCGGTGCCGGTGCCGGCCGATCTTTCCGTCCAGTTCCCGGCCGCCCGGGCCCGCCGCGGGTCGGACACCGGCAGGAACAGCAGCACCAGCAGCAGGACGGCGAAGCTCGCCGCGTCCGCCAGCGCCGCCGCGGGCAGCCCGCCCACCGCGACCAGCGCACCGCCGAGGGGTGCCCCCAGCAGGGCGGCGAGCTGACCGCCCGCCTGCCGCAGGGCCAGGGCCCGCGGCAGTTGCTCGGCGTCCACGAGCAGACGGGGCATCGACCCGCTCGCCGGGAGGTAGAACGCGTCCACCACGCCGATCACCAGCGCCGCGAGCAGCAGCAGCCCGAGCGCGCTGCCCCGGACTACGGCCGCGGCCGCCAGCGCGAGCGTCGTGGCCAGCATCACCGCGTCCCCGGCGAGCATCACCCGGCGCGCGCCCAGCCGGTCCGCCACCGCGCCGCCGACCAGGACCAGCACCGTCCGGGCCACCGTGATCACGGTGAGCACCAGTCCGGCGGCGGTTCCGCCGTGCGCGGCGGCGGCCCAGCCCAGGGCGAAGGCGAGGGCGGCGTCGCCCAGGGCCCCGAGCTGCGCGCCGGCGAGCCAGCGCAGATACGGCGCGGGCAGCGCCGGCCGACCCGGGCTGGCCGGGGCGGAGGGATCGGCCGCGGCGTCGTCGGTCGCGAGGGAACCTGTGGTCGTCATGCGCGCCGACGCTAGGACCCTCGACCGGCTTCAGGGCAAGCGCCGGGCCGACGGGCGCGGATCAGGCGCGGACCACCGGCTCCTGCAACTCCGTCACCCAGTCCGCCGGGTCCTCGGGGCACTCCAGGTAGAGCTCCCGGGCGTAGCCGGCCGAGCGGTAGCCGTTCTCCTCGACGAACCGCGCCAGCACCTGGAACGAGCCCAGCGAATCGTCCATCGAGCCCCGGTGCACCACCGTCGCCGCCGCCTCGACGGCCGGCAGGTCGACCACCGCGAAGCCGTGCTCCTCGCCCGTGGCCGGGGCGGTCCCCGCCGCGACCGGCACCGCGACCCGGATCAGCACCGAACCGTCGCCGTCCCCGGTGTCCTCGTACCGGGCGACGGACGGGCCGGCGGCCGCGACACCGGCCGCCGCCAGGCGACCGCAGAGCTCCTCGAACAGCGGGCCGATCACCGGCCCGATGTCCTGCGGCTCGTAGCTCGCCGCGACACCGGCCAGCTCGGCCGCCCGGACCGACGGCAGCCGCTTCACCACAACGTCCTGTGCGGACATGGTCCCCTCGCTCTCGATCGTCCGGAGCCTCGCCTCGACCCGGGCCAGCCGTTCGGCGTCCGCGGCCATGGCTGCGGCGAGCTCGGCCCGCCGCAGCCGCAGCATCCCGCGCAGCTCCGCCGGGTCCACCTCCTCGTCCAGCACGGCCCGCACCTGGTGCAGTGTGAAGCCGAGCTCCTTGAGGGCGATGACCCGGTTGAGCCGGGCGAGTTGGGCCGCCTCGTAGCAGCGGTAGCCGCTCGACGGGTCGACCCGGGCCGGCCGGACCAGCCCGATGGCGTCGTAGTGACGCAGCATCCGGACCGACACCCGGCCGTGCTTGGCGAAGTCTCCGATGTTCAACATGGTCCCTCCAGTGCAGGCCCTCACACGGTGTCATGGTCAAGCCCGGGGACCATCGCCGGTCCCGCCGTCCCCGGCGGGACCGGCGCTCAGTCGGTCACGTCGAACCCCCGCCGGTCCCCCAGCGTGCGCAGGCTCCGCTGGCCGGGGACCCCGTTGGCGTCCTCCCCCGCGTAGCCGAGGCTGCGCTGGAAGGCCGCGTACGCCTGGACCGTCCGGGTGCCGAGCGAGCCGTCCACCCAGCGCTGCTCCAGGAAGCCCTCGTCCGCGAGGGCCTGTTCGACGATCCGCACCTCGCCCCCGTAGGTCTGGTGCCCCTGCTCGGCGCCCGGGTCGGTGCGGGCGGCCGCGACCACGTGGGCGAGCGACACCCGGCGCGGCGAGGGCAGCCGGCCGAGCAGCCGGCGCAGCGACCCCTCGCCCGGCACACCGTCGGCGTCCGGCCCCGAGTACCCCAGACTGTGCTGGAAGTCCTGGTAGTTGAGGGTGTCGGCGTCCCGCCAGTCCTCGTCCGGACCGGAGGCGTAGTGCCGGCCGAAGCCCTGCCGGACGAGCGCCTCGCCGACCTCCCGGACCTGCGGCCCGTGCGCGCCGTAGCCGTACTCCAACCCGTTGATCGTCACCCGGTACCGGGCCGGTCCGGAGTCACCGGTCGGGCCGGAGTCCCCGCGCGGCGTGGGCACCGGCGCACCGCCGGCCGCCGCGACGATGCCGGGCAGCACCACCTCGCGGAACTGCCGGGCCCGGGCGTCCCCCGGGCAGGCCGTGCCGCCGGCCGACCACTCCGGGAACATCCGGTGCACCCCGAAGCCGGGCGCGTCCCACCGCGGGCAGATCCGCACCGGGATGCCGTGCCGCTGGTGCAGCCACGCCCCGAGCGCGACCAGGGCGGCGACCTGCGCGTCCGTCCAGGGATCGGTGCTCGCGTCGTCGCTGGCCGTCTCCACGCTGATCGCGCCGGTGCCGTCGGCTCTGCGGTTGGCGCCCATATTGGCGTCGGCACGCGTCTCGGTACCGACGAACTGCCCCACGCCGCCGTCGTATCCGACCCCGAAGTGCGACTCCAGGTTGGTCGAGTCCCGCCAGTACTCGTACATCCGCCGCGGCGTCCACGGCGCCGCCACACTGTGGAAGACCACCTGCGTCGGCGTGATCGCCGGCTGCTCGTCCGACTCTGGCTGGAGCTCCATCTTCTCCGCGCCGGGGTACCAGGCCATCCGTCTCTCCTTGCCGGGCCCAGGGCAGTTCGCCCTTTACGCCCGAACACACGAGACCCGGCCCTCCCCGGAACGACGTTTCCCCCACAAACCCCCCGTTCAGGTGAAAACGGGGCACCTCCCCACCTTCCCCACCCCCGACAAGCACAAAGGCGGGTGCCGACCCTGAGGTCGACACCCGCCTTGAGCAGGTGGTTCTTTCTCCTACCGGCGGAGAGCGTGGGATTCGAACCCACGGTACGGGGTCACCGCACGACAGTTTTCAAGACTGTTCCCTTAGGCCGCTCGGGCAGCTCTCCAGGCGGAGGTCAGCCTAACGGGTCCGGTGGGGTTCGGTGCACCGGGTTTCCGGGCGGGGGTCAGTCGCCGACGCGGGTGCCGAGGGTGACCTTGGTGGTGGCGGTCTGGCCGTTGCGGGTGTACTCGACGTCGACGGTCTCGCCCGGCTTGTGCGTCCAGATCTTGCTGACCAGGGCGGGGCCGTTCTCGATCGGGCTGCCGCCGAGCTTGGTGATCACGTCGCCCGGCTTGAGGCCGGCCTGGTCGGCGGCGCCGCCGGGGGTGACGGCCGGCTGGCCCTGGATGTCGCGGGTCTGGATCTGCGCGCCGTCGCCCTTGTAGTCGTCGTTGCGCAGCACGTCGAGCTTGGCGTAGACCGGCTTGCCGGTCTTGATCAGGGTGTCCGCCACCCACTTGGCCTGGTTGACCGGGATCGCGAAGCCCAGGCCGATGGAGCCGGCCCGGCCGTTGCTGGAGGCGTTGGACTGGATCGCGGAGTTGATGCCGATCACCGCGCCCGAGGAGTCCAGCAGCGGACCGCCGGAGTTGCCGGGGTTGATCGAGGCGTCGGTCTGCAGCGCGTTCATGTACGAGGCCTGCGCGCCGGTCTCGTCGCCGGAGGCGACCGGGCGGTCCTTGGCGCTGATGATGCCGGTGGTGACGGTGGACTCCAGGCCGTACGGGGCACCGATGGCGATGGTGGAGTCACCGACGTTGACCTTGTCGGAGTCGGCCAGCGGAAGCGGCGTCAGCTTGCCCTTGGGCGGGGTGTCGAGCTTGATCACCGCGACGTCGTAGCCCTCGGCGCGGCCGAGCACGGAGGCGCCGTAGGAGCTGCCGTCGGCGAACTTGACGGTCAGTTTGCCGCCGCTGGTGGACGCGGGCGCCACCACGTGGTTGTTGGTGAGGATGTGGCCCTCGGTGTCGAAGACGAAGCCGGTGCCGGTGCCGGACTCGCCGTTGCCCTGGGCCTTGATGGTGACGACGCTGGGCAGCGCCTTCTGCGCGATGCCGGCGACCGAGCCCGGGGCGGGCTCGTTCCTCTGGGTGTTGTTGGCCTGGACCGTGGTGGAGCTGCGGTCGGCCTTGGCGCTGACGGAGGTGTCGTCGCGGTCGGCGACGGCCACTCCGACCGCGCCGCCGGCCACACCGGCCACCAGGGCCACGGCCGCGACCAGGGCGATCAGGCCGCCGCGCTTCTTGCGCGGGCCGCCGGGGCCGGGGGCGCCGGGGTACTCGCCCGGGTAGCCGAGCGGGCCGCCGGGACCACCGGGGGCCCCGGGCGCGCCCGGGGTGATGTCGTGGGTGCCCCAGCCGCCGAGCGGCTGGCCTGCGCCGAACGGGTGGTGGTGCTGCCCGGTGGCGCCCGGGGCCGGCGGGGCGGCGGGCGTCCCGTACGGGTCGTGCTGGGCCGCGGCGGGCGCCGCGTAGGGGTCGTGCGGGGCGGACGGCGCCGCGTACGGGTCGTGCGCGGCGAGGGCCGGGGGCACCGGGGTGCCGGGGGCCGGGGTCGCGTACGGGTTGCCGCCCTGCGGGCCGGCCGGGGCGGCGGGCGCGGCCGGAGCCGGAGCCGGCGGCAGGACCGGCGGCGGGGCGTCCAGGTAGCCGGGCTCGACGGCCGGGGGTGCGGCGGGTGCGGCGGGCGCCGGCACCGGGGCCGGCGGGACCGCCGGCTCGGGGGCGGTCAGCTTGCCGAAGGCCACGGTGGGCGTGAACCCGCCGGAACCCCCCTCGACGGCGGGAGCCGACTGCTCCGCAGCGGGGGACGGGACGGCCGCATTCTGCTGCGCCGGACCGTCAGCCGGGGAACCCACCACCCCCTGGCCGCCGGAGGGCTGCTCCTCCTGCGGCCCGGTGGACCCAACCTCGCGCTCGGTGCTCACGGACGACCTCCATCGCTGACAGGACCAACAACCATAGTTTTTCGCACACTCGATTCGATTGCCGTAAGGAGCCTTCTGAAGAACTCATAAGAATCCTTAGCCCGACCAGACGGACGCCCCCCGGCGCCGCCCGCCCGACCCCCTGGCCTTGGCGTTCTCCCCCGTGCCCGCTAGCCTGTCGCTCCGAACTGACACGCGGGAGCTTGGACCCACCAGGCTGAGAGTGCGCCGGTCGACCGTACGCCACGGGATCCGTGGACGGACCGTCGAGGGGGCGCAGACCGCCGGAACCTGTCCGGGTAATGCCGGCGTAGGGAGATATCGGCCATGCCGCCTGCCTCGACGTCCTCGTCGTCCCCGTCCTCGGCCACCGCCGTCCTGGAGCCCCCGGCCCGGGTCGAGGCCCCGCTGGTGCTCGACACCGAGCCTCCCCGCACCCTCCGCTTCCGCGACCACTTCGCGCTCTGGATGAACCTCGGCGTCTCGCTGATCGGCTTCACCACCGCCGCGACCGTGCTCGGCGCCAAGGGCAGCGAGCTGTCGCTGGCCGCCGCCGTGACCGCGATCGTGGCCGGCACCGTGGTCGGTACGGCGATGCTCGGCGTCGCCGCGCTGATCGGCGCCCGCACCGGCGCGCCCGCCATGGCGACCCTGCGCGGACTGTTCGGCACCCGGCTGTCCTACGTGCCGACGGTGCTCAACATCGTCCAGTGCATCGGCTGGGGCGTGTACGAGCTGCTGACGATCGCTCTCGGCGCGCAGACCGTCGTCGGCACCGAGGGCTACCGCTGGCTCTTCGTCGTGCTGGCCGGCGCGATCACCACCGCGCTGACCATCTGGCCGCTCGGCGCGATCGCCGTACTGCGCCGCTTCGTCGCCGTCGCGGTGGCGGTCGCGATGATCTACTTCACCGTCCAGCTCGGCCGGAACGGCGTCACCGACCCGGGCGCGGGCAACTGGCACGGCTTCCTGCGGGCGACGGACGCGATGATCGCGGTGTCCATCTCCTTCGTCCCGCTCGCCGCCGACTACACCCGGCACTCGCGCACCCCGCGCTCGGCGTTCTGGGGCAGCTTCTCCGGCTACACGGTGGCCCAGGTCTGGTGCTACGTGCTCGGCCTGATGGCGCTGCTGCAGGCGGACGGCGACCCCGAGCGGATCTTCGGCTCCTTCCTGGGCGTCTGGGCGGGCTGGCTGTTCCTGCTGGTGCTGGTGCTGCGCGAGACCGACCAGTCCTTCGCGAACGTCTACTCGACCGCGATGTCGATCCACAACCTGCTGCCGAAGGTCGACCGCCGGGTGCTCACGGGCGGCACCGGTGCGCTGATCACCGTGCTCGCCCTGCAGATCACCGCGTTCACCGACTCGTACTACGCCTTCCTGGGGCTGATCGGCTCGGTCTTCGTGCCGATGTTCGCGGTGCTGGCGGTCGACTACTTCCTCGGCGCCGGGCGGCGCGGCTGGGACCTCTCGGACGGGGCGCCGTCCCGCTGGCTGATGCTGCTGCCGTGGGCGCTGGGCTTCGCGGTCTACCAGCTGATCGCGCCGACCGCGGTGGCCGGCTGGTGGACGGACTTCTGGACGTCCGCCCAGGAGCTGCTGCACTTCACCCCGCAGGAGTGGACCTCGGCCTCGCTGTTCGGCTTCCTGGTGCCCGCCCTGGCGACCTGGGCGCTCACCCCGCTCACCCGGGGCCGGGCCGCCGCCGACGCGCGCTGACCGGACGGGCCGGGGCGGCCTCGACCGGGGCCTCGGAGAGGGGCCGCCGCGAGGGGCCGCCGGAATACCCTGCGGAATGTTCGTGGAATTCCGGCGGAACGGCCACGGAACGCCCACGGAACACCGGTGGAACGCCGCTCGGAACGACTGCGGAACAACTGCGGGGCCCCGGTGCGAGTCCGACCGGGGCACGGCCGCGGAACCGCCCGCGGAACGGGCCGCGGCACCGCCCGGAACGACCCCGGCCGCGCGACGGAGTGACGAAGTCGGCCCTCCGGGTTGGCGCCGACGTCGCCTCCGTGTCACTTCCGCCGCCTATCGTGGGGGGCGTGACCAGCCCTGATGTCTCGCCCGTGACGGCCCGCACCACTCGGCCCGTCCAGGTGATCGCCCACCGCGGTTCCTCGCACGCCCTGCCCGAGCACACCCTCGCCGCCTACCGCAGGGCGCTCTCCGAGGGGGCGGACGCACTGGAGTGCGACGTCCGGGTGACCGCCGACGGACAGCTGGTCTGCGTGCACGACCGGCGGATCGGCCGGGTCTCGGACGGCCGGGGCACGGTCTCCGCGATGACCCTGGCCGAGCTGGAGGCGCACGACTTCGGCGCCTGGAAGACCGGCCGGCCGAGCGAGGACCCGGAGCTGCGCGGCGTGCTGCGGCTGGAGAGCCTGCTGGAGCTGGTCGTGGACTCCGGGCGGCCGGTGGACCTCGCGATCGAGACCAAGCACCCGGTGCGGTTCCGCGGCCGGGTGGAGTCCGAGCTGCTGCGGATGCTGGACCGGTTCGGCATCGGCGGCGCGGCCGGGGCCGGAGGCCGGGGTGCCGAGGCGTCGGGGACCGGCGCGGGCCACGGCGTCAACGCCCGGATCATGAGCTTCTCCTCCGTCGCGCTGGCCCGGGTGGCGGCCGCGGCGCCGCAGTACCCGAGGGTGTTCCTGTTCGAGCGCGGCCTGGTGCTGCGCGGGCGGCTGCGCCCCGGCGCGCCGCTGCCGGGCGGGGCGCGGATCGCCGGTCCCGGCATGGACCTGGTGCGCGCCCGGCCGGGGCTGGTGACCAGGCTGCTCGAACTGGGCCACCAGGTGCACGTGTGGACGGTCGACGAGCCGGCCGACGTCGAGCTCTGCCTGGAGCTCGGTGTGTCGGCGATCATCACCAACCGCCCGGCGGAGGTCCTGGCCCAGCTCGGCCGGTGATGGCACGCGGTCCTGCGCCGTGCCGAGTCGTGCAGCGCCGTACCGAGTCGAGCCGTACCGAGTCGAGCCGTGTCGCACGGGCATGCCGTGAAGCCGTGGTGAACCGTTCAACCACCGTGACAAGCTGACCGTCTTGGTAGGGACTCAAACCTTTCGGCAACGATTTCTGCCGCAATTCATACAGTTTCACGACGGAGGGTGAGCACGGAATCACCTGTCGCGCACCCTCGGTACACCGGCCTGAAATGACTGCGCGGGATCGCCGCGCGGTCGTTTCCGACGTATTGCCAAGGGGCATCCATCCCTCGGCATACGCTGAAGGAGGTCCGGGGGTGGCGTTGATGGTGGCGCGTGAAGTGCCGACTTCATCGACCATGGCAGTGCCGCACGGCCCAGCGAGTGTCGGGGTCGCACGGCGCCGACTGCGTCGAGATCTGGGAGACCGGTCGATACCGGAGCCGGTCATTGATGATGCTGTTCTGATCCTTTCCGAACTTTTGAGCAACGCCTGTCGCTACGCCCGGCCGCTCGGGCCCCTGCCGGCCCTCGGCCGGGGCGCCCGCGCCGAGGCGGCGGAACCGCTGCTGGTCGGCGGACCGTCCCGGGCCGTCGGCCCGGCGGCTCCGGCCGCCGCCCCGGGCGAGCCCGACGAGGACGCCGGCGGCGTACTGGTCCGCTGGCAGATGCACGCCGACGGGGTGCTCACCCTGGAGGTGACCGACGGCGGGTCACCGACCCGGCCGTCGCCGTCCAGCCCCTCGCTGACCTCGCACGGCGGCCGAGGGCTGAGCATCGTGGACCAGCTGGCGAGCGACTGGGGCGTGCGCGACGCCCCGGGCGAGGTGACGGTGTGGGCGGCCCTGCCGGCCCGGGCCCGGCACGCCCGGCGGACGGCCGGCGGACACCGGGAGGCCTGAGGCCGACGGACGGCTCCGGACCGCGCGGGCACCCGCCGCGCGGCCGGTCGCCGGTCGGCACCGCCCGGCGGCGGGCCGTGCCCGCGCCCCGGTGTGCGCCACACTCCCGGGGAACGTCAGTAGGCTGCCCGGAGCACAACACCACCGTTCCCGGGAGAGCCGCACCATGGGCAAGAAGGCCGCCAAGAAGGCGCCGCAGCGCAGCCAGTCCACCCCCGCCGTCACGGGCGACATCCCCGTGGTCGGGGCCCGCGAGGACTGCCCCTGCGGCTCGGGCCGCCGCTACAAGGCCTGCCACGGCCGCGAGGCCTCGCACGCGGTCCAGGAGCTCGTGCACCGCCCGTTCGAGGGCCTGGCCGGCGAGGCGGACTGGGTGGCGCTGCGCGAGCTGGTGCCCGCCGCCACCGTGCCGCTGACGCTGGCCGCCGGGGTCGCCGAGGCCGCCAACGGCGAGGTCCCGTCGGTCACCCTGGCCACCGTGCTGCCGCTGGCCTGGCCCGCGCTGCGCCGCCAGGACGGCTCGATCCTGCTGGGCCTGCAGACCCAGTCCTCCTCCGGCGACCTGAGCCGCGACCTCGGGGACGCCCTGGAGCTGGCCCTGGCCGCCGAGCCGGGCTCGCCGGTGCCGGCCCGCCGGACCGTGCCGGGCGGCCGCCGCCTGCAGGACCTGCTGGACCCCGCCGCCGCCTTCGAGCCGGCCGTGCACACCGGCTTCGAGTTCTGGCTGGAGGACGCCGAGACCGCCACCGGCGAGGTGGCCGCCTCGCTGGAGCGCGCCAACGCCTCGGCGATCCCGACCGAGAAGCTCGCCGGCCTCGACTCGGCGTACTGGTGCGGCACCCCGGACAAGAACCACCTGCGCTGGGTGATGACCGTGCCGGAGGAGCAGCTGCTGGACGCGCTGGCCCGGCTGACCGCCGCCGAGAAGTCCTCGCTCGGCCCGGACACCCGGCTGGTCGGCTCGTTCCGGGCGCACGGCCTGACCGTGCCGGTCTGGGACCTGCCGGTCGACATGACCGCGGCCGACTGCGAGAAGCCGGCCGCCGAGTTCGCCGAGCTCCTCGCGGCGACGCTGGCCGACCCGGCCCCGCTGACCGCGGACGAGCGGCGGGCCCGCGCCAACCTGGTGAACCGTCAGGTCACCCTGAACTAAAGGCGGGTCGCAAGGAACGCGGCCACCCGCCCGTTCGACGTGATACGCGTCACATTGTCGCCCGTAACCCGCAATTTCCGGGCTGCGACGGCGTCTTGGAAATTGGCGCGGGCGCGGATCCTTGTTACTGTCTAAAGAGTCCGGTCGCTGGTGCATCCCCCGTCGCCAGCGGCCGGATCTTTTGTTTTTCCGAACATCCCACGCCAACGCGGGTCGGCCGTGCCCGATCGATACGCCGGACGACCCGGTCGCACCGCGCGGGCAGCGGCCCGGCCGCGCCGTCAGTACGCCGAGCGGCCGCTGTCCAGCTGGACCGCCGCGTCCACCAACTCGCCCAGCAGTGGACCGACCTGGGGCAGCCAGACGCCTCCGTCGGCGCCCTGACGGGGCGGCAGCACCCAGCGCACCCGGTCACCGGCCCCGCCGCCGGGCGGCAGCGGCAGGAATCCGCCATTCCCGTGGTAGCGCAACGATCCGGGCACCCAGGGGAGTTGGACGAGCATCTCGCCGAGCGCGTCGAGCGAGTAGGGGGCGACCAGCATCGCGTAGCGGTCGGGCATGGCCAGTACCGGGCCGAGCCGCAACCGGAGCGCGGCCAGGTAGGCGAGCGCGCGGGCCCCGGCCGCCGCCGGCAGGCTGACCGCGGAGACCGTCCGGCCGGTCGCGACCAGCACCGGGGCGTCGGGGCAGCGCTGCTCCCACCACCAACGCACCATCCGGGCGTCGGTGGTGGCCGCGAGCAGGGTCGGGTCGTGCGGGTGGGCCCCCGGCACCGGGCAGTCCGGGTCGCCGCAGGAGCAGACTCCGCCGGCGAGCAGGACGGTTCCGGGGACCACGGGCCAGCGGTGTTCGGTGGCTGCCGACAGGGCCCCGGCCAGCCGGGCCGCCCGGGCCGCCGACCGGTTCCTCGGGTCGTCGCGCAGTGGGTTGTCACGCATTGGCACCCGTTCCTTTCCGTGACCGCTCGAAGGCTCCGACCCGCGGCCGCCGGGCCGGCCGCCGCCGCCGCCGGCCGGGGACGCCGGACGGCCCGCGTACCGGACGGAGGGAACGGACCGGGAGCCGGGCCGGGGCCGAACGGCGGGCAGGGCGAGCGGCGGTGCGGACGGCGGTGCGAACTGCGGCGCGGGCCTGGAGCACGCGGTGGAGCACGATGTGAAAGGGCCGCGGAATAGAACAGCCCTTGGAACGAGAATCCCGTATGCGACCGGATGGACGCCGCCCGGGCGCGGTTGGTTCCACCGTACGAGTGAGTCGCTTCCGGCCGGCCCGGCCGGCCGGCGGTAAAGGCATACGATCCGGACGGCCGCCGGAACCGTCCCCTCGGTTCTGCCCGTTCACCAGCCGCTCCATGCCCGCCGGGCGGAGCCGTCGCGCCCCGCCGGACCGTGGCGCGACCGACCGGCGCGCGCGGAGCAGAACGCGCCCCCCGACCGGGCCCACCAGGCCCGGAACCGGCCACCCGCCTTGTCATGACTCTGGACATGCCCCGAATGGCCTGTGTAGAAGTGGTGGCATTGCTGTCGATCAATGACGAGTAGTAGCGAATCGAGGCGAAACGCGCCCCTTTGGTCGTGCTCGCTCCAGAACGGCCGTTCCCGGGGGGTTCCGCATGATCCGCGTGACACGTACCACCGCGTCAGGAGTGGCGGCATGACCGAGTCCCCCCCACCGTCGGCGTCCTCCGAGCCGGCCGAGCCCGGCGGCACCAGCGGGCTCTCCGTCCTCGACCCGCCGGGCTTCCACGGCGCGGCCCCGGCCCCGGCCGCCGGCGCGGGCCAGCCGTCCCCCGGACGGCCCGAGGGCACGGACCGCCGCCCCGAGGACGGCGTCTCCCCGGCCCCCGGCACTCCCGACGCCGGTCCCGACGGCGCTCCCGACGGCACGACCCCGGCGTCGACCGGCGCGCAGGACCGTTTGGCCGGACGACTGTCCGATTTCGCCAGCCTGCACGAGCACACCGAGCGGCTCGCCCGCGCCCGGGGCCTCGGCGCCACCCTGGACACCGTCCTCGCCTCCGGCACCGCGCTGCTCGGCGCCGACCGCGCCCTGCTGGTCACCGTGCTGCCCGGCGGCGGCCCGAGCCAGCCGCTCGGGCTCGGCCTGGACCGCGCCAGCCTCGGCGCGCTGGAGACCGTCCCGGCCGACCAGAGCCTGCTCGCCCGGCTGCTGCGCGAGCACGACCGGCCCTCCGAGGTGCGGTCGCACGACCTCGCCGAGGACCCGGCGATCGGCGCCCGGCTGCGCGAACTCGCCGGGCAGCTCGGCCTCGGCGGCTGCTACGGCCTGCCGCTCGCCACCGAGGAGGACGGCCCGCTGGCCGCCGCCCTGTGGTTCTACGACGGCCCCGCCGGCCCCACCGACCGCCGCCGCGAACTGGCCCGCCGGTACTCCGAGGTCGCCGCGCCGCTGCTGGCCAAGCAGCTGGACGCGGAGAAGGTCCGGCGCACCACCGAGGCCCTGCGCCGCGGCCTGCTGCCCGACCGCCTCCCGCAGCCCGCCGGGCTCCGGCTGGCCGCCCGGCTCGTCCCGGCCGGACTCGACCGCTCCTGCGGCAGCGACTGGTACGACGCGATCCCGCTGCCGGACGGCACCGTCGGGCTGACCGTCGGCTCGGTCTCCGGCGACGGCCCCGGTGCCGGGCCCGGCTCCGCGCCCGGCGCGGCCGCCGCGATGGGCCGGGTCCGGGCCGCGCTGCGGGCGTACGCGGTGCTGGAGGGCGAGGACCCGGTGTCCGTCCTGGGCGACCTCGAACTGCTGCTCAAGACCACCGAGCCGACCCGCAGCGCCACCGCCGTCTACGCCTGGGTGGAACCGGAGGAGCGCCGGGTCACCCTGGCCGGGGCCGGCCACTGCCCGCCGGTGCTGGTCACCAGGTACGGCGCCGAGTTCGTCGAGACCTCGCTCTCCGCGCCGCTCGGCATGCTCTCCTGCTGGGAGGCGCCCGGGGTCGAGTTCACCGCCGAGCGCGGGGACACCCTGATCCTCTACACCGAGGGGCTGGCCCGCCGCTTCGGCCAGACCCTGCACTCGGGACAGGCCGATCTGCGCCGGGCCGCCGCCGACGCCCCCCGGGACGTCCGGACCGACCCCGAGCGGCTCTGCGCCCACCTGCTGGCCGCCGCAGCCGAGCGGGACGCCGACCGGCGGCAGCGCGCCGACCGCCGCGCGGCGGGCCAGGACCCCGCCGACCGGGACGGCGGATCCTCCCCCCGGCGCTCCACCGCCCAGGCTCCGGCCACCGACGACCTGATGCTGCTCGCCGCCCGCTTCGAGTGACGGCCCCGGTGCCGGGCCCGGACCGGAGCCGGTGCCGGTGCCGGTGCTGGGGCCGAAGCCGGAACCGGACCGGTGCTGGCCCCGGTGCCGGCCCTGTGCCGCAAGGCCCGGCACGAACGGATGAAGGCCCGAACGGGTGAACGGCCGGGCGTCCGTACCATGGACGCACGGCCGCCCACCCGTGTCGTGATCCGACGCGCCCCGGGCGGCACCACGCGCAAGGAGGCGACGTACGTGACCGAGGACCGCACCCCGGCGGTGGCCGAGAACCCCGAGGCCGCCGGCGGCGACGAGGAACCGCAGCAGTTCAAGGGCCGCAAGAACGGCCTCTACTCCGAGGTCTCCGACGAACTCGCCGCGTCGATGAAGTCCGGCTGGGCCGACACCGAGCTGCACGGCCTGACCCCGGTCCCGCAGGCCGGCTACGCCGCCGAGCGCCGGGCCGCGGTCTCCGCCGCCCACCCCGGCGTGCGCCTGGTCGTCCCGGCCGGCACCCTCAAGATCCGCTCCAACGACACCGACTACGGCTTCCGCGCTTCCAGCGAGTACGTGCACCTCACCGGTGACCGCACCGAGGACGCCGTGCTGGTCGCCGAGCCCACCGGTGCCACCGGCCACGACTTCGTCCTCTACCTGCTGCCCCGCTCCGACCGCGAGAACGGCGAGTTCTGGCTCGACGGCTACGGCGAGCTGTGGGTCGGCCGCCGGCACAGCCTCACCGAGCAGGAGCAGCTGCTCGGCCTGCCGGTCCGCGACGTCCGCAAGGCCGCCGACGAGCTGGCCGACCGCGCCGCCGACGGCGTGCCGACCCGGATCGTGCGCGGCTACGACGCCGGCCTGGAGGCCGCGCTCGCCGATGTGCTGGACGCCGACGAGGACGCCGGGTTCAAGGAGTTCCTGAGCGGCCTGCGGCTGGTCAAGGACGAGTGGGAGATCGGCGAGCTGCGCGCCGCCTGCGCCGCCACCGTCAACGGCTTCACCGACTGCGTGCGCGAGCTGGGCCAGGCCGTCGCCACCTCCGAGCGCTGGATCGAGGGCACCTTCTGGCGCCGCGCCCGCGTCGAGGGCAACGACGTCGGCTACGGCTCGATCTGCGCCGCCGGCGCGCACGCCACCACCCTGCACTGGGTGCGCAACGACGGCGAGGTCCGCCCCGGCGAGCTGCTGCTGCTGGACGCCGGGGTGGAGACGGAGACCCTCTACACCGCCGACGTCACCCGCACCCTGCCGATCAACGGGCGCTTCGGCGAGCTCCAGCGGAAGATCTACGACGCGGTCTACGACGCCCAGGAGGCCGGGATCGCGGCCGTGAAGCCCGGCGCCCGCTTCCGCGACTTCCACGACGCCTCGCAGCGGGTGCTCGCCGAGCGGCTGCTCGCCTGGGGCCTGCTGGACGCCTCGGTGTACGACGTCGAGAAGGTCCTGGAGCTCGGGCTCCAGCGCCGCTGGACCCTGCACGGCACCGGCCACATGCTCGGCCTGGACGTCCACGACTGCGCCCACTCGCGCACCGAGGAGCACGTCGACGCGCTGCTGGTGCCGGGCATGGTGCTCACCGTCGAGCCCGGCCTCTACTTCCAGCAGGACGACCTGACCGTGCCCGAGGAGTACCGGGGCATCGGCGTCCGGATCGAGGACGACATCCTGGTCACCGCCGACGGCAACGAGAACCTCTCGGCCGGCCTGCCGCGCCGGGCCGAGGACGTCGAGGCGTGGATGGCCTCGTTCGGCCAGGTCTGACGAACGACACCCCGGGGCGGATGCGCCCCGGACGAACCGGCCGTCGGCGGTCCGGCCCCCGAGCAGTGGGGGCCGGACCGCCGGCAGCCTCGTCGTGGGCCGGCGGCCGCCGGCCCACGGGCCCGGGCGGTCAGGAGTCGACCGCCGCCGTGAACCTCGGCTTGATCACCACCGGCGGCGCGTCCCGGCCGTCGCCCCTGGCCCCCACGACCACCGCGAAGTCGGCGTTGGGCTTCCAGTCCTCCGGGACGCTGACCTGGAACTCCAGGTACTTCGATTCGTGCGGACGGATCAGCCGCTCCAGCAGTGAGGTGTCGACCACCAACTGCCCGTTGCCGTCCGGCGCGACCGGGAGCCGGCGGACCCCGACACCGGCGCCGTACCTGGTCTCGACGACGACCTTGGCCGCGTCCGCTCCGGTCAGCGCCAGGGTCGGCACCACCGAGGCCAGCGGCGCCGCCCCCGGATTGCCGATGGTGATCGCGAACGCGCTGGGCCGCCCGGCGACCACCCCGTCGCTCGGCGTGAAGTTGAGCCTCAGCTCCGGCGCCATCCGGCCGGCCGCCGGGGCGCTCGTCAGCAGCAGGGGCGCCAGCGCCGAACCCTCCTCGAACCGCTCCGGCGTGGTCGACAGCACGGCCAGGGCCTCGATCAACAGCGTCCCCTCCGCGCTGTCGATCGAGGGGTCCAGCCGGTAGCGGAGCGTCCGGGCAGCCCCCGGGCCGAGCGGGAACGCGGCCGCGTCGCCCGAGGCCAGGTAGGCGCCCGAACCCACGGTCAGCGGGACATCCGTCCAGCCGCCGCCCTCCTCCTCGCGCTGGAGCCGGCCGCGCACCGACCGGCCGGAGCGGATGGCGCCGGTGAGCGTCCGGACCGACACCACCGGGGCCACCGCGTCGAACAGCCGCTGGGTGGTGTTGCGCCAGGTCACCGAGAAGGTCGTCGGGCCGGCGCCAACGATCGCCTCCGTCCCCGTCAGGCCGTCGAAGCTCAGCGCGACGCCGTCGCCGCGGCGGACCGTGCCCGAGGGAGCGGGCGCCGCCGGGGACGGTCGGGCGGACTGTCCTCCGGGCGGAGGGGAGGGCGCTCCCGCCCCGGCCCCCGGCGGGGCAGGGGCCTCCCCCTCGCCGGGCAGCACCGGAACGGGCCCGGTGCCGGGCCCGGCACCGGTGCCCGGGGCGGCCGCCGACGGGTCTCCGGCCGTCCCCCGCGCCGCCTCCCCGACCGGCTGGGCGGGGTCGTCGGCGGGCGGTGCGGGGAAGCCGGTCGGGGATGCCCCGTCGGCGCCCCGGGTCGGCACCGGGCCGTCGCTCATCGTCGCCGCCGGCGCGTCGTCGCCCTTGTCGGCGAGCGTGTCGCTGGGGACGGTGAGCACGCCGACGACCATGGCCGCGGCGAGCCCCATCAGGGGCAGGCCCACCAGGTAGGCGGGCCGCCTGCGGTTGCGGGGGCCCTTCGGCGGGTCGGCCGGGCGCAGGTCCTGGGCGGTGATCCGGGCGGCGCGGGCGGCCAGGGCTTCCCGGAGCAGCCGCTCCATCGGCGACTCGCCGCCGACCGGGGCGGTGAGGCCGGTACCGGCGCCGCCCCCCGCACCCCGGTTGCCGCGCGGGCCGTCCCCGTCGGGGCCGGGGCGCTTCGGGCCGTCCCCGTCGGGGCGCTGCGGATCGGGGCGCTTCGGATCGGGGCGCTTCGGGTCGGGACGCCGGGCGCCGGACGCGTCGCCGGACGGCTCGTGGTCGGACGTGGAACGCCGGTCGTCACTCATCGGGCGTCCCCCAGCTTCCGTTCCAGGGCGTCCAGGGCCCGGCTCGCGGTGGACTTCACGGTGCCGCGCGACACCGCGAGGATCTCGGCGATCTCCGACTCCGACAGGTCGGACCAGTAGCGCAGCACCAGCACCTCGCGCTGGCGCGCGGTCAGTTCCTGCATGGCCAGCAGCACCCGCCGGTGCTCGTCGTGGAGGACGGCGTGGTCCTCCGCCGAGGGTGCGTCCGCCTCGTGCGGCGGCACGTACTCGCGGGCCGTGCGGCGGCGGCGCAGCACCGAGCGCGCCCCGTTGACCACGGCCGTGCGCAGATAGGCCAACGCGTTGTCGAGGTCGTCGAGCTCGTCGCCGTGCCGTTGGTACAGCTTGGCGAAAGCTTCCTGCACGACGTCCTCGGCCTGGTCCTGATGGTCGACCAGCAGGACGGCGAGCCGGACCAGGCTCAGCCGGTGCGTGAGGTAGAGCTCGGTCAGCGTCGGCCCGGCCTCGCGGGTCCGGCCGCCGCCGGCGAGCAGCCGGAACCCGGCCCGGCGCCGGCCCGCCGTCTGCGCGGCGACGGGGACGTCGAGGATCTCGCCCGCGCCCTGCGTCTCCCGGGCGCCGAACAGCAGCGCCAGCAGCCGACGGAGGCCGAACCCCCGCTCCTGGGCGGCCGGGGCGGCCGGCCCGATGGCCATGGACATCCGTCTTCGCCTTCCCCCCGACCGCGGCCCGGCTGCCGCCGGTGCGTCAGGACATCGTCGATTGGGTGGCCGGCCCGGTCGAAGGACCGCGCCCCGCCGGGCAGGTCGTACCGGGTCGGGCGTACCGGGCAGGTCGTACCGGGTCGGGCGTGCACCGGCCGGTGGGACGCCGGTTCGCCGGAGCGTGCGCCGGATCGCCGGTGCGCGGCCCGGCGTGATCCGGACGAAACGCCCTAGGAGGTCGCCTTCGGCGTGTCGTCCGCCATCCAGGTGATCCTCGGCCGGGCCTTCTGGGTCGGGAGGGCGCCGCCGTCGGCCGTCCCGCCGACCGTGAACTCCAGCCCGCTGCCGGCGCTCCAGCCCTTCGGCAGGTTGAAGCGGAACGGGTAGACGGCTGTCTCGCCCGGCACCAGCACCCTGGTCAGCACGGTGGTGTCCAGCCGGACCTGGCCGTCGGCGTCGAGCGCGCCCGACAGCCGGTGCCAGTCGCCTTTCACCAGCACCTCGGCGGAGAGGTCGCCCGGCACCAGGCCGTGCGTGGTGTTCCGGCCGAGCGGGTCGGTCACCCTGACCGTCGGGACCACCGTGTGGTTGCCGGTGGCGTCCAGGTTGGACAGCTCCACCCGCAGCTCGGAGGGGATCCGGCCGACGGTCATGTCGGTCGCCTTCGTTGCCGAGAACAGGACCGGCTGCCCCGTCGTCACGTTCATCCGCGCCTGGGTGCCGCCGACCGACAGCGCCTTGGCACCGCGTCCGACGTAGGCGTCGGCCGCGATCGGCAACCGGCCCGACATGCTGTCGGCCCCCAGGGTCAGGCGGTAGCGGACGGCCCGGCTCTCGCCCGGGTCGAGTGCGAACGCCCCCTGCTGGGGCCCGCTGTCCACGCCCTTCTGGTCCGGCTTGACCTCTCGCCACTCGTCGATGTCCTTGCGGTCCAGCACGCCCTTCGCCGTCGCACCGAGCCGCGCCACGGCGGCCGGGTAGTCGAACGGGAGCACCCGGACCACCGGGACGATCTCGTCGAAGCGCCGGTCGGTGGCGTTGCTCCAGGTCACCTCGAACTCGAAGTAGCTGCCGCCGCCGCGGATCTCCCAGGCACCGCTGAGCGAGCGGATCGCGACGTCCACCCGCTCGCCGACCGCGGAGGGCACCTCCTCCGGCCGGTTCGGGGCGGTGCCGGTCGCGGGGGCCGGGCCACCGCTCGGGGTGGTGACCGGGGCGGAGCCCGGCGCGGGGCTCTCGGGGCGGGCGGACCCGGTGGGCACGGGCACGCCCTTGGAGGGCTCGGCCGGCTTCGCCGCGGCGGGCGCCGGAGCACTCGCCGACACCGGCCCGCTCGCGGTGGCCGGGGCGGTCGCGGTGGACCCCGTCGGTACGGCCGGCGTCCTGCCCGCCGGGCCCGGCGTGCCGGCCGGGGCGGTCGCGGCCGGTGCCGTCGCCGCGGGCGACGTCCCCTCCGGGGCGGACCGCGCGTCGGCCACCGGTGCGACAAGTGCCACGCCCGAGGGTGCCGGAGCCGCTGACCGGGCCGGTCCGGCGCCCGCGCCGGCCTCGGCCGGAAGCAGCGCGTAGCCGGCCGCACCGGCGACGACGGCCGCCAGCGGAACGGTCCTGACGAGACGCCGGACAGTGGACGGACGCATGGTGGGTTCCCCGTGGTAGTCGGACTCGGCCAGTGAGCGAGACCCGGCACCGGTGCGGTCGTGCCCGCGCCGGATCGGCCCTCACCCTTTCAGACGCCCATCCTCGCCAGGAGTTGTGGGTGCTTCGAAGGAAATTTCGAACTGGCCGGAACGGCTACACTCACCGGAATTCCGCCACCGCCCGTCCGCAGGGGGTCCCATGGCCGAGCAGTACCCGACCGGTCCGACGACCGCCGTCGGCGCCACCGTCACCGCCGTCACCGACCCGGCCGCCGGTACCGGCGCCGATGCGCTGGCAGGTACCGGCGCCGGCCCGGTGGCCGTCAGCATCGGACGGCGGCCGGAGCCGGTGCACGAGGTCGCCGTCTACGCCTTCGACGGCATGACCCCGTTCGAACTCGGCGTCGTGGTCGAGGTGTTCGGCCTGGCCCGGCCCGAGCTGAGCGGACTGCTGGCCGCCCCCTGGTACGGGCTGCGGGTGTGCGCCGACCGCCCCGGCACGCCGCTCCGCTCGGTCGGCGGGTTCACCCTCACCGCCGAACACGGCCTCGACGACCTCGCCGCCGCCGACACCGTGGTCGTCCCCGGCGTGCCGAACGCCTTCGGCGGGACGGTCTCCCCCGCCCTGGTCGAGGCGCTGCGCACCGCGCACGAGCGCGGCGCCCGGATCGTCTCGATCTGCTCCGGGGCCTTCGCGCTGGCCGCCGCCGGCCTGCTCGACGGCCACGAGGCCACCACCCACTGGCGGTACGCCGAACTGCTGCGGCAGCGCCACCCGGCCGTCCGGGTCAACCCGGACGTGCTCTACGTGGACAACGGATCGGTGCTGACCAGCGCCGGCAGCGCGGCCGGGATCGACCTCTGCCTGCACCTGGTCCGGCGCGACCACGGCGCCAGGGTCGCCAACAGCGTGGCCCGCCGGTTCGTCGTACCGCCGCACCGGGACGGCGGCCAGGCCCAGTTCATCGAGGCCGCCGTCCGGCCGGTCGAGGAGGAGGACGACGGCGTCGCCCGCTCGATGCAGTGGGCACTGGACCACCTGGCCGACCCGCTCACGGTCACCGGGCTGGCCCGGGCCGCCCGGATGTCCGACCGCTCCTACCTGCGTCACTTCACCGCCCGCAACGGCACCAGCCCGATGCGCTGGGTGATCAGCCAGCGCGTCGCGGCCAGCCTGCCGCTGCTGGAGGCGCCCGACGGCACCGTCGAGGAGATCGCCGGCGCGGTGGGGTTCGAGAGCGCCGCGACGTTCCGGCACCACTTCGGGCGCGTCATGCGCACCTCCCCCACGGCCTACCGCCGCTCCTTCGGCCGCGGCGCCGCCTGACCCCGCCGCCCCGGGGACCAACGGAACCCTCCGGGCCGTCGGCCGACCGCACGCCCCACGCCCCGCGCCTACCCGCCCGTCGACTCGGGCACGGCCTGAAAAGCTCGCCACGGCTTGATAGTTGCTCGCGGTTCTATCGAGCGGCGTAACGATTCCGCATCGCCCCCAGGCGTTTTCCCATCCGCCCCGAAGAGCTATATGCGAACCATCGACCAGAAGACCGACATGCAGGGCCTGATCTTCTACTCGGCGTTCCGTCCGAAGCGCGACAAGGCCCGCTCGGCAGAGACGATCAAAGAGCTCCCCGTGATCAACCTCGCCGCGCACAGCTACGACCTCTCGGTGGAGGACATGTTGGCCCACCTCGGGGACATGAAGGGCAATCACCGGTCCCGGAACCTCGTGAGCTGCCTGGTGCTGACCACAGCGATACAGCAGGGGGAACAACTGGACCAGTTCGCCGATCAGTGGAACGGTTTCGCCAAGGACCTGATCATCACCGAACTCGGCGGCGCCTTCCTGGCGGGAACCGGCGGGGCGCTCATCCCCGCCCTGCGCGGCGGCCGTGCGCTGTCGATCCTGGAAGTACCCGGACGATCCTCCTCCGTCGGCGGACTGACTCCGCTGGTACCCCGGCTTCCCGCTACGTGGGGCCGGGGCGGCTTCGAACTGGCAGCCTGACACCACGACACTCGGATCCCCACGAGAGGAGATACGGACGATGCTGCGCAGGGAGGGCGACGGGGTCACATGGTGGATCCGTCGGGAGCAGCTTGAGGGACGCACCGGCGAGCCGCACCGGAGCCTCGTGCTGACGCTCGCCACCCGGGGCGGCGCCGACGAACAGGCCCGACTCGGTTCGCTCCTCCTGGAGTTGTTGGAGGACGGGTTCCAGGAGGCCGGAGCTTCCGCCGTGTTCCGCGGGGCCGCCGTCACCCGGCACGACTTCAGCCGCGAGCCCTTCGGTGAACGCCACTTACTGGACGGGCTGCTGGATGTGCTGGCCACCGGTGAGGTGTTCCAGAGCAACTGGCTCTGGGCGGTGACCGGGACCGGGGTCGCGGAGGAGGCGAAGCCCGGCCACGTCGGACTGGACCTCCGGGGCGGCCGATTCGGGTCGGACATCTGGCAGTGGCAGATCTACACCGGCACGGAGACCGGATCGGACGCCTTCCGAGACCACCTGGCCGTGCTCTGGACCGACAGCCTGCGGGTCGTCGGTGAGCGCGCCGACCTGCTCTGGGGCGGCGTCTACCACGACGTCTACGCGATGATCGAGCCCCCGTACGAGCGCTACCACGGCATCCTGCAAGGGCTGCAGACGGCCGACCGGCATCCGCGCGGCTACTACTGGTGCAACCACCTGTCGGCCGGACAGCTCGACCGGCTCGGCGGGATCGACACGGTGGCGAGGCGCGCCGCCGAAGCGGGTCTCGCGGCCGAGCCGGTCCTCCGGGCCGGCGCACCGGCGGGGCTGCTGGTCACCGTGCGGGAGCCGGTGACTGCCCTCTCGGACGAGGCGCTCGCGGCCGTCCGGGACCTCGTGGCCCCGGCGCTGCACCCGCAGCCGTACCACTGGTACGGCGGACCGCCGCTGCGGGTGCTGAAGGAACCGGGAACGGCGTTCCGACCGATCCCGGCGGACATCATCACACCCTGGTTCGAGGACGATCCGCCGATCGAGCCCGACGGCGGGATCGCCCGGCGGCTGGTACCCGACGAGGACTGAGCCCGGCCGGGAGGCCCGCTCGACCCACCGGCCCCGGTCGGCCCCCACCCCGTGGGAGTCCGGCCGGGGCCGTGTCGTGCGGTCAGGCCTGTCCGCCGGTGCGGCGGGCGGCGTTGGCGAGGATGGCGTCGTGCAGCCACCGGGCGAGGCCCGGGGCGAGTTGCTCGTAGACGGCGGTGAAGCGCGGATCGGCGACGTACATCTCGGCGAGGCGGCAGTGCATCTCGTGGCCGCACTCGTAGAAGTTGCCGGTGATCTGCTGCCGGTGCTCCTCGGCGAGGTCGGTCGCCGGGCCGCCGTCGGCCGGTTCGCCGGCCGTGAAGGCCTCGGCCAGACGGGCGTTGAGCGCGTCGCCCTCCGCCTTGATCCGCTCCCAGTCGGCCTTGCCGTAGCCGCCGGTGCGGCGCTGCGACTCCGCCCAGGCGCCGGTGGAACCCCAGCGCTGTTCCGCCTCGGTCTCCCACTCCTCCCGGTAGGAGTCGCCGAAGAGCTCGAACTTCTCCTCCGGGGTCAGCTGAATCCCCATCTTCTCTGCCTCCATGGCGTGTTCGACGGCTGCGGCCAGTTTCTGGAGGTGGGCGATGCGGTCGGTCAGCAGTCGGTGCTGACGCCGCAGATGCTCGCTCGGGCTCACCGAGTCGTCGTCCAGAACGGCCGCGATCTCCTCCAGGGGGAACCCGAGTTCGCGGTAGAACAGGATCCGCTGCAGCCGGCCGAGGTCGGCCTCGTCGTACCGGCGGTAGCCGGCCGGCGTACGGCCCCGGGGGGACAGCAGGCCGATCTCGTCGTAGTGGTGCAGGGTCCGGACGGTCACCTTGGCGATCCGCGCCACCGCGCCGACCGTGCGGCCGGTGCGGCCGTCCTCGTCTCCACTGTTCATCGGGGTACTCCCTTCCTGCTGACCACGACCCTGCCTCCTCCCGTTGCGTGAGGGTCAAGCCCAGTGTCGGGTGCCGGTGGAGGAGTCTCCGATCCGGCCAGGCCGGACGGGCGCCGGTTTGTGGGGTCCGGCCAATTGCCGGGACGGGCGGACGGCCACCAGCATGTGCGCGTGACCACGCCCGTACCGTCCGGAACGCCACTGCCGAAGCCGACGCCGCCGACCGACCCCCTGCCGACCGACCCCCTGCCGACCGCCGTCCCGGCGACCGGTTCCTTGCCGGCCGCCGCACCTCCGCCGGGCCGCCGGCTGGCGGCGGAACTGGTCGGCACCGCGCTGCTGGCCGTCGTCGTGGTGGGCTCCGGCCACCAGGCGGACGCCCTGACCTCGGACGCGGGGCTGCGCTTCCTGGCGAACGTCGGCGCCTCGGCGGCGGCCCTGACGGTGCTGATCACCCTGTTCGGCCCGGTCTCCGGCGGACACCTCAACCCGCTGATCACCGCGGGTGCCTGGTGGACCGGCCGGGGCACCCCCGCCGGGCTGCCGCTGCGCGAGGCGGTCGGGTACGCCGCCGCCCAGACGGTCGGCGCGGTGGCGGGCACCGGACTGGCCGACGCGATGTTCGGGCACCCCGTGCTCCGGCTGTCGGCGGTGTCGCGCGGGAGCGCCGCGCTGTGGCTCGGCGAGGCGGTGGCCACCGGGACCCTGCTGCTGGTGGTGACCGGGGCGACGGCCGCCGGGCGCGGCCGGCTGGTCCCGGCACTGGTCGGCCTCTGGGTGGTCGCGGCCTGCTGGACGACCTCCTCGGGCGGCTTCGCCAATCCGGCCGTGACGCTGGGCCGGGCGCTCACCGACGGCTGGACCGGGATCGCGCCCGGATCGGTCCCCGGTTTCGTCCTCGCCCAGTGCGCGGGAGCGGCGGCCGGGATCGGCCTGGCGGCGCTGCTGTTCGACGGCCGGAAGCACGCGCCCTAAGGCACCTGGACGCCCGCCGTCGGCCTGGGCCCCGGGGGCGGCGCGGTCCGCCGACGGCCGCTCCGTCGCCGGCCCGTCCGCTGCTGCGGGAGGCCGCCACCGCCACCGGGACCGCCGTCCGGACCGCCCCGGCCGGGGGGACGGCGGCCGGAGCCGCGCCGCCGCTGGGCGGGCAGGAGCAGCACGCACCCCGCCGAGACCACCACGAAGGCGAGCCGGACCAGTCCGCGCGCCGGGTCGGACGGCAGGAACAGCGTGCCCCCGTACAGCGCGACCAGCGCGATCCAGCTCCACCAGGGCACCAGCCGCCGCTGCCCCACGGTGTCCCAGAGCAGCGTGCCGAGCATGATCGACGCGGTGTAGTACGTGTAGACGCTCGGGTCGAGCAGGATCCGGGCGTCCGCCCCGAGCAGGACGACGGCCGGCCAGCGGCCGCGCCACACCGCCAGACCGCCCAGGCCCAGTCCCAGCGCGAACTGCGCCGGACGGTCCCACCAGGGCGTCGTCGGATCGGACACCCCGAACCAGCGCAGCGCCGAGGCGGTCTGGTTGGGGATGGTGAACTTCGCGGCCGCCACGGTGTCCAGGTCACCCAGGTAGAACGGCAGCCAGGCGACCGCCACCAGCCCGGCGAACCAGAGCCCCGTCCGCACCCATCTGGCCCTGGGCAGGGCGAGGATCAGCGGCGCGAACGCCAGCGCCCACGGTTTGGAGTCCACCGCCAGCGCCAGGCACACGGCGAGCGAGGTGGCCCGGCCCCGGCTGAGCTCGTGCGCGGCGAGGGTGGTGAAGAACAGCGCCAGCACGTCGTCCAGGTGCGCGAAGCGGACCGACACCTCGACCCACATCGGGATGAACGCGAGGCCCGCGACCAGCAGCCGCTGCTGGAGCCGTCGGTGATTGGTGCCGGTGCCCAGGTGGTACTGGGCGGCCGTGCGGCCCACCAGGACCAGCATCGCCAGCCCGAGGCCGGACATCACCGCCTCGGCCAGCACCTCGCCGGAGTGCCCCCGGAACGGTGCGAAGAGCCGGGCCACGGCCAGGCTGACCGGGCCGATCTGCAGTTCGGGGTGGTGGGCGTAGAGGGAGAGCCCGCCGTCCGACCTGTCGCTGAAGAGCAGTTCCTCGCCCTGGCGCAGGTAGTGCCAGGAGAAGCCGCCGCTCGGCTCGACCAGCAGGAACCAGAGCACCGTCCAGGCCAGCAGCAGGACGTGGTGTCTGCGCACCGGCAGGCCCGCGATCCGGCCGGTGGCCGCCTCGTAGTCGGTCCGGGTCCGTCCCGGCCGCCCCGACCGCTCCCGGCGCCCCGCGCCCGTTCCACGCACCCCAGTACCTCGTCCGCCGTGCCGCCCCCTCGGCCGGTCATCCTAGGCGACCGAACGGAACCGCCCGTGCCCCCGGGTACGGGGTCACGGGCGGTCCGCTTCGGGCGAGGTGCCCCGGCGCGGTGCCGGGACGGTCCGGGCTCAGCCCTGCTGCGCGGTGCGGCGGCGGCGGAGCACGACCAGGGTGCCGACACCGGCGGCGAGGACGGCGCCGCCCGCGATCGCGATGGCGGTGGTGTCGTCACCGCCACCCGTGGTGGCGAGCGCCTTGTCCGCATTGGACTTGGCCTTGGCCACGCCCGCCGGGGTGATCGGCAGCGGCTTGATCTTCGGAACGCTCACCGGGAAGTCGATCGCCCCGGCGGTGTCGTCCTGGGTCGGCGCGGGGCTCGACGGGGCGGCGGTCGCGGGCGCGCTCGGGGAGGTGCTCCCGCTCGGCGTCGCGGTGGCGCTCTCCGAGGGCGAGGCCGTGGTCGACGGGGTCGTCGACGGGGTGGCCGTCGTCGAGGGCGTCGTCGACGGCGTCGCCGTGGTGGACGGGGTGGCGGTCGTCGACGGCGTGGCCGTCGTGGAAGGCGTGGCCGTGGTCGACGGGGTCACCGGCGTGCTCGGGGTCGTCGAGGCGCTCGGCGACGGCGAGGTGCTGGTGCTCGGGCTACCGGTCGGCTTCACCGTCGGGCTCGTGCTGGGGGTGGTCGGCTTGGTCGTCGATGGCGTGGCGGTCGGGCTCGGCTTGACCGGGCCCTCGGCCACGATCTTGAAGCGCTTGCCGCGGATGCCGTCGCAGCTGAACTCGGCCTCGCCGGTCGGGTTCTTGCCCTCGGCCTCGGCGGAGAAGACCACCGGGACCACGCCGGCGTTGCCGCGCGGCGCGTCCTTGGCCACGGTGACGCGGACGGCGACCGTCAGGCTGCTGCCCTTGGTGACGGCCAGCAGCGAGTCCTCGAAGTCCGGGTTGCCGTCGCCCTGGAGCTTGGCGAGCAGGAACAGCACGCCGTCGTCGTCGGACTCGGCACCCGGCGCGGCCCCGGCCGGGTGCCAGGCCTTGGTCTTGTCCAGCGCCTCGGGCAGCTGGTACTCGACCTTCAGGTCCTTCGCCTCCAGGGTGTCCTGGGCGTTCTTGAACTTGAGCAGCGGGTAGAAGACGAAGTCCGTCTTCGTGTTGTTGTCGATCGTGAAGCTGAACTGCTTCGAGTCGCCACCGGCGACGAAGGTGCCCGGCACCCCGTCCAGCGACAGGTCGAGCTGGCGGTGGGCGGCCTTGTCGGCCTGCGGCGCGGCGGCGGCCGAGGGCGAGCCGGTGGCGGCGGCGAAGGCACCCTGGGCGCCGGTGAGGGCCATCGAGGCGGCGAGCGCGGCGGCGCCGGCCAGGGCCAGACTGCGAGGTATGGAGATGGACAAGGAGAACCTCACGGGAGTGTCCGGGCGCGGCCCGGGAGCGCGGGTGGACCCGGTGGTTGTCCGAGCCGCGATCCCCCCGCGAAGGCTGAAAGTCCGACGGAGACTACCGAAGGCCCCCGCCGTCCCGGAAGGTGGGTGCCGGTTTGGAACGGCACCAGGTCGTTTTCTGTCCGATTGGACCGACTCTGGGACGGAAAGGGCCTTTTGCCCTCGGCCGTAGGGGCGTTGGGGGTGCTTGGTACACGGTGGGGAAGGTGCGCCGCGCGGGGTGCTACGCCGGGCGCTACGCCGGGAGCCCGGCCCGTCGGCGCGCGACCGCCGCGACCGCCGCCCAGTCCTTCTCGCCGTCCCCGTGCGCGAGCGCGTCCAGGAAGGCGTCCCGCAGCACACTGCCGAACGGCAGTGGCACCCGCGCCGAGGCCCCGGCGGTGAGCGCGAGATCGACGTCCTTGAGTCCCAGCGGCAGCTTGAACCCGGCCGGCTCGTAACGGCGTTCGGCGACCATCGCGCCGTACCCGGAGTAGATCGGGCCGGGGAACAGCGTGCCGCTGAGCATCTCGATCAGGTCGGTCGGCCGGACCCCGTTGGCCTCGGCCAGGCTGCACGCCTCCGCCATCGACTCGATCGCGCAGGCCAGCAGGAAGTTGGTGCTGATCTTGGCGGTGTTGGCCTGCGCCGGGCGCTCGCCGAAGTTCCAGACGCGCCGGCCCATCGCGGCGAGCAGCGGTTCGGCCGCCGCCAGCGCCCTGGGGGCCCCGGCGGCCAGGATGTCGAGCTCTCCGGCGGCGGCCACCGGCGGACGGCCGAGCACCGGCGCGGCGACGTACCCGATGCCGTGCTCGGCGTGCAGGGCCTCGGCCCGCTCGGCCAGGCCGACCGAGACGGTGGCCGTGTTGATGTGCAGGGTGGCCGCGGCACCCGCCAGCAGGACCGGGTCGAGCAGCAGCCGTTCGACGGCCTCGTCGTTGGCGAGCATCGAGACGACCGCGTCGGCCGCGAAGACCTCGGCCAGGCCCTCGGCCGCCTCGGCGCCCAGGGCGACCATCGCGGCCACCGGCTCGGGCGAGCGGTTCCACACCCGGACGGCGTACCCGGCCCGCAGCAGGCTGCCGGCCATACCCCGGCCCATCGCGCCCAGTCCGACGAAACCGACCGTCGTCCCGCTCATCGCACACTCCCGCTGTCGCCCGGCGGACGGACCGGTCGTCCGACCACGAGCAACCGACTGTACGTCAGCCCGTCGGGCCGCCGACCGACCCGATCCGGCTCACGGAGGGGCGGGCGGACGGGCCGTCGGACCGGGGGCGGTCAGGCGGCCGCCGCGCGGTGCCCGTCCGCCGCTCCCGCCTCCAGCCGCGCGGCCACCCGGTGGCGCAGCAGCTGGTACTGGACCTGGAGCCGGCCCGGACGCTGCGGGCGGGCGACCGGGCGGCCGGGGCCGACCTCCTCGTCCGGGCCGAAGCGGGAACGGGTCATGTCGACCTCGGTGCCGGCGGCGGACCGGTTCCACCAGTGCAGGTCCGTCCGGACCCCGCCGACGTACACCTCGCCCATCATCAGCTCGCCGCCCAGCAGGTCGTGCACCACCAGGGCGGTCGCCCGGCACTGGCCGTGGGCGGGATTGTCGGGACGCCAGTGGGCCTGGTCCTCGGGCGCGCAGGTGTCGACACCCCAGGAGGAGCGGATCGCACGTTCGATGTCGTTGAGGGTCCACGCCGTCATAGCGGGAAGCCTGCCACGCGGCACCGACAGCGGCAGCGGCTTTTCGGCCAAAGTGCCCGTGTTCTGCGACGACCCGGGTGACCTTCACCCGTACGGGGAGCCCGCGGGGCAGAGGCCGGGAGGCCGTTCCGGGGCTGCCGGGGCCCCGACCGCCGCCCGGACGGGCGCGACGCGGGTCCAGGTGCGGGCGCGGGCCGGTGCGCGCCGGAGCGGTCGGGGGTCCGCTCCGGCGCGTGTTCCGGTCCCGCGTGCTTCACCCGCCGGGTGTCACTTGCCGAGCGCCTCGACGCCCGCCTGCGCGAACTGCTCGTCCAGGTCTCCGCTGGGGGCGCCCGCGACACCGATGCCCGCGACCGGCGCACCCTTCGACTGCACCGGCGCACCGCCGGCCAGGAACAGGGTGCCCGGGATGTCCTTCAGGTTCGACGCCTGCGCGAGCCGCTTGGCCAGCTCGGAGGTGGGCGCGTTCCAGGAGACGGCGGTGAAGGCCTTCCGCACGGCCGACTCCGGCGACTGCGGGCCGGCGCCGTCGCCCTTGAGCAGCACCCGGGTGACACCGTCACGGTCGACGACCGCCACGGAGACCTTCTGACCGGCCTTGGCCGCCGCGTCCAGGGTGGCCTGGGCGGCCTTGGTGGCGGCGGCGATGGTCAGACCGGTGGTCTGGGCGAGGTTCTTGTTCTGGGTGTCGGCCTTGACCGCGGCGGCGGCGACGGACGGGGTGTCGGTGGCCTCGGCACTGGCCGAGACGGCGCCGAGGGTGGCGGCGGCCAGCGCGGCGGCGGCGACGGTACCGGTCAGCACCTTGGTGCGAACGGAGATCTTCTTCATGGTCCGGCTCCTCGTCGGATGGTGTCGCTGGGAACGGGATCGATCCTCCGGCGACGGGCCCCGTCGCCGCATCGGCGGTCCGGACAGCTCCCGCGGGCATGATGGACGACGGACCCGTCAGCCGATCGGCTGATGCGGCCCCGGGCCGGACGGGTCACCATCGAGGGATCGCCCCGGCCGGGGCCGCGGCCGGCACCGCGACGGGCCATGAGGACCAGCGATCACCGGCCACCGGCCACCGGCCACCGGCCACCGGAAACGAACGAGCGAGCGAGCGAGGAGCGGCCTTGTGCACCACCCCGGCCCCCCGCTCGACCCGGACGCCGGCCGACTGGCCGTCCTGCTCGACTCCGCGTTCCTGCTGCTGCTCGCCACCTCGCTGAGCCGCTTCCTCACCCACCACCCGGGCAGTCCGCGCATCCCCTGGGTGCTCGGCCTGAGCATCGCGCTCGCCGTCGTCCAGCCGCTCGGCTCCTGGCTCGCCCACCGCCGCCCGCCCGCCCCCGGGCAGCGCCGACCCGCCTGGCCGCTGGCCGTGGTGACCGTGCTCTGGGTGGTCCTGGTGCTGCTCGCGCCGAGCTTCTCCTGGTGCGCCGTGCCGCTGGTCTACACGGCCCTGCGCACGCTGCCCACGCCTGCGGCCATCCCCCTCGTGGCGGCGCTCACCCTGCTGGTGGTGGTCGGCGAGGTGCGGCTGCCCGGCGCGACCGACGCCAACCTCCTCCTGCTGCCGCCCGCCGTCGCCGCACTGGCCACCGGCGTCTTCCTGTACATGGAGCGGCAGGCCGAACGGCAGCGGGTGCTGATCGCCGACCTGGTCCGCACCCGGCGCGAACTCGCCGCCACCGAACGGCGGGAGGGCACGCTGGCCGAGCGGGAACGGCTCGCCATGGAGATCCACGACACCCTCGCCCAGGGCCTCTCCAGCCAGCAGATGCTGCTCCAGGCCGCCGACCGCACCTGGGACGGCGACCCGGCGACCGCCCGCAGCCACGTCCGGACCGCCGCCGAGGTGGCCGCCCGGAACCTCGCCGAGGCCCGCCGCTTCGTCCACGACCTCGCGCCCGCCGAACTCGCCGACGGCCGCACCCTCGACCGGGCGCTGCTCTCGCTCGCCGAACGGGAGTCCGCCGAGAGCGGGCTGCCGGTCCGCTTCCACCTGGACGGCGCGCCGGTGCCGCTCCCGGCAGCCGCACAGTCCGCGCTGCTGCGGATCGCCCAGGGCGCGCTCGCCAACGTCCGCGAGCACGCCGGGGCCTCGACCGCCGCCCTCACCCTCTCCTTCCTCGGCGACCAGGCCGTCCTGGACATCGCCGACGACGGCCGCGGCTTCTCCCCCGACGACACCGCCCCCACCGGGAGCCGGGGCCACGGCCTGCCCGCCATGCGGGCCCGGCTGCGCCAGCTCGGTGGGACCCTGACCGTGGAGAGCGCCCCCGGCGAGGGCACCGTCGTCTCGGCCGCGGTGCCGCTCACTCCCGCCGTCCCTCTCCCTCCCGGCACCGCCGGTGCCCCCGGTGCCCCCGACACACCCGATGCCCCTGACGTCCCCGACCGTCGCCAGGGCCCAGGAGCCGTCCGATGAACCCCACCCCCGCCCCGTCCCCGGTCCGGCTGCTGGTCTGCGACGACCACGCGGTGGTCCGGGCCGGTCTGCTCGCCCTGCTGGCCAGCGCCGGCGACATCGAGGTGGTCGGCGAGGCGAGCAACGGCGAGGAGGCGGTCGAGCTCGCGGCCCGGCTGGCCCCGCAGGTGGTGCTGATGGACCTCCAGCTCGGCGACGGCATCGACGGGGTGGAGGCCACCCGGCGGATCACCGCCGCTCCCGACGCGCCGCACGTCCTGGTCCTGACCACGTACGACACCGATGCCGACATCACCCGGGCGATCGGCGCGGGCGCTACCGGCTATCTGCTGAAGGCCGAGCGGCCGGAGGAGCTGTTCGCCGCGGTGCACTCGGCCGCCCAGGGCCGCACGGTGCTCTCGCCGCCGGTCGCCTCCCGGGTGATGGCGCAGATGCGGGCCCCGGCGCCGCAGCTCACCGAGCGCGAGACGGAGATCCTCGCCCAGCTCGCCCAGGGGCTCGGCAACCGGGAGATCGCCCGCGCGCTGTTCATCAGCGAGGCGACGGTGAAGACCCACCTGGGCCGGATCTACGACAAGCTGGGCGTCGACACCCGCTCGGGCGCGGTGGCGGTCGCCAAGGAACGCCGCCTGCTGCGCTGACGGCAGCGAATACCGACATTCCGTTCGGAATATCGGTATTCCGCACCCCTGGGTCGCGACCTCCGCCGCGAATGCCCCGGCACCCGAACGACCGATCCCACCAGCCGCGTCCGCCAGTCCCCGGCTGCCCCTTGCCGTCTCCTGCCACCCCTTGCCAACCGGACGGCCATCCCCGATTGTGGATGTTTCATGGATTAAGGGTATTGACAAACCAACCATGCGGTTTGTTACCGTAACGATCAACGACGCCCTGCAACAAAGGGGGCCTGCCGGGCCTGTGCGGAACGCTCTCGCCGGAGAGTGCTGCCAGGGGGGACGGCGGAGTCCGGGGTGGTCGGGGGGAGCGGCGAACAGCCGCGCGTCGACGCGGCGCGGAGCGGGTCCGGGGGGACTCGCTCCGCGCCTCCCTGCTTTCCGGGCCCTTTCCGAACCCCTTCCGGGCCCCTTGGTGCCGCTCCGGCCACCGCTCCGCGCACCGCCTCGTTCGCCACTCCGTTCGCCGCTCTCCGTGGTGGCGCCCCTTTTCTGCGCTCGCCACCGTCCGCACTTCACGGCCCTCCAGGTAAACTGCACCGGGTAGTGCAACACGCCGAGGAGGGGAACCCGCCCGATGAGCACAGCGAACCCGGCAGCGACCACCGGCTCACGCCGCATGCCCGAGAAGCGCCGGGCCATCGCCCGCGCGGCGAGCACGGTGTTCGGCCGCGAGGGCTACACCCGGGCCAGCGTCGACGCCATCGCCTCCGAGGCCGGCGTGTCCAAGCGCACCATCTACAACCACTTCGGCGACAAGGAGAAGCTCTTCCTCTCCGTCGCCCTGGAGACCGCCGGCGAACTCACCGAGATCATCGCCGGCCTGGCCGACCGCCATCTGCACAAGATCGTCGACCTGGAGGCCGATCTCACCGCCTTCGCCGTCGACCGCGCCAAGGCCGTCCTCGCCGCCGGCGAGCACTACGCCCTCGGCCGCACCATCCGCGCCGAGGCCGGCAACATCCCGCCCGACGTCCTCGCCGCCTGGCTCGCCGCCGGCCCGCTCGCGTCCCAGCGCGACCTGGCCGACCACCTCGTCCGCCTCGCCTCCCAGGACCTGCTCACCCTCGGCGACCCCGACCTCGCCGCCACCCACTTCACCCTGCTCACCTTCAGCGGCGCGGCCGACCAGTCCTTCTACGGCGCCGTCCCCATCTCCGACGCCGCCCTCCACACCACCGTCACCACCGGAGTCCAGGCCTTCCTCCGCCTCTACCCCCGCCCCTGAGGGTTCTGGCAGCCCTGGCGGCTCAGGCGGCGCTGGCGGCTTCATCGGCAGGACGGCCAAGGGTTCACTCCTCGACGCGATACGTTGGAAGTTCCGATTCCAAGATCGGACACGACGGCCGCAGGGGTCTCGAACCGGAAGGGCTGGGAGGCGGCGTGGGCGAGGACCTGAAGCACTGGGTTCGCGTACCGGTGGGGCCCGAGGCGGCCAGGTGGGCCACCCGCGGACGGTGCCGGCGGGTCCTGCTGGTCGTCCACAACGTGACGGCGGCGACGCGGCTGATCGATGTGCTTCCACTGTTCCGCGACGACCTGCGGCTCCAGGTGCTGGCGACCTGCACCGGTTCGTCGCCGTTCCGGTCGGGCGTGGCAGAGCTGCTGGCTTCGGTGGGCGTCCCGGTCCTGCCCTGGGAGCAGGCCCTCGCGACTCCCGTGGACCTGGCGATATCGGCCAGCTTCGGCGGCCAACTCGGCGACCTCAAAGGAACGTTGACGGTCCTCTCGCACGGTGTCGGATACAATAAGACGCTCACCGCACCGAACACCGAACACCGAACACCGAACACCGGACGCCGGACGCCGGACGCCGTGTTCGGGCTCGGGCCGGAGTGGATCCTCACCGCCGAGGGCACCCCGATCGCGGACGCCATGGTCTTCTCCCACCCCGAGCAGATCGACCGACTCGCCAAGTCCTGCCCCGAGGCCCTGCCGACCGCCGTACTGGCCGGCGACCCCTGCTTCGACCGCATCCTCGCCGCCCGGCACCACCGGGACCGCTACCGGCGGGCGTTGGGGGTGCACCCCGGACAGCGCCTCGTCCTGCTGAACTCCACCTGGAATCCGACCTCGCTCTTCGGTGACTCCGGCCCCGAGGACGTCCTCCCGCTCCTGCTGCCCCGGCTGACGTCCGAACTCCCCGCCGACGAGTACCGGGTGGCGGCCGTCCTCCACCCGAACATCTGGCACGGCCACGGCCCCGGTCAGGTCCGCCTCTGGCTGGACCGGGCCCGTCGGGCCGGGCTCGCCCTCGTCGACCCGCTCGAAGGCTGGCGCCAGGCCCTGATCGCCGCGGACGTGGTCCTGGGCGACTTCGGTTCGGTCAGCTACTACGCCGCCGCCTGCGGAACCCCCGTACTGCTGGGCGCCACCGACCCGGAGGCCCTCGGAACGGAGTCACCCGTCGCGGCGTTCGTCCGGTCCGCGCCCCGACTCGACCCGTACCGGGCGCTGCCGCCCCAGTTGGACCGGCTGCTGTCCGAACACCGCCCCGCCAACGGGCCGACCGAGCTGACCAGTTCGGCGCCGGGCGACTCCGCGGCCCTGCTGCGCGGCCTCTTCTACCGGCTGATCGGCATCACCGAGCCGGCCGCCCCGGCCGTGCTCGACCCGCTGCCGCTGCCGCCGTACGAGCCGCCGCTCCGCACCGCGCCCCTGCTCGTCCTCACCTCGACCGCCGCCGACGGGACCATCACCGTCCGGCGCTTCGCCGAACCCCGGTACGAACCCGACGACGCCCGGGGCGAGGCCGGGGCCGGGGGGCACCTCGCCGTGCACGAGGACACCCTCGATCCCGGCGTGCTGGCGTCGGCCGACATCATCCTCCGGTACGGCGAACCCGACGATCCCCGGTTCGGCTCGCCCGGCGAGTGGGCGGCCGAGGTGCTCGACCGGTACCGGTCCGCCTCCCTCGCCGCCTACATCACCGGTCCTCGCGAGTGCGAGGTGCTGCACCGCGGCGGACTGCGGTGCAGGCTGACCTCCGACAGCGCGGGCGACCCGGCCGTGCACGCCTCGGCGCTGCTCGCGCGGCTGCACACCGGCCCCGAGGTCACCGCACCGGTGCCCAGCACCCTGACGGTCGCGACCGGCACCCGTCTCGCGCGGGTCCGCCTCACGGTCGATCGGGAAGCTCATCGGGAAGGCACTGGGCGCGCAGCCCGGCCAGGTAGGTGAGGTGGACGGTGGCGTTCTCCTTGCTCAGCAGCGCCACGGCCTCGTCGACCAGTGGCAGCGCCCCGGTGCGGTCGGCCGCGTCGAGGCGCAGCTCGGCGAGGTCCGTCAGCACCCGGGCGGTGTTGTAGCGCTCGCCGCTCTCGCGGAAGAACTCCCTTGCGGTGGAGAGCCGTTGCTCCGCCTCCTCGAACCGGCCGAGCCCCCTCAGTGCCCGCCCCCGGTGCCGGTGCAGCAGCGCACGGGCCCGAGGCACATCGGCGGCGCCGTCGTCGGCCGGGCCGATCCGGCCCAGCAGCCCGTCCGCCTCCTCGAAGCACTCCAGGGCCTGCCGGAACCGCCACTGCCGCAGCCGCAGCAGCCCCAGCGACTCGACCGCCGTCGCCCGGCCGCGCGCGTGCCCGGCCAGGGCCTCGTCCTGCGCGGCCGCCAGCAGCTCGCGCTCCGCCTCCTCGTCCTGCCGCAACTCCATGAGGGCAAAGGCGAGTTGGATGCGCATCCGGCCGGCCGTCCGGGTCCCCGGGCAGTGCCGACCGGCCGTCCGGGCCCCGGCCCTCAGCGCGGGCAGCAGAACATCGTGGCAGCCGGCCTTCAACTGCGCGGCCCAGAGCGCCTCGACGGTCTGGCACACGGTGTCGAAGCGGCCGAACTCCTCGGCAGCGAGCACGGCTTCCACCAGATTGCCCGCCTCGGCAACCAGCGCGGCGACCGCCGCCCCCTCGTCCTCGTACGGCCCCGGACCCAGCTCGGCGTACAACGGGCCGAGGTGCCAACGTTCCTTCAGCGCCGCGTAGTCGGCGCGGACGGCGAACCGCAGGTACCAGTCCGCGGCGCGCGCCACGGCCGCAGCGCAACCCGCCAGGCCGTCCTCGCGGGCCGCCGCCTCCTCCGCGTGCGCACGCACCGCCGGACGGTACCGGTAGCGACCGTCCCCGGTGCTCTCCAGCAGCTGGAGCTCCGCCAGTTCGGCCAGCGCCCGCCCCGCGTCGTCCTCCGGGACCTCGGCCGTCGCCGCCACCACGGCCGCGCCCAGCGAGGACCACGGCCGCAGCGACCCGAGCCGGTAGATCCGCGCCGCCTCCACCCCGAGCCGCCGGTAGGCCTCCTCGGCGACCGCCCGCACCGGACCCTCCGGCGGGGGATCCGTCCGCTCGCCGCCGAACGACCCCGTCGCCAAGTACGGGGCCATGGCCCGCAGCGCGAACGGGGAGCCGGCACACCGCTCCAGCACCGAGGGAAGCGTGGCGCGGGCCGTCGCCATCGCGGACCGCCCCGCCAGTTCGGCCAGCAGCCGCTTGGCGTCCTTGTCGGACAGCGGGCCCACGGGGACGGTGACCGCGTCCAGCCCGGTGAGCGGACGACGCGCGACGACCAGGGTGAACACGCCGGGCGCCGCCGTGATCAGCGGATCGACCTGGGCCGCCGACTGCGCGTGGTCGAGCACGACCAGCAGCCGCCGACCGGACAGCAGGGAACGGAAGAGGTCGACCCGGTCCTCCACGGCGGGCGGAACGTACTCCGCCGGCACGCCCAGGCGCAGCAGGAAGTGCCGCAGGACCGTCGCGGCCGTCGGAGCGGTGCTCGCCGAACCGCCCCGGAGATCCGTGTACAAGGTCCCGTCCGGGAACCGCCCGGCCTCGCGGCCGCCCCAGTGGAAGGCGAGCGCACTGGTACCGATCCCCGCCGGACCGTGCAGGACGGCCACCTTCGGCAGACCGTCGGGCTTGCGGTCCGCCTCCCGGTCCAGCAGCGCCAACGGCCCCTTCCGGTCGGTGAAGAACCGCGCCGAAGCCGGCAGCGACCGCGGCACCCCGTGCGCCGCCGCCCCGCCGGCACCCCTCCCACTCATCACCGCGGCGAGCGCCCTCGCCTGCTCGGGACTGCGCAACGCCTCCGCCACGAGCAGCCCCGCCACCGACTCCCGCTCGGCCACCCCCACCGGCGCCGGCACCTCCCGCCCCACCACCCGGGCCACCAGCCCGCCCACCGTCTCCCAGGCCCGCTTCCCCGCCTCGTTGGCCATCCCCGCCCCGGCCGCACCCAGGAAAGCCGTCACCATCGACAACGACAGCGGATCCACCGCCCCACCCCCGGTCCTCCATGAGGCAGAGGTTCTCCAATGCCCCGACCTGTTGCACCCGCCCCCCACGGTAGCCTGCCGCACCACCCCACCGAGGGACGTCCGACCATCACTACAGCGGAGAGGTTCCGAACCTCCCCCACCGGCCCGCCGGCGTTGCCGCAGGACTCCGCCAACTCCCCGGCTCCACACCCCTCATGACCTCCCCGCGCCACTCCTCGGCCCCACTCCCGGAGGGCATCGCATATGTCGGCGATATGCCCTGCTGCCTAGGCTCCGGGTATGCGCGTGCTGATCGTGGAGGACGAGCCCTATCTGGCCGAAGCCGTCCGGGACGGTCTCCGCCTGGAATCGATCGCCGCCGACATCGCCGGCGACGGCAACTCCGCTCTGGAACTGCTCGGCGTCAACTCCTACGACCTCGCGGTCCTCGACCGCGACGTCCCCGGACCCTCCGGCGACGAGATCGCCCGACGAATCGTCGCCTCCGGCAGCGGCATGCCGATCCTCATGCTCACCGCCGCCGACCGGATCGACGACAAGGCGTCCGGGTTCGAGCTCGGCGCCGATGACTACCTCACCAAACCGTTCGAGCTCCGGGAACTCGTCATGCGACTGCGGGCGCTGGACCGCAGCCGCGCGCACACCCGACCGCCGGTCAGCGAGATCGCGGGCCTGCGACTGGACCCGTTCCGCCGACAGGTCTTCCGCGAGGGACACTACGTCGCGCTCACCCGGAAACAGTTCGCCGTGCTCGAAGTCCTCGTCGCCGCCGGAGGCGGCATCGTCAGCGCCGAAGAACTCCTGGAGCGGGCCTGGGACGCCAACGCCGACCCCTTCACCAACGCGGTCCGCATCACCGTCTCCGGCCTGCGCAAACGACTCGGCCTACCATGGCTCGTCGCCACGGTGGCCGGCGTCGGCTACCGAATCGACACCGGTGTGGACACCACCCGCCCCGGCGGCACTCGTGAATAGGCGCCCGGGGCTCAGCGCCCGCCTGAAACTCACCATCAGCTACGCCGGATTCCTCCTCGTCGCCGGCACTCTCCTGCTGGCCGTGGTGTGGGTGTTCCTGCTGCGCCACGTACCCGACAGCCCCCGGGGCCTTCTCGGCGTCGCGCCCAACCGCTACGTACTCGTGCGCACGTTCGCCCCCGCCGCGGCCACGGCGCTGGCCTTCCTACTGGCGTTCGGACTCCTGGGAGGATGGATCCTCGCCGGCCGGATGCTCACACCACTCGCACGGATCGCAGCCGCGGCACGGGCGGCCGCGAACGGATCACTGTCCCACCGGGTCCGCATGCCAGGCCCCCAGGACGAATTCCGCGAACTCGCCGACGTGTTCGACCTCATGCTCGAAAAGCTCGAATCCCACGTCGCCGAACAGCAGCGATTCGCCGCGAACGCCTCCCACGAACTGCGCACCCCGCTGGCGATCTCGAAGACACTCCTCGACCTCGCCCACCACGACCCCACGCGGGACCGGGGCGAACTCGTCGAACGACTCCGCACCGTCAACACGCGGGCGATCGACCTCACCGAGGCCCTGCTGCTGCTCAGCCGCGCCGACCGCAAGAGCTTTACCCGCGAGCCCGTCGACCTGTCCCTCATCGCCGAGGAGGCCGCCGAAGCGCTGCTGCCCCTCGCCGAAAAGCGCCGGATCGTGCTCGACGTCACCGGTGAGAAGGCACAGACCCTCGGCTCCGCGGCGCTCATCCTGCGGATGGTGACCAACCTCGTCCAGAACGCCGTCGTCCACAATCTCCCCTCCGGCGGCACCATAACCGTCCACACCGAACCGCAGCACGACGCGAGCATGCTGCGGGTCGAGAACACCGGTCCTCCGCTCCTTCCGGAACTGGTACCGACTTTCACCGAACCCTTTCGACGCGGAACAGAACGCTCCCGCACCGACGAACACGTCGGGGTCGGCCTCGGGCTGGCCATCGTGCACAGCATCGTCCGGGCACACGACGGGACCATCGACCCCGCACCCCGCCCCACTGGCGGTCTCCTGGTCACGATTCGACTTCCCGGCACGCCACATACCGGGGATTCGGCGTATCGCGGGCGTATCGAAAACCGGCCGAGCCGACCCGGCCCCGACCGACGACTACGACACCCCACCGGCCACCCGTCCTGGCGGAGCCTACGACCGCTACGTGGCGAAGCCGGCGGCCGAAGGGAGGTTCTCCGGCGTGGTGCTGTTGTCGCACCGGGGCCGGACGGTACTGTCCCGCGGCTACGGCATGGCCGACAGGGAGAAGGGGATCCGCAATCACGAAGGCACCGCGTTCAGCCTCGGCTCGGCGGGCAAGCCGTTCGGAGCGGTGGCCGTCCTGCAGCTGGCACAGCAGGGCGAGCTGAGCCTGTCGGACACGGTGGGCACCCACCTGAAGGGCTACGCCAGGGACATCGCCGAGCAGGTGACCATCCACCACCTGCTCTCCGGCACCTCCGGGCTGAACACCCCGGGCGAGGACGTGCAACGCATCTTCCGGAGCCGGGAGGAGGTGCACGAGTACTACGAGTGGTGGGTCCGGCAGTCCGAGCTGGTGGCTGCCCCCGGCACCCGCACCAGCCACTCCGGCGCCGATGTCGGCATCCCCGCCTTGATCGTGGAGGCCGTGAGCGGCGAGACGTACTGGGACTACGTGCGGGAGAACATCTTCGGGCGCTGCGGCATGACCGGCTCGGCGTTCTGCACCAGGCCGCAGTGGCTCACCGACGAGCACATCGCGCACCCGTACATGACTCTGGCCTACGGCAGCCAGGTGGACGCGGTCCGCAATCTCGACCAGGGCAGCCCGTACCCGGACGTGCTCGGCAAGAACCCGGGCCGCAGCTTCGTCGACACCCCCGGGGACGGCGGCTTCGCCACCGCGCCGGACCTGGTCCGGTTCGCACGCGCGCTGGGCGACGGCACGGTGCTGCACCGGCCCTGGGCCGAGTCGCTCACCGGCGCCAAGATCCCCCACAGCGCCTCGTCGTTCGGGGCCTACGACATGCCGACCCGTATCGTCAACGGCCAGTGGGTGTTCGGGCGCGGCGGTGGCAACCCCGGTGTCAGCGCCAACTGGAACATCTACCCCTACACCGGCTGGGTCGGCGTGATACTCGGCAACTGCGACGGCCAGCCGCTGCAGGAGATCATCGGGCGGGAGACGCAGGCCGTCACCGGAGCCTCGCCCGGCGACGGCGACGGCGGTGGCGGTGGCGGTGGCGGCTGAGACGGTCTGGACAACACAAAAGCCGCAGGTCATTGACCTGCGGCCTTACCTATGGAGCGGGCGACGAGAATCGAACTCGCGCTATAAGCTTGGGAAGCTCATGTTCTACCATTAAACTACGCCCGCCTGACGAGTCGTCAGAGACGCTCGATCTGTCCTCACTGTACCCCATCCGTGACGGTCGTTGCACGGGTGGCCGGAGGTCGTGGCGGAGCCGCGCGGGGTGGGGGCGGGGGCGTACTGTGTGGGCCGCGTGAGACTGCCCCGGCGGGTGGTGCGGGCGGCGAGCCTTGGTGTGGAATGTCCGGAACTTCCCCTAATGTGACGCTGGTCCCGGGGGCTCCGCCGTTCGGGGCGAACGAGTACGGGTGAGTACCGGGGTAAGGATGGGAAGGGGATCGATGGAGCAGCGCGCCGTCGTTCGTTGTGCCGAGGGGCACCTGTTCAGCACCACCACGTTCCCGATGCAGAATCTCGGCGCCGGCCGGCTGGGGCCGGGTCGGCTGATCCGGTGCCCGCAGTGCGGGCGGCTGAGGAGTTCGGTGCTGGCCGACGTACGGGAGCTGTCCGAGCCGCAACTGGCCCGGGCACTGCGGCTGGAGGCCGCGGAGTTCCTCGCCTGACGAGGGCGGTCGTGGGAGAGATGTGACAGCTGCGGCCCCGGGCGATTCGTCCGGGGCCGCGTCGTGCACGTAATCTCGAAGCGTGCTGCTCTCTGACAAGGACATCCGGGCCGAGATCGACAAGGGCCGCGTGGTGATCGACCCGTTCGACCCCGCGATGGTCCAGCCGTCGAGCATCGACGTACGACTTGACCGCTTCTTCAGGGTCTTCGAGAACCACCGCTACCCGCACATCGACCCCTCCGAGGAGCAGCCGGACCTGACCCGGCTGGTCGAGCCGGAGGGCGACGACGCTTTCATCCTGCACCCGGGCGAGTTCGTGCTGGCGTCGACCTACGAGGTCATCACGCTGCCCGACGACGTCGCCTCGCGGCTGGAGGGCAAGTCCAGCCTGGGCCGGCTCGGTCTGCTGACGCACTCCACGGCGGGCTTCATCGACCCCGGCTTCAGCGGGCACGTCACGCTGGAGCTGTCGAACGTCGCGACCCTGCCGATCAAGCTCTACCCGGGGATGAAGATCGGGCAGCTCTGCCTGTTCCGGCTCTCCTCGCCGTCGGAGCACCCGTACGGCTCGGAGCGGTACGGGTCGCGCTACCAGGGGCAGCGCGGCCCGACGCCGTCCCGTTCCTACCTGAACTTCCACCGCTCCGAGGTCTGAGCGGCGAAGCGGTAACAACGAACGGCGCGGGCGGCCACCCTGGACGGGGTGGCCGCCCGCCGCCGTGTCAGGCCCGCTTCGGGCGGGTGACGGCGACCAGCTCGCTGCCGTCCTCGGAGAGCCGCAGTTCGGTGCGGAGCTCGGCCAGCTCGCCCAGGTGGTGCAGGTGGGTGCCGCCGCAGAAGATCCGCGCCGCGCCCTCGGGCAGCTCGCAGTTCCACTCGCGGCGGGCGGTCAGCTCCGGGCCGGGGACGTCGATGCGCACTGCGGCGTCGGCGGCGACCCAGCCGGCCAGCCGGCGGTTGACGGCCTCGGTCAGCTCGGGGAGGGCGTCGGCGAGGGCCGGGAACTCCTCGGTGGCCTCGGCGGTGAAGCCCTTCTTGCGCAGCGACTTGCCGAGCCGGTAGGTGTCGGTGCTGGCCTCGATGTCCATCACCGAGCTCGCCATGGCGAGGCTGTCGAAGTCCGGGTGACCGAAGGCGTCGGTACGGCCCGGGTCCTTGCGCCAACGCGGTGCGAGCGCCTCGTTGAGGGCGAGGGCGAGCAGGTGGCAGCCGCTGTGGGAGGCGCTGAGCGCCCCGCGGCGGCCGGCGTCGACGGCGAGGGCGGCGGTCCGGCCGACGATGTCGCCCGGGTCGGCCGCGAGCACGTGCAGGACCAGCCAGGACCATTCCTCGTCGCCGCGCCGGACCGGGATGTCGGCGCCCACCAGCACCGGGCCGCCCTCCGGACCGCCGTCGGATCCACCGTCCGGGCCGACCGCGCCGGTGAGGCAGTCGACGACGGCCAGCTCGACGCCGTCCACGGTGAGCGTGCCGAGGTCGGCGGGCTGGTCGGGCCAGGTGTGGTCGAGCGGGTGGAACGGCGTCGCCCCGGTGACCACGGCGTACCGGCCGCCGTCCAGCGGGTGCACCGCGAGCACCGTCGACTCGCCGGTCACCGCCCCGGCCGGGAAGCTGACGTGCGTGGTGGGGAGGGTCATGCCTGGCTCCGTGCGGGTGAGGGTGTACTGGACAGGACGAACAGCGCGGCCCGAGCGGGACGGCCCGGACAACGGCAACGGGCCCCGCGAGGCGAGGCCCGTGTTCCATTGTCCCCGAGGTCCGCGGGCGCGCCCGGGAGGGGGACGGGGTCAGCCGAGGGTCGGCAGCTTGATCAGCACCAGCAGCGCCAGCAGCTGCAGCGCCGCCGCACCGGCCGCCTTGCCCCAGGGCAGGTCGTGCACCCGGCGGACCATGCTGGTCAGCAGGAACGCGCAGAGCAGCCAGGTCGCCCAGCCGACCACCTGGACCAGCAGGTTGTCGGCCGGCAGCACCAGCGCCAGCAGCAGCCGGGGCGCGTCCGTGACCCAGCCGATCAGCACGGCCAGGCCGACCGTGGACTGCCACGGGCCGTCGCCGCCGAACTGCCGGGCCAGCGCGTAGGTGACCGCGCCGAGCATGCCGCCGGCCAGGGTGAAGCCGATCGCCGCCGCCAGCAGCGCGGTGAGCGCCACGGTGAAGGTCGAATTGACCACGTCGTCGCGGGTCATGCCGAGGCCGAGCACGGCGAGGGCGCCGTACAGCAGGGAGACCGTGACGGCGGGCAGCCAGACCTGGTGGTCGCGGGTGCGGTCGAAGATCGCGGTGGGGGTGCGGAAGAGTCCGGTCAGCAGTTCGCGCCAGCTCGGCCTGGGCCCGGTGGCCTGCGGCGCGGACTGGCCGCCGGCCCGGTAGACGGCGACGTTGTCGTCGCCGTAGCCCTGGGCCTGGCCCTGCTGCCCGTAGCCGTCGGGGTACGGCGGCTGCTCCGGGGCGTAGGAGGACGGCTCGCCCGCGTACGGGTCGCCGCCGGCCGGGAAGGCCCGGGTGTGACCGGGCTGGTCGGCCGCGTAAGGGTCCCGCTGCGGCGCGCCGTAGGGCTGACCCGGTTGCCCCGGCTGCCCCGGGTAGGGCTGCTGCGCCGGGTAGGGCTGCTGCCCCGCGTACGGGTCCCGCTGCCCGCCGTACGGGTCCTGCTGCGAGGCGTAGGGGGAGCGGGGGCCGGGACCGTACGGGTCCGTCGGGCCCTGCTGCGGACCGGTGAAGTACTCCGGCCCGTCCGTCGGCCCGTGCCCCCCGGGCGTCGCCTGCTGCTGCGGGGGCGCCGACCACCCGCCACGGGGGTCGGCGCCCTGACCGCTGTCGTATCGATTGCCAGCCACGTTCCGAAGGTACCCGTCCGGCGGGCGCCCCGGTGGCCGGGCGCCGGACCGGTTCCGGTTTGCAGCGAGCCTGTTACTGCCGCGGGACCACGGCCCCTGGCACGGGCTCACGGCCCCTGCCGCAGGATCACGCCCACTGCCGTGGCGTCACAGCCGGGCGCTACTGCCCCACGGCCACCTTCGGCCCGTGCACGGAGGCCGCGGCGCTGGTACCGGCCGGGCATCCGCCCGGACCGGCCGAGGTGCGGACGGCGCCGACCGGCAGCAGGGTGCCGCAGGCGATCCGGATGCCGTTCGGCAGCTCGTTGTCGGACTCCACGATCGCGCCGTCACCGATCACCGCGCCGTCCAGCGCGGTGCGGTCGCCGACGGTCGCGAAGGCGCCCACGATCGAGTCCTTGACCAGGGTGTCGGCACCGATGACGGCACCGGGCAGGATCACGCTGCCCTCGACGATCGCGCCGGCCTCGACCACCGCGCCCTCGGCGACCACGGTGCCGCCGCTGAGCACCGCGCCGTGCCGGACGGTCGAGCCGGGCAGCAGCAGGGCGTCACCGGTCGGGCCGGGGACGGCGGGCGAGTCGACCTTGCCCAGCACGAGGTCGGCCGAGCCCCGGACGAAGGCGGCCGGGGTGCCGAGGTCGAGCCAGTACGAGGTGTCGACGACGCCGCGCAGCAGCGCGCCGGTGGCCAGCAGCTCGGGGAAGGTCTCGCGCTCGACGGAGACCTCGCGGCCGGTCGGGATGCGGTCGATGACGGAGCGGGTGAAGACGTAGCAGCCGGCGTTGATCTGGTCGGTGACGATCTGCTCCGGCGTCTCCGGCTTCTCCAGGAACTCCAGCACCCGGCCGTGCTCGTCGGTCGGGACGAGGCCGAAGGCGCGCGGGTCCTCGACCCGGGTGAGGTGCAGGGTGACGTCGGCCCCGGCGGCCACGTGGCCGTCGCGCAGGGCGGCGATGTCGACGCCGGAGAGGATGTCGCCGTTGAAGACCAGGACCGGCTCGTCGGGGCCGCAGGTGAGCCCGGTGGCCGCGTTGCGGATGGCGCCGCCGGTGCCGAGCGGCTCGCGCTCGGTCAGGTAGACCAGCTCGATGCCGTAGGGGGTGCCGTCCTGGAAGTGGTCCTCGAAGACCTCGGCCAGGTAGGAGGTGGCGAGCACCACGCGGGTGACCCCGGCCGCCGCCGCGCGCGCCAGCTGGTGCGCGATGAACGGAACGCCTGCCACCGGCAGCATGGGCTTGGGGGTGTGGGTGGTCAGCGGACGCAGGCGCGTGCCCTTACCACCGACCAGCATGATCGCCTCGGTCATGGTCTGCGCTGTTCCCCTTGTGCTCTGTGCGGCCCGGCCCGGCGGGCCGATACCTCCGTCGGTGTGGTGAACGCCGTTCCGGGGGCCGGAACGGATCGACCGGCTCACGGCCGGTCCGGCGCCTACTGTATTTCCTTCTGACAGGAGCGCCGCGCGGTGGTCCTGCCCCCGGTGCCCGGGACGGGACCGGGCCGCGGCCGGGAGCACCCGGTGCGGTCACCGGAAAAGCCCGTGGCGGTCACCGGAAAAGCCCGTGGCGGTCACCGGAAGATCCCCGTGCGGATGCCGGAAAGGGCCCGGCCCGGGCGGATGCCGGTGGCACCCCCCGGGCCGGGCGGTTGTTGCAGAACTGTCGAACAACCGGGCCGGTTCACGGCCCCGTCGGGCGGAACGCCGCTCAGGCGTCGACCGTCTGCGGCTCCTCGGCCTCGGCCGGCGGAACCGCCTTGACCGAGTCGAGCAGCAGCTGGGCGACGTCGACGACCTTCAGGTGCTCCTTGGCCGCGCCCTCGTTCTTCTTGCCGTTCACCGAGTCGGAGAGCATGACCAGGCAGAACGGGCAGGCGGTGGAGACGATGTCCGGGTTGAGGGACAGCGCCTCGTCCACGCGCTCGGTGTTGATCCGCTTGCCGATGCGCTCCTCCATCCACATCCGCGCGCCGCCGGCGCCGCAGCAGAAGCCGCGCTCTTTGTGGCGGTGCATCTCCTGCTGGCGCAGACCGGGGACCTTGTCCATGATCTCGCGCGGCGGGCTGTAGACCTTGTTGTGCCGGCCCAGGTAGCAGGGGTCGTGGTACGTGATCAGGCCCTCGACCGGGTTGACCGGCACGAGCTTGCCCTCGTCGATGAGGTGCTGCAGCAGCTGGGTGTGGTGGATGACCTCGAAGTGGCCGCCCAGCTGCGGGTACTCGTTGGCGATGGTGTTGAAGCAGTGCGGGCAGGTCGCCACGATCCGCTTGACCGGGGCGTCCTCCAGCGCGGCGTTCAGGGTCTCGACGTTCTGCGCGCCGAGCATCTGGAAGAGGAACTCGTTGCCCAGGCGGCGGGCGGAGTCACCGGTGCAGGACTCCTCCTTGCCGAGGATCGCGAACTGCACGCCCGCGGTGTGCAGCAGTTCGGCGAAGGCCTTGGTGGTCTTCTTCGCACGGTCCTCCAGGGCGCCGGCGCAGCCCACCCAGTACAGGTACTCGACCTCGGCGGGGTCGATGTCCTCGCCGATCACCGGCACCTCGATGCCGGTCTCCTTCTTGAGCTCCTTGACCCAGTCGAGGCGGGCCTTGGTGGCCATGCCCCAGGGGTTGCCCTTGTTCTCCAGGTTCTTGAGCATGGTGCCGGCCTCGGTGGGGAACGAGGACTCGATCATGACCTGGTAGCGGCGCATGTCGACGATGTGGTCGATGTGCTCGATGTCGACGGGGCACTGCTCGACGCAGGCGCCGCAGGTGGTGCAGGACCACAGCACGTCCGGGTCGATGACCCCGTTCTCCTCGGCGGTGCCGATCAGCGGGCGCTCGGCCTCGGCCAGGGCGGCCGCCGGGACATCGGCCAGCTGCTCGGCGGTGGCCTTCTCCTCGCCCTCCGCGTCCTTGCCGCCGCCGGCCAGGAGGTAGGGGGCCTTGGCGAAGGCGTGCTCGCGCAGGCTCATGATCAGCAGCTTCGGCGAGAGCGGCTTGCCGGTGTTCCAGGCCGGGCACTGCGACTGGCAGCGGCCGCACTCGGTGCAGGTGGAGAAGTCGAGGATGCCCTTCCAGGAGAAGTGCTCGACCTGGGAGACGCCGAAGACGGCGTCGTCGGCCGGGTCCTCGAAGTCGATCGGCGCGCCGCCGCTGGTCATCGGGCGCAGCTCGCCGAGCGCGGTGGAGCCGTCCTCCGCGCGCTTGAAGTAGATGTTGAAGAAGGCCAGGAAGCGGTGCCAGGCGACGCCCATCGAGGGGTTGATGCCGATGGTGATCGCCCAGGCGAAGGAGGTGCAGATCTTCAGCATCGCGAAGATGTAGACCAGGTTCTCCAGGGTCCCGTGGGACAGGCCGCGGAAGGCCGCCACCAGCGGGTAGGAGATCAGGTACTTGGCCTCGTAGGAGCCGACGCCCTCCAGCGCGCCCTCCAGGCCGCGCAGGATCATGATGCACAGGCCGATGCCGAGGATCGTGTACTCGACGTAGAAGGCCTGCCAGGCGATCGAGCCGGCGAAGCGGGACTTGCGGCCCGCCCGGCCGGGCAGGCTCAGCAGGCGGATCACGATCAGGGCGGCGATGCCCAGCGTGGTGAAGGTGCCGACCAGTTCGGTGAAGAGCTCGTACGGCAGCCAGCCGCCGAGCACCGGCAGCACGAACTCGGCGTCGAACAGCTGGAAGAACGCGGTGAGCAGGGTCAGGCCCAGGGTGAAGAAGCCGACCGCGACGAACCAGTGGGCGACGCCGACGATCCCCCAGCGGTTCATCCGGGTGTGGCCGACGAACTCCACCGCCACGGTCCTCGCCCGCTGGGCGGGCTGCCCGAAGCGGGTGGCGTCCGGCTGGCCGGTCCGCACCACCCGGTAGATGTACAGCGCCGCACGAGCGGCGAGCGCGGTGCCGACCACGAACGTGACCAGCGAGATGACGATCGCTGCTAGCTGCATCGGCTCTCCGTCTCCTGCGGCTTGCTTGTTGCGGGTGTGCAGTGTCTCCGGGGCAGTGTACTCGTCGGTAACTTCCTGGGCCGACGGCCCGGACATTACCGTCGGGCACCACTTCTCCTGAAGATGCTCAAGGTATGGCGGCAGTCACGTGAACGCACGCCCGGGGGCACCCCGGCCGTGTCCCGGCGGCCGCCGCAGCCGCCCTCGACCCATCCTCGACCCATCCTTGGCTCACCAAAGTTGAGCGCTCCGGACTCATAGCTGTTGACGCGTCCCGGCCTGTCATGCATCCTTGAGCCTGTAAAGCTCAACTCTTCCGTGGAGGTATTTACGATGGCACGCGCGGTCGGCATCGACCTCGGCACGACGAACTCGGTCGTCAGCGTTCTGGAGGGTGGCGAGCCCACCGTCATCACGAACGCCGAGGGCGCGCGGACCACGCCGTCCGTCGTCGCCTTCGCCAAGAACGGCGAGGTGCTCGTCGGCGAGGTGGCCAAGCGCCAGGCGGTCACCAACGTGGACCGCACCATTCGCTCGGTCAAGCGCCACATGGGCACCAGCTGGAAGATCGGGCTGGACGGCAAGGACTTCAACCCGCAGCAGATCAGCGCCTTCATCCTGCAGAAGCTGAAGCGCGACGCCGAGTCCTACCTGGGCGAGACGGTCACCGACGCCGTCATCACCGTCCCGGCGTACTTCTCCGACTCCGAGCGCCAGGCGACCAAGGAGGCCGGTGAGATCGCGGGCCTCAACGTCCTGCGCATCGTCAACGAGCCGACCGCGGCCGCCCTGGCCTACGGCCTGGACAAGGACGACCAGACCATTCTGGTCTTCGACCTCGGCGGCGGCACCTTCGACGTCTCGCTGCTGGAGATCGGCGACGGGGTCGTCGAGGTGAAGGCCACCAACGGTGACAACCACCTCGGCGGCGACGACTGGGACCAGAAGGTCGTCGACCACCTGGTCAAGGTCTTCCAGGCCGGCCACGGCGTCGACCTGTCCAAGGACAAGATGGCGCTGCAGCGTCTGCGCGAGGCCTCCGAGAAGGCCAAGATCGAGCTGTCCTCGTCCTCCGAGACCTCGATCAACCTGCCCTACATCACGGCCTCCGCCGAGGGCCCGCTGCACCTGGACGAGAAGCTCACCCGGGCCCAGTTCCAGCAGCTCACCTCGGACCTCCTGGAGCGCTGCAAGGTCCCGTTCCACAACGTCATCAAGGACGCGGGCATCGCCCTCTCCGAGATCGACCACGTCGTCCTCGTCGGCGGCTCGACCCGCATGCCGGCCGTCGCCGAGCTCGTCCGCGAGCTGACCGGCGGCCAGGACGCCAACAAGGGCGTCAACCCGGACGAGGTCGTCGCCATCGGCGCCTCGCTCCAGGCCGGTGTCCTCAAGGGCGAGGTCAAGGACGTCCTGCTGCTCGACGTCACCCCGCTGTCCCTCGGCATCGAGACCAAGGGCGGCATCATGACCAAGCTGATCGAGCGCAACACCACGATCCCGACCAAGCGCTCCGAGATCTTCACCACGGCCGAGGACAACCAGCCGTCCGTGCAGATCCAGGTCTACCAGGGCGAGCGCGAGATCGCGGCGTACAACAAGAAGCTCGGCATGTTCGAGCTGACCGGCCTGCCGCCGGCCCCCCGCGGCCTGCCCCAGATCGAGGTCACCTTCGACATCGACGCCAACGGCATCATGCACGTCGGCGCGAAGGACCTCGGCACCGGCAAGGAGCAGAAGATGACCGTCACCGGTGGCTCCGCGCTGCCGAAGGACGACATCGAGCGCATGATGCGCGAGGCCGAGCAGTACGCGGACGAGGACCACAAGCGCCGCGAGGCCGTGGAGACCCGCAACCAGGCCGAGCAGCTCGTGTACTCCACCGAGAAGTTCATCGCCGACAACTCCGACAAGCTCCCGGCCGACGTCAAGACCGAGGTCGAGACCGCCATCGGCGAGCTCAAGGAGGCCCTGAAGGGCGAGGACATCGCGGCGATCCGCGACGCCTCGGAGAAGGTCTCCACCACCGCCCAGAAGCTCGGCCAGGCGCTCTACGCCAACGCCGACGCCGCCGGTGCGGCGGGCGCGGCCGGCGACGCCGGTGACGCCGGTGCCAAGGACGACGACGTCGTCGACGCCGAGATCGTGGACGACGAGAAGCCCAAGGGTGGTGCGGCATGACGGAGAAGCCGCAGGGTGCCGAGCCCGGCGACGACTCCGCCGCCGAGGAGGCCGTGATCAAGGCCGCCGAGGAGGCCGCCTCCGCCGGTGCCGAGGGCGCCGGGGCGGGCACCCCTTCGGGGGACGCCGCGGCCAAGCAGCTGGCCGAACGCACCGCCGATCTCCAGCGCCTCCAGGCCGAGTACCAGAACTACCGCAAGCGGGTCGAGCGCGACCGGCTGACGGTCCGCGAGATCGCCGTCTCCAACATCCTGGAGTCGCTGATCCCGGTCCTGGACGACATCGGCCGGGCCCGCGACCACGGCGAGGTGACGGGCGGCTTCAAGTCCGTCGCCGAGTCGCTGGAGACGGTCGTGGCCAAGCTGGGCCTGCAGCAGTTCGGCAAGGAGGGCGAGCCCTTCGACCCGACCATGCACGAGGCGCTGATGCACAGCTACTCCTCGGAGGTCACCGAGGACACCTGCGTCCAGATCCTCCAGCCCGGCTACCGGATCGGCGAGCGGATCATCCGCCCGGCGATGGTCGCGGTCGCGGAGCCCCAGCCGGGCACCCAGACCGCGCCCGGCCCGGACGCCGACACCGCCAAGGGCGGGGAGAAGAAGGACCAGGCCGACGGTGGCTCGGACAGCTGACCACCGGTGACAGCTGACAACCTTTGCGCTGCGGAGTCGTACGCCGGCCAGTACGGCGGACGGCTCCGCAGCGCGCTGTCGAGGGTCCCCGGCACCACTGACCGGGTTCCGACCGTTGACAGCACTGTGACGATGGACCTCGGGAGGTGGCGTCGGCCATGAGCGGCAAGGACTACGTGGAGAAGGACTACTACAAGGTCCTCGGCGTGCCGAAGGACGCCAGCGCCACAGAGATCAAGAAGACCTACCGCAAGCTGGCGCGCGAGTTCCACCCCGACGCCAACAAGGGCGACGCCAAGGCCGAGGAGCGGTTCAAGGACATCTCCGAGGCCTACGACGTCCTCTCCGACGAGAAGCGCCGCAAGGAGTACGACGAGGCCCGCAGCCTCTTCGCCAACGGCGGCTTCCGGTCCGGCGGCCCCGGTGGCACCGGCAGCTACAGCTTCGACTTCGGCGACCTGTTCAACGGCAACCAGGGCGGCGGCAGCGGCGGGATCGGCGACGTCTTCGGCGGCCTCTTCAACCGGGGCGGCCGGCAGGCCCAGCCGCGGCGCGGCTCCGACGTCGAGACCGAGGTGACGCTCTCCTTCGAGGAGGCCGTCGACGGTGCGACCGTCCCGCTGCGGATGACCAGCCAGGCCCCCTGCCGTCTCTGCAACGGCACCGGCGCCAAGTCCGGCACCACCCCGCGGGTCTGCCCGACCTGCGTCGGTTCCGGCACCGTGAGCCGGGGCCAGGGCGCGTTCGCGCTCTCCGAGCCCTGCCGGGACTGCCGCGGCCGCGGCATGATCGTCGACGACCCGTGCACCGACTGCCACGGCAGCGGCCGGGCCAGCTCCGCCCGCACCATGCAGGTCCGGATCCCGGCCGGCGTTCAGGACGCCCAGCGGATCCGGCTCAAGGGCAAGGGCGCCCAGGGCGAGCGCGGCGGCCAGCCCGGCGACCTCTACGTCTCCGTGCACGTCGACCCGCACCCCGTCTTCGGGCGCAAGGGCGACAACCTGACCGTGACCGTGCCGGTCACCTTCCCCGAGGCCGCCCTCGGCGGCACCATCGAGGTGCCGACCCTGAACGGCCCGTCGGTGAAGCTCAAGCTGCCCCCGGGCAGTGCCAACGGCCTGACCCTGCGGGCCCGCGGCAAGGGCGCCACCCGCAAGGACGGCACCCGCGGCGACCTGCTGGTCACCGTGGAGGTCGTGGTGCCCCAGACCGTCACCGGCGACGCGCTGACCGCACTGGAGCAGTACCGCGAGGCGACCGCCTCCGACGACCCACGAGCCGCTCTGTTCAGAGCGGCGAAGGGAGCGTGACGACCAGATGATCCCCGACGAACCCATCGGACCCGGCCTCGGTGACGGCCTGCCCGGTGGTGGCCTGCCCGGCGGCGGCGCCCGTCGCACCACGCGCCGCAGTGCCCCGCAGCCCCACTACGTGCTCACCGAGGAGACCCCGGTCTACGTGATCTCGGTCGCCGCCGAGCTCTCCGGTCTGCACCCGCAGACCCTCCGCCAGTACGACCGGCTCGGACTGGTCTGCCCCGACCGCACCGCCGGCCGGGGCCGACGCTACTCCGCGCGCGACATCCAGCAGTTGCGCGAGGTCCAGCGGCTCTCCCAGGACGAGGGCATCAACCTGGCCGGCATCAAGCGGATCATCGAGCTGGAGAACCAGGTCACCGCGCTGCGGTCCCGCATCGCCGAACTGGCCGACTCCCTGGAGGGCGCGGCCACCGCGCTCCAGCAGCGCGAGGCCACCATCCACGCCTCCTACCGCCGCGACCTGGTCCCCTACCAGCCGCCCACCCCGCACTCCAGCGCCCTGGTCGTCTGGCGCCCCAAGCGCTGACCTCCCGCGCCGCCGCGCCGTCGCCGCCGGTTTCCCCCTGGCCGGGGGGTGCCGGCGGCGCGGCGTTTGGTGAGAGAGTGCTCGGTGCAGGCAACAGCAGATCGAGAAACACCGATGCCGGCCCTCGAAGGCTCTGTCCAAGATCCCCGTAGAAGTCGGCGCCCCGGCTTCACACAGCCCTATCCGACACCAGGGAGCCGCAGATGAGCGACCCGGCCGATCCCGGACTCACCTCAGGCGGTCTCGGCGTCCTTTCGGATAATGCGCGCAAGCTGTATCTCGACATCCTGCACACCCACGGTCGCCTGATGCCCGAAAACCGCGAGGCCGCCGACGCCGAGTACCTTCAGGAGCTTCTCGACATCGGCCTGGTGGTGCCGGACACGGACGATCCGAACGTCCTCGTCGCCGTGGACCCCCAGCAGCTTTCGTCCGGGCTCATCGCCTCCTGGCAGCGCAGGGCCCTCGACCTGCTCTCCCGGGCCGAGGCGCTGCCGATCGACCTGAAGGACCTGACCGAGGCTTTCCACACGCCGAAGCAGACCGGCGGCAGCATCGAGTACGTGCGCGGAAAAGTGCTGATCAATCAACGGCTGGGCCAGTTGACCACCAGCTGTACCGAGGAGTTCCTGGCCGCGCAGCCGGGCGGTCCCCGCCCCCCGGAGGCCCTCGCCAGCAGTCGGGACCGGGATCTGGCGCTCCTCCAGCGAGGCGCCTCGTTCCGGACGATCTACCACCCGAGCACCCGCTACCACCCGGCCACCAGGGACTACGTCCTGGCGATCACGGACGGGGGCGGGGAGGTCCGCACGCTGGACGAGCCCTATACGCGACTCATCGTCGTCGACCGGCGTACCGCCATCATTCCTGTCGCCGACGACCTGAATGTGGCCGCGTTCATTCACGACAGGGCGATCATCAGCTATCTGGTCTCCGACATCTTCGAGCGCAACTGGAACCGCGCACTCGAATTCGACGGCGCCCGAGCGGTACCTCAGGAAGTCATCTCACGCCTGCGGCAGACGATCATCGATCTGCTGCTGAAGGGCACCAGCCACCGCGTCATAGCCAGGAGTCTCGGCATCAGCGAACGCACCCTCGCACGCCACATAGCGGACATGCGGGAGGACTACAAGGTCGATTCACTGTTCCAGCTCGGATACGTGCTGGCCCGGACCCCTCAGCACGGTCACCCCGAGAGCCGGCCGGACGGGCTGGACCAGGTCACCGACTGACCCGGCGAGCCCTCCGACGGACCGGCTCAGGTCCAGTTGCTGTCGCTGTCCGTCAATGCCAGCGTCCGCAGCTCCGAGGACGCGGGGCTGTGCGAAGCGGGCTGGTGGCCGGAAGCTGCCGAGACAATCTGGCTGCTCGCGGTCAATACTGCTACAACGGCAGCGATCGAAGCCGCCACAATGCGAACGTGCCGGCGCAGGCGAAGCATGCGATCACGCCTTCCTGAGTAGTCGCAAGGTATCGAGCAATGGGAACAGCTGAGCAATCGACCACATAATGCCCCAGCTCGAACGCGCGCGCCACATGCCCCCTCTGCAGAAGTGCGTCATCTCCATGCCAGGCAGTCAGATGCCACCTCGAAGCAGTGGACTCGGCCGCCCCGCACGATGGACGATCAGTTCGCTCCCGATGGTCCCGGCAAGCTCACCACACTTGCCGATGTACCTTCAATTCACCATTCGGCCCCGCCCCTCGAGCGGAGACCGCAGCCACGCCGATCGGAACCCCTGACCCAACCCTGCCGGACCTGGTGAACCCGATCAGCCACTCCCCGGAGTCGACATGACTGAGCCCTACCTGCGTCACCATGACAGCCAGGCCCACGAGGGTCGGCGTGCACGAGTCTTCCTGGCCGCGCCGCTGATGCGGTTGACCGGGCCGGCGGACAGCGTGGTGACTCTCGCCAGCCGGACGCGGCTGACGACCCTTCGCACCACCCTTCTCCGCAGTGGTGCCGCCGTCTACAGCGCCCACCACAGTGACGCCTGGACCGTCGCCGGGCGCGCTCCCGAGCCGCGGGTGCCGTCGGACTTCCGCGCGCTGCAGTCCGCGGACCTGGTCTTCGCCTACGTGGGTGCGCCGCTCTCCGCCGGCGTCAGCCTGGAGCTGGGCTGGGCGTCCGCCCTGCGCAAGCCGATCGTCCTGCTGGTGGACGAGGCCATCACCCACAACCCGCTGATCGCCACCATCGAGCAGGTCGCCCCCGTCCTGCCGCTGGTCTTCGACGACACCTGGTCCCAGGAGGCGCTCCACCACACCGTGGAGACCGCCCTCGACTGGGCCGGCATGGCGCTCTCCCTGCGCGAGGGCTTCTGGACCGCCCCCGGCGAGCAGTTCACCGTCCCCCGGCAGCAGCCCCCGGCCGTCGGCCCGACCGGCTACTGGCCCACCGGCGCGGCCGCCGGCTGATCGCGGTTCGGGCACCGGGCCCCCGCCCGGGCTCCCCGCGTCCGCCGGCCGAGCCGGAACAGCCTCTCCACGTCGTGGAGTTCCCGCGGCCGGGGCGGTGCGAGCGGTGACGGTCCGTTCGCGCCGCCCCGGCCGCGGGGCGACCGGGGCGGCGGCGGGGTCAGCCGTCGTCACGGCCGCCCCGCATCAGCCAGCCGAGCTGGAAGAGCGTCTGGGCGCCGTAGCGGTCGCGCAGGCGGGAGATGTGGGCGGCGACGGTGCGTTCGCTCAGGCCCAGCCTGGTCGCGACGGCGCGTTGGGTGAGACCTCGGGCGAGGAGGCGGCCGACGCGTTCGGGCGCGCTGTGGGCGGCGCCCCGACCGGGCGCGGTGGAGCGGCCGATGGCGTCGGCGCGGCACCAGTCGCGTTCGAAGGCGTTGACGATGAAGGCGATCCCGGCCGGGTCGGTGATGAACGCGGCGGTGCTGTGGTCGTCCGAGGCGGAGATCACGGCGACCGAGCGGTCGAAGATCATCAGCCGCTGGATGGGCTCGTCCAGGATCCGGATCAGCGAGCCGCGCCGGGTGACCTCCTCGGCGTAGGCGAGGGCGGGCGGTTCGGACATCGCGACCGGCTGGTAGATGGTGCGCAGCGAGCAGCCGCGCCGGAGCAGTTGGACGTCCTGCTGGATCGCGATCTTGAGCGCGTCGGCCGGGCGGGGTCCCGGCTGGGCGGTGAGGACCTCGGTGCGGCAGTCGGAGACCAGCTGCGAGATCCGGTGCCGGATGTGGATGTGGCCCTCGATGTAGACGGCGCCGCCGGAGCGCTCGGGCGGGCGGGGCATCGCGTCGTAGGCGCGGGTGAGGGCGTCCAGGGTGCCGGGGAGGTTCTCGGCGCGGACCAGGAGCCGGGTGGCCTCGCTGCGGAGTTCGGCGCCGAGGCGGTCGCTGACCGAGCGGGGGCTCACGGCGGTGTAGCAGGCGTCCATCGGGTTGGGCATCAGCAGGCCGATGGAGACCAGCCGGCGGACGGCGTCCCGGTCGGCCTCGGGGACGTCGGCGACGCGGATGCGGCCGCCGTCGGCGAGGATCGCCAGATAGAGGCCGCGGGCGCTCTCGTCGGGTTCGCCGGCGGTTGCTCCGGTGCCGGCCGTTCCCTCGCCGTCGGGGGTGCCGCCCGGGGCGTCCTTCGGATCCGCCGTCGCTCCGAACGTCACGTCGAACGCTCCCTGCCGGGTTCTCTCGGGGGTGTGGTGCTCCTCGCGCGCCGCGCGGTGGCCGGCGGCCTCACGGTACTGGGGACCGACGGGCCCCCGGACTCCGGGTGCCGTCGCACACGGGTCCGGGGAGCCGTCGGTCCACGCCGCGGTCACAGTGCTTCCGGCGAGGCGGAGCAGCAACGCCTCGCCGGCTCCGGTCCCGGGGGCCATCACCACACATGGCGTCCCGGCCGGCGCTCTTCCCCCCGATATGCAGGCACGTACGGACGTGCCGGTCGCATCCAGCTTTGAAGAGCAAGTCACCGTCGTCGGGCTGCGGTTGCCCGGTCGACCTGGCGTGACTCCACCCTCACAGCGTGACGGCCGGTGAACAAGTGCCGCCCTGCTGCATGTTCTCGCAATTGCAGAAACCTGCAGCGCCGGACCGGCACCGACTGCAACGGGCCGCTGCCGGTTCCTGCGAAGTCCCAGGTCAGCGGGGTGCGGTGGAAGTTCTCCGACCGTCCGTCCGGTCGGTGGCGGACGCGCGGAGTCCGGAAAACCGGACGCGGGAGGCCGTCGGAGCCGGTCCTGCGGCGCGGTCGGAGCCGGTTCCTGCGGACCTCAGCGGGCCAGCAGCCGTCCGTCGGCCAGCGCGCGGGCCGTGCCGCCGGCCGCGAGCGCCCAACCCGCCAGCAGCAGCGCGAACAGGCCGACGGCGAGTCCGGTGAACCCGGCGAAGCCGGTGTGCCGGGCCAGCGCGGCGGCTCCGGTGACGCAGGTGCCGATCGGGAAGGTGAACGCCCACCAGGTCATCCCGAAGCCCATCCCGGCCCGCCGGGCGCGCAGGTTGGCGGCGAGGGCGAGCAGCAGCCACAGCATCGCGACGCCGAGCACGGCCACGCCGTACAGCTCGGCCAGCGGCACCGCGACCGGGGCGAGCCCGGGGAGGACCGGTCCGGCGGCGTCGGCGAGCTGGTGCACGGCGGTGGTGGACTGGCCGAGCGGGCCGAGCACCAGGAACAGGGTCGGGGTGAGCGCCAGGGCGGACAGCTTGCTGTGCACCAGGCCGGTGAGCACCACCGGCAGCAGGGCCAGGGTGGCCAGCAGGCCGATCCCGAACAGCGTCGCGCAGCCGTACAGCAGGGCCTCCCGGGCGCCGCCGGCGGGCAGGTGCGGGACGAGCGCCGGGCCGGCGGCGGAGGCGACCAGCGGGGCGACCACGGGCAGCAGCCAGGTCGGGTTGGCCCCGAGCGGGGAGACCTTGTGCCGGGTGATCATCAGATAGGGGATGCCGACCGCGACGGCCAGCGCGTACAGCGTGCCCGCCGTCCACAGCACCAGGTCGATCGCGACGGCCGGGCCGGTGCCGAGCACCCGGGAGCCGACGGTCAGGGTGCCGAGGCCGACCGAGAGCAGCGCCATCGGCGGACAGCCGTAGAAGACGGCGGTGGCCGGGTTCTCCAGCAGGTGCTCCCTGGCGGCCTCGCGGTGCCGGGTCAGGTGGACCGCGCGGGCGGTGCCGAGCAGCAGCAGGGCGGCCAGTCCGAGCGCCCACACCACCTCGGCGAACCCCAGCAGGCCGGGCCACCGGACCGGGAGGGCCGCCGCGCCGTTCGCCACGATCGCGGTCCCCATGACCACCGCGTACCAGTTCGGGGTGAGCTGGGAGAGGTCGAGGCGGCGGGCCCGGTCGACGAGGCGGGCCCGGACGGACAGGGGGGGAGCGGCGCTGAGCAGGGTGACCATGGCATCAACCGTCCCCCGGGAGGTCGGCCGCCGGTAGCGCCGCCCGCTCTATGAGGGCATAGCCTGAATCTATGCCCCTCTCCCCGCGCGTCCCCGAAATCGGTGCCCTGGAGCTGCTGCTCGCGGTGGCCCGGCTCGGCAGTGTCGGCCGGGCCGCCGCCGAGATCGGGGTGAGCCAGCCGACCGCCAGCGCCAGGATCAAGGGGATGGAGCGGCAGATCGGCGTCCCGCTGCTGGAGCGCTCCCCGCGCGGCTCCCGGCCCACCGAGGCGGGCCGGCTGGTGGTCGAGTGGGCCCGGCAGGTGGTGGAGGCGGCGCAGGCGCTGGACGCCGGGATCGACGCGCTGCGCGAACGCCGGGACGCCCGGCTGACCGTGGTGGCCAGCCTGACCGTCGCCGAGTACCTGATGCCGGGCTGGCTGCTGGCGCTGCACGCGACCAATCCGGGGACGGCCGTGACGCTGCGCACCGCCAACTCGGCGGACGTGGCCGGGCACGTGCTGGCCAGGGACGCCGACCTGGGGTTCGTCGAGGGGCCGCTGCCGCCGGCCGGTCTGGCGGGCGCGGTGGTGGCGGCGGACCGGCTGGTGGTCGTGGTGGCGCCGGACCATCCGTGGGCGCGGCGGCGCTCGCCGCTGTCCGGGGCGGAGCTCTCGGCGACCCCGCTGGTGCTGCGCGAGCCGGGCTCGGGGACCAGGGAGGTGCTGGAGATGGCGCTGGCCCCGTACGGCGGCGCCGCACCGCCCCGGCTGGAGCTGGCCTCGTCGACGGCGCTGAAGGCGGCGGCGATGACCGGCGCCGGGCCGGTCTGCCTGAGCGAGCTGGCGGTGGTGGAGGAACTGGCGACCCGGCGGCTGGTGGCGGTGCGGCTGGCGGAGGAACTGGACCTGCGGCGGCCGCTGCGGGCGGTCTGGCCGTCCGGGCAGCGGCCGACCGGGCCGGCCCGGGACCTGCTGGCGCTGACCCGGCGGACGGCGGGGACGCACCAGGCGAGGATGGCCCAGGCGCGGACCCTCCCGCCGCGGTCGGCGGCCCGGCCGCAGACCGGGACGGGCGCGGCCCCCGGCGCGACCGGGACGGCCGCGCGGAGCGAGCGGCCCGTTCTGCGGGCCCGCCCCGACCGTTCACGCAAAAGTTGAGCGGAATAGACTCAACTTAGTGCATGCTGTAGAGAGCAGACATCAGCTCGACGAGGGAGGACCCCCCAGCAGTGGACGCCAGCAAGTTCACCACCAAGACGCAGGACGCCCTGTCCGCCGCGATCCGGCAGGCCGGCGCGGCCGGCAACCCGGACGTCAAACCGGTGCACATCCTGATCGCCCTGCTGGAACAGCCCGAGGGCATCGCCAAACCGCTGCTGGAGGCGGTCGGCGCGGACGTGTCCGCGATCGACGCCGAGGCCCGCCGGCAGCTGGCCGGACTGCCCAGCGCCTCCGGCTCCACCGTCGCCGCGCCGCAGCTGGCCCGCGACACGATGGCCGTGCTGACCGAGGCCGGCAAGCGCGCCGACGACCTCGACGACCAGTACGTCTCCACCGAGCACCTGCTGGTCGGCCTGGCCGCCGAGGGCGGGGCGGTGGCCGAGCCGCTGGTGCGGCAGGGCGCCACCGCCAAGGCGCTGCTGGCCGCGTTCAAGGACGTCCGCGGCAGCGCCCGGGTCACCTCACCGGACCCCGAGGGCACCTACAAGGCCCTGGAGAAGTACGGCACCGACCTCACCCAGGCCGCCCGGGACGGCAAGCTCGACCCGGTGATCGGCCGGGACCAGGAGATCCGCCGGGTGGTGCAGGTGCTCTCCCGCCGGACCAAGAACAACCCGGTGCTGATCGGCGAGCCCGGCGTCGGCAAGACGGCCGTGGTCGAGGGCCTGGCCCAGCGCATCGTGGCCGGCGACGTGCCGGAGTCGCTGCGCGGCAAGCGGCTGGTCTCCCTGGACCTCGGCGCGATGGTGGCCGGGGCCAAGTACCGCGGCGAGTTCGAGGAGCGGCTGAAGGCCGTCCTCAACGACATCAAGCAGAGCAACGGCCAGGTCGTCACCTTCATCGACGAGCTGCACACCATGGTCGGCGCGGGCGCCGGCGGCGACTCCGCGATGGACGCCGGCAACATGCTCAAGCCGATGCTGGCCCGCGGCGAGCTGCGGATGGTCGGCGCCACCACCCTGGACGAGTACCGCGAGCGGATCGAGAAGGACCCGGCCCTGGAGCGCCGCTTCCAGCAGGTGCTGGTCGGCGAGCCGAACGTCGAGGACTCGATCGCCATCCTGCGCGGCCTCAAGGGCCGCTACGAGGCGCACCACAAGGTGCAGATCGCGGACGCCGCACTGGTCGCCGCGGCCACCCTCTCGCACCGGTACATCACCTCCCGCTTCCTGCCGGACAAGGCGATCGACCTGGTCGACGAGGCGGCCTCCCGGCTGCGGATGGAGATCGACTCCTCGCCGGTCGAGATCGACGAACTCCAGCGCTCCGTCGACCGCCTGCGGATGGAGGAGCTGGCCCTGGAGAAGGAGTCGGACCCGGCCTCGGTCGACCGGCTGGCCAAGCTCCGCCGCGATCTCGCCGACAAGAACGAGCAGTTGAGCGTGCTCACGGCCCGGTGGGAGCAGGAGAAGAAGAGCCTGAACCGGGTCGGCGAGCTCAAGGAGCGGCTGGAGGACCTGCACGGCGCGCTCGAACGCGCCCAGCGGGACGGCGACTTCGAGCGCGCGTCGAAGCTGATGTACGCCGAGATCCCGGCCGCCGAGAAGGAGCTCGCCGACGCCCAGGAGCGCGCCGCCGGCGAGGACACCTCCGACTCGATGGTCAAGGAGGAGGTCGGCCCGGACGACGTGGCCGATGTGGTGGCGTCCTGGACCGGCATCCCGGCCGGCCGGATGATGGAGGGTGAGAGCTCCAAACTCCTGCGCATGGAGGAGGAGTTGGGCCGACGCCTGATCGGCCAGCCGGAGGCCGTGCAGGCCGTGTCGGACGCCGTGCGGCGCACCCGCTCCGGCATCGCCGACCCGGACCGCCCGACCGGCTCCTTCCTCTTCCTCGGCCCCACCGGCGTCGGCAAGACCGAACTCGCCAAGGCCCTGGCCGACTTCCTCTTCGACGACCAGCGGGCGATGGTCCGCATCGACATGAGCGAGTACGGCGAGAAGCACTCCGTCTCCCGCCTGGTCGGCGCCCCGCCCGGGTACATCGGCTACGAGGAGGGCGGCCAGCTCACCGAGGCGGTCCGCCGCCGCCCGTACAGCGTGGTGCTGCTGGACGAGGTGGAGAAGGCCCACCCCGAGGTCTTCGACGTGCTGCTCCAGGTGCTCGACGACGGCCGGCTCACCGACGGCCAGGGCCGCACGGTGGACTTCCGCAACGCGATCCTGATCCTCACCTCCAACCTGGGCAGCCAGTTCCTGGTGGACCCGACCACCCCGGACGAGCGGAAGAAGGACCTCGTCCTGGAGTCGGTGCGGTCCGCCTTCAAGCCGGAGTTCCTCAACCGGCTGGACGACATCGTGGTCTTCGACCCGCTCGGCACCGCCGAGCTGACCCGGATCGTCGACCTCCAGGTGGCCCGGCTCGCCGACCGGCTGCGCGACCGCCGGCTCGACCTGGAGGTCTCCGCCGCCGCCCGGGACTGGCTGGCGCTCACCGGCTACGACCCGGCGTACGGCGCCCGGCCGCTGCGCCGGCTGGTGCAGTCCGCGATCGGCGACCAGCTGGCCCGGGCGATCCTGGCGGGCCAGGTGCACGACGGCGACACCGTGCTGGTCGAGCGGGACGAGACCGGCGACGGCCTCACCGTCCGTGCCCGCGGACCACTGGAGAAATGACCCTCCGGGACCGGTCGACCGGGCCCGCCGCGCCCCCGGATCACCCGGGGGCGCACCGTGATCCGGCCATGCCATCCCCTCTTGCGGGCACCCCTGTGAGGTGGGGCCCGGATGAGGCAGGATGGACTCGGAAGGGCGGCCTCTCATTGCCGACCACCATGTGCACTGAGGAAGAGGACCCCATGAGCATCGACCCGTCGTCCATCCCGTCCTTCGGCGCGCCGCAGGGCGGTCAGCCCGGCGGTCAGGGCGGCCGACCGGCCGGCCCGCCGCCGATCATCGTCCCGGACCAGGCCCTGGTCGGCCAGCTGCTCGACCAGATGCAGCTCAAGCACGTGGTCGACGAGGAGGGTGACCTCACCGCTCCCTGGGAGGGCTTCCGCGTCTACTACATGTTCCGCGGCGAGCAGAAGGAGCTCTTCGCGGTCCGGGCGTTCTACGACCGCGCGTACCCGCTGGAGAAGAAGGGCGAGATCCTCGACCTGATCGACGAGTGGAACCGGGAGACCCTGTGGCCCAAGGTCTACACCCACACCCACGAGGACGGCGTGGTCCGGCTGATCGGTGAGGCCCAGATGATCGTCGGCACCGGCGTCAACCTGGACTACTTCGTCACCACCACCGCCAACTGGACCCAGGCCGCGGTCGGCTTCGAGCAGTGGATCGTCGAGCGGCTGGGCCTCCAGGACGAGATCGAGGGCGAGGGCGGCGAGGACAAGCCGTCCGCCGACGGTTCCGAGGAGAACTGAGCCCGCGGGGAACCCCCGTGCACGGCCCGCCACCGGCACCCGGTGGCGGGCCTTCCTTGTCCCCGGGACCCTTCCGGCCGCAGGATGGGCCCCGACCGGGCCCCGGAACGGGCCCGACCACCGCCGACACCGAGGTACGAGGAGCCGTGATGGGTGCGAGGCCGCTGCTGAACCGTCGTCTGGACGGGCTCGGTACGACGATCTTCGCGGAGATGTCCGCACTGGCCACCGCCACCGGCTCGATCAACCTCGGCCAGGGGTTCCCCGACACCGACGGTCCCGAGGAGGTCCGCGAGGCCGCCGTCCGGGCGCTGCGCGACGGGCGCGGCAACCAGTACCCGCCCGGCCCGGGCGTCCCCGAGCTGCGGACCGCGATCTCGGCGCACCAGCGGCGCCGCTACGGCCTCGACTACGACCCGGACACCGAGGTGCTGGTCACCGCCGGCGCCACCGAGGCCATCGCCGCCGCCCTGCTCGCCCTGCTGGAGCCCGGCGACGAGGTCATCGCCCTCGAACCGTTCTACGACTCCTACAGCGCCTGCATCGCGATGGCCGGCGCGGTCCGGGTCCCGCTCACCCTGCGTGCCCCCGACTTCCGCCCCGACCTGGACCGGCTGCGCTCCCTGGTCACCCCCCGCACCCGGCTGCTGCTGCTCAACTCGCCGCACAACCCGACCGGTCTCGTCCTCTCCCCCGAGGAGCTCGCCGCCGTCGCCGAACTCGCCGTCGAGCGCGACCTCCTGGTGGTCACCGACGAGGTCTACGAGCACCTGGTGTTCGAGGGCGCCCACCACCCGATCGCCGCCCTGCCCGGCATGCGCGAGCGCACCGTCTCGATCTCCTCGGCCGGCAAGACCTTCTCCTTCACCGGCTGGAAGGTCGGCTGGGTGACCGGCACACCCGAGCTGGTCGCCGCCGTCCGCACCGCCAAGCAGTACCTCACCTATGTCAGCGCCGGCCCGTTCCAGTACGCCGTCGCCGAGGCCCTCGCCCTGCCCGACAGCTACTTCGACGGCTTCCGCGCGGATCTGCTGCACAAGCGCGACCTGCTCTCGGACGGCCTCGCCGCGGCCGGGTTCCGGGTCTTCCGCCCCGGGGGCACCTACTTCGTCACCACCGACATCACCCCGCTGGGCGAGCAGGACGGCATCGAGTTCTGCCGCGGCCTGCCCGAGCGCTGCGGGGTCGTGGCCATCCCCAACGCCGTCTTCTACGACGACGTCGCCGCGGGCCGCCCGCTGGTGCGCTTCACGTTCTGCAAGCGGGTGGACGTGCTGGAGGAGGCGGTCGACCGACTGACCCGGCTCCGTCCCGTCGACCGGACCTCTCGCACGTCCTGACGATTCGTCAATTCTCCCGGCGGGCGGCGGATTTGCTGCCTGTCGGGCAATCCGTCGTGCCTGCGCGGCAGGGTTTCGCCGAAGGCTGCTGCCGTGCGCCCGGCGCGTCCGGGGCGAGGGCGTACGCGTGGTGCGAACAGCGTGCGAGCCGCGCACACGGCGTGCGGGCCGGGGCGAAAGGCGCGCGCGGTGCACAGTCGCACACCGGGTCGATCAGAGCAGCGAAGCCGATGTGCTCGAAACGGTGAATGCTTGACAAAGTTGGGTAAATCACCGACGGACCCGGCGTATTCGTGCTTCTCTGCTGCTGAATCTCCAGCCGGAATCCTTCCTTCCACGGTCGGCCGCGCCCTGGACCGCACAGCCACGAACAGCCCCGCCTTGACCCGGGCCCATCGCTGCTGCTCGGAGGGCGCGCACGGAGCTGAAACGCGGAGCCGAGCATGCTCACCACTTTGCAGACCTCCTACACGGACACCCGCGCGGGTGACCTGGCCTGGTGCCTGGGCGGCGAGCCGCTGCCCGCCCTCGCGGTCCGCGACCTGAGACTCGACGGCCCCGGCCACCCCGGCCCGTCCGGCACCCTCCAGCTGCGCCTGCTGGGCGCCTCCCACCAGGTGGTGATCGCCGCCGGCCCCGGCCACTGCCTGGAGACCGTCGCCTGCCTGCCCGGCCGCCGGACGCCGCTGCCCGCCCGGGTGGCCAAGCAGGTCGACGGCTGGGAGTACGAGTTCGCGGCCCGGATCGAGGCCCTCCCGCCGCACGACTTCGCCGCCCGCGCGCAGGAGTTGCTCGCCCTGGTCGAGGGCCACCCGCGCGGCCTGGCCGGCGTCTTCCCCGGCGACCCCAGCGCCTTCACCGCGCTGGTCACCCAGGGCGGGGTGGACCGCCTGCTCTGGCGCACCTGGCACGCCTATCCGCAGGAAGGGCGGCTGGTCTGCACCCGCTCCTCGCTGGTGGTCGCCCGATGACCGGCACCGACCCCACCGCGCCGTCGATAGCCCCGGTCGTGCGCCTTCATTCGTACGCAGGAACGATTCGTCAACCTGCGATACCGCCCTGTCCGTCGAATGGGCGCAGCCGTCCGTCCCGAACGTCGCCTAGCGTTTGTTCGTGATCAATCATCCGGTCGGTCCGCCCCCCGCACAGCCGGGCCTCGACCTCGACGACGGCAGCCCACCGCGGCCCGGGCGGAGCCTGACCTCCCTGCCCGCCCGCCGTCGGTCCCGCCTGCGTGCCCGCCCCAAGCTCGCCCGGCTGGTGGTGCTGCTCGCCGCGTTCGTCTGCGCGGCCTGCGGACTCGTCTACGAGCTGGAACTCGTGGCCCTCGGCGACTATCTGCTCGGGGACTCGGTCACCCAAACCTCGGTCGTGCTCTCCGTCATGGTGTTCGCGATGGGCCTCGGCTCGCTGCTCGCCAAACGCTTCACCCGACGGCCCGCCACCGCCTTCGCCCTGGTCGAGTGCGCCCTCGCCCTCACCGGCGGCCTGTCCGTACTGGCGCTCTACTCCTGCTGGGCCTGGATCGGCCGCTACCAGGCCGCGATGGTCGGCCTGACCTGCCTCATCGGCGTCCTCATCGGCGCCGAGATCCCGCTGCTGATGACCCTGATCCAGCGGATCCGCCGCGAGGACGCCGGACGCGCCGCCGCCGACCTCTTCGCCGCCGACTACGTGGGCGCGCTGATCGGCGGCCTCGCCTTCCCGTTCCTGATCCTGCCCCTGCTCGGCCCCGGCAGCGGCGCGCTGGTCACCGGCGCCGTCAACGCCGTCGCCGGGGGCGCCCTGGTGCTCTGGCTCTTCCGCGAGGAACCGGACCCCCGGGCCCGGAGGCTGCTCTGGGGCGGCTGCGCTCTCGTCCTCGCCCTGCTCGCCTCGGCCGCGCTGTGGTCCGGCGCGGTCGAACGGGCGGCCCGGCAGGCCCTGTACGGCGGGCAGATCCGCTCCGTCAGCCAGAACCGCGACCAGGAGATCGTGCTCACCGGCCCGGCCGAGGGCCCGCTGCGGCTGTACGTCGACGGCCGGCTCGCGGTCTGCGGACCGGACGCCTACCGGGGCGACGAGGCCCTCGTCCACCCCGCCATGGCCGCCGGACCGGACGGACGGGTCCTGCTGCTCGGCGGCGGGGACGGGCTCGCGCTGCGGGAGGTGCTGCGGCACAGCGGCGTCCGCTCGGTGCTGGTGGTCGACCCTGACCCGGAGCTGCCCCGGCTCGCCCGCACCGACCCGGGCCTCGCCGCGCTCTCCGGCCGGTCCCTGGACGACCCCCGGGTGCGCACCGCCGAGGCCGACCCGCTGGACTGGCTGCGCGGCGTCCGGCCCTCGCCCGGCCAGTCCTTCGACGTGGTCCTCGCCGACCTGCCCGCCCCCGCCGACGGCGGGCCGGTGAAGTTCCACTCCCAGGAGTTCTACGGCCTCACCACCCGGCTGCTCGCCCCGGGCGGACGGCTCGCCGTGCGCGGCGGCGAGGAGCAGCCCGGACGGCAGGGGCTGTGGCAGGTGGAGTCCGGGCTCCGGGCGGCCGGGCTGCGGACCGTCCCGTACGCCGTCACGGGCGGCGCCACGGCCAGTTGCCGGCCGGGGCCGGCGAGCAGCCAGAGCTTCCTGCTCGCCGCTGCCGCCCAGCCTCCGCTCACCCTGTCCCCCGACGCACCGCCGCCCCTCGCCTTCACCGCGGACGGCCTTCGCGCCTCCGCCGCCCGGCTCACCGCCCTGCGTCCGCTCCGGCCGCCCGCCGCCCTCACCCTGCTCGGCCCGCACTGACCGGATCCGCCGCCCCGTCGGCCCGCTCCGGCCCCCGCCGGTCGGGGGCCGGCGGCCGGGCGGCGCCCGGACGAGCCACGGCGACAGGTAGGGGACAGGGCGGGGCCGGGCGCGGGTTCGGTCGGTAGGCTCCGTGCCATGGAGCATGAGGTTGTCGTCCCGATGCCGGCCGGGCAGGTCAGGCAGGCCCTGCAGGATCCGGCGCTGCTGGCGCGTTCCGTGCCGGGGCTGAGCACCGAACCGGCCGCCGTCGGCGGTGGCCCGGCGGAGGAGATCGGGGGGCGGCTGAAGCTGCGGATCGGCACCTCCACCATCACCTACAAGGGCGTGCTCTCACTGATCGAGGGCCGCGAGGGCGTGCTGACCGCGTTCGCCGAGGGCCAGGAGGCCCGCGGCAGCGGCGAGGCGACCGCCACCGTCCGGATCAGCGTCACCGAGGGCACCGAGCAGGGCACCTCGGTGGTGCGCTTCACCGGTGACCTGAGTGCCACCGGGCGGCTGACCGAGTTCGACGGCGAGACGCTCGACGCGGCCGGCCGCCGGCTGCTGGACCGCTTCGCCGCCACCCTGGCCTCGCCGGACGGTAGCGCCGGGGCAGGGGCGGACAGCGACGCCGAGGGCGAGGCGGAGACCGGGACGGACGCGGAGGCCGGGACCGACGCGGACGCCGCCGAGGACGTCCAGGATTCCGAGGGCTCCGGCGACACCGAGGACTCCGGCGACACCGACGACGTCGAGAAGGCCGAGGACTCCGAGGACTCCGCCACGGTGGTGTTCCTGGAGAACCGCCACGAGGCCCTCGACGAGGACCGCGAGGACGAGCCGGGCGACGACCTCGACGACGACCTCTCCGACCTCATCGCCTTCTCCGACGCCGACGCGGAGCGCTTCGGCCTCCCGCTCGGCGACCCGGACGAGGCCGACGACGTCGACGAACCCGCCGCCGGCGGGGCCGCGGACGACACGCCCGCCGCCGGGATCGAGCGCGAGGTCTCCGCCGAACTCCCCGCCGAGCCGCCCTTCGGCTACGAGCCGGAGCCGGTGCTCGGCGGCCCGGTCCGCCGCAGCATCGTCGGCCGCTCCGCCGAGGAGGTCGACCACGCCCCGCCGCGCGGCCCGTACGCCCCCGCCCTGCCGGCCCGCAGCGCCCGCGCCCGGGCGGCCTCCCGCTGGGGCGGCGACGCCGGCGGCATCGTGGTGCCCGGAGTGGGCGGCCGCAGCACGGTGCCGTGGATGATCGGCGGCGGAGTGGCCCTGCTGGGCGGCACCGTCGTGCTGGTCAGGGCCCTGCGCCGCCGCCGCTGACCGGCCCCGGGGTGGGGCAGGCCCAGGGCCTGCCTTCGGCCCCCCGTCGTCCGCCCGCAGGGCGGGCGGGGCGGCGTTGGGGTGCGTGCATCGGCGGTGCCGAGGAGGGAGTCCATGCGGAGCATCGGCGACCGACGAGAAGCCGTCGAGGTGCGTGCCCCGGCGGCGCACCGCAGGCGGGGGGCCGAAGGCAGGCCCTAGACTGAATGTCCATGAGCAACGACCGCGACGCCCTGCTGGCACAGATCAAGAACAAGGCCGTCGTCCACGGCAAGGTCACCCTTTCCTCCGGCAAGGAGGCCGACTACTACGTCGACCTGCGCCGGATCACGCTGGACGGCCAGGCCGCTCCGCTGGTCGGCCGGGTGATGCTGGACGCCACCGCGCACCTGGAGTACGACGCCGTGGGCGGGCTGACCCTGGGCGCCGACCCGGTCGCCGCCGCGATGCTGCACGCCGCCGCCGCGCGCGGCCGTGAGCTGGACGCCTTCGTGGTCCGCAAGGCCGGCAAGGCGCACGGCCTGCAGCGCCGGATCGAGGGCCCGGAGGTCAAGGGCCGCCGGGTGCTGGCCGTCGAGGACACCTCCACCACCGGCGGCTCGGTGCTGACCGCCGTCGAGGCCCTGCGCGAGGCGGGCGCCGAGGTGGTCGGCGTCGCGGTGATCGTCGAGCGCGGCGGCGCCGCCGCGGTCGAGGCCGAGGGCCTGCCCTACGTCACGGCGTACGACCTGGACGACCTGGGCCTCTGAGCCCCGACTCCCCGCACGACCGAACGGCCGGGGCCCGGCACTGTTTCACGTGAAACAGTGCCGGGCCCCGGCCGTTGTCCTGGGTGGAAGGCTCAGCCGCGCCGGTGCCGGCCGCCGCCGGCCTGGACGGCATCGGCGTCGGCGTTCTCGGCCTCCGGGCCGGCGGCCTTCTTCTTCCGGCGCTCGCGCAGCACCTCGACCAGCATCGGCGAGATGGAGAGCAGCACGATCAGCAGCACGGCCGGGATCAGGTACTTGTCGATCACCGGAGCGAGCGCGTCACCGAAGAAGTAGCCGATCAGCAGCATCGACTCGGTCCACAGCACGCCGCCGATGACGTTCCAGAGGAAGAAGGTCCTGGCCGGCATCTCCAGCGTGCCCGCGACCGGGTTCAGGAAGGTCCGGACGATCGGCATGAAGCGGGCGAGCACGACGGCCTTGCCGGGGCCGAAGCGGTTGAAGTACTCCTCGGCCTTCTGCACGTACTCGCGCTTGAAGATCTTCGAGTCGGGCTTGTCGAACATCTTCGGTCCGACCTTCACCCCGATCTGGTGCCCGAGCTGGGCCCCGGCGATCGCCGCGATCGGCGCCCCGATCAGCAGGGTCGCGATCGGCAGTCGGTGGCCCTCGCCGAGGACCGACGAGGCGGCGCTGGAGGCGGCGACACCCGCGATGATGAGCAGCGAGTCACCCGGGAAGAAGAACCCGACCAGCAGGCCGGTCTCCGCGAAGATGATCGCGATCAGCCCGATCGCACCGAGGGACGAGATCAGTGATTTGGCGTCGAGCAGATTGACGGCCAGCTGGTTGTAGTCCACGGCCGCAGGATAGCGGGCCCGTCTTTGTTCGAGCCTCGCCCCAGGGGGTCGGTGGGTGATCGTCCTTTCGTCGCACGTCACCGCCGCACCCGGGACGCGGCCCCGGAACGGCGGGCCGCCGGGGCCGCCGTCCCGACTGGCGGGCCGCATGGTGGAGGCGGTGGGCATTCTGGGAAGATGGCACCGGCGACCGGCCCGCGGTGGCGAACACCCTCATCGCCGCTCCGCGGCCGCTGCCTCTGACCTCGGTACCGGTCAAGCCGCACGCAGAGCCGCGCACCGGCCCCGGTACCCCGGAGTCGTCACCAGGCGTACACAGCGTCGGACAGCACCGTCCGTACGCCGCACACCGACAGGAGCGGATTCGCATGCCCATCGCAACTCCCGAGATCTACAACGAGATGCTGGACCGGGCCAAGGCGGGCAAGTTCGCCTACCCGGCGATCAACGTGACCTCCTCGCAGACCCTGCACGCCGCGCTGCGCGGCTTCGCCGAGGCCGAGAGCGACGGCATCATCCAGATCTCGACCGGCGGCGCGGAGTTCCTGGGCGGCCAGCACAACAAGGACATGGTGACCGGCGCCGTCGCCCTCGCCGAGTTCGCGCACATCGTCGCCGCCAAGTACGACATCACCGTCGCGCTGCACACCGACCACTGCCCCAAGGACAAGCTGGACGGCTACGTCCGTCCGCTGCTGGCGGTCTCCGCCGAGCGCGTCGCCAAGGGCCAGAACCCGCTCTTCCAGTCGCACATGTGGGACGGCTCCGCCGAGACGCTGAGCGACAACCTGGCCATCGCCCAGGAGCTGCTCGCCGTGGCCGCCGCGGCCAAGATCATCCTTGAGGTCGAGATCACCCCGACCGGTGGCGAGGAGGACGGCGTCACCCACGAGATCAACGACGAGCTGTACACCACCGTCAACGACGCCGTCCGCACCGCCGAGGCCCTGGGCCTGGGCGAGAAGGGCCGTTACCTGCTGGCCGCCTCGTTCGGCAACGTGCACGGCGTCTACAAGCCGGGCAACGTCGTGCTGAAGCCGGAGCTGCTGCGCGAGCTCCAGGACGCGATCGGCAAGCAGTACGGCAAGAACGACCCGTTCGACTTCGTCTTCCACGGCGGCTCGGGCTCGACCGCCGAGGAGATCGCCACCGCGCTGGAGAACGGCGTCGTGAAGATGAACCTGGACACCGACACCCAGTACGCCTTCACCCGCCCCGTCGTGGCGCACATGTTCCAGAACTACGACGGTGTGCTGAAGGTCGACGGCGAGGTCGGCCGGAAGAACACCTACGACCCGCGCACCTGGGGCAAGCTCGCCGAGGCCGGCATGGCCGCGCGCGTGCTGGAGGCCGCTCAGCAGCTGCGTTCGGCGGGCAACCGCCTGAAGTAGCGGCCCCTGCCCCCAGTGGTCCTGCACTCGTGCCCCCCGGTGGTTCACTGGGGGGCATGAGCATTCACGAGAACCTCCTCGGGGGTCCCGCCCCGACGCACCTGCCCGCCGAGCCCGGCCCGCTGGAGCTGCTGGCCGGCGGCGCCTCCCCGGCCGAGGTGGCCGCGAAGTTCCCGACCTCCTCGTTGGCCTGGGCCCAGCTCGCCGACGACGCCTTCGCGGCCGGCCGGGTCGTGGAGTCCTACGCCTACGCCCGCACCGGCTACCACCGCGGCCTGGACTCGCTGCGCCGCAGCGGCTGGAAGGGCCACGGCCCGGTGCCGTGGGAGCACGAGCCGAACCGCGGCTTCCTGCGGGCGCTGCACGCGCTCGGCCGGGCCGCCGCCGCGATCGAGGAGAAGGAGGAGGCGGAGCGCTGCTCGCAGTTCCTCCGGGACAGCTCGCCGACCGCCGCCGCGACCCTGGGCTGACACCAGCCCCGGGCCGACACCCGCCCCGGGCCTAGGCCCGGACGGCCGGTGCCCCGACCGCCCGTGACCCGCCGCCCCCGGTGCCCGACAGGACACCGGGGGCGGTTTTTGTCCGTTCTGTGCACATCCCGTACATGGACATTCACCGGTCCGCCATGCCAGGGTGGGCTGGCCAGGGGGGCGCGCACGTCAGTTCGAGGTTCCGCGGCCCCACGGGTCGACAGAAAGCCCCAGCGTGCCCGCAAGCAGTCCCGCCCGCCGTTCCCGTACCGCCGCACACCCCGGGGGGCGCCCGGCGCCCCGCACGGGCGGAGCCGGCGGTCGGCCCCGCGGCGGGGCAGGCTCCCGCCGCAGGCGCCCGCCCCGCCGCCGGCTCGGGCCCGGCATGCTCACCGCGCTGGTCGCCGCGGTGCTGATCCTCGGCGGCACCCTGTCCACCCTGAACCGCCCCGACGCCCTGCCCGGCGCCGACCGGACCGCCCAGGCCAGGGTCGCCCCGCCGGACGGCACTGCCGCCGCGCCCGCCGCCCCGGTGCCCCCGGCGCCGCAGTCCGGCCCCCCGGCGGCCGCCGCCCCGGCACCGGTCACGCCCAGCGCCCCGCCCTCGCCCCCGGCTCCGCCCGCGCCCGCCGCCACCCCGCAGCCGGGCGGCCCGGAGACCCCGCCGGCCAAGGGCGCCGGCACCTTCACCGTCGCCCAGGGCTCCGCCGACCCGGTCGGCCGGGGCACCGTCCGCCGCTACCGGGTCGAGGTCGAGGACGGCATCGGCATCGACCCGACGGCCTCCGCCGCCCAGATCCAGGGCATCCTCGCCGACAGGCGCGGCTGGACCAACGACCGCAGGAACGGCTTCCAGCTGGTCTCCTCCGGTGCCTACGACTTCACCGTGAAGATCGCCTCCGCCGCCACCGTCGACCGGATCTGCGGCGCGGCCGGTCTGGACACCCGCGGCGAGGTGAACTGCAACGTCGGCAACCAGGTGGTGGTCAACGTCAAGCGCTGGACCATCGGCTCGCCCCAGTTCAGCGGTCCGATCGACGAGTACCGGGCCCTGGTGATCAACCACGAGGTCGGCCACCGGATCGGCCACGGCCACGAGGGCTGCCCCGGCCCCGGCAAGCCCGCGCCCGCGATGATGCAGCAGATCTACGGCCTCAAGGGCTGTACGGCCAACGCCTGGCCCTACAGCGCCGAGGGCAGCTACCTGAGCGGTCCCGCGGTCCCCTGAGGCCCGGCCGGGGCGAGCCGCCCGACCGGAGCGGGACCGCTCAGCCCAGGACCGGCAGGTACGTCCGCAGGTCGCTGCGCTCGCCACTGGCCGACAGCGCGGCGGAGTCGACCGCCTCCGCCCAGTCGGCGCGGCCGGTCGCCAGCCGGATCCAGGTCAGCGGATCGGTCTCGACCACGTTCGGCGGGGTGCCCCGGGTGTGCCTCGGCCCCTCGACGGCCTGCACCACCGCGAACGGGGGCACCCGGAGTTCCACCGCGCCGCCCGGCACCAGCTCGGCGAAGGCGTCGGCGAGCATCCTGGTCACGGCGGCCACCGCCTGCCGGTCGTGCGGGAAGGCCTCGGGACCGAGCGCCTCGGCCAGGTCGTCGGCGTGCACCACGGTCTCGACCAGCCTGGTCACCAGGAACTCCGTGAGCGCCATCGAGCCCAGCCGGATCTCGAAGCGCCGGGCCGGATCGGCCGCCTCCGGCCGGGCCAGGGCGCCGAGCAGCGCGTCGGCGGCACGGTCGAAGGCCGCCGCCACCGAGGCCGGGTCACCGTCGAACCCGTCCGCCGACCGCGCCCTGGCCTGCTCGTCGAGCAGCGGGGCGAGGGTGCCGACCCGCTCCGCCCACCGCGGCAGGTCCAGCGGCGGCCGGCCCTCCGCCGGATCGTCGAGATGCGCCGGCAGCCACTCGATCTGGACGGCGAGGTGCGCCAGCAGCTCGCGCACCCGCCACTCCCCCAGCCTGGTCGGCCGGGCCAGGCACTGCTCGGCGTCGGGGCGTTCGCACAGCCGCCGGACGGCGTCGCGCAGCGCACCGGTCTGCGCCGCGAGCGCGGCGACCACCCTGGCCGGCTGGTAGGTACGGGACTTGGCAGGCATGGCCCCCAACATACGCCCACGGGCGGACGGTTCTCGCGAACCGTCCGCCCGTGGGAAAGGGGGCCGAATCAGGCCAGCAGGGCCTCGATGACGCCGGTGTGGGCGTCCTTCAGCTCCGCCAGCGGGACGGTGAACTGGCCCTGGACGTCCAGGGAGTCGCCGTCCACCACACCGATGCGGACGGCCGGCAGGCCCCGCGCGGTGCACATGTCGTTGAACCGGAGCTCCTCGCTGCGCGGCACGGCCACGACGGCACGGCCGGCCGACTCGGAGAACAGGAACACGAACGGGTCCAGGCCCTCGGGCACGACGATCCGGGCACCCCGGCCGCCCTTGAGGCAGCTCTCCACCAGCGCCTGGCCCAGGCCGCCGTCGGAGAGGTCGTGCGCGGCGTCGACCATGCCGTCCCGGGAGCCGGCGATCAGGATCTCGCCGAGCAGCCGCTCGCGCTCCAGGTCGACCTTGGGCGGCAGGCCGCCCAGGTGGTCGTGGACCGCCTGCGACCAGGCCGAGCCGCCCAGCTCGTCCTCGGTGTCACCGAGCAGGTAGAGCAGCTGCCCCTCCTCGGCGAACGCCATCGGGGTGCGGCGGGTGACGTCGTCGATGACGCCGAGCACCGCGACCACGGGGGTCGGGTGGATGGCGACCTCGCCGGTCTGGTTGTACAGCGAGACGTTGCCGCCGGTCACCGGGGTGCCCAGGGTCAGGCAGGCGTCGGCGAGACCCCGGGTGGCCTCGGCGAACTGCCACATCACGTCCGGGTCCTCGGGGGAGCCGAAGTTGAGGCAGTCCGAGACGGCGAGCGGCTTGGCACCGCCGGCCGCGACGTTGCGGTACGCCTCGGCGAGGGCCAGCTGGGCACCGGTGTACGGGTCCAGCTTGGTGTAGCGGCCGTTGCCGTCGGTGGCGACCGAGACACCGAGGTTGGTCTCGTCGTCGATCCGGATCATGCCCGAGTCCTCGCCGTGCGAGAGCACGGTGTTGCCGAGCACGTACCGGTCGTACTGGTCCGTGATCCAGGACTTGGAGGCCTGGTTCGGGTGCGAGGCGAGCTTCAGCAGGTCCGCCTTGAGGCCCTCGCCGGTGGTCGGGCGGGCCAGCCGCTCGGCCGTCGGGGCGTCGGCCTGCAGCGCGTCCTGCCAGCTCGGGCGGGCGTACGGGCGCTGGTAGGTCGGGCCCTCGTGGGCGACGGTGCGCGGGGGCACGTCCACCACGAGCTCGCCGTGCCAGAAGATCTCCAGCCGCTCGCCGTCGGTGACCTCACCGATGACGTTGGCGATGACGTCCCACTTCTCGCAGATCTCCAGGAAGCGGTCGATCTTGTCCGGCTCGACGATCGCGCACATGCGCTCCTGCGACTCGCTCATGAGGATCTCCTCGGGCGAGAGCGTGTGGTCGCGCAGGTGCACCGTGTCGAGGTCGATCCGCATGCCGCCGGAGCCGGCCGAGGCCAGCTCGGAGGTGGCGCAGGACAGCCCGGCGCCGCCGAGGTCCTGGATGCCCTTGACCAGCTTCTCCCGGAAGATCTCCAGGGTGCACTCGATCAGGAGCTTCTCCTGGAACGGGTCGCCGACCTGGACCGCCGGGCGCTTGGCCGGCTTGCTGTCGTCGAAGGTCTCGGAGGCGAGCACCGAGACGCCGCCGATGCCGTCGCCGCCGGTGCGGGCGCCGTACAGGACAACCTTGTTGCCGGCGCCGGAGGCCTGCGCGAGGTGGATGTCCTCGTGCTTCATGACACCCACGCAGAGCGCGTTGACCAGCGGGTTGCCCTGGTAGCAGGAGTCGAAGACGACCTCGCCGCCGATGTTCGGCAGGCCCAGGCAGTTGCCGTAGCCGCCGATGCCCGCGACGATCCCGGGCAGCACGCGCCGGGTGTCCGGGTGGTCGGCCGCACCGAACCGCAGCGGGTCCATCACGGCGACCGGGCGGGCGCCCATCGCCAGGATGTCGCGGACGATGCCGCCGATGCCGGTGGCCGCGCCCTGGTAGGGCTCGATGTACGACGGGTGGTTGTGCGACTCGACCTTGAAGGTGACCGCGTAACCCTGGCCGACGTCGACCACACCGGCGTTCTCGCCGATGCCGACGAGCATCGCGTCCGTCTCGGGCTTCTTGTCGCCGAACTGCTTCAGGTGGACCTTGGAGCTCTTGTACGAACAGTGCTCCGACCACATGACCGAGTACATGGCGAGTTCCGCGCCGGTCGGGCGGCGGCCGAGAATCTCCCGGATCCGGGAGTACTCGTCCTGCTTGAGACCGAGCTCGGCCCAGGGCTGGGCGGCGTCCGGGGTCTGCTCGGCGTTCTTGACGGTGTCGAGGCTCATCAGGCGTTCACCAGCTGCTTCAGAACGGAAGTGAAGAAGCCCAGGCCCTCGGTGGTGGGACCGGTGAGCGGCTCCACGGCGTGCTCGGGGTGCGGCATCAGACCGACGACATTGCCGGCGGCGTTGGTGATGCCGGCGATGTCACGGTACGAACCGTTGGGGTTGACGTCGAGGTAACGGGCGACCACCCGGCCCTCGGCCTCCAGCTCGTCCAGGACCCGCTCGTCGGCGACGAAGCGGCCCTCGCCGTTCTTCAGCGGCACGACGATTTCCTGCCCGGGGGTGTAATCCCGGGTCCAGGCGGTGCCGTTGTTCTCGATCCGCAGCTTCTGGTCGCGGCAGACGAAGTGCAGCGAGTCGTTGCGGGTGAGCGCGCCGGGCAGCAGGTGGGATTCGCACAGCACCTGGAAGCCGTTGCAGATACCGAGAACGGGCATTCCCAGCCGGGCCTGCTCGATGACGGTCTCCATCACCGGCGAGAACCGGGAGATCGCACCGCAGCGCAGATAGTCGCCGTAACTGAATCCGCCCGGCAGGACGACGGCGTCGACCTGGTGGAGATCCTTGTCACGGTGCCAGAGGGCGACCGGCTCGGCGCCGGCCAGGCGGACCGCGCGCCGGGCGTCGCGGTCGTCGAGGGAGCCGGGGAAAGTGACGACGCCGACGCGGGTGGTCACTTGCCGTCCTCCTCGACGCGGACGGTGAAGTCCTCGATCACGGTGTTGGCGAGAAAGGTCTCGGCGGCTTCGCGGATACGGGCGAGCGCGGCGTCGTCGACCGGGCCCTCCAGCTCCAGCTCGAAACGCTTGCCCTGGCGGACGTCGGAGATCCCGGTGAATCCGAGACGGGGCAGCGCACGCTGCACCGCCTGTCCCTGGGGGTCGAGGATCTCCGGCTTGAGCATGACGTCGACTACGACGCGTGCCACTGGCACTCCCGGTGGTGTCTTCGTGAGGCGGGGGAACTCCAGACTACCGGGGGTTTCGAGCGTGTTTGCTGGCCGGGGACGGTGACGCGCGTAGACCGACGACCCTTACGCCACAAGGGCTCCACCTGCCCGCCACCCCCGCCGGGTGCCCCTTTTCGCCGGATTCCGGAACCCCCGCGAGAACCACCGAAGAGCACCCGAATACCGGCACTCCGGACAGATCGGCCAGTCGAGTGCACCGGTATCCGGCACCCGGCGAAGACACGTGAATATCCGGAAAAGAAAGCCGGACTCTTCGATTTCTCCCCGCTTCGGGTGCAGAATAGGGCCACCTGCCGCGGCGAGTGCTGCGTATCCGGCACGGCCATCCGGCCTGCCCGTATGCACTTGCGCGAAGGGTGCACATCAGGCCCCGGGGCGCACCCGCACCCTTGTCGGCCGAATTGCCCGAGAGGATTGACACCCATGGCTCAGCGTGTAGTTGTCACGCTCTCCGACGACCTGGACGGCGGCGCAGCCGCAGAAACCGTCCACTTCGGCGTCGACGGGAAGTCGTACGAGATCGATTTGTCCGTGGACAACGCGGAAAAGCTGCGGGAGGCCCTCGCCCCGTTCGTCGCGGCCGGCCGCCGCCAGAGCCGTACCGGAAAGTCCTTCCGCCGCACCGCCCTCACCCCCGACCCGGCCGCCGTGCGCGCCTGGGCCCAGTCCCGCGGCATGGAACTGCCCGCCCGCGGCCGCATCCCGAAGCACGTCTACGAGTCCTTCGCCGAGGCGAACTGACCACCCGGCCCCGGTCGTCCCGCCCTCGGCAGAAGGGTGGGGCGACCACCCCGAAAGATGCTGTAGAGTATTCCTCGTCGCCGCAACGGAGAGATCCGGAGAGGCGGCAGGTGCCCCAGGCACCAGGCGGACGTGGCTCAGTTGGTAGAGCATCACCTTGCCAAGGTGAGGGTCGCGAGTTCGAATCTCGTCGTCCGCTCGCAGTAGCGAGCACAGTACAACTCAATAGTTACATCCTGCGGACGTGGCTCAGTTGGTAGAGCATCACCTTGCCAAGGTGAGGGTCGCGAGTTCGAATCTCGTCGTCCGCTCCAGTACGAAGGGTCCTCTCGGAAGAGAGGGCCCTTCGGCGTTTCCCGCTCCCGGCGGAATCCCGAAGGCACCCATGACATTTGTCATCGCCCACCCGTGGATCCGCACCGGGTTCCGGTGAGACCGCGCACTGCCCGCGCGGCCCGGTCGGCGGAAGGCTTGAGGCATGGAAACGAGCCAGCCCCACGCCGCCGGCGACCACGTGATCGAGGTCACCGACCTGCACCGCCACTACGGCGCCGGCGGTGACCGCTACCACGCGGTCCGCGGCGTCGACCTGACCGTCGGACGCGGCGAGCTGTTCGCCCTGCTGGGCACCAACGGGGCGGGCAAGACCTCCACCATGGAACTCGTCGAGGGCCTCGCCGCCCCGACCGGGGGCCGGGTCCGGGTGCTCGGGCAGGATCCGCACCGGGAGCGGGCCTCCGTCCGCCCCCGGATCGGCATCATGCTCCAGGAGGGCGGCTTCCCCGGCGACCTCACCGTCGGCGAGACCGGCCGCGCCTGGGCCGGCATCACCAGCCACGCCCGCCCCGTGGACGAGGCGCTGGAGCTGGTCGGCCTCGGCCACCGCCGCGGTGTCCGGGTGAAGCAGCTCTCCGGCGGCGAGCGCCGCCGCCTCGACCTGGCGATGGCCCTGCTCGGACGTCCCGAGGTGCTGTTCCTGGACGAGCCGAGCACCGGCCTCGACCCGGAGGCCCGCGCCTCCGTCTGGCAGCTGGTCCGCGAACTGCGTGCCGAGGGCACCACGGTGCTGCTCACCACGCACTACCTGGAGGAGGCCGAGGAGCTCGCCGACCGGCTGGCGATCATGCACGGCGGACAGATCGTCATGGCCGGCACGGTGGCCGAAGTGATCGCCGGGCGCCCGTCCCGGATCGGCTTCGAGCTCCCCGCGTTCGCCGGCACCTCCCTCCCGCCGCTGGCCGGCGCCACCGTCACCGTCGACGGCCGGAAGGTCACCGTCAGGACGCCCGCCCTCCAGGCCACCCTGACCGAGCTGCTCGGCTGGGCCGACCGGCACGGGATCGCGCTCGGCGCCCTCGACGCCCGCAGCGCCTCGCTGGAGGAGGCCTTCCTGGCCATCGCCTCCGAGGCCGGCCACCGGCCCCCCGCCGACACCCCCGCCGCTCCCCCCGCCCGCCGCAAGCTGATCGGACTCTCCCGATGACCACCGCCACCACCACCGCCGGTCCGCAGCGCACCCGGTCCTCCGGCGTCGGCCCGCGGAGCACCGTCGTCCGCCGTCTGCTCGCCCTCGGCCGGGCCGAGGGGGTCCTGCTGCTCCGCAACCGGACCGCCCTGTTCACCGCCCTCCTGCTGCCGGTACTGCTGATCGGCGGGCTCAAGAACGTGCTCGACCAGCAGGCCGAGACCAGCCCGGGCCTGGACGTCGACTCGCTGCTGGTCAACGGCGCGGTCGGCATGGTGCTGGCCTTCGTCGTCTACTACAACCTGACCGCCGCCTACGTGGCCCGCCGCGGCGAGCTGGTGCTCAAGCGGCTGCGCACCGGGGAGGCCAGGGACATCGAGATCCTGGTCGGCACCGCCGTCCCCTCGGTCGGCCTGGCCCTGCTGATGTGCGGGGTGATCGGTGTCGTCGGCGCCACCGCCCTGCACCTCACCGCACCGGTCAACCCGCTGCTGCTGGTGGTCGGCCTGGCCCTGGTGGTCGCGACGCTGATGGCCCTGGCCGCCGTCTCCAGCGCCTTCACCCGGACCGTGGAGAGCGCCGGCATCACCACCATGCCGGTCCTGCTGCTCACCCAGTTCGGCTCCGGGCTGTTCGTCCCGCTGGAGGTCATGCCCGAGCGCGTCGCCGACATCTGCCGCCTGCTGCCCTCCACCCCGGCCTTCCAGCTGGTCCGGGTCGGCTGGTTCGGCACCGACGGCTCGGCCGCCCCGACCGGTTTCGCCGGCACCTGGGCCACCGCCGCTCCGCACCTGGTCACCGGGAGCGTCTGGCTCGCCCTGGCGGTCTGGGGCGCCGTCCGGTACTTCCGCTGGGAGCCGCGCCGCTGAGCGCCCGTCCGCCCGGTACCGATCCGAAGGCCCGCTCCCCGTTCGACCTCTGATAAGAAGGCCGCAGCACGATCATGACGGAACGGGGAGCGGGAGAAATGGGTGTCGTGAATCCGGTGCGCGCGTGGCGGGGCCGTTCCAAGCCCCAGCGCTCCGAGCTCTACCTCCGCTGGTCGCTCTATCTGATGGCGCTGGCGCCGCTGCCGCTCACCGTGATGATCAATCTGGCCGACCCGGACTCCGGGAGCGACCCGGCCTCCAGGGTCGCCCTGGTGCTCGGCCTCGCCCAGACCCTGGTCACCCTGCGCGCCTACCGCACCTCCCTGGACCACTACCTGAACCGGCCCACCGACCACCTGCGCTGGCTCGCCCTCAACGGCGGCCTCGCGGTGGCCGGCTCCTGGGCGCTACTGCTGCTCGGCCCCCGGGTCGACGCGGCCAACGGCGGGGAGCTCGTGTCCTTCACCGCCCCGGTCGCCAGCACCATGCTCTTCTCCGCCTTCGGCCCGGCCTCGGTCGGGCTGCGCCCGCTCCGGGCGGCCCTCGCCGGGGCGGTCGCGCTGCTCGCCGTCCTCCCCGCGATGCTGCTGACCGGCGCCACCCCCGGTACCTCGCTCGGGGTCCTGACCGGCAGCGGGCTGGTCATGCTCCTCATCGGCTGCAGCTGCCGCAGCTTCGCCTGGCTCCAGTCGGTGGTCCAGGAGCTGGACACCGCCCGCGAGGCCCAGGCCCGGCTGGCCGTCGCCGAGGAGCGGCTGCGGTTCTCCCGCGACCTGCACGACGTGATGGGCCGCAACCTCACCACCATCGCGCTCAAGAGCGAGCTGGCCGTCCAGCTGGCCCGGCGCGGCCGACCGGAGGCCGCCGAGCAGATGGCCGAGGTGCAGCAGATCGCCCAGGAGTCCCAGCGCGAGGTCCGCGACGTCGTCCGCGGCTACCGCACGGCGGCCCTGCACGCGGAGGCGGTCGGCGCCCGCGCGGTGCTCCGCTCCGCCGACGTGGCCTGCGAGATCGACCTCGGCGAGCACGCCGAGACGCTGCCGGAGGCGGTCCAGTCGGTGCTCGGCTGGGTGATCCGCGAGGCCACCACCAATGTGCTGCGGCACAGCGAGGCGGGCCACTGCTCGATCAGGCTCCGCCGCGAGGGCGGCCGGGCCCTGCTGGAGCTGGAGAATGACGGGGTGCCGGCCGTACCTCTGCCCTCCCAGGGCGGCGGGACGGGCCTGAGCGGCCTGCGGGAACGGCTCGCCGCCCACAACGGCGAGCTGACCGTCCCGGAGGCCGGGCCGGGGCTCTTCCGGCTGCTCGCCAGCGTCCCGCTCTGACCCCCGCCGTACGGAAGGCCCGCCGATGACCGACCCCGCGCCCGTCCGCGTCCTGCTCGCCGACGACGAGCACCTGATCCGCGGCGCGCTCGCCGCGCTGCTGGCCCTGGAGGAGGACCTCACCGTGGTCGCCCAGGCGGCCTCCGGCCCGGAGGCGCTGGCGATGGCCGAGGCGCACCGGCCGGACATCGCGGTGCTGGACCTCCAGATGCCCGGTCTGGACGGCATCGAGGTGGCCACCCGGCTGCGCGCGCTGCTGCCGGACTGCCGCTGCATGATCGTCACCGGTCACGGCCGCCCCGGCTATCTGAAGCGGGCGCTGGAGGTCGGTGTCCGGGGCTTCCTGCCGAAGACCGTCTCCGCGGCGGACCTGGCCGGGATCATCCGGACCGTCCGGGCCGGCGGCCGGTACGTGGACCCGGAGCTCGCGGCGGACGCGATCTCCGCCGGGGAGACGCCGCTGACCCCGCGCGAGACCGATGTGCTGGAGCTGGCCGCCGACGGCACCTCGATCGCCGGGATCGCGGAACGCGCCTCGCTCTCCCAGGGCACCGTGCGCAACTACCTGTCCTCGGCCGTCGCCAAGCTGGGCGCGGAGAACCGGCACGCGGCGGTGCGGATCGCCCGCGAGCACGGCTGGATCTGACCGCCGGCCCGCGGGCGCCCGCCCGGTCTCAGACCCAGGTCAGGCCGGTGATCCGCTCGTAGGCCTCGACGTACTTGGCCCGGACCCGGTCCAGGACCTCGGCCGGCAGCTCCGGCGGCGGCTGCTCGCTCCTCCGGTCCCAGCCGGAGGCCGGGGAGGTCAGCCAGTCGCGGACGATCTGCTTGTCGAAGGAGGGCTGGGGGTGGCCCGGCTCCCACTCGTCGGCCGGCCAGAAGCGCGAGGAGTCCGGGGTGAGCACCTCGTCGCCGATCACCAGCTCGCCGTCCAGCAGACCGAACTCGAACTTGGTGTCGGCCAGCACGATGCCCCGGTCACGGGCGATGTCCCGGGCGCGGGAGTAGACGTCCAGGGTGGTCCGGCGCAGCTGGTTGGCCAGCTCCGCGCCGATCCGGCGGGCGGTCTCCTCGTAGGAGACGTTCTCGTCGTGCTCGCCGACCTCGGCCTTGAGGGCGGGGGTGTAGATCGGGGCGGGCAGCTCCGAGCCGTCGACCAGGCCCTCGGGCAGCGCGATGCCGCAGACGGTGCGGGAGACCCGGTACTCCTCCAGGCCGGAGCCGGCCAGGTAGCCGCGGGCGACGCACTCGACCGGCACCATCTCCAGGCTGCGGCAGACCAGGGTGCGGCCCTTCCAGTCGGCGGGGGCGCCGGCCGGGACGTCGGTGGAGACCACGTGGTTGGGCACGATGTCGGCGATCCGCTCGAACCACCACAGCGAGAGCTGGGTGAGGATGCGGCCCTTGTCCGGGATCTCGTTGGGCAGCACCCAGTCGTAGGCCGAGGTGCGGTCGCTGGCGACCATCACCAGCTCGCCCGACTCGGCGCGGTACAGGTCGCGCACCTTGCCGGTGTGCAGGTGGACCAGGCCGGGCACCTGGACCGGCTCGGGCTTGGTGACAAATCCGCTCAAGATCGTCTCAGTCCTCAGGGGTCGTTCGCGGGCGTGGGGCGCGAAAGGGGAGGTCACTGGGGTCGAGTCTGTCATGGGCACCGGCCCGGCCCGGGGGCCGGACCCGGGCCGGGCCGGTCAGCCGTTCTTGCAGAGCCGGTCCAGCAGGTTGGCGGTGGCCCGCTGGATCCGCTCGTCCGTGAGCCCCGGGCGGTCCAGTGCGGGCGACCAGGCGAAGGTGCCGGCGGCGAAGACGTACGCGCCGCTGGGCGCCCGGTAGAGCGAGGTCTCCTGGTAGCGGGTGCGGCCGGCCAGGTCCCGGTACGGGGAGTGGGCGAGCAGCACCCGCTCGCTGTGCTCGGGCAGGGCGACCTTGGGGTAGTAGCGGTCCGCCTCGCCGGCCACCAGCCCGGGCAGTTCCTCGCCCTCCTGGACGCCGGTGCCGTCCCAGAGCCAGTGCGCGGTGTGCCGGGCGACCAGCGGGACCGGCGCGGCGACCCGGCCGGAGTACTGCAGCCCGAGCAGGTGCTGCTCGGGCTCGCCGGCGTCGCGCCACAGCGCGCTGGCGGCGCCGGGCACCCCGGCCGCCGGGCTGCCCGGACCGACCTTCTGGCGCTTGCGGCAGTTGAGCATCCGGTTGGGCTCCCCGGACGGACCGGGGCTCAGCTCGACCCGCCAGTACATGGTGTTGGCGGAGAGGAAGACCAGCGAGGTGCCGCCGTCCCGGGCCCGTTCGGCGGCCCGGCGCATCGGCTCGGACCAGTACTCGTCGTGGCCGGGGAAGACCAGCGCGCGGTGCCGGGAGGCGTCGACCAGGCCGGCGTGCAGGTCGGTGGCGGTGGCGTAGGAGAGGTCGTAGCCGTAGCGCTCGGCCCAGCGGATGAAGTCGTAGGCGTGGCCCACGTGCAGCGGCAGCCCGGCCGTGGCGTGCGGCCGGTCGAAGGAGACGGTGACGGCCGCCTCGGGCTCGCCGACCAGCCGGCCGCCGTCCCAGGCGTGGTAGAGGCTGGCGCCGCTGCGGCCGTCCTCGGGGAAGAGGTTGTACGCCTGCCAGGTCACGTCGGGGAGCACCAGCAGCAGCTCGGCGGAGCGGTTCTGGTCCTCGAAGTCCCGCACGGTGAAGGGGATGTGGCTGCGGTGCAGCATGTCGGCGGTGGTGAGCACGGCGACGTAGGCGCCGGGCCGCCAGTGCTGCGGGATCTGCAGCCGCCAGGTGTGCCACCAGTGGTGGCAGGAGACGGTCCGGCCGACCACCATCGGGGCCGGCTGGGACATCCCGGCGATCAGCGGACTGGACGTCATGTGGTGGGCGCCGTCGCCCGCGTAGTGGCCGATCCGGAAGACGTCGACGGTGAACTCGCGGGGCGGGTTGACGGTGACCCGCAGGTCCACCGAGCCGCCGGGGCGGACCACCCCGGCCGAGGCGAAGCCCTTGATCTGCTGTTCCTCGTCGTTCGCGCCGAGCGGGCTGCCGACCGCCGGTCTGCCCCGCACCCCGGCGGACAGCGGGCGCTGCCCGGGCGCGTCCACCGAGACGTACCAGGGCACCTCGTCGCCCTCGGCACCGGCGACGTACTGGTCCGGGCTGCGGAGCCAGGGCAGCGGGCCCTGGCCGAAGGGGTCGGAGACGCTGTGCGCGTGCGTCCCGGACTCCCAGCGGCGGTTGAGTTCGGTCCCCACGCGCGCCCCTCCCAGGTGCACCTTCGCCGGTTGGCACGTGCCTCCCGGATGTGCGTGCGGTCTAATACACCACACCGTGCTGGCGCTGCGTCACCCCACGGTAGCAACTAGTGGCGGGAATCTTCCGGGCCGTCGGACGGACGGCCTCCGGCCTGCGAAGACCCGGGGCGGCCTGCCCGGCCGGGGGCGCTCACCGTCGGAGCTCGCGCCCCCGAGGGGCCGGTCGGCGGCGGGGTCAGAGCCGGACCGGCTTCTCCAGCCGGACGTCCGCGGCGTCCAGCCAGGCCCGCAGGGGCCCGTCCTGGCCCTGTTCGACGGCCTGGGCCACCGGCTCGGCCAGGTCGGTGCGGCGGACCCCGCCGAGCAGCAGCACCGGGCCGTCCAGCCAGTCGAGACCGGGGACGGCGCCCGCGGTGTCCACGGCGGCGCAGCAGACCATCGCGGTGACGTGGTCGACCAGGACGTCCCGCCCGGACCGGACCGGTTCGAGCAGCGGCGCGGGCGCGGTGGTGCGGGCCAGTTGGGCGGCGAGCGCGGCGGCCAGCCGCTCGCCGTCGCCGTCGGCCAGCCGGCCGAGCAGCCGGGTCAGCGTCGGGGCGCCGGGGCGGGCCTGCGGGGCGAGCAGGTCCAGCGCGGACTGCAGGGCGGCGGCGCGGGCCCGCCAGCCGGCGTCCACCACCTCGGCCGGGTAGTCGACCCACTCCAGCTCGCGCCAGGCACCGGAGGCGGGCGCCCCGAAGAACAGCTCGGCGGCGAGCCGGGAGACCGCGGCGTCCACCTCGCCCGGCTCCTCCAGCAGGTCGCAGGCCGGGCGGTCGCCGAGCCGGCTGCTGTAGCCGTCGGCCAGCCGGTCGCGCCGGGACAGCTCGGTGAGCGCGGCCACCACTCCGGCGTTCAGGTGCGCGGGGTGCCGGCCGAGCCGCCAGGCGGGCAGCGCGACCCGGGTGAGCAGCCGGTCCCAGCCCGCGTAGGCGAGGCCGACCTGCTCCTGGGCGGCGATCCGCAGGCCGTAGTCGACGCTGCGGGCCTGCTCGGAGGCCCAGCCGGCGACGGAGCGCTCCAGCTCGGCGGCGTGCTCGCGGCAGGCGCCCAGCAGCCGGCGGGTGATCCGGTCGGTGAGGCGGTCGGTCAGGGCGACCGGGCCCCGGCGGGGCGGACGCGGTGCGCAGCCCCCGGGGAGGCCGGCCGGTCCGTCGGCGGGGCCGGCGTCCAGGCTGGCGTCCAGCGAGCGCAGGAAGTGCCGGGCGGCGGCGATCTCCGGGTCGGCGGCGGCCGCGGTTCCGGCCACCACCGGGGCGAGCAGGGCCCTCAGCTCACCGGCCCGCATCCACCAGAGGAACGGCGAGCCGACCACCAGCACCGGGGCGGTCGGCTCGTGGCCGGCCGCCCGGGAGCGGCGGGGCCTCGGCGCGGGGACGTCCTCCAGCCAGCTGTCGCAGTCCGGGGTGAGCGCCACGGCGGACGGCGCGGGGACCTCCAGCCGGTCCGCGAGTTCGTCGATCAGCCGGTACAGCTCGGGGGCCTGGGCGCGGTCCAGCGGCACGGCCGGGGTCTGCGGCGGGACGGCCCGGCGGTAGGCGCGGGCGGCCAGCCCGGCCACCAGGAGGGTCAGCGCGGCCACCGCGCAGACCGTCCAGCGGGCGATGTCCCAGGCCGCCCCGTCGGGGGAGCCGGGGGCACCGATCCGCCCGGTGAACCGGCCGGCGAGCAGCACCACCGCGGTGGCGGCGGGCAGCGCGGCGGCGGCCAGGGCGAGGCCCCTGATCCGCAGGACCGCCTGGGCGTGAGCGCGCGCGGTGTCGACAGCGGCCATACGGTGCGGCACCCCCTTCGGAGCCCCGGGACACCCGTGACGGGGCCCTGAGCCGATTCGAAACGATCAGTTCCGACCGGGAAACGGTGGTGTCCGAGCCCCGGTAGTACATGCTGCGTGGCGCTTCCGACATTTTCGACGCCCGGGTGCGGGTGGGTGTTCCGGATCGCCCCGGTTTCCACTCGTCCCGGTGACACCGCCCGAAAACCGGACGACCGCCCCCGGGAAGCGCCCGGCGGGTCCGGTCCGGCCGGACGCCGTCCAGCATCCCCCCGCACGACCACCCCTACCCGGCGGCGGCCGGAAGCGGCCCGACCTGTGGTGCCGTGGTCCAGCGCACCATAAGGCCGGGCAGCCGGTTACGTCAGCCGGATGCGGTCGCTGTCACTCGATGGGCTGGATTCCGGGGACCGAACGGTGTGGCGGCACCGGGTGTCGCTCCCGTCCCACCCGGTTCGGAAACGCCGGGGCGCGCTGCGGCCATGGGGGTTGTCCAGGGGGGTGCGGAGGAGGGTGCCGGGGCCCGCCGGGCGTCCGCGCCGGGGCTCGCGCCGGGCGGGCCCGCGAAGCCGCGCCGACGGCCGCCGCCGGGGCGGCCGGACGCGGCCCGGAACGCCCGGGCCCCCGGCGCGCGGAGGCGTGCCGGGGGCCCGGGGACGGAACGGGGGCGGGCGGCCGCTACTGCGCGGCCTTCAGCGCGATGTCCCCGCGGTGCTGGCCGCCGGCCAGCGAGATCCGCCCGACCGACCGGTACGCCCGCTCGCGCGCCTCGACGAGGTCGACACCGGTCGCGGTGACCGACAGCACCCGGCCCCCGGCGCTCAGCACGCGCTCGCCGTCCGCCTTCGTCCCGGCGTGCAGCACGTACGCGGTGCCGTCGGCGGCCTCCGCCTCGGCCAGGCCCTCGATCGGGTCGCCGGTGCGCGGCGCGGCCGGGTAGCCCTCGGCGGCGATCACCACGGTGACCGCGGCGCCCTCGTCCCAGCGCAGCGGCTCCAGCTGGTCCAGGGCGCCGGTGGCCGAGGCGTGCAGCACGCCCGCCAGCGGGGTGCGCAGCCGGGCCAGCACGACCTGGGTCTCCGGGTCGCCGAAGCGGGCGTTGAACTCGATCACCCGGGTGCCGCGCGAGGTCAGCGCCAGACCGGCATAGAGCAGGCCGGAGAACGGGGTGCCGCGGCGGCGCAGCTCGTCCACGGTCGGCTGCAGCACGGTCGCCAGGACGTCCTCGACCAGGCCCTCGGGGGCCCAGGGCAGCGGCGAGTAGGCACCCATGCCGCCGGTGTTGGGACCCTGGTCGCCGTCGAGGGCGCGCTTGAAGTCCTGGGCGGGCTGGAGCGGGAGGACGGTGGTGCCGTCGGTGATCGCGAACAGCGAGACCTCGGGGCCGTCCAGGTACTCCTCGATCACCACCCTCTCGCAGGCCTCGGCGTGGGCCAGCGCCTCCGCGCGGTCGGAGGTGACCACGACGCCCTTGCCGGCGGCCAGGCCGTCGTCCTTGACCACGTAGGGCGGGCCGAAGGCGTCCAGGGCCTCGGCGGCCTCGGCGCCGGTGGTGCAGACGTAGGAGCGGGCGGTGGGTACGCCGGCGCCGGCCATCACGTCCTTGGCGAAGGCCTTGGAGCCCTCCAGCAGGGCGGCCTCCGCGGACGGGCCGAACACCGGGATGCCGGCCGCGCGCACGGCGTCGGCGACGCCCGCGACCAGCGGGGCCTCCGGGCCGACCACGACCAGTTCGGCGCCGAGCAGCACGGCGAGCGCGGTGACCTGCGCGCCGTCGAGCTGGTCGACCGGGTGGACCGTCGCCACCTGCGCGATCCCGGCGTTGCCCGGGGCACAGTGCAGCTCGGTCACGGCGGGATCTTGGGACAGAGAGCGGCACAGGGCGTGTTCGCGGGCGCCGCCGCCGATGACGAGGACCTTCACGCTGGGTAAGGGTAGTCGGTGGCCGGTTCAGGCCGCTCTCCGGTCCCGTAGGAAGAGACGATCGAGGGGCTCGGGTACACGCACTGCCTCGGAGGATCGTCCAGTCCCGGGGGTGCCGAAGTCGCCTCTCGGTGCCCGGGTCAGGACAGCGGGTCACCGACGGCTCCCTCGGACGGGTGAAATCCTGCCGACCGCCGCAACCCTCCCACCTCGGGATCCGGTGGCCGAATCCGATAACGATCATTGGTGAAGCGCCCCCACGGTCAGCCATTTGGCGGTAAGAAGTGCTGTTGGACCACCGTCGGCGACCGTCGGCGGTGCCGTCCCGGGACACCCGCACCCGCACCGGAACGGCGGCGTGTTCGGCGCGTTGTCCGGCGTTTCACCGGCCGTCAGGCCGACGACACGTCAGTCCGCGCAGAGTCGGGACCAGCCAGACCAGCCGTCCGCCCGCCACAGGGAGCCCCACAGGTGAGCCAGCCGGAAATGCAGCCCGAGGAGAGTGCCTGGGGCAAGGAGATCGGCGAGGAGGATCCGCCCGCCGCGACCCTCGCGCCCCGCGCGTCGACCCGCCACCGGTCCGACCTGAGCGCCCGCCAGTTCCCGCTCGGGGACTGGGGCGAGCCCGCGGAGCGGCTGGAGGAGCTGTACCGCTGGTCCGAGGAGCGGGCGGTCGAGGCGATCGACTGGTACCGCCGGGACCGGATCTGGAAGCGCCGCTGGGCCCGGCTGCTGCGGTTCGGCACGACCGGCTTCGCGGTCGGCGGGGTCACCGCCCCGCTGGTCGACCTCACCGGGACGGTCGCCCACGCCGCCGACTGGGGCTACGTCGGGCTGGCGCTGGCCGGCGCCTGCTACGGCGCGGACCGGGCGTTCGGACTGACCTCCGGCTGGATGCGCGACGTCTCCACCGCGCAGGCGCTGCAGCGCCGGCTGGAGGCCTTCCAGTTCGACTGGGCGTCGGAGTGCGTCCGGGAGGTGCTCGGCCCCACCGAGGGGACCGCGGGCGAGGCCGCAGAGCGGTGCCTCGGGGTGCTGCGGCGGTTCTGCGAGGACGTCTCGGACATGGTCCGCACGGAGACCTCGGAGTGGATGCTGGAGTTCCGGGCCGGGATGACCCGGCTGCCCACCCAGGCCTCCGGCAGCTGGGGCGGGCGTACCGAGCCGGGCGTCGGGGCCCAGGTCCGGGTGCTGCCGCCGCCGGGGGCCAGGCCCACCATGCCGCGCCAGCGGCCGCCGGAGGGCCCGCTGCGGTAGGCGGGGGCGGGGCGGAGCGGTCCGGGCGCGGTGCGCGCGGTGGCCTGCGGCCAGGGGCTCGGCCCCGGACTCCTGCTACGGCTCGGACCCGGGCTCGGACCCGGACTCCGGATCGGGCTCAGGCGAAGACGACCATCGAGCCCTGGTGCAGGCTCCGGGTCGCCGCCGCGTACAGGCCCGCCCAGGCGTGCCGCTCCCGGGCGAACGGGTGCAGGTCGTCCAGCGGCGGACCGAACGGCTGCTCCAGGCCGGTCGGACCGAGCGGCCTGGTCGGTGCCGGCGGGTCCAGCGGGTCGATGCCCAGCGCCGGGGCCACGGCCTGGAGCTCGCGCAGCAGCCCGTGGCTGGAGCCGAGCGGCCCGCCCGAGGCCAGCAGCGACTCCTCCACCAGCGGGGCGGCGAACTCGATCGGCACGTAGGCACCGGCGTGGTCGAAGTGCCAGACCAGGTGCGACTGCTCGGCGCTGCTCTCGAACATCTCCAGCAGCTGCTCGTAGTCCCCGCCCAGCGCGTCCACCGGGGTGATGTCCAGGCCGGTGAGGCCCAGCAGGTAGGCCCGGCGCAGGAAGTGCAGCGAGTCGTAGTCGAAGGCGGCTATCGGCTCGACCGCCCCGCTGAGTCCCGGCACGTACCGGTAGACCGGCATCTCGGGCAGGCCGTTGTCGGCCAGCACCCGGTTGTAGAGCGCGAGGTCGTCCCGGAACGGGTTGTCGGGGCTGTGGCTCAGTACGTCCACCAGCGGGACGAGCCAGAGGTCGCAGGCCATGGGCCGGCTCTTCCTCTCCGGGCGGCGGGAACCGGCCGCGCGGCGGCGGACGGCGGATGGACGGGGGTCGGTACCCGGACGGTCGGTACGAGGAGCGGCCGGGACGAACGACCGCCCACCCTACCGGCCCGGCGCGCGATGCGGATCGGGCCGTCCCTCGGGCAGTTGGCCGGAGGGCGGTTCGGGCAGCCGGCGGCCGAACCGTCCGTACGGGACCGACCTCGGCTGCGGCACCAGGCCGAGGCCCAGGCCCAGTTCACGGCCCAGTTCACGGCCCAGCTCGCGGCCCAGCTCGCGCTCCCGGCCCCGGGCACCGGGCTCCCGGCCCGGCTCCGCCTGGTGGTGCGCGGTACCCGGCTCCGGCTGCTCCGGCCCGGGGCCGCCCGGGGTCCGCGCGGCACCCTCCGACCGCTGGGCGCTCCCCGGCTCCGCGTCCTCCCCGGTCCGGGGCGCCCCGGCCGCCACCGGGCCGTGCTCGGCCCCGGGGCCGCCAGGTGTGCCGACCGGGCGGCCGGTCAGCAGCGGCAGCACCCCGACCGTCTCCACCTGCTGCCCGGCCAGCTCGGCCAGCAGCCCGACGGTGAAGAGGTTGTACTCGCAGACGATCCGGTGCACGCGCGGCACGTCGCGCACCTCGATCGCGTCCACCAGATCGAGGTGGCTGTCCCAGCAGACGCCGCCCAGCTGCGGCATCGACCGCAGGTACCGCGCGGCGAACATCCACGACTGCACCCGCAGCCAGTCCAGGTAGTCCGCGATCCGGCGGTTGCCCAGCAGCCCGGCGACCTCCTGCCAGAACCGGCGGTCGCAGCCCACCATCACGTCCAGGTTGCCCGCCCGGGCCGCCCGCACCGCGGCGTCCGCCCGGCGGCGCAGCGAGGGCAGCCGGCTGTCGTCCGGCCGACCGGGGTTCACGGCCAGCCGACGGAAGTAACTGTCGGTGATCAGCACCCGGGACTCGAAGATCTCCCGGAAGTCGTCCCAGCCGAACTCGGGGACGGTGAAGCCCCGGTGGTGCTCGGCCCGGAGCAGCCCCTGCGCGGCGAGGTCGACCAGCGCCTCGCGGGCCGGGGTCGCCGAGACCCCGTAGAGCTCGGCGATCTCCTTGACGGTGAAGTTCCGCCCGGCCGCGAGCCGGCCGGCCATCATCTCCTCGCGCAGCGCGCCCGCGATCTGCTCGCGCAGGCTGTTGCGCTGGATCACGGGACGGGTGCCGCCCGCGCCGGTGCCGAACATGCGCGCGACCTCCTCGGGCGGGCTGGCGGCCTGACGGGACAGACCGGCGGAAGAACGGCTGGTAACACGACGAGGGCTCATCTTCTCAAAAGGGACACGGCTGTGTACAAGCCCCCCACATGTGCCCGCCCGCACCCCTGCCCGCCCGGTCCGCGCTCCGCACCGGCTCGTGCTCCGCTCCGGACCGCTCCGGGGGTGCCGTCAGCGCTGGACCGGTGCCGGGATGCCGAGCAGCCGGTCCCGGTGCACCGGGAACTCCGCCCGCGCCTTGGCCACCTCGGCCGGGTCGAACTCCACGGTCAGCACTTCCTCCCCGGGCCCCGCCTCGGCCAGCACCCGGCCCCACGGGTCCACCGCGATGCTGTGGCCGGCCTGCTCCACCCCGCCGTGCGTGCCGGCCGTGTTGCAGGCCAGGACGTACGCCTGCTCCTCGACCGCGCGCGCCCGGTTCAGCAGCGTCCAGTGCTCCCGCCGCCGCGCCGGCCAGGCCGCCGGGACCACCAGCACCTGCGCACCGGCGTCCAGCAGCGCCCGGAACAGCTCCGGGAAGCGCAGGTCGTAGCAGGTCGCCAGGCCCAGCGTGCCGACGTCGGTGGCCGCGGTGACGATCTCCTGCCCGGCGCCCATCACCACCGCCTCGCCGCTGTCGAAACCGAAGCGGTGGATCTTGCGGTAGGTGTGCACCAGCTCGCCGTCCGGGGCGAACAGCAGCGAGGTGTTGTAGATCGGCCCGTCCGGATCGCGCTCGACGATCGAACCGGCGTGCAGCCAGACGCCCGCCGCCTTCGCCGCCGCCGCCATCGCGTCCGAGGTCGGCCCGTCCAGCGCCTCGGCGCCGTCCGACCAGAGGTCGTAGGCGAAGCCGCCGAGCGCCCACAGCTCGGGCAGGACCACCAGGTCGGATCCCCGCTGGGCCCGCACCAGGGCGGCCGCACGGGCCCGCCGTTCGGCCGGGGGCTCCGTGTCGGAGACCACGAGTTGGATCAATGAAGCGCGCACAGTACCACCGTCCACGGCAAGAGTCCTACGATCGTCACCCGAAAGCGCTGCCCTGCTCTCACCCGGCAGCGTAACGTGCGGTTAGCGTGTGCGCCCGGGACCCGGACCTTTCCCGGCCGGTCCCGGAACGCGCGGACACGCGTGGCAAGGCAGCTGACGGAGGGCCGGAGATTCCCGTGACGGACAACCAGACCGTGCAGGCGTACACCGACGCGTGGACGCAGTCCATCGAGGCGATATCCGAACTGGTGGCCCCCCTGCCGGAGGGCTCCTGGAACCGGGCCACCGAGTGCCCCGGCTGGTCGGTCCGCGACGTCGTCTCGCACGTGATCGCCGTCGAGTCCGAACTCCTCGGCGACCCGCGCCCGATCCACTCGCTGCCCCGCGACCTGCTGCACGTCACCACCGACGCCGCCCGCTACCTGGAACTGCCCGTCGACAAGCGCCGCTGCCACACCGCGCTGGAGATGACCGGCGAGCTGGACTACACGATCATCCGCCGCTCCCGGGCGCTGCGGAACGCCAAGCAGATGCCGAACGAGCCGGTCCGCTGGCCGGCCGGCCCGCAGAGCCGCGACATCCCGTACCACGAGCTGCTCCGGCTGCGCGCCTTCGACGTCTGGGTGCACGAGCAGGACCTCCGCCGCGCCCTCGGCACTCCGGGCAACCTCGACTCGCCGGCCGCGCTGGTCTCCCGCGACGTCCTGATCCAGGGCCTGCCGAAGGTCGTCGCCAACCGGGTCGGCGCGCCGGCCGGCAGCACCGTGGTCGTGGACGTCACCGGCCCGGTCGAGTTCCTGCGCACCGTCCGGGTCGACTCCTCCGGCCGCGGCAGCGTGGACGAGTCCATCAGCCTGGCCCCCGACGTCCAGCTGACCCTCGACTGGGAGACCTACGTCCGCCTCGCCTGCGGCCGGGGACGCCCCGGCTCGGTGATCGTCGAGGGCGACCGGGAGCTCGCCGAGCGGGTCCTGGCCAACTTCTCCGTCACCCCGTAGTCCTTCCGTTCACTCGCCCGGCGTACACGGACCGTGCGCGCCGGGCGAGTGCGCCTCGTGCTCCCGTACGCCATGTTGGAACCAATACCCCCCCCTGTTCGCCGTCGTTGTTCCGGGCAGCGTCACCCGGAAGAAGGAGGGGCGTCCAGATGGACGACGAACAGACGATGCAGGGGCGGATGGAGCTGGTCCGGTCGAGCTTCCCGGTCACGGGCCAGCCGATCAGGGTGGTGATGATCGACGGCGAGCCGTGGTTCGTCACGGCGGACGTGTGCCGAGTGCTGGGGCGGGGAAATCCGACCGATGCGGTAAAAGTCCTGGACCCGCACCAGCACCGAACCGTCGATCTGCGGTCGGTGACCCTTGTTCGGAACAAGGGTCACGACGTTTCCGCAGATCAGAAAGCCTATCGACGCGGTAATCCGATCCTCGGCGTAGTCAGCGAGCCAGGGCTCTACGGGCTGCTCATGCGCTCCGACAAACAATCGGCCCGCCCCTTCCGTGACTGGGTCACGGAAGAGTTGCTCCCGTCCATCCGACGGGGGGACACCGACATCCCCACCCAGCAGCGGCGGATGGCGGAGACGCTCAGCGAGGCGATCGGGCAGCAGGTGTACGTCGTCGCGCGGATCGAGCACGAGGACTGGCCGGGCCTGACCGTCCACTCCGACGGCACGGTCCACTGCCGGCACGGGGAGATGCGTCTCCGGCTGCCCGGCCAGGACGACAGCGGGCCACCGTTCGGCCCGTACTTCGAGTGCCCGGGCGGGGAGCACGTCGGGATCCGGGGCAGCCGGCCGGTCCCGGGCTGCCCGAAGCTGCGGATCGTGGACCTGGTCCGGATGCGGGACGAGGCCCGGGCCGAGGACGAGACCGGGGCGGCACCCGAGCCCCCTCTCATGTACGCGGTCGTGGACCACGGCCGGATCGATCGGATCCACGGAACACCACGGCAGTTCGCCGAGTTCATGCGCGAGTACCGGGACTGACGGGAATGGGGGTTACCCTCAGAATTTCTGAGGGTAACCCCCATTCCCACAGGTCAGAAACCCTACGCCGCCGCCGCCGAAAGCCTCCGCCGCAGCCGCAGGATCATCACCGTGCCCACCGCCATCGGCACGTACTGCCAGCAGAACGCCCAGCGGAAGGCGCTCGCCGAGTACCCGTCCGCCCCGGCCGGGGTCAGGACGTCGAGCAGGACGCCGATGCCGAACAGGGTGATCATCGTGCCGATGAAACCGCCCATGTTGACGATGCCGGAGGCGGTGCCGAGGCGCTCGACGGGGTTGCGGGCGCGGGCGTAGTCCAGGCCGACCAGTGAGGCGGGGCCGTTGCTGCCCATCACCAGGATGATCGAGACCAGCAGCCAGAGCGGCGGGTGGCCCTCGGGCCAGGCGAGGGTCACCGCCCACAGCAGCGAGGTGACGCCGATGGTGGTGAGCACGATCGGCATCCGGGCCCGGGAGGTCCGGGAGAGCAGCCGGCCGAAAAGGAAGCCGAAGCTCATGTTGGCGAGCACCAGCAGGGTGAGCATTCCGCCGGCCTCGGTACGGGTCATGCCCTGGGCCTGGACCAGGTAGGGCAGGCCCCACAGCAGGCCGAAGGCGTTGCCGGGGAACTGCGTGGTGAAGTGGATCCAGAGCCCGAGCCGCGTGCCCGGCTCCCGCCAGGCGTCCCGGACCTGCCGGCCGACGGCGGGCCGGGACCGTACGGCCGCCCCGACGGCCGATGACGGCTCCTCCCGCACCTCCGGAGACTCCCGGAGGAAGAGCGCGACGAGCGCGAAGACCGCGATGCCCAGCAGGGCGATGGCGGTGAAGGTGGGCGTCCAGCCCTCGCTGTGCAGGGCCTGGGCGAGGACGACGGTGGTCACCAGGTTGCCGCTCATCCCGGCCAGGCCGGTCAGCTGGGCGACGAGCGGGTTCTTCGCGGCGGGGAACCAGCGGGCGGCGATCCGCAGCACGCTGATGAAGGTCATGGCGTCGCCGCAGCCGAGCACGGCCCGGGAGGCGAGCGCGGGGCCGAAGGCGTCGGAGAAGGCGAAGGCGAGCTGGCCGGTGCTGAGCAGCAGGACGCCGAGCAGCAGGACCTTGCGCGGGCCGAACCGGTCGACCAGCACGCCGACGGGTATCTGCATGGCCGCGTAGACGAGGACCTGGAGGATCGAGAAGGTGGAGAGCGCCGAGGCGCCGATGCCGAAGCGGTCGGCGGCGTCCAGGCCGGCGACGCCGAGGCTGGTGCGGTGGATGACGGCCAGGACGTAGACGCTGGCCCCGATGGACCAGGCGATCCACGCGGCCCGGCCCCCGGGCGGCTGCCGGGGGCCCGTGGCGGGAGCGCCGGTGGTCCCACCGGCGCGGTCGGCTGTGGCGCGAGGAGCGGAGGCGGACAGGGGACGGGCTGAACGGGCTGGCTCCACGGTCATAGTGGCCCCAGATTAGTCATCCCATCATTGGATGCCCAGGGGTGGGGGCCACCCAGGGCGGCCTCCCGCCCCGCCTCAGCCGGGCACCGTCCAGGAGACCGAGCGGGTCATGTAGCGCTCCCGGAAGGCCTCGTCGCGCACCCAGTTCGTGGTGTCCCGGACGGTCGCCGTGACGGTCGCGGCGTGCCCGGGCTCCAGCGGCAGCGACGCGGTGTCCAGCCAGCTGCGGTCCGCCGCCTGCGGCTCGACCGGGACGCCGTCCACCGTCCAGTCCACCCGCAGCTGCCGGGCGCCGGTCAGCGGGACCGGCCGGACCTCCAGCCGGGGCCGGCCGGTGACGTCGCCGGGGGCCGGTACGGCGGTGTCGGTGGGCCGGATCCGGCGGTAGATCTCCTCGATGATCGCTTCCCGGGAGGGCAGGTTGTAGGCCCCGCCGAGGGTGCGCATCACCGAGTCCGGGGTGGGCCGGAAGATGCCGTTGGCGCTGCGGTAGGCGCCGATGGTCCCGGCGCCGTCCGGGGACTCCGCGCCGAGCCAGCGCCACCACTTGGACTGCTTGCGGCGCATGTCGTCGGCGTTCTCGGTGGAGAGGTTGGGGTAGTCGGCGTCGTCGGGCGCGCTGTCGTACTCGTCGCCGAGGTCGCCGACAGTGTGCCCGATCTCGTGCTGGATGATCCGGCCGGCGTCGGGGCTGCCGCCGGCCAGGGTGGTCACCCCGGTGCCGCCGGCGCCGCCGTACTCGGTGGAGTTGGCCAGCGCGATCAGGTACTGCGGACCCTCGCCGCGCCCGGCGAACCGGGCCGTCGCGTCCTCGTCGGCGCAGAGCAGCCGGGCGGTTCCCTCGCACCAGAAGTGCATGCCGAGCGGGGTGGCGGGGCTGCGGCCCCGGCTCTCGGTCTCGGCGATGCCGGAGACCGGGGAGACCACCTCGACCCGCCTTATGTTGAAGAACCCCTGGTAGCTGCGGAACGGCTCGATCTCCATCAGCGCGCGCCAGGCCCGGTCGGCCTGTTCGCGGAACACGTCCTGTTCCTCGGCGGTGTAGCCGTCGCCGAGCAGGACGAGGGTGATCCGGTTGGCCGGGTCGCCGGTCCGCCGTATGTCGACGGTCGGCGCGTCCCCGGTGGTGCGCAGATCGGCGTGCTGCACCGCGGTGTGCGGTGGGACCGCGCGGTCGGCCGGGGCACCGGCCCCGATCACCCCGAACGGTGAGGGGCCGGCCAGTTCGAGCGCGGCCGGGAGTACGGCGGTGGACACCAGCACGAGCGCGGCCAGACTCCGGACGATCCGGCCAGGGTTGCCAGGCGGCATACGGGTGCGTCCTCGACGTTCCGGTCACCCGCGTCGCCCGGGTGGTGGACGCGAAGACGTACCCGCCCCGGCGTGTCGTCCTCACAGAACAGCGAAAAAGTCACCGAACTGGACGAACCACAAGGATCTGACCAGTCATACCTATGAGTCCAACCAGGCGTTTCTCGATCATCGGCCGTGACCCCGCCGGGGAAGGTGCGGAAGTTCCCGCAGAACGGCGACAACCCCGCCCGGAGTCGGACGTCCCATTCATCAGAGGACGAAACCTGGAGCCGCGCCATGTACGAGCAGACCTACGAGCACACCGCCGTCGACCGCACCGACGACGACACCGCCTGGTCCTGAGCCCCGCCGGGACCCCAGAACGAAGGGGCCCGACTCCGCACGGCGGTGCGGAGTCGGGCCCCTTCATGTCTCCCTGGCGGGTCAGCCCCAGGTGATCAGGCGCTTCGGGTACTCCAGGATGCCCGCGATGTCGGCCAGCACCTTGGAACCCAGCTCGCCGTCCACCAACCGGTGGTCGAAGGAGAGGGCCAGCGTGGTGACCTGACGCGGGACGACCTTGCCCTTGTGCACCCACGGCAGTTCCCGGACCGCCCCGAAGGCGAGGATGGCCGCCTCGCCGGGGTTGAGGATCGGGGTGCCGCTGTCGACGCCGAAGACGCCGACATTGGTGATCGTGATCGTGCCGCCCTGCATGTCGCCGGGCGCCGTCTTCCCCTGGCGGGCCGTCTCGATCAGCTCGCCGAGCGAGACCGCCAGGCCGGAGAGGGTCCGGGCGCCGGCGTCCTTGATGTTGGGGACGATCAGCCCGCGCGGGGTGGCCGCGGCGATGCCGAGGTTCACCTGGCCCTTGATGACGATCTCCTGGGCCGCCTCGTCCCACTGGGCGTTGATCCCGGGGTGGCGCTTGACCGCGGTGAGCAGTGCCTTGGCGACCAGCAGCAGCGGGCTGACCCGGACGTCCCGGCCCAGCTCGCCGCTCTCCTTGAGCCGGCGGACGAACTTCATCGTCCGGGTCACGTCGACCTGGACGAACTCGGTGACGTGCGGGGCGGTGAAGGCCGAGGCCACCATCGCCTGCGCGGTCGCCTTGCGGACGCCCTTGATCGGCACCCGGACGTCGCCCGCGCCGGGCAGGACCGCGGCGGTGGACACCGGGGCGGCGACGGCCGGCTCGGCGGCCGGGGCCTCGACGGGGGCCTGCGCCGGGGCGGCGGCGGCCGCCGCGTGGGCGTGCAGGTCCTCGCGGGTGATCACGCCGTCCGGACCGGTCGGGGTGACGACCCGGAGGTCGATCCCGAGGTCCTTGGCGAGCTTGCGCACCGGAGGCTTGGCCAGCGGCCGGTCACCGGACACCTCGACGGCCGCCACCGGCACCGGCACCGGGGCCGGGACGGCGACGGGCGCCGGAGCCGGCACGGCCGCCGCGGCGGTCGCCGTGACCGTGGTGCGCCGCGCCCGGCGCTGGCTGCCGCCGGTCCGCGGACCGTAGCCGACCAGCACCTCGCGCCGCTCGGGCTCGGGTGCCTCGGGGGCCTCGACGACGGGCGCCGGGGCCGGGGCCGGGACCGGGACCGGGGCGACGGCAGCGGCGGCGACGGGCGCCCCCGCCGCTCCGGCCACCGCGACCGAGATGATCGCGGTGCCGACGTCGACGGTCGCGCCCTCCGGGAAGAACAGCTGCTCGACGACCCCGGTGAACGGGATCGGCAGCTCCACGGCGGCCTTGGCGGTCTCCACCTCGCAGACGACCTGCCCGTCGGTGACGGTGTCACCCGGCTTGACGTACCAGCTGAGGATCTCGGCCTCGGTCAGGCCCTCGCCCACATCGGGCATCTTGAACTCGCGGAGCGAGCGAACTTCGGTGGTCATCAGCGCTCCCCGGGATCAGTACGCGAACGCGCGGTCGACGGCGTCGAGCACGCGGTCCAGGTCGGGGAGGAAGGACTCCTCGACCCGGGACGGCGGGTACGGCGCGTAGTAGCCGCCGACCCGCAGGATCGGCGCCTCCAGGTGGTAGAAGCACCGCTCGGTGAGCCGGGCGGCCAGTTCGGCGCCCATGCCCAGGAACACCGGGGCCTCGTGCACCACGATGCCGCGGCCGGTCCGCTTGACGGACTCCTCCAGGGCGGCGAAGTCGACCGGGGTGAGCGAGCGGAGGTCGACGACCTCCAGCCGGCGGCCGTCCTCCTCGGCGGCCGCGGCGGCCTCCAGGCAGACCTTGACCATCGGCCCGTAGGCGATCAGCGTGGCGTCGGCACCGGGGCGGACGATCCGCGCGTCGTGCAGGCCCAGGTCGGCGGAGTCGCCGACCTCGCCCTTGTCCCAGTAGCGGCGCTTGGGCTCCAGGAAGATCACCGGGTCGTCCGACTCGATGGCCTGGCGCAGCATCCAGTGCGCGTCGTGCGCGTTGGACGGGGTGACCACCCGCAGACCGGCGGTGTGGGCGAAGTACGCCTCGTGCGACTCGCTGTGGTGCTCGACCGCGCCGATGCCACCCGCGTAGGGGATACGGACGGTGACCGGCATCTTGACGTGCCCGAGCGCGCGGGCGTGCATCTTGGCCAGCTGGGAGACGATCTGGTCGAAGGCCGGGTAGACGAAGCCGTCGAACTGGATCTCCACGACCGGGCGGTAGCCGCGCAGCGCGAGGCCGATCGCGGTGCCGACGATGCCGGACTCGGCGAGCGGGGTGTCGATCACCCGGTCCTCGCCGAAGTCCTTCTGGAGGCCGTCGGTGATCCGGAAGACGCCGCCGAGCTTGCCGATGTCCTCGCCCATCAGCAGGGTCTTCGGGTCGCTCTCCAGCGACTTGCGCAGCGCCCCGTTGAGCGCCTTGGCGATGCTGAGCTGGCCGGCCATCAGTGGTTCTCCCCCGCCTCGAAGGAGGCCGCGTACTCGATGTACTCGGCCCGTTCCTCATCGACCAGCGCGTGCGGCTCCGCGTAGACGTGGTCGAAGATCAGGGTGGGGTCGGGGTCCGGCATGCTGCGCACACCCTCGCGCACCCGCAGCCCGAGCTGCTCGCTCTCGGTCTCGATCGAGGCGAAGAACTCCTCGTCGGCCAGGCCCTCCTTCTCCAGGAGGGTGCGGAGCCGGGTGATCGGGTCCTTGGCCTTCCAGGCCTCGGTCTCGTCGGCCGCCCGGTAGCGGGTCGGGTCGTCGGAGGTGGTGTGCGCGCCCATCCGGTAGGTGAAGGCCTCGATCAGCACCGGGCCGTTGCCGGTGCGGGCGTGCTCCAGGGCCCAGCGGGTCACCGCGAGGCAGGCCAGCACGTCGTTGCCGTCGACCCGGATGCCCGGGAAGCCGAAGCCGGAGGCCCGGCGGTACAGCGGGATCTTCGTCTGGGTGGTGGTGGGCTCGGAGATCGCCCACTGGTTGTTCTGGCAGAAGAAGACCACCGGCGAGTTGTAGACCGAGGCGAAGGTGAAGGCCTCGTTGACGTCGCCCTGGCTGGAGGCGCCGTCGCCGAAGTACGCGATCACCGCGTCGTCGGCGCCGTCCTTGGTGATGCCCATCGCGTATCCGGTGGCGTGCAGGGTCTGCGCGCCGATCACGATGGTGTAGAGGTGGAAGTTCTTCTCGTTCGGGTCCCAGCCGCCGTGGTTCACGCCGCGGAACATGCCGAGCAGGTTCAGCGGGTCGACGTCGCGGCACCAGGCCACGCCGTGCTCGCGGTAGGTGGGGAAGGCGTAGTCGCCCGGTCGCATCGCGCGGCCGGAACCGACCTGGGCGGCCTCCTGGCCCAGCAGCGAGGCCCACAGGCCCAGCTCGCCCTGACGCTGCAGCGAGGTCGCCTCGGCGTCGAAACGACGCACCAGCACCAGGTCACGGTAGAGGGCCCGGAGCTCGTCCGCCTCCACGGTGAGCGGGAAGTCCGGGTGCTCGACCCGCTCGCCTTCCGGGGTGAGCAGCTGTACGAGCTCCGGCTGGGCGTCCTTGGCCGTGGCGCGGACGCCGGGGGCAGCCTTCTTGCGGGCCCTCGCCGTGCTTTTGACGGTCACGTTCACTCCTCGGTCTGTCCGGCCGCCCGGGGTCGCCGGTGACCGGTCCGGTCACCGCCTCGCGGGGCGCGCGTGGGTGTGCGCACCCGCAGCGGGGCAGGTGGTGATCCTTTTCCGACGGCGTCCCTCACGAGAACGTTACCCAGCGTCCGTCCTCGACGCGTCTGCGCTAGGACGTCCTACTTGTTCGGGGTCTACAAACCGCGCGTGTGGCGCAGCTCTCAATTCGGTCGCGTTCAGGACACCAGCGCACGTTATCCGGGCGGAGGCTCCGGCGTAAGGGGGTTACCGGCATCGGTTTGGACCGCTCTGGCCGGATCGTGACCCCGGCGCGGTACGGGCGAGAGGTCTTTCGTAGGGTGATATGGGAGGCTTTGCGCGTGACTGATAACGGACAAATCACGGTATTCCTCCTCGACGACCACGAGGTCGTCCGGCGGGGTGTCCATGAACTCCTCTCCGTCGAGGAGGACATCGAGGTGGTCGGCGAGGCCGGCACCGCCGCCGAGGCGCTGACCAGGATCCCCGCCGTCCACCCCGATGTCGCGGTGCTCGACGTCCGGCTGCCGGACGGCAACGGCGTCGAGGTCTGCCGGGAGATCCGCTCCCGGATGCCGGAGATCAAGTGCCTGATGCTGACCTCGTTCTCGGACGACGAGGCCCTGTTCGACTCGATCATGGCGGGTGCCTCCGGCTATGTGCTGAAGGCGATCCGCGGCACCGACCTGATCACCGCGGTCCGGGACGTCGCGGCAGGCAAGTCACTGCTCGACCCGGTCGCCACCAGTCGGGTGCTGGCCCGGCTGCGGGACGGCGGCGAGAAGGAGGACGAACGGCTCGCCCAGCTCACCAAGCAGGAGCGCCGCATTCTGGACCTGATCGGCGAAGGGATGACCAACCGTCAGATCGGCAATGAACTGCACCTCGCCGAAAAGACGGTGAAGAACTACGTCTCCAGTCTGCTCGCCAAGATGGGGATGGAGCGACGGACCCAGGCGGCGGCGTTCGTGGCGCGGCACCAGGCGGACCAGCAGCACTGATAGGGCCCCAGCACATAACTGACGACCTGTCAAGGACCCCCGCCGAGAGGTCCTAACCTCTGGCTGTGACTTTCAGCCAGACCCTTGCCTGTGCACCAGCCCGTCCCGACCTCACCGCACCCCCGATAGGAACGCTCAGCCCTCCCGTCCCCCACGCGGCGCTCGCCGAGGTCCTGCGCCGCTACCGGGTGGGCCGCCTGCTCACCGCCGAACCAGTCGCCGAAGGCTTGCTGAACCGCGGCTACCGGGTCACCACCGAGGCCGGCGGCTACTTCCTGAAGTGCTACGTCGACGCCGCGACCGCCGGCCGCGAGGCGGTCGCCGGCCACCACCGGGCGATGGCCGCACTCGCCGCCCTGGGCCTGCCCGTCGAGCCCCCGCTCGCCCTCGCCGAACGGACCGGCACCATCGCCCCGTTCGGCGGCCGGCTGTTCGCCCTCTTCCCCTGGGTGGACGGCGGGCACCGCCACGGAACCGAACTGTCCCCGCCGCAGTGCGCCGAGCTGGGCGCGCTGCTCGGCCGGCTGCACGGCGCCCTCGACGAGGTCTGCGCGCCCGTCGCACAACCCTCCGGCTACCGCAGCGCCGATCCGCTCGACAGCTCCGCACTCGCCCACGACCTGCGCGAACGGGCCCGCGAGCACCACCCCCACGGCGAACTGGACGCGCTGGTCGAGCGCCGGCTGGACGAACGGCTGGAGCTGCTCGCCGAGCACGCCCACCGGCGTCCCGCCCCGGGCGCCGCCCCGCCCACCGGCTGGACCCACGGCGACTTCCACGGGCTCAACCTGCTGCACCGGGACGGACGGATCGCGGCCGTCCTGGACTGGGACAAGCTGGGACGGCAGCCGCGCGCCGAGGAGGCCGTCCGCGCGGCCACCCTGCTCCTCAACGACCGCGCCACCGGGGTGCTGGACCTCGTCCGGGTCCGGCACTGGTCCCAGGCCTACCGGGCCACCGGGGCCGCCACCGCCGAGCACCTGGCCGCCGCGACCCACCGGGTCTGGTGGGAGCGGCTGAACGACTTCTGGATGCTCCAGTGGCGCTACCAGCGGGGCGACCACCGGGCCGACCCGCTCTACCCCGCCTCGGCGGGCCAGTTGGCGTGGTGGTGCCAGGAGTACGAGCAGGTCCTGGACGCCTTCGCCAACTGACCCGGCGGCCGGACCCCCGCGGCCGATCACGGCCCGGGGTCCGGCCGGATCAGTCAGGGAACGGCCGGGGTGGCCGCCCCGCCGGTCGGCTTCGGGGTGGTGCCGCCGGCACCGCCCCCGGCCGGCGGCGTCTGGCTGCCGCCGGTCGGCGGCGGGTTGGTCGCCGGCGGGGCCGTGGCCGGGGGCGTCGTCGCGCCGCCGCCCGTCCCGGTGGTCGGGGTGTTGGTCGGCGGGGCGCTGGCCGTGCCGGTCGGCGTCGTGCTCGGGCTCGGCGCCTTGCTGCCGGTCGTGCTCGGTGTCGCCGGCGCCGGGCTGGTCGGGTGCTTGCCGGTCGGCTGGCTCGGCGGCTGGGTCTGGTTGCCGCCGTTGTTGTTGGGGTCGCTCGTCTGCGACTGCTGCGGACGACGCGAGTTCTGGCCGCTCGGGGCCGTGGTCGTGGTCGAACCGGAGCTGGGCGTGGTCGCCTCCGGCGCCGTCGACACCACCCCGGTGCTCGGGCCGAGGTCGCTCGGCTTCCCGCCGCCGCCGCCGTTGTCGTTGCCGCTCAGCGCCATGGCGATGCCCGCGCTGGCCGCGACGACCACCGCCACGACGGCTGCCACCCAGCGCCACGGACCGCGCCGGCCGCCGCCACCGCGCCCGTGCCCGCCGCCCTGCCCGTCGTCCGAACCGTCGCCGCCGTAGGCCGGGTAGCCGGAGGACGGCGTGTGCGGGCCGCCCGGCACCTGGTACGGCAGCATCGCTGTCGGGTCGCCCGGGACGCCCGCCCCGAGCACCGCCGTCTCGTCCACGCCCAGCGGGGGCATCCCGCCGTGGCCCTGGCCGGCCGCGGCCAGCCCGGCCGTCGCGCCGAGCGGCCAGCCGCCGGTGCCGCCGGTGAGCTCGCGCAGCGCGTGCTCGATGTGCGCGCGGAACTCGTCCGCGTCCTGGAAGCGGTCGTCCGGGTTCTTCGCGAGCGAGCGCAGCACCAGGTGGTCCAGGCCGGCCGGGACCCGCGGATTGGCCTGCGAGGGCGGCACCGGCATGTCCTGCACGTGCTGGTAGACCACCGACAGCGGGGTGTCACCGGTGAACGGCGGCCGCAGCGCCAGCAGTTCGTACAGCATGCAGCCGGCCGCGTACAGGTCGGAGCGGTGGTCGACCGGCTTGCCCAGCGCCTGCTCCGGCGAGAGGTACTGCGGGGTGCCCATGACCATGCCGGTCTGGGTCATGGTCGAGGCGGTGCCGGTGAGCGCCCGGGCGATGCCGAAGTCCATCACCTTGACCGCGCCGGTGGTCGTGATGATCACGTTGGCCGGCTTGATGTCACGGTGCACGATGCCGTGCCGGTGGCTGTAGGCGAGTGCCTCCAGCACCCCGGCGATGATGATCAGCGCCTGGTCGACCGGCGGCTCCTCCTCGTCCACCAGCAGCTCGCGGACGGTCCGGCCCTCGACCAGCTCCATCACGATGTACGGCGTCGACTCCTCGCCGACGTACTCCTCGCCGGTGTCGTACACCGCGACGATCGCGTGGTGGTTGAGCGCCGCGACGGCGTGCGCCTCCCTGGTGAAGCGGAGCCGGGCGATCTCGTCCTGGGCCAGTTCACCGCGGAGCAGCTTCACCGCGACGGTCCGCCCGAGCCGGACGTCCTGGGCGGCGAGCACCTCGGCCATACCGCCCCGGCCGAGCCGGTGGGTCAGCCGGTAGCGGCCGTCACCGACCGTGCCCAGCGGGGCGGCGGTGCCCCGGCCGGGCGTCTGCGGGCCGCCGTACGGCGGGAGCGCGGTCGTGGCCGCGTCGCCACCGGGCTCGGGCATCCCGGGGGCCCCGCCGCCCGGACCGGTCGCCCAGGCCCCGTCGTCGTCCGGATGCTGCGTCTGTGCCATCGCTCCTCGCCCCGGGCCTTCGCTCGGATCGCGGTGCCCTGTCGCTCGTGTCCCCGAACGCTACCGCCTCCGGCCGACCCCCGGAGCACGCGTGTTCCGGGTGGAATCCGTCAGAGCAGGCCATTCCGGTCGGCCTGGCCGTCCAGTCGCAGCACCGTGACCGCCGCGCCCGAGACGCCCCTGGTCGACCCGCTCTTCGTCGTGTCCTCGGCCCGGTTGACCACGATCGCGATGATGATGACCGCCAGCACGATCACACCGACGATGATGCCGATGATCACCAGGGCGGTCGAGCAGCCACCGCTGTTCGACGCGGGCACCGGCTGCGGCTGGAACGGCGGCGCCGGCATCGGGTGCGGCGGCGGGGTGTGCGCCTGCTGCGGGAAGGGGTGCGGCGTGTGCGGCGCCTGGAACGCCGGCGGCGTCTGGAACGGCTGCGGCTGCGGGAAGGGGTGCGGGGTGTGCGGCGCCTGGAACGCCGGCGGCGGCGTCTGGAACGGCTGCGGCTGCGCGAACGGCTGCGGCTGGAAGGGCTGCGGCTGCACGAACGGCTGCGGGGTCTGCGGCGCGGCGTGCACCGACCGAGGACCGTCGGTGATCACCAGCGGGTTGCTGGCCGCCAGCGGGCTGCCGCCGCCCTTGCCGGCCGCGATCAGCCGCTCGGCCTCGTCCCGCATCGCCGCCGCACTCGGGAAGCGGTGCGCCGGGTCCTTGCGCAGCGCCGTCGCGACGAACCCGTCGACCGCCGGAGCGAGCCGCGGGTTGAGCGTGGACGGCGCCGGCGGCTCCTCCTGGACGTGCTTGTACGCGATCGAGAAGGCCGAGTCGCCGTCGAAGACCAGCTGACCGGTGATCATCTCGAAGAGCATCACCCCGACCGAGTAGAGGTCGGAGCGGGCGTCCACCGGCTTGCCCAGCGCCTGCTCGGGCGAGAGGTACTGCGGGGTGCCGACCACCATGCCGGTCTGGGTCATCGAGGTGACCCCGCTCTCCAGCGCGCGGGCGATGCCGAAGTCCATGACCTTGACGTTGCCCTTGCGGTCGAACATGACGTTCCCGGGCTTGATGTCACGGTGCACCAGGCCCATGTCGTGCGAGGCCTCCAGCGCGTTCAGCACACCGATGGTGACCCGCAGCGCCTCCTCGACCGGCATCGCGCCGTGCTGGCCGACCGCCTCGTTGATGGCGTCCCGCAGGCCCTTGCCGTCGATCAGCTGCATCACGATGTACGGCGTGCTGGAGCCGTCCTGGGCGATGTCCTCGCCGCTGTCGTAGACGGTGACGATGTTCGGGTGCTCCAGCCGGGCCACCGCCTGGGCCTCGCGGCGGAACCGCTCCTTGAACGAGTCGTCCCGGCCCAGCTCGGCGTGCATGCTCTTCAGCGCGACCTGCCGGTCCAGCACGCTGTCGTACGCGAGGTGGACCGAGGCCATACCGCCCTCGCCCAGCACCCGCTGCAGCACGTACCGCCCGTTGCCCAGGGAGTAGCCCTCGGCCGCCGCGTTGCCGTGCTCGCTCATGGTCCTCTGCTCCCCCTCGGCGCGGCCGTACCGCCGCGACCGTGACATTCGGTCTCGTCCGTGCGTGTTCTCCGGGCCCGGCCCGCTGGCCTGCCCGACCCCTGCCGCGACGCTCGCCCGGACTGCGACAGGGGGTCAGGGTATCGGCTCGCGAGGACACCGAACGGCCCAGGGCCGACACTGTGTCCAGGTCGCGACCCGGTACCCGTCGGTAGTGCTCGCGCCGCCGGGACGGCCGGCCGCGCCCCGTACCGTGCCGCCCCGGCGGGGCTTCGGCGGTACGGGTACGGCCGACGTCCACGGGTGGGCGGACGCCTTCGGGTGGGGACGGCTACAGGTACGGACCGGAGCGGATGCCGCGGCCCTCGCCCGGCTCGTCCCCCTCCGGCTCCCCGCCGTGCAGACCGGGCGGCAGCGCCCGCCGCATCTGCTCCAGCTGCGCCCGGGCCGCCATCTGCTGCGCGAACAGCGCGGTCTGGATGCCGTGGAACAGGCCCTCCAGCCAGCCCACCAGCTGCGCCTGGGCGATCCGCAGCTCGGCCTCGGTCGGGATCGAGTCCTCGGTGAACGGGAGCGACAGCCGCTCCAGCTCGGCCACCAGCTCGGGGGCCAGGCCCAGCTCCAGCTCCTTGATCGAGCTGGCGTGGATGTCCTTCAACCGCGCCCGGCTGGCCTCGTCGAGGGGAGCCGCCCGGACCTCCTCCAGCAGCTGCTTGATCATGCTGCCGATCCGCATGACCTTGGCGGGCTGTTCGACCATCTCGGTCACCGGCAGTTCACGCGGACCGTCGCCGAGGTCCCCCATCGGGCCGGTCGTCGCCGAACCCACCGGCAGCCCGTCCGGTCCGACGATCAGCACCTTCTGGCCGTCCTGCGGCTGCCCGCCCATGGCCTGGTGGAACTCCTGCGACGAGTACTCGTTCATCGGATTCGTCATGAACCACATTCTCCCTCACTGGGGTTGCCGGGGAGGAGGCCCCCGACCGACCCGCCCCGCCCCGCCCCGACCGCCGGCGGTGCCGCGACTGGCCGCGCACCCGCAACCGGAAACGACGCTACGCCCGGGGGGCGGGGCAGCGGTATCCGTACGGATACTCAGTCCGCCCCGGGATCCGGGGCACCGGGGCACCCCCGTCCGAGCACCGGTCCGGGCCTGTTCGACCGCCGGGGACGCGGCTCAGTGCCGGCGCAGCCGCAGCCCGATCAGGCCCAGACCGCAGCCGATCAGGCCCAGACCGGCACCCAGCGGGAGCTGGCGGGTGGCCGCGTCGTCCCAGCGGGTGGGCAGCAGGGCCGGGCCGACCAGCACCGCCTGCGGCCCGGGCCGGCCGAGTGCCAGGGTCTCGCTGCCGGAGCCGTCGTCCGGCACGGCCGGGTCCACCGCGCCGTCGGCACCCCCGACCGCCGGGCCCGGGGCGGCGTCCGCTGCGGCGACCTGCTGCTCCGGCGCCTGCTCGGCCGCCTGCGCCCGGCCCGGGTCCGGCGCCCCCTCGGGGGCCGACCCGGTGCGCTCGGGCGCCGAGGCGGGGCGGTGGCGGCCGTGGCGCTGCTCCCGGTCGGCCCAGGAGGGGCCCGGGCGGACCCGGCCGACCGCCTGCCACGCCACCGCCGTGGCGGCCGGAACGACCGAGGACGGCGACACCGGAGCGGCCGGCCCGGGCACGATCGGCTCGGGGGAGGACGGCCCGGCGGTGGAGGGCTCGGACGCGGTCGGCGCGGCGGGGGTCTCCGCGACGGCCGTCGGCTCCGGCCCGGTACCGGCGGACGACTGTTCCGACTCCTGCTGCGGCTCGGGCACCGGCTCCGACTCCTGGTGCGGCTCCGGCTGCGGCTCCGGGGAAGCCACCGGGGAGAGCCCGTCCGAGGGCACCGCCGATCCGGACGGCGCCGGGGCCTCCGACTGCTCCGACGGTTCGGCGGCGACGACCGGGGCGGGGGCCGCACCGGCGGCACCCGCCGGAGCGCTCGGCAGCGCGATCGCGGCCGGCCCGAGCACCAGCGGCACGGCGAGCCCGAGCACCGCCACCGCCAGCAGCCGCCGGCCGGTGCGGCGGGGGGAAGGGGAAAGGGAAGGGTGCGGCGGCAGTGCCGCAGGCAGCGGCCCGAGGAACGCGGACGAGGGTGCGGGCACGGTCGAGGTCCTTCCGCGACGGCCGACCGCGCTGGGCGGGGTCGGCGGCGGGACAGCTCCCGTCCAGACTCACACAGTCCGACATTCCGGGCATGTCGTACGGCGGGCCCGGGCGGCCGACAGGCCCCCGGACCCGCCGGACCCGCGGCCTCAGACCTTCAGGACCACCTTGCCGACCTGCGCCCCGCCCTCCAGCACCCGGTGCGCCTCGGCCGCCTCCGCCAGCGGCAGCACCCGGTCGACCACCGGCCGCACCACGCCCGACTCCACCAGCGGCCAGACGTGCTCGCGCACCGCCGCCACGATCGCCGCCTTCTCGGCGAGCGGCCGGCCGCGCAGATTGGTCGCGATCACCGCGGCGCGCTTGCGCAGCAGCGTGTTGAGGTTCAGCTCGCCCTTCACCCCGCCCTGCAGCCCGATGATCACCAGCCGCCCGTTGACCGCCAGCGCGTCCACGTTCCGCGACAGGTACTTGGCGCCCATGATGTCCAGGATCACGTCCGCCCCGGCGCCGCCGGTGGCCTCCCCGAGCACCTCGACGAAGTCCTGCTCGCGGTAGTCGATCAGCACATCGGCGCCCAGTTCGGCGCAGCGGGCCAGCTTCTCGGGACCGCCCGCCGTCACCGCGACCCGGGCGCCGACGGCCTTGGCCAGCTGGATCGCCATCGTCCCGATGCCGCTCGCGCCGCCGTGCACCAGCACCGTCTCGCCGGGCCGCAGCCGCGCGGTGAGGAAGACGTTGGACCACACCGTGCAGACGACCTCCGGCAGCGCGGCGGCCTGCTCCGGCGTCAGCCCCTTCGGCAGCGGCAGCAGTTGGCCGACCGGCACCGCGACCCGCTCCGCGTAGCCGCCGCCGACCAGCAGCGCGCACACCTCGTCGCCGACCGCCCAGCCGGCCACCCCGGGCCCCAGCGCGGCGATCCGGCCCGCGCACTCCAGGCCCGGATAGCGCGAACTGCCCGGCGGCGGATCGTAGAAGCCCTGCCGCTGGAGCAGGTCGGCCCGGTTGACGGCGGTGGCCGCCACCTCGACCAGGACCTCGCCCTCCCCGGGCACCGGGTCCGGCACCTCCGCCCAGCGCAGCGCCTCGGGGCCGCCGGGTTCAGGAATCGTCATCGCATGCATGGGCCCGACGCTACTGCGCCCCGACGGCCGGAGCCCCGTCCAACCCGCCGGACGGGACCGCGGCCGGGCCCGCCGGAAGGGCCTGCCGAACGGGCAACCCTACGCCGGGGAGGCCGACTTGATGACGATCACCCGGTCCGTGAGCTGGAGCGTCTGCGCCTCCGGCTCGGTGTAGTTGATCACCCGTCGGCCGCGGACCACCGCGACGACCAGGTCCTCGCACTCGCGCGGGCTGTGCCCGGCCTCGGCCCGGGTGACCGGGCGTTCGACCACGTCCAGGCCGTCGCCGTAGGTGAGGAGGTCCTCCATCACCGCGCCGGTGTGCGGGCTGAGCATCGACATCCCGAGCAGTCGGCCGGCCGCACTGGAGCTGGTCACCACCACGTCGGCGCCGCTCTGCCGCAGCAGCGGGGCGTTCTCGTCCTCGCGCACCGCCGCCACGACGGTCGCCGTGCGGGTGAGCTGGCGGGCGGTCAGGGTGATCAGGGCGGCGGTGTCGTCCCGCTCCGGTGCCACCACCACCCGGGCGGCGGTGGGGAGTCCGGCCCGCAGCAGGGTGTCGGTCCTGGTGGCATCGCCGAGCACGGCCACCAGACCGTGCTGGGCGGCCTGGTCGACCGCCTTGCGCTGCGGGTCGACCACCACGATCTCCTCCTTGCGCACCCCTTGGAGGAGCAGGGTGTCGATCGCGCTGCGGCCCTTGGTGCCGTAGCCGATCACGACGGTGTGCTCGCGCACGGTGGACCTCCAGCGGTTCAACCGCCACTGCTGACGGGTGCGTTCGGTGAGCACCTCCAGGGTGGTGCCGACCAGGATGATCAGGAACAGCACCCGCAGCGGAGTGATCACGAAGATATTGGTGAGCCGGGCGGTGTCGCTGTACGGCGTGATGTCACCATAGCCCGTGGTGGAGAGCGTCACCGTGGCGTAGTAGGCCGAGTCCAGCAGGCTCACCCCGCCCCCGGCGTTGTCGTTGTAGCCCTCGTTGTCCAGCCAGACGATCAGTGTGGTGGCCACCAGCACGGCCAGGGCCAGCAGCAGCCGGAAGCCGACCTGCCGGAGCGCCGGGGCGCTGCGCCGGGCCGGCAGCACGATCCCGGCGTCCGCCCAGGACTCCGCCTCGGCCGAGGCGCGGCCGGAGAAGCGGCCGAACCCCCGTCCTCCACCGGCGCTCACGGTGCCTCCAGCAGTTCGACCACGGCACCAGCCGCCGCACCGCCCGGCGGCACCACGGCGAGCGCCTCCGCCAGCGCGACCCCGCGCAGCATCGCTGGTCCGTCGTAGGGGAGTTGGACCACCCCGTGGGCGGTCCGCCGGACCGGCAGCAGCCGGGTGTCCACCGGATGTCCGGGCAGGGCGGCGACCGCGACGGCCCGGACCGGCTCACCCAGGCCGCGCCCGGCCAGCGCGTGCAGCAGCGGCAGGGCGAGCGTGACCGCCCCCGCGACCGCGGCCAGCGGGTTGCCCGGAAGGCCCACCAGGTGGCGCCCGCCGGGCAGTTCGGCCAGCAGCATCGGATGGCCGGGGCGGACGGCGACCCCGTCCACCAGCAGCCGGGCGCCGACCTCGGCGAGCGCCCGGTGCAGGAAGTCCACCGGACCGGCCGCCGTCCCGCCGGTGGTGACCACCAGATCGGCCGTGGAGTGCCGCAGCGCGTCCCTGAGCAGTCCGAAGTCGTCGCGGACGGCGCGCGGTTCGCCCATCTCCGCGCCGGCCGCCCGCAGCCACGGCGGCAGCAGCGGGCCGAGCGCGTCCCGGACCAGGCCGGGCCGGGGCAGTCCGGAGCCGAGCAGTTCGTCGCCGAGCACCAGCAGTTCCACCACCGGGCGGCGGTGCACGGCCAGCCGGTCGTGGCCGCCGGCCGCGGCCAGACCGAGCACGGCCGGACCGATCCTGGTCCCGGCCGTGAGAAGTTCCTCGCCGCGCCGGCACTCCTGGCCGCGCGGCCGGACGTCCTGGCCGGTGGTCAGCGCCCCGGGGGCGCGCTCGCGCAGCAGCGAGCCGTCCGGTTCACCGTGCTCGCGGCGGAGCACGGCGGTGGCGCCCGGGGGGAGCTGGGCGCCGGTGGCGATCTCGACGGCGGCGCCGTCGGCCAGCGGGCCGTCCGCGGGCCGCCCGGCCAGCAGCCGTCCGGACACCCGCCAGGGGCCGGGGCCGGCCACCGCCCAGCCGTCCATCGCCGAGGTGTCGAAGGCGGGCAGGTCGGTGAGCGCGGTCAGCGGCTCGGCGAGGGTGCGGCCGAGCGCCTCGGCCAGTGGGACGCGCGGCGGCGCGGACGCGGGCCGGCCGGCCCGGCGGGCGGTCTCCCGGGCCGCCGCCCAGCCCGTCGGGCCGGTCGGGGCCGGCGGCTGGTCGAGCACGACGAGGTCCTCCACCGCGCTCACGGCTGTCCCTGGTCCGGGGCCGCGGCGGCCCAGCGCTCGGCGAGCGCGGCGGCCCGCCGGGACGCCTCGGCGACCGCCTCCGGCCCGCCGCCGCGCTGCGCGGCGGCGTACCCGATCAGAAAGGTGGTCAGCGGGGCGGCGGGCCGGTCCACCCCGTGGGCGACCACCCGGGCCAGGTCGAGCAGACCTTTGACATCGACGTCCAGGTCGATGCCCAGCTCGGTACAGGCCTCGGCGATCCAGTCATCCAGCGTGCGCTCCATGCGGACATGCTGCCTGATCGGCGGTTTCCCCGGGATGTTTGCCCGGTGAGCGCCGCGCGTCGTTTCCCGCACACCCGGGTGCGGGGCGGGGTGAGGAACGGGGTCGGGACGGCTACCGGCCGTCGCGCTCCCGGGCCCGGGCGAGGTCCTCCCAGGTGTCGCAGTCGTAGGTGACGTCGTCGGTGTCGGCCAGCCGCAGGGTGCGCAGGGAGCCGGTGAGGCGGCGCAGCGGGAGGCCGGCGGGGTCTCCGACGGCGGCCAGCGCGGTGCGCAGGGCGGCGGTGCGGTAGGCGGCGGCGAGCGGCTGGTCGCGGCCGGCGGCGTCGACCAGGACGGCCGCCCCGGTGTCGGGACCGGCCTCGTCGAGGGCGGTGACCAGCCGGTGGACGGTCCGCTCGTCGAGGAACGGCAGGTCGGCGGCGAGCAGCAGCACGAGTTCGGCGGTGACCTCGGCGAGGCCGGCCGCGACGGCCGCCACCGGTCCGCCGCCGGGCGGCTGCTCGCGGGTCGACCGGACCCCGGGCCGGGCGGTGGGGCGGACCGGGCCGACCACCACGGTGGTCCCGGCGCCCGCGCAGGCGGCGAGCACCCGGTCCAGCAGGGTGGTCCCGCCGACGGTCAGGGCCGGCTTGTCCGCACCGCCGAGCCGGCGGGCGGCTCCCCCGGCCGGGACGATCACGTCGTACGGCGTCATGCCGCCAGTATCCGCCGCCCGCTCAGCCGGCGGTACGGCCGGGCGCTTCCCCGTCGACCGCGCCGGCAGCGTCCTCGGCGACCTCGGCGTCCTCCTCGGCGATGTCGGCGACCTCCTCGGCCGCGGCCGGGGCGGCGGCGGTGTTGGCAGCCGCGCTCAGCTCCAGCACGGCCGGCAGGGTCAGCTCCCCGTACCGCTCGTTCACGGCCGCGACCAGCGCCTCCGCGTCGTCCGGGTGCTCGGCCAGCAGCCGGTCGAAGTCCTGCAGGTACTCCCCGGTGAAGGCGAGCACCCGGGCCGCGTCGTCCCCCTGCTCGGGCGCGCGGTGTCCGGCGATCACCCGCTCCACGCCGAGCTCGGCGATCCGGCCGAGGTTGCGGATCCACTCGGTGCGGCGTTCCGGCGTGGTGTCGGCGGTCCAGACGTGGGTGCCGTTGTAGACGAAGTCGCCGGCGATCACGGTACGGATGCTGGGCACGTGCACCACGGTGGAGCCGTCGCAGTCGCCCTGTCCGAGCAGCAGCACCGGGATCGCCTGCCGGTCGATCATCAGCGGCTGGGGGAGCAGCGGGGCCGGGACCAGCGGGTGGTCCGGGATGTCGTCCCCGAACACCGGCTTCCACTGGGCGACCTTCGCGGCGGCGGTGCGCAGGATGCCGTCCACGACCGGGGGCGCGGCCAGCAGCCTGGCGTCCGGGAAGAGCCGCAGCACCTCCTCGGCGCCGAAGTAGTGGTCGGGGTGGTGGTGGGTGACCACGATGGCGAGCAGCCGGCGGCCCTTGCCCGCGACCCACTCGGCCAGCTCGCGGCCGGCGCTGCGGGTGAGCTGGGCGTCGACCAGGATCGCCGTGTGCTCCCCGAGGATCAGCGTGGAGGTGGCGAAGAAGGCCGACTCGGGGCCGGTGAAGACGGCGACCTCCAGCGGCCGGACCGGCGCCTCGGCGGTGTTCTGATCGGACGGGGACGGCGTCACTGGTTGCTCCCTCTGGTTCGGCTGCCCCGGTCCCGGTCCGGCTCGGCGGTGGTCTGTGCGGTGGTGGTGCGGCGGTGGTGGTGCGGCGGTGTGCGGTGGTGGCGGGTACGGCGCCCCGGCACGGCCGGGCCTCGCGCCCTACAGCATGGGAGCAGGGCACGCCGAAAACGCGGAAGGCGCGCCCGACGGGGCACGCCTTCCCGCTCACGTGTCCGGGTGGCCCGGCGGCGTCAGCGCTTCTTGCCGGTCAGCCGGGCGAAGCGGTCGGCGACACCCCAGGAGGTCACCCGCCAGAGCGCCTCGACCACGATGTTCCGGCTCATCTTGGACGCGCCCAGCTCCCGCTCGACGAAGGTGATCGGCACCTCGGCCACCTTGAAGCCGGCCTTCACGGTGCGCCAGGCCAGGTCGACCTGGAAGCAGTAGCCGGCCGAGGCGACCTCGTCCATGCCCAGGCCCAGCAGGGTCTCCTTGCGGAACGCCCGGTAGCCGCCGGTGACGTCCCGGATCGGCACGCCGAGCATCAGCCGCGAGTAGGTCGAGCCGGCCCGCGAGAGCAGCAGCCGGGACTTCGGCCAGTTCACCACCCGGCCGCCGGGCACCCAGCGCGAGCCGAGCACCAGGTCGGCGCCGCGCAGCGCGGTCAGCAGCCGGTCCAGCTCCTCGGGCCGGTGGGACCCGTCGGCGTCCATCTCGACGAGCACGTCGTAGCCCTCGTCGATGCCCCAGCGGAAGCCGGCCAGGTAGGCGGCGCCCAGGCCCTCCTTGCCCTTGCGGTGCAGGACGCGCACGTGGGAGTCCTCGGCCGCGAGCTTGTCGGCGAGCTCACCGGTGCCGTCCGGGCTGTTGTCGTCGGCGACGAGGATGTGCACCTCGGGGACGGCGGCGCGGACCCGGCCGACGATGCGCTCGACGTTCTCCACCTCGTTGTAGGTGGGGATGATCACCAGCACCCGGCCGAGATCAGCAAAACTCTGCTGGTTGACGGTCACGTACTAACCTCTCGGCCGGTGGCGGGAAGTGCCAGTCACCGTTGCCCGCACTCATCAGGACTCACAGCCCCGGCCGGCACCCGCCGACTGGGGGACACTGTGGAAAACACTGGGTCCTGGCATCCTACTACCGCGTTCTCGAACCGACCCGCCGCCCGAGGCACTCCCCACCGGCCTCCGGCGTTTCCCCTGCGGAGGCACCGGTCGGCTAGGGTCGATGCCCGGCCTTTGCCCGGATGCCCACCGCCGGCACCGCCCGCGGGGCGCCGCCCGGCGGCCGGGCCCGCCAGCCCACCGCAGCAAAGGAGCAGGACCGCCCCCATGGACAAGCTCGTCAACACCGTCCGCCCGTACGCCTGGGGATCCGTCACCGCGCTCCCCGCGCTGCTCGGGCAGGAGCCGACCGGCGAACCGCAGGCCGAGCTCTGGATGGGCGCCCACCCCGGCGACCCCTCCCGGGCCGACCGGGGCGAGGGGCCGCGCCGGCTGGACGAGCTGATCGCCGCGGACCCCGAGGGCGAGTTGGGGGCCGCCTCGGTGGCCCGGTTCGGGCCCACCCTGCCGTTCCTGCTCAAGGTCCTCGCCCCGGCCATCCCGATCTCCATCCAGGCCCACCCCTCGCTCGACCAGGCCCGGGCCGGTTTCGCCGCCGAGAACGCCCTGGGGATCCCCCTGGACGCCCCGCACCGGAACTACCGGGACGCCAACCACAAGCCCGAACTCATCTGCGCCCTGGGCGACTTCGACGGCCTGTGCGGCTTCCGCCGGCCCGCCGACGCGGCCGCGCTGCTGGCCGGTCTCGGCGTCCCCGCACTGGAGCCGGTGATCGCCCCGCTCCGGGCCGAGGACGAGTCCGAGGCACTCAGCGGCGCCCTGGCCGCCGCCCTCGGCCTGGAGGGCCCGGCCGCCGCGGCCGTGGTCCGGGACACCGCCGAGGCGGTCGGCAAGGCGGCCGCCGAGGACCCGGACGGGCCGTACGCGCCGTACGTCCGGATCGCCCGGGACTTCCCCGGCGACCGGGGGCTCATCGCCGGAATGCTGCTCAACCACGTCCTGCTGCGCGCCGGCGAGGCGCTCTACCTGGGCGCCGGCGTCCCGCACGCGTACCTGCACGGCGTCTGTGTCGAGCTCCAGGCCAACTCGGACAATGTGCTGCGGGCCGGCCTCACCCCCAAGCACATCGACGTGCCCGAGCTGCTCGAGGTGGTCGAGTTCGCCGCCACCGCGCCGGAGCCGCTGCTGCCGGTCACGGTGGACGCGACGCCGGGCGAGGAGCTGTACCCCGTGCCGATCGACGAGTTCCGGCTCTCCCGGTTCGTCCTCGACGGCGGGGAGCGGACCCTGCTCGGCGACGCGCCGCAGATCCTGCTCTGCACCGCGGGCACCGCCCGGCTGGACTCGGCCGACGGCGACAGCCTGGAGCTGGCCCGCGGCGAATCGGCCTTCCTCCCGGCCACCGGCGCCACGATCCGGCTGACCGGCACCGGCGCCACCGTCTTCCGGGCCACCGTCACGCTCTGAGCCGTCCGCCCGTACCGCCCCGGCGTGATCCGCGAGACGGTTTAGTCGCGGGTCATGTCGACGAAGCGCGAGTAGTGGCCCTGGAAGGCCACGGTGATGGTGGCGGTCGGGCCGTTGCGGTGCTTGGCGACGATGAGGTCGGCCTCGCCCGCGCGGGGGGACTCCTTCTCGTAGGCGTCCTCGCGGTGCAGCAGGATGACCATGTCCGCGTCCTGCTCGATCGAGCCGGACTCACGCAGGTCGGAGACCATCGGCCGCTTGTCGGTGCGCTGTTCGGGACCACGGTTCAGCTGGGACAGCGCGATCACCGGCACCTCCAGCTCCTTGGCCAGCAGCTTCAGGTTTCGCGACATGTCGGAGACCTCCTGCTGACGGTTCTCGGCCCGGCGGGAGCCGCCGGACTGCATCAGCTGGAGGTAGTCGATGACGACCAGTTTGATGTCGTTGCGCTGCTTGAGCCGGCGGCACTTGGCCCGGATCTCCATCATCGACAGGTTCGGCGAGTCGTCGATGAACAGCGGTGCCTCGCTGACGTCCGGCATCCGGCGGGCGACCCTGGTCCAGTCGTCGTCCGTCATCGAGCCGGAGCGCATGTGGTGCAGCGCCACCCGCGCCTCGGCGGAGAGCAGACGCATGGCGATCTCGTTGCGGCCCATTTCGAGCGAGAAGATCACGCTCGGCAGCTTGTGCTGGATCGAGCAGGCCCGGGCGAAGTCCAGCGCCAGGGTGGACTTTCCCATCGCGGGACGGGCCGCGATGACGATCATCTGGCCGGGGTGGAGCCCGTTGGTGAGCGCGTCGAAGTCGGCGAAGCCGGTCGGGACACCGGACATCTGGCCGTTGCGGGAGCCGATCGACTCGATCTCGTCGAGGGCGCCCTCCATGATGTCGGCGAGCGGCGCGTAGTCCTCGTTGGTGCGCTGCTCGGTGACGGCGTAGATCTCCGCCTGGGCCGCGTTGACGATCTCGTCGACGTCGCCCTCGGCGGCGTAGCCCATGCCCGCGATCCGGGTGCCCGCCTCGACCAGTCGGCGCAGCACCGCGCGCTCGTGCACGATCTGCGCGTAGTACTCGGCGTTGGCGGCGGTCGGGACGGAGTTGACCAGGGTGTGCAGGTAACCGGGGCCGCCGACCCGCTGGAGCTCGCCGCGCTTGGTCAGCTCACCGGCGACGGTGATCGGGTCGGCCGGCTCGCCGCGCGCGTACAGGTCGAGGATCGCGCCGTGCACCAGCTCGTGCGCGGGGCGGTAGTAGTCGGCGGGCTTGAGCACCTCGACCACGTCGGCGATGGCGTCCTTGGACAGCAGCATGCCGCCGAGGACGGACTGCTCGGCCGCGAGGTCCTGCGGGGGGACCCGCTCGAAGCCCTCCAGGCCGCCCTCCCCGGAGCGCTCGTCCTCGCCGCCCTGGCGCCGCTTGCCGTCCCGCTGGAAGCCGCCCGAACCGCCGGAGCCGCCCTTGCCGCCCTTCTGGAAGCCGCCGCCCTCCCCCTTGCCCTGACCGTTGCCGCGGCCGCGCGAGACCGGCAGCCGGTCGCCGGGACCGTCCGGGAAGGGGGCGTCGGCGAAGGCACCGACCGGGAAGGGGTCGTCGGCACCCTGCCAGTCGTCCTCCGGCGGGGGCGGGGCGTCGTGGTCGTCGTACTGGGGGCCGGTCACGCGTGTTCCCCGATCAGCGAGTGGTGCGAGTTGGAGCGGGCCTTGCCGGTGGCGGCCGGGAGGGAGCGGAGCCCGACTCCCCGCCACCGCATTTCTACGCCACCGCACCGACAAATCGGACGCCGGGGCGGGTGGGAGTGTCGGCCGGAGGCCCCACGCTAAGGCGCCGGGAGCCTTTCGGCCAAGGCGGTTATCCACAGGGGGTGTGGACGAGCGCCCGATGGCTGTGGAGAAGTACCGCAAACCTGTGGACGCCCCTGTGGAAAGCCCTGTGGATAACCAGACCATCGATCCACCGTCAACTCGCTGACCTGGGATTCCCTCCTCCAGGGCCTGTGCATGAGAAATTCTTCACACACAGTCGGGTGGCGGTGGACACAGACCCGGACGGCCCAGTCGCCCAGCCGTACGAGTAAGCTTCTCTATGCCCTGGTGGCACTTACCTGTGGATGAGTAGCCTGGACCCCATGACCCTCACCGCCGACCGCCGCCGCCACGACCGGGAGATCCTCGCCCTCGCCGTCCCCGCCTTCGGCGCCCTGGTCGCCGAGCCGCTCTTCCTGATGGCCGACTCCGCCATCGTGGGCCACCTCGGCACGGCCCAGCTGGCCGGTGTCGGCGTCGCCTCGGCCGCCCTCACCACCGCGACCGGGGTCTTCGTCTTCCTCGCCTACGCGACCACCGCCGCGGTCGCCCGCCGGATCGGCGCCGGGGACCGCCGGGCCGCGATCCAGCAGGGCATCGACGGCATCTGGCTGGCCCTGGCGCTCTCCGCCGCCGTGGTCGCGCTGACCCTGCTGCTCGCCCCCCGGGTGGCCGAGGCCCTCGGCGCCTCGGCGACCGCCGCCCCGTACGCGGTGACCTATCTGCGGATCAGCGCGCTCGGCATCCCGGCCGTCCTCATGGTGATGGCCGCCACCGGCGTGCTGCGCGGCCTCCAGGACACCCGGACCCCGCTCTACGTGGCCGTCGCCGGGTTCGCCGTCAACCTCGGACTGAACGTCGGGCTGGTCTACGGCGCCGGGCTCGGGGTGGCCGGCTCGGCCTGGGGCACGGTGATCGCCCAGACCGGCATGGCCGCCGTCTACGTGTTCGTGGTGGTGCGCGGGGCCCGCCGGGAGCGGGCCTCGCTCCGGCCGGACGCCGCCGGGATACGCGCGAGCGCCAGGGCCGGCGGGCCGCTGATGGTCCGCACCCTGAGCCTGCGCGCGATCCTGATGATCGCCACCGCGGTGGCCGCCGGGCTCGGCGACAAGGAGATCGCCGCACACCAGATCGCGATGACGGTGCTGCTGTTCATCGCCTTCGCGCTGGACTCCATCGCGATCGCCGGCCAGGCCATCATCGGCCGCTACCTGGGGGCCTCGGACGTCCCGGGCACCCGGGCGGCCACCCGGCGGATGATCGAGTGGGGCGTAGGCGCCGGGGTGGTGCTGGGCGTGCTGGTCGTCGTCGCCCGGCCGCTGTACGTCCCGCTGTTCAGCCCGGACCCGGCGGTGCAGCAGGAGCTGAACACCGTCCTGCTGCTGCTCGCGCTCTGCCAGCCGGTCTCCGGACTGGTCTACGTCCTGGACGGCGTGCTGATGGGCGCGGGGGACGGCACGTACCTGGCCCGGGCGATGCTCGCCACCCTCGTGGTGTTCGCCCCGGCCGCGCTCGCCGTGCCGGCCAGCGGCACCGGGCTGGCCGGGCTCTGGTGGGCGCTGAACCTCTTCATGCTGGTCCGCGCGGGCTTCCTGGCGGTGCGGGCCCGGGGCGGCAAGTGGCTGGTCACCGGCGCCGTCCGGAGCTGAGCCCCCGTAGCCCCGCCGGGCCCGGGAGCACCGCACCGCACCGGGTCGGCCCCCGGAACGACCCCCGGAACGACCGAGGGCCGGCCTCCCCCGAGGGGGAGACCGGCCCTGCGGCCACTGCTACGGCGTTGTCGCTGATCAGGCGGCGACGACGGCGATGTCCAGGTTGGCCTGGACGTCCGAGTGCAGCTTGACCGAGACCTTGTGGGTACCCACGGTCTTGATCGGCGAGGCGATCGCGACGGCGCGCTTGTCGACCGCCGGGCCGCCGGCGGCCTTGATGGCCTCGACGACGTCGGCCTGGGTCACCGAGCCGAACAGACGGCCGGCGTCGCCCGAGCGAACGGCCAGCTTGACCTGGACGCCCTCGAGCTTGCCCTTGACCTCGTTGGCGGCCTCGAGGGTCTGGATCTGGTGGATCTTGCGGGCGCGACGGATGGCGTCGACGTCCTTCTGACCACCCTTGGTCCAGCGGATGGCGTAGCCACGCGGGACCAGGTAGTTGCGGGCGTAGCCGTCCTTGACCTCGACGACCTCGCCGGCGGAGCCGAGACCCGGCACCTCGTGAGTGAGGATGATCTTCATTATTCGGTCACCCTCTCTTAGCGCGCGGTGCTGGTGTAGGGCAGCAGCGCCATCTCACGGCTGTTCTTCACGGCCGTGGCGACGTCACGCTGGTGCTGGGTGCAGTTGCCGGTGACCCGGCGGGCACGGATCTTGCCACGGTCGGAGATGAACTTCCGCAGCAGGTTCGTGTCCTTGTAGTCAACGTAGTTGACCTTGTCCTTGCAGAAGACGCAAACCTTCTTCTTCGGCTTGCGAGCAGGCGGCTTCGCCATTGTGTGCTCCATTGGGTTCACGACCGGGCCGGCGTCTCACGACGCCGGGCCCCTGGCCGCACGAAATCTGTCAGCTCTTAGAACGGGGGCTCTTCCGAGAAGCCGCCACCGGACGGGGCACCCCAGCTGCCGCCGCCCTGGTTTCCACCAGAGGGAGCGCTGGACGCCCAGGGGTCGTCGGAGGGGCCGGACTGGCCACCGGAGTTTCCACCCCAGTTGCCGCCCTGCTGGCCTCCACCGCCGCCGCCCCAGTTACCGCCGCCCTGGCCGCCGCCCTGAGGGCCGCCGCCGAAGCCGCCGCCACCGGGAGCGCCGCCGGGACCACCGGACCGGTTGGCCCGGGTGACCTTCGCGGTCGCCGAGCGCAGGCTCGGACCGACCTCGTCGACCTCGACCTCGAAGACCGTCCGCTTCTCGCCTTCCTTGGTCTCGTAAGACCGCTGGCGCAGTCGGCCCTGCACGATGACGCGCATGCCACGCTGCAGCGACTCGGCCACGTTCTCCGCCGGCTGCCGCCAGACGTTGCACGTGAGGAAGAGGCTCTCGCCGTCCTTCCACTCGTTCGTCTGACGGTCGAAGGTGCGGGGGGTGGACGCGATGCGGAACTTCGCGACCGCCGCACCCGACGGGGTGAAGCGCAGCTCGGGGTCGTCGACGAGATTGCCGACGAGGGTGATGACGGTCTCGCCTGCCATGTGGTGATGACCTCTCGGGAAGATGTCCGTTCACCGCTGTTTCACGTGAAACAGCGGACGCGAGCTACCCGAGACCCGAAGGCCTCAGAGGTGGCTCAGTGGGTGTCCGGGCGCAGGACCTTGGTCCGGAGAACCGACTCGCTCAGGCCCATCTGGCGGTCGAGCTCCTTGACGACCTCAGGCGTGGCCTGGAGGTCGATGACCGAGTAGATGCCCTCGGACTGCTTGTTGATCTCGTAGGCCAGACGGCGGCGACCCCAGGTGTCGACCTTCTCGACCTTGCCGCCCGCGTTGCGGACGACAGCCAGGAAGCTCTCGATCAGGGGGGAAACGGCGCGCTCCTCGACCGAGGGGTCGAGGATGACCATCACCTCGTAGTGACGCATGAGTAACCCACCTCCTTTGGACTCAACGGCCACGGTCTCTCCGTGGCAGGAGGGTTGTGCAGCGTCGACACCGGTGCAGTGACGACTTCGGCCACCGTAGCGGCCGGGTCGGACAGCCCGTCCCCGTTCACCCGAAAGAGGGCAGCGGAGGGCACAACTACACCAGTGCAGACGACCCACCCTACCCGCACCCGGACGGACGAACAAAACGCATAGGGGTTGTGAGACCGACCCAACCGCCGCAATCTGGACGGAACGGGTTTCCTGCTCGTTCGTCTCCACGCCAGGAGGTGGGACACATGGCCCAGACCGTCCACCGCATGCCGGCCCTCACCCTGAACACCGACGGCCACCCGCACCCCCGCGAGAACACCCTGGTCGGCGCTACCGCCGTACTGGGCGTGATCGCCTTCACCACCTCGTTCTTCCACAACCTGCATCTGCTGACCTCGTGGACCGGCCTGTTCGGGATCATCACGGGCCTGCTGGGGATGTACATCTCCGTGACCACGGCCGAGCGCTTCGTCCTGATGGTCACGCTCGGCGCCTCGGCGATCGGCTTCTACCTCGGCATCGCCCGCGGCGGGCTCTGGGGCTAGCCCCTCCCCGCAAGGAACCCCCGGCGCCCCTGCGGCGTATCTGTCTTCGACGGACCGGTACGCCGCGGGGGCGTCGCCGTGCCCTCAGCAGACGACCGCGGCGGACGAGATCCACCGCGAGGAGCCCCGCAGCCGACGGGACCCGCAGCCGGCGGAACCCCGGACGATAGGGTCAGCCCGAGAACACGGGGCCCACCGCAGCCCGACCGACGAGGAGCACCGAGCATGAGCCTGCGCCTGAGGACGATCACCCGCGAGGAGCACCTCGCCTTCATCAGGAGCCGCGCCTCGGCCAGCCACATGCAGGTGCCGTCCTGGGGCGACGTGAAGGCCGAGTGGCGCACCGAGTCGATCGGCTGGTTCGACCAGCAGAACCAGCTCGTCGGCGCCGGCCTGGTGCTCTACCGCCAGCTGCCCAAGGTCAAGCGCTACCTCGCCTACCTGCCCGAGGGCCCGGTGATCGACTGGTTCGACCGCGACCTCGACCGCTGGCTGCAGCCGATGCTCGCCCACCTGAAGTCCCAGGGCGCCTTCTCGGTGAAGATGGGCCCGCCGGTGGTCATCCGCCGCTGGAACGCCCCGACCATCAAGGAGGCCATCGCCGGCAAGGAGGCGAAGCGCCTGCGCGACATCGAGGCCGACTGGTACGAGCCGCGCGCCTTCGAGGTCGCCGACCGGCTGCGCAAGGCCGGCTGGCTCCAGGGCGACGACGGCGGCGCCGGCTTCGGCGACGTCCAGCCCCGCTACGTCTTCCAGGTGCCGCTGGCCAACCGCTCGCTGGACGACATCCAGAAGGGCTTCAACCAGCTCTGGCGCCGCAACATCAAGAAGGCCGAGAAGAGCGGCGTCGAGGTGGTCCAGGGCGGCTACGACGAGCTGCCGATCTTCCACCAGCTCTACCTGGTGACCGCCGAGCGCGACAAGTTCACCCCGCGCCCGCTGTCGTACTTCCAGCGCATGTGGAACGCCCTCACCTCCGAGGACCCGAACCGGATGCGCCTGTACATCGCCTACCACGAGGGCGAGCCGCTGGCGGCGACCACGATGCTGGTCGTCGGCGAGCACGTCTGGTACTCCTACGGCGCGTCGGCCAACCACAAGCGCGAGGTCAAGCCGTCCAACGCGATCCAGTGGCGGATGATGCGCGACTCCTACGCGCTGGGCGGCGGGGTGTACGACCTCCGCGGCATCTCCGACACCCTGGACGAGAACGACCACCTGTTCGGCCTGATCCAGTTCAAGGTCGGCACCGGCGGCCAGGCCGCCGAGTACCTCGGCGAGTGGGACTTCCCGCTCAACAAGCTGCTGCACAAGGCCCTCGACCTCTACATGTCGCGCCGCTGAGCAGCACCCCGCCGAGCCCCCGAGCCGCCGTGCCCAACACCCTCTGGGAGATGACCCGATGACGCTGTCGCTCTATCTCGACACCGAACGCTGGCGTACCCACCAGCGCTCCGTCCTGGCCGAGTTCCCCGGCCTGGTGCCGGTGGCGAAGGGCAACGGCTACGGGCTGGGCAACCACCGCCTGGCCGAGGAGGCGACCCTCCTCGGCACCGGTGTGCTGGCCGTCGGCACCGCCTACGAGGCCGCCGACGCGGCCGACTGGTACGGCGGTGAGCTGCTGGTGCTCACCCCCTACCGGGTGGGCGAGGAGGCGCTCCCGCTGCCGCACGCCCGGGTGATCCGGACGGTAGCCAACGTGGCCGGCGTGCGGGCGCTGCACGGCGCCCGGGTCGTGCTGGAGTGCATGACCACCATGCGCCGGCACGGCGTCTCGGCGGCCGACCTCCCGGCGGTCGCCGCCGAGCTGGACGGCATCGCCTTCGAGGGCCTGGCGCTGCACCTGCCGATGGACCGGCCGGACGGCTCCAGCCCGGTCGAAGAGGTCGCGTACTGGGTGGAGACCGCCCGGGCCGCCGGTCTCCCGGTGCACACGGTCTTCGTCAGCCACCTCGGCGCGGCGGGCATGGAGCAGCTGACCCAGCGCTTCCCCGGCACCGTCTTCCGGGCCCGGATCGGCACCCGGCTCTGGCTGGGCGACCACGGCGCGCTGGAGGTCAGGGCCACGGTGCTGGACGTGACCCCGGTCAAGAAGGGCGACCGCTACGGCTACCGCCAGCACCCGGCGCCGGCCGACGGCCACCTGCTGGTGGTCGCCGGCGGCACCGCGCACGGCATCGGCCTGGAGGCGCCCAAGTACGTCCAGGGCATGTCCTCGCGGGCCAAGGGCATCGCCCGGGCCGGTCTGGCCACCGTGAACAAGACCAAGTCGCCGTACCACTGGGCGGGCAAGCAGCTCTGGTTCGCCGAGCCGCCGCACATGCAGGTGTCGCTGCTGCTCCTGGACGGCGAGAGCGAGCCGCCGGTGATCGGCGACGAGCTGGGCCTCCAGGTCCGGCACACCACCACGCACTTCGACCGCGTGGTCGACCGCTGAGGCCCGGGGCCGGCCCCCGCGGGGGCCGGCCCGGTCAGGCCTTCTCGGCCGGTTCCGCGGCGGGCGGCTCCTCCAGCCACGCCTCGGGGCCGGCCGGCGCGTACCCGGCGTAGCTCTCCTCCTCGCGCAGCCGGCGGGCGCTGCCGAGCACGAACACGTCCGGGGACCCGTCGAGCACCCCGCCGGACGGGTCGTCACTGCCGTCCCAGCGGACCGGGTCGCGGTCCGGCAGCAGGATGTCCCGGACCACCAGGCCCACCAGGTAGAGCGTGCCGAGCAGGTGCAGCACGATCGCGAAGTGGTACCAGGACTCGCCGACGCCGTGCTGCTTGGCCCCGGTGACGAAGCCCAGGTGGGACCAGATGCCCAGGGTGTAGAGCACCTCGCAGGCCTGCCAGATCAGGATGTCCCGCCAGCGCGGCCGGGCCAGCACCGCCAGCGGCAGCAGCCAGAGCACGTACTGCGGCGAGTACACCTTGTTGAGGAGCACGAACGCGGCCACCACCAGGAAGGCCAGCTGGACCACCCTCGGCCGGCGGGGCGCCGCGAGCCCGAGCCACGCTATCCCCGCGCAGCTCAGCAGCATCAGGACGGCGATGAAGGTGTCGAGGTTCGCCAGTCCGACGCCGCGGTTCTGCATCAGGATCAGCCACAGCGAGCCGTAGTCCTCGGTGCGGTGCTTGCTGAAGACGTAGAAGGTCGACCAGCCCTGCCAGTTCGCCATCATGATCGGCAGGTTGACCAGCAGCCAGGCGCCGACCGCGCCGCCGAGCAGTGCCCGCAGGTCGCGCCCGCGCCCGGCCCGCCAGCAGAGCACCACCAGGGGGCCGAGCAGCAGCAGCGGGTAGAGCTTGGCCGCGGTGGCGAGCCCGATGAACACACCGGCCCAGAGCGGTCGCGAGCCGGACCACCAGGCGAGCGCGACGGCGGCCAGCGCGACCGCCAGCAGGTCCCAGTTGACGGTGGCGTTGAGCAGCAGCACCGGCGCCAGGGCGAACATCAGCGCGTCCCAGGGGCGGCGCCGGTGGGTGCGGGAGAGCGCGACCACCGCGACCACCGCGCAGGCCATCAGCAGGCCCGCGTTGATGGTCCAGAACCAGCGCTCCTGGTCCTGGAGGGCGCCGCCGCCGGGCGTCAGCCAGGCCGAGACCTGCATGAACAGGCCGGTCAGCACCGGGTACTCCAGGAACTGCAGATCCCCGGAGGTGCCCGGGATCCGGTCCACGTAGGGGTGCAGTCCGGCCGCGAAGCCGCGCCCGGAGAACAGGTGCGGGATGTCGCTGTAGCAGGCGTGCACGTACTGCGGCGAGCCGGGCTGGAACCAGGCGGCGTTGTAGCAGGGCAGCTTCTGCGCCATGCCCAGCACCGAGACCACGATCACCACCAGCGCCAGGAAGCGGGCCGGGATCCACCAGGAGACGCCGAGCAGGGCGCGCCGTCCGGGCGGGCCGCCGATCACCTCGCTGCCGGCGGCCGCGACCGGGTCCTCGTCCGCCGGCACCACCACGGTGTTGGCCTGCGGACCGGCCGCCGGCGCGGCCCGGTCCTCTTCCTCGCGAGTGCTGGACGTCATGGCGGACATCCTGCCGCACCCCGCCCGCCCGTACGAGGAGGCCCCTGCCCCTTTTCCCGGGACCGGGGCCGCCGGATCGGCCCGGAGCCGTCCGCCCGGGGCCCGGGTACCAACACGAATCGCTCCGAATACGGCGAAACGGCGGTGGGAGGCTCCGGGGAGCCTCCCACCGCCGTTCCGGTCACCGTGTCCTACGGCACCGCGACGCTGCCGTTGCCGCCGCCCGGCGAGGCCGAGCCCGAGGGCTTCGGCGGCCTGGTGGTCGGGCCGCCGGTCGCACCGCCCGCACCGCCGCCGGCCCCGCCGCCCGGGTCGGTGGTCGGGGTGGTCGGCTGGGTCGGCGTGCTGCAGCCGATCGGACCGAGCAGGCAGCTCGGCGAGGGGGTGGTGCCGCCGGTCGTGCCGCCGGTCGTGCCGCCACCGTTGGCAGCACCACCGTTGGCAGCGCCGCCGGTCGTGCCGCCACCGTTGGCAGCGCCACCGCCGGTCGTGCCGCCGCCCGGGTTCGGGTTGGTCTTGGTCGGACCGGGCTGGGTGGGCACCGTGCCCGGGCAGTCGACGCCCGGGACGCAGGCCGGCCCCTGGGTGACCGGCGGCTGGGTCGGCTGACCGGCGTTCGGGTCGACCGGGGGACCGGTGACGGTCTCGGTCGTGGTCGGGGTCGGCACGGCGCTCGCCGTGCTCGGCGCGCCCGAGGAGTCGACCTGCGAGCCGACCGGCTGCGGGGTCGGGAAGTTCAGCTTCTTCTCGTTGGCCAGCGCGGCCTTCATGTACCGGGTGAAGACGTCCGCGGGGACGTCACCACCGTGCACCGAGTCCTTGCCGCCGGTGCCGTTCAGCGAGAGCCGCTCGTGCGCGGTCGGGTCCTCGCGCCACATCGCCACGCTGGTGGCCAGCTGCGGGGTGTAGCCGACCCACCAGGCCGACTTGTTCTCGTCGGTGGTACCGGTCTTGCCGGCCACCGGGCGGCCGAGGGTGTTGGTCTTCTTACCGGTACCGTTCTGCGCCACGTTCACCAGCACGTCGGTGATGTTGTCGGCGACCACCGCCTCCACCGCCTGCTTGGTCTCGTGCTTGTCGAAGCCGGTCCGCTCCTTGCCGTCCACCAGGACCTTGGTGACCGAGTAGGGCTCGGCCTGCTTGCCGCTGGCGGCGAAGGTCGCGTAGGCGTCCGCCATCCGGATCGGGCTGATGGTGGAGACGCCGAGCGGGAAGGTCGCCGTCTTCGACTCCTTCTCGATGCTCTCCTTGCGGATGCCCAGCGCCTCGGCGGTCTGCATCACGGCCTGGCCGCCGACGTCCTGGTTCAGCTGCACGAAGGGCACGTTGTAGGAGTACTGCATGGCCATCCGCAGCGAGACGTAGCCGCGCTTGCCCTTCTCCTCGTTCCGCTGCCGGTACGGCTTGCCGTCGTCACCGAGCACCAGCGAGCCGTCCGGCTTGCGGATCTCCGAGAGGTCGTCGGACAGGTAGCGGCTGTCGGCGTTGATCCGCTTGGGCTTGCCCTTGTCGTCGGTCGCGGTCAGCACGCCGGTCTGCATGGCGGTGGCCAGCACGAAGGGCTTGAAGGTCGAGCCGACCTGGACGCCCTGGGCGTCGGCGTTGTTGCCGAAGTTCCCGTTCTCCACGCCCTCGCCGCCGTAGATGGCGACGATGGCGCCGTCACCGGGGACGATGCTGGAGGCGCCGAACTGGATGAAGTTGTCGTTGTTCGGGCGCTTCTGGACGTTGAGGGTCTCCGCCTTGACGTCGTCCACGGCCTTCTTCAGGGCGTCGACCTTGTCCTTCTGGAAGGTCGTGTAGATCTTGAAGCCGCCCCGGTCGATCGCCCGCTGGTCGATCGTCGGGTCCTTGGCCATGACGTACTTGTTGGCGGTCTCGACCATGTAGCTGATCTGACCGTTCATGTTGGCCGACGGGACCTGCTTGATCGGGGTGGGGAAGGCGGTGCACTTCGCCCGCTCCTCGGCGGTGGTGTTCTTGGTCTCCACCATCCGGTCGAGGATCCACTTCCAGCGCTCCTCGGCGCGGGCCTGGTTCGCCTTGATGGTCGGGTCGTAGTACGACGCGCCCTTGAGCAGGCCGGCCAGCATGGCGCTCTGGCACAGGTCGAGGTCCTTGGCGTTGACGCCGTAGTACGCCTGGGCGGCGGCCTGGGCACCGGTCGCGCCCCGGCCGAACCAGCTGGTGTTGAGGTAGCCCTTGAGGATGTCGGGCTTCTCGTACTCCTGATTGACCTTCAGGGTGATGAAGAACTCCTTCACCTTGCGGCTGAGGGTCTGCTCCTGGGTCAGATAGGCGTTCTTGACGTACTGCTGGGTGATGGTCGAGGCGCCCTGGGTCTGACCGCCCTTCGCCATGTTGACCACCGCGCGCAGCATGCCCTTGGGGTCGATGCCGCTGTCCGTGCGGAAGGTCTCGTTCTCCGCCGCGATGACCGCGTTCTGGAGGTTGGGCGAGATGTCGGTCAGCTCGACGATCTGCCGGTTGGTCTCGCCCTTGCGGACCATCTCGGTGCCGTCGGCCCAGTAGTAGATGTTGTTCTGGTCGTTCACCAGGGCGTTCAGCGGCGGGATCTTGGTGCTCTGGTAGATGTAGAAGACCGCCCCCACGCAGACCGCGGCGAAGAGCAGCACGGCGCTCAGCCACTGCCGCCAGGAGGGCAGCCAGCGGCGGACGCCCTGCTTGCCGAAGCGCGGGTAGTCGATGAACCGTTTCTTGCCGGGGGCACCGCCCCCGGCGGCGGCCGCGCCGGCGGCGGCGGCCGTCCCGTCCCCGCGACGCCCGCCCTTCTGGGCGGCCTTCCGCATTTCGGCACGGGTCATCCGGGGCTGCTGGGCGGTGTCCCGCGTGCCCGGCGGGCGCCGTCGGCCCAGACCCGCCGAGCCCAGCTCGTCGGGCCCGGCTCCTTCCGACCGCCCGTTGCCGTCACCCGGCGGGCGACCGTCGCCGCCGGGCGACCTGCGCCGTCGTTCGCTCATCTTCCAGCTACTCCTCGCCAGGCCGGTCGAGCCTGAAGGCAGGGTCCACGTCCGATGCCCGTAACCGCCCTAACCCCGGAGGTGGTCCTCGTGCACACGCGACAGCGTACGCAGCTCCGAATCCGAACTAATCGGGCATCAATCGCCAATAACCGCAAAACGGCAACAGATCATTACACGCCCGTTGCCAAGCACAGCCGCGCGTCGTCTTGTGATCACCTTCACGCGCGTCCCCCTTGCCCGTTCGCGGAGCCAGGCTTACTGTTCTCGATATATCGAGCCGATACATCGGAACGGCATAGCGCCGGTCGAGGCGGGTCGCGGACCGACCGGAGAGGGGAGGACGAAGGCAGTGGGCAGACGCTCAGGAGTGCTGGAGTTCGCCGTTCTCGGACTGCTCCACGACGCCCCGATGCACGGTTACGAGCTGCGCAAGAGGCTCAACGTCCTGCTCGGCTCGTTCCGCGCCTTCTCGTACGGGACGCTCTACCCCTGTCTGAAGAGCCTGGTGGCCCAGGGTTTCCTGGTCGAGGACAACCCGGACGTCGAGTACGTGCCGGCCACCGCGCTCAACGGCAAGCGGTCCAAGATCGTCTACCGGCTGTCCGCCGAGGGCAAGCAGCGTTTCGAGGAGCTGCTCGCCGACGCCGGCCCGGACGCCTGGGAGGACGAGCACTTCGGTGTGCACTTCGCCTTCTTCGGTCAGACCGACCGGGCCGTGCGGATGCGCGTCCTGGAGGGCCGCCGCAGCCGGCTGGAGGAGCGCCTGGAGCGGATGCGCAACTCGCTGGCCCGGGCCCGCGAGCGGTTCGACGACTACACGGTCGAACTGCAGCGGCACGGACTGGAGTCGGTGGAGCGCGAGGTCCGCTGGCTGAACGAGCTGATCGAGACCGAGCGGGCCAACCGCTCCGGCCGGACCGGGGCGCCCGCCGACGGGACCGGCTCCGCAGTACCCCAGACTTCGGACGGCCGAGGCCAGGAGGACGGGTCCGTGGACCCGCCCGGGCCACCGCACGACCGCCCGGGGCGTTCCGCCCAGGAGCGCTGAGACCGCGTCAGCCCCGTGCCGCGCGGCAGGAGTGGGCGCGTCATGCGCCCGTTTGCAGTCATCGAAGAAGCAGGACGAGTACCGCCGACCTTCGGCGGCGCTCATGAGATCACAGGGAGCAACCGGGAATGGGTTCGGTTCGCGTAGCCATCGTGGGTGTGGGCAACTGCGCCACGTCGCTGGTGCAGGGTGTCGAGTACTACAAGGACGCCGACCCGGCCGGCAAGGTCCCCGGGCTGATGCACGTCCAGTTCGGTGACTACCACGTCAGTGACGTGCAGTTCGTCGCCGCCTTCGACGTCGACGCCAAGAAGGTCGGCCAGGACCTCGCGCACGCCATCACGGCGTCCGAGAACAACACCATCAAGATCTGCGACGTGCCCCCGACCGGCATCACGGTCCAGCGCGGTCACACCCTCGACGGCCTCGGCAAGTACTACCGGGAGACCATCGAGGAGTCCGACGAGACCCCGGTCGACGTCGTCCAGGTCCTCAAGGACGCCCAGGTCGACGTCCTGGTCTGCTACCTGCCGGTGGGCTCCGAGGCCGCCGCCAAGTTCTACGCCCAGTGCGCCATCGACGCCAAGGTCGGCTTCGTGAACGCCCTCCCGGTGTTCATCGCCGGCACCAAGGAGTGGGCGGACAAGTTCACCGAGGCCGGTGTGCCGATCGTCGGTGACGACATCAAGTCGCAGGTCGGCGCCACCATCACGCACCGCGTGATGGCGAAGCTGTTCGAGGACCGCGGTGTCGTCCTCGAGCGCACCATGCAGCTGAACGTCGGCGGCAACATGGACTTCAAGAACATGCTCGAGCGCGAGCGCCTGGAGTCCAAGAAGATCTCCAAGACCCAGGCCGTCACCTCGCAGATCCGCGACCGCGAGCTGGGCGCCAACAACGTCCACATCGGTCCCTCGGACTACGTGGCCTGGCTGGACGACCGCAAGTGGGCGTACGTCCGCCTCGAGGGTCGCGCGTTCGGCGACGTCCCGCTGAACCTCGAGTACAAGCTCGAGGTCTGGGACTCCCCGAACTCCGCCGGTGTCATCATCGACGCCGTGCGCGCCGCGAAGATCGCCCTCGACCGCGGTATCGGTGGCCCGATCCTCTCGGCCTCCTCGTACTTCATGAAGTCCCCGCCGGTCCAGTACTTCGACGACGAGGCCCGCGAGAACGTCGAGAAGTTCATCAAGGGCGAGGTCGAGCGCTGAGCTCGCTCCGCCGGGTGCTGAGTCCTTGAGCACCGACCGGGCCCGCGGTCGTCGACCGCGGGCCCGTTCACCTTTTCCCGGCGGATGTTTCACGTGAAACACCGCCCGGATCCATGGCACCCTGAGCGGGTGGCGATCACCGAGAACGGCAGTACCCACCGTGCCGCGCACCGCGCCACGCTCTTCGGCCTGCTCCGGGGCCGCGACTTCCGCCGGCTGCTGACCGCCAGGGTGCTGTCCCAGCTCTCCGACGGCGTGTTCCAGGTGTCGCTCGCCGCCTACGTCGTCTTCTCCCCCGAGAAGCAGTCCTCGCCCGCCGACATCGCCTCGGTACTGGCCGTGATGCTGCTGCCGTTCTCGGTGATCGGCCCCTTCGCCGGCGTCCTGCTGGACCGCTGGCGCCGCCGGCAGGTGCTCTACCTGGGCAACCTGGGCCGCTTCGGACTCGGCCTGCTCACCGCCGGACTGCTCCTGGTCCAGGCGCCGACCTGGCTCTTCTTCGCCTCCGCGCTGCTGGTCACCGCGCTCAACCGGTTCATCCTGGCCGGACTGTCCGCCGCGCTGCCCCGGGTGGTGCGGGCCGAGCAGCTGGTGACCGCCAACGCGCTCTCCCCCACCCTGGGCACCGTCGCGGCGGCCTGCGGCGGCGGTCTCGGCTTCCTGCTGCACCAGGTGATGGCGCCGGGCCCCCGGGCCGACGCCGCCCTGGTGAGCCTCGCCGCGCTGCTCTACCTGTCCGCCGCGCTGGCCGCGCTGCGGATGGACAAGGACCTGCTCGGCCCGGGCAACCACCCCGGCCGGCCCGCGATCGGCCAGGCCCTGGCCCAGGCCGCCCGCGAGCTGCGGGCCGCCGTCACCCATCTGGTGCGGGACCGCCGACCGGCGGCGCACGCGCTGGCCGCCGTGACCGCCGCCCGGTTCTGCTACGGCGTGCTGATCGTCGTCGTGGTGATGCTCGCCCGGTACACCTTCAACGACCCGGCGGACAGCGCGGCCGGACTGGCCACCCTGGGACAGGCGGTCGGCCTCTCCGCCGCCGGGTTCTTCATCGCGGCGGTGATCAGCCCCTGGTGCAGCCGCCGGCTCGGGCTGGCCGGCTGGATGACGCTCTGCCTGGCCGCCCCGGTGGTCTTCGTGCCCGTGCTCAGCCTCGGCTTCAGCCTGGTGCCCTGCCTGATCGCGGCACTGCTGCTCGGCGTGGTCACCCAGGGCACCAAGATCTGCGCCGACACCGTGGTGCAGGAATCGGTCGAGGACGAGTTCCGGGGCCGGATCTTCGCGATCTACGACGTGCTCTTCAACGTCGCCTTCGTGGCCGCCGCACTGGTCACCGCACTGGTGCTGCCGCTCTCCGGCCGCTCGGTCACGGTCGTGGCCGGCGTCTCCCTGGTGTACGCGGCCTCGGCCGCGCTCTACCTGCGCGCGGCCCGCCGTACCGGCCCGCTCCCCGGCGACCCGGCCCGCTGACCACGGCCGTCCGCCCGGGCGGCCCCTGCACCCCGGCGGCGTCGTTCCGAGTCGCTAAGGTACGTCAGATCTGTCGCAGCGGCAGCACTCTGTCTCGGGGGACAATCTGATGAGCACACCACCCGGTCCGTACGGCCCGCCTCCCGGCTACGGCGCCGCGCCGCAGCCCTACGGTCCCCCGGCTCCCCAGCCGTACGGCCAGCCCCAGCCGGTGCCCGCGGGCTACGGCGCCCCGCCGCCCCCGCCCGGGTACGGCCACCCCGGCGCGCCGCAGGCGGCCCAGCCCTACCCGCAGCCCGGTCACCCCCAGCCCGTCCACCCGCAGGGTCCCTACCCGCCCGCGCCGTACCCGCAGGCCCCGCAGGCGCCCGGTCCGTACGGGCACGCCTCGCCGCACGGCTACCCGCCGGCCGCGCCGCCGCCCGGACCGGCCGCGAAGGGCCGCGGCAAGGCCCGGCTGAAGGCGGTCGGCCTGGTCCTGGGTGTGATCGCCCTGATCGTCGGCTACTTCGTCAGCGACCCCAGCGTCAGCAGCGCCAAGGCCGGCGACTGCGTCAAGGCCTCCGGCTCGCGCGACGTCTCGGTGGTCAAGTGCACCGACAGCAAGGCGAACTACAAGGTGCTCGCCAAGTTCGAGTCCACCACCGACACCGGCAGGTGCCGCGAGACCGCGGGCACCACCAGCACCGTCTCGGGCAAGAGCGGCCGCCGCTGGAACAAGAAGCGCTACGTGCTCTGCCTCGGCCCGCTCGCCGGCGTCCCGCCGGTCAAGAAGTCCTGACCGTCCGCCACCTGATTTTCCCCGGGGGATCCCCTTGTCCGTTCCGCCCCAGATGCCGTACGGCTCGCCGCCGCCCGCCGACGGTGCCAACCCGTACGCCACCGGCAACCCGTACGCCGGCGCACCGGCCCCGCAGCCGGTGGGCGCGCCGGCCCCGGCCGGCTACGGCTACCCGGCCGCACCGCCGCCGGCCGCACCCGGCTACGGCGCGCCCGCCCAGGCCCCGCCGGGGGGCTACGCGTACCCGCCGCAGGCCGGGGGCTACCCCGCACCGGCCGGCTACGCCCCGCACGGCGGTCCGGTGTGCCGGTTCTGCGGCGGCTTCCCGGCCGTCGAGACGACCGTCCGCGGCCACCAGGGCATCATCGTCATCATGCGGTTCCTGAAGCAGCCGGGACCGTTCTGCCGCACCTGCGGCACCGCCGTGGTCCGCGACATGTCCGCCCGCACCCTGGTGCAGGGCTGGTGGAGCTACCTCTCCGGCATCTTCACCGTGGTCACCCTGCTGCGGAACCTCGCCGCCCACAACAGGATCAAGGACCTGCCGCCGCCGGCGCCCGGCACCCACGGGCCGCAGCTGGACCCGGGCGTGCCGCTCACCAAGCGGCCGCACATCTTCATGCTGCTGCTGCCGGTGCTCGGGATCGTCTCGTGGATCGTCCTGATCTCCACCGGCGCGCTGTTCGCCGCCACCAAGCACGACGACAGCCCCTACCGCCCGCTGGTGATGCCCTCGGTGACCGTGCCGGCCTTCCCGTCGCCGACCTTCCCGTCCGTCCCGGCGGCGACGGTGCCCCCGGCGACGGCCCCGGCGGTCCCGGTGCCGACGATCACCCTGCCGACGCCGTCCGCGACCAAGGTGGCCAGCGACATCGACACCGCCAAGGCCGGCGACTGCCTGCGCAACGAGAACGGCACCACCGCCACCCACGACGCCAGTCCGCGGATCACCATGCTGCCCTGCGGCGACCCGAAGGCCCAGTACAAGGTGCTCAAGAAGGTCTACGGGACCAGCGACAACGACAAGGCCTGCGAGAACGTCACCGGTGCCGAGAGCACCTACACCCGTGATTCCACCACCGAGGCGCTCAGCTTCGTGCTCTGCCTGAAGAAGCTCTGAGCCCGCGCGCGGGCCCGTACCCGGGCCCGCGCCGACCGCGCGCCGACGGACGAGGGGTGGCCCCGGGAGGACCCGGGACCACCCCTCGCGGCACCACGCGCGCTACTGCTGGGCGGCCCACCAGTCGCGCAGCGCGGCGACCGCCGCGTCGTGCTCCATCGGGCCGTGCTCCAGCCGCAGCTCCAGCATGTGCTTGTACGCCTTGCCGACCGAGGGGCCGGGCCTGAGACCGAGCAGCTCCATGATCTGGTTGCCGTCCAGCGCGGGGCGGACGGCGTCCAGCTCCTCCTGCTCCCTGAGCTCCTCGATCCGGCCCTCCAGGCCGTCGTAGGTGCGGGAGAGCGCGGCCGCCTTCTTCCGGTTCCGGGTGGTGCAGTCCGAGCGGGTCAGCTTGTGCAGCCGCTCCAGCAGCGGGCCGGCGTCGGTGACGTAGCGGCGCACCGCCGAGTCGGTCCACTCGCCGCCGCCGTAGCCGTGGAAGCGCAGGTGCAGCTCGACCAGCCGCGAGACGTCCTCGGTGAGCTCCTTGGAGTACTTCAGGTCCCGCATCCGCTTGCGGGTCATCTTGGCGCCCACCACCTCGTGGTGGTGGAAGGAGACCCGGCCGTCCTGCTCGAAGCGGCGGGTGCGGGGCTTGCCGATGTCGTGCAGCAGCGCGGCCAGCCGCAGGGTGAGGTCGGGGCCCTCCCGCTCCAGGTCGACGGCCTGCTCCAGAACGGTCAGCGAGTGCTCGTAGACGTCCTTGTGGCGGTGGTGCTCGTCCCGCTCCAGGCGCAGCGCCGGCAGCTCCGGGAGGACGTGGTCGGCCAGGCCGGTGTCGACCAGCAGCCGCAGGCCCTTGACCGGGTGCGCGGCCAGCAGCAGCTTGTTCAGCTCGGCCTGCACCCGCTCGGCGGAGACGATGGTGATCCGCTCGGCCATCGCGGTCATCGCCGCGACCACCTCGGGGGCCGGCTCGAAGTCCAGCTGGGCGGCGAACCGGGCGGCCCGCATCATCCGCAGCGGGTCGTCGGAGAAGGACTCCTCGGGCGTGGCGGGGGTGCGCAGCACCCGGGCCTCCAGGTCGTCCAGGCCCCGGTGCGGGTCGACGAAGGCCCGGCCGGGCAGGTCGACGGCCATCGCGTTGACCGTGAAGTCGCGGCGGACCAGGTCCTGCTCGATGGTGTCGCCGTAGCTCACCTCGGGCTTGCGGGAGGTGCGGTCGTACGCCTCGGAGCGGTAGGTGGTGATCTCGATCAGGAAGGAGCCCTCCGGGGTGTCCTTGCGCGCGCCGACCGTGCCGAAGGCGATGCCGACGTCCCAGACCGCGTCGGCCCAGCCCTTGACCAGCTTCAGCACCTGTTGCGGACGCGCGTCGGTGGTGAAGTCGAGGTCGTTGCCGAGCCGGCCCAGCAGGGCGTCCCGGACCGAGCCGCCGACCAGCGCGAGCCGGTGCCCGGCCGCCTGGAAGCGGCGGGCGATCTCGTCGGCGACCGGGGAGACCCGCAGCAGTTCCTGCAGACCCAGGGTCTGCGCCTCGCTCAGGCCGGGGACGACCTGGACGGCGGAACTGGAATGATGGGTGCCGGTCGGGTGGGCGGTGGGCTCATTGGCAGTGGACACGGCTCACAAGGGTACGTGGCCCGGCGGCCCGGTCGCCCGCGTGTTTCCGACGGCTCACTCCCCGGCCCGCAACACCGCACCCCTCACCACATCGTTACCATGCCGGTGGAACGAGTCCGGATGCACCGAGCACGGGCCGCGGTGCTGTGCGCCGCCACGGCCACCGGGGCACCGGACCACCGCATTTTCTTCACGGCTGCTCCTCACGGCATCCCACGGCCGACGGAACATCCGCAGCAGCACGGCAGCAGCAGCAGCGATCGAGAACGGCGAGGGCGAACCCGTGAGCGAGGGCGAACCGCGTGAGTGAGCCGGCACGGCACCCCGGTCCGGAGGCGGACCGGCGCCCCGGGCGGGTCCTGGGACGAACCGTCCGGCGGCTGGCGGGCGCGCTCGGCGCCGCGCTGGTGCTCGCCTCGGCGCTGCCCGGCGGCTCCGCCGGCGCGGCTCCGGCCGGGGGGACCAGGCCGGTCTCCGACACGGCGGTCAGCGCCGAGCTCCCGGTGACCATGACCATCGAGTCGGTGAGCAAGCCGGTCGCCGTCCAGAGCGGCACCGTGACGATCACCGGGCATGTCACCAACGCCGGCAGGTCGGTGCTGAAGTCCGCGCACGCGGCCGTCCGCCGCCCCTGGCCGAGCAAACCGCTCACCACCCGCAGCGAGCTCGCCTCGGTGTCCTCCCGGAGCGTCCCGCTCAACGCGGACGGCATCTCGATGGACAGCCCGCAGTACGCCCTCAACGAGCTGGGCCCCGGCCAGAGCCAGCCGTACACCCTCAGCGTCGCCGTCGCCGACCTGCAGTTCTCCGGCGAGGGCGTGTACGAGCTGGCGGTGGACGTCTGGGGCTCGACCGCCGACAACCAGCGCGACCGGCCGCTGGGCATCGCCCGCAGCTTCCTGCCCTACAACCCGTCCCCGGCCGACGCCCAGCCGTCGAAGGTGACCACCCTCTGGCCGCTGGTGCACGCGCCGGTACTGGCCGCGCAGACCCTCTCCGAGAACGACCAGACCGTCCCGGTGCTCCGGGACGACAGCCTGGCCACCGAGTTCGCCCCCGGCGGCCGGCTGTACGCGCTGGTCGACACGGGCGCCGCGCTGACCGGGCTGACCTGGTTGGTGGACCCGGACCTGCTGGACACCGCGTTCGCGATGACCAAGCGCTACGTGGTGCAGAAGCCGGGCACCGCGGGCAACGCGGCCAAGGAGGACAACACCGTCGCCGGCACCGGCACCGCCGCCGCCACCGCCTGGCTGGAGAAGCTGCGGGCCGCCGTGGCCAAGCCGGGCAGCCAGGTGGTGGCGCTGCCGTACGCCGATCCCGACCTCGCCTCGATCGCGCACAACGCCCCCGAGCTGGAGGGCATCGACACCGCCCTCGGCAAGGCGGCCACCGCCGGGCAGCTGACCGTCGAGGGACGGCTGTCGGTGGACACCCGGGCCGATGTCGCCTGGCCCTACCGGGGCTACCTGGACCAGCGGATCGCCGCCGTCGCCCAGCGCACCGGCAACAACCTGGTGCTGGTCAACGGCGGGAGCATGCCCGAGTCCGACACGCTGAAGTACACCCCCTCGGCCACCCGGCAGATCGGCAACGGGCAGACCGCGCTGGTCGCCGACCAGCTGATCTCCTCGCTGTTCGAGGGCGGGCTCACGACCCAGGAGGAGCAGACCCGGGCCGTCCAGCGGTTCCTCGCGGAGACCTTCGTGATCTCCCGCCAGGAGCCGCAGAACCCGCGCGGCCTGCTGGTGATGCCGCCGCGCGAGCTCGACGCCGACGGCGCCAAGGTGCTCGCGACCGCCCTCCAGGCGGCCCAGGACGGCAAGTGGGTGGAGCCGGTCAAGCTGGACGCCCTCGCCCAGCTGCCGGCGGACCCCAAGGCGAACGCGACCGTCCCGGCCCCCGCCGACTACCCGGCCCGGGCCCGCGACTCGGAGCTGTCCGCGTTCGACCTGACCACCACCACCCGGATCCAGACCGACCTGGACACGCTGATGCGGGTGCTGACCCTGCCGCAGCGGGTGCGCGGCCCGTTCAGCGCCGCCATGGTCCGCTCGCTGTCCACCGAGTGGCGCGCCGAGGGCTCGGCCGGGGCCGACTACCGGGAGGGCGTGAAGCGCTACCTCAAGGAGCTGACCGGCGCGGTGAAGGTGCCGCCGAAGCGGGAGATCACCTTCGCGGGCGACACCGGAGTGCTCCAGGTCAGCGTCCGCAACGACCTGACCCAGACGGTCACCAACCTGAAGCTGGTCCTCACCCCGGCCCAGCCCAACCGGCTCCGGGTCGAGCTGCCGACCGAGGAACTGGTGCTGCCCGCCTCGCAGAGCGTCACCCTGCGCTTCCCCGCCGAGGCGAAGAACAACGGGCCGGTGAGCATGACCGCCCAGCTCTACACCACCGGGCCGAACCCGCAGAAGTACGGCGAGCCGGTGACGTTCACCGTCCAGGTCACCTCGGTGACCAACGGGGTGCTGTACGTCTTCGGCGGCGGCGTGCTGCTGCTCCTGCTCGCCGCGCTGCGGTTCGTCCGCCAGCGCAAGCGGCGGGTGGCGCACGGCGACGAGGGCGACGCGCCGCTCGCCCCGCGGGACGGCGGGACCGGCCCGGACGGCACCGACGGACCGGGCCGGGCCGAGGGCGGGGACGGCCCGGGGACCGCCGCGGACGCCGCTGAGGCGGACCGCCCGGCCGGCCCGGAACGTCCGGAAGGACGCGGAGCGGCGCGGACACCGCGCGACAGCAGCGCGGATGGCCGGGATCGGGCCACCAGTGATGAGAAGGTTGGTCCTTGACAGCGCCGATACCGCCCGACTCCGGAGCGGCCTCCCCACGACAGCGAAGAGGTGACATGACCGGGCGCAGCGAGGAGCGGCCTCCGGGCCGCGGAGAGGGCCGCCCCGGGGCCGAGTCGCCGTCCGGCGACTGGTACGTGGCCGACACCTACGCCCAGGACCCGTACGCGGCCGACGCGTACCGCGACGGTCCGGGCGAGCCGGACCCGTACGGTCTGCGGACCGCCCCGCCCGCCGCGCCGCAGCAGCCGGTGGCCGCGTACGACGTGCCGCCGCAGCTGCCGCCGCAGGGCGGCGACTACCCGGCACCGGTGCCGCCGACGCCGTTCGGCCCGCCGGTGCCCCCGGTCCAGCCCGGCTGGGACACCCCCGCGGGGGCGGACTGGCGCGACGACCGGCCGCAGCAGCAGAACGTCCCGGCGACCCCCGCGGCCCCGGTCCCCCCGGCCGAGGGCTGGGGCGGGCAGCAGCAGCAACAACAGTGGCAGCCCGGACCGGCGCACTCCGCCTGGGACTCGGAGTCCACCGAGTACGTCGGGGTGGACTCGCTGTTCGGCGGCGGCCGGACCACGGCCGAGGCCCCGCGCCCGCCGGCCCAGGCGTCCCCCCAGCAGCACCCCGCCCAGCAGCACCCGGTCCAGCAGCCCGGCGCGCAGCCGCCGGCCGCCTCCGTCCCGCCCGCGCCGTTCCCCCCGGCCGGCGCGTACCCGGGACAGCACGCGCCGCAGCACGGCCCGCAGCCCCCGTACGGCCACGGCGGCCACGGCGGCCACGGCGGCCGCGGCGGGCAGGACGGCCCCCGGCCGTTCGTGCCGCCGATCGAGTTCGACCCGCCGCTCTCCGAGGAGGAGGCCACCCTCCAGGTGGCCGCGGTGCAGCTGCCGCCCGCCGTGGAGCCGCTCGCCGACCTCGCGGCCGAGGAGCACGCCCGCCCCGCGGACGCCGCTCCGGCCGCGCCCGCCGAGCAGCCCGCCGCCGGCGGGAAGATCGCCTCGGTACTGAGCTCCAGCGCGATCATGGCGGCCGGCACCCTGGTCTCTCGCGGCACCGGCTTCCTGCGCACCATGGTGATCGCCGGCGCGATCGGTATCGCCGTGATGGGTGACTCCTACAACGCCGCCAACACCCTGCCGACCCTGCTCTACATCCTGATCGGCGGCGGCGCGCTGAACGCCGTCTTCGTGCCGCAGCTGGTCCGCAGCATGAAGAACGACGCGGACGGCGGCACCGCCTACGCCAACCGGCTGCTCACCCTGGTGATGGTCGGCCTGGCCGGCGTGGTCTTCCTGGCCGTGCTCGGGGCGCCCGTGCTGGTCCAGCTGATCGCCCACCCGATGATGGAGAACCCGGCCCGCGCGGACACCACCGTGGCCCTGGCCCGATACTGCCTGCCGACCATCTTCTTCATGGGCATCCATGTGGTGATGGGCCAGATCCTCAACGCCCGCGGCCGGTTCGGCGCGATGATGTGGACCCCGGTCCTCAACAACCTCGTGGTGATCTTCACCTTCGGCGCCTACATCTGGGTCTACGGCGGCTTCGACGGCACCCAGGTCAGGCCGGAGACGATCACCCCCGAGGGCGTCCGGCTGCTCGGCATCGGCACCCTGGTGGGCCTCGCCGTGCAGTCCCTGGCGATGATCCCGTACCTGCGGGCGGCCGGCTTCTCCTTCCGGCCGCGCTTCGACTGGCGCGGGCACGGCCTGGGCAAGGCCGCCCGGCTGGCCAAGTGGACGTTCTTCTTCGTCCTCGCCAACCAGGCCGGCTACCTGGTCATCACCCAGCTGGCCACCGCCGCCGGCGCCGACGCCGAGACGGGCGGCCACGGCGGCGTGGGCCTCGCGGCCTTCTCCAACGCGCTGCTGATCTGGCAGCTCCCGCAGGCCGTCATCACCGTCTCGATCATGAGCGCGGTGCTGCCCCGGCTGTCCCGCGCGGCCGCCGACGAGGACGCCGGCGCCGTCCGCGACGACATCTCCTACGGACTGCGCACCACCGCCGTCGCGGTCGTCCCGGCCGCGTTCCTCTTCCTGGCGCTCGGTCCGGCCATCGGCCAGTCCATCTACGCGGTGGGCGGCGGCGACACCGCCCTGGACAACGCGCGCAACGTCGGCCTGATGCTCTCCGCCTTCGCCCTCGGCCTGATCCCGTACTCGGCGCAGTACGTGATGCTCCGCGGCTTCTACGCCTACGAGGACACCCGCACCCCGTTCTCCAACACCGTGTGGGTGGCCGCCTGCCAGGCCGGCTTCTCGCTGCTCTGCTGGGTGCTCCTGCCCCCGGAGTGGACGGTCACCGGGATGGCGTTCGGCTACGGCCTCGCGTACGCCATCGGGGTGACGGTCGCGGTGCCCAAGCTGAAGAAGAAGATCGGCGGGCTGGACACCAAGCGGATCGGCAAGACCTACTCCCGCCTCACGACGGCCTCCGTCCCGGCCGCGGTGGTCGGTCTGGCCGTCAGCCTGGCGGTCACCAGGGTCGTCGGCGGCTGGGCCGGCGCGGTCCTGACGGTCGTCCTGGCCGGCGGACTCCAGCTGGCCGTCTTCGTGATCATCGCGAAGAGGCTGCGGATCGAGGAACTCAACGCCATGCTGGGTATGGTGCGCGGCCGACTGGGCCGCTGAATCGGGGTCGGGCCGCCACCGGGCCCCGGGTCGTCCCGGGACCGGCAGGGCGGCCCGGCGTCGGATCTGCACCACATCTCTCCACCAACAGGCAACCGCGCGGACCTTTCGGCGGTCGTACCCGGTGGAGAACAGTGGGCACAATTGTCCTGGAGCACCGGAGTCACCCGCCGATGCGCTCCAACGACTCTCTCTCAGGCCCGGGGCGACACAAGGGGAGGCAGGACCACGGTGGCTGATGGCACCAAGGCGGTCGTCGACACATCGGCAGCTGACGGGGCGGCGGACGAGGCCGCGCTCGCGGCGGCGATCGACGAACTCGCCGACGGCACGGCCCGGGCCACCTCGGCCGGATCCCCCGCGAAGAAGGACGGCGGCGGCACCGACAGCCGCGCGGCCGCCGGGACCACCGACGGGGAGGCCCGGGCCGCGCGCCCGACCGCTCCGGCCGTGACCGCCCCGGCCCCGACCCCTCCGGCCGCGAGCGCGCCCGCCACGACCGCTCCGGCCCCGGGCGAGCCGACCCCGGAGACGACCGCCCCGCTGTCGGTCTCCGAGATCGCCGCCGAACTGGCCTCGGGCGACGCCGGCACCGGCCGGACCGACCCCGCCCCGGCCGCCGCGGCACCCGCCAAGCGCCCCCCGCGGGACCCGCAGCCGACCCACGACCCCCGGGACACCGCCACCCTGCCGCAGACCCTGCCCGCCCCGCAGCGGCGCAGCGGCGACATGATCGGCCACCGCTACCGGCTGGAGGAGTGCATCTCCTCCACCGAGACCTTCAGCAGCTGGCGCGCGGTCGACGAGAAGCTCCGCCGGGCGGTCGGCGTCCACCTGATGGCCTCCGGCCACCAGCGCGCCCGCAAGGTGCTGGCCGCCGCCAAGTCCGCCGCCCTGCTCGGCGACCCGCGCTTCGTGCAGGTCCTGGACGCCGTCCAGGAGGGCGAGCTGGTCTACGTGGTGCGGGAGTGGCTGCCGCACGCCTCCGACCTCGCCAAGCTGCTCTCCGACGGGCCGCTGGAGCCGCACGAGGCCTACCAGATGGTCCGCCAGGTCACCGACGCGGTGGCCGCCGCCCACCGGCGCGGCCAGGCCCATCTGCGGCTCACCCCGCGCTGCGTGCTGCGCACCGACAGCGGCCAGTACCGGATCAACGGCATCGCGGTGGACGCCGCGCTGCGCGGCCTCGGCGGCGAGGGCGGCGAGGTCGGCGGGGAGGACGCCGAGCGCGTCGACACCCGGGCCATCGGCGCCCTGCTGTTCGCGGCCCTCACCCACCGCTGGCCCTACCCCGAGGACCGCTACGACCTCAAGGGCCTGCCCAGGAACCTCCGCGAGGTGGCACCGGAGCAGGTCCGCGCTGGCGTCCACAAGGGCCTGTCCGAGCTGGCCGCCAGAGCCCTGCTCGACCACCCGCCGCACCACGCCGAGCCGATCACCACCCCCGACGGCCTGGCCCGCGCGATCGCCCTGATGCCGCGCATCCGCCAGCCCCAGCCCGAGCTGCCGGCCTTCACCAGCCCGCCGCGCCACAACACCCACGCGCTGCCGACCGCGCCCAACCCGACCCGGGTGGTCGCCGCCCCCGGCACCGCGCCGGCCCCGGTGGTCGCCCCGGTGCGGCGCAGCGGACGACGGCTGCGCACGGTGGTCAAGGTGACCGCGTCGGCGGTCGCCCTCGGCGCCATCGGCGTCGCCTCCTGGCAGCTGGTGGACAACCTGCGCACGGGGAGCACGGCCGTCGCCTCCCCCCAGGCCAGCTCCACCTCCGCCACCCCCACCGCCCACACGGCCACCCACGACCCGGCTCCGATCCCGGTCAAGGACGCGCTGTCCTACAACCCGCTGGGTGAGAAGGCGGACGGCGCGGCCAGCCTGCCCAAGGCCATCGACGAGGACCCGGCCAGCGAGTGGCAGACCAACTGGTACAGCGACGCGTTCGGCTCCAAGCCCGGCACCAAGGAGGGCACCGGGCTGCTGCTCGACCTCGGCTCGGCGCAGACGGTCTCCAAGGTGACCCTCAAGTGGAGCACCGCCACCACGGCCGAGCTCCGGATGCCCGGCAAGAGCGTCGGCAACGCGCAGACCGCCAAGCCGGGTGATTTCACCGTCCTGGGGAAGAAGGCCGGCACCGCGGTCGAGTACAACCTGGACAGCCCGGTCACCACCCGCTATCTCTTGATCTGGCTGACCAACCTGTCCAAGAATCCGGACAGCGGTCCGAACCCGGGCAAGTACCAGGCTTTCCTCGGCGACGTGAAGGTCTTCGGCTAACCCGCCGACCGCGGTGGCGGGGCACGAACGACGAGGGGTGGACGTGGCGCAGGACGGACCGGAGCGGGCCGACGACGACGCGGCGCTCCTCGCCCGGCACGTCGGCGGCGACCGGGAGGCCTTCGGCCTGCTGGTGAACCGCCACCGGGACCGGCTCTGGGCCGTCGCCCTGCGCACCCTCGGGGACCGCGAGGAGGCCGCCGACGCCCTCCAGGACGCCCTGGTCTCCGCCTTCCGCTCCGCCCACACCTTCCAGGGCCGTTCGGCCGTCACGACCTGGCTGCACCGGATCGTGGTCAACGCCTGCCTGGACCGCGCCCGCCGGGCGGCCACCCGTCGGACCAAGCCGCTGGACGACGACCCGCAGCGGCTGGACGCCCTGGTCGGCTCGGCCGAGCCGGCCGACTCCCCGGTGGTGCGCGCCGAGGTGCACCGCGAGCTGTCCGCCGCGCTCGCCGAGCTTCCGGTCGAGCAGCGGGCCGCGCTGGTCCTGGTCGACATGCAGGGCTATCCGGTCGCCGAGGCGGCCGAGCTGCTGGGGGTGCCGGTGGGCACGGTGAAGAGCCGCTGCGCCCGGGGACGGGCCCGGCTGCTGCCGCTGGTCCGGCATCTGCGCGAGGAGCCGGACCCGGGGTCGCGGGGGAGCGGTGTTTCACGTGAAACACCGCCCTCGGGCGACACCTCCCGACCGCCGGGGAACCCACCCGGCCGCCGCACCGTCACAGGGACAGCCCCGGATCCAGCCCGGCCGATTCTGGAAGGAGATGCGAGCACGCGATGACGGCACCGCCCTCCTCCCCCGACCCCACCGCCGGACCGCACCCCTCGGTCGGCGAACTGGCCGACCTCTCCGAGGACCTGCTCGCCCCCGCCGAGGCCGGGGCGCTCCGGGATCACCTGTCCGGCTGCGCCGACTGCCGGGAGACCGTCGACGCGCTCGGCGAGGTGCGGGACCTGCTCGGCGCGGCCGAGGCCCCGGCCGTGCCCTTCGATGTCGCCGCCCGGATCGACGCCGCCCTGGCGGCCGCCGCCGGAGCGCCCACACCGGCCACAGCGCCCACCGCGGCGCCGGTTGTACCGGCCGCCCGGCCCGCGTCCGGCACGCCGCCGAAGGCCCCCCCGGCCCGCTCCGCCGCCGGCACCGGCCCGGGACGGGCCCGGCGCGGGCGCCGGAGGGCCCTGCTGCTCGGCTCGGCCGCCGCGCTGCTCGCCCTCGGCCTCGGGGGCGCCTTCCTGTCCCTGTCCTCCTCCGGGCGGCAGGACCTCAGCGCCACCGCCGACGCGGCCGCCCGCCCCGCCGCCGGCACGGCCGCCCCGGAGAGCTCCGCCGCCGGGGCCAGGACCGACCGTTCCCCCGACGGCACGGTCTACCGGGACGACCTGCTCGCCGCCCAGGTCGGGCAGCTGCTCGCCGCCTCGGGCACCGCCCGCCCGGTCAAGCCCTCCGCGGGCCCCGGTTCGGTCCCCGGTTCGGGTGCCGATCCGGGCCCCGCCACCGAGTCCTCGAAGGCCCCCGGAGCGTCCGCCGTACCGCCTGCGGGGAGCGACCAGGGCCTCGTCGGCGGCAACCGCTCCACCCCGGCCTGCCCGCCCCCCAGCACCGCCGCCCTGCTGGCCACCGACCGGGGCAGCTACGCCGGCACGGCCGCGGACCTCCTGGTGTACGCCCTGCCGGGCCGCCCCGAGCTGCTCGACGTCTACCTCCGCGCCCCCGACTGCGGGCCCGTCCTGCGGCATCTGACCGTCCCCAAGCCCTGACCTGTGGTTCCCGTGCGATCCATGCCCCCGGCCGCGCGACACTCCCACAGTGCGGTCGCCTGGTACTGATCCCCCTGGGAATGCGAGACACTGGTCAGTCGTTGTCCCGGGCGGCGGAGCAGGACCGCCCTCCCCGCAGCAAACGCGGGTCGCGATGCGAACCAGGAGATGCAGTGAGCGACGTCCGTAACGTGATCATCATCGGTTCCGGCCCCGCCGGTTACACCGCCGCCCTCTACACGGCCCGCGCCTCCCTCAAGCCCCTGGTCTTCGAGGGTGCCGTCACCGCCGGTGGCGCGCTGATGAACACCACCGAGGTCGAGAACTTCCCGGGCTTCCGGGACGGCATCATGGGTCCCGAGCTGATGGACAACATGCGGGCCCAGGCCGAGCGCTTCGGCGCCGAGCTGATCCCGGACGACATCGTGTCGGTCGACCTCACCGGCGACATCAAGACCGTCACCGACTCCGAGGGCAACGTCCACAGGGCCCGCGCGGTGATCGTCACCACCGGCTCCCAGCACCGCAAGCTCGACCTGCCCAACGAGGACAAGCTGTCCGGCCGGGGCGTCTCCTGGTGCGCGACCTGCGACGGCTTCTTCTTCCGCGACCAGGACATCGCGGTGGTCGGCGGCGGTGACACCGCCCTGGAGGAGGCGACTTTCCTCTCCCGCTTCGCCCGCAGCGTCAAGGTGATCCACCGCCGGGACACCCTGCGCGCCTCCAAGGCGATGCAGGAGCGCGCCTTCGCCGACGAGAAGATCAGCTTCGAGTGGGACAGCGCCGTCGAGGCCATCCACGGCGACCCGAAGCTGACCGGTGTCACCCTGCGCGACACCACCACCGGCGAGCTGCGCGAGCTCCCCGTCACCGGCCTGTTCATCGCGATCGGCCACGACCCGCGCACCGAGCTCTTCAAGGGCCAGCTGGAGCTCGACGCCGAGGGCTACCTCAAGGTCGAGGCCCCCTCCACCCGCACCAACATCCCGGGTGTCTTCGCCGCCGGCGACGTCGTCGACCACACCTACCGCCAGGCCATCACCGCCTCCGGCACCGGCTGCTCCGCCGCCCTGGACGCCGAGCGCTACCTGGCCTCGCTGGCCGACCTGGAGGCCCAGGCCGCCACCGTCGCGGTCTGACCCGAAGCGATCCACCGTCCGGACGGGTGTGTTCCACGTGAAACACACCCGTCCCCGCCGGGCCGAAACAGATCCGCCCCGTGCGGTGTTGTAGACCTGGCAGCCCCTCGCCCGCTTGACCCCTAGGAGTGACCGTGGCCGGCGCCACCACCACCGTGACCGACGCGACGTTCGATGCGGACGTCCTCAAGAGCGACAAGCCCGTTCTCGTCGACTTCTGGGCCGAATGGTGCGGCCCGTGCCGTCAGGTCGCCCCGGTCCTGGAGGAGATCGCGGCCGAGCACGGCGACAAGCTCACCATCGCCAAGCTCGACGTCGACGCGAACCAGCAGACCGCCGCGACGTACAACGTGATTTCCATCCCGACCCTGATCCTCTACAAGAACGGCGAGCCGGTGAAGCAGATCACCGGTGCCCGTCCGAAGGCCGCGCTGCTGCGCGAGCTGGACGGCCTGATCTAGGTCCGTCCCCCGGAACGCCACGAGGGCGGGACTCCCCACCGGGAGTCCCGCCCTCGTCCGTCGTCCCCGTCCTTGTCCGTTGGCCCCGCCCTCCGGTGCCTCCGGCTCCGGGCCCCCGCGGCCCGCTCAGAACGGCCGCAGCGCCGGTTCCTTCCGGCCGCCGCCCAGCAGCCGCTCCAGCGCCCCCTCGACGTCCCCCCGCCAGGAGAGCGCGGTCCGCGCCTCCAGCCGCAGCCGCGGGTAGCGGTGGTGCGGGCGGACCGTCTTGAAGCCCACCGCCAGCAGGTGCTCGGCCGGCAGCACACAGCTGACCGGCTGGCGCCCCACCGCCCCGAAGGCCTCGATCGCCCGGAACCCCCGGCCCAGCAGGTCCTTGGCCACCGTCTGCACCAGCACCCGGCCGATCCCCTGCCGCTGGAAGCCCGGCAGCACCCGGCTGACCATCAGCTGAACGGCGTCCGAGGCGACCGGGCTGGTCGGGAAGGACTGCGAACGCGGCACGTACGCGGGCGGGGCGTAGAGCACGAACCCGGCCGGCTGCTCGTCCACGTAGACGACCCGGCCGCAGGACCCCCACTCCAGCAGCACCGCGGAGATCCACCCCTCCTTCTCCAGCTCGGGCTTGCCGGACTCCACCGCCGCCCGGCCGCTGACCGGGTCCAGCTCCCAGAACACACAGGAGCGGCAGGTCGACGGCAGGTCCGCGAGGTTGTCCAGCGTCAACGGAACGATCCGGCGTCCCATGCCCCGCACCTCCTCGTCCACTCCACAGTCGAGCGTTCCCCCCGAATGCCGATGGGTGCATGTTTCACGTGAAACAGCGCCCACGTGGAACATGCACCCATCGCGTGCCGCGATCGGCCCGGCTCAGCCCTGCGACAGCCGCAGTCCGTCCTCACCGGGCGCGAGGCTGTCCAGGATCCGGTTGAGGTCCTCCACGGAGCCGAACTCCAACACCACCTTGCCCTTGCCGAGCTTGCCGGCGCGCTGCGAGACCTCGACCTTCACCCGGGTCTCGAAGCGGTCGGAGAGCCGGCTCGCCAGATCGTTGAAGGCCGGCGAGAGGATCTTCCCGGCCTTGGGCGCCTGGCGCTTGGGCCGCTCCTCCCGGTCCATCAGCGCGACGATCTCCTCGGTGGTCCGCACCGAGAGCCCCTCCGCGACGATCCGCTTGGCCAGCTCCTCCTGCCGCTCCGGGTCCGGCGCCCCGAGCAGCGCCCGGGCGTGGCCCGCGGAGAGCACCCCCGAGGCCACCCGCCGCTGGACCGCCGGCGGCAGCTTCAGCAGCCGCAGGGTGTTGGACACGTGCGAACGCGAGCGCCCGATCCGGTCCGCGAGCTCGTCATGGGTGCAGGAGAAGTCCCGCAGCAGCTGGTCGTAGGCGGCCGCCTCCTCCAGCGGGTTGAGCTCCGCCCGGTGCAGGTTCTCCAGCAGGGCGTCCAGCAGCAGCTTGTCGTCCTCGGTGGCCCGGACGATCGCCGGGATCTGCTCCAGCCCGGCCTCCCGGGAGGCCCGCCAGCGCCGCTCGCCCATGATGAGCTCGAAGCGCCCCGGGGCGGACTGGCGCACCACCACCGGCTGGAGCAGGCCCACCTCCTTGATCGAGGCGACCAGCTGGGCCAGCTTGTCCTCGTCGAACACCTCGCGCGGCTGACGCGGGTTGGGGGTGATCGCGTCCAGCGGGAGTTCGGCGAAGTAGGCACCCTCCACCCGGGCCAGCTCCGCCTCGGCGGCGGCCTGCTCCCGCAGGCTCTCCGCAGCGGCCTTCGCCGCCAGCGTGCCCCGGCCCGAGGGCAGCGTCGGCACCGCCGTGGGCGACACCGCGCCGGACGGGCCCACCGGGACCGCGGGCTGCGCCGCGCCCCCGGCTCCTCCGGCTGCCGGGGCCACCGGGGAGATCAGCGCCCCGAGTCCTCGTCCCAGACCCCTGCGACCACTCACCGATTGCCCTCCGTCGTACCGTGCTGTGCCACCGGGGCGCCCTGCTGCCCCGAACCGTCCCGCTGCTGCCCCACCAACGAGCCGCCGCCCGCGACGGACACCGCCCGCAGCGCCAGCTCCCGGGCGGCCTCCAGGTAGGAGAGCGCACCGGTGGAGCCGGGGTCGTAGGTGAGCACCGTCTGACCGTAGCTGGGCGCCTCCGAGATCCGCACCGAGCGCGGGATCGCGGTGTGCAGGACTTCCTGCGGGAAGTGCGTCCGGACCTCCTCCGCCACCTGGGCGGCCAGTCTGGTCCGGGCGTCGTACATGGTGAGCAGGATCGTGGAGACGTGCAGCGCCGGGTTGAGGTGCGCCCGGACCAGCTCGACGTTGCGCAGCAGCTGGCCGAGGCCCTCCAGCGCGTAGTACTCGCACTGGATCGGGATCAGCACCTCCTGGCCGGCGACCAGGGCGTTGACCGTCAGCAGGCCCAGCGAGGGCGGGCAGTCGATCAGGATGTAGTCCAGCGGCTGCTCGTACGCGGCGATGGCGCGCTGCAACCGGCTCTCCCGGGCCACCAGCGACACCAGCTCGATCTCCGCGCCGGCCAGGTCGATCGTGGCGGGGACGCAGAACAGCCCCTCGACCTCGACCACCGGCTGGACCACGTCGGCCAGCGGCTTGCCCTCCACCAGGACGTCGTAGATCGAGGGCACCTCGGCGTGGTGGTCGATGCCGAGTGCGGTCGAGGCGTTGCCCTGCGGGTCGAGGTCGACCACCAGGACCCGCAGCCCGTGCATGGCCAGCGAGGCGGCGAGGTTGACGGTGGTGGTGGTCTTGCCCACCCCGCCCTTCTGGTTGGCCACCACCATCACCCGGGTGGCGGCCGGCCGGGGCAGTCCTTCGCCCGCTCGGCCGATGGCCTGGACCGCAGCCTGGGCGGCACGCGCGATGGGCGTGTCATCGATCTGGTCGATGGTCTCCGAGTCCTGCATGGGGCTCAGTGTTTCACGTGAAACCGGAGCGGCAACAGTCACCGCCCGGCTGCGGGCGAGGATTCCCGAGAGCAGAGAGCGACGTTTCACGTGAAACACCATGCCCGCAATGTCGGAATTCTGACGATGCGACACTCCGGGGAACCCCGAGTCGTCCTGTCGGCCGCCCTCCCGTCACCAGAACGTCGGACGGGCTCCGCGAGGGCCGGGGACGACCACGGGCGGGTGGTCCGAGGACCACCCGCCCGTGTCATGTCCCACCCGGGTGTCAGCGGGGACGCCGCCGGGGGTTGCGGGTGCGGTCGCCGCCGCGGGTCGCGCCACCGGCACCGGCCCGGCCGGCCCTGGCGGCGGCCCTGGCCCGACGGGTCGCCGCCCGCACACCGCCCGGGCTCTCGCCCACCTTGACCTGGATCACCCGGGTCGAGGTCTCCAGGGTGCCGTCGCCGACCGAGATCACCGACCACTCCACCCCGCCGAGCTTCGACAGCCCGGCCCGCGAGTCGGCGAGCTCCTGCTCCGCACTGTCACCCTTGAGCGCCAGCATCTGGCCGTACGGCTTCAGCAGCGGGAGGCCCCAGCCGGCCAGCCGCTCCAGCGGCGCCACCGCACGCGCGGTCACCACCTCCACCGCGACCTTGCCGACCATCTCCTCGGCCCGGCCGCGGAGCACCGTGACGTTCTCCAGACCGAGCTCGCGGACCACCTCCTCCAGGAAGGTGGTCCGGCGCAGCAGCGGCTCCAGCAGGGTGACCGAGACGTCCGGGCGGGCCAGTGCCACCGGGATGCCGGGCAGCCCGGCGCCGGAGCCGACGTCGCACAGCGTCGTCCCGGCCGGCAGCAGCTCGGCGAGCACGGCGCAGTTCAGCACATGGCGGTCCCAGAGCCTGGGCACCTCGCGCGGGCCGATCAGCCCCCGGGTCACGCCTTCGGTCGCCAGCAGCTCGGTGTAGCGGACGGCGGCGTCGAACCGCTCGCCGAAGACCTCCCGGGCGACGGCCGGCGGGGCCGGCGGCGGCTCGACCGCCGGTCGCCCGCCCGCGGACGCGCTCCCGGCGTCCGGACCACCGGCCCCCGACTCCGGCTCTCCGGCAGGCACGCTCTCCGTGTCCATCTCGACCTCTCCGCTCCCCGGATCCACCGACCCGCTCCTGCACCGTTTCACGTGAAACATCTCTCGCCGGGCCAGCGCCCCGCGAAGGGACGACGACCCCGCCCGCGCGTGGCGGACGGGGTCGGGTCCTCGTGTCGCATGCCGGCCGCCCTGGCGGCCGGCGGTCGCCCGGCCGTCAGGCCGGCAGCACGACCACGCAACGCTGGGGCTCCTCGCCCTCCGACTCACTGCGCAGACCGGCCGCGGCCACCGCGTCGTGGACGACCTTGCGCTCGAACGGGGTCATCGGACGCAGCTTGACCTGCTCCCCGGAGCTCTTCACCTGCTCCGCGGCCTGGGACCCGAGGGTCGCCAGCTCCGTGCGCTTGCGGGCCCGGAAGCCGGCGATGTCCAGCATGAGGCGGCTGCGCTCGCCGGTCTCCCGGTGGACCGCCAACCGGGTCAGCTCCTGCAGCGCCTCCAGCACCTCGCCGTCCTGGCCGACCAGCCGATGCAGGGCCCGGTCGTTGCCGTCGCTGACGATGGAGACCAGGGCGCGGTCGCCCTCGACGTCCATGTCGATGTCACCGTCGAGGTCCGCGATGTCGAGCAGACCCTCCAGGTAGTCCGCCGCGATGTCGCCCTCCTGCTCCAGGCGGACGACGATGTTCTCGTCGGCGCCGGGGGCGGCCTCGGCCTCGGCCTCGACGGCGGAGGTGGTGCCTTCCGTCACTGATGGACTCCTTCGGGGATGGGCCCGCTTGGTGGGCCGGTAACGAGGTTCAGGGGGCCGCGGAGGTGGTTCGGACCGGGCCGGTCACTTCTTCTTCGGCCGCTGCCCGCCGCGCTTGGGCTGCTGTCGGCCGCCCTGCTGACGGGTCCCGGCCGGCTTGGCGCCCGCCGGACGGGCCGCGGTCTGCTTGGCGGTACCGGCCGCACCGGCCGCACCGGTGCTCGCGCTGTCGGTCGGGTCCGCGGACACCGAGTCCGTCGGCGCCGAGTCCGCGGGCTGCTCGGCCGGGGCGTCCTTGGTCAGGCTCGCCGGCTGGCCGGCACCGTGCTGGCGCTGCGACTTGGTCTGCTTCCGCGGCTGCTGGCGGCGCACCTGCACCGACTCCTCCACCACGGCCTCGGCGGTGGCGGCCGACTTCTTCGCCGGCAGCAGGCCCCACAGCGGGCCCTGGATCACCGAGCCGTCCGGGTTCAGCCGGCCCTGCTTCTTCAGCCGGTCCTGACGCTCGTCCCAGGCCTTGCTGCCCGGCGTCGGGTTGTTGCGGATGACGATCAGCTGCTGGCCCATCGACCAGATGTTGGTGGTCAGCCAGTAGACCAGGACGCCGACGGGGAAGTTGATGCCCATCACGGCGAACATGATCGGGAAGACGTACATCAGCATCTTCTGCTGCTGCATGAACGGCGTCTTCACCGTGAGGTCGATGTTCTTCGTCATCAGCTGGCGCTGGGTGATGAACTGCGAGAGCGACATCAGGACGATCATCACGGCGACGACGATCTTGACGCTGACCTCGCTGCTGCCGACGAAGGTCGCCGAGAGCGGGGCACCGAAGATGTGGGCCTGCTGGGCACTGTCCAGCAGGGTGCCGTCGATCACGCCGATCGGCTTGCCGTCGGCGACCTTGGCGAGCACGCCGTAGAGCGCGGTGAAGAACGGCGCCTGCACGATGATGGGAAGGCAGCTGGAGAACGGGTTGGTACCCGCCTCCTTGTACAGCTTCATCATCTCTTCGGACTGGCGCTGGCGGTCGTTCTTGTACCGCTCCTGGATGGCCTTCATCTTCGGCTGGATCGCCTGCATGGCCCGGGTCGCCTTGATCTGCTTCACGAAGAGCGGGATCAGGCAGATCCGGATGACGACCACCATCGAGGCGATGGCCAGACCCCAGGCCCAGCCACCGTTCGGATCGAAGACGTGGCTGTACAGCGAGTGGAACTGGACGATGATCCAGGACACCGCTGTGTACAAGGGGTTGAGGAAGGAGAAGGTCACCGGTCAGGCTCCTTGGACATTGGAATCGGCCCCACAGGGCCAATGGTCGCCGGGCCCTCTGGGTCCGGACCGGCGGGGGGCATGATCACCGGCTGGTCGGCGGCGGACCGGCCCTTCAGCCGGTCCCGCAGCCGGCGGTGCCACACCGGATGCTTGCGCGGCGGGACATGGTCGACCCCACCGGGCGTCCATGGATTGCAGCGCAGGATGCGCCACACGGTCAGTGCGCCGCCCTTCACCGCTCCGTGCGTCCGCACGGCCTCGAAGCCGTAGTGCGAGCAGGAGGGGTAGTAGCGGCACACCGGACCGAGCAGTGGGCTGATGGTCCACTGGTAGACCCTGATCAGACCCATCAGCAGGTACTTCATCGACCTGCTCCCGTCGGCGCCGAAACAGCATGCTCGGCCTTGAGCAGCCGTTTGAGCGCCGCGTCCAGGTCACGTTCGAGTTCCTGGTACGAGGCGGACGCGGCCGGAGGCAGCGCACGCACCACTATCAGGCTACCGGCGGGCAGCCGGGACAGACGATCACGCACGAGGTGCCGCAACCGGCGCTTGACCAGGTTGCGAGTGACCGCCGGGCCGACGGCCTTGCTCACGACGAAACCCGCACGCGCCGAAGGAGTCCCCTCGGCGACGTGCGGGCGGATGTCGCTGGCCCGGTCGGTATGGTCCCCGGAGCCGTCCTCTCTGGCGAGATGGACGACCAGCAGGGGCTTACCGGCCCGACGACCGCGTTTGACCGCGGTCGCGAAGTCCTGGCGCCGCCGCAGCCGATTCTCGGAGGGCAGCACAGCAGACTCTGGTGCGGATCAGGCGGACAGGCTGGTGCGGCCCTTGCCACGGCGGGCAGCCAGGATGGCGCGGCCGGCGCGGGTGCGCATGCGCAGACGGAAGCCGTGGGTCTTCGCGCGACGACGGTTGTTCGGCTGGAAGGTGCGCTTGCTCACTCGGGGGCTCCTGAGGTGAATCGTAGGATGACGGGTGATCGCTTGGCCGTCACCGTGCGTCCGCGTGATCTCCCCGATTACGGAAATCCGGCCCATCACCCCAGTTCGGCTGGGGTTTGAGGCAATCCACGGCGCCCGTGCTGCGCGCCTTATGGAGCGGGTGGACCCGCGGACATGCGGCAGCGGCCATCGACAACTCGACCTGGTTACGGTACGCGGGACGGGGCACGAGGGTCAAACCAGCCGCCTGGAGGCGGTTTGCCCACAGCCTGTGGACAACGACTTGATCCGGCTCTGTTCGCTGACTACCGTTGCAGGACTTGTCTGGTTTGTTCATTGGAAAGCGTGCACCAGTGGCTGATGTCAACAGCGACCTAGTCCCGGTCTGGGCTCGGGTCGTCGAGCGGCTGGTCGGCGACCCGGACATCGGGGAGATGGACAAGCAGTGGGTGGAACGCACCCAGCCGATGTGGATGATGCACGACACCGCACTGCTGGCGGCCCCGAACGAGCGGGCCAAGCAGGTGCTGGAGGGACGGCTGCTGCCGCAGCTGACCGAGGCGCTCTCCCGCGAGCTGGGCCGCCCGGTGCGGATCGCCGTGATGGTCGACGCCAACGCGATGCCGACCGCGCCCGCCGCCCAGGCGCCCGCGGAGCCGTACCCGAGCCCCTCGGGTCACGACGACCCCGACGACCGGCACCGGCAGGACGAGCGGCCGCGGCAGGACGAGCGCCACGGGCAGGACGAGGGCCACTACGGCGGCCCGGGCTACCCGCGCCCCTACGAGTCCGACTACGACCGGCCCCGCTACGACACCGGCGGCTACGAGCAGCGCCCCGCGCCCTACGGCGGCCCGGCGGCCGGCCCGGTCTGGCCCGGCTACCAGGAGCAGCAGTCCGGCTACCGCGAGCCCGACGAGCCGATGGACCGGCCCGCGCCGAGGGCCCTGCCCCCGTCCTCGACCACCCAGGGCGACCTCTTCGGCGGTGCCTACGGCCCCGGCCCCGGCGAGCACCCGCGGACCGCCGCCGGCCGCCGCGGCCCGGGCGGCCGTCCCGCCGCGCGCCCGGACAAGGCTCCGGCCGAGCGCGCCACCGACCGGCCCGCGGTACCGGGGGTCCCCCCGCCGCCCGGCGCACCGCCCGCCGGCGGGTCCCGCAAGGACGAGCCGGCCGCGCGGCTGAACCCCAAGTACCTCTTCGACACCTTCGTCATCGGCGCCAGCAACCGCTTCGCGCACGCGGCGGCGGTGGCGGTCGCCGAGGCCCCGGCCAAGGCGTACAACCCGCTCTTCATCTACGGCGAGTCCGGGCTGGGCAAGACCCACCTGCTGCACGCCATCGGGCACTACTCGCGCAGCCTGTTCCCGGGCACCCGGGTGCGGTACGTGTCCTCGGAGGAGTTCACCAACGAGTTCATCAACTCGATCCGCGACGGCAAGGCGGACACCTTCCGCAGGCGCTACCGGGACATGGACATCCTGCTCGTGGACGACGTGCAGTTCCTGGCGAGCAAGGAGTCCACGCAGGAGGAGTTCTTCCACACCTTCAACACCCTGCACAACGCCAACAAGCAGATCGTGCTCTCCTCCGACCGGCCGCCGAAGCTGCTGACCACGCTGGAGGACCGGCTGCGCAACCGCTTCGAGTGGGGACTGATCACCGACGTCACCCCGCCGGAGCTGGAGACCCGGATCGCGATCCTGCGCAAGAAGGCGATTCAGGAGCAACTCAACGCCCCGGCCGATGTGCTGGAGTTCATCGCGTCCCGGATCACCCGGAACATCCGGGAGCTGGAGGGGGCCCTGATCCGGGTCACCGCCTTCGCCAACCTCAACCGGGCGCCGGTCGACCTGGAGCTGGCCGGGATCGTCCTCAAGGACCTCATCCCGGGCGGCGACGAGGACGCCGGGCCGGAGATCACCGCCCAGGTGATCATGCAGCAGACCGCGGCCTACTTCGGCCTCGGCGTGGACGACCTCTGCGGATCCTCGCGCAGCCGGGTGCTGGTGACGGCCCGTCAGATCGCTATGTACCTCTGCCGCGAGCTGACCGACCTCTCGCTGCCGAAGATCGGCGCGCAGTTCGGCGGCCGCGACCACACCACGGTGATGCACGCCGACCGCAAGATCCGCTCACTGATGGCGGAGCGGCGCTCGATCTACAACCAGGTCACCGAGCTCACCAACCGCATCAAGAGCTGACTTCCCGGCCCGCCGCGGGGTCGGGCGGCGGGTGGCCGGAAAAGGGCGCCAGGAGCGATCCTGACGCCCTTTCGGCATATCCACAGGTGTGCCCCGCCGGCCGGCGGGGCAGGGATGCCGGTGACGGACGCTCCGCCAGTCCGAGGCCCGCACCGAACATCTGACCAGGGATTCGAACGCCCGGGGTGCGCGAGGCCGAAATCCACAGGCAGGACGGGTTCTCCACTGTCCACAGGGCCGTCGGCCGGAAGTTATCCAGAATTCCTCCACAGGGCCGCCGCCGCTACGCTCTTCCGCGCAGGTCAGGTGCCTGTGGACTTGTGCACAACCGTTGTCCACAGGCTGTGGACAACGGGCGGCCCGTCATTGGGCCGTCCGGGTTGTCCACCGGTTGTCCCCAGGAAGAGGGCGGTTGTCCCCAGGTTGTCCACAGCTTTGTCCACAGTTCGACAACCTTCTGTGGGCGTTCACCCCCAGGTGTGAAAGGCGTCACGAAAAGTTGACCGGGGCCCGTGGATAACCGGGTCCGGATCTGGGGACGGAGCTGGGGATAACCTGTGGATACCCAGCGTGCCCTGTGGGTAACGCTCCGCCGTCCACAGCGGGCCGTGTTCGTCCACAGCCGCCGTCCACATGTCCTGTGGACAAAAAACCGGGCCTGACCTGCTAAAACAGGGTTATCCACGGTTTCCACAGGCCCTACTACTACCACTACACCTATAGACCCATGGACTTGCTCAAAAGCAGGTGGGCCCGAAATCTGTGGACAACCGGGCCCCGACATCCGTTCGAGTTGCTTCCGCCCGTCTGCCCCGTCTGTCGGTGGAGTACGTCAGACTGTCCTCGGCGACTGGAAGCGGAGCGGCCGAGCTCGGCGGACAGCCGCGGCGAAGACCAAGATCAGAAGAACCAGACGTGCGAGCGGGAGCGCTCGATCCAGGAGGCGGTTACCGGTGAAGTTCCGGGTGGAGCGTGACGTCCTCGCGGAGGCGGTGGCCTGGGCTGCTCGCAGCCTCCCGGCACGGCCGCCGGTGCCGGTGCTGGCCGGCCTGCTGCTGACGGCGCAGGACGGCAGCCTGGCCCTGTCCGGCTTCGACTACGAGGTCTCGGCCCGGGTCGGGCTGGAGGCCGACATCGAGGAGGCGGGCACCGTGCTGGTGTCCGGCCGGCTGCTCAACGACATCTCGCGCAACCTGCCCAACCGGCCGGTGGAGATCTCCACCGACGGCCAGCGGGTCAGCGTGGTCTGCGGCAGCTCCCGGTTCACCCTGCCGACCCTCCCGGTGGACGAGTACCCGGCCCTGCCGGCGATGCCGACCGCGACCGGCACCGTTCCGGGCGACGTCTTCGCCTCCGCGGTCAGCCAGGCCGCCGTGGCCGCCGGCCGCGACGACACCCTGCCGGTGCTCACCGGCGTCCGGGTCGAGATCGAGGGCGACCGGATCACCCTGGCCGCCACCGACCGCTACCGCTTCGCGGTCCGCGAGCTGATGTGGAAGCCCGAGCAGTCCGACATCTCGGCGGTCGCGCTGGTCCCCGCCAAGACCCTGCAGGACATCGCCAAGTCCCTGGGCAGCGGCGACAGCGTCTCCATCGCGCTCTCCTCGGGCGGCGCGGGCGAGGGCCTGATCGGCTTCGAGGGAGCCGGCCGGCGGACGACCACCCGGCTGCTGGAGGGCGAGTTCCCCAAGTACCGCAGCCTCTTCCCGACCGAGTTCAACGCGATCGCGGCGATCCAGACCCAGCCCTTCCTTGAGGCGCTCAAGCGCGTCTCCCTGGTGGCCGAGCGCAACACCCCGGTCCGGCTGAACTTCGAGGAGGGCGTGCTCACCCTGGAGGCCGGCTCCGGCGACGACGCCCAGGCCACCGAGCGGATCGACGCCTCCCTGGAGGGCGACGCCATCTCGATCGCCTTCAACCCGGGCTACCTGGAGGAGGGCCTCAAGGCCATCGACTCCCCCTTCGCCCAGCTGAGCTTCACCACCCCGACCAAGCCCGCGCTGCTCAGCGGCAAGGCCGCGGTGGACGCCGAGGCCGACGAGGCGTACCAGTACCTGATCATGCCGGTCCGCCTCTCCGGCTGAGCCCGGGACACCCGGCCGGGCACTCCGGCCGGGTCCGCGCACCGGCCGGATCCCGGTCCGCCGGGCCGTTCGCCCACAGCCCTGTGAACAAACCTGTGGAAGCCTCCCCCGGTCGGCCCCGATCGCGGGGAGGCGCTCGCGCTCCAGCACGTAGGCTCAAGGAAGCGCGGCAACGGCGCCGCCCGCAGAGACGTCACCACAGGTAAGGATTTGGCTATGGAGCTCGGCCTCATCGGTCTCGGCAAGATGGGCGGCAACATGCGCGAGCGGATCCGCCGCGCCGGCCACACCGTCATCGGCTACGACCGCAACCCGGACGTCTCCGACGTCGAGAGCCTCCAGGCGCTGGTCTCCGAGCTGAAGGGCCCGCGCGTCGTCTGGGTCATGGTCCCGGCGGGCGCCGCCACCCAGGCCACCGTGGACGAGCTGGCCGAGCTCCTGTCCCCCGGCGACGTGGTCGTCGACGGCGGCAACTCCCGCTGGACCGACGACATCAAGCACGCCGAGGCGCTGGCCGCCAAGGGCATCGGCTTCGTCGACTGCGGCGTGTCCGGCGGCGTCTGGGGCCTGGAGAACGGCTACGCGCTGATGTACGGCGGCGACGCCGAGCACGTCGCCCTGGTCAAGCCGGTCTTCGACGCGCTCAAGCCCGAGGGCGACTTCGGCTCGGTGCACGCGGGCGCGGTCGGCGCCGGCCACTTCGCCAAGATGGTCCACAACGGCATCGAGTACGCGATGATGCAGGCCTTCGCCGAGGGCTGGGAGCTGCTGGAGGCCGCCCCCGAGGTCACCGACGTCCGCGAGGTCTTCCGCAGCTGGCAGGAGGGCACCGTGATCCGCTCCTGGCTGCTCGACCTGGCCGTCCGCGCCCTGGACGACGACGAGCACCTGGCCAAGCTCAAGGGCTGGGCCGCCGACTCCGGCGAGGGCCGCTGGACCGTCGAGGCCGCCATCGACCACGCCGTCCCGCTGCCGGCGATCACCGCCTCGCTGTTCGCGCGCTTCGCCTCCCGCCAGGACGACTCGCCGCAGATGAAGATGATCGCCGCGCTGCGCAACCAGTTCGGCGGCCACGCGGTCGAGTCGAAGTAGTCCCGAGGCTCCTCCACAGGATCCGAGGCTCCTCCACAGAAGGCGAGCGCAGTCCACCGCCATGCACGTCGCGCACCTGTCGCTCGCCGACTTCCGCTCCTACGCCCGGGCCGAGGTTCCCCTCGACCCGGGCGTGACGGCGTTCGTCGGCCCCAACGGCCAGGGCAAGACCAATCTGGTCGAGGCGGTCGGCTACGTCGCCACCCTGGGCAGCCACCGGGTCGCCACCGACGCCCCGCTGATCCGGCTGGGTGCCGAGAGCGCCGTGGTCCGCACCTCGGTGGTCGACCGGGGTCGCTCCACCCTGGTCGAGCTGGAGATCACTCCGGGCAAGGCCAACCGGGCCCGGATCAACCGCTCCGACAACGTCCGCCCGCGCGATGTGCTGGGCCTGCTGCGCACCGTGCTGTTCGCCCCCGAGGACCTCGCCCTGGTCAAGGGCGACCCGGGGGAGCGCCGGCGCTTCCTGGACGAGCTGCTGACCGCCCGCGCGCCCCGGCTGGCCGGGGTCCGGCAGGACTACGAGCGGGTGCTCAAGCAGCGCAACGCACTCCTGAAGACCGCCGCGATGGCCCGCAGGGCCGGTGGCGGCAAGGGCGCCGACCTCTCCACCCTGGAGGTGTGGGACGGCCATCTGGCCCGGGCCGGCGCCGAGCTCACGGCCTTCCGGCTGCAGCTGGTGGCCTCCCTCCAGCCGCTGGTCCGGGCCGCCTACGGGCAGCTCGCGCCGGGGGGCGGCGACACCGCGCTGGAGTACCGCAGCTCCTTCGAGGGCGAGCTGCCGACCAGCCGCGAGGAGGCCGAGGAGCAGCTGCTCCAGGCGCTGCGGACGGTCCACAAGCAGGAGGTCGACCGGGGGATCACCCTGGTCGGCCCGCACCGGGACGAGCTGCTGCTCAGGCTCGGTCCGCTGCCCGCCAAGGGCTACGCCAGCCACGGCGAGTCCTGGTCGTTCGCGCTGGCGCTGCGGCTGGCCTCGTACGAGCTGCTGCGCTCGGACGGGGGAGAGCCGGTGCTGATCCTGGACGACGTCTTCGCCGAGCTGGACGCCACCCGCCGCGACCGGCTGGCCGAGCTGGTGGCCGGCGGCGAGCAGGTGCTGGTCACCGCGGCGGTCGCCGAGGACGTGCCGAAGGCGCTGGCCGGGGCCCGGTACACGGTCGCCGACGGTGCGGTCCAGCGCGTCACCGCCTGATCCCGCCGTCCGCCGCACCCGCCCCGCGGCGGCTCTCCCCCGCCCCGCCGGGGGCTGCCCGGGCCGGTCCCGGCCGCTTCCGGACGGCTCCGTACGACACCCACCCGCGCCGCCCGGGCCCGTCCGGCTCCCGTACGCTGGACGGCTCACCGTTGTCCACAGGGTGGGGATAAGGAGATCGCCGTGAGCGAGTCGGAGCACCCCGGGCCGACCGGTGCCGATCTGGCGCGCTCGGCGCTGCGGGCGGCCCGGGCGCAGGCCCGCCAGCGCGGTGAGCAGGTGCGCGAGAAGCGCGAGGCGAAGCGCACCGGCCTGCGCAGCGGAGCCCGCTCGGACGGCCGTGACCCGGTGCCGCTGGGGGCGGCGCTCAACCGGCTGCTGACCGAACGCGGCTGGGAGTCCTCGGCGGCGGTCGGCGGGGTGATGGGCCGGTGGCCGCAGATCGTCGGGCCCGACATCGCCGCGCACTGCACCCCGACCTCCTACGACGACGAGGCGGCGGTGCTCACGGTGCAGTGCGACTCCACCGCCTGGGCGACCCAACTGCGCTGGCTGGCAAGACAGTTGGTGGCACGCCTGAACCACGAGCTGGGCCACGGCACGGTGCGCACGATCAAGGTGCTCGGCCCGGCCGCCCCGGTGCGCGGCTACGGCCGGCTGCGCGCTCCCGGCAGCAAGGGGCCGGGTGACACCTGGGGGTGACCCCGGAGGGTGCCGGGAGGGAGCGGACCGTAATCCTCCGGAACCCCTGACGGCCCTTCCAGGCGCTCTGAGCCCCCCGGTCGAGTATCGGGACATGTCCCGAGGGGATTCAGGGCGGCATTTCTGCCCTCAGAGGCTGCCAAACGCCCAGCGATGTCAGTCGTACCGGTAGACTGAAGGGCAAACACTGTTGCTAGTGGCAACCGAGTCGAAACGCCGTGGTCGCACGCCCGCCCGTAGGGGAGCGGGGATGCGGCCCGTGCTGTGCCAGAGAGGGCGCTTCGTGGCCGATTCCGGCAACCCCAGCCAGATCCCAGACCAGACCGACCAGGCCGAGAGGTCGTACGACGCCAGCGCCATCCAGGTGCTGGAGGGCCTCGACGCCGTCCGCAAGCGCCCCGGCATGTACATCGGCTCCACCGGCGAGCGCGGCCTGCACCACCTGGTGCAGGAGATCGTGGACAACTCCGTCGACGAGGCGATGGCCGGGCACGCGGACACCATCACCGTGTCGCTCCTGGCCGACGGCGGCGTCCGTGTGGTCGACAACGGCCGAGGCATCCCGGTCGGCATCATGCCGGGCCAGGGCAAGCCCGCCGTCGAGGTCGTGCTGACGGTCCTGCACGCGGGCGGCAAGTTCGGCAACGGCGGCTACGCGGTCTCCGGCGGTCTGCACGGCGTCGGCGTCTCGGTGGTGAACGCGCTGTCCACCCGCCTCGCCGTGGAGATCCTCACCGACGGCCACCGCTGGACCCAGGAGTACAAGGTCGGCGCGCCGACCGCCCCGCTGTCGCAGCACGAGGCCACCGAGCTCACCGGCACCACCGTCACCTTCTGGGCCGACCCGGACATCTTCGAGACCACGGTCTACTCCTTCGAGACGCTCTCCCGGCGCTTCCAGGAGATGGCGTTCCTCAACAAGGGCCTGACCATCGCCCTGACCGACGAGCGCCCCGAGCACGTCGACGAGGAGGGCAAGCCGCTCTCCGTCACCTACAAGTACGACGGCGGCATCGCCGACTTCGTCGCCCACCTCAACTCCCGCAAGGGCGACGTCGTGCACCCCTCGGTGATCGACTTCGAGGCGGAGGACAAGGACAAGGCGATCTCGGTCGAGGTCGCCATGCAGTGGAACTCCTCGTACACCGAGGGGGTCTACTCCTTCGCCAACACGATCCACACCCACGGCGGCGGCACCCACGAGGAGGGCTTCCGCGCCGCGCTGACCGGCCTGGTCAACCGCTACGCGCGGGACAAGAAGCTGCTCCGCGAGAAGGACGACAACCTCTCCGGCGAGGACATCCGCGAGGGCCTGACCGCGATCATCTCGGTCAAGCTCGGCGAGCCGCAGTTCGAGGGCCAGACCAAGGACAAGCTCGGCAACACCGAGGCGAAGACCTTCGTCCAGCGGGTCGTGCACGAGCAGCTGAACGACTGGCTGGACCGCAACCCCAACGAGGCCGCGGACATCATCCGCAAGTCCATCCAGGCCGCCACCGCGCGCGTCGCCGCCCGCAAGGCCCGCGACCTCACCCGCCGCAAGGGCCTGCTGGAGTCCGCCTCGCTGCCGGGCAAGCTGAGCGACTGCCAGTCCAAGGACCCGGCCGAGTGCGAGATCTTCATCGTCGAGGGTGACTCCGCCGGCGGCTCGGCCAAGCAGGGCCGCGACCCGCGCACCCAGGCCATCCTGCCGATCCGCGGCAAGATCCTGAACGTCGAGAAGGCCCGGATCGACAAGGTGCTGCAGAACACCGAGGTCCAGGCGCTGATCTCGGCCTTCGGCTGCGGCATCCAGGAGGACTACGACGAGTCCAAGCTGCGGTACCACAAGATCGTGCTGATGGCCGACGCCGACGTCGACGGGCAGCACATCCGCACCCTGCTGCTGACCCTGCTGTTCCGCTTCATGCGGCCGCTGGTCGAGTCGGGCTACGTGTACCTCGCGATGCCGCCGCTGTACAAGATCAAGTGGGGCAAGGACGACTTCGAGTACGCCTACTCCGACCGCGAGCGCGACGCCGTGATCGCGGCGGGCGTCGAGGCCGGGCGCCGGCTGCCCAAGGACGACGCGATCCAGCGGTTCAAGGGTCTCGGCGAGATGAACGCCGAGGAGCTCCGCGTCACCACCATGGACGCCGAGCACCGCCTGCTCCTCCAGGTCACCCTGGAGGACGCCGCCCGCGCCGACGAACTGTTCTCGGTCCTGATGGGCGAGGACGTCGAGGCCCGCCGCTCCTTCATCCAGCGCAACGCCAAGGACGTCCGCTTCCTGGACGTGTGACGCCTGCCGCAGGCGCCCCGCACGTACCAGTCCGCGTGAAAGGAAACTGACCACCAGTGGTCGACGACAACCGTCCCGACGGCGAGCAGCCCGAGACCCCCGAGGCCGCCGCCACGGCGACCATGCGCATCGAGCCGGTCGAGCTCGAGACCGAGATGCAGCGCTCGTACCTCGACTACGCGATGAGCGTCATCGTCAGCCGGGCGCTGCCCGAGGTGCGTGACGGCCTGAAGCCGGTCCACCGCCGGGTGCTGTACGCGATGTACGACGGGGGCTACCGCCCCGAGAAGGGCTACTACAAGTGCGCCCGCGTCGTCGGCGACGTGATGGGCAACTACCACCCGCACGGTGACACCTCGATCTACGACACCGTGGTCCGGCTGGCCCAGCCGTGGTCGCTGCGGATGCCGCTGGTCGACGGCAACGGCAACTTCGGCTCGCCGGGCAACGACCCCGCCGCGGCCATGCGCTACACCGAGTGCAAGATGGCGCCGCTGGCCATGGAGATGATGCGCGACATCGACGAGGACACCGTCGACTTCGCCGCCAACTACGACGGCCGCTCGCAGGAGCCCACCGTCCTGCCGGCCCGCATCCCCAACCTGCTGGTCAACGGCGCCACCGGCATCGCGGTCGGCATGGCCACCAACATCCCGCCGCACAACCTCCGCGAGGTCGCCTCCGGCGCGCTCTGGGCGCTGGAGCATCCGGACGCCTCCAACGAGGAGCTGCTGGACGCCCTGATCGAGCGGATCAAGGGCCCCGACTTCCCCACCGGCGCGCTGATCGTCGGCCACCGCGGCATCAACGACTACTTCCGCACCGGCCGGGGCTCGGTCACCATGCGCGCCGTGGTCGAGGTCGAGGAGATCCAGGGCCGCCAGTGCCTGGTGATCACCGAGCTGCCGTACCAGGTCAACCCGGACAACCTCGCGCTGAAGATCGCCGACCTGGTCAAGGACGGCCGGGTCGCCGGCATCGCGGACGTCCGCGACGAGTCCTCGTCCAGGACCGGCACCCGCCTGGTGGTCGTGCTCAAGCGCGACGCGGTCGCCAAGGTCGTGCTGAACAACCTGTACAAGCACACCGAGCTGCAGACCAACTTCGGCGCCAACATGCTGGCCCTGGTCGACGGCGTGCCGCGCACCCTGTCGCTCGACGCCTTCATCCGGCACTGGGTCAACCACCAGGTCGAGGTCATCGTCCGGCGCACCACCTTCCGGCTGCGCAAGGCCGAGGAGCGCGCCCACATCCTGCGCGCGCTGCTCCGCGCCCTGGACATGATCGACGAGGTCATCGCCCTCATCCGGGCCTCGGCCAGCGCCGACGCCGCCCGCAGCGGCCTGATGCAGCTGCTCTCGATCGACGAGCTCCAGGCCAACGCGATCCTGGAGATGCAGCTGCGCCGGCTCGCCGCCCTGGAGCGGCAGCGGATCATGGACGAGCACGACGAGCTGCAGCGCAAGATCGACGAGTACAACGCGATCCTCGCCTCGCCGGTCCGCCAGCGCGAGATCATCTCCGAGGAACTCACCGCGATCGTCGAGAAGTACGGCGACGAGCGGCGCTCGACCCTGATCCCCTCCGACGGCGACCTCTCGATCGAGGACCTCATCGCCGAGGAGGACATCGTCGTCACGATCACCCGCGGCGGCTACGTCAAGCGCACCCGCTCCGACCTCTACCGCTCGCAGAAGCGCGGCGGCAAGGGCGTGCGCGGCGCCCAGCTCAAGCAGGACGACATCGTCGACCACTTCTTCGTGACGACGACCCACAACTGGATCCTGTTCTTCACCAACAAGGGCCGGGTCTACCGCGCCAAGGGCTACGAGCTCCCGGACGCCGGGCGCGACGCCCGCGGCCAGCACGTGGCCAACCTGCTGGCCTTCCAGCCGGACGAGCACATCGCCCAGGTGATGGCCGTGCGCACCTACGAGGACAAGCCCTACCTCGTCCTCGCCACCCGGGCCGGCCTGGTGAAGAAGTCCCCGCTCAAGGACTACGACTCCCCGCGCTCCGGCGGTCTGATCGCGATCAACCTGCGCCAGGACGACGAGGGCCGGGACGACGAGCTGATCGGGGCCGAACTGGTCTCCGCCGCGGACGACCTGCTGCTGGTCTCCAAGAAGGCCCAGTCGATCCGCTTCACCGCGACCGACGACGCGCTGCGCCCGACCGGGCGTGCCACCTCTGGCGTCAAGGGCATGTCCTTCCGCGAGGACGACGAACTGCTCTCGATGAACGTGGTCCGCCCGGACACCTACGTCTTCACCGCGACCGACGGCGGCTACGCCAAGCGCACCGGGGTGGACGAGTACCGTGTCCAGGGACGCGGCGGCTACGGCACCAAGGCGGCGAAGATCGTCGAGGGCCGGGGCTCGCTGGTCGGCGCCCTCGTCGTGGACGAGAGCGACGAGATCATGGCGATCACCCTGTCCGGTGGGGTGATCCGTACGAGGGTTTCCGAGGTTCGTGAAACCGGACGTGACACCATGGGCGTCCAACTGATCAACCTGGGTAAGCGCGATGCGGTCGTGGGCATGGCCCGCAACGCGGAGGCCGAGGACGAGGAGTCGGTCGAGGACGAGGTGGGCGTCGAGTCCACCGGATCCACCGAAGCGGCCGAAGGTACGGGAACGGCGCCGGGCGAGCAGACCGCCCAGGCCTGACCTCGTACCGCGTCGGCCGGTACCGTCACGCCCGTGCATACGTGCGCGACGTGCCGGTACCGGCCGACGACCAGTACCGGGCAATCCCGCCGGGCGCTGGCTGACGAGTGACGAAGCAGGGCGGTGCGGCCGTCCTGGTGGGAAGTGCGGGAGGACCAGTGAGTGGAGCCACGGGTGCTGCGGGAGGAGCCACCGGCGGCCGTCCGGGCGCAGCACAGGGCGGCGGGGGGTACGGCGTGCCGCAGCCGCCGGCCGAGCACCCGGCCGCGTCCACCTCGCTGATGCCCCCGGTGGGCGGTGCGGGCCAGGGCGGCGCTGGGTACGGCGGCCAGCCGGCCCCGCCGCCGGGTGCGCCGGCGGGTGGCGGGAGCGGGTTCTCCCAGCCGACCACCTACACCAAGGGGCAGCCGACCCCGCCCCGGGGCACCCGGGTCGGCGGCGGCCCGACCCCGCCCGGCGGGACGCCCGCCGGCGGCACCCGCCGCCCGGCCGCCCCGCCGGTGGCCTCGGGCGGCCTGGGACGGACCAGGAAGGCCCGGCTGCGGGTGACCAAGGCCGACCCGTGGTCGGTCATGAAGGTCAGCTTCCTGCTGTCGCTGGCGGTCGGGATCATCATCATCGTGGCGGCCGCGGTGCTGTGGATGACGCTGGACTCGCTCGGTGTCTTCGACTCGCTCGCCAAGACGCTGAAGGACGTCACCGGTTCGGACACCAACGGCGGCGGCCTGAACCTCATGGACTACGTGGGCTTCGGCAAGGTGATGACCTTCACCTCGCTGATCGCCGTGGTCGACGTGGTGCTGCTGACCGCGCTGTCCACGCTCTCGGCGTTCATCTACAACGCGGCGGCCGGCTTCACCGGCGGCATCGAGCTCACCCTGGCCGAGGAGGACTGACCGTCCGGGCGTGACCCGGGCTCAGTTCCCGCCCCGCACGGGGCGTTTCCGTCCAGGGGCGGAATCAGCGGGCCCCACCGGCTGTTGCAGCCGGTGGGGCCCGTCGGCATTTCGGGTGACAGCCGCGGCGCGCGGCGCGCCTCCCGGACGGGTCGGGCGGGTGGTGGGCTTAGCTTGGTCAGCCCGTTCCGCGTCTCCCGGCCGCCGCAGGCCCCCCGGTCCCTCCCGGACCCACCCGTCGGGACCGGTACGGCCGCAAAGGCACGGCAGGACGGAGGCGCGCGGTGGCGGAGCTCGCAAGGCGACTGGTCGAGGCCCTGGACGGGCTGCTGGGGGTCACGGTGCCCCTGCGACTGCAGACCTGGGACGGCAGTGCCGCCGGCCCGCCCGGGGCGCCCACCCTGGTGCTGCGCAACCGCCGGGCGCTGCGCCGGCTGCTCTGGCGGCCGAACGAGCTGGGCCTGGCCCGTGCCTACGTCGCGGGCGACCTCGACGTCGCCCCGGGCAGCGACCTGTACGAGGTGCTGCGCGCCGTCGCGCACGTCGCCGAACTCCCGGAGGTGCGCCGGCAGCGGTTCGGCCCCGGTGACGTGCTGGGCGCCAGGGGCCGCCGGGCGGCGGGCGCCCTGCTGCGGGCCGGTGCGTTCGGCCCCGAGCCGGCCCCGCCGGCCGAGGAGGCGCCGGACGGCCTCGGCCGGGTGCACAGCCGCCGCCGGGACCGCGCCGCGATCCACCACCACTACGACGTCGGCAACGACTTCTACGCCCTGGTGCTGGGCCCTTCGATGGTCTACTCGTGCGCGTACTGGGAGCCCGCCGCCAAGAGCCTGGAGGCCGCCCAGGAGGCCAAGCTGGACCTCATCTGCCGCAAGCTCGGCCTGCGGCCCGGGATGCGGCTGCTGGACGTCGGCTCCGGCTGGGGCTCGCTGGTGCTGCACGCGGCCCGGCACTACGGGGTGACGGCGGTCGGGGTCTCGATCTCCGCGGAGCAGGTGGCGCTGGCCCGCCGGCGGGTCGAGGAGGCGGGCCTCGCGGACCGGGTGGAGATCCGGCTCCAGGACTACCGGGAGGTCCCGGACGGCCCGTTCGACGCGATCTCCAGCGTCGGCATGGCCGAGCACGTCGGCGAGGCCCAGTACCAGGTGTACGCGGAGCACCTGTACCGGCTGCTGGCGCCCGGCGGCCGGCTGCTCAACCACCAGATCGCCCGCCGGCCGGACCGCCCCGGCGAGCCGTACCGCCCCAGCCCGTTCATCGACCGCTACGTCTTCCCGGACGGCGAGCTGTCCCCGCTCGGTTCCACGGTGTCCAGGCTGGAGGCGGCGGGCTTCGAGGTGCGCGACGTCGAGTCGCTCCGCGAGCACTACGGGCTGACCCTGCGTGAGTGGGTGGCCAATCTGGAGGCGCACTGGACGGAGGCGGTCCGGCTGGTCGGCCTCGGCCGGGCGCGGGTCTGGCGGCTCTACATGGCGGCCTCCGCACTGGCCTTCGAGGAGAACCGGATCGGGGTCAACCAGATCCTCGCGGTCCGTACCGGCGCGGACGGCGCGGCCCGGCTGCCCGCCACCCGCGCCGCATGGCTGGCCGCCGCGGGCACCGCCTCCGACCTGCCCCTCCCGGAGGGCGCCGGCGGAGGGCCGGGCGTATCGGATTTGGGGGATCGGCGATCGGTCCGCTAATCTTTCAGTGCGGCAAGGGGCTATAGCTCAGACGGTTAGAGCGCTTCCCTGATAAGGAAGAGGCCACAGGTTCAAGTCCTGTTAGCCCCACCACCGCGAAGGGCCCGGAGCACCGCTCCGGGCCCTTCGGCGTTTTCCCGGCCCGGAGCCGGAACCACGGGCCCCGCCCGGGGGTTGTACCGGGCGGGACCGGGACTCCCCGGCGGCTTCCGACGGACGAGGCGGTGGCGCAAATGGCGTTGGTCTTCGCGATGACCATTCCGGGGCTGGTCTGTGTGCTGGTGGCGCTGTCCTTCGTCGACCAGCTGGCCCTGCGGGCGCGCCGGTCGCGGCTGGTGCCCTGGCGGGGGACCGGCCGGGAGGGACAGATATCCGCGACCGGCTTCGAGCAGCTGCACGCGCAGTTCGCGGCCGGAAAGCAGCACCAGCTCGACGAGCGGCAGAGCAGCCTGATGCTGCGCGACGAGGAGGGCGAGGGCGCTCCGCCGCGTACCAGGGTGGACCTCGCGGGCGGAGTGGCGGTGGTGGTGCCGCCGACGGCGTCCGCCCCGGCTCCCGCTCCGGCGTCCGCGCCCGCTCCCGACCGGGCTCCCGGCCCGGTTCCGGGCCCGCTCGGGCAGGAACGGTGACGACCCTGCGGAGGGTCTGCGCCGGGCGGAACGTACGACAGGAGGTGTGGCGTCAATCCTCCGACCGGACGGGTCGGTTGGAGGCAGCGGTGGCTGGTCACGATTGGGACACCGGTGTGTATCATCGGCCGCAAGGGCAGTCCGGCCAGCCGACAGCCCGTTCGTGCTCGTAACAAACCATGGACTCGTCGGCCCGATCGGAACGATCGGCGCACGGCTGCTGAGTCCGTCAACGCAAGAAGGACGAGGTCCCGCGGTGAAGAAGCTTCTCCTGGTCGCCCTGGTCGCCCTCGGCGGCTTCTTTGTCTACCGTCAGGTCCAGGCGGACCGCGCCGAGCAGGACCTGTGGACCGAGGCCACCGACCCGGTTCCGGCCGGTCGCTGAGGCCCCGGACGATCTGACGATCGACAGTCTTCGGAGGCGCCGGACGGTGCCTCCAGGGCCGGTCGGCCCGGTCGCGTGACCGGGTCGGCCGGACGTTCCCGGCCCCGCACGGCGGCAGCGCCGGAACCGGGCACCGGATTCGCGCCGGAACCGGGTACGCTAGTGCCCGGTGGTACGCAGGGTGCTACCCCGGGGCTTTAGCTCAGTTGGTAGAGCGCTGCCTTTGCAAGGCAGATGTCAGGAGTTCGAGTCTCCTAAGCTCCACAGTGTGTCCACCGCGTGTGGACGGCCCGGCGGCCGCCGACCTGAATTCGGGTCAGCGGCCGCCGGGCTTTTTCAGTGCGGTTTGCGCGGGTCGTGCGGCTTGGGACGGTCGTCGTCGTGGTGGGCCGGGTCCGGCCCGGGCCGGTCCTCCGCCGGGGCGGCTCCGGCCGGGGTGTCCGCCGAGCCGTTCACGGCGCTGCCGCCGGTGCCCGAGGCGTGCGCGCCGACCGGACCGGAGGCGGCGGCCGGCGGCTCGACCAGCCACTCCGGGTTGCTGCGGTGCCGCCACCACTGCCAGGCGACCAGGCCGCTGCCGATCGCGACCACGCCGGCCACGGCCAGCCCGGTGGCCCAGCCGCTCCGGCAGGACCGGCGGGCGTTGCGGGCCGCGAGGTCGCCGATCTCGGCCGAGGTGACGTTGCCGCGCATCGCGGTCAGGGCGGCGGCGCCGCGCATCTGGGCCTCCTGCGCCACCGGGACGACGGTGGCGCGGGCCTCCTCGACGGCCTGCGCGACCCTGGGGGCGACGGTGGAGCGGGCCTGGTCGGCGGCCCGGGCGGCGGACAGGCGGGCGGCCAGCGCCTTCTCCTGGGCGCGGTGCAGCGCCTTGAGGGCGTTCTGCTGGGCCTCCGGTGGCAGGCTGGCGAAGGCGTGACCGACCTGGGGGGCGATGTGCCGGTCGTACTGGACGCGCGCGGTGTGGGCGGCCTGGGAGGCCTGCTGCCGGGCGTTGTCCGCGAAGTTGCCGGCCGTCTCACGGGCCGAGTCCAAACGGGTCACGAGAGTCTCTCCTCCTGGTGGCGTCCTATATGCACATATCCACCTGAATGCTGATCATGCATCCGTATTTGTCCGACGGCATGCCGGAGTGGGCCGTACGCGGGGCACCGGTCCGGGGCGGCGGGGTCGGACGGCGGGGCGGGAAGCCGTGCGGGGCGGGGGTGCGTGGGCCGGTCGGACGCGGGTAGGGCCGCAGTAGGCTGGCGGTTCCGGCGGGTCCCCGTCGGGAGCGCGCGCGTGTCGTCGCAGCAAGTCGTGGCAGAAGGGGATAGCCGATGCTCCCGGACGGGCCCAGGCCGCCGATCGACCGGACTCCGGGGCCCGAGGGCGGGCCCGGGCCGGCCCGTTGCTACCGGCACCCCGAGCAGGAGACCGGCATCGGCTGTTCGCGCTGCGGCCGGCCGATCTGCCCGCAGTGCATGGTGAACGCCTCGGTGGGCTTCCACTGCCCCGAGTGCGTCCAGGAGGGCGGCCGGCAGGTCCGGCGCGCGACCACCCGGTTCGGCGGGCGCCCGGCCGGCGGGGACCCCCTGGTCACCAAGGCGCTGATCGGCATCAACCTGGTGGTGTTCGTCCTGGCCGCCTACGTGCTCACGCCGTGGCTGGCCTACGACCTCGAACTGCGCAGCTTCGCCCCCGACCCGTCGTACCCGTTCACCAACGGCGTCGCCGAGGGGCCGGGCCAGTGGTACCGGCTGCTGACCGCCGTCTTCCTGCACACCGCGCCCTGGCACATCGCCACCAACATGCTGGTGCTCTGGGTGCTCGGCCCGCAGCTGGAGGCCGCCCTGGGGCGGATCCGCTTCCTCGCGCTCTACCTGCTCTCCGGGCTGGCCGGCAGCGCCTTCGCGTTCCTGGTGGCGGGCGACTCGATGCGGTCGCTGGGTGCCTCGGGCGCGGTCTTCGGCCTGCTGGGCGCGACCGTGGTGCTGTACCGCCGGGTCCGGGCGCCGCTCGGGCCGATCGTCGCGCTGCTGGTGTTCAACCTGATCGTCACCTTCTCGGTGCAGGGCATCGACTGGCGGGCCCACCTCGGCGGGCTGGTCGCCGGGATGCTGACCGCGGCCGGCCTGATGTACGCCCCGCAGGCCCACCGGGCGGCGGTGCAGGGGCTGACGCTGGCGGGGGTGGCGGGCCTGGTGCTGGTGATGCTCCTGGTCGGGACGGCCGCCTACGGCGGGTGATCCGTGCCGCCGGACGGTGCGCGCGCGGGTGCGAGGGCCGCACGGTTGTCCACAGCGGGTGCGGGGTTGTGCACAGGCGGTGCCGGCCGATGGGCGCGAACGGCCGTTCTACGCGTGTCCTGCTGTGCGTATCCCGTATTCGGGGGAGGGCGCGCGGCGGTGTGGAAAGCGCCCCCGGCGTGAGTTATCCACAGGCCCGCAGGACTTTTCCCCAGTGTGGATAACCATGTGGATAAACGAGATAAGCGGATAACCGCGAACGCCGGAGCTCCGCCCGGCCGTCCCGGCGCACCAGGAAGCCGCCCCGGCGACGAACCGTACCGGGGCGGCGGTGGAGGAACTCAGGGCCGGGGCCCGAACGTCATTTCCACTGGGTGGAGACGCCGAAGCCCGCCGCGATGAAGCCGAAGCCCACCAGGATGTTCCAGTTCCGCCAGCTCTCGACGGGCCAGCTGCCACTCGTCACGTAATAGGTGACGATCCAGACCAGACCGATCAGGAACAGCGCCAACATCAAGGGGGCAACCCAGCCGCGGCCCGAACTGATCTTCACCGACGTCGTCGTCGTCGGCGGCGTGTAGTCGGACTTCTTGCGGAGTCGGGACTTCGGCACGAGGAGCTCTCCTGTCGATGCGCTGTGACCGCGCAGGGGTTCACGGTGGTGTGGCGGCGTCCGTTAGCGTAGTGGTTCGGCGGGTCCGAAGGAGATAAGGGTACGGTGCCTAATTTGTCGATTCCCCCTCGGCCCGTCCGTACCCGCGTCTCCGGCACCCGAATTGTCGGACGTGCCCTGACCTGCGCCGTCTTCGCGCTCGCCGGACTGCTCTTCTACATCAGCGCGCAGACCGCCCGCGGCACCGATCTGCGCACCGACAACTCGCTGCTCAGCCTCTCCGACGTGATACGGCAGCGCAGCGCCCAGAACCAGCAGTCCCAGGCCCAGCTCGCCGACCTCCAGGACCGCTCCCAGCGGCTCACCGAGCAGCAGGGCGGCAGCCCGGCCGACGCCGCCCGGCTGGGCGCCCTGGAACAGGTCGCCGCGCTGGAGCCGCTCCAGGGCCCCGGCCTCACCGTCACCCTCAACGACGCCCCGCCGAACGCCACCTCGCGCGTCCCCGGGGTGCGCGAGCCGGACGTCAACGACCTGGTCATCCACCAGCAGGACATCCAGGCCGTGGTCAACGCGCTCTGGCGAGGCGGCGCCGAGGGCGTCCAGGTGATGGACCAGCGGCTGATCTCCACCAGCGCCGTCCGCTGCGTCGGCAACACCCTGCTGCTCCAGGGCCGGGTCTACTCCCCGCCCTACGTGGTCAGGGCGGTCGGGCGGACCGACGCGCTGCGCGCCGCCGTCGACACGGACCCCTCGATCCGCACCTACCAGAAGTACGTGCAGGCCTACGGCCTGGGCTGGAAGCTGCAGGAGAGCGGCGACCTCGCCCTGCCCGGCTACTCGGGCACGGCGGACCTCCGCTCGGCCACCGGCCAGTAGCGGACCGGTGCACCGGACCGCCCCCGTGGGCCGGGTCTACTCTTGACCCCAGTCCAATACGTCAAGGGAGCACCATGTACGGCTGGATCTGGCGTCATCTGCCGGGGAACATCCTGGTCAAGGCCGCGATCTCGGTGCTGGTCGTGCTGGGACTGGTCTACGTCCTCTTCACCTACATCTTCCCGTGGGCGGAACCGCTGCTCCCCTTCGGTGACGTCACAGTGGACGGGAACGGCGACGGCGCCGTCGGCTGACCCGACGACCCGCCCCGTCCCGTCCCGGTCCCCGCACCCCTCGGAGAACGCGCGCCCATGACCTCCCGGCCGACCCAGCCCCGCATCCTGGTCGTCGACAACTACGACAGCTTCGTCTTCAACCTGGTCCAGTACCTCTACCAGCTCGGCGCCACCTGCGAGGTGGTCCGCAACGACGAGGTGACCGTCGAGCACGCGGTGCGCCGCGACGGCGACCGGGGCTTCGACGGGGTGCTGCTCTCCCCCGGCCCGGGCGCCCCGGAGGAGGCCGGCGTCTGCATCGAGATGGTGCACCACTGCGCGCGGGCCGGCCTGCCGGTGTTCGGCGTCTGCCTGGGACTGCAGTCGATCGCGGTGGCCTACGGCGCGGTGGTGGGCCGGGCGCCGGAGCTGCTGCACGGCAAGACCTCGCCGGTCGAGCACGAGGACGGCGGCGTGTTCGCGGGCCTGCCCTCGCCGCTCACCGCGACCCGGTACCACTCGCTGGCGGTCGAGCCGGCCACCGTGCCGGACGAGCTGGTGGTCACCGCGCGCACCGGCAGCGGCGTCATCATGGGGCTGCGCCACCGGGACCTCGCGGTGGAGGGCGTGCAGTTCCACCCGGAGTCGGTGCTCACCGAGGGCGGTCACCGGATGCTCGCCAACTGGCTGGCCGAGTGCGGTGACCCGCGGGCCGTCGACCGGTCGGCCGGGCTCGCCCCGGTGATCGGCCGGGGCTGAGCGGCGTGACCGCGGTGCGTCCGGAGGGGCGATACCAGCCGGGGGCGGACCCGGAGGGCGGTGACGCGTACCGCGTCCCCGGGCCGTTCGAGCAGCACCCCGGCCCGTACGGGCAGCAGCAGGACCCTTACGGGCAGCAGTACCCCCAGGGGGGCCCGTCCCCGTCGGTCCCGCAGCAGTACACCCAGGGCGGCGCGGGACCGTACCCGCCGCAGGGCGCGTACCCGCAGCAGGACCAGTACGGCCAGTACGGGCAGCAGCCCCAGCAGCCGCAGCAGCCCCGGCCGAGCCAGCCGAGCCAGTACGGGCAGCAGCAGCCCCAGCAGGGTCAGTACGGGCAGCAGGGCCAGCAGGGTCAGTACGGGCAGCAGCCCCAGCAGGGCCAGTACCAGTCCTACGACCCGTACCAGGCCGAGCCGGTCCAGCACGGCCGGGGTCCGGACGGGAACCCCGGCGCGAACCGGGCCTGGCCGGCGCAGCCCGGGGCCGAGGACGGCTGGGGCGTCTACGAGCAGGCGGCACCGCCCGTCGAGCCGCTGCCGGTCGAGGCGGTGCTGACGGCACCGTCCGCGCCGGACCCGGCCGGGACGGTGCTCGCCGCCGCCGAGACGGTCACCATGGCCGCCGTGGCGGGTGAACGGCAGCCGCCCGCCCCGGGCGGCCGGGCCGAGCGCCGCCGCGCCGCGCAGGGGCACGGCCGGCGCCGGGCGGGCGGGCGTGCCGCCGCAGGCCCCCGGGCCAAGGAGCCGGCGGCGGTGGTCTTCGCACGGTTCCTCGGCGAGCTCTGCATCACCCTCGGCCTGGTGATGCTGCTCTTCGTCTCGTACCAGCTCTGGTGGACCAATGTGCAGGCCGACGCGGCCGCCGACGGTGCCCGCAACCAGCTGGAGCAGCAGTTCGACGCGGGCCCGGCCCAGGGCGCCCCGGCGCCGGGACAGCCGGCCCCGGACCCGGCCAAACCGGAGACCTTCGAGCCCGGCAAGGGCTTCGCGATCATCCACCTGCCGAAGCTCGGCCAGAAGTTCCCGATCGCCGAGGGCACCGCCAAGGCCCCCGTGCTCGACAAGGGCCTGGTGGGGCACTACACCGGCACCGGCATGCCGGCCGACAAGGCGGGCAACTTCGCGCTGGCCGCGCACCGCAACACGCACGGCGAGCCGTTCCGCCGGATCAACCAGCTCGGCAAGGGCGACAAGATCGTGGTGGAGACCGCGACCGCGTACTACACCTACGAGGTCACCGGGGGCATCCCGGAGACGCCGCCGTCCAATGTGAGCGTGATCAAGTCGGTTCCGAACGGCTCCGGGTTCAGCGGTCCGGGCCGCTACATCACGCTGACCACGTGCACCCCGGAGTTCAGCTCCAAGGCGCGCCTGATCGTGTTTGGCAAGATGATCGAGGAAAAGCCGCGCAGCCAGGGCAGGCCGGCCGCCCTCGCGGGGGGCTGACCGCGGGCGGGCGGGCGACGACAGAGGGAGAGACGTGACCCAGGGGACCGAGCCGGTGGCCGAGGAGGCCGCCCCGTCGTCCGAGCCGGAACCCGGCGGCGGACCCCGGCGACGCCGCGGGCGGGGCGGCTGGGCACTGGCCGTCCTGGGCGTCGTCGGTGAGCTGCTGATCACCCTGGGGCTGGTGCTCGGCCTGTTCGTCACCTACTCGCTGTGGTGGACCGACGTGCTGGCGGACCGTTCCGCCTCGGCGGCCTCGGACCACCTGCGCGAGTCCTGGGCGGCCGGCGCCCCGGCCGCTCCCCCGTCCGGCGGGCCGTCGGCCGGGTCGGCCACTGCCGGCGGTGCCACCGCGCCGTCCTACGCGGCGGGTGACGGGATCGGCTTCCTGCACGTCCCGGCGATGGGCCGGGACTACCAGGTGATGATCCGGATGGGCACCGACACGGAGACCCTGGCCGAGGGTGTGGCCGGGGTGTACGAGCAGCCGTACCGCTCGGCGATGCCCTGGGACGAGTCCGGCAACTTCGCGCTGGCCGCGCACCGGGACGGGCACGGGGCGAAGTTCCACGAGCTCGACGCCGTCGGCAAGGGCGACGCGATCGTGGTCGAGACCCGCGACAAGTGGTACGTCTACCGGGTCGACAGCACCCTGCCGGAGACGTCCAAGTACGACACCGGCATCGTCGCCCCGGTGCCGAAGGGCTCCGGCTACGCCGGGCCGGGCCGGTACATCACGCTGACCACCTGCACCCCGGTCTACACCTCGCGCTACCGGATGGCGGTCTGGGGGAGCCTGGTGCGGGTGGACGGCATGGACGCCGCGCGCACGCCGCCCGCCGAGCTGCGGCAGCGCTGAGGCCCGCGCGAAGGCCCCCGGGGACGCCCCGGGGGCCTTTCCGCATCCCCGGGGCGGGCAGGCCCCACGTGGGCCCCTGCGGGCCGCCGGAGGCCCTGTACGGGGCCCGGGGAGCCCGCAGGGGCCGGGAGCGCCGCAGGGCCCGGGTGAACGCCCGAGGGCCCGTCGACGCGGTGTCGACGGGCCCTCGGGCTCACTGCCGGGAAACAACTCGGCCGGTCGGTCCGGCCCCGAGGGGCTCAGAACCAGGGGAACCAGGGCTTAGTTGTTGGGTCCCCCTTTGGTGTTGCTGGGGGTGGGGAGGCCGGGGATCCCGGGGAGGGTCGGTGTGTCGCCCCCTTTGGGCGGATCCACCGCCTTGGTCATCAGCCCGATCGAGGTGTTCGGGTCCACCTGGGTCCCGGCCGCCGGGTTGGAGGCGATCACCGTGGCGTTCGGGTCCTGCGGGCCCTGGACGACGGTGTACTGGAGGCCCATCCCCTGGAGGGTCTTGATGGCCTCCTTGAGCTGCACGTTCTGCAGCGGCGGGACCGAGACCTTCTCCGGCGCCTTGAAGATGGTCAGCGTGATCTTGGTGTTGGCCGGCTGCTTGCCGCCGGACGGGTTCTGCGAGGCGACCGTGTTGACCTTGGCGGGATCGGTGGTCGTCTGGGTCTTCGAGGAGTCCACCTGGAAGCCGGCGCCGGTCAGCGCGGCCTCGGCGGCCTCCTTCTGCTGGCCCTGCACATTGGGCACGTTGATCTTGGCCTTGCCCTGCGACACGATCAGCTTGACCGGGGCGGTCGGGTCGGCGCCGCCACTGGCCGGGTCCTGGGTGAGCACCTGGTCCAGCGGGGCGTTGTCGTCGTCCTTGTAGTCGGTCGTCACATTGGTGAAGCCGGCGTCGGCGAGCAACTTGGTCGCCTGCTCCTTGGACTTGCCGACCACGTTGGGCACGGTGGTCTTGGCCGGACCCGAGGACAGCTGCACGGTGATCGTGGCGGCCTCGGCGACCTGGTTGCCGGCCGTCGGGTTCTGCGTGCAGACCTGGTCCTTCTTCACGTTGGCGTCCGGGCAGGCGATCCTGTCGCCCTCGGCGACCACCAACTTGGGACCGGCCTGGGCGACGAGCGCCTTGGCCTCGGCCAGGGTCTTGCCGACGAGGCCCGGCGCCGCGATCTTCGGCGCCTCCTTCTTGTCCTCGCCGTCCTTCTTGTTGCCGAACATCGCCTGGGCGACGAAGAAGGTGCCGACCAGGACCAGCACGGCGGCGACCGCCAGCACGATCCAGGAGGTGTTGCTCTTTTTCGGCGGCTCCTCGCCGCGCCGGCCGGCCCGGCCGTAGCCGTCGTCGTAACCGTCGCCGCCACCGGCCGCGGGGGCGCCGGCGTAGGTCTGGCCGTAGCCGTCGTCGTAACCGGGCTGGGGCTGGGCGGCGTAACCCGCCGGAGCGGCCTGCGGCAGGACGGTGGTCGGACCGCCGGGGACCTGCTGCGGCAGCAGGTTGGTCTGGCCGTACGGGTCGTGCTGCGGGTAGCCGTTCTGGTCGTAGCCGTATCCGGCCGCTCCCATGCCGTAGGCGGCGGCCTGCTGGGCGGCGGCCACCGGCAGGCCGTCGAGGAAGCGCTCGATGTCGTCGCGCATCTCGTCGGCGCTCTGGTAGCGGTAGTCGCGGTCCTTGGCGAGCGCCTTGAGCACGATCGCGTCGACCTCGGGGCGCACCTCGGGGTCGAAGACGGACGGCGGCTGCGCCTCTTCCCGGACGTGCTGGTAGGCGACCGCGACGGGGGAGTCGCCGACGAACGGCGGGCGCACCGTGAGCAGCTCGTAGAGCAGGCAACCGGTGGAGTAGAGGTCGGAGCGGGCGTCCACCTGCTCGCCCTTGGCCTGCTCCGGGGAGAGGTACTGGGCGGTGCCGATGACGGCGGAGGTCTGCGTCATCGTCATGCCGGCGTCGCCCATCGCCCGGGCGATGCCGAAGTCCATCACCTTGACGTTGCCCTGGCGGGTGAGCATGACGTTGGCGGGCTTGATGTCGCGGTGCACGATGCCGGCCCGGTGGGAGTACTCCAGGGCCTGGAGGATGCCGATGGTCATCTCCAGCGCGCGCTCCGGCAGCAGCCGGCGGCCGGAGTGCAGCAGCTCCCTCAGCGTGGACCCCTCGACGTACTCCATCACGATGTACGGGATGGAGATGCCGTCGATGTAGTCCTCGCCGGTGTCGTACACGGCGACGATGGCGGGGTGGTTCAGCGATGCCGCGGACTGTGCCTCGCGGCGGAATCGGGCTTGGAAGGACGGATCGCGGGCCATGTCGGCCCGGAGCGTCTTCACGGCGACGGAGCGGCCGAGCCTGGTGTCATGGCCGAGGTACACCTCGGCCATGCCGCCGCGCCCGAGGACGCCGCCGAGCTCGTACCTGCCGCCGAGGCGACGAGGCTCTTCCATAGTTGCGACCCTCTCCCTCACCCGCCGGTGAGGTTGTGACGTAGGTGTCCCCGCACGCTCCCTGTGACGCCGCCCGGGCCCCGGATGGTTCTGCGGTCAGGACCGGTTCGGCACCGCACGGACGGCAACGGGTACACCCGCTGCTGCGGACACGCTACCGGTCGGACCGTACCGGACCCGAGTCGGCCGCAGGCCGATATCAGACCGGTATCCGGACCGGGGGTGCCGATCGTGACATTTCCCTCACCCGCCGGGGCTCCCGCCGGGGCTCCCGCCGGGGCTCCTGCCGGGGCTCCTGCCGGGGTTCCCGTCACTTGCCGAGGACGGCCTGCATCACGGACTTCGCGATCGGAGCGGCCAGCCGGCCACCGCTGATGCCGTCGCGGTTGTTGGAGCCGTCCTCGACGACCACCGCGACCGCGACCGTGCGGCCGTCGGCGGCCTTCGCGTAGGAGGTGAACCAGGCGAACGGCAGGCCCGCGTTGCCCTCGCCGTGCTGGGCGGTACCGGTCTTGCCGCCGACGGTGACGCCCGGGATCTTGGCGTTCTTGCCGGTGCCGTTCTCGACCACCGAGACCATCAGGTCCTGCATCTTCTGCGCGGTGGCCGGGCTGATCGGCTGCGAGAACTGCTTCTCGCTGTGCTTGGAGATGGTGGTCAGCGAGGCGGAGCGCTCCTCGGCGACCAGGTACGGCTGCATCAGCGAGCCGTTGTTGGCGATCGCCGCGGAGACCATCGCCATCTGCAGCGGGGTGGCCTGGGTGTCGTGCTGGCCGATCGAGTCCTGGGCGGTGCCGTCCGGGGTGGAGTTGGACGGGTAGACGCTCTTCTCGGACCGGATCGGGGTGTCCACGGTGCTGTTGAAGCCGAACTTCTCGGCCTGCACCCGCATCTTGTCCTTGCCGAGGTCGGCGCCGATCTTGGCGAAGACGGTGTTGCAGGACTGGTCCATGCCGGACTTGATCGTGGCGTTGCCGCACTGCTCCCGGTCGGACTCGTTCTTCAGCACGAAGTTGGTGCCCGGCAGGGTGTACGGGTCCGGGGTCGCGGTCTGGTCGTCGATGTTCTGGTAGAGGCCGTTCTCGAACGCCGCCGAGGCCGTGACCAGCTTGAAGGTCGAGCCGGGCGGGTAGGTCTCGCGCAGCGCCCGGTTGAGCATCGGCTTGTTCGGGTCGGCGTTGAGGTCGGTCCAGGCCTTGGAGTCGGTGGACTCGTTGCCCGCGAAGCTCGCCGGGTCGTAGGACGGCGTGGAGACCAGGGCCAGGATCGCGCCGGTCTTCGGGTCGAGCGCGACGACCGCGCCCTTCTTGTTGCCGAGCCCGTCGAAGGCCGCCTTCTGGGCCTTGGAGTTGATCGTGGTGACGACGTCGCCGCCGCGCTTCTGCTCCCCGGTCAGCATGTCCAGGGTGTTGCGGAAGAACAGCCGGTCGTCGCTGCCGGAGAGGACGCCGTCCTCCAGCTGCTCCAGCTGGCTGGCACCGAAGGCCTGCGAGGAGTAGCCGGTGACCGGGGCGTACATCTGCGGGTCCGTCCAGGACCGCTTGTACTTGTAGCGCAGGCCGTCCACGAAGGTGGACTGGGTGATCGGCTGGCCGTCGACGATGATGTTGCCGCGCGGGTAGGCGTAGCGGTCGTAGACCTGCCGCTTGTTGTACTTGTTGCCCGCCCAGGCGTCGGCCTGCACGCCCTGGACCCAGTTGGTGCGCACCATGAGGGCCAGGATCAGCACGAGGCAGAAGATCGAGACCCGGCGGATCGGCTTGTTCACGAGGCGGTGCCCCCCTGGATCTCGGGTGTGGGGGTGGGCTCCACCCCGGGACGGCGGGCGTTGTCGCTGATCTTCAGCAGGATCGCGACCAGCGCCCAGTTGGCGACCACCGAGGACCCGCCCTGGGCGAGGAACGGCATGGTCATACCGGTCAGCGGGATCAGGCCGGTGACACCGCCGGCGACCACGAACACCTGCAGCGCCATCGCGGAGGAGAGCCCGACCGCGAAGAGCTTGCCGAAGGGGTCGCGGGCGGCGACCGCGGTGCGCAGACCGCGCTGGATCAGCAGGGCGTAGAGCATGAAGATCGCCATCATGCCGGTGAGCCCGAGCTCCTCGCCGAAGGAACCGAGGATGAAGTCGCTCTTGGCGGCGAAGTCGATCAGCCAGGAACGGCCCTGGCCGAGGCCGGAGCCGGTCACCCCGCCGGAGCCGAAGGACATCAGCGCCTGGCCGATCTGCTCGGTGGCCCCCGGCGGGTGCTTCGGCTCGAAGGCGGCCATCGGGTCGAGCCAGGCGTCGATGCGGGTCTTGACGTGGCTGGCGGTGGAGGCCACCGCGACCGCGCCGCCGACCGACATCAGCAGGCCGACGACGATCCAGCTGGTCCGCTCGGTGGCGACGTAGAGCATCACCACGAAGAGGCCGAAGTACAGGAAGGACGAGCCCAGGTCGTTCTCGAAGATCAGGATCAGCAGGCTGAGCAGCCAGATCACGATGATCGGGCCGAGGTCGCGGCCGCGCGGCAGGTACAGGCCCATGAAGCGGCGGCTGGCCAGCGCCAGGGCGTCGCGCTTGACCATCAGGTAGCCGGCGAAGAACACCGTCAGGATGATCTTGGCGAACTCGCCGGGCTGGATCGAGAACGCGCCCATCCGGATCCAGATCTTGGCGCCGAGGTCCTCCTTGCGCTCCGGGAAGAACGCCGGCGCGGCGAGCAGCACCAGGGCCGCCGCCATCGAGATGTAGGTGTAGCGCTGCAGGACCCGGTGGTCCTTCAGGAACACCATCACCACGATGAAGAACGCGATGCCCAGACCCGACCACATCAGCTGGTTGGAGGCGGCCGGGAAGTTGTTGTGCAGCAGCGGCCCGGCCTTGTCCAGGCGCCAGATCATCACCACGCCCAGCCCGTTCAGCAGGGTGGCGATCGGCAGCATCAGCGGGTCCGCGTACGGCGCGAACTTCCGCATCAGCAGGTGCGCGATCAGGGCGAGCGCGCCCATGCCCAGGCCGTAGCCGAGCATCCCGGCGGGCAGCTTGTCGTCCATCGCCAGGCCCACGTTGGCGTACGCCAGGACCGGCAGCAGCACCGCGAACGCCAGCATCGCCAGCTCGGTGTTGCGCCGGTTCGGCGTCGCCTGCGGCGAGATGGTGGTGTTGCGGCGGCGCCGCGAGGACGCGCGGTCGGCCGGAACGCCGGCGGACCGGCTGTTCGGATCGCTGCTCACATCGAAGGTACTCATGCTCCCGCCTCGCTCCGCTCGGCCGGGGCATCCGCCCACACGCGCTTCTCGATGGCTCTGTCGCTTCGCTCGCTCAGGTGCCGGCCGCCCTCGGACGACCGGCCGGGCCTATGTCGGGTCGCGTCCGTCACGGCTTCGGGCAGGAGTCGGCGCGCTGCCGCTCCTCGTCGCTCAGGCCGGGCAGGTCGCTCTGCGGGGCCGCCGGGGCCGCTGCACCCTGGCTGGGTACGGGGGCCGGGGCGGTGGTGCTCGGCGTGCTCGGACTCGGGGTGGTCGTGGGGACGCCGGCCGCCGGGGCGCGTCCGCTCGCGGACGGGCTGGGCGCGGCGGTCGCCGTCACGAACCCGGCGTGCGTGGCCACGGTCCCGGCGGCGGCCTGCTGGGTCGGCTGACCGGTCGCCGGGGTGCCGCCCGGGGTGGACAGGCTGCCGGCGGCGGCCCGGACGTCGGAGACCCGGCGGCAGAACGCGGCCTGCTCGCCCAGCTTCTTCACCTTGTCGTCGGCGTCGCCGAGGCTGGTCGCCGAGATGGTGTTGGTGACGTGGGTGCGCTGGTCCTGCGGGAGGAACTTGAGCTCGATGTCCTTGTACGGGGTGTGCACCGAGGACAGGTTCAGTCCGGCCAGGCTCTGGTTCACGCCCTGGAAGACCGCGACGTGGTCGCCCTCGGCGCCGACGTAGTACTGGCTCTGGGTCCACTGGTAGCCGAAGAAGCCGCCCGCGCCCAGCAGGCCCACGGTGACCAGGCCGACCAGCGAGAACGCCAGCGCCCGGTTCTTGCGCCTCGGCCGCCGGCGCGCGTCGTCGTCGTAGTCCTCGGTCCCGTGGACCGAGGGATCGGCGGCGCCGCCCTCCGGGTAGCCGCCCTCGTAGCCGCCGGCCGGGCCGAACCCGGCGTCGGGGTGGCCGGCGCCGTAGCCCTCGGCGGGGCCGAAGGCGCCCTGCGGGCCGCGGCCGAGCCCGGCGGCGCGGCCGGCCGGGGTGTCGCGGATCGACTGGTCCGCGGCGGCCGAGGACGGCGGGGTCTCGGCGACCGCGCCGACCACCACCGGCACGTCGTTGAACCGGCCGCTCAGGGTGTCCGTCGCGCCGACGTCGAGGACGTCCGCGACGATGCAGGTGATGTTGTCCGGGCCGCCGCCGCGCAGCGCGAGCTGGATCAGCTCCTGCACGGTCTGCTCGGGCGAGTAGTAGCTGCCCAGGGTGTCCTGGAGGGTCTGGTGGCTGACCGGGCCGGAGAGGCCGTCGGAGCAGATCAGATAGCGGTCGCCGGCCCGCACCTCGCGGATCGAGAGGTCCGGTTCGACCTGGCCCCGGCCGTCGAGCGCGCGCATCAGCAGCGAGCGCTGCGGGTGGGTCTCGGCCTCCTCCGGAGTGATCCGGCCCTCGTCGACCAGCCGCTGCACCCAGGTGTGGTCCTGGGTGATCTGCACCAGCGAGCCGTCCCGCAGCAGGTAGGCGCGGGAGTCCCCGACGTGGACCAGGCCCATCCGCTGACCGGTCCACAGCATCGCGGTGAGGGTGCAGCCCATGCCTTCGAGCTGCGGGTCCTCGTCGACCATCTGCCGGAGCCGGTCGTTGGCGCCCTGGACCGCGTCGCCGAGGAGGGTCAGCAGGTCGGCGCCCGGCACGTCCTCGTCCAGGCGGACGATCGAGCCGAGCACCTCGGAGGAAGCGACCTCACCGGCCGCCGCCCCGCCCATGCCGTCGGCCACGGCCAGCAGCCGCGGGCCGGCGTAGCCGGAGTCCTCGTTCCCCTCCCGGATCAGTCCCTTGTGGGAGCCGGCGGCGAAGCGCAGCACCAGGGTCATGCGACCTGTGCCCCCCTCTGGGTCATGGACGGGATGCTGTCCCTCATGCGCTACTACTTCCGCAGTTCGATGACGGTCCTGCCGATACGGATCGGCATGCCCGGCTGGAGCGGGGTCGGCGCGGTCAGGCGCTGACGGTCCAGATAGGTGCCGTTGGTGGAGCCTAGATCCTCCACCGTCCACTGCCCAGTCTGGTCGGGATAGATCCTGGCATGCCGGGAGGACGCGTAGTCGTCGTCCAGCACGATGGTGGAGTCGTGCGCCCGGCCCAGCGTGATGGTCTGGCCCTGCAGCGCGACGGTGGTCCCGGCCAGGGAGCCCTGGACCACGACCAGCTGGGTCGGGGCGCCGCGACGGCGCCCGCCGCCCTGGGTCGGCGGACCGCCGGCCGGGGGCTGGCCCTGCGGGGCCCGCCCGGCCGCACCGGCCGCGGTCGCCGCCGCGGCGGCACCGCCGCCCCGGCGGGAGGACCGGGGGTTCACCCTGGTCCCGAAGAGGTCGCTGCGGATCACCTGGACCGCGACGATCACGAACAGCCACAGCACGGCCAGGAAGCCCAGCCGCATGACCGTGAGGGTCAGTTCTGACATAACCGCGCCCGCTCTACCCTTCGACCTGTCGGTAGACGATGGTGGTGGAGCCCACGACGATTCGAGAGCCGTCGCGGAGCGTAGCGCGCTGGGTGTGCTGCCCGTCCACCACGATGCCGTTCGTCGACCCCAGGTCCAGCACCATCGAGGGGGTTCCGGGGCGGATCTCGGCGTGCTTGCGGGACACTCCGGGGTCGTCGATGCGGACGTCCGCCTCGGTGGAGCGGCCGAGCACGCAGGCGTTCCCGGAGATCTGGTGGCGGGCGCCGTTCACCTCGATCCAGCGGCGCGTCGAGGTGCCGTGGCCGGCGCCCGGGAAGGGGCGCACATTGCCGCCGGCGGGGGCGGCCGGCGCGGTCTGCGCGGGCGGGGTCGCGGGGGGCGCGGCCGGTGGCGGCGGGGGCGCGGCGTACTGGGCGCCGCCCTGCTGCCACGGCGCTCCGGGGGCCGGAGCGGCCGGCGGGCGGCCGTAGCCGGGCTGGGTCGGCTGCGCGGGGGCCTGCTGCTGCGGCTCCTCCGCGGCGAGGGTGCGGCTGCGCACCCGGTACAGGCCGGTGTCGAGGTCGTCGGCCTTCTCCAGGTTCACCTGGAGCGGGCCCATGAACGTGTATCGCTGGGCCTCGGCGTACTCGCGGACCATGCCGGCGAGCTCGTTGCCGAGCTGCCCGGAGTAGGGGCTCAGCCGCTCGTGGTCGTGCGGGCTGAGTTCGACGATGAAGTCGTTGGGCACGACGGTCCGCTCGCGGTTCCAGATGCTCGCGTTGTTGTCGCACTCGCGCTGCAGCGCTCCGGCGATCTCCACGGGCTGGACCTCGGACTTGAACACCTTGGCGAAGGTGCCGTTGACGAGACCCTCAAGTCGCTGCTCGAACTTCTTCAGCACTCCCATGGGGCACCCCCTTCCAGGGTTCGTTCGCCTGCCTGCCGACCGGTTTCCGGGGGGATCCGGTCGCGCCTACTTGCGGTACTTCCGTACTGATCGTATCCACGCCGGGGCCATCCGTACGGTTCCCGGACCACGTGGTGCCCGGGGGTGGGCTCGGACACACAGGGTGACGCATGCGGGCGGCAGCATGCCAGGGCTACCCGTCCGGCGGGCCCGTCATCCCTCGCTCGCCTGTTCGCCGGGCATCCGTTCGGATGCGCTCCGCCTCCCCCGGAACGGATTCGGAGGTGACCCGCAGGTCGTGCTACTGTTTTGCATGTCGGAAGGGGCGCCCAGCGGGTGGCCCGATCGAAGAAACGCGAAGGCCACATGGTACCGAGCGGATCGGCTGATCGACCGGCAAGCGGTGAAAACACCCATGCGCGGGTGGCGGAATAGGCAGACGCGCTGGATTCAGGTTCCAGTGCCCGAAAGGGCGTGGGGGTTCAACTCCCCCCTCGCGCACAGCGAAGCCCCGCAGATCTTCGGATCTGCGGGGCTTTTTTGTTCCCCGGCACCGGCACCCGGACCCGCACCGGCACCGGTCGGGTCCGGCCGGGTCGGTCCGGCCGGGTCGGTCGGGCCGGTTTCAGGAGGACGGTGCCGGGAGGTCGGCGCGGACCTCGAAGCCGCCGTCCGCGGTCGGGCCGGCGTCGAGCGAGCCGCCGAGCAGCTGGGCGCGTTCGCGCAGGCCGACCAGGCCGTGGCCGCCGCCGGGCAGGATCCGGTCGGGGCGGACCGGCGGGGCGTCGTTGCGCACCTCGACCCGCAGCCGTCGGCCCCGGGCCCGGATCCGGACGTGCACCGCGGCCTGCGGCGCGTACTTGGTGATGTTGGTCAGCGCCTCCTGGACGGTGCGGTAGGCGGCCCGCTCGACCGCCTCCGGCCAGGGGCGGTCGCCCGGCGCGAGCTCGGTGTCGGCGGCCAGCCCGCTCTCCTCGATCAGCCGGGGCAGGTCGGCCAGCCTGGGCTGCGGGGTCAGCGGGGCGCCGGTCCGCGGGCCGCCGGCCCGCAGGACGCCGACCATCTGCCGCAGCTCCTCCAGGGTGCGCACGGACAGTTCGCGGATGGTCGACGCGGCACCCGCGGCCGCCGGGTCGGCGGTGGACACCTGGAGCGCGCCCGCCTGGATGCTGATCAGACTGACCTGGTGCGAGACCACGTCGTGCATCTCGCGGGCGAGCCGGCCGCGCTCCTCCGCGAGCACCCGGTCGGCCAGCAGCCGGCTCTCCCGGGCCTGGCCCCGGGTGAGCTCGTCCAGCCGGGCCGCCAGCTCGCGCCTGGTCCGGGACAGCAGGCCGGTGGCGGCCGGGCCCGCCGCGAGCATCACGGACTGGATGACGTACAGCGCGGTGTCCCGGGTCGGCTCGAAGGACTGCTCGGAGAGCGGCCAGTGGAAGAACTCCACCAGCGCGAAGAGCGAGGCGCAGGGGATCACCACCCGGGAGTGGGGGCGTTCGGCCGCGACCGTGTAGACGGCGGTGATCGGGGCGAGCCAGATGTCGTCGAGGTAGCTGCCGGGCATCGTCAGCAGCAGCACGGTGACCGGGAACCGGCGCCGCCACAGCAGCGCCACGGCGGCCAGGACCGACAGCAGGGTCTGCCAGAGCGGGGCGCCGCGGGCCACCAGGGCGGCGTCCATCAGGGAGTAGACGGCGGGCAGCAGGATCATCAGCCAAGGCGCCGTGAACCCGGCGGGAAGACGTCGTGCGGGAGAGGGGTCGCTCATGCCCCGTCGCTCGGCTTCGGCCGGACCAGCCCGGCCCGGTGGGCGACGACGGCCGCCTGGACCCGGTTGGCGGCGCCGAGCTTGCCGAGGATCGCGCTGATGTGGTCCTTCACCGTGCCGGTGCCGAGGAACAGCCGGTCGGCGATCTCGGCGTTGGACAGGCCCTCGCCCAGCAGCGCCAGCACGTCCAGCTCCCGGCCGGTCAGGGTGCGGGCCAGGGTGGCGGCCTCGGCGTCCGGGCCGCCGCCGTCCACGTAGCCGCCGATCACGGTGCGGGTCACGGTCGGGGAGAGGATGTTGCCGCCGGCCGCGAGCACCCGGACGGCGTGCACCAGCTGGTCCGGGGCGGTGTCCTTGAGGAGGAAGCCGGAGGCGCCGGCCCGCAGCGCGGTGCCGATGTGCTCCTCGGTGTCGAAGGTGGTCAGCATCGCCACGGCCGGCGGATCGGGCAGGGTCCGCAGCCGGCGGAGCACCGAGATGCCGTCCAGGTCGGGCATCCGGATGTCGAGCAGCACCACGTGCGGACGCAGCCGCCGGACGTACTCCTCGGTCTGCGCGCCCGAGCAGTCGCCGACCACCTCCAGGTCGGGGGCGGAGCCGACGATGAGGCCCAGCCCGGACCGGACCAGGATCTCGTCGTCCACGATCAGCACGCGGGTGGTGGTGATGGGTCTCTCCTCGGTTCGGCGGACGGGTCGGGCCGGTCCGCATGACTGGAATCGAGAGTAGGGCCTGACCGGCGGCTTCGCCGGGCCCGGCCCTCCGGGGCAACCCCCGCCGAACGGCGGGGGTGTGAATCCGCTGCCTGGTTCACGCGATTCTCACCGATGGTGGGGAACCATTGGAATCGGCTGCCGTTCGGTCGGTCCGCGGCCGGGGTGGGTGGCCGGCCGGGCCGCGTGCGGATGCGGCCCACCATCTGATCGTTTGGAATTGAGCTGTGTCGTCCACTGTGAAGCCGGAGCCGTCCACCTCCCCCACCGGATCCGGGTCCGGCGCCCTCATGGCGCGCTGGCGCCCCCGGGCCGCGACGGCGACCGTCTGGTACCTGCGGCTGATCGCCCTGCTGAACCTCGTCGCCGTCCTCTCCGTCCCGTTCCGGGACCAGATCAGGACGCACAACGAGGGCGAGTACTTCACCCCGTACATGATGACCGCCGGACTGAGCTTCGCGGTGATCTCGGTCTTCCTGGCGATCGCGATGCGGCGCCGCAAGCGGGCCGCCTGGATCTTCAACACGGCGCTGGCCGGCCTGTTCGCGGTGCTCTACCTGCTCGCCATGACGCTGCTCGACGGCTTCGACAGGCACCCGCTCAACTACATCTCCATCGTGCTGACCTGGGGCTTCCTGCTGGCACTGCTGATCGGCCGGAAGGAGTTCACCTCCAAGGGCGACAGCTCCAACCCGAAGACCGCCGCCGCCACCTTCGTGCTCGGCCTGGGTCTCGGCGGCGTGATCGGCGCGGCCCTGGTGGCCCTGACCAACAAGCTGCCCGGTGCCGCCGACTTCTGGGACATGTTCCGCTACTCGGTCGGCCGGATGATCAGCATCGACCCCAGCGAGCACCTGCGCTCCGTCATCGTCGCGCCGACCTGGGTGAACGCGGTCATCAACGTGATGGGCGGCGTGTTCCTCCTGCTGGTCTTCTACGCGGCCTTCCGCAGCCCCAGGGACACGGAGCTGCTCACCGCAGAGGACGAGCAGCGGATCCGGGGACTGCTGGAGAAGCAGGGCGAGCGGGACTCGCTGGGCTACTTCGCGCTGCGCCGGGACAAGGCCGTGATGTTCTCGCCGAGCGGCAAGGCGGCGGTCACCTACCGGGTGGTCGGCGGCGTCTCGCTGGCCTCCGGCGACCCCATCGGCGACCCCGAGGCCTGGCCCGGCGCGATCGACGCCTGGCTGACCGAGGCCCGCGAGCACGCCTGGGCGCCGGCCGTGATGGGCGCCTCCGAGGAGGCCGGGGTGATCTACGCCCGGCACGGGCTGGACGCGCTGGAGCTCGGTGACGAGGCGATCGTCGAACTCGACGAGTTCTCGCTGGACGGCCGGGCGATGCGGGTGGTGCGCCAGGCCTACAACCGGGTCAAGCGGGCCGGCTACACGGTGCGGATCCGCCGGCACGAGGAGATCCCCGAGTACGAGATGGCCGAGCTGGTGGCCAAGGCCGACCAGTGGCGCGACGGCGCGACCGAGCGCGGCTTCTCGATGGCGCTGGGCCGGCTCGGCGACCCGGGCGACGGGCGCTGCGTGATGCTGGAGTGCCACGACGGCCAGGGCGAGCTGAAGGCTCTGCTCAGCTTCGTGCCGTGGGGTGCGGACGGGCTCTCGCTGGACCTCATGCGCCGGGCCAGGGACACCGAGAACGGCCTGATGGAGTTCATGGTGATCGAACTCCTGCAGCGCGCCGGTGAGGTCGGCCTGGCCAGGGTCTCGCTGAACTTCGCCATGTTCCGTTCCGTTTTCGAGCGGGGCTCGAAGCTCGGGGCGGGACCGGTGCTTCGGCTCTGGCGCTCCGTACTCGGCTTCTTCTCGCGCTGGTGGCAGATCGAATCGCTCTACCGGGCCAACGCCAAGTACCGGCCGATCTGGGAGCCGCGTTATCTGCTGTTCGAGAAGAGCAGCGAGATTCCGCGGATCGGCATCGCCAGCGCCCGGGCCGAGGGCTTCATCACCGCACCGAGCCTGCCCGCGCTGTTCCGTCGCCGGCACCAGGGGCCGTCCGGCACGGAGCCCCGGGTGCCGGTGGCGGCACAGGACGGGAAGGGGTAGCCCTCCGCCGGGGGGCGGAGGGGGCCGGGCAGCCGTCCGGGGGGATCTCATGGATGTTTCTCCCCCTTGAGGATGACTGGGATCCGCACAAATGCCGATGTGGATTCGTTAACCGGCTTCTAATGTGGAGGTAGTCGAGAAGGCGCTTGCGCCAACGGGGATTCGGAGAACCGGTTGTGATGCGGAGGACCCACGCGGGGGGCGTGCGAAAGGGGCCGGTGGCTATTGCCAAAGAGGCCGCTGTCGCCGAGTGGGGAGCGTTGTTCGGGACGGTCCGGGAGCAGGTCGCGCGGAAGAAGTTCGCGGCCGTTCCACTGGCCACTGCGGCGACCTGTCTGATCCTGCTGTTCAGCATCGTCCAGCACCTTCCGGGTGGCGCGCAGTTCGTCACCCGGATCGGCGTGGTCAAGGCGGCGCTGCCGCTGGACGTCTCGCTGCTGCGCACGCCGCTGTCGCTGTACGTGCCGGCCCTGGACCTGCCGGTGTGGGGGGCGCTGGCGCAGGTCTTCGTGGTCTTCGGCATCGCCGAGATCGTGCTCGGCCGGCGGCTGACCCTGGTGGTCGCCTACACCTGCACCCTCGCCGGGACGCTGTTCGCCCGGGTCGGGGTGGCGATCGGCCCGGACCACCTCTTCGGGTTCCCGAAGTGGGTCGCGCACGTGCGGGACACCGGGCCCTCGGCCGCGGTGGTGGCGCTGGCGATCTGCATCGCGTTCCGCTGCCGGGCCTGGTTCACGGCCGGGCTGGTCGTGGCGACGATGGTCGGCGAGGCGATCGTGCTGCCGAACCTGGCCGGGATGGAGCACGTGGTCGCGGTGATAGCGGCGCTGCTGATCGCGGTCTCGGTGGAGGTGTTCGGGGACTTCTGGCCGCGGGTGCTGGCCGGGGTCGGCGCGGCGGCCGTGGTGGCGACGGCCACCGCCTCGCTGGAGGCGGCGGCCGCGGATGTCCGCCGCCGCACGTCGGCCGGCGCGGCCGTGCCGTAGCGGGGCCGACGGGGACGACGTACGAGCAGAACGCGCAGGAGCCCGCGGACCGGACGGTCCGCGGGCTCCTGTCGTTCACGGCTTCACGCTTCACGCTTCACGCTTTACGGCTACGCGGTGGGCGTGGTGCGCGCGGCGTTCAGAGCGGCAGTTCGAACCAGACGACCTTGCCGACTGCCTTGCGGGCGGTGCCCCAGCGCTCGGCGAGCTTGGTGACCAGGGTGAGGCCGCGGCCGGTCTCGCCGAGCTGTTCGGCGGGCTCCAGCGACGGCAGGTTGTGGTTGTCGTCGCTGACCTCGACCAGCAGCTTGTCCACCCGGATCAGCTGGAGCTGGACCCGGTCCCGGGCCACCCGGACGGCGTTCGTGACCAGCTCGCTGACCAGCAGCACCACGGTGTCGCCGATCGACTCCAGGTGCCAGGCGGCCAGCTGCTCGCGGACCAGGGCGCGGGCCCGGCCGACCTCGCGCTGGTCGACGGTGAGGTCCCAGGTGGCGACCTCGCTCGGCGCGACCCCGTCGAAGCGGGCCACCAGCAGCGCGACGTCGTCCTTGCGGTCGTCGGAGTGCAGCCGGTCCAGGACCACGTCGCAGGCCTCCTCCGGGCTCTGCCGGGGGTCGATCAGATTGCCGCAGAGCGCGGCCAGCCCCGCTCCTATGTCACCGCCCCGGACCTCGACCAGGCCGTCGGTGCAGAGCACCAGCATCGAGCCGTCCGTGACGTCGATGGTCTTGGCGACGAACGGCACCCCGCCGACGCCGATCGGGGCGCCGGCCGGGATCTCCAGCAGCTCCCCGGTGCCGTCCGGGTGGACCAGGACCGGTGGCACGTGGCCGGCGCTGGCCAGCTCGCAGGTCCGGTTGATCGGGTCGTAGACCGCGTACAGGCAGGTGGCGAGATGGTCGTCGCCGAGCTTGTGGGCCAGGTTGTCGAGATGGCGCAGCAGCTGGCCGGGCGGCAGGTCGAGTGCGGCCAGGGTCTGCATCGCGGTGCGGAAGCGGCCCATCGCGGCGGCCGAGTGGAGGCCGTGGCCCATGACGTCGCCGACCACCAGCGCGACCCGGCTGCCGGGCAGCTGGATCGCGTCGAACCAGTCGCCGCCGACCTCGGCCCGGGAGTCGCCGGGCAGGTAGCGGTGGGCGATCTGGACGCCGGGGATCTGCGGCGGGCGGGTCGGGATCATCGAGCGCTGGAGGGTGGTGGCGACCCGGGACTCGGCCCGGTGCAGCCGGGCGTTGTCGAGCGACAGCGCGGCCCTCGCGGCCAGCTCCTTGAGGGTCGCGGCGTCGCCCTCGTCGAACGGGTCCCGGTCGGGGAGCCGGAGCAGTTTGAGGATGCCGAGCACGGTGCCTCGGGCGGACAGCGGCACCACCAGCATCGAGCGGCCGGACACCACCGGGACGAGCTCGGGGCCGCCGAGCGCGGCGGCGTAGTCGACCGCGACGTCCCGGGTGACCACCGGGACCAGCACCGGCTGGTTCAGCTGGAGGGCCATGCCGGGCGGGGTGCGGCGGGGCATGGCGACCAGCGAGCCCTCGGCGAGCACGTGGTCCCACTGGCCGGCCGACTCGTTGCGGGCCAGGGCGACCCGGCGGAGCATCGTGTCGTCGTCGGGGCGGGCTGCGGGCAGCTCGGAGTCGGAGATCAGGCCGTCCACAAGGTCGACGCAGGCGAAGTCGGCGACCCGGGGGACGAGTACCCGGCACAGCTCGTGGGCGGTGAAGCCGAGGTCGAGGGTGGTGCCGACCTTGCCGCCGACCTCGTTGAGCAGGGCGAGCTGCTCGCCGGCGTGGCCGTTGGTCAGGAACGGGCCGAACCGGCCGGCCGACGGCCCGGGCGGGGCCGCGGCGGCGGGGCCGGGGACGGTGATCGGTGCGACGGGTGCGACGGGTGCGACGGGTGCGGCGGGTGCGGTCGGCGCCGTCGGTGCGGCCGGGTCGCCCGGGTGGAGCCGGTGCCCGTTGGCGGACGGTCCGACGGTGGTCTGCTCGATGGTGGTGCCTCCTCTCGGCGGGGCCGGGACGCCGCCGGTCGTGAGATCGACCCCGGGGCGGTCGGAGCGGGCGGTCCGGTCCGCGGCGGCCGGGGCGGCCGCGGCCTCGCGCTGGGCGGGCAGCGGAGCGGTCGGCGGAGCTGCGGCGGGACGGCGTCCGGGCGCGGACTGCTCGGGCGGGGCCGGCGGGCCGAGCCGGGCGGTGCGCTGCTGCGCGGTCGGGTAGCGGCGGCCGATCCCGGCCGCCGCGTGGGCGGTGCCGGCCGCCGGGTCGGCCGGGTGCAGCGGCAGCACGGTGCTCGGATCCAGCCGCAGGGCCGGCAGTCCGCCCCGGGCGAGCGCGGCCAGCAGCGGCCCGCGGCGCTCGGCGGCGCCGGGCAGTACGGCGGCGAGCGTTCCGGGCACCGGCCGGCCGGCGGCGCCCAGCGCGGCGGACAGCCGGTGGAAGCCGCCCAGGGCGCCCGCGGCGGCGGCGAACGGCAGCAGCCGCTCGCCGAGCGCCAGCCGGGGGCCGGCGGTGCGCAGCGGGCGGGCGTCGGCGGCCAGGGCCAGCAGCCGCCCGGCCGGTCCGGCCAGCGGGTAGGCCCACCAGAGCACGTCCCGCAGGTGCTCCTCGCGGTCGACCACGGGCAGCTGCCCCGCCCAGGCGGCGCCGTCCGAGGTCAGCTCGGCGAGAGTGGTGAAGGTGTCGCGGCGGCGGCCGGTGGTGCCCGGCCCGGCCTGGCCCGGCACGCTGCGCGGCTCGGCGGCGGGCAGCAGCCCGGCGGCCGGCCGGTCGTGGACGGCCTCGGCGCGGTGTCCGAACAGCTCCTCGGCGGCCCGGCTCCACTGGGCGATCCGCCCCTCGCGGTCGACCAGCACGACGGCGAGCCGGACCAGGGCGACCACCCCCGACGGCTGGTCGCCCGGTGCGGTGCCGGGCTCCGGAGCGGTGCCCGTCGGACGCGGTGTGGAGTTCGGGTCGTCCACCATGGATTCGGTCTGCTCCCGCCTGGCCGCCACGCCTGGAGACGGCCGGTTCTCCGGAGGAAGGCATGCTGTGCGGATACCAGCGAAGCACGGACCGGCCGGGACTCGATAGCGAAACGGGGAGATTCCTCGGTATCAGTTGCGTGTCACGCGCCGTGCGCCCTCCCGCACTCCCCGTCCGGCCCGCAGGCCGGGCCCGGTACGGACGGTAGGGTCGCAGCACGGGCCCGGCCGGCCCCGCACCGGACAGCAGGAGACGGAGGCCAGAGGTGACCGCGCAGATCCCCGTCCGCTGGACGGACCCGCAGCAGGGGGAGCTGGAGGAGCGGGTCGAGGCCGCCGAACTCGCCTGGCTGACCATGGACGTCGACGTGCGGACGCTGCGCGTCGAGATCGACAACTTCGCGCTGATCCACCACCAGCTGCTCGGTCCGCTCTACGCCCGGCTGGACGAGCTGGACGCGCTGCTGGCCGAGGCCGTGGCCACGCGCACCGGGCTCCCGGAGGACCTCCGGCGGGCCCACGAGGCCCGGCAGCGGGTCGAGGACATGCCGGACCTGGACGCGCTGTTCGACAGCGTCCAGGCACAGGAGGACGCCCCGCCGCCGCCCGCGCCGGTCCGGGTCCGTCCCGGCCGGGACGCCCAGCGGATCTACCGCGAGCTGGTGCGCCGGGCCCACCCCGACCTGTCCACCGACCCGGCCGAGCAGGAGCGCCGCGCGGCGTTCCTGGCCCGGGTCAACGAGGCCTACGCGTACGGCGACACCGGCGTCCTGGAGGCGCTGTCCGCCGAGTGGTCCACCGCGCCCGAGGCCGCGCCCGCGACCGACTCCCCCGACCGGCTGGGCTGGCTTCGCCGCCGGCTGGAGTGGCTGACCGGGCGGATCGGCGAGCTGGCCGCCGAGCAGGTCCGGCTGGAGCGCAGCGCGATGGGCGAGCTGCTGGCGCTGGCGCCGGAGGACCCGGACGGGCTGCTGGCCGAGCTGGCCGAGCAGTTGCTGGCCAGGGCCGCCGCGCAGCAGGCCGAGCTGGAAGGGCTGCTCGGCGGCCGTCCGGTGGGGGAGAATGACGGCGCCGATCCCGAAGCCCAGGAGAACCAGACGATGTTCGCGCAGATCCCCACCATCGACGCCGCCGCCGTGCCCGCCGACGCCGCCCTGCTGGACGTCCGGGAGCAGGACGAATGGGACGCCGGACACGTGGCGGGCGCGCTGCACATCCCGATCGGCGAGGTCGTCGCCCGGCTCGGCGAGCTGCCGGACGAGAAGCTGTACGTGCTCTGCCGGGTCGGCGGGCGCTCCGCGCAGGTCGTCCAGTACCTGGTCCAGAACGGCCGGGAGGCGGTCAACGTGGACGGCGGCATGTACGCCTGGGACGGCGCCGGCCGCCCGATGGTGGGCAGCGGCGGGCAGGACGCCTTCGTCCTGTAGGGCGTTTCTCGGGGGAACGAACGACGGGGGGAACCATGAGCGGGGAGAGCGGGACGCGGTCGGCCGGGGCCGAGGAGGTGCCGGCCGAGGTCGCCGCGGCGCTCGCGGCACTGCGGCGCTCGGTGCTGCTGGTGTCGGGGTCGGCGCTGGTGGTCGAGGTGGTCGGCCAGCTGCTGCTGGCGGCCGGCCACTCGGTGGCGGCCATCGCGGCCGCCGCGGTCGGCGGGCTGCTGCTGCTGATCGCCGTGCCGCTGCTGCGCCGGCGGCGGCGGGCGCTGCTCGCGGTGCAGGAGGCGGTGTCGGAGCCGGGGCAGGTGCCGGAGCGGACCGGCTGAGGCAGGGGGGATCCGTCCGCCCCGGGGAGTAGGGCAGGATGGGCGCGCGAACGGGCCGGCGCGGTGCCGGCCCCACCCGTCCCCGGGGGAGTTCATGGCCGAGAGTACGGACCCGCCGCCCGTCCGCCGGCCCTGGTCGACGCCCGCGCGGGTCGTCCTGGGCGTGGCGGGAGCCCTGCTGACCGGCGCCACCGGGCTCTTCCTCGCCGCGGTCTTCCTGCATGTGGCGCCCGCCAATTCGCTGTCCCGGGAGTACCGGGAGCAGGTGGACGGCCTGATCTATCCGGAGTTCGAGCAGAACTGGAAGCTGTTCGCGCCCAATCCGCTGCAGCAGAACATCGCCGTGGACGCCCGGGTGCGCACCGGGTCGCCGGACGGGGAGGCCCGGATCCACGAGTGGGTCGGGCTGACCGCGCGGGACATCGCCGCGATCCGGGGCAATCCGGCGCCCAGCCACGCGGACCAGAACCTGCTGCGGCGCGCGTGGGACTTCTACGACGGCTCGCACAGCGCCCAGGACGAGTCGGCGACCAATCCGCGCGGCACGCTCGCCGAGGAGTACCTGAAGCGGATCGCGGTGCAGCGGATCGGTCCGAGCGTGGACGGGCGGCCGGTGGTGGCGGTCGAGCTGCGGGTGACCAGTACGACGGTCGCGCCGCCGGCGTGGAGCGAGGAGGCGGCGCCCGCCGCGCCGAAGGTGCGGGAGCTGCCCTGGTGGCCGGTGAAGGCCGGGGACCTGCGGGGGCTGCGGTGAGCGCGGCGGGGCCCGGCGGGTCGGGCGAGGTGACCGGTGTGGCCGAGGCGGCTGCTCCGGCCGAGGTGGCCGACGCGACCGAGGCGGCTGATACGGCCGATCCGGCCGGGGACGCGGCCGGGGACGCGGCCGGGGCGGCGTTGGCGGCGGCCGTGGTGGCCGTGGTGGCCGGGATCCCCCGGCAGCCCGGCCCGGAGACGGCCGGCCCGCCCGCCGGCGCCCGCCGGTCCGGCCCGGCCGGGCTCGCCGGGCGGGCGCTCGCGGTGTTCACCGGGCGGGTGCTCGGGCGGTACCAGGCGGCGACGGTGCGGATCGGCTTCGGGCTGGTCTGGCTGGCCTACCTGCTGCGGGAGTGGCCCAACCGGCGGCTGCTGTACGGAGACACCTCGCCCTGGTCGACCGACCTGGCCCAGCGGCTGCTGGCCGACAACGGGGCGCTGACCGTGCTGCCCTGGTTCGGCGGGCGGCTCTGGTTCGAGCTGGTCTACCACCTGGCGGTGCTGGCCGCGCTGGCCGTCCTGCTCGGCTGGCGGACCAGGGCGAGCACGGTGCTGTTCCTGGTCACCGTGCTGTCGCTGCAGAACCGCAATGTCTTCCTCGGCGACGGCGGCGACAACATCGTCCACCTGATGGCGATCTACCTGGTCTTCACCCGGTGCGCCGAGGTGTGGTCGCTGGACGCCCGCCGGGGCGAGCACGGGCGGAGCGGGGTACCGCTCTGGACACTGCTCGGGGCGCTGCTGCTGGTCTGCCAACTGGGCGGCTTCGCCGGGACGAGCCTGGACTGGACGAGCCCGGCGTTCCCGTACGTCGGCTGGGCGCCGCTGTTCTGGGGGCTGTGGGCGGTGGCCGGGCTGTGGTGGCTGGCCGACCGGCTGGCGCCGGAGGGCGAGACCCGGGCGGTACTGGACGCGCTGGCGACCATGGTGCACAACTGCGCGATGCTGGTGATCGCCGTCGAGGTGGTGCTGATCTACGCCACCGCCGGCTGGTACAAGGTGCAGGGCTCGCGCTGGCAGGACGGCACCGCGCTCTACTACCCGCTGCACCTGGACTACTTCACGCCCTGGCCGGGGCTGTCCGGGCTGGTCGGCGGGGCGCTGCTGCCGGTGTTCCTGATCTCCTACGGGACGGTGCTGCTCCAGGTCGGCTTCCCGTTCACGCTGGTCGACCGGAGGGTCAAGAACGCGCTGCTGGTGGTGATGATGGCCGAGCACGTCGGGATCGCCGTACTGCTCGGGCTGCCGGTGTTCTCGCTGGCGATGATCGCGGCGGACGCGGTCTTCCTGCCGACGGCGGCGCTGTGCTGGGCCGGGGCGCGGGTCGCTCGGATCCGGCTGCGGAGGGCGCCACTAAGCTGACCGTTATGTCCTGGTTCACCGCACTTCGAGACACCGCGCGGACCGGACTGACGGTCGACCGGGCGCTCACCGACCCCAAACGGGCGGTGCGCGGGGCGGTCGCCGTCGCCCTGGTGCTCTTCCCGACCCTGGCCCTCGGCGGCGCCCGGCTCGCCACCTCCGCCGCGATGGGCGCCTTCATCGCCGGCACCGCGACCTTCCAGCGCAGCTTCCGGCCCCGCGCCACCCTCGCCGTCGCCGCCGGGACCGGACTCGGCATCAGCACCTTCCTCGGCTACCTGGCGGTCGGGATCCCCGGAGCCTTCCCGGTCCTGCTCGCCGTCTGGGCCTTCGGCGCCGGACTCACCTGGGCGATCGGACCGACCGCCGGGATCGTCGCCGCCAACACCCTCTCGGTGATGCTGATCGTCGTCCAGCTGCCCGTCAGCCCGCTCACCGCACTCGGCCACGGACTGGTCTGCGCGCTCGGCGGCGCCGTCCAGGCCCTGGTCATCACCGTCTGGCCGATCGGCAGCTGGACCGCCCAGCGCGAGGCGCTCGCCGACACCTACGCCGAACTGGCCGACTACGCCCGGCGGCTGCGCCAGGACCCGACCGCCCACGTCGACCCGGCCCCGTTCATGACGGCCCGGCACGCCGCCGCGCTCACCCCCTGGCAGGACCGCAACCGCCCGCCCGAGCTGCGCGGCCTGCGGGGCCTCGCCGAACGCATCCGGCCCACCCTGGCGGCCATCGCCGACCCCAAGGTCGGCGCCCCCGAGGAGGGCCCCGAACGCGACCGGGCCCGCGAGGTCCTGGCCGCCGCCGCCGAGGCGATGGACGCCCTGGCCCGGGCGATCCGCACCGGCGACCCGCTCCGGCTGCCGTCCTCCGCCCCGGCCCTCACCCTGGTCGCCCGGACCGAGGGCCCGGAACTGCGCGGCGCCGCCCGCCGCGCCGCCCGCCGACTGGCCGGGCTGCTCCGCGGCGCCGCCGACGCGCTCGACCGGGGCGCCGAGGACACCATCGACACCCCCGACGTCCGGCCCGGCGGGACGCTGCGCAAACCGCCGCTGATCCGGATGCTGCCGACGGCGCTTCGCGCGGTGCGGCGGCAGTTCCGGCCGCACTCGGCGGTCTTCCAGCACGCCGTCCGGCTGTCCGGAGTGGTCACCGCCGCCTATCTGCTGGCCCGGCTGGTCGGCTTCGAGCACGGCTACTGGGCGCCGATGACCGCCGCGATGGTGATGCGCCCGGACTTCGCCCAGACCTACAGCCGGGGCGTGGCCCGGCTGGCCGGGACCTCGGTCGGGGTCGCGGTCTCCACCCTGGTGGTGCAGCTGGCACAGCCCGGTGAGTGGGTGCTGGCGGCACTCGCCGTGCTCTCGATCGGCGGCGCCTATCTGGCCTTCCGCACCGGCTACGCCGTGGTCACCGCCTGCATCTCCTCCTACGCCGTCTTCCTGCTCGGGCTCCAGGAGGGGAACCCGCTGGTCACCGCCGTCGAACGGGTCGGCCTCACGCTGCTCGGCGGCTCGCTGGCCCTGCTCGTCTACGCGCTCTTCCCCACCTGGCAGACCGCCAGGCTCGGCGAGCGGCTGGCCGAGTGGCTGGCCGCCGCCGGGCGGTACACGGCCGAGGTGATCGCCGTCTACGAGCGGCCGGCCGCCCCGCGCGGACGGGAGGTGCGCGGGGCGCTGCTGGACTCCCGGGAGGCGCGCTCGGAACTGCTGCAGGCGATGCAGCGGGCCGACGCCGAACCCGGCCGGCACGCCTCCGGCCTGCCCGGGGTCAGCCGCCGCCAGCTCGACCGGGCCCGGGCGGCGGTCGGCCACCTCGGGCGGGTCGCCGTCCTGCTGGAGGCCCACCTGCCCGGGTCCGACGCCGAGCCGGTGCCGGGGGCGGCCGAGTTCGCCGAGGAACTGCGGCTGGCCACCGCGGTGGCGGCGGGTGCGCTGCTGACCGGGCGGCCGGTGGAGTTCGGCGCCGTCCGGGAGGCCCAGGAGCAGTTGGAACGGCGGTTGGCCGACGCGCCGCCCGGGGTGCAGCGGGACGTGGTGCGGGCCGGGACCAGGCTGCTGCTGCAGGCGTTGAAGGACCTGGAGCGGGCGCTGCGGGGCGGTGGCACGGCGGGTTCCGCCGAGCGGCGCGAGCCGGAGCCGACGGGGCGCTAGGCCCTCCGGCTCGCGTCGCTCGGCGGTCGGTCCTCGTGCCGGGCGGTGGTCGGTCCGGCTCGTGCCGGGCGGGCGTCAGGAGGCTGCCGCTGCCGCCTCCAGCCAGTTGGCGAACTCGCACGCGAAGTGCCACTGATGACCGGTCGACAGCTCGACCGGGGTCGCGGCCGGGAACTCGACGGTGAGCCGGATCCGCAGCCCCCGGGGGGAGTCGGCGAACTCGTGCATCACCCGCAGCACCTCGGAACCGTCCGCCAGGTGGCCGGTGCCGCCGATCCGCACCGGGTACTCCGGGGTCGCCGGGGTGGGGTGGAAGCGGAGGTGGAAGCGGAGCGGCCCGGCGCCGACCGTCTCGATGATCTCGACCGTCCCGCCGGTGGAGTCGGCCAGGTAGTGCTCGGGGTTGGCGGCCAGCAGGGCGTCCCGGTCGGGAGCCCGCAGCCGGCCGTGCCACCAGGGGAGGAAGGTCCCGGCGTCGATACCGGTGGCGGTCAGTTCGGTGACGGCCGCGCGCCACCGGCCGCCGGAGGCGTGCAGCCAGCCGGCCATCGCGGCGTCGGCCGCGGCGGTGTCGGGGGCCAGCAGGTCGCGGACCCGGTCGTCGCCGAGGCGCTGCTTGAGCAGCCGCAGGGCGGCCCGGGAGCGGTCCAGCTCCCAGGCGAGGACGGCCGGGCGGTCGTGCCCGGTGCCGTCGATGTCGGTGCGGACGGTCGGCGGTGAGGTGGTCGTCATGGCGTCGCTCCTCGGATCGGGTGCTCCGATAAGCGGAGAGAATTTCTCCGCCTTGTGGACGGTAGCATAGGAGGAGAAAATTCCTCCGGTTAAGGGCTGGCGATGAGAGCGGACGCGGAACGCAGTCGACGCAGGATCCTGGACGCCGCCTGCGAGGTCTTCCTGGAACGAGGCCCCGACGCCCCCCTCGACGCCGTGGTCCGCCGGGCCGGCGTCGGCCCCGGCACCCTCTACCGGCGCTTCCCCGACCGCGAGGCACTGGTCCGGGCCCTCGTCACCGACCTGCTCACCCGGCTCGCCGAAGCCGCCGTCCGCGCCCGGCAGGACGAACCGGACCCCGACCGCGCACTGCGCCGCTTCGTGCACGCCGCCGCCGACCTGCGGATGGGCGCGGCGATCGTCGTGCTGCTGGAACGACTCGTCGTCGACGAGGAACTCGCCGCCGCCCGGTCCGCCGCCGTCACGGCCGTCGGGGAACTGCTGCGGGCCGCCCAGGACGCCGGCCGGCTGCGCACCGACGTCGGCATGGGCGACCTCGTACTGCTCTGCGTCCGGGTCTCCCGCCCACTCCCGGGCGGACTGGCCGCACTCGACGCCGACGGCACGCTCGTCCACCGGCACCTCGACCTCGCACTGGCCGGACTGCGCCCCGGAGCCTGCGACGATCGGACCGACGGGCAGACCGGCGAACCGCTCACTTTCGACCAGGTGATCGCCGCCGCCGGCCGTCCGGGCGAGCCCGTGGTGGCAGAGTGAGCGGGATGAACGAGGAACTGCTGCGCGCCTGGCGGACCGGCGCCGAGGAGCCCGGCGCGGTCCTGCTGGACGGCTTCCACCCGCTGAAGCACGCACTGCGCTTCGGCGGCGCCGTCCGACAGGTGCTGACCGCCGACCGCGCCGCACTGCTGGCACTGGCCGCCGAACTGGCCCCGGACGTCGCCCCCGCACTGGACGCGCTCGCCGTCGAACTCCCGGAGGCCGCGCTGCGCACGCTCGCACCCCGGTTGAGCCCGACCGGGGTGGTCGCCCTGGCCGTGCGCCCCACCGCCGAGGCCAACCGCGCCGCGCTGGCCGTCCGGCCCCGGCCGGCACCCGTCGTACTGCTGGAGAACCCGCGCAACCTCGGCAATGTGGGCGCCGTGATCCGGCTGGCGGCCGGCTTCGGCGCGGCCGGCGTGGTCACCACCGGCGAACTGGACCCCTGGCACCCCGCCGTGCTCCGCGGCAGCGCGGGCCTGCACTTCGCCACCGCCGTCGAACGGCTGACCCTGCCGGAGCTGCCGGCCGGTCCGCTCCACGTGCTGGACCCCGAGGGCACCGACATCCGGGAGACGGCCTTCCCGGACGACGCGGTGCTCGCCTTCGGCACCGAGCGGCACGGCGTCTCGGCGGAGCTCCGGGCGCGGGCCGACCGGCTGGTCGCGGTGCCGATGCGGCCCGGGGTCTCCAGCTTCAACCTGGCGACCAGCGTGGCGATGGGACTGTTCCACTGGATGTCCGGGCGCCCGCCGGGCGGGGCGGTCTGACCCGGTCGAGGGGTAGGGCGACGTGTCGGCAAGGCCGGGCGGGTCAGGAGAACAGCAGCCGCCAGGTGTCCGGCCCGGGGTAGCCGTCGGCCTCGGCGCCGCTCCAGCCCGCGGCCTCTTGGAACGCCCGCACACCGCTCCGGTCGGCATCCGTCCAGCGCGGACCCGGGCCCTCCGTGTAGGCGTCGCCGAACCCCTTGCGGACCAGCTGACCGCCGAGCAGCTCGACCTGGGCACCTACCGCGCCCGGGCCGAAGGCACCCGGGCCGGGAAAGGCCGGCGAGCTGCCGCCGGAAGACGGGGAAGCGGACGGCGGTGACGGCGGGGGCGGGGGCAACGGGGCGGCGGGGGCGATGTCCCGGCCCTTGCCGTTCACCAGGTAGTCCCAGGTGTCCTTGCCCGGGACACCGTCCGCCTCACCGCCGCGCCAACCCTGCGCGAGCTGGAACGCCTCGGTGGCCCGCCGGTCCGACTCGCTCCAGCGCGGCCCCGGCCCCTCGGTGTAGAACCGGCCGCCGCCGCGCCGCACCAGCATCTCGCCCAGCCTGGTGACGAAGGCGTTGTCGGCGCCCGGACCGAACTTGTCCGCCCCCGGGAAGGCCGTGGCCGCCGCGCCGTCACTGCTGCCCCCGCCGGTGGTGAGCGCCTTGTAGCGGTACGGGAGGTAGGTGGCCGAGTTCGACCAGTACGCGTACGGGGTCACACGCTTCGTGGCACCCGGCGAGGTCTGCTCGTACGCCACGTAACGCGTGCGGGCCGAATCCGTCCAACCGCCGAAGACCGTCACGTGCGAGCCGCTCCGGGGACTCGCCGGGTCGTTGTGGATCAGGACGTCACCGGGCTGGAGCTCGGCCTTGGTGATCCGCTCGGCGAAGTCCGGCAGCGTCCACGTGGTCTGGCTGCTGCCCAGCCCCCAGGCCATCGAGACGAAGCCGGAGCAGTCCTGGCGGTACCCGTCCGACCAGTAACGGCTCATGCTGTACGGGACCTTCTGGTCCACCCAGCGCTGCGCCCGTTCGATGATCGAGGCCCGGGTGACGGGTTGCGCGGCGGCCGCCCGTTCTTCGGTGCCGGTCTCGCCGTAGAGGCCGCCGACCTCGCCCTGCGGGGTGTCGACGCGGGGGACGGCCGGGCCGCCGGGGGTCGGGGCCGGGGCGGGCGCCGCGGTGGCGGCCCCGACCGCGCCGCCGCCGAGGGCGGTGCCGACGGCGGCCATCAGGACGGCGGCCCGGCGGCGGACGCTGCGGGCCGCCGCGTGGCCGCCCTCGTGCACCGGTGCGGCGTGCAGCCGGGCCCGGCGGCGGGCGGCGCAGCCCCCGCATATGCAGTCGTCGGCCGGTTCGACCTCGTCGAACCGCAGCGAGTCGGACCACTGCGAGTCGGACCGTGGGTCGGACTGCGGCAAGTCGGACCGGGGCAACGGGGCCGGTCGGCCGGTTCTGGTCATGCTCCGCCTCTTTCTCCTGGTGGGGGAGGGTGTCCGGCGGGCCGCTGACGGCGCGACAGCACGTTCCTTCCCAGGGCGACACCGGGTGTCGTCCGCACCAAAGTCCCAAGGCGGACACCTGGTCGGCGCGGTGGGATGCGCCGCGCGGGTGACGATCGTTCGGTATCCCGGGCGTGGCGCGTGGTCGGGGCAGGATCGGCGTGGGATCGGCGCGTGGTCGGGGCAGGATCGGCGTGGGATCGGGGTGGGCGGGCCGGTGGGCTGTCCCGCCGTCAGCTGACGGGGCGTACGGAGGAGGGCGGGTTGGCGGGCGAGTACTCGGGCTCGGTCCAGCTCAGCGGAGTGGCGTCTGCCAGTTCCACGACGCCGGTGACGGTCAGGTCGACCACCCGTTCGGCTCCCGGCAGTCCGGCGGCGGCCGGGTCGGACCAGTCGGTCCTGGCCTCGCCGGTGACCAGCAGCGCGCCGCCGGTCTCCCAGTCCGGGACGAGCAGTCCGGCCCGGGGGTCGAACTCCAGGTTGCCCAGGGTCATGAACATGTTGTTGCCCGCGTAGTCGGGCCAGCGCAGCCGGTCCGGGCCGAGGACCCGCAGGAAGCCGGGGTTGCCGCCGCGGTGCGAGGCGTCCGTCCGGCCGTCCGGGCCGGCGGTGGCGACGAAGAAGGTGTCGGCGGTGCTCAGCAGCAGTTGCTGGGCGGTGCTCAGCAGCGGTCCGGCCGCCACCCGGCGCGGGGCGCCGGCCCCGGGGCGGTCCAGCGGGTGGCGGCGCTGGATGTACTTCGGGCAGTTGGCGTAGACCTGCTCGGCGGCGATCACCAGGCCGCCCCGGCCGTCCGGAGCGGAGCGGCCGTTGACCCGCATCCGGCGGCGGGCGGCCGGGTCCAGGGCCACGGTGCCGACCTCGGCGGGGCGGGCCAGGGCGGCGGCCAGCGGGTCGGCCTCGGCCGGGTGGGCGGCGACCGTCACCGTCCGCTCGTCGGGGGCCCGCAGGAAGCCGGCCGGTCCGCTGAGCTGGGTGGCCCAGAGCCGGCCGTCGGCGTCGGCCGCCCCGACCACCAGCATCCGCCGCTCGGTCAGGAAGCGGGCGGCCACGGCGGGGACGGTACTGCCGACGGAGCGGCCGGAGTGGTCGGCCCGGTCGGTGCGGTCGGCCCGGGCCTGAACGGCCCGTTCGCCGGGGTGGTAGGGGGTGCCGGTGGCGGTCATGGCGGGTTCCTCCCTCGCGTCGGGCGGGCAGGGCGGGCAGGGCGGGCCGGACGGGCGATGCGGGCCGGGCGGTACGCCCTGTGGGGACTTTGCAAAGTCACACTTTGCAAAGTCCCGGAAACTCTTTGCAAAGTGTGACTTTGCAAAGAGTTGTTAGAAGAAGCCGCAGGTCGGGGCGGTGCCGGAGGGGGCCACGGCGTCGGTTTCGTCGACGCCCGCCGGGGTGTAGATCTCCAGCCGGATGCCGTCGGGGTCGGTGAAGAAGATCCCGCCGGAGGCGGCGCCCTCGCCGTGCGGGACGACGCCGTCGTGGGCGAAGGAGGCGCCCAGCTCGCGCAGCAGGGCCTCGGCGGCGCGGACCTCGTCGAGCGAGTCGACCTGGAAGGAGAGGTGGTGCAGGCCGGGAGCGGTGGTGGCGAAGGCTCCCTCGCTCTGCTGCCAGAGGGTCAGCACCAGTCGGCCGTCGCGGCCGAGGAAGGTGTAGCGGTGCTCCGGGTCGGTGCCCTCCGCGACCGGCTCCAGTCCGAGCACGCGCTGGTAGAAGGCGGTGGAGCGGGCGAGGTCGGTGACGTTCAGGCCCACGTGGCCGGTCTGCAGGGTGCTGCTGATGGTGCCGGACATGCCTGATCACTCCCGTGGCCGGGGCGCCCGGGGGCGCCGCTTTCTAACCGTTGCTAACGACAGTAGTGGTTATTCTTGAGGAGGGTCAACCGCTACAGGTGGTTTCAATGGTTAGAAATTTCGATCATGGCTGTGCCATGACAAATCCGGAAGGACGGGGTGGGGAGGAGTCGGCGCGCGGGCGCCGGGCCGGGGTGCGGCTACTCCCACTCCCACCGGGCGCCGATGTGGCCCGGCTGCTGGTCGGGGGCCAGCACCTGGGCGCTGGCCGAGGCGCCGATCCAGAGCTGCTCGCGGCGGCGGTCGACGTCCGCGCCCGGGTCGCGGTCGTAGCGCTCGCAGTGCACCGGCACGGTCGCCGGGTCGAAGTGGACCTGGAGCACGTACTCGCGCACCGGGGTGGCGAAGCGCCGGCTGTACTCGGTGGTCTCGGCGCCGCCGGAGGGGATCTCGACCTCGTACTCGAAGACCGTGCTGTCGCCGAGGCCCAGCGGGCGGTCCAGCATCACCTCGCCGACGATCAGGCCGGTGTCCGGGCGGCGGCGCACCCGGCCGAGCCGGCCGTGCCGGACGCCGGTGATCTCCGGGCAGCCGGTCGCCTCCTCGTCGGCCTTGTGCACGACCAGGCAGCGGGTCACCCCGGACACCGTGGCGCGGACCACCTGGCGCATCCGCAGCAGGTTGCCGCGCCGGTCGGCGTCCACGAAGTACGAGTCGTGGACCGAGAGCCGCTCCAGCTCACCGGCCGGCGGCGCGTCCAGTTCGGCGAAGACGTCGGCGATCTGCTGCTCGCCCGGCCAGACGTCCTCCAGCCGCAGGTGGCTGGCACCGGCGGTGGCCGCCCAGCGGCCGCGCGGGCGCGGCGGGCCGAGCAGCGCGGACAGCGTGGAGTGCGGCAGGCCGAGGAGTTCCTCCAGCAGGTGGACGGCGCGCAGCGAGCTGGCCCGCTCGGGCTGGCTGCGGCCTCGCCGCCAGTAACTCAGCGTGGTGACACTGACCCTGACGCCGCGTTGGGCCAGGGCGGCGCGGATCCGGTCCAGGCTGAGGCCGCTGGCCTCGATCGCCACGTGCAGGGTGTCGGCGAAGCCGCCGGTCGGGCTGGGACGCCCCGGCGTCGGCGCGGGCGACAGCGGGGGCACGGGCGGCCGGGGTGCGGGCGCGGCCGTGTCAGGGCGCGGCCCGACCAGTCTGAGTCGGGCGTCCTGGGGATGCTGTGAGGCCATGTGGTTACCTTCCCCACCGAGCGGGTGCGGCAGACCCGGAACGGCGCCGGAACGCGCCGTCAACGGCCTCGCCGAGCTGTGGGGAACCCTATGCACGGTCGAGAGGCTACGTCATCAGTCGTGCGTATGACAGTGGTCACGGGCGGTGTACCGCAGGGTTAGCGATCTTGAAACAGTGCGGAAACAGACGGGCCTTTTTCCGGACGGGTGGTGCGTTCCGGACCGGTGGCGGCAGGTTCCGGCCAGGGGTGCCGGGTCGGGGGCCCGACGTAGACTCGGGGACCGGTCCGGAGCGAGGAACGACCGGGACCGAGGGACGGCCGAGAGCGAGGGAGCGTCGATGACCGAGCGGACAGCAGACCCGCGGGACCCGCGCCCGCTGCTCGGTGAGCCGCTCGCGCTCGACCTGCTGAACACGCGGTGGGCCGGTGAGCCGGTGAACGATCTGCTCGCCGAGCCGGACGGCTTCGCGATCTGGCTCTCCACGGCCGGGCTGGCCGACCGCTGCCCGGCGGACGGGCCCGGGCTCGCCGCCCTGCGGGAGGCCCGGGAGGCGGTCGGGGCGGCCGTCCGGGAGCTGGACGCGGGCGGGGTGCCCGGGGCCGGTGCGCTGGCCGGGCTGGACGCGGTGCTGCGGCACGGGCGGGTCCGGCGGGAGGCCTCGGCGGCCGGGCCGGTGGACCGGGTCGAGGTGGACGAGCCGCGGTGGCTGGCCGCCTGGCTGGTGGTGGACGACTTCCTGGGGCTGCTGGCGCAGGGGCCGGGGCGGATCAAGAAGTGCGCGCACGAGGCGTGCATCCTGCACTTCTTCGACACCTCGCAGAACGGCCGGCGCCGCTGGTGCCGGATGGCCGTGTGCGGGAACCGGGCCAAGGCGGCCCGGCACTACGAGAAGGCGCGTCCCTAGCGCGTCAGCGGCGTACCAGTGGCCGGGCGGGCCCGGAGAAGCGTCGCTCCTCCGGGCCCGCGCCGACCGGCAGCGCGGGCGGGTCAGGCCTCGCCGAGCCATTCGGTGAGGGCGGCGCGCAGTTCGCCGGCGCCCGGGTCGACGGCGGCCCAGGCGGCGTAGCCGTCGGGGCGGATCAGCAGCACGGTGTCGCGCAGCTTGCCGTGCGGGTCGGCCGGGGCGACCGTGACCAGGCGCTCCCGCCACGGGTCGGCGGCCGTCACCTCGTCATTGCTGACCAGGACGAACCTTCCGGCCCGCAGGGCCTCGTAGAGCCGCTGCGGGGCGGCCGGACCGTCCTCGCGGGGCGGTTCGAGACCGGTCAGCCGCAGGTCCGGGACCCGCTTGCCGACCTGCGGGTGGGCGTCCTTGGGCGCGGCGTAGGAGATGCCGAGGCCGGAGACGGTGCGGGCGCCCCGGTCCACCACGGCGTCGACCCGCCCGGCGACCTGGACCAGTGCCCCGCGCAGTGCCCGGGTGGCGGCGGACTGGGCGAGCGCGACCCGGATCATCGCGCCGGAGGCGCGCAGGGCGGTCCGGCCGACCGGGTGCCGCTCGCTCTGGTAGCTGTCGAGCAGGGTGTCGTCGGCCCGGTCGCGCAGGACGGCGACGAGCTTCCAGGAGAGGTTGGCGGCGTCCTGGAGGCCGGTGTTCATGCCCAGGCCGCCGGCCGGGGAGTGGCAGTGGGCCGCGTCGCCGGCCAGGAACACCCGGCCGGAGCGGTAGTCGGGGACCTGCCGCTCGTCGCTGTGGAAGGTGGAGCTCCAGCGGACGTCGTGCAGTCCGTAGTCCTCGCCGAGGGCGCGGCGGGTGATGTCGGCGAGCAGCTCGGGCCCGGGCGCGGTGCCGTCCGGGAGCTGCTCGGCGCGGTCCCGGGCGAGGACGCGGTACCAGCCGTCGCCGAAGGGCACCAGCAGCGCGAAGCAGTTCTCGTCGGCGCCGGCGGCGATGCCGTCCTCGGGCTCGCGCTCCAGGCGGACGTCGGCGAGCAGCACCGAGTCGACCACCGATTCGCCGGGGAAGGGCAGGCCGAGCAGGTCGCGGACGGTGGAGTGGACGCCGTCGGCGCCGACCGCGTAGCGGGCCCGGTGGGTGCTGGTGGCGCCGTCGCGCACCGTTTCGACGGTGACGCCCTCGGGGTCCTGCCGCAGTCCGGTGACCTCGGTGCCGCGCAGGACGGTCGCGCCGGCCTTCACCGCCCGGTCGAGGAGCAGCCGCTCGGTGTTGTACTGCGGGGTGAGCAGGACGAACGGGAAGCGGGTCGGCAGGTGGCCGAGGTCGATCCGGACCCGGTTGAAGGCCTTCAGCGCCTCGACCGGGCGGCCGGTGGCGATGAGGTCGTCGGCGAGGCCCCGGGCGTCGAGGAGTTCGAGGGTGCGGGCGTGCACGGCGAACGCCCGGGTGAGGTCGGACTCGGTACCGCGCTTCTCCAGCACGGTGACGCCCAGGCCGGCCGCGGCGAGGTCTCCGGCCAGCAGCAGGCCGGTCGGCCCGGCGCCGACCACGATGACGTCGGTGACGGTCTGCTTCTCGGTCATGTGTCAGCTCCCGGTGCTCGAACAGCGGCTGGACGCCGTGCGTGGCGTTTCCCCGGCCCCCATCATCGCTTCCCGGGAGTGGCGTTGTGAATCTCCGGTCCCCGGCGCGTGGCCGGGGACCGGGGGCGCGGGCCACCGGGAGGGTGGCGCCGGCCGGGTCGGGGCGGCTCAGCTGTGGCGGCGGATCTCCACGGTGCGGAACCGGTTGGCGACGAACGCGCCGTCGCAGTAGGCGGAGTTGGCGGCCGGGTTGGCGCCGGTGCCGTGCAGGTCGGAGAAGGCGGCGGTCTGGTTGGCGTACACCCCGCCGGTGAGGTTGAGGGAGAGCGAGACGCCGGCGTCGAGGGCGGCCCCGACCAGGGCGGCCTCGACCTCGGGTGAGGTGGTGTAGGCGGCGGCGGTCATCGCGCCCTGGGTGCGGACGGTGTCGCGCAGCAGCTCGACGGCGGCGGCGGTGTCCTCGACGGCGACGGCGAAGGAGACCGGGCCGAAGCACTCGGCGCGCAGGACCGCGCGGTCGTCCGGCTTGTCGGCGTCCAGCTTGACCAGGGCGGGGGTGCGGACGGTCGCGCCCGGGAACTCCGGGTGCTCCACGGCCCTCGGGGCGAGGGCGAGTTCGCCGTACTCGCCGCCGGCCGCGGCGGCCGAGCGCTGCAGCACGCCGGGGTTGACCACGGCGCCGAGGACGGCCGCGGCGCGGGCGTCGTCGGAGAGCAGGCCCTCGACGGCGGCGGCGAGGTCGCGGACCACCTCGTCGTAGGACTTGGCGCCCTGGTCGGTGTCGATGCCGGTGCGCGGGACCAGCAGGTTCTGCGGGGTGGTGCACATCTGGCCGCTGTACAGCGAGAGCGAGAAGGCCAGGTTGTTCAGCATGCCCTTGTAGTCGTCGGTGGAGTCGACGACGACGGTGTTGACGCCGGCCTTCTCGGTGTAGACCTCGGCCTGCTTGGCGTGCTCCTCCAGCCAGTCGCCGAAGGCGGTGGAGCCGGTGTAGTCGATCAGCCTGATCTCGGGGCGGACGGCCAGGGTCCGGGCCACCGTGCCGCCCTCGTGCTCGGCGGCCAGGCAGACCAGGTCGGCGGCGAAGCCGGCCTCGGCCAGCACCTCGCGGGCGATGCGGACGGTGAGCGCCAGCGGGAGCACGGCCCGCGGGTGGGGCTTGACCAGCACCGGGTTGCCGGTGGCGAGCGAGGCGAACAGGCCGGGGAAGCCGTTCCAGGTGGGGAAGGTGTTGCAGCCGATCAGCAGCGCCAGGCCGCGCGGGACGACGGTGAACTCCTTGGTCATCACCAGCGGGTCCCGCTTGCCCTGCGGCTTGGTCCAGCCGGCGCTCTCGGGCAGCCGGGTCTGCTCGGCGTACGCGTAGGCGACGGCCTCCAGGCCGCGGTCCTGGGCGTGCGGGCCGCCGGCCTGGAAGGCCATCGCGTAGGCCTGGCCGGTGGTGTGCATGACCGCGTTGGCGAACTCGTGCGAGCGGGCGTTGATCCGGGCCAGGATCTCCAGGCAGACCGCGGCGCGGGTGAGCGGGCCGGCGGCGGCCCAGGCCGGGCGGGCGGCGGTCAGCGCGGCGATCAGGGCGTCCGGTCCGGCGTGCGGGTAGCCGATGCCGAGTTCGAGGCCGTACGGGGAGACCTCGCCGCCGACCGTGTCGCCGTCGGCGGGGTGGCCGGGCAGCTCGAACGGCTGGTTCAGCAGGGCTTCGAAGGCGGCCCTGCCGTCCGCGGCGGCGCTCTCGCCGTAGGCCTTCGGGAACTCGGGGTAGGGCGACCAGTAGTCGCGCTTGGCGGCGGCGTCGACCGCGGCCGCCAGGGTGGCCCGGTGGCGTTCGACGAGTTCGGCGACGAGGGGGTGGGTGACCGCTGCGGACATGGTGTGCGCTCCTCAGAGGGGAGGACGGGACACGTCACAGAGTAACCGAACGATCGGTCGGCTCAAGAGGGCGAACGGGATCGGGGTACCGGAGCGCGAAGAAGGCGGGCGAAAACGCCGGGGGCGCGTCCGTGACGGACGCGCCCCCGGGGCCGGGCAACCGGAGCGGTTACGGGATGCCCAGCTCGAAGATCACGTACCCGCCGTACCAGCCGGAGGCGACCGCCCCGGAGCCCAGCACCGCCGCCAGCACCGGCCAGCTCAGCTTCCGCATCGCCACCGCGAGCGCGATCAGCAGCGGGAAGGCCGGCAGCAGGTAGCGCGAGGTGTTGCCGAAGATGCCCAGGCTGCCGAGCACCGAGACGATGGTGGCCAGGGTGTACGCGGTCAGCACCAGCGGCGGGCGCAGCCGGACCAGCAGCACGATCAGCACCGGCAGGCTCAGCACGATCAGCGTCGCCAGCATGTCGGCCGTGTGCCAGGCGAACGGGTAGTCGTTGCGGCCCAGCAGCACGCCGCGGAGCGCGGCCCAGGTGCCCTGGCCCCAGTCGAAGTAGTGCAGCCAGGCGTCGTGCTGGAGGGTGAAGTAGCCGCCCCACTCGCCCGTCCGCCAGCCCACCCAGCCGACGTAGCCGAGCAGCCCCAGCGGGGCCAGCAGCATCGCGGTCAGCGGGCGCGCCACCCCGCTCTCCCGCCGGTAGAGCTCCACCAGGGCGGCCAGGCCGACCGCGCCGATCAGCGCCGCCGAGGTGGGCCGGTTGAGGCCCGCGACCAGGGTGAGCACCCCGGCCGCCACCCACTGCTTGGTCATCACGCAGTAGCAGGACCAGGCGGCCAGCGCGACGAACAGCGAGTCCGAGTAGAGCGCCCACTCGGCGCCCGACCCCGGGGCGATCGCCCACAGGCCGGCCGCGATCACGCCCGCGCGCGGGCCGGCCATCCGGTCCACCACGGCGTAGATGCCGGCCGCGGCGAACAGCGAGGCGACCACCGAGACGATCATCCCGGCCCCGTACAGGCCGAACGGGCTCACCTCGGAGACCAGCCGCATCAGGCCCGGGTAGAGCGGGAAGAAGGCGGCCGAGTTCTGCTCGATCGTGAAGCCCGGGACGCCGTTCGGGACGGCCACCAGCGCCGGGTGGTAGCCGAACCGGGCGACCTGCTGGTACCACCAGCCGTCCCAGCTGGCCAGCACGTCCCAGGGGTTGGCGCCGCCGCCGAAACGGGGGTGCTTCTTCAGGTAGTCCCCGGAGAAGGAGAGCAGCTTCATGAAGACGGTGAAGCCGACCAGCTTCAGGACGGCGTAGCACCACACGGCCGGCCCGAAGCGCAGGACGAGGTCCCGGGCGCGTTCACGCCAGTCGAGGGCGGGCTCGGTCGTGGTGACGCCGCTGCGCTGTTCGGGCAGATCGGATTCGACTGCCGGTATTGCGCTCATGCGACTTCCCCACCTGCTCGGCCTTGGACGGATCGTCCGCCGAGTCTAGGGTCTGGGTCCGGGCTTTGGTGTGGACCAGGTCACCCCGGGCGCCGTCGGGACGGGGCGGGCGGGGATACTCGGGGAATGGCCGATCACACCCCGCGCACCGCCTACACCGTGGAGTCCCTGCTCGCGGTCACCGTCGACGTGTTCAACGAGCGCGGGTACGACGGCACCTCGATGGAGGACCTGTCGCGTGCGGCCGGGATCTCCAAGTCCTCGATCTACCACCATGTGCGCGGCAAGGAGGAGCTGCTCCGGCTGGCCGTCGGGCGGGCGCTGGACGGCCTGTTCGGGATCCTGGCCGAGCCGGCCGCGGTCGAGGGTCCGGCGGTGGAGCGGCTGGAGCACGTGGTGCGGCGGACCGCCGAGGTGCTGCTCGCGGAGCTGCCCTACGTCACCCTGCTGCTGCGGGTGCGCGGCAACACGGTCACCGAGCAGTGGGCGCTGGAGCGCCGCCGGGACTTCGACCACCAGGTGGCCGAGCTGCTGCGGGCCGCCGTCGCGGACGGTGCGCTGCGGGCGGACGTCGAGCCGCGGCTGGCCACCCGGCTGCTCTTCGGCATGATCAACTCGATCGTGGAGTGGTACCGGCCGGGCCTCAAGGCCGCCGACGGCGTCGCCGACGCGGTGGTCCACCTGGCCTTCGACGGCCTCCGGGCCCGGTAGGGCGCTCCCCGCCCGGCCGCCCGGCGAGGCGGGCCGGTGCGGGGCGGTGCGGGCCGGCGCGGGGAGCCCGCCGTCAGTCCGGCGGGACCTGGTCCGTCTCCTCGAAGACCAGCATGGTCCGGGTGCCGAGCACCTGGGGGATCGACTGGATGCGGTTGAGCACGAGCTCCCGCAGGGCGTGGTTGTCGGCCGTGTGCACCAGCAGCAGGACGTCGAAGTCACCGCCGACCAGCGCGATGTGCGCGACCCCCGGCAGGGCCAGCAACTGCTCCCGCACCGTCCGCCAGGAGTTCTGCACGATCTTCAGGGTGATGTAGGCGGAAGCCCCCTGACCTGCGCGTTCGTGGTCCACCCTGGCGGTGAAGCCGCGAATCACGCCGTCCTCGACCATCCTGGAGATCCGGGCGTACGCGTTCGCCCGGGACACGTGCACCCGCTCGGCCACCGAGCGGATGGAGGCGCGGCCGTCCTGCTGCAGCAGCCGCAGGATCGCCCGGTCGACCCGGTCGAGTCTGGACATCTGTTCAGCCGACATGACCCCCCACCCCCGACGATTGGACGCAATGCCACCAGTCGACCGCCACCCGGGCCGATTGTCCACCACCTTCGCACGCTTCTGGTCAAGATGAACAGACGACCGAACAATCGGTAGGGAGCCCCCGCCACCCCTGGAGGTGCCCCGAGATGACCGTTCTCGACCACAGACACCACACGGCCGTGCCCGGTTGGCTGCCCGGGGCCACCGCCCCCCGCACCGACCCGGCCCCGCTGCTCCCCGACCCCGCTCCGGTCCGGGTCCTCGGTACTCCCGCGCTGGAGAAGTACGATCCCGTGCTGCTCCGCGAGCTGTACCGCCGCCTCGTCGTCGGCCGCCGCTACAACCAGCAGGCGACCACCCTCACCAAGCAGGGCCGGCTCGCCGTCTACCCCGCCTCGACCGGCCAGGAGGCCTGCCAGGTCGCCGCCGCGCTGGTGCTGGAGGAGCGCGACTGGCTCTTCCCCAGCTACCGCGACACCCTGGCCGTCGTCTCCCGCGGCGTCGACCCGCTGGAGGCCCTCACCCTGCTCCGCGGCAACGCCCACACCGGCTACGACCCCAGGGCCACCAGGACCGCGCCGCTCTGCACCCCCCTCGGCACCCAGGGGCCGCACGCGGTCGGACTGGCGCACGCCGCCCGGCTGAGCGGCGAGCCGGCGGTCGCGCTGGCCATGCTCGGCGACGGCGGCACCAGCGAGGGCGACTTCCACGAGGCACTGAACTTCGCCGCCGTGCTCCAGGCCCCCGTGGTCTTCCTGGTCCAGAACAACGGCTACGCGATCTCCGTCCCGCTCAGCGCCCAGTCCGCCGCCCCGACCCTGGCCCACAAGGCCGTCGGCTACGGCATGCCCGGCCGGCTCGTCGACGGCAACGACGCCCCCGCCGTGCACGGGGTACTGGCCGAGGCGGTCGAACGGGCCCGCACCGGCGGCGGCCCGACCCTGGTCGAGGCCCTCACCTACCGGGTCGAGGCGCACACCAACGCCGACGACGCCACCCGCTACCGGACCGAGGCCGAGGTCGCGGCCTGGCGGGAGCACGACCCGATCCTGCTGATGGAGCGCGCGCTGCGCGAGCTCCGGGTACTGGACGAGGACCTGGTCCGGGACGCCGCCGAGGAGGCCGAGGCGCTCGCGGCCCGGATGCGCGCCGAGTTCCACGCCGAGCCCGAGCTCGACCCGATGTCCCTGTTCACCCACGTGTACGCCGAGCCGACCCCGCAACTGCGCGAGCAGGCGGCGCAGCTGGCCGAGGAACTGGCCGCCGAGGCCGAGGTGCAGCCCTGATGACGACCGCTGTCTCCCCCGCCGCCCCGGCCCGCACGGCCAGCATGGCGCAGGCGCTCAACACGGCGCTGCGCGACGCCATGCGCGAGGACCCGACGGTGCACATGCTCGGCGAGGACGTCGGCGCGCTCGGCGGCGTCTTCCGCATCACCGACGGACTGACCGCCGAGTTCGGGCCCGACCGCTGCCTGGACACCCCGCTCGCCGAGGCGGGCATCCTCGGCACCGCCGTCGGCATGGCCATGTACGGGCTGCGGCCGGTGGTCGAGATGCAGTTCGACGCCTTCGCCTACCCGGCGCTGGAGCAGCTGTTCTCGCACGTCGCCAAGATGCGCAACCGCACCGCCGGCCGGCTGCCCATGCCGATCACCGTCCGGATCCCCTACGGCGGCGGCATCGGAGGCGTGGAGCACCACAGCGACGCCTCCGAGGCGTACTACGCCTCCACCCCCGGCCTGCACGTGGTCACGCCCGCCACCGTGGCCGACGCGTACGGGCTGCTGCGGGCCTCGATCGCCTCGGACGACCCGGTGGTCTTCCTCGAGCCCAAGCGGATGTACTGGGGGAAGGACGGGTTCGACCCCGCCGCCCCGGTCGAGCCGATCGGGCGGGCCGCGCTGCGCCGGACCGGCACCTCCGCGGTGCTGATCACCTACGGCCCCTCGCTGCCGGTCTGCCTGGAGGCGGCCGAGGTGGCGAAGGCCGAGGGCTGGGACCTCGCGGTGCTGGACCTGCGCTCCCTGGTGCCGTTCGACGACGAGACGGTCTGCCGGGTGGTGCGCTCGCTCGGCCGGGCCGTGGTGGTGCACGAGGCGGGCGGCTTCGGCGGCACCGGTGCGGAGATCGCCGCCCGGGTCACCGAGCGCTGCTTCCACCACCTGGCGGCGCCCGTGCTGCGGGTCACCGGATTCGACATCCCGTACCCGCCGCCGATGCTGGAGCACCACCACCTGCCCGGGGTGGACCGGATCCTGGACGCGGTCGCCCGGCTGCAGTGGGAGGACTGAGGATGATGCCCGTCGTGCGCGAGTTCACCCTGCCCGACCTCGGTGAGGGACTCACCGAGGCGGAGGTCGTGCGCTGGCTGGTCGAGGTCGGCGAGGTGATCGCGATCGACCAGCCGGTGGTGGAGGTGGAGACCGCCAAGGCGGTGGTCGAGGTGCCCTGTCCCTACGGCGGGGTGGTGACCGCGCTGTTCGGCGCGGTCGGCGAGGAGGTCCTGGTCGGCGCGCCGCTGGTGACGGTCGCGGTGTCGCCGGGCGAGGGCGAGCCGCCGCTCGCGGCGGTGCCGGTGGTGGAGCGGGCGGCGGCGGTGGAACGGCCGCTGGTCGGGTACGGGGTCGCCGAGCCGGACCGGGGCGGACGGCGGCGCCGGGTCGGGGGCGGCGGGGCTTCGGCTCCGGTGGCCCGGGCTGCGGTCGCGGTGGCCCCGGTCGCGGTGGCTGCTCCGGTGCCGGTGCCGGTGGCCGCTGCGGTGCCGGTCGTCGCCGGCGGTGTGCCCGCCGTGATCTCGCCGCTGGTACGGCGGTTGGCGCGGGAGCAGGGCGTCGAACTGACGGCGGTCGCCGGCAGCGGGCCGGACGGCCTGATCACGCGGGCGGACGTCGAACGGGCGGTCGCGGCCAAGGTCGCCGCTGCGCCTGCTGTCGCGCCGGTCGAGGCGGTGGGGGCGCTGCCCTCGGGTGCCGGGTCCGTCGTCCCGCTGCGCGGGCTGCGCAAGGCGGTGGCCGAGAAGCTCGGCCGCAGCCACCGGGAGATCCCCGCCGCGACCTGCTGGGTGGACGCCGATGCCACCGAACTGATGGCACTGCGGCGGCAGTTGAACGCCGTGCCGGGGCCGAAGGTGAGCGTGCTGGCGCTGCTCGCCCGGATCTGCGCGGTCGGGCTGGAGCGCTTCCCCGATCTCAACTCCAGCGTGACTCCGGACGGTTCGGCGATCCTGCGGCACTCGGCGGTGCACCTGGGCTTCGCGGCGCAGGGCGAGCGCGGCCTCGTCGTCCCGGTGGTACGGGACGCGCAGCGCCTCACCACCGAGCAACTCGGCGAGGAACTGGGCCGGTTGACCGAGGCGGCGCGGACCGGGGCGATCGCCCCGGCCGAGCTGACCGGCGGCACGTTCACCCTGAACAACTACGGGGTGTTCGGCGTGGACGGTTCCACCCCGATCCTCAACCACCCGGAGGCGGCGATGCTCGGGGTGGGCCGGATCGTCGCCAAACCCTGGGTCCACCAGGGCGAGTTGGCGGTGCGCGAGGTGACCCAGCTGTCGTTCACCTTCGACCACCGGGTCTGCGACGGCGGTACCGCGGGCGGGTTCCTGCGGTTCGTCGCGGACTGTGTCGAACAGCCGGGCGTGCTGCTGCGGCGGCTCTGAGCCCGCGTTCCGGCCGGCGGCCTGCTCGCCCTGGGTGGTGGAACCGACACCCAGGGCGAGCGCGGCGGGGAGAGTAGCGCGTCCGGGGGGCGGGTGTCCGGGCTTCACGCTATTTGTCGGATGAGCACTTCGGGCATGCCACGCTTCCTGGGCGTCAACAGAGACAAGCCAGGTGGTGGCGTAGGCCGGCCGGAGGCGAAACGATTCTCTTGGGTACTCGAAACGTTGCGGTGAAGTCCCGCAGAACACTCCTGGTCCGTACCGGGCACGGATCGGCGGCGGCCTCGGCCGTTCCCGGCCTGCCGGAGGCCGCGCCGGGCGTCGTACCGGAGGCCGGGGCGGAGACCGGGGCGGACGGGGCGGACGGGGCGGACGGGGCGGACGGGGTGACGGGCTCGGTGACGGACGCGGTCGTGGACGTCGCTCCGCCTGCGGAGCCCTCCGCGCCGCCGGTTCCGCCGGACCTGCCGCCGGTGTTCGGGCCGGTCGCGCCAGGACCGGTGGCGCTCGGGCCGGTGGTGCTCGGGCCGGTGGTGCTCGGGCCGGTGGCGCCCGGGCCGATCGTGACCGGGCCGGTCCTGCCGATGGCCCCCGTGGAACCCGTCCTGCCCGTGGTGCCGGTGCAGTCCGTCCGGCCGGTGGCCCCGGCGCCGCCGACCGCGCCGCCCGCCGTCCCGCCGCCGTTGGTCGTCCCCCCGCGCCCCGTCGAACCGCCCGCCGTCCCGGCCCCGCCCGCAGCGGCGGCGACCGGCGGCCCCGTGATCGAGCCGCTGTTCACCAGCGCGCCCGGTCTCAACTGGGCCGGACCCGGCGACCAGTGGTCCCGCGCGTGGGCGCTGCGCACCCTCGGCGGCGCCACGTCACCGGACGTGTCACCGGACGCTCCGCCGGCTGCGGAAGCGCCGCAGGCCCCGTTGCCCGCCGCGCTCCCGGAGCCCCGCGACGCCGCCGAACTGCCGCCCACCGCCCGGGACATCGAACTGATCCGGACCAGCCTGGCGGTCGTCGAGCCGGTCGCGGACCGGGCCACCGCGCACTTCTACGCCCTGATCTTCCTCGGCCACCCCGAGATCAGGGCGCTCTTCCCGGCCGCCATGGACGTCCAGCGCGACCGGCTGTTCCGCGCCCTGCTGACGGCCGCCCGCAGCGCCGGCGACCCGGAGGGGCTGCGCGCCCACCTGGGCGCGCTGGGCCGGGGCCACCGCCGCTACGGCACCCTGACCGGCCACTACGGCCCGGTCGGCGAATGCCTGGTGGCGGCGCTGGCCAAGTACGCGGGCAGCCGGTGGAACGCCGAGACCGAGCTGGCCTGGCGCCGGGTCTACCGGCTGGTCTCCTCGATCATGATCGAGGCCGCCGAGGAGGCCGCCCGCACCTCGCCGCCCTGGTGGCAGGGCGAAGTGGTGGCGCACGAGCGCCGGACCCCGGACGTCGCGGTGCTCACCGTCCGCCCGGACCAGGCCTACCCGTACCGCGCCGGGCAGTACACCAGCCTGGAGACGCCCTGGTGGCCCCGGGTCTGGCGGCACTTCTCGTTCGCCTCCGCGCCCCGGCCGGACGGTCTGCTGACCTTCCACGTCAAGGCGGTGCAGGCGGGCTGGGTGAGCAACGCCCTGGTCCACCGGGCCGCGCCCGGGGACATGCTGCGGCTCGGCCCGGCGGTCGGCGGGATGACCCTGGACGACACCGACGACGGCGACCTGCTGCTGGTGGGCGGGGGCACCGGGATCGCGCCGCTGCGGGCACTGGTCGAGGAGGTCGCCGGGCGCGGCGCCGGGGGCCGCTCGGTGGAGGTGTTCCACGGTGCGCGGACCTCCGCCGAGCTCTACGAGCTGGCGGCGCTGCGGGAGTTGGCCGACCGGCACCGCTGGCTGACCGTGCGCGCGGTGCTGTCCGGCCCCGGCGCGGGGACGGCGGAGGCCGCCGCCGCGGGTCTGCTCGCGGGAGAACTCCCGGAGGCGGTGGCCCGGTTCGGGCCGTGGACCGGACGGACGGCCTACCTGTCCGGCCCGCCCGCGATGGTCCGGCGGACGAGCGGGGTGCTGCTGCGGTCCGGGCTGCCGGCCGAGCGGATCCGGCACGACCTGGTCGGCGACCTGGCCGCGCCGTGAGCCGATCCACGGCGTCGTGAGCCGCCCGGTCGGGCCGCGGACCGTCAGACGAGGTCGGGGGCGAGCAGGGCGCGGACGCCCTCGATGTTGGCGGCGAGGTAGGCCCGCAGGGCCGGCGGCACCACATTGACCGAGGTCACGCCCTCGCGGGTGAACGGCACCCGCACCACCTCGTAGTCGCCGTTGGGCTCCTCCACCTCGGGCCCGTGCCGGCGGTCGAGATCCATCGAGGCGAGCCGGCAGACGAAGAAGTGCTGCACCTTGACCCCGTGCGGGTGGAGCAGGCTGCCGTCGTCGTGGTGGGTGTGGCTGATGGTGTCCACGAAGGCGGAGACCACGTCGACCACCTTGCCGCCGAGCTCCTCGTCCACCTCGCGGTGCAGGGCCTCGACCACGGTGCGGTCGCTCCGCTCGACACCCCCGCCGGGCGTGATCCAGTACGGGTGCGGGGAGCCGGGGCGGGTGCGCCTGATCAGGACCAGCGAGGCCGGTCCGTACGGGTCGTTCGGATCCGTCTCCAGCACGATCGCCCGGGCGGTGCGCTTGACGACTGGGCGGGGCGGGGTGCGCACGGCGACCTCCGGGGCTGGAGCGTTGTGCGGGATTCTCCCGCAGCCCGGACCGGCCGAAACGCGCCCCGCCCCGGTTGCGTCCGTCCGGGGCGGGCGGTGGCGTTCGGGGCGGGGCGAGGGCCGTTCGGTGCGGGCGGTGGCGTCCGGGGTGGGGCGGCGGCGTTCGCGCTCAGTCCTCGTCGAGGGCGAGGCTCAGGCCCCAGGAGACCAGGCTGACGATCAGCGCGCCGAACAGCGCGGCCCAGAAGCCGTCGACGTGGAAGTCGAGGTCGAGTTTGTCCGAGGCCCACGAGGTGAGCCACAGCATCAACGCGTTCACCACGAAGGTGAACAGGCCGAGAGTCAGGATGAACAGGGGGAGGGAGAACAACTTCACCACCGGCTTGATCAGCCAGTTGACCACGCCGAAGACCAGCGCCACGGCGACCACCGTGAGCGTCTTGTGCTTCCAGTCGTCCCCGGTGAGCGTGATCGCGGGGACGATCCAGGCGGCGACCCAGATGGCCGCCGCGTTGATCAGTGTCTTGATGACGAAACCCTTCATGGGGCCAGCGTCCCAGGTCGGTCAAGGGGTGACGCCGCCCCGGGCGGCCCGGTGGTGTTGAATGCCGGTGGTTCGAGGTCCGTACGAGAAGGGGTGCTCCCCGATGAAACTGTTCCGACTGGACCACCTGGACGCCGAGCGCGCCGCCAACGACGGCGCGTACCTGCGCTTCCTGCGGGAGCCGAGGATGTCGGCCGGCCTCTACGCGCTCGCCCCCGGCGACACCGACACCCAGACCGCGCACGCCCAGGACGAGATCTACCAGGTCATCAGCGGCCGGGCCGAGCTGACGGTCGGGGACGAGACCGCCACCGTCGGCCGGGGCACCGTCGTCTACGTGCCGGCCGGCACCCCGCACCGCTTCCACCACATCACCGAAGAACTGCGGGTGCTGGTGGTGTTCTCCCCGCCGGAGGACTGAACCGGGGGTCCGGAGGAGGGCCGGTTAGGGTCGGGGCATGAGCCTGAGCCTGACCGAAGAACTCTGGGCGGCGATCGAGCCGGTCTACGCCGAGATCCTCGACCACCCCTTCATCTCCGGCCTCACCGACGGCACCCTGCCGCGGGAGGCGTTCCGCCACTTCGTCGTGCAGGACTCGCACTACCTGCGCGACTACGCCCGCGCGCTGGCCGTCTGCGCGGCCAGGGCCCCGGGCGAGGAGGAGGTGCGGGCCTTCGCCGACGACGCGATCGGCGCGCTGGCCGCCGAGCAGGGGATGCACGCCGAGTTCCTCGACGCCTTCGGCGACACCGCCGAGGAGGCCGCCGCCGAACCGGTGCTGCCGACCACCCGCGCCTACACCAGCTACCTGCTCGCCACGGTCTACGGCGGCTCCTTCGCGGAGGCGGTCGGCGCCGTGCTGCCCTGCTACTGGATCTACGCCCGGGTCGGCGAGCGGCTGCTCGCCGAGGGCTCCCCCGACCCGCTCTACGCGAAGTGGATCGCCACCTACGGCGACGAGGCGTTCCAGTCGGTGGTGCGGCGGGTGCTGGCGCTGACCGACCGGCTCGGCGAGGAGATCTCCCCCACCGAGCGGCGCCGGGTGGTCGAGCACTTCGTCACCACCTCCCGGTACGAGTGGATGTTCTGGGACGCCGCCTGGCGCCGGGAGTCCTGGCCGGTCTGAGGCCCGCGACGGGGGCGCGGACGGGGCACGGACGGGGTAGGGGCGGGCCGGGGTCAGGGGTCGTTCCCCGAGGTCGGGGGCGGGTTCACCCGGGGTCCGGGGTCGGGGTGATCTCCGGGTTCTCTCGGGGCCGTTGGCCCTCGTTCCGCCCCTCCGGCCGCCGTACGATCGAAGTACGAAAGCGAGCGGGATGCGGCACCGGACGGCAGCCGACCCCAAGGGGAGAGAAGGAACGGACATGGCTGAGCTCTGGAAGTCGCTGCCCTCGTGGGTGCGGAACATCGTTGTTCCGGTACTGGTACTGATCCTGGCGTGGAACCTGCTGATGTTCGTCTTCGGTGTGGTCGGCGCGCTGCTGGCCTTCGCCGTCAAGGCGCTGGTGGTGGTCGGTATCGCCGCCGCCGTGGTGGTCCTCGTCAAGAAGGCCGCAAAGAACTAGCAACCCGGACCTGCCCCGACGCCCGCGCCCCCTCTCCGGGGCGCGGGCGTCGGGCGTTCACGGTTCACGGTTCACGGGCGGGGCGCGGGGTGGGCGGCGCTCTCCTCGGTCTCGCGGAGGAAGGCGTCCAGGTCCCGGTGCGGCCGCCAGCCCTGGGTGCGGGCCCGGGTGAGGTCCAGCACGACGTCGCGGGAGAGCTGGTCCACCGCGTACGGGGTCAGGCCGGGCAGCCGCCCGGTGCGGGCGGCCAGCCGGGCCAGCGGCGCCGGCACATGGTGGATCCGGGCGGTCACGCCGTGCGCGGCCAGCACCGCGCGGACCACCTCGTCGCGCCGGTAGGGGCGGGCGTCGGCGATGTTGTAGGCGACCGGCGTCCACGGCCGGTCTCCCGTGCGGCCCGCGCCGACCGCGGACAGGCAGGCGTCGGCGAGGTTCTGCACCGCGGTGAGGCTGAGCCGCACATCGCCGCCGGGCAGCAGCAGCCGTCCCCGCCGGACCCGCTCCAGCAGCCGGGGCACCAGATGCGGGTCGCCGGGCCCGTACACCGCGCGCGGGCGCAGCACCACGGCGCCCGCGGCGAGGGCGAGCCGCTCACCGGCGGCCTTGGTGCGCCCGTACGCGTTGAGCTGGCCGGCCCCGGTGGGGTGGTCCTCCCCGACGGAGCCCCGGTCGGCCCTCGGGTCGTAGACGCTGGCGCTGGAGACCCAGACCAGTGGGCGGTCCCCGGCGGCCCGCAGCAGCCGCTCGGTACCGGCGACGTTGACGGCGTACTGGGCGGCCTCGGCCCCGGTGTTCCGGGGCAGGTCGGCGACGGCGGCGGCGCAGTGCACGACCGCGTCGGCGCCGGTGAAGTCGGGCTCCCCTGCGGTGGCGTCCCAGGGGACGTGGCGGCCGGCCGGTCCGGGGCGGCGGCCGTGGCAGGCCACCTCGTGGCCGGCGGCGAGGGCGGCCCGGACGACGTGGGAGCCGCAGAAGCCGCTCGCGCCGGTGACGGCTATCCGCATCGGGTCTCCTGGGTGGGTCCTGCTTCGGTGGATCTTGGTTCGGTAGGTCTTTGATCGGTGGGTCTTTGATCGGTGGGCCGCGGTCCGGTCGGGCACGGGCCGGCCGGGGCGGGGGCGCGGGTGGCGCGCAGGGTGAGTTCGGCCCAGCCGGGCAGCGCGGCCCGCCGGTCGACCCGGGCCCGGACGACCACCGGCCGGTACGGCGCGAGCGCGACCAGCAGTTCGGCGAGCAGGGCGCGGGCCACCCCGGCGCCCGGGCAGGCGTGCGGGCCGGCGCCGAACACCGCCTGGGTGGCGGCGGGCCCGGGGGCGGGCGCGGGCCGGTGCGCCCCGGCGGCGTGCCGGGCGACCAGGACCAGCCGGTCCCCGGCCCGGACCCGCCGCCCGGCCAGCACGGCCTCGGCGGCGGCCACCCGGGGGAGCAGCGGCGAGGGTGCGGTGAGCCGGAGCAGTTCGGCGGCCAGCGCGGGCGCTCCGGCGGCGTCGGCCGAGGACCAGAGTCCGGCGTCCGCGCACCACGCGGCGGCCCGGGGGAGCGCGGCGACGCTGGTGTTGACGGCGGCGACCGCGACCATGGCGTCCCGGGGGTCGGGCAGCAGCACGGCGAGTTCGGCGGCCCGGGCGGCGGCCGTCCGGGCCGCGCCGGGCGGGCGGGGGCCGGGCAGATGGTCGCGGGTGGCGGCTGCGGCGGCCTCGGCGGCGGCTCCGGCCAGGGCTCTCGGGCAGGCCGCCGCCCCGGTCAGCGCGGCTGCCGTGACTCCGGCCAGCTCCCTTGCCAGGGAGACGAGTTCGAGGTCTTCGTTGGCGAGCACGGGGAGCCGCTCGGCGAGCACCGCCTGCCAGGACGGGCGGAGCCGGTCCACGGCGGATGCGTCCAGTTCCACTGCCAACGCCCGCCGGGCAGAACGGTGTTCGGCGCCTTCCTGGTCGAACAGCATTCCGCCGGAGGTGAGTTCGGCGGCGGCCCCGCCGGTGGTGCCGTGAGCGGTGCGGTCCAGCGGGATCCGGGTGAGTGCGGTGCGGTACGCCTCGGCGTCGTGCACCAGCACGGTGCGGCCGAGCCGGGCGACCGGGCGGCGGCGGGTGGCGGCGAGCAGCGCGAACAGCAGGGGGTGGCTGCGCAGATACACCCGGCGGTCCCGGCGGCGGGCGGCCCGGTGCGCGGCCGGTACCGGCGTCGTGCGGTCCGTCGCGCGGTCCGTCGCGCGGTCCGCCACGCGTGCGTTCCCGCTCATCCGGCCAGCTCCCGGGCGCACCGGGCGGAAGCCGCCGCGCGGTCCGGCTTGCGGGAGCGCCCGGCCAGCGGAACCCGGCCGAACAGCACCGCGTCCGGGCGGGCCGAGCCCATCCGCGCCAGCGGTCCGGCCAGCGCGGCGCGCAGCTGTCGCGGTTCGGTGCCGGGCGAGGGCTGGACCAGGGCGACCAGCCGTTCGTCACCGTCCCCGTCCGGGACGCCGACCAGCACCGCGAGCTCGACGCCCGGCAGGTGCAGGGACGGTTCGTAGAGACCGGGATAGATGTTCTCGGCGCGGCGCAGCACCATGTCCTTGAGCCGACCGCCGAGCACGATCCGGCCGTCCGGGTCGAGCGTGGCGAGGTCGCCGGTGCGCACCCAGGGGTCGGGCTCCTCGCCGAGGTAGCGGTGCCGGGCGCCCGGTCCGCCGAGCAGCAGTTCGCCGTCCGGCGCGAGCGCGGTGCGCACGCCCGGCAGCGGTGCGCCGACCAGGTCGCCGGGCCCGGTGAAGGCGCTCTTCTCGGCCTCCTCGACGGCGGCCGCCGGGAACAGCTCGGTGAGCGCGTAGACGCCCCAGGCCTGGTCCGCCCCGGCCTGCTTGACCCGGCGGAGCAGGGTGGCGTCGGCGGGTGCCGAGCCGGTCCAGACCCGGCCGGTGAACCGGGCTCCGGCGCCGAGCGCGGCGCGCAGCTGCGGCGGGGTGAGGTAGGTGTGGGCGGGGGTGAGCCGGGAGAGCTGGCGGGCCAGCGCGGCCGGTTCGCGGGCGGGCAGGGCGACGGCGGCCCCGGCGCTCAGCGCGGGGACGAGCACGAAGAAGGTGCCGCCCAGGACGACGGAGCCGGGGCGCGGGTCGACCAGTTCGCCGACGGTGCGCAGACCGGTGGCGAGGCCGCCCCGGGAGTGCACCACGGCGCGCGGGCTGGCGGTGGTGCCGGAGGTGAAGACGATGACGGCGTCCGTGTCGCGCGCGGGTGCGTCGGAACCGGGGATGCTCGGTACCGACGCGCCGAACCGTCCGACCCGCAGCCTGGGTGCGCAGCCGGGCAGTCGGCGGCCGAGGGTGGCGACCGGGCCGAGCAGTTCCAGCGGGGGGAGGGCGAGGTCGGCGCGGCGGGCCAGTGGCCGGGCCCAGCCGGCCACCGCCTGGGCGGCGGCGTCGGCGAGGACCAGGTCCGGGCGGGCCAGTGCGAGCCGGGCGGCCAGGACGTCGGGGCCCGCGGTCGGGTCGAGGACGGCGATCCGCAGGCCGAGCCGGTGCGCGGCGAGCATGACGGCGAGTGCGCGCGGGCCGGGGCGCAGGGCGAGGCCGAGGGTGGTGTCCTGGCCGAGGCCGCGGGCGTTCAGGGCGACGGCGTAGGTGTCGGCGAGGGCGGCGAGTTCACCCCGCCGGATCCGGACGCGGGTGCCGCCGAGCCGGGTGTGGGCCAGGACGGCGGGGCGGTCGGGGTGCCGGGTGCGCAGGTCGTGGGCGAGCCGGTCGAGCACGGGGTGTCCTCGGGTTGCGGTGGATCCGGGGCCTGGGGGCCGGTGGTGGGGACGGCCGTGGCCGTGGCAGGGGCGGCCGGCAGTCACCGGACGTCGACGGCGCGGGTGCCGGCGCCGCGCTCCAGGTACCAGCGGGCGGTGCCGACCACCCCGTAGGCGCGGATCCGGCGGGTGGAGTTCTGCACCACCATGTCCCGGCGCTGCGTGATCGCGGTGGTGTGCCGGCGGACCCGGTTGATGAACATCCGGTCGGTGGGCGAGGGCCGGCGCGGCATGCCGCCGACCGCCAGGTACAGCTCGGCGGTGATCGCCATGTTGTTGCCCGCGTGCATCCGGTACGGCGTGAGGTAGCCGTGCCGCCGGTGGTGCGCGGGCCGGATCCGGCCGAAGAACGCGCCCAGCGCGACCAGCACCAGGAAGACGGCGCGCCCGGCCGGCCCGTGCTCGTCCCGGCGGGCGGTGACCCGGCCGCAGACCAGTCCGCCCCCGTCGAGCAGGGCGGCCCGGGCGGCGGCGGTCCAGCCGGGGGTGGGCAGGCAGTCGGCGTCGGTACGGGCGAGCAGGGTGGCGCCGCGCGCGATGGCGTGCCGGAACGCGGTGTCGACCGCCGAACCGACGCCCTTCTCGGGCTCGACCAGCACCTCGACCGGGAAGGGTGCCCGGGCGGCGAAGGCACGGACGGCCTCGACGGTGCCGTCGGTGGAGCCGTTGTCGGCGACCAGCAGGGTGAACTCCCGGTCCCGCTGGACGGCGAGGGCATTCAGGGTGGCGGTGATCCTGGCCTCCTCCCGGTAGGCGGGGACGACCACCCAGAGCCCGGTCACGACGCCTCCCAGACCATCGTCATCAGGCTCACGCCGCCGCCGAGGCCGAGCATCAGCACCTTGTCGCCCGGTGCCAGCTCCTCGCGTATTCGGTCGAGCTGGATCCCGATCGTGGCGCTGGCGACATTGCCGAGCTCGGGCACCGTCACCACCAGCTTCTCCTCCGGCACCCCGGTGGCCTCCACGAAGCGCTCCAGGTAGGGGACGGTCACCTGGTGGACCAGCACCCGGGCGTAGTCCTGCCAGCCGAGGCCGGTGCGGGCGGCCACCCGGGTCAGGATGTCCAGGCCGATCTTCTCGAAGACACCGCGCAACTCCGTTCCAGCGCCGCGGAAGTAGCTGTACTCGTCGCCGCGCGGGTGGCGCGAGCCGCCGCCGGGGATGCCGCCGGTCCGCCAGTGCTCGGAGGCGGTCTCGGTCTCCACGTCGAGGATGCCGCCGCGCTCCACCGCCTCCACCACGACGGCGGCGCCCGCGTCGCCGAAGGTGTAGCCGGCGAAGCCCTCGCGGAACTCCTCCGCCCCGCCGGGGTCCCGCCGCATCGCCCGGCTGGGTGTCTCGCCGGTGACCACGAGGGCCCGCCGGGCCCGGCCGGCCAGGATCATCGAGCGGGCCAGGTCGATCCCGTTGAGGAAGCTGTTGCAGGCGTTGCTGACGTCCAAGGCGTGGGCGCGCGAGCCGAGTTCGGACTGCACCAGATGGGCGGTGGCGGGTTCGGCGACATCCCGGGTGGCCGAGGCGAACAGCAGCAGGTCGATGTCCAGCGGGTCCAGGCCGCGGCTGTCCAGGGCGCGCCGGGCGGCGCCGAGGGCGAGGGTGGAGGCGTACTCGCCGTCGGCCGCGAAGTGCCGGGTGACGATGCCGGTGGCCTTCTCGAAGGTCCGCTCCGGCAGGCGCAGCCGGCCGCCGGCGGTGATCTCGTCCTGGAGCTGCCGGGAGGTCAGTCGGCGGGCGGGGAGCTGGGATCCGACGGCGGTGATGCCGATCCGCGCGGTGGCTGCTGGGTGCATGGCCCCATCGTGCTGCGGACGGGGCGGCGCCCGCCTGAGTACGGGTACTCAGGCGGGCGCCGCGGGGCTACTCGGGCCGGGTCAGTCCTGCTCGGACTCCTCGTCCTCGCGGCGGTCCGCACCGTCGCGGGGGAGGAAGCCGGCCGGCACGGCGTCCACCGGTACGGGGACGGAGACCGTAACCGCAGCCGCGGGAGCACCGGACCCGGGAGCACCGGCGGCAGAAGCGCCAGCGCCGGCGGCAGGTGCACCGGTGCCAGGAGTGCTGTCCCCGCCGACGGTGGACAGCAACTGCCGGGCCAGCCCGAGCCCGGTGCCGCCCATCGCGAGCGCCTTGGCGAACATCTCCCCCATCCCGTCCGCGCCGTTGAGCAGCACCATGTGCTCCACATTGCCGAAGGACTCGGCCGCCGCCCGCACGATCTGCGGCCACTGCTCGGCCAACTCCTGTGCCACCACGGCCTCCTGGTTCTCGGCGAGGGCGGCGGCGCGGGCCTTGATGCCCTCGGCCCTGGCCAGCGCGACCGCCCGGGCCGAGGCGGCGTCGGCCAGGCCGCGCGCCTCGACCGAGGCCGCCTCCGCCCGCCCGGTGGCGGTGGTCGCCTCGGCCTGCGCCAGACCGCGCGCCCGGGTGGCATCGGCGTCCGCCTCGGCGGCGATCCGCACCCGGCCGGCCTCGGCCGCGGCCGCCAGCTCGGTCTCCTGGGCCTGCGCCTGGGCGGCGGAGATCCGGGCGTCACGGGCCGCTTCGGCGCTGGTGCGGGTGTCGTAGGCGCGGGCGTCGGCGGGCTTGCGCACCTCGATCTGGAGCTGCTGCTCCTTGCGCCGCGCCTCCAGTTCGGCGACCCGGGTCTCCTGGACCACCACCTCCTGCCGGGAGGCGGCGTCGGCGAGCGGGCCTGCCTGCCGGGCGCGGGCCGTCGCGGTGTCCATCTCGGCCTGGTAGGACGCCTGTTGGATCTCGCTGTTGCGGGTGGCCTCGGCCTTGCGGGCGGCCGCCTCCTGCTCGGCCTCGGTGGCCACCCGGTCGGCCGCCGCCTGGGCGATCCTGGCGTCCCGCTGGACGGCGGCGGCATGCGGGATGGCGAGGTTCTTGATGTAGCCGGTCGGGTCGATGATCTCCTGGATCTGCAGGGTGTCGATGATCAGCCCGAGCTTCTCCATCTCCAGCCCGGAGGCGGCCCTGGTCTCGCCGGTGAGCCGCTCGCGGTCGCGGATCATGTCCTCGACGGTGAGTCCGCCGACGATCGACCGCAGGTGCCCGGCGAAGACGTTGTGGACGCGCTGGCTGATCAGTTTCTGCTGGTCCAGGAAGCGGCGGGCGGCGTTGGCGATGGAGACGTCGTCGTCGCCGACCTTGAAGATGACCACGCCCTTGACCCGGACCGGGATGCCCTGCGTGGTGACGCACTCGACGTTCAGGTCGGCCTCGTTGAGGTCCAGCGAGAGCCGCCGGACGCCCTGGAGACCGGGGGTGACGAGGGTCCCCCGGCCGGTGACGATCCGGAAGCCCAGCCCGTCACCGACCCCCTCGGTGCGGTGGCGGGAACCGGAGATGATCAGTGCCTCGTTCGGCTCGGCCACCCGCCACATCAGCTTGAAGAGCGTGATCCCGGCCACCAGGGCCCCGGCGACCGCCCCGACGATGACGAATCCCATGGTTCAACTCCCCCTTCCGGCGCAGAAGATGCGCCGAAATGGATTGTCCGCCCGGTCCGGTCGCGGGGAAAGGGACCTGACATGACACACCGTCACAAGGTCGTCACGGGACGGTCCGCGGATCGTCACGGACCGTCGGGCCTGGCAGCAGGGGCCCGACCGGCCGGGCCTCAGGGCCCGAGCGGCGCGACATAGACGGTCCGCGGCGGCTGGTACTCGATCACGACCACCGGAGTCCCCACCACCAAGCGGTCCCCGGGGACGGCCAGGTAGGCGAGGAACGCCTCGGCGCCCCGCCGCTCCGGGACGTGCACCATCACCTCGCCGACCAGCCCGGCACCCACCGCTCCGGTGACCCGCCCCGTGCTCCCGATCACGCCGGCCTCCCTCGACTCGTCAGCTCCGAAGCCAGTCTGCCCGCCGGAGGGCCTCCGTGCCCCACCGTTCACCCGCCGGACCTCGCCGTTCTCCCGCGGGGACCCCCTCTGGACCTCCGGCGGTCGGCTCGCTACGGTGTTGGACGTCATGCGCGGGCAACACCGCCTGCGGACGCGGGAGCTCGGAGCACCGGGCTGAGAGGGCGCTGAACGGGACGTCGGACGACGGACCGGAGGCTGCGTCGACCGCAGGAACCTGACCGGGTAATGCCGGCGTAGGGAGTTGAAGGTCCGTTGACCACCTTTGAGGCACAGCCGCAGTCTGCCCAGTCGCCGTCTGCCCAGTCGCCGTCCGCCGAGTCGCCGTCCGGGCACGGCGCCGTGACCAGCGCCGGCACCGGCTACCCCACCCCCGCCTGGCGCAAGGCCTACCGCGAGGGTTCCCGCCCCGACCTGCGCGTGCCGTACCGCGAGGTCGTGCTGACCAACGAGAAGACCGTCCCGCTGTACGACACCTCCGGGCCGTACACCGACCCGGCCTACGAGCCCGACGTCCGGCGCGGGCTGCCCGCACTGCGGGACGCCTGGATCCGCCAGCGCGGCGACGTCGAGGAGTACGACGGCCGCGAGGCGCGCCCCGAGGACGACGGCATCAAGCACACCTCGCCGCGCGGCGGGAACCTCCGCAACCTCGACGCGGTGTTCCCGGGCCGCCCGCGCCGTCCGCTGCGCGGCCGCGGCGAGGTCGCGGTCACCCAGCTCGGCTACGCCAAGCGCGGCATCGTGACCCCCGAGATGGAGTTCGTCGCCCTGCGCGAGGGCCTGGCGCCCGAGTACGTGCGGGACGAGGTGGCCCTCGGCCGGGCCGTCATCCCGGTCAATGTGAACCACCCCGAGGTCGAGCCGGCGATCATCGGCACCAACTTCCTGGTGAAGATCAACGCCAACATCGGCAACTCCGCGGTCACCTCCTCGATCGAGGAGGAGGTGGAGAAGATGACCTGGGCCACCCGTTGGGGCGCCGACACCGTCATGGACCTCTCCACCGGCCGCAACATCCACACCACCCGCGAGTGGATCCTGCGCAACTCCCCCGTGCCGATCGGCACCGTGCCGCTCTACCAGGCGCTGGAGAAGGTCGACGGCCGGGCCGAGGACCTCAGCTGGGAGGTCTACCGGGACACGGTCGTCGAGCAGTGCGAGCAGGGCGTCGACTACATGACCGTGCACGCGGGCGTGCTCCTGCGCTACGTGCCGATGACCGCCCGCCGCAAGACCGGCATCGTCTCGCGCGGCGGCTCGATCATGGCGGCCTGGTGCCTGGCGCACCACCGGGAGAACTTCCTCTACACCAACTTCGAGGAGCTCTGCGACATCCTCGCGCGCTACGACGTCACCTTCTCGCTCGGTGACGGCCTGCGCCCCGGCTCGATCGCGGACGCCAACGACGAGGCGCAGTTCGCCGAGCTGCAGACCCTGGGCGAGCTGGGCCGGATCGCCCGCGCCAAGGACGTCCAGGTGATGATCGAGGGCCCGGGCCACGTCCCGATGCACAAGATCAAGGAGAACATGGATCTCCAGAAGGAGATCTGCGACGAGGCCCCGTTCTACACCCTGGGCCCGCTCACCACCGATGTGGCGCCCGGCTACGACCACATCACCTCGGGCATCGGCGCCGCGATGATCGCCTGGTGGGGCACCGCGATGCTCTGCTACGTCACGCCCAAGGAGCACCTGGGCCTGCCCAACCGGGACGACGTGAAGACCGGCGTCATCACCTACAAGATCGCCGCCCACGCCGCCGACCTGGCCAAGGGCCACCCCGGTGCCCAGGACTGGGACGACGCGCTCTCCGACGCGCGCTTCGAGTTCCGCTGGGAGGACCAGTTCAACCTGGCCCTCGACCCGGAGACGGCCCGCGAGTTCCACGACGAGACCCTGCCTGCCGAGCCCGCCAAGACCGCCCACTTCTGTTCCATGTGCGGTCCGAAGTTCTGCTCGATGAAGATCTCCCAGAAGATCCGCGAGGAGCACGGCGACGGCTCGACCGCCGTCGAGGCCGGCTACGCGGAGGACGCGCTCGCCGGGATGGCCGAGAAGTCGGCGGAGTTCGCCGCCCAGGGCAACCGGGTGTACCTGCCGCTGGCGGACTGAGCGGGTCCACCGGAACGGCGGGGCCGCCCCGCGACCCGTGGGGGGAGCCGCGGGTCGGCCCCGCCGTGGTCCGAGCCCGGAAACGCCAGTGCCCCCGGACGGCCTCGGCCGTCCGGGGGCACCCGCGTGCCGGGTCAGCCCTGGGTCTGGGTGCGGCGGCGCTTGGCGTAGAGGACCGCGCCGGAACCGAGCAGCACCAGGGCGCCGGCGGTGCCGAACATGGCCACGGAGTTGCCGGCCCCGGTCGAGGCCAGCGTGGTGCCGGTCGCGCCGGTGGCCGTGGTGGTGGTGCCGGCCTGGCTCCCGGAGTTGTACGCCGCCGCGACGACCTTGGCGCCGGCGGTCGCGCTCGGGGTCGCGGTCGGGACGGTGACCGGGGCGGCGGCCGTCGTGGTCGCGGAGGGCCGGGCGGTGGTCGGCGCGGCGGTCGGGGTCCCGGCGGGGGCGGTGCTCGGGGTGTCGGTCGGCGCGGTGGTCGGGGCCGGGGTGGTCGCGGTCGGCGTCGGCTCGGGCCGGGGGGTCGGGGTGGCGCGGTAGCCGTCCACCTTCACCAGCGCGCCCTCGGCGACGTCGATCGTGCCCTGGTCGGTGTTCGGCATGAGGCTGAGCCATCCGGAGAAGAAGGTCCCCGTCCCGGTGAGGCTGACGAGCGAGAGCCGGGCCTTGTAGTGGTAGCTCTCGCCCTTTGCGATACCGCCGGTCACCGACGGCAGCTGCCAGGTGTTGTTCGCGCCCACGATCGCCGCCCAGGTGCCGTCCGGCCGCTGCACGTCCAGCTTGAGGACGGCGTCGGTCTCGGGGTACCGCAGCGTCGGGGTGATCGGCGAGGTGATGGTGGCGCCGTTGTTGAGCAGGGAGATGTCGGTCTCCCACGGCTGGTCGAACTTGATGGTGCCGTCGGAGGGGCTGAAGTGCTGGAACAGGGCTTCGGTGTGGGCGGCGACCGGCAGGTTGATCGGCGCGCTGTTGGTGCTGTTGTCCCGGTCGTTCAGCAGAGTGAGCTTCACGGCGGTGTTGTCCGCGGGCAGGGCGGCCCGCACCTTGACGGTGACCGACCAGCTGTAGGTCGTACGGGCCGGGACGGTGAAGGTCCTGAACGTCATGGCGTTCTTGGGGAGGACGTAGCCCGTGAAGCCGCTGCTCCCGAAGGTCTGCACGCCGTAGCTCTCCTCCGCGCCCGAGATCTCCTTGGCGCTGAAGTCGATCCAGCTCCAGCTGGTCGGGGCGGTGCCCAGGGGGGTGACGGAGATCGCCGGGTGGTACTGCTGCTCCTGGTCGGAGTTGTTGGTGACGGTCAGCTTCATGGTCGCGCCCTCGCCGCCGCGAGTGATCGGGGCCTGCCCCGGGGCCGTCTCCAGGGTGGCGGCCAGGGGCTTGGCGGCGTTCTCGTCGGCCTTCGCGGCCGGGGCGGCCGAGGCCGGGGCGACGGCGGCCGGCGTGGTGTCGGCGAAGGCCGCGGTGGGGGCGAGCACGGTGACGCCGGTGGCGGCGATCAGCGTGGCGGCGGCGAGCAGACGGGAACGGCGGGTCAGGGAGTGCGCGAGCATGAGTGAGGTCCCCCAAGGACTGATGACCAGCAGCTGTTCGACGGTTCGTCCACCGCGTTCTCGCGGGTACCGCAGCTGCGATGTGGAGATCTTCTCAGGAGATTCGTCCACCCACCATCGCTCGATCGTCACCGCTGTGTAACAGGGCGCCGGGCCGTTCCCCCGACGCCCGGGGGGTGGGTCGTACCGGTACTCAAGGCCCTTTTCTCCCAGGACGGTTGGGCCCGGACCGCCGGACCGCCGGACCGCCGGACCGCCGGACCGCCGGGCCTCGCCGACCGGCGGTCCGGGGCCCTGCGGTCAGGCGGCGTCCTCGGGGTACCAGCGGAGTTCGACCGTGTTGCCGTCCGGGTCCTGGACGTAGACGGAGGTGGCGCTGCCCCGGGCGCCGTAGCGGGGGACGGGGCCCTCCAGGACCTTGAAGACGCCGGTGCCGATGACCTGCTGCCAGTCGAGGGGGTCGACGGTGAGACAGATGTGGTCGACGTTGGACTCGCCGCGCGGGCGGGACATCAGGTCGATGATCGTCTCGGGGGTGACCCGGAGGGACGGGAAGGAGACCTTGCCGGCGCGCCACTCGTCGACCCGGACCGGCTCCAGGCCGAGCAGGCCGCCGTAGAACTCCAGCGAGCGTTCGATGTCGCGGACGTTGAGCACGAGGTGGTCGAAGGCCTTCACACGGATGGCGGTCATGGTGGCTCCAGTCGGGAGGGTGCTGCCGGTGACGTGTTCCACGATCCGCCAGGCGGCCGGTGCCATCAAGACGGCATCGGTCAACGATCATTGAGCCGGAGTAAACGGTGGAGGGGGCGGACAATGCTGGAACGGGTCGAGATCGAGGTCTTCCTGACCCTCGCGGAGGAGCTGCACTTCGGCCGTGCCGCCGAACGCCTGCGGCTCAGCACCGGCCGGGTGAGCCAGGTGGTGCGGCAGCTCGAACGGCGGCTCGGGGGCGCGCTGTTCGAGCGCACCAGCCGGTCGGTGCGGATCACCCCGGTGGGCCTGCGGCTGGCGGAAGAGTTGGCGCCGCTGGTGGCCGGCATCACGGCGGCGGTGCGCCGGGCGGCCGAGGCGAACCGGGGTGTCGCCGGTGAGCTGCGGGTGGCGTTCCTCGGCGAGGGGACGGCGCCGGTGCTGCTGAGGGCGGTCGCGCTGTTCAACGAGCGGCACCCGGACTGCCGGGTGGACGTCCGCGAGGCCCAGCTGGCGAACACCCGGTCCAGCCTGCTGGACGGTTCGGTGGACGTGCTGATCGCCGCCTTCCCGTTCGACGGCATGGCGAACGGCCCGGTGCTGATGACCGAGCGCCGGGTGCTCGCGGTGGCGGCCGGGCACCCGCTGGCGGGGGCCGCCTCGGTGTCGCTGGAGGTGCTGGGCGACCACCCGGTGGTGCAGTACCCGGCCGTGACCTCGGCGGCCTTCAAGCGGGACCGCACGCCGGACCGGACCCCGTCGGGGCGGCCGGTGCCGCCCGGCCCGGTCGGCGCGACCTTCTCGGAGATGCTGACGCTGGTCGCGCTGGGCCGGGGCGTGCTGCCGGTCGGCGAGCTCTCGCTGCGGTACCACCCGCGTCCGGACCTCGCCTATGTGCCGATCGAGGACGCCCCGCCGATCGTGCGCGGTCCGGTCTGGCGGGAGGGGAACACCACCGAGCGGGTCCGCGAGTTCGTCCGGGCGGCGGCGGACTCGGTGGCGGCCGGTTCGGTGGCGGTCGACACGGCGGCCGGCTCGGCAGCGGCGGCCGGCCCGGCGGCCGGCTCCTAGCGGCGGCGCCGGTCAGCTGTCGTCGGGCCCGGTGAGGGCCGGGGCGCCGCCGGCCCGGGCGGCGGCGGTGAGGTGGGGGACGAGCGCCCGCTCGCGCAGGGCGCGCTGCCAGTCGCGGCGGGCGTCGTCGAGCTCGGCCGCGAGCTCGGGGTCGGTGCCCTGCGGGAACGGGACGGTGGGCGGGGCCGAGCCGTCGCGCAGGGCGGTGAGGATCAGCCCGACGATGCCGACCGCCATCGCGGCCACCCCGGCGGCGAGGGCGAGCCACCCGGCGGTGAGCAGCGAGCGGGCCAGGGCGCTGTCCGGGGAGGCGGCCCGCAGCGCGTAGCCGAGCAGCAGCAGGACCAGGGCGGCCGTCCAGGCGAGGATCGGGGTGAGGACGGTGAGGACCGGGAGCAGTCCGGCGCCGCCGTTCTCCGAGCGCAGCTGGGTGAGCAGTCCGGGGGCGGCGGGTTCGCCGGGTGCGGGCGGGGCGGCGCGGAGGTTCTCGCGCAGCCGCAGGTAGTGCTGGTACTCGGTGGCCGCCGGGGCGGCGACGTGGTCGGCCGAGGCGAGCGCGTGGGCGCGCAGGTCGTCGGGGGGTGGTGCGCCGGGTGAGCGCAGGACGGTGCGGAGGGTGTCGTCGCGCAGTGCCGCGTCGAGGAGGCGCTCGAAGTCCGGGCGGTCCTCGGCGAGCAGGTGCGGGGCGTCGTTCATGGGGACCCCGTTCGTGCGGACCCCCGCGCTCTTTGCCCCGATGGGCACGGGGCGGGGCGCGGAGTCGGGCCGCCGGAGGGGCGGCCGGGTGTGGTGTGCCCCCGATGGTAGGGGTGGGTGCGGCCGGGTCGACAGTGGCTTTCCGGAATTTCGCGCCCCTGGATGCGCGTGCGCGACCGTCCGGGCGCCGGGAACGCGCGTTCGGTCGACGGTCCGTCACCTGCGGTGGGCGGAGGGTGTTCCGGGGAGCCGGAAGGTGTGCCGGGACGCCGGACGGGCCGGACCGCGTGCGGCCCGGCCCCGGGGTCGGCGTGCCGCCGCCTCAGATCGGCAGGCGGGAGACCAGCAGCCGGCCCTCCATGGTCACTCCGCCGTCCATGGCGACGGCGAGGTCCTCCGCGTAGACGTACGGGCCGGGGACGTGCGGCGGCATGCCGTCGTCGGCGTGCACCGCGCCGGTGAGGTACGGGATCGGGCTGTGGCCGTGCACGACGCGTGCGCCGCCGTAGGTGTCCAGCAGCTCGCGGACGGCGGTCGGGCCGGAGTCGCCGCGGAAGGCGAAGCGCTTGGTGAACCGGCGGAAGCAGTCCCACCACTCGTCGACGCCCTCGTCCGCGAGCAGGTTGTGGACGGCGTCGTTGACCTCGGGGATGGACTCGCCGTACTCGAGGTACGCGGTGGTGTCGGAGTGCAGCAGCAGGTGGCCGTCCTCCAGGGCGATCGCGGGGAGCCGGGAGAGCCAGCTGATGTGGTGCGCCTCCAGGCGCTCCAGGTCGCTCTGCTGCCCGCCGTTGAGCCGCCAGGCGGCGAGGAAGGAGGCGGTGCCGGCGGTGGACTGGACCGGTTCGTCGCCGTACCGGGCGGCGCCGAGGAAGAGCAGTTCGTGATTGCCCATCAGGGCCCGGCAGTAGCCGCCGGCGGCCGCCGCCTCGGCGGCGAGCTGCATGACGAGGTCGATGACGCCGATGCCGTCCGGGCCCCGGTCGGTGAAGTCGCCGAGGAACCAGATCCGGGACCGGCCGGCGGACCAGTGGCCGTCGGCGTCGATCAGGCCCTGGTGGCGCAGCTCGGTGCGGAGCTCGTCGAGGTAGCCGTGCACGTCGCCGACGACGTAGAGCGGGCCGACCGGCTCGCCGGGGGCGGGGGCCGGGTACGGGTGGTAGGGCTGGCCGGGTTCGGGGAGCGGGGGGCCGAGCTCGATGGTCGGCGGGTCGTCGCTCTGCGGTCCGGGGCCGGGGTGGCCGCCGTGGGCGGGGGAGGGGTGGTCCGGCAGGGTGGGCTCGTAACCGGCCTGCTCGTGGGGGCCGTTCTGGGCGTGCACGGTGTGGCCCTGTTCGGGGCCGGTGACCGGCCAGTGCTGTTCGAGGTACCGGGCGCCGCCGTAGCCGCTGTAGGTCTCGGCCTCGTAGCCGGTCGGGGAGTACCCGCCGTTGGGGTCCGGTTCGTAATAGGTGCCGTACGGCAGCACGTCGAGGTCCGGCTGGTGGCGTGGGCCTGAGTCCGGGTGTTCAGGCCCGGGGAAGCGGTCCTCGGGTGTCATTCGCCCATCATAGGAAGACCACTCTCCCGGCGTCGTCACCTGGTGGGTATCCAATCCTCCGGAGCGTCAGCCGGGCGGTCCGTCAGGTCCGTTTTGTCCCGACTCGGCATGGGCCGGGCCGCAGCCCGCTGGGGTGCGGTCGCGGGCGTCACACCTCACCCGGCGGGCGGGGCGGGCTGACCGTGGTGCGCGGGCTCCGCCGTTGCGAGGAGGCGCGGACGATGAGCTCGGTCGGCATCAGGGTGCCGGGCGGCGGCCCGGTGCCGGCGGTGCGGAAGCGCGGCGGGAAGAGCCGGGCGATGTCCACGCCGGTGCCGGAGTCCACCCCCTCGATGGCGTCGATCAGGAGGTTCACCACGGTGGTGCCGATCCGCCGGGGCTTGAGCGACAGGGTGGTGATGGGCGGCTCGGTGGTCGCGTAGACGTCGCTCTCGCTGCAGCAGACCAGCAGCAGGTCGTCCGGCACCCGCAGGCCGTAGCGGCGGGCGGCGGCGAGCAGGTCGGTGCCGTTGGGGTCGAACAGGCCGTAGACGGCGTCCGGCCGGTCCGGGCGGGCGAGCAGCCGGTCGGCGGCGACGGCGCCGGCGGCCGGGTCGTGCGCGGGGTAGGTCTCGTAGACCGGCTCCTGGCCGACCTTGGCGCACCAGCCGAGGTAGGCCTCGGTGGAGAGCCGGGTGTAGGTGTCGGTGCTGGTGCCGGTGAGCAGGCCGATCCGGCGGGCGCCGGCCTCGGAGAGGTGGTCGAGGATGCCGAGCACGGCGGCCTCGTGGTCGTTGTCGACCCAGGCGGTGACCGGGCAGTTCCCCGGCTTGCCGTCGCTGACGACCGGGACGCCGGACCGGTAGAGCTCGCTGACCAGCGGGTCCTGGTCGGGCGGGTCGATCACCACGGTGCCGTCCAGGGCGATGTTGCCCCAGACGTCGTGCCGGGACGAGGCGGGCAGGACCACCAGGGCGTAGCCGCGGCCCAGGGCGGCACTGGTGGCGGCCCGGGCCATCTCGGCGAAGTAGGCGAACTCGGTGAAGGTGAACGGCTCTTCGCCGTAGGTCGTGACGGTCAGCCCGATCAGGCCGGACCGTCCGGTGCGCAGGGTGCGGGCCGCCGCCGAGGGGCGGTATCCGAGGCGCTCGGCGACTTCGCGCACCCGGCTTCTGGTCTCGTCGGGCAGGCGGCCCTTCCCGTTCAGCGCGTCGGAGACGGTGGTGATCGACACTCCGGCGGCTGCTGCCACATCCCGGATGCCGGCCCGCTCCAGACGCCGTGAGGTGGTGGGCCGCCGACCGCTCTGGTTGGCTGCTGCTGTCATGGCGGACCGATCGTATGGCTCCTGACAAGGGTCTGTGACCGGCGCATTGGGAGCCTGTGGAGATACGTTTCTCCGTGAGTGAGCCCGTGTGCGCCCCTTTGATCCCCGTACGAAACCAGCTGGTTTACCTCTGACATGTGCCAAAGGAACCCAGCAGAATGGCTGATCCGCGTCTGTGATCCGACCGGGCATCTCACCCCTACGGGTGAGTGCGATCGGTATCGTTCAGGGCACCCGACCGGGGTGGAACCGCACGCGTTCCGACTGCCCGGGCACGGCGGTGACCCCGACCGTGGCGGGCGAACGCAGCGGAAAGACAGAAGGAGACCGACCGTGACCGCAGCACAGGGCCCCCGCCTCAGGCCGAGCCTGGACGGCATTCCCACCTACAAGCCCGGCAAGCCGGCAGGCCCCGACGCCTACAAGCTGTCGTCCAACGAGAACCCGTACGAGCCGCTCCCGGGCGTGCTGGAGGCGGCGGTCGCCGCGGCCGGCAACCTCAACCGCTACCCGGACATGGCCGTCACCGGGCTGACCGCCGAACTGGCGAAGCACTTCGACGTGCCGGTCGAGCACATCGCCACCGGCACCGGTTCGGTCGGCGTCGCCCAGTCGCTGATCCTGGCCACGGCGGGTCCGGGCGACGAGGTGATGTTCGCCTGGCGCTCCTTCGAGGCATACCCGATCATCACCCAGGTCGCCGGCGCGATCCCGGTCCCGGTGCCGCTGACCGCCGGCGGCGACCACGACCTGGACGCGATGCTGGCCGCGATCACCGAGCGGACCAGGCTGATCTTCGTCTGCAACCCCAACAACCCCACCGGCAACGTGATCCACCGCGCCGAGCTGGAGCGCTTCCTGGACGCCGTCCCGGCCGAGGTGCTGGTCGTCGTCGACGAGGCGTACATCGAGTTCATCCGCGACCCCGAGGTGCCCAACGGCCTCGACCTGTACCGGGACCGCCCGAACGTCTGCGTGCTGCGCACCTTCTCCAAGGCCTACGGCCTGGCCGGCCTGCGGGTCGGCTTCGCGGTGGCGCACGAGCCGGTCGCGAACGCGCTGCGCAAGACCGCGGTGCCGTTCGGCGTGGTCCAGATCGCCCAGGACGCCGCCGTCGCCTCGCTGCGGGCCGAGGCCGCGCTGATGGTCCGGGTGGACGCGCTGGTCGAGGAGCGGACCCGGGTGGTGGCCGGGCTGCGCGCCCAGGGCTGGGAGATCCCGGACTCGCAGGCCAACTTCGTCTGGCTGGAGCTGGGCGAGCGCTCGCAGGACTTCGCGGCCGCGTGCGCGGCCGCCGGGGTGATCGTCCGGCCGTTCCCGGAGGGCGTGCGGATCTCGATCGGCGAGGTCGAGGGCAACTCGATCTTCCTCTCGGTGGCGGAGGCGTTCCGCAAGGAGCTGTAGCCCCCGCGCGCAGTCCGGCCCCGCGGCGGAGCGGGGCGGCCCGGTCCCGGACCCGGCCGCCCGCTCCGCCGCGACGCGTTCCGGGGCTGTTCCGGGGAGCGTTCCGCGGGCCCGCCGCGCCCCCGGGCCACGGCTCCGGACGTTCAGGAGTGCCTGGGGTTTTCTGGGAGACGGCTGGGAGAACGGTCAACGGATCGTCCGGAACCGGCCAAGTCGGCCCCGGTGGCGGGCGGAGCGCGGCAAATGCCCGGTTCGGCCGGTCAGCCTTCTCCCAGTCGACGCCCAGGACGGTGCAAGAGCGCCCCGGGAAGCTGTCCGCCATGAAGGTGTTCCCGCGACGGCGAGGTGCCGTCCTCGTCAACTCAGCGCTCGGTGTGGCCCTGCTCGGTGCCGCAGCCCTGGCGTACACCGTGCTGGACGACGGCTCCGGCACCACGGCCGCCAAGGCCCCCGTCCGCACCGCGACCGTGACCAAGGGCACGGTCCTGGCCACGGTGTCCGGAACCGGCACCCTGGCCTCGCCCACCGACGCCGCCCAGGACTTCACCACCGGCGGGCGGCTCACCGCGGTCAAGGTCGCGGTCGGGGACCAGGTGACCAAGGGCCAGGTGCTCGCCACCGTCGACACCACGGCCGCCCAGCAGCAGGTGGACGCGGCGCAGGCGGCGCTCAACACCGCCTCGGTCAATCTGACCAAGGCCAGGGCGGGCGTCACCACGACCACCGTCCAGCAGCTGCCGGCCAGGGCCAACGGGTCCTCGGGCTCCTCGGGTGCGTCGGGCGGCGGCGGTACGTCCGGCGGTGCGTCCGGCGCGAACACCGGCGGTACGGCCGGCCGGGGGGCGGGCGGGAGCAGCGCGTCCGCCCCCTCGGCCGACCCGTCCGGGCAGACCGCCCCGTCCGCGCAGGCCACCGTCCCGGCGGCGCCGGTCGCCGTCCCCGAGCCGCAGACCACCACCATCTCCACCACCAAGGTGGACGAGGCGGCGGTCGCCCAGGCCGAGCAGCAGCTCGCCACCGCGCAGACCAACCTCTCCAACGCCCGGACGGCGCTGGCCGGCACCACGCTCACCGCCTCGGTGGACGGCACGGTCGCCTCGGTGGCGGCCAGGGCGGGCGACACGGTCGGCGCGACCGGCGGCTCCTCCTCCGGCAGCGGCACCAAGGCGACCGGGAGCTCCGCCACCGCCCCCAGCGGCTTCATCGTGCTGACCAACCCGACCGGCATGCAGGTCACCGCGAACTTCTCCGAGCTGGACTCGCTCAAGCTCAAGAAGGGCGAGGCGGCCACCGTCACCCTGAACGCGCAGTCCGACAGCAGGTTCAACGCGTCGGTGCTGTCGGTCAGCCCGCTGCCGGTGAGCGGCTCCGGGGGCGGTGCGGCGGCCGTGCAGTACTCGGCGACGCTCCAGATCTCCGGTGACACCAGCAAGTTGCGGACCGGCCTCAGCGCGACCGTCTCGGTGGTCACCGGCGAGGCGGACAACGCGCTCTCGCTGCCCACCTCGGCCCTGTCCGGGACCGGGTCGAGCCGTACCGCGACCGTGGTCCACCAGGACGGCAGCTCCGACCGGGTGACCGTCGAGGTCGGCGTCGAGGGCGACACCACGGTGCAGGTGCTGACCGGCCTGAACGAGGGCGACAAGGTCGAACTGGCCTCCACCAGCGGCTCCAACGGCTTCCCCAACGGCTCCTTCCCGGGCGCGACCGGCGGCCAGGGCGGCCGGAACGGCGGCGCGGGTGCCGGTGTCGGTGCGGGTGTGGCCGGGGTCGGCGGCGGCGGGGCCGCAGGCGGCGCGGGCGCCGCCCGGGGCGGCGGTGGCCGCTGATGGCCCGCCGCTCCCTCCTCCGCACCCGGCCGGGCGCCGGCCCGGTGCGGCCGGACCGCCCGGACCGCCCGGACCCGGCTCACCCGGACACGGCGCCGCCGGTGATCCGGATCCGCCGCCTCACCAAGTCCTACGGCCACGGCGACGCCACCGTGCACGCGCTGCGCGGCCCGGACGACCCCGCCACCGGCGCCCCGCTGGGCGTGGACCTGGACATCGAGCAGGGCGACTACGTCGCCGTGATGGGCAGCTCCGGCTCCGGCAAGTCCACGCTGATGAACATCCTCGGCTGCCTCGACGTCCCGACCGACGGCCGCTACCTGCTGGACGGCATCGACGTCGGCCACCTGGACGAGCAGCAGCTCGCCCTGGTGCGCAACCGCAAGATCGGATTCGTCTTCCAGTCCTTCAACCTGGTCCCGCGCACCACCGCGCTCGCCCAGGTCGAGCTGCCGCTCGCCTACGCGGGCGTGCGGGCCGCCGAACGCCGCCGGCGGGCGCTCGCCGCGCTCTCCCTGGTCGGCCTGGCCGAGCGGTCCGGGCACCGGCCCAACGAGCTCTCCGGCGGCCAGCAGCAGCGCGTCGCGGTGGCCCGGGCCCTGGTCACCGCGCCCGCGATGCTGCTCGCCGACGAGCCCACCGGCAACCTGGACAGCCGCTCCACCGAGGAGGTCCTCGGGCTGATCGACGGCCTCAACGCCACCGGCCGCACGGTCGTGCTGATCACCCACGAGGACGAGGTCGCCCGGCACGCCAAGCGGGTGCTGCGACTGGTGGACGGCATGATCGTCTCGGACGTCCGGCAGGCTCCGGTGGACGGGCCGCCGCCCGCGCCGCACCGGGCGGGGGTGCCCGCGTGATCCTCTGGCAGACCCTCCGTTTCGCGGCCGGCGGCCTGGTCGCCAACAAGGTCCGCTCCGCGCTCACCATGCTGGGGGTGCTGATCGGCGTCGCCTCGGTGATCCTGCTGCTGGCGGTCGGCAACGGCTCCTCGGTCGCGGTCAAGGAGTCGATCACCTCGCTCGGCACCAACTCGCTCACCGTCACGTCCGGTTCCTCCTTCGGCGGCGCGCGCTCCGCGAGCGGCGCCAAGAAGCTGACCGTCGCCGACGCCAAGGCGCTGGCCACCGAGGCGGACCCGCACGCCGTCCGCTCGGTGGCGCCGGTGGTGACCGCCAGCGGCACCGCGCTGAACGGGGACATCTCGTACAGCCCCGGCTCGATCGTCGGCACCTACCCGGCGTACTTCGAGACCGCCAACCAGAAGGTCGACCACGGCGAGTACTTCACCCAGGACGACGTGCTGGCCTCCCGCAAGGTGGCGGTGCTCGGGGCGACCACCGCGAAGCAGCTCTTCGCCACCGCGGACCCGGTCGGGAAGCCGATCGTCGTCGGCGGCACCCCGTTCACCGTGGTCGGCGTGCTCAAGGCCAAGGGCGGCACCGGCTTCACCGACCCGGACGACGTGCTGATCGCCCCGCTGCCGACCGTGCAGAACGCCTTCACCGGCTTCGGCTCGGTGAACCAGATCATGGTGCAGGCGGCCTCGGCGGAGAGCACCGCGCAGGCCCAGACCGAGATCACCCGGATCCTGCTCGGCACCCACGCGATCGCCGACCCCGCCAAGGCGGACTTCCGGATCAGCAGCCAGACCTCGCTGCTCAGCGCCCGGGAGTCGACCACGAAGACCTTCACCGTGCTGCTCGGCGCCGTGGCCGCGATCTCGCTGCTGGTCGGCGGGATCGGCATCACCAACATCATGCTGGTCACCGTCACCGAGCGGACCAGGGAGATCGGCATCCGCAAGGCCCTCGGCGCCCCCCGCGGCGTCATCCTCGGGCAGTTCCTCACCGAGGCCACCCTGCTGTCGGTGGTGGGCGCCGGACTCGGGGTGCTGGCCGGGATCGCCGGCTCGCACTTCAGGATCGTCGGCATCGAACCGGTGGTGATCCCCGAATCGGTGCTCGGCGCCTTCGGGATCGCCGTCGCCATCGGCCTGTTCTTCGGCAGCTACCCCGCCAACCGGGCCGCCTCGCTGCGCCCGATCGACGCCCTCCGGCACGAGTGACCAAGGACCGCAGACCATGAGCAACGAGACCGAGCCGTCCACCCCGTCCACCCCCGCCGAGCAGGTCGTGCTGCTCTCCACCGCGCCGGACGGCAGGGACGTCACCGCCGAGCTGGCCGCGCCGCCGAGGCGCCGGCTGCCCTGGGTGCCGCTGGTGCTGTCCGCCGCGGTGATCGCCACGGCGGCCTTCGCCGGCGGCGTCTGGTACCAGCGCGACCAGGCCCCCGAGCGGTCCTCCGGCCGGACGGTCGCCGCGGGCGGCGGCGCGCAGCAGCCCCGGCCGGGCGCGACCGGTGCCGGAGCGGGCCAGAACGGCAACCGCCGCAACGGCCAGGGCGGCCAGGGCGGGGGCCAGGGCACCGGCGGCGGCCAGGGCGGCTTCACCCGGGGCACGGTCAAGGCCGTGGACGGCACCACCGTCTACCTGACCGACGCCAGCGGCAACACCGTCAAGGTGACCACCGGCGACTCCACCAAGGTGCAGCTCAACAAGGAGGGCAAGGTCGGCGACCTCCAGCCCGGCCAGAGCGTCACCGTGGTCGGCACCCCGACCGACGGGGGCTACGCCGCGACCCAGCTGGTCGAGGGCGCCGCCGCCGGTGGCTTCGGGGGAGGCGCGGGCGGCTTCGGCGGCGGGGCGGGCGGCCCCGGCGGAGGCGCCACCCGGAACCCGTCCGGCGGCTGACCGGCCGCCGTACGTCCGCGCGGCCCGGCCCGACCTCCTCCGGGGGCCGGGCCGCGCATCCCCGCTCGTTCCCGCTCGTTCCCGCGCATCCCCGCGCACCCCCGCGCACCCCCGCGCACCCCCGCGCCGACCTGCGCCGGAGTACTGTCGGGGCGGTGCGCACACCACCGAGGCCCGACCTGGGGGTCTGTCCGTACAAAACCGCCCGATAAGGTGTTAATCCAACATTCATCGATGGCCCTTGGCCTCCCCGAGCTAGCCTCGAGCTGAACGCCATCGTCCGACCGGGAGGCGGAACCCCCGTGCAAGGCACTGTGTCGACAGGAACTTCGGCGGTGAACAACGGCGGCCAGGGGGAGGCCTACCTGCTCGTCGTCGACGACGAACCGAACATCCGCGAGCTGCTGTCCGCCTCGCTCCGCTTCTCCGGCTTCCGGGTCGCCTCCGCCGCCAGCGGCGCCGAAGCGCTGGAACTGATCGCCGTCGACCGCCCCGACCTGGTCGTCCTGGACGTGATGCTCCCCGACCTCGACGGCTTCACCGTCGTCGAGCGGCTCCGGGAGCAGACCAGCCGCGGCCTCATCGCCGGCCCCGGCCACGGCCACCCCGGCGACCACCTGCCGGTGCTCTTCCTCACCGCCAAGGACGGCGTCGGGGACAAGGTCCAGGGCCTCGCGGCGGGCGCCGACGACTACGTCACCAAGCCGTTCAGCCTGGAGGAGCTGATCGCCCGGATCCGCGCCATCCTGCGCCGCTCCGGCGGACCGGCCGAGGACGGCCGGCTGATCGTCGCCGACCTCGTGCTCGACCCGGTGGCCCACGAGGTCACCCGCGGCGGCGTCGTGGTCGCGCTCTCCCCGACCGAGTTCAAGCTGCTGCACTACCTGATGGCCAACGTCGGCCGGGTGGTCTCCAAGGCACAGATCCTCGACCACGTCTGGGCCTACGACTTCGGCGGCGACCTCTCGATCGTCGAGTCCTACATCTCCTACCTGCGCCGCAAGCTCGACTCCGGGCCCAGCCACGGACCCAAGCTGATCCACACCGTGCGCGGCATCGGCTACGCCCTGCGCCGCCCCCCGCAGAGCTGAGCCAGGACCCCGCCGCCCCGATGCCCCTCCCGCTCCCCCGCCGCGCGTCCGCGCGCACCGCCGCCCGGCCGCCCAGCCGCCGCCCCGGCCTGCCGCTCGGCCGGCTGTCGCTGCGCGCCCGGCTGCTGGTGCTGGTGCTCGCCCTGGTCACCACCGGCCTGGTGGTCAGCGACACCGTGGTGCTCGGCACCGTCCGCCACCAGCTGGTCCAGCGGCTCGACGAGCAGCTGCAGCGCTTCGGCGAACCGCTGGCCCGCCGCGCGCCGACCCGCAACAGCTGGGTGGAGCCCAAGCAGCAGCAGCCCTCGCTCGGCGGCAAGCGGGCCACGCCGCTCCTTGCCGCGCTGCCCAGCCAGTACCTGGTCCAGTACCTGGGTGTCGACGGCAAGGTGCAGTTCGTGGTGCGCCAGCCGATGTCCGAGAACGAGCCGGCGCCGCAGCTGGACGGCTTCGACCCGGCCGCGGTCGGCGCCGACACCCCCGTCGACCTGCCCGACCGGCGCGGGCGGGCCAGCTGGCGGGCGATCGTCCTGCCGGTCCAGCGGCCGAGCGCCCCGGCCAGCGTCTTCGCCGCGCCCGCGCCCAGCGCCGCCTATGTGATGGTCGCCGTCTCCCGCGAGGACATCGACACCACCGTCAACCGGCTGCGGACCGCCTTCCTGGCGATCGGGGGCGTCGTCCTGCTGGTGATCGCGGCGCTCGGCTTCTTCGCCGTCCGCACCGGGCTGCGGCCGCTGCGCCGGATCGAGGAGGGCGCCCAGCTGATAGCCGCCGGCGAACTCTCGCACCGGATGCCGGCCCTCCCGGCGAACACCGAGGTCGGCCGGCTCTCCATCGCCCTCAACGGCATGCTGGCGCAGATCGAGGCCGCCTTCGCCGCCCGGGCGGAGTCCGAGGGCCGGATGCGGCGGTTCGTCGCGGACGCCTCGCACGAGCTGCGCACCCCGCTGGCCGGCATCCGCGGCTTCGCCGAGCTGTACCGGATGGGCGCCCTGCCCGCCGAGGCCGACGTCCGGCGCACCATGGGCCGGATCGAGAACGAGGCGATCCGGATGGGCACCCTGGTCGAGGACCTGCTGGTGCTCGCCCGGCTGGACGAGGAGCGCCCGCTCGACCTCGCGCCGATGGACCTGCGCACCCTCGCCGCGGACGCCCTGCACGACCTCACCGCCCTCGACCCGAGCCGCCCGGTCGCCCTCACCGGCCCGGCCGGCAGCGGCCCGCCCGGCCCGGCGCCCGTGCTCGGCGACGAGGCCCGGCTCCGCCAGGTGGTCACCAACCTGGTCGGCAACGCCGTCAAGCACACCCCGCCCGGCACCCCGGTCCGGATCGGGGTGGGCCACGAGGGCGGCCTCTGCCTGCTGGAGGTCGCCGACGCCGGCCCCGGCCTCACCGCCGACCAGGCCGCCCTGGTGTTCCACCGCTTCTACCGCGTCGACGCCTCCCGCAGCCGCAACGACCAGCGCGGCGGCGCCGGCCTCGGCCTCGCCATCGCCACCGCCCTCACCCACGCCCACGGCGGCGCCCTCACCCTCCACACCACCCCCGGCACCGGCGCCACCTTCCGCCTGGAACTCCCCCACCAGCGCTGAAACCCCCCGATCGGGTGAATCCACTTCGTTCACCCCGGTAGCGGGGCGACCGGGTGCGAGTGTGCGAGTACGGCTTGTGCGGGGTTGTACGGGCTGATCACACTGGACGGGAATGAGGGGTGTCTCAATGTTCGCGCTCGTAGCCGAGGAGACCGTCGTGGACCTGGACCAGGCGCTGTGGCAGGTGTGGAAGGCGATGGAGGTCCCCGAGGGCTTCCGTGCGGAGATCATCGAGGGAGCTATTGAGATGTCACCCACCGGTGGGCACCGTCATTTCAGCGTCAATCGGCGGTTGAGCAAGGCGCTGGACCGGTACCTGGCCGGCACCGGGTTCAGCTCCGCCCAGGACGGAAACGTCATCGCGGGACTCAAGGTGTTGATCCCCGATGTCTTCGTCGCGCCCGACGAGGACGACGAGATCGAGCATCCCGAGGGTCTCGGGGTGGTCGCATCGAGTGTGGCGCTGGTGGTCGAGACGGTCTCACCGGGCAAGGAAGGCCGGCAACGCGACCGTGTCCTCAAGCACCGCGCCTACGCCACCGCCGGCATCCCCGTCTACGTGATCATCGACGACTACGACGACGGCGGCGCCGTCACCGTCCTCTCGGGGCCGGACCCCGAGCGAGGGGCCTACGCCCGGTCGGAGCGGACGCCGTACGGGGAGGACGCCGTGGTCCCGGAGGGGCCCGCCAAGGGGTTCGTGGTCGGCCCCGGGATCACCGGGGAGCGGCGGGGCTGACCTCCTCCCGGAGGAGGTCCCGGGCGAGCAGGCCGGCCTGGAAGCGGGAGGCGGCGCCGAGGGTGGCCATGAGGTCGGCGACCCGGCGGCGGTAGGTGCGCAGGGAGACGCCGAGGAGGCGGGCGCCGGTCTCGTCGGTGTGGCCGGCGGAGAGGGTGCGCAGGGTGTCGCGGGCCTGCTCGGTGAGCGGGGGCGGCGGGGCGGCGCAGTCGGCGAGGGCGGTGGCGGTCTCCCAGGTGGCGCGGAACAGCGAGCGCACGCCGTCGACGACCTCCGGCGCCTGCACCACGGTGTACGCGCGCACGCCCCGCACCGGGGCGCCGGCCAGGATCGCGGTGTGCCGGTCGATGACGATCGCCTCCCGGGCTATCGGCCCGTCGGAGATCCGGACCTCGATGCCGGAGGCGGCGATCCGCCGCAGCCGCCGGAGCGACTCGGGGTCGGCGAGGGCCCGGCGGCTGTAGAGCTTGCGCATGGTGAGGCCGGGGACGACGTGCGGCCGCTTCCCCTCCCGGAAGGCCGCGTTGACGCCCGTGGAGAAGGTCACCAGATCGGTGGCGGCGACCAGGAACTCCTCGTGGGAGGCGACGAAGAGGTGCCCGGCCCGTTGGACGAGCTCCTGCTCGCCGTGCAGGGTGATGATCCGATCGGTGCTCATGGCAGCAAGGTGCCAGATCGGTCGGGGCCGCGGCGAGCCGGGCCGAGGCTTGGGGCCATGACGACGACTCCCGCCTCCCCCGCCTCCCCCGCGAACGCCGCACTCCCCGCGAGCGCCGCCGGCACCTTCCTCCTCGGCGGCGACCTGCCGGTGTCCCGGATGGGCTTCGGCGCGATGAAACTGCCGTCCCGCGACTGGGAGGGGCCCGCCTGCGACCCCGAGCAGAGCGTCCGGGTGCTGCGCCGGGCCGTCGAGCTGGGTGTCGACCACATCGACACCGCCTGGTTCTACTTCTTCCGGGACGTCTCCGCCCACGGTCTGATCCGGCGGGCCCTGCACCCCTACCGGGACGGCCTGGTGATCGCCACCAAGGTCGGCCCGGGCCGCGACCCGGAGGGCCGCTGGCTGGACCCGGCCGACCGGGAGGCGCTGCGGGCCGCCGTCCACCGCGATCTGCGCGAGCTCGGGGTGGACCGGCTGGACGTGGTCCACCTGCGCCGGATGCCCAGTCAGTCCTCGATCGCCGAACCCTTCGCCGCGCTGGCGGAGCTGCGCGAGGAGGGCCTGATCCGGCACCTGGGCGTCAGCAATGTGACCGAGGCCCAGCTCGCCGAGGCCGAGGCGATCGCCCCGGTCGTGACGGTGCAGAACAAGTTCAGCCTGCTGGAGCGCACGGCGGAGCAGGACCGGCTGCTGGCGGACTGCACGGCGCGGGGCATCGCCTTCGTCCCGTTCTACCCGCTGGGCGGTTCCGGGGTGCCCGACCACCCGGCCCTGCGCCGGGTCGCCGAGCGGCACGGCGCCACCCGGGCCCAGGTGATGGTGGCCTGGCTGCTGGCGCTCTCGCCGTCGGTGCTCGCGATCCCCGGCACCTCCTCGCCGGCGCACCTGGAGGAGAACATCGCCGCCGCCGCGCTGCGGCTGTCCCCGGCGGACCTCGCGGAGCTGGAGAAGCTGGCAGCATCCGACAAGTAGGACTGTCTGATGAATACCGCTCCCGGTTTCCCCGCCGATCCGCCGGGAAGAGCCCCGCCCGTACCCGAAGGTTCCCGAACTCCCAGGAGCGGTCCGGATGGCAGCGTCAGCAGCGGGTCCCGGGGCGTCCTTCCGGCGGGACCTCTCGGAGTGGCGGATCGTGCTCGTCGCCTGGCGGCTGGTGGTGCTGCAGGCCGCCCACCCGGTGGTCGCGGCCGGGATGGCCGAGCACTCCACCTACCGGGGCCACCCGTGGCGCCGGGTCGAGCACACCATGGCCAGCGGACGGCGGCTGTTCCAGGCCGACGAGGAGCAGCTCTGGCGCGAGGTCCAGCGGCTCGACCGGGCGCACCGGCGGATCGGCGGCACCACCGGGGACGGGCGCGGCTACGACGCCCGGGACCCGGACGCCCGGGCCTGGGTGCTGCTCACCCTCTTCGAAAGCGTCGTCGCGATGCGGGAGTTGAGCGGAGATCCGTACCCGGCGGAGGAACTCGAAGCCTCGTACCGGGAGTTCGCCGGGGTGGCGGCGGTGTTCGGGCTGTCCTCGGGGGAGTTGCCCGCCACCGCGGCCGAGCTGCGCGGCCGGCTCCACCGGACGGTGGTCGAGCGGCTGGAGTTCGACGGGACGGCGCGCCACCTGCTGTACGACCTGCTGGCCGAGACGCCCTGCCCGCGCCGGCTGCGCTTCCTCGGCCCGGTGGGCTGGCGGGCGCTGAGCGCGGTGGTCGGCCGGCTGGCCGCCGAGCTGACGGTCGCGGACCTCCCGGCGGTCTTCCGGGAGCGCTTCGGCCTGGTCCCCACCCGGCGCGGGCGGCTGCTCTCGCTGCTGCTGCACCGCGGTGCCCGGGTGGTGGTCACCAGGCTGCCGGACCGCCACCGCTACCGCGCCCCCGGGGCGGGCTCCTCGTCCAGGCCCCGGCGGCAGCCGCGGCAGGACACCCGGCCGCCCCGGCTGGACCGGTTCTTCCGGGAGGTGCTCGACCAGACCGGGGACGGCCACCTCACCGCCCACGACCTCCGGGCGATGGCGCACAACGTGTGCTGGCAGCTGGAGCTCTCCGAGGAGGGGGAGGCCCGGGTGTACGACGCCTTCGAGCGCTGGTGGGAGGAGCTGCGGGCGGGCATGGACACCGACGGCGACGGCCGGGTGAGCAGGGCCGAGTACATCGCCGCCACGCTGGCCGGCTGCGACCGCGACCCGGCGTACCTGGAGCGCGGACTGCTGCCCGCGCTCCGGGCGGTGTTCGAGGCGGCCGACGCGGACGGGGACGGCCTGCTGGACTTCGCCGAGTACCGGGTGCTGTTCGGCGGCCGCCGGGTGCATCCGGCCGAACTCTCGCACGGCTTCCGGCAGTTGGATACCGACGGGGACGGCGTGATCACGGCGGCGGAGTTCCTGCGCGGCTTCGTCGACTACTTCACCGCCCGCGCCCCCTCCGCCCCGGGCACCCAGCTGCTCGGCCGGGCCTGACAGCTACCGGGCCTCGCGGAGCGCCGCCTCGGTGTCCTCGACCAGGCCGCGGGCGGCGGCGACGGTGGCGGTGAGGGCCGCCGGGTCGCCGCCGGGGGCGGCGAGCAGGGCGCGGGCGCGCGGGCCGAAGCCGGGCGGGGCGGTCGGCAGGGTCTCGGCCACCGCCAGGGCGCCCTTCTCGTTGAGGCACCAGCGCCGGTCGGCCGCGTACAGCGCCTGCACCAGGACGCCCACGGCGTGGGCGAGGCAGAGCGCGACGTACAGGGTGTCGCCGCAGGCCGCGCCCTTGGCGGCGCCGTCGACCCAGGGACCCCAGCCGCCCGGTCCGGCCACCTCGACCCCGGGGCCGGCGAGGGCGCGCAGGGCGTCGAGGTCGAGGCCGGACCTGTAGTAGTCGGAGCCGGGGGTGTGCTCGCCCCGGGCCCGGCTGCCGCCGAGCACGACGCCGACCACGCCGGGCACCCCGGCCAGCCGGCCGGCCATCGCTTCGATGATCGCTCGCACGGTGAACATGCCTTTCTGTCAGGGCAGTAGGTGTCAATGCTACGGACCGTCCACATTCTCCTCCCCACCTTCCCGGCTGCTCGTTGTGGCCCGGCCGCCCGGTTCGCAGACTGTGCGCACGGCATCGCCGCCGGTAGAACCCCACCCCGCCCGCTCCCACCGCGTAAGGGTGGTGGATACTGAGTTTGTGAACGTGTTCACGTTCACAAGCGGGCAAGCGTGCACCCCTGGGCAGCGGTCCCCGGCTATAGATGAAGTTTGTCTGAAATGTGACCTCGAACGAGGTCGGTTGGAGAGAGGGCGACGTGGACCTGGCAATCGCTCACGAAACCATCGCGCGATGGCAATTCGGCATCACCACCGTCTACCACTTCCTCTTCGTACCGCTCACCATCAGCCTCGCCGCGATCGTGGCGGGGCTGGAGACCGCATGGGTGCGGACGGACAAGGAGAAGTACTTCCACGCCACGAAGTTCTGGGGGAAGCTCTTCCTGATCAACATCGCGATGGGCGTGGTCACCGGCATCGTGCAGGAGTTCCAGTTCGGCATGAACTGGTCCGACTACTCCCGCTTCGTCGGCGACGTCTTCGGTGCCCCGCTCGCGATGGAGGCGCTGATCGCCTTCTTCTTCGAATCGACCTTCATCGGCCTGTGGATCTTCGGCTGGGACAAGCTGCCGCGGAAGCTGCACTGCGCCTGCATGTGGATGGTCGCGCTCGGCACCGTGCTCTCCGCCTACTTCATCCTGGCGGCCAACTCCTGGATGCAGCACCCGGTCGGCTACGTGATCGACCCGGCCACCGGCAAGGCCCAGCTGACCGACATCGCCAAGGTGCTGTTCCAGGACACCACCGTCACCGTCGTCCTGCACACCCTGACCGCGGCCTTCCTCACCGGCGCCGCGTTCATGGTCGGCATCGCCTCGTTCCACCTCTGGAAGGCCGAGCGCAAGCCGGGGAGCGCCGCCGCCGCCCCGGAGAGGGTCGCCGTGATGCGGACCTCGCTGCGGCTCGGCCTGGTGCTCGCGGTGGTCTTCGGCCTGGGTACCGCGCTCAGCGGTGACTCGCTCGCCAAGGTGATGTTCCGCCAGCAGCCGATGAAGATGGCCGCCGCCGAGGCGCTCTGGGACACCAAGGCGCCGGCGCCGTTCTCGGTCTTCGCGGTCGGCGACGTCAGCAAGGGCCACAACTCGGTGGAGCTGGAGATCCCCGGGATACTGTCCTTCCTCGCCAACAGCGACTTCAGCTCCTCCGTCCCCGGCATCAACGACACCGCCGAGGCCGAGGCCGCCAAGTACGGCGGCGACCCCATGGACTACATCCCGAGCATCTTCGTCACCTACTGGGGCTTCCGCCTCATGATCGGCTTCGGGATGACCTCCTTCGTGGCCGGGGTGATCGGGCTCTGGACCACCAGGAAGAAGCGCTTCCTCGCCCCGGAGTTCCGCACCGGGGACACCGAGGTGCCGAGGCTGATGCTCACCCCGAAGCGGGAGCTGGGCCCCTTTCTCACCAAGTGGAGCTGGCGGATCGGCATCCTCACCATGGGCTTCCCGCTGATCGCCAACAGCTTCGGCTGGATCTTCACCGAGATGGGCCGGCAGCCCTGGGCGGTCTTCGGACTGATGACCACCGCGAGCGCCGTCTCGCCCAACGTGGGCATCGGCACCCAGATCGGCGCCCTGGCGACCTTCACCACGCTGTACGCGATCCTCGCCGTCGTCGAGGTGAAGCTGCTGGTCAAGTACGCCAAGGCCGGACCGGTCACCGACGAGCGGCCGCCGACCGAGGACCCGACCCTGCGCGGTCCCGGCTCCGGGGACGACGCCGACAAGCCGCTCGTCTTCGCCTACTGAGGCCACCCAGGATCGACGGGAACGACACACCATGGAACTTCACGACGTCTGGTTCGTCCTGATCGCCGTCCTCTGGATCGGCTACTTCTTCCTGGAGGGCTTCGACTTCGGCATCGGCATCCTCACCAAGCCGCTCGCCCGGAACACCGCCGAGCGCCGGGTGCTGATCAACACCATCGGTCCGGTCTGGGACGGCAACGAGGTCTGGCTGCTGACCGCCGGCGGCGCCACCTTCGCCGCCTTCCCGGACTGGTACGCGACCCTCTTCAGCGGCTTCTACATCCCGCTGCTGCTGATCCTGGTCTGCCTGATCGTGCGCGGCGTCGCCTTCGAGTACCGGGCCAAGCGGCCCGAACCGCGCTGGCAGCGGAACTGGGAGGAGGCGATCTTCTGGACCTCGCTGGTCCCGGCCTTCCTCTGGGGCGTCGCCTTCGCCAACATCGTCCGCGGCGTCGACATCGACGCCGAGAAGAACTACGTCGGCGGGTTCTGGGACCTGCTCAACCCGTACGCACTGCTCGGCGGCCTGGTGACGCTCAGCCTGTTCACCTTCCACGGCGCGGTGTTCGCCGCGCTCAAGACGGTCGGCGACATCCGCGACCGGGCCCGGGCCGCGGCGCTGCGGGCAGGTCTGGCGGCCGCGGCGCTGGCGGCGGTCTTCCTGATCTGGACCCAGGCCGCCAACGGCAACGGCTGGAGCCTCGCCGCCCTGGTGGTCGCGGTGCTCGCCCTGGTGGGCGCGCTCCTCGCCAACCAGGTGGGCCGCGAGGGCTGGGCCTTCGTCCTCTCCGGCGCGACGATCGTGGCCGCCGTCGCGATGCTCTTCCTCGCGCTCTTCCCCGACGTCATGCCGTCCACCCTGAACCCGGAGTGGAGCCTGACCGTGACCAACGCGGCCTCCTCGCCGTACACGCTCAAGCTGATGACCATCGTGGCCGCCGTGTTCACCCCGCTGGTGCTGCTCTACCAGAGCTGGACGTACTGGGTGTTCCGCAAGCGGATCGGCGTCCAGCACATCCCCGGGCACGACCCGGCCGCCGCCCTCGACCAGGGCTGAGGCCATGAAGCCGGTCGACCCCCGACTCCTCGCGCACGCCCGCACCACCCGGGCCTTCCTCGCCGGATCCGTCCTGCTCGGGACGGCGAACGCGGCCCTGGTGGTGGCCCAGGCGGGCCTGATCGCCGAACTCGTGGTCCGGGGCTTCCAGCAGCGGGACGGGCTCGGAGAGCTCGGCACGCCGCTGGCGCTGCTGGCGCTCACCTCGGTCGGACGCGGGCTGGTCGGCTGGCTCACCGAACTGGTCGCGCACCGGTCCGTCGCCCGGGTGAAGTCCACCCTGCGGCGCCGGCTGCTCGACCACGCCACCGCGCTCGGCCCGGCCTACCTGGCGGGCCGGCGCACCGGCGAACTCACCACCCTGGCCACCCGGGGCGTCGACGCGCTCGACGACTACTTCGCCCGCTACCTGCCGCAGCTCGCGCTCGCCGTGGTCGTCCCGGCCACGGTGCTGCTGCGGATCGTCGGCGCCGACGTCACCTCGGCCGCGATCATCGCCGGCACCCTGCCGCTGATCCCGCTGTTCATGGTGCTGATCGGGATGGCCACCCAGGCCCGGATGGACCGTCAGTGGGAGGGGCTGTCCCGGCTCTCGCACCACTTCCTGGACGTCGTCGCCGGACTGCCCACGCTCAAGGTGTTCAACCGGGCCCGCGCCCAGGCCGCCACCGTCGCCAGGATCACCGCCGACTACCGCCGGGCCACCCTGCGCACCCTGCGGATCGCGTTCGTCTCCTCCTTCGCGCTGGAACTGCTCTCCACCCTCTCGGTCGCGCTGGTCGCCGTCACCGTCGGCTTCCGGCTGGTCGACGGCACCCTCGACCTGGAGACCGGGCTGCTGATCCTGGTCCTCGCCCCCGAGGTCTACTTCCCGATCCGCCAGGTCGGCGCGCTCTACCACTCCAGCGTCGAGGGCCTCACCGCCGCCGACCGGATCTTCGAGGTGCTGGAGACCCCGCTGCCGCCGCGCGGCACCGTCCCCGCACCCGCCCTGGCCGGGGCCGCCGTCACGGTCGAGGACCTCGTGGTGGCCTTCCCCGGCCGGAGCGCGCCCGCCCTGGACGGCGCCTCGCTCACCCTGCGCCCCGGCGAGACGGTCGCCCTCACCGGGCCCTCCGGGGCCGGCAAGTCCACCCTGCTCGGCGTCCTGCTGGGCCTCACCGCGCCCACCGCCGGGACGGTCCGGATCACCGGCGCCGACGGCCGGACCCACGACCTGGCCGAGCTGGAGCCGGACAGCTGGCGGCGGCAGATCGCCTGGGTGCCGCAGCACCCGCACCTGTTCGCCGGGACCGTCGCCGACAACCTGACCCTGCACCGGCCCGGCGCCACCGAGGAGCAGCAGCGCGAGGCCCTGCGCTCCGCGCACGCCCTCGACTTCGTCGACCGGCTGCCGCAGGGCCTCGGCACCCGCCTCGGCGAGGACGGCGCCGGGCTCTCCGCCGGGCAGCGCCAGCGGCTCGCGCTCGCCCGGGTGCTGCTCGCCGACGACCGCCCGCTGGTCCTGCTCGACGAGCCCACCGCCAACCTGGACGGCGCCTCCGAGGCGGCCGTCGTCGACGCCGTCCGGGCGCTGGCAGCCGACCCGGCGCGCACCGTCTTGGTGGTCGCGCACCGGCCCGCGCTGCTCGCCGCCGCCGACCGGCGGGTCCGGCTGGCCGGCCCGGCCGCCGTTCCCGCCCCTCGGGCGGCCGTCCCGGTGCTCGCGCACCGGGGGCGTCCGACGCCCCCGGCTCCGGACCAGGACGGACCGGCCCCCGCCGCGGGCGCCGTCCGCCCCCGGCTGGCGCTCTCGGTGCTGCTCGGCGCGCTCGCGCTCGGCTGCGCCGTGGCGCTGATGGCCACCTCCGGCTGGCTGATCTCCCGCGCCTCCGAGATGCCGCCCGTGCTCCACCTGATGATGGCCGTCACCGCGGTGCGCGCCTTCGGCATCGGCCGCAGCGTCTTCCGCTACGCCGAGCGGCTGGTCTCGCACGACGCGGTGCTGCGCGCCCTCGGCACCCTGCGCGCCGCCGTCCACCGCCGGCTCGCGGTGCTCGCCCCGGCCGCGCTGCCCGCGTTCCGGCGGGGCGACCTGCTCTCCCGGCTGGTCGCCGACGTCGACGCCGTCCAGGACCACTACCTGCGCTGGCGGCTCCCGGCCGCGGTGGCGGCGGTGGTCTCCGCGGCCGCCGCGCTCGCCATGGGCGCCTTCCTGCCCGCCGCCGGGCTGGTGCTCGGGCTCGGACTGCTGCTCGCCGGTCTGGTGGTGCCGGTGCTGACCGCCCGCTGGTCGGCCGGTGCCGAGCGGCGGCAGGCCCCGGCGCGCGGGCGGCTCGCCACCGCCGTCCTGGACGCCTTCAGCGGCACCGCCGAACTCACCGTGGCGGGCGCGCTGCCGGGCCGGCTGGCCGCCGTCCGCGCCGCCGACGCGACGCTGACCGGGCTGGCCGCCCGCTCGGCCGCCACCGCGGCGCTCGGCACCGGTCTGATCACCCTGCTCACCGGCCTCACGGTGGCCGCCGCCGCGGCCGTCGGACTGCGCGGCGTGGCGTCCGGGGCGCTCGCCCCGGTCTGCTTGGCCGTGGTCGTACTGACCCCGCTGGCGGCCTTCGAGGCGGTCACCGGGATGCCGGCCGCCGTCCAGGCCCGCCGGCGCAGCCTGGCCGCCTCGGAGCGGCTCGCCGAGGTGCTGGACGCGCCGGAGGCCGTGGCCGAGCCCGTCGCGCCGGTGGCGCTGCCGGAGCGGCCGCTGCCGATCGCGGTGCGCGGCCTGACCGCCCGCCACCCCGGGCAGGGCGCCGACGCGCTGGCCGGGGTGGACCTCGACCTCGGGCCCGGCCGGCGGATCGCCGTGGTCGGCCCGTCCGGCTCCGGCAAGACCACGCTCGCGCAGACGCTGCTGCGCTTCCTGGACCAGCGCGCGGGCAGCGTGGTGCTCGCGGCCGGTCGTCCACAGGCTGTGGACAGCCGCTCGCTCGCGGGGGAGGACGTCCGCCGGGTGATCGGGCTCTGCGCGCAGGACGCCCATGTCTTCGACAGCTCGCTCCGGGAGAACCTGCGCCTCGCCCGGCCCGACGCCGACGAGGACGAGCTGCGGGCCGCGCTCGCCGCCGCCCGGCTCCTGGACTTCACCGAGAGCCTGCCGGACGGGCTGGACACCATGGTCGGCGAGCACGGCGCCCGGCTCTCCGGCGGCCAGCGGCAGCGGCTCGCACTGGCCCGGGCCCTGCTCGCCGACTTCCCGGTGCTGATCCTCGACGAGCCCGCCGAGCACCTCGACCTGCCCACCGCCGACGCCCTCACCGCCGACCTGCTCGCCGCCACCGCCGGGCGCAGCACCTTGCTGATCACCCACCGGCTGGCCGGACTGGACGACGCCACGGTGGACGAGGTGCTGGTCCTGGAGGCCGGCCGGGTGGTCGAGCGGGGCGCCTGGTCGGAGCTGCTGTCCCGCCCGGAGGGGCGCCTGCGCGCCATGCACGACCGCGAGCGGGAGACGGACGGCGTACTGGTGGCCTGACCGGCCCGGCCGGTCCCCCGAGAGTTCGCGCGGGATGCGGTACAACAGCGGGCACGGTCCGGCGCGCTTCGTCCGCGCCGGACCGTGCCCGCTGCCGGAGGTCAGACGAGGCCGAAGTCGAACTCGCCGTGCGCGACCGCCTCGATGAAGGCGGCGTGCCCCTCGGCGGTCAGGGCCAGGGCGGGCCCGTTGGGGTCCTTCGAGTCACGGATGAACGATCCCGGCGCGTCGGGGAAGGCGAACTCGACGCAGTTGTCGCGTTCGTTGCTCCGGCTGGACTTCCTCCAAGTCACGGGCAGGGAGGACGCATTGGTGATGGTCATGTGAGTTCGTCCCTCTTTCGGATGATGAAATCGAGGGAGTCGTCCACGTTCAGGGCCGCAGCCATGATCTCGTGGAAGCCCCCTCGGTAGGTATCCACCTCCGCCGGATCCTCGACCCAGCTGCTGCGGACCGTGCCGCCGGTCAGCACGATGTCGAGGGCGCGTTGTGGAAACTCAAGGAGCGTGAACGCCCCGTTGAGCCCAGGGTTCGGGCGGGTGTTCGCCGGCATGACCTGGATCTGGATGTTCGGGAGCCGGCTCATCTTCGCCAGGCGGTTGAGCTGCTCACGCATGACGCCCTCGCCGGCGTTTATCGCCAGGGCGGCTTCGTGGACGACCGCGCAGAGCTTCACCGGGTTGTCCCGGGTGAGGACGCGCTGCCGTGCGATGCGCACATCGACCATCGCCTCGACGCCCGTGGTCACGGCAGACAGCCTGGAGATGATCGCGGCTGCGTAGTCCGGAGTCTGGAGAAGGCCGGGAACGAAGCCCAGCTCGAATGCCTTCACCTCAACGGCCTGCGATTCCATCGAGATCAGGTCGGTGTAGATCGGATTGATGGTGTCGCTGTAGCCCTTCCACCAACCGCGTTGGTCCTTCTGCCCCGCGATCTCCAGCAGAACCGTGCGCAGTCCCTCGTCGCACCCGTAGAGGTCGAGCAGAGCCTCGACGATCTCGGGTTTGGCGCCGGATCTGGCGTTCTCGTACCGGCTGAGCTTGGGCAGATTGAGGATGCCCGGGAACTTGCCGACGACCTGTTCGGCCGACAGTCCCTTCTCTTCGCGCAGGCGCCGAAGATCTGCTGCGAGTCGACGCTGACGGACTGTCGGCACGCGTGGCTCGGCTGTGGCCATGGTGATCGCCTCTCCTGAGTATCGCCGGACCAGTGTGCCTGTCCCGTGAGCCTGCTCGCCACCATTCGCCCATGCTTCAACTGGCCGAATTCAGGTTCGAATTGAATGTTTTCATTTCACTCCTGGATGGGTTGCATTGATGAGTGAGTAGGCGACATCCTGTTAGCGCCGGACTGCGGAGAGCCAGCTGGATGGCTTCACTGGCCCGCGCCCGTCGCGTGCTCTGCGCGCCGCCTGTGAACCAGCAATCGGCCGGCGAGCGGTAGTTCGCCACCGCTCGACGATCACCTGCGACCACTGAGGTCGCTCCCCCGGAAGCACCCTCACGCCGTCTGATCGGCCACGGGAGGAACTGCCATGTGCGAGACCAGCTTCAACTTGTCGGCTGTGCCCGAGAGCGTCGGCGTTGCCCGGCATCGGCTCCGGGATGTCCTGCGCATAGCTGGGGTCGGCCTGCCGGAGGACAGGGCGGACAGCGCCGAGTTGCTCGTCTCCGAGCTGGTCACCAACGCGCTGCGGCACGCGGCGGGCGAGATCGGGGTCGAGGTGGCGATCGGCGTGGCCGTGTTGCGGGTGTCGGTCAGGGACGGGAGCGACCGCCCGCCGCAGCTCCGGGTGGCGGGCGACCTGGACACCGGCGGCCGTGGGCTCGCGCTGGTCGAGGCGCTGGCCTCCCGGCACGGCTGGGAGCCGGCCGAGGGCGGTGGCAAGGTCGTCTGGTTCGAGCTGCCGCTCGCGGGCCCGGCCACGACCGGACCGACGGGCGCCACGGTGGCCGTCGCCGGGGCCGCCCTGTGGATGGCCGCCCTGGGCGCGCACGCGTTGCTGTGGGCGGCGGACCGCCGCCCACAGTTGCGTGATCCGGTGGTTGCGGCGTGAGCGCGCCGATGGTCCGCCGTGGGCCCAGGGGCTTCGTCGGGCGGTCGGCGGCGGCGCGCCGGATGCGCGCCGCCGCCGTCCGGCACTCGGTTCGGGCCCATGCCCGCCGGGAGGACCGCCGATTCGACCGGATCTGCGCCGAGGGGGCGGACGGCGAGGTGCCGGAGGTCGAGGACGGCTTTGCGGGCGCACTCTCGGACTTCGTCCAGAACGAGGTGCGGGTGCATCTGGGCCCGCACCTCGACGAGATCCGCGACGTGCTGAGGCAGGTGCGCATGACTCGGTCCGCATAAATCGGCCTGTAGGACAAAGTAGTTGATGAATCGTCATGTCACGACGATGGGAGGATTTGCGACATGGAGACACCCACTCAAGCGATCATCCTCGCCGGTGGTCAGGCCACCCGGATGCGGCCCTACACCGACGACGCGCCGAAGGCGATGGTGCCGGTCGCGGACGTGCCGATCATCGGCTACCAGTTGGTCTGGCTAGCGCGGCAGGGCATCACCGATGTCGTGGTCTCGGGCGGCTACCGGCACGAGATGATCAAGCACTACGCGGGCGACGGTGCCCGGTTCGGCGTGCGTCTGACCTACGCCATCGAGAGCGAGCCGCTCGGCCGGGGCGGCGCGCTGAAGTTCGCCACCGCGTTCCTGCGCGACCCGGCCGATCGGGCGCCGGTCGCCGTCCTCAACGGCGACATCGTCACCGGCTTCTCGTTCGTCGAGATGGCCGAGCGGCACCGGATGCGGCAGGCCGCCGTGACGATCGCCCTGAGCCAGTACCGCTCGAACTGGGGGGTCGCCGATCTGGACGAGCGCACCGACCGGATCTTCGGCTTCACCCAGAGCCCCGTACTCCCGTACTGGATCAACGCGGGCGTCTACCTCATCGACACCCGCACCTTCCCGCTCTTCCCCGACAAGGGCGACCACGAGGACTCCACCTTCCCCGAGCTGGCCAAGGACGGTCGGCTGTTCGCCCACCGGATCGACGGCTACTGGCGCGGGATCGACACCGTGAAGGACGTCATCGTGGCCGGAGAGGAAGCCGTCAGGCACGGCTTCGCCCTCGGGGAGGAGTTCCGCATCACCTCCTGAACGAAAGGGCTCCCCACCGGTGTCCCCCCAGCTGAACGCCAATGCGATCATCGGCACCCACCACGTCCTGTTCATGACGTTCGACTCGCTGCGCTACGACGTGGCCCGCGCCACGATGCACGCCGGTCGGACCCCCGACCTGGAGCGGATCCTGCCCGAGGGGCTCTGGGAGGAGCGTCGGACCCAGGGCACCTTCACCTACCCGGCGCACCAAGCCTTCTTCGCCGGATTCCTGCCGGTACCGTCCGGCCCGAACCGGCCGCCCCGACTGCTGGCCTGCCAGGCCGTTCCGGGCAGGGGCCGCACCATCGCGCCGACCACCTACGTCTTCGATGCGCCGGACATCGTCAACGGCCTCGCCGGTATCGGCTACCGCACGGTGTGCATCGGAGGCGTCGGTTACTTCAACTCCCGTACGAAGCTGGGCCGGGTCCTGCCCGGTCTGTTCCAGGAGGCGTACTGGGCCGAGGAGACCGGCCCGGACTGCTACGAGTCGACCCGGCACCAGGTCGATCGAGCGTTGACCGTGCTCGCGGAGCAGTCCTTCGAGCAGCGGCTGTTCCTGTTCGTGAACGTCTCGGCGACCCACGAGCCGACGGCCGGCTACCTCCCCGGCGAGGCGGAGGACAGCTGGGAGAGCCAGTGTGCGGCTCTGTCCTACGCGGACGGTGAGCTGGGCCGGCTCTTCGAGGAGCTGCCGCACCACGGGCCGTGGCTGATGATCGCCTGCGCGGACCACGGTGACGCCTTCGGCGAGGACGGCCACACCGGGCACGGCATCGCTCACCCCTGTGTCGCCTCGGTGCCGTACGCGCAGGCTCTCGTCGCGGCGGTCTGACCCCTGGGCGGGTGTCCCCGGGGACGTTTCCGACCGACCGCCGATCGCGTATCGGCGGTCGGTCGTGCCGTCCATCGGCAGAAATCAGCACAAACTACGCTCATCAGCATGGACCCCACGCCAGACCTGCCCGAGCCCGCCGAGCCTGCCGGGACCGCCGTGTCCGGAGGGGCCGCCGTCCCTGGTGATCCGGAGGCGGACCAGGCGCCGCACCGCGTTCCCGAGATCTCGTCGCTCGGGCTGGACACCCTGGTCACCGAGGTGGCCGAACGGCTGCAGTCCGCCGCCGCGGTCACGGACCGGATGCAGCGGCTGCTGGAAGCGGTTGTCTCGGTCGGGTCGGGCCTGGATCTGCACGCCACCCTGCACCGGATCGCCACCGGCGCGGCCGAGCTTGTCGACGCCCGTTACGCCGCCCTCGGCGTGATCGCCCCCAACGGGCAGGGGCTCTCCGACTTCATCCACGTCGGGGTGGACGACGCGGTGGCGGCCCGGATCGGCGAGCTGCCGGTCGGGCGGGGCATCCTCGGCGCGCTGATCGACCGCCCCGAGCCGCTGCGCCTCACCGAGCTCGGCGCCGACCCCCGCTCGTACGGCTTCCCGCCGCACCACCCGGAGATGAAGACCTTCCTCGGCGAGCCGATCCGGATCCGCGACGAGGTGTTCGGCAACCTCTACCTGACCGAGAAGAAGGGCGGCGGCGCCTTCACCCCCGAGGACGAGCAGGTGGTGCACGCGCTGGCCGCCGCGGCCGGGGTCGCGATCGAGAACTCCCGCCTCTACGAGGAGGGCCGCCGCCGCGAGCGGTGGATCGCCGGGGCGGCGGCCGTCACCACGGCGCTGCTCTCCAGGGACGAGGCGGAGATCGCCCTCACCGTCGCCGCCGAGCAGGTCAGGGAACTGGCGGACGCCGCGCTGGGCATGATCCTGCTGCCGGTCGCCGACGAGGACGCCGGGACGGTGCGGATGCGGGTCGCCCACGCCTCCGGGGAGGCGGCCGAGTTCGTGCGCGGCGAGCTGCTGCCGCCGGACAGCTTCGCCGCCCGGCTGCTCGCCGGCGAGAGCGTGCACCTGGACGACATGTCGACCGATCCGACCGTGGTGATCCGGCTCGCCCGCAGCTTCGGCCCCTCGCTGGCCGTGCCGATGGTCGCCGCCCGCCGGGTGCTCGGCGGCCTGTGCGTCTGGCGCCCGCGCGGGGCGCTGCCGTTCACCGACGGCGAGAAGCAGCTGGCCGAGACCTTCGCCTCGCAGGCCGCGCTCGCGCTGCGGCTCGCCGAGGGCCAGCGCGACCAGCAGCGGCTCGCGGTCTTCCAGGACCGCGACCGGATCGCCCGCGATCTCCACGACCTGGTCATCCAGCGGCTGTTCGCCACCGGGATGATGCTGGAGGGGGCCGCCCGGCGCGCCGTCGTCCCCGAGGTGAAGGTCCGCATCGGTGAGGCCGTCGACGAGCTGGACGCCACCATCCAGGAGGTCCGCACCACCATCTACGCGCTCCAGCACGACGACCACGGCGACGCGCCCGACACCCTGCGGACCCGGGTGCTGCGCGAGTGCAGCCAGACCGCGGCGGCGCTCGGCTTCAAGCCCTCGGTCTCCTTCGTCGGCCCGGTGGAGAGCCTGGTCGGCGAGAAGACCGGCCGTCAACTGCTGGCGGCGCTGCGGGAGATGCTCTCCAACGCGGCCCGGCACGCCCGTGCCTCCCGGGTCGGTGTCGAGGTCGACGCGACCGTGCACCTGGACGACGACGGCCGGCCGGTCGGCGGCGACCCGGAGTCGCTCGACCGGGGCGGGCGCCCGGGCGTGCTGCTGACCGTCACCGACGACGGCGTCGGCATTCCCGAAGGCGGGCGGCGCAGCGGCCTGCGCAATCTGACCCGGCGGGCCGAGGCGCTCGGCGGGGACGCCTGGCACGAGCCGGGGCCGTACGGCCGGGGGACCAGGGTGCGCTGGACGGCGCGGCTCTGACGCACTGGTCGGAAGGCTGCGGAGCTCCGTCCGGAGCGTCTGACCGTTCGTCGGAATGGTCGGGGCGACTCGGGACATTCTCGAACGGTTGGTGAACGACGCGCAGCGCGGGCGGGAGTGCTTGGCGCGCGGAAGGTGTGCAGTCGGTGAAAGTTTAACGAGAGAGAACTTCGCGGCCAACGGAGAAAGTTGTGCATTTCGTGGCCTTCCGGCGCTCTCGTGTGCACACATAGCTTTATTCCCGTCTCGGAGAGAAACCGGACCGTGGGGGAGCAGTGGACGCGTCTGGCCGCGGTCACACCGCAGCAGGGGCAGGTCGAGGGGGATTCCGGGCCGAACGGGCACCGGACGGACGGTACCGCTGGCAACTGAAGGCGCCGAACGGGCGTGTTGTCGCGGTCACCGCGGCCGCGTACGAGACGGCCGCGGAGGCGGAGCGCGGCTTCGACGGCCTACGGGTCGTCGCGGACGGGCTCACCGCCCGGATCACGCACGTCCGGGACGGTATCGGGTGGGTCTGGGTCGTTCCGGGCACCCGCAACCTTCCGGAGGTGCGGTCGAGCCGTGCCTACGAGCGGTACGCGACCTGTCAGAACGCCTTCCGGCGCTTCGTCGTGCTGCTGGCGAAACAGCAGCCCCTCGAACGTCCCGAACCGATCGAGCGGGGGCCGTCGTTGAGAACGTCCGATGTCCGCTGAGCGACGCGGGCCGCGCCTGCTCACCGTCCCGGTCGGCGACCGTTCGCTGTCCTGGGCGCTGCGTGCGGCGAACGGCAGACAGCTCGGCGCCGGCGTGCGCACCTACCGCAACGAGCAGGAACTCGCGGACGCCGTCCGTGAGTTGATCATCGAGCGGGCCGCACTGCGGTGCACCGTCGGCCAGTCCGAGGCCCGGCTCTGGGTGTGGACGGCGTACCTGCCGGTCCGCACCACCCGTCCGGGCGCCGCCGAGGCGGCCGGGCCGGTGGCCCGCAGCGCCCGGGGCTACCTCCGGCGCGACCAGTGCCAGGCCGGTGTGACCGGGTTCCTGTCCGGTCTCCAGCGCCTGGGGCAGGAGTCGCGCCGTCCCGGCCGGGAGGACAGCTGGCCGTTCTGACGGCCCGTCCTGCTTTTCCGACGGCTCGTCCCGCCGTCCCGCAGCCGCCTTCGGGCGGCTGTTCGTGCTGGCCCCGCACCAGAACCCCCTTCCCCCTCTTCCGGTGAAGCGCAGGTTTCCGGCAACCCCCCGAGTCGCCACCTGGAGAAGAACGTCACCGGCCTCCCACCTGCGACTTTCCCACCCTCCACGGCCGGGCTGACCTGTCGCTAAACCTGTCCGAACCGAGAAATCGACAATCGGCGGCGGCCCCGGTCGGCCCTTCCGACGGAACCGGGCCGACCGACAGGATCGGCACTGCCGGAGCGGCCACTGCGGACGTGGCCACCGGCCCCGGGAACTGACCACCAGTACTCGGGCACAGCGATGTACTGCTCTCCCACCGGAGGAAGAGGAACATGCGCAAGACCGCTGCCAAGCTGCTCGCCATCGCCGCCATCGCCACCTCGGTCGCCACCGTCGCCGCCGGCACCGCCGTCGCCGACCCGTCGACCCTGCCGGCCGCGCAGGACATCGTGGGTGTCGGCTCGGACACCACCCAGGCCGTCCTGAACCAGTTCTCCACCGACTACAACGCGTTCCTGGGCGCCAGCAGCACCCTGCCGCGTCTGTACAGCTGGGACGCGACCGGCACCTCGCCGATCGTCACCAAGACCGGCGCCACCACGCCGTTCAACCGTCCGAACGGCTCGAGCGCCGGCATCTCCGCGCTGGACGCCACCTCCAAGACCACGGTCGACTTCGCCCGCTCCTCGCGTGGCCCGAAGAACAGCACCCCGACCGTCCCGGGTGACCCGACCACCGACCTGTTCGTGGCCTTCGCCAAGGACGCGGTCTCCGTCGCCACCAAGACCACGGGCAGCAACGCTCCGACCAACCTGTCCAAGAACGACCTGATCAACATCTACAACTGCACCTACACCAACTGGAACCAGATCCCGGGCTACACGGGCGCCGGCGGCACCATCAAGGCGTTCCTCCCGCAGGTCGGCTCCGGCACCCGCTCCTTCTTCCTGTCGGCCCTCGGCCTGAGCAACGGCGGCGCCTGCGTCCTGGCCAACCCGACCGTCCAGGAGAACCAGGGCACCGACCCGATCCTGAACGACGCCAACGCGGTCGTTCCCTACTCCGCCGCCCACTACATCGGCCAGGTCTTCAACGGCCACAGCAGCGGCACCGACGCTGCGGGCAACCTGACCCTCCGTTCGATCGACGGCATCTCCCCGATCGACGCCACCAACGCCCTGGCGGCGACCTTCGCCAACACCTCGTTCGGCCGCGTGGTCTACAACGTGGTCCGCGAGGCCAACTGGAACGCCACCGACACCCAGGGCACCGCGCTGCGCGCGATCTTCGGCACCAACGGCTGGGTGTGCAAGAACGCCACCGCCGCCGCCGACATCAAGAGCTACGGCTTCCGCACCCTGCCGGTCGGCGCCTGTGGCAGCACCACCCACGCGGTCTGATCCAGACCTTGTACTTCCGGCGGCCAGGGGCTTCCGCCCCTGGCCGTCGGGCCACGCCGGGCCGTCCGGAGCGACTCCGGGCGGAGCCGGCGGCACCACCGCAGGACCGCACGACCGCACCAACCCACGGCCTCATGGCCGGACCGTTCCATGTTGCACACCTAGGAGAGCAGTATGTCCCGCACCAGCGCCCGTCTCGCCGCCGTTGCCACCGCTGTTGTGCTCGCCACCACCGGCGCGGCCACCTCGGCCTCCGCCGCCACTCCGGCCACCGGCAGTGCCGTGGTGAACGAGAGCAACACCTTCCTGATCAACTCCCTCTCGGCGGGCGTCATGGTCTTTGCCCTCCCGACGGCCACGGGCTCCTACGACAGCGCCACGGGCCTGTCCGCCGCGTTCCCGGTGACCGGCGGTTCCGCCAACCTCCCCGGCTACTACGGTGACGTTCAGCTGGGTGGCGGGCTGCTCTTCATCAACCTGCACACCGGCAAGAGCGCCGTCTTCAAGAACCTGTCCTTCAGCGTGGGCACCTGGCAGATCACCGGTGTCCCGCAGGGCGGCACCACCCCGGTCGCGCTGCTCGACCCGGCCGGCGACACCACGGTCGCCGGCAACGCCGCCGCCAGCACGCTGACCGCCAGCGACCTCCAGGTGGACGAGGAGGGTGCGAAGTACCTCGACACCAAGCTGAACACCTCCTTCTTCACCGCGGGTCAGTCGGTGGGTTCGCTGAACCTCACCTTCAAGGCCGGCAGCTGACACGCACCAGGTAACGGCGGCGGGGTCCGGATGTCCGGGCCCCGCTGTTCCGCGCTTCGGGGAACGGGCCGTCGAAGTGATCAAAGAGTGTTGTTCGCAGGCGAGTTGTGGCCTCGTACATCCTGTCGATCCACGGCGTCCATGTACGGCTGGCCGAATGGTGACTGACCATCGGCGGCATCTGGCCAACTCGCGCCGGGGTCCGGCCGGTTCCCCGTCTACGCGCGAAGCGCGGTCCTGGAGGTGCACGTCATGAGAGTCCGTCCACCGGGTTCGAGAGCCCAGGGGAGGTGGAGGAGAGGACTGCTGGCACTGGGGACGGCCTGGGCGGTCGTGGGGGTCTCGGCGATCCTTCCGCTGGGTGCGGGAACGGTTCCGCAGGCGGCCGCGGCCACCGCGACGACCGTGGACGGGCCGGCCGTCTGGCACCCGGCCACCAAGGATTACGGCCCCAAGGGCAAGGTCACCGTCTCCTCCACCACCAACCTCAGCAACCAGGTCGTCCATGTCTCGTGGGAGGGCTTCACCCCGACCGTGGACCCGATGGGCAACCCGGTGAAGTTCGTCAAGCTCAACAGCCCCACCGGCCAGGAGCTCTACCCCGTCCGGGTCTACCAGTGCCGGGGCACCAACCCCACCGTGCACGACTGCTACGGCAGCACCAAGTTCAACCAGGACCCGGCCAAGGGCTTCCTCCAGCCGGCGCCCCCGCCGGGCACCGTCACACCGGAGTTCCCCTTCAACGGCGCGGTCCGGGTCACCGGCCCCGACGGCCGCGGCGAGGCGGACGTCGAGGTGTGGACCTCCCAGGAGAGCCAGAGCCTCGGCTGCGACTCCACCCACCCGTGCTCGCTGGTGGTGGAGGCCAACTACGGTGGCGACTCGCTCGGTTGGACCACCGACAACCAACAGATCGACTGCTCGAACCACTCCCTCGACAATCCGATCGAGAGCGAGTTCTTCGCGATGGCCTCGGAGTCGGTCTTCCCCCTGAGCGGTGCGGAGAACGACACCTGGAACCCGGGCGAGAGCTGCGCCTGGGCGAACCGGGTCGTCATCCCGCTCTCCTTCTCGCCTACCGCGGGCGACTGCCCCAACGCGGCGCAGGACCTGCTGGTCGGCAGCCTGGCGATGGCCAACCGCGCCATGCAGCAGTGGCGCGCGGGTCTGTGCCAGGGCACGAAGCCGCTCGGGGTGGACTACATCTCGAACACCGGCGAGCCGCAGGCACGGGCGAACTTCCGGAACAAGTCCGGGCCGGACATCGCCCTGACCGCGCTCCCGGAGACCGAACCGGCGACCCGGCCGTACGTCTACGCGCCGCTCGCGACCTCGGCGATCTCGGTCGCCTACGTGGTCGACGACATGGCGAACTCCGGCCAGATCAAGACGCTGAACCTGACGCCGCGGCTGCTGGCGAAGATGCTGACCCAGTCCTACGCGATGGTGAAGGGCGTCACGATCGAGTCGGTCGGGAACAACCCGGTCTGCATCTTCGAGGACAAGGACTTTCTCGACCTCAACCAGCTCGACCCGGCCGGCGGTCAGCGCTGGCCCAAGTGCACCGAGCAGGCCTGGCTGGCCGACTCGGCGCCGATCGTGCTCGGCGGCACCACCGACCTGATCTACCAGCTGACCTCGTGGATCGCCGCAGACCCCGAGGCCGCGGCCTTCATGCGGGGCGATCCGGACCCGAACGGCATGCGCATCAACACCTTCTACCGGCAGCCGGCGTTCGCCGGTTACCCGGTGGACGCCATCCGGGTGCAGGACTACTCCGGTCCTGACGCGTGGAAGATGTACGAGATCAACCCGCTCAACAACGGTCTGGCCCAGGTCGCGCGCAACCTCCTGATGGCCAAGCCGACCTGCCAGTCCCCGTTCGCCGACGTGGACGGCAAGCACCCCGGCTGCGCGCCGGTCGACCCCGGCCGCCGCGGGCTGTTCGCGATCATGGACAGCGGCCAGGCCAAGGCCTACGGCATGCCGGAGGCCGCGCTCCGCAACCCGGCCGGACAGTTCGTGAAGCCGACCCAGGACACCCTCCGGGCCGCCGTCGCGACGATGCCCGTCGACCCCGCCACCGGCACCCAGAAGCTGCCGTACGGCGTGGCCGGAACCGAGTTCGCGAGCTCGGCGCAGGCGTACCCGCTGTCGGTCGTGCAGTACGCGATGATGCCGACCGGCGGCCTCTCCACGGAGAAGGCGAAGGCGGCTTCGGAGTTCCTGCGACGGGTGACCGACCCGGCCGAGGGCCAGCGTTACGGCAACGAGCCCGGTCAGCTGACCCCCGGGTTCCTCGCCCTGACGGACGACCAGCTGGCGCAGGCGCGGTCCGCCGTGACGCACGTCGCGGCGCAGGACGGCACCTACCCCGGCAACCAGCCAGGCCCCAAGCCGACCGAGCCCGAGGGCGAGACCGGCGGCCAGACCGGCGGTAACGGCGAGAACGGCGGGACCACGGGCGGTACCGACGGTGGAACCACCGGCGGCAGCGACGGCGGTACGACCGGCGGGACCACGGGTGGAACCACCGGCGGGACCACCGGCGGCAGCGACGGTGGGACCACCGGCGGGACGACCGGCGCGACCACGGGCGGGACCACCAGCGGTTCGACCGGTGGCACGACCGGTTCCACGGGCTCCACGGGGTCCACGGACACGACCGGTTCCACCGGCTCGACCGGAAGCACCGGTTCGACCGGCACCTCGGGCTCGACCGGCAGCAGGACGTCCACCGGCTCGGGCACGACCGGTGCGGCCGGTACCGGTTCGGGCGCAGGCACCGCCGCGGCTCCCGCCGCCGCGCCCGCCGCACCCGCGGCGTCCGCGGCCCCGGTCAAGGCGAACGCCGCTCCGGCCGCCACCACCGGGCCGCTCGCCGCCGCCCCGGTCGCTGCCGGAACGCCGGCCGCCGACCGTTCCGGCGGGGCCAGGCTGCTGTTCCCGATCGCGCTGATCGCCGGCGCGGTCCTGCTGGTGGGAGGCCCGTTGGCGCTCGTCCTGGCCGGTACTCCGGCCGGCGCGAGGATCGCCGCCGGGGCGTCCGGGGTCTGGGCGCGCCTGCGTCCGGGCCGCCGCGTCTGACGACGCACGTTCCGACTCGGCGGGGCCGCTGTCCCGGCCCCGCCGAGTCCCTTCCCCGTCCCCGCCAGTCCCCCGCACCTGTCCCGTACCGAGCGCGCCGGAGAGCAGACCATGACAGCCGCCGCCGAGCCCGCGACACCGTTCGCCGAGACTCCAGGCCAGCCGGACCACGATGTACCCCGCACCATCACCGCCCCGTCCACACCCGGTGACCGGGTGTTCCGCGGTTTCCTGCGGGCGGCCGGGCTCTCAGTCTTCGCGATCATGGGCCTGATCGCCTTCTTCCTCGTCCTGCGCGGCGCCGACGCGCTCCGCGCGGTCGGCTTCTCCTTCTTCACCGAGCAGAAGTGGCTGACCCAGGCGCACAACTTCGGCATCGCCTCGGTGCTGCCGAACGGCCTGCTGATCGCCGTCATCGCCCTGGTGATCGCGGTCCCGGTGGCGCTGGCCTCGGCCGTGTTCATCTCCGAGTACGTACCGGTCCGGCTCCGGGCGACCCTGATCTCGCTGGTCGACCTGATGGCCGCGATCCCCAGCATCGTCTACGGCCTCTGGGGGCTGTTCTTCCTCCAGCCGCGGATCATCGGCTTCGTCCGCTGGATGTCCAACCACCTCGGCGACACGATCCCCTTCCTCAAGGTGCGCACCGGTGACATCGCCAGCTCCTACACCTCTTCGACCTTCATCGCCGGCGTCGTCGTCTCGCTGATGATCATCCCGATCGTCACCTCGCTCAGCCGCGAGGTGTTCTCCCAGGCGCCGCAGGGCGAGCGGGAGGGCGCCTACGCGCTCGGCTCGACCCGCTGGGGCATGGTGCGCACCGTGGTGCTGCCGTTCGGGCGCGGTGGGGTGATCGGTTCCGTGATGCTCGGCTTCGGGCGCGCGATGGGCGAGACCATCGCCGTCGCGCTGATCATCTCGCCCAACTTCGAGCGGATCAGCCACGTCCTGGAGAACGGTGCCAACTCGATCTCCGCGCTGATCGCCCTGCGCTTCGGCGAGTCGGACCCGCTCTCGCTCTCGGCGCTGATGGCGGCCGGCCTGGTGCTGTTCGGGCTCACCCTGCTGGTCAACGTGGCGGCCGGGTTCGTGATCAACCGGTCCCGCTCCGGCGCGGCTACGGCGGACTGACCGTGGACCGTACATCCCGCCCCCGCCTGCTGCCGCCCCGTCGTGAAGGGACGACCCGATGACCACACTCGATCTGCCGGCCGAAACCACTCCGGCCCCGGACCCGGCCCCGCGGAAGACCGCGCCACCGCCCGAGCGCCGGATCAGGATCGGCGGGGTGACCCGTGAGGACGTGCTGACGATCCTCGGCGCCGCGACCGGATCACTGGCGCTGGACTGGATCCTCTACGAGCGCGTCATGCCGTTCAGCGGCGCGTTCGGCTTCGTGCTCTGCTGGTACCTGCTGTTCCTCGTCGGCTACGCCGTGCTCGGCCGGCTCCAGTGGGGTCCGCTGCTGGTGCGCGAGCGGCTGGTGTCGGTGCTCGCCTGGAGCGCGGGCCTGGCGGTGGTGGCGCTGATCTTCGACCAGATCGGCTACGTCGCGATCCGCGGCTACGAGGCGGCCCAGCACCTCAACTTCTTCACCGAGTCGATGGAGACGACCTCCGCGCTCTCGCCGATCACCTCGGGCGGCGCGCTCCACGCGATCATCGGCTCGCTCGAACAGCTGGGCCTGGCCACCCTGTTCGCGGTGCCGCTGGGCATCTCGGCGGCGGTCTTCATGTCCGAGGTCGGGGGCCGGATGGCCCGCCCGGTGCGGACCCTGGTGGAGGCGATGACGGCGCTGCCGTCCATCGTGGCCGGTCTCTTCATCCTCGGCGTCGTGATCATCACTCTGGGCTTCGAGAAGAGCGGCTTCGCCGCCTCGCTGGCCCTGACGGTGATGATGATGCCGATCGTCACCCGTGCCGCCGAGGTGGTGATCCGCCTGGTGCCGGGCACGCTGCGGGAGGCGTCCTTCGCCCTCGGCGCCAGCCAGTGGCGCACGGTCTGGAACGTCGTGCTGCCGACCGCTCGGCCCGGTCTGGTGACCGCGGTGGTGCTCGGCATGGCACGCGGTGTCGGTGAGACCTCGCCGGTGCTGCTGACCGCGGGTTTCACCACCCAGCTCAACGCCAACCCGTTCCACGATCGCCAGGTGTCGCTCCCGCTCTACATCTGGAACTACGTCAAGCAGCCGTACCCCGACATGGTCGCGCGGGCCTTCGCGGCGGCCCTGGCCCTGATGGTCATGGTGCTGATCCTCTTCGTCACCGCGCGTGTGCTCGGCGGACGCCGCCCCGGTCAGCTGACCCGCCGCCAGCGCCGCCGGATCGAACGGGGGGCCCGGGCCGCCGAGCGCTCCGCCCTCGAGCGCCGGACGGTCGTGGCCGCCGGACCCGCCGTGGCGGGCGCGCACCGTACTTCCGGAACCGCCGCGGCAGGAGCGAGCTGATGTCCGTAACAACCACCCACCGTACCCGAGGAGTTCCCATGTCGTGGGAGGCTGTTCGCCGACCCGTGGCACGTACCGCCGCCATGCTGCTCACCCTGTGCCTCACTGCGGCGGCACTGCTGCTGGGGCAGGCCGTCCCGGCGTTCGCGGCCACCTCGCTGAACGCCGACGGGTCGAGCTGGGCCGGTCCGGCCATCGACCAGTGGCGCAATGACGTCAACCCGCTGGGCATCAAGATCAACTTCAGTCCGTCCGGCTCCGCCGCCGGCCGCAACCAGTGGGCGATCGGCCAGAACGACTTCACCGCCTCCGACGTGCCCTTCCGCACCCAGCAGGACACCGGCATCGGCCAGGGCGGCCACGACGGCGGTGCGGGCAACGTCGAGAACCCGGTGTACGGATACTCCTACGTCCCGATCACCGCGGGCGGCACCGCGTTCATGTACAAGCTGACCGTCGGCGGCAAGCAGGTCCGCGACCTGCGGCTCTCGCCCAAGACCGTCGTCGAGATCTTCACCGGCAAGATCACCAACTGGAACGACCCGAAGATCACCGCCGACTACGGCAAGGCGCTGCCCTCGATCCTGATCACCCCGATCGTCCGCTCGGACGGCTCGGGCGCCACCGCCCAGTTCACCCGGTGGATGCAGCACACCTTCCCGGCGGAGTGGGAGGGCTACTGCAAGGGCATCAACAATGTCCCCTGCGGCGACTACACGGAGTTCTTCCCGAGGTCCGGCCGGATGATGGCGCTGAACGGCTCCGACGTCGTCGCCAACTACATCATGGGCTCCGCGGGCGAAGGCACTATCGGCTACGACGAGTACGCCTTCGCCAAGGGCAGCAACTGGCCGGTCGTCAAGGTGCTGAACCCGGCCGGGTACTACACCCTGCCCACCGCCTCCAACGTCGCCGTCGCCCTGACTGCCGCCAGGATCCGCGGCGTCGACGACAACACCCCGGCGAGCGACCCGAACTTCCTGCAGCAGAACCTCGACGGCGTCTACACCAACAACGACCCGCGGTCCTACCCGGTCTCCAGCTACAGCTACCTGATCGTCCCGCGCAAGGACGCCGCGCTCCCGCCGCCGCCGCGCTTCAACGACGAGAAGGGCAGCGCGCTCAGCCGCTTCATCTCCTACGTGCTCTGCGCCGGCCAGGGCAAGGCCGACGAGCTGGGGTACTCGCCGATCCCCCGCAACCTGGTCCGCGGCGGCATCCTGCAGACCACCCACATCCCGGGCAACGCCAGCACGGTCGACCCCGACTCGCTCGCCAACTGCCCCAACCCGACCTTCACCGGTGAGGAGCTGACCGTTCTGAAGAACGCCCCGCAGCCCAGCCCCTGCGACGCCAAGGGCACCCCGCTGGACTGCAAGGTGGAGAACGGCAAGCCGGTGTCGGGCGGAACCACCTCGGGCGGCTCCGGCTCCACCGGTGGCGCGGCAGCGGGCGGTTCGGGCTCCGGATCGGGTTCCGGCTCGGGCGGCGCGGCCACCGGAGGAGCCGGCGCGGCGGGCGGTGCGGCCACCGGCGGCTCCGGTTCCACCGGCGGCGCGGCCACGGGCGGCGCCGCGAACACCGGCAAGGCCACCACCACCAAGACCCCCGGCTCCACCGGCACCGGCACCACCGGCGGCGCGGGCACCACCGGCGGCGCCGGCACCACGGGCGGCACCGGCGGTGACGGCGGCACCGGCGCGGTCGCGGCCGACCCCAACGCCCCGGCCGCCGGCGCCGACCCGAACGCCGCGGCCGACGGGGGCGACGGCCAGGGCGTCGAGGAGGTCGTCGACCCGCAGACCGGCCAGGTGGTCGCGCGCGGCCGGGGCAGCGGCACCGCCACCGAGGTGGCCGCCGACGTCGTCGAGGTCGCGGGCCGCCCGGAGGACTGGACCCTGAGCACGCTCACCGCGCTCGAACTGCTCGCCGTCGTCATCGTCCCGCCGCTGCTCGGCCGCCGGCTGCTGCGCCGCCGGCAGACGGGCGGCCGGTCATGACGGCGCCCGCTCTGGAGAAGCCCGCCGGGACGGCGCCGTCCGCGCCCGCCCCGGCGGGCGCGGCCCCGCCCGCCGCCCCGGCCCCGGAGACCGCTCCGGCCGGGTCGGACGGCTCCGGCCGGACGGCCAAGCGGATCAGGTTCCTGCAGGCGGCCTGGGCGGTGAGCCTGCTCGCGGCGCTCACCATGGGCTTCGTCGGCTACCTGTTCACCCTGTCCCACGTCCAGCAGAAGCACTTCCAGTCCACCGCCTACAAGTCCTTCCGGGACCAGCTGGGCAAGGCGACCGCCCCGACCGGAAAGGCCGCCGACGGCTCGCCCGTCGCGCTGCTGGACATCCCGGCGATCGGGCTGCACCAGGTGGTCGTGGTGGAGGGCACCACCGGCCGGGACCTCATGCGCGGCCCCGGCCACCGCCGGGACACCGCCCTGCCCGGGCAGACCGGGGTGGCGGTGCTGTTCGGCCGGGGGGCGACCTTCGGGGCGCCGTTCGGCGAGCTGAACAAGCTGCGGGTGGGCGACCGGATCGAGGCCACCACCGGCCAGGGCAAGTTCACCTACACCGTCAACGTGTACGGCGACGAGGACCACCCGATCGTCGACCCGGTCCGCAACCGGCTGGTGCTGGTGACCAGCGACTCCAACTGGATCCCGGAGTCGACGGTGATGATCGGGGCCCGGCTGGACGGCGACCCGGTGGCCAACCCCGGCGGGCGCCCCGCCACCGTGCCGTACGACAAGGCGCTGGCCGCCGACAAGGGCGCGCTGGCCGCGCTGCAGCTGTGGACGCTGGGACTGCTCGGCGCGGTGGTCGCCGTCGTCGTGCTGGCCCGGTACTGGCACCGCTCGGCCGCCTACCTCAGCCTCGCGCCGGTCGTCGGCGCGCTGCTCTGGGCGGTCTACGAGAACGCCGCCGCCCTGCTGCCCAATCTCTACTGACGCGCGCCCGGAGGACCGTACCGATGACGGATGCACCGATGACCGACGTACCGCCCAGCCACGGGCCGGGCGACTCGGCCGAGACCACGATCACCCTGCCCGCCGTCCCCGCGGGAGTCGGCGGCGGCTACGCCGCACACGGCGGACACGACGGGCAGCAGCTGCTCTACCCGCAGGACGCGCACTACCAGGGCTACCCCGAGGAGCCGGTGCTGGCCGGGCTGGAGACCCGCGACGTCTCCGCCTGGTTCGGCGCCCGCAAGGTCCTGGAGCGGGTCTCGCTCGCCATGCCGGCCGGCGAGGTGACGGCCCTGATCGGACCGTCCGGCTGCGGCAAGTCCACCTACCTGCGGATCCTCAACCGGATGCACGAGATGGTCCGGGGCGCCGCGCTCTCCGGCGAGGTGCTGCTGGACGGCGACGACGTCTACCGCCCCGGCCGCCGCCCGGCCGAGGTGCGCCGCCGGATCGGCATGGTGTTCCAGCGGCCCAACCCGTTCCCGGCGATGTCCATCAAGGACAACGTCGCCAGCGGGCTCAAGCTCGCCGGCATCAAGGTCACCAGGGACGAGCGCGAGCACCTGGTGGAGACCAGCCTGCGCCAGGCCGGCCTCTGGGACGAGGTGGCCGGCCGGCTGGAGGCCCCGGGCGGCTCGCTCTCCGGCGGCCAGCAGCAGCGCCTGTGCATCGCGCGGTCGCTGGCGGTCTCGCCGGACATCCTGCTGATGGACGAGCCGTGCTCGGCGCTCGACCCGACCTCGACCCGCCGGGTCGAGGAGACCATCGCGGAGCTGCGCGGGCAGCTCACCATCGTGATCGTCACCCACAACATGCAGCAGGCCCAGCGCGTCTCGCAGAGCTGCGCGTTCTTCCTGGCCACCCACGACACCCCGGGCCGGATCGTCGAGCACGGGCCGACCGAGCAGGTCTTCCACCACCCGCGCGACCAGCGGACCTCGGACTACGTCAACGGCCGCTTCGGGTAACCGGGTCCGCCCGGCCGATCCGTCCGTCTGCTCGACTACTCGCCGCGGTGCCGGAGGATCTCCTCCAGCACCGCGGCGACGCCGTCCTGCTCGTTGCTCACCGTGTGCAGCGCCACTGCGGCCAGCACCTGCGGGTGGGCGTTGGCGACGGCGTACGCGGTACCCGCCCAGGCCAGCATCTCCAGGTCGTTCGGCATGTCGCCGAAGGCCACCACCTCGCCCCGGTCGATCCCCCGCCCGGCGCACCAACGGGCCAGCGTGCTGGCCTTGGTGACGCCGGGCGCGCTGATCTCCAGCAGCGGGATCGGCGCCGAGCGGGTGATCTCGGCGAGGTCCCCGGCGGCCTCCCTGGCCTCGCCGAGCAGCTTGTCCGGGTCCAGGTCCGGGTGCTTGGCGAGCAGCTTGAACAGCCCGCGCACCGGCCCGCCGGCGCCGAGCAGCTCCTCCGTCGGACCGACCGGGTGGTTCTCGTCCTGCCCCCACATCCGGACCTCGTAGCCGGGCTCGCGGGCGAACCCGGCCGGGTACTCGAAGGCGAACGCGATGCCCGGCAGCTTGGCCCGCAACCGCCCGACCACGGCGAGCGCCTCCGCCTTCCCCAGCGGGAACGACTCCAGCAGCTCGCCCCGGTGCACGTCCACCACGGCGCCGCCGTTCGAACAGATCGCCACCCCGTGGCCGCCGATGTGCGCGCTCACCTGCTGCATCCAGCGCGGCGGCCGGCCGGTCACGAACACCACCTGGATCCCGGCCGCCTCGGCGGCGGCCAGGGCGGCGGCGGTGCGCCCGGTGACGGTGCCGCCGGAGCAGAGCAGGGTGCCGTCCAGGTCGGAGGCGATCAGCCGGATCGGGGGAGCGGTGCGCGGTGTGGTCACCGACCCATCTTCGCCCACGCACCGCCGGCAGGTCACCGGGGCGGGTGGCCCGGCCCCGGATCGATCTTTGCGGCACGTTTCGGCCCCGGCCGCACCGGTTTCCGGCCGATCACCCCGCCCCCGGGGTGTCCCACCGCCCCCGACCGGGCAGGACTCCCCTCGGCCACCCCGTCGGCAGGAAGAGCCATGCCAACTCGCCAGGTCCGAGACGAGAGCCCCCCGACCGCCCCCGAGGACGCCCCGCCGCCCTCCCGCGAGCCGGTCCTGATCGGCGACATCCTCTTCGACACCCTCGCCGACCTCGCCCGCCGCACCACCCCGACCCACCCCGTCCACCTCCCCGCCCCACGGCCGCACCCCTGAAGCAGGGAGGCTGTGCGGTCGGCGTCACCGCGTTCGGCCAGGTCCGGCTCAGATCGCGATGAGCCGGACCCGGTCGCCGCAGAGCCTGGCCATGTCGTCGACGTCCGAGGTGAGCATGGCCACCGGCCCCGGTTGGCGGAGGGCCATCTCGGCGACGGTAGCGTCGATGGCGTACTTGTGGCCGTGCAGACCGGCCTGCTTGAGCAGTGCCGCGGAGGCCCTGGCGGCATGCTCGGTCACCGGCTCGATCCTGACCTGTGAGAGGACCCAGTTCAGTCGGGCGGTGTTCGCTTTGGCGTGCGAGATCTCCACGATGGTGTTGGCGCCGATCACGAGACCGGCGGCCATCGAGTGGAACGCGCTGATCATCGCGAGCACCGCACGGTCCTGCGAGATCCAGGCGGACATCCCCTGGGAGTCCAGGACGACGGTCCCGATGCGCTCGCTCACGCGGCGGCCGCTCCGCTGCCGGATTCGGACGAACCGAAGATCCTCGCGTGCGCGGCTGTGAGTTCCTCCTCCGTGAACGCGCCGTGCTCCTCCTCGTACCGGCGCAGCTCTTCACCGAGCAGTTGGTGCCTGATCTGTCGGGCGACCGCCTCGGCGACGTAGCCGGAGACGTTGTCCGTGAGCTTCTTCAGCTCGGCTACCTGCTCGGTGGGCAGGGTGACGGTGATCCGCGTGGTGGCTGCCATGGGGCAAGCATACCGCCGGTATGCGCGTCCCGGTGGTGCGAGAGACAGCAGCCGGCCCTGGCCGCCGGCCCCGCCCGCCGGCGCGGGCGGGGCCGCGGTTCAGGAGGCGAGGCGCTTCAGCGCCGCGGTGGTGATGGCTTCGACCGAGGCCGCGGGGCCGGTGAGCTCGACGAGGGCGACCCGGGTGCCGCTGCGCAGGACGGCGACCCCGCCACTGGCGGCGCCGTCGCCGTTGTAGGAGGGGTACCAGTGGGCGGTGCCGCCGGCGGCGGTCAGGGTGTGGGCCGCGCCGTAGTACCAGTGGCCGGCGGGCTCGTGCTGGCAGTCCTGGACGAGCGCGACGAGCTGCTGCTCCCAGGTGGCGGCCACAGGGCCGGTGGGGGCGCTAGCGGCCGACTCGATCAGCAGGCCGTCGGTGGCGAAGGTCCAGGTCACGGAGGCGTACGCGGTGGCCCGGCCCTTGGTCAGGTCGCGCATCGTCTGCTCGCCGGAGCACGCGGACAGCCCCTGGCGTCCGGTCAGCGCGACGGTCGCGCCGACCGGGTTCAGGCCCTGCTGGAGCTGGTCCTCGCTCTGGACGAGGGCGGCGGAGCCGAGTCCGGGCGCGGGGATGGCGACCACGGCCGGTCGGGCGTCGGCGATCGCGCCGGAGGTGATCGGGGCGGCGGCGCCCGGGGCGGCGGCGCCCGGCTGCGCGGGCCCGTCGGCGGTGGCCGACCGGGTGCCGACGACGCTGACCGCGATCAGCGCGGCGGCGACGCAGGCCGCGGCGGCGACCCGGTTGCGGCGGACGGACTTCTGCTGGACGGCCTGGTTCTCGGTCATCTGTTCCCCCTGCTGGTCGGGACGCCCGCTGCGTCCTCCTACAACCGGGGAGATGCCGCCGGAGGAAGGAAAGTCGGATCCCCGGCCGGCTGTTTCACAGCCGTGACAGAGCGGTCCTGACGACGCGGTCCATCGCGGCCGTCCCCAGGCAGGCATGGACCTCCAGCACCCCGTAGTGGCTGCCGTTGCGCAGCACGGCGATGCCGCCGCAGGGCTCCTCGCCCTCCGGTGCTCTGCCGGTGGTGTTGAGGAGTCCCTCGTAGCTGCCCATCCAGCTCGCGGTGACGTCCGGGGCGAGCCGCAGCGTCGTGGTCCTTCCGTAGACCCAGTGCCCCGCCGGTTCCTCCTGGCAGGACACCTGTTCCAGCAGCAGGCGCTCGGCGAAGTCCTGCGCCAGGGAGGGGCTCGGGGCCTCGGCGGCGACCTCGCGGGCGACCTGGTCGACCTGGTCGGTGGCCCGCGTGGGGTCGTCCGGACCGGTGCGGAGGCTGGTCGTCAGTCCGCGGAAGTGGGCACCGGGCCCGCCCAGGGTCTGCGTGAGGGTCTTCTCGCCGGTGCAGGCCGGGTTGGCGTAGAACCCGTCGCCGTACCGGTCGGTGACGTGGATCCGGCCGACGGGGACCTCCGGGCGGAACGCCACGGGTTCCAGAAGGTTCTCGGTCGTCACCGGCCCGGGCGCACCGGTCGCACCGCTCGGCGAGGCGGAGCCGGAGTCGGGGCCCGAGGAAGCGCCCGAGGACGCGGACGCCGGGACGGACCCGCCGGCCCCGCCCGGGGGCGGCGGCAGGACGAACCGGCCGGTCGCCAGCCCGAGCGCGGCGGCCGCCACCAGGGCGGCGGCGGCCGACCGGAGCCGGACGACGGCGTGGCCGCCGCCCGCCGCGGGACCGCCGCTCACGGACCGGTGACCAGGCGCTCGCGCATGAAGCGGCGGGCCTTCTGGATACGGTCCTTGACCGTGCCCATCGGGGTGTCCAGTTCCTCGGCCACCTGGGCGTAGGTCAGGTCGCCCAGGTCGCGCAGCACGAAGGACTCCACCAGGGCGGGGTGCTGCTGCTCCAGCGCGGCCAGCGCCTCCATCACGTCGAGCCGGGTCCCGGCGATGACGCTGGTGGTGCGCGGGTCGACGGGCTCGGGGAGGTCGGCGTGGCTGTCCTCGGCGCGCCGGCGCATCGAGCGGTAGGTGGACCGGGCGGCGTTCGAGGCGATCACCGTCACCCAGCCCAGGAAGGAGCCCCGGCCGTCGTACCTGCCCAGGTTCCTGCTGATGGACAGCAGCGCGTCCTGCGCTGCCTCCTCCGCGTCGGCGTGGTGGGGCAGGAAGCGCGAGCAGCGGCGCAGCACCACCGGCCGCAGCTTGGCCAGCAGGTACTCCATCGACCCCGGGTCCCCCGCCCGAGCAGCCGCCACGAGCCGTTCCGACTCGCCTTCCTCGAACACCCGGATCCCCCCGTTTCGTCCCGCTCGGCGTCCCCCGTCGAAGGGGAGTTCCGCACTCCCCGCGACTCCGGCAGAATGCTGCCACATGCGCAAGCTCGGCCGTTACCTCCTGTTGGAGCGGCTCGGCGCCGGCTCCTTCGCCACGGTCTGGAAGGCCTACGATCCGGAGCTCGACACCGAGGTCGCGGTGAAGGTGCTGGCCGAGAACTGGGCCGCCAACGCCGATGTGCGCGAGCGGTTCCTGGCGGAGGCGAGGCTGCTGCGCCGGATCGCCAGCCCGCGGGTGGTCCGGGTGCACGACGTCGGGGTGCAGGAGGACCGGCCCTACTTCGTCATGGACTGCGTACGCGGCGGCACCCTGGCGGACCGGGTCGGGCAGTGCGACCCGCCGGAGGCGCTGCGGTTGGCCGCGGAGGCGGGCTACGCGGTACAGGTCCTGCACGAGGCGGGCGTGGTGCACCGCGACGTCAAGCCGTCCAACCTGCTGCTCGCCACCGGCTCCGCGCCCGCCGCTGTGCTGGTGGCGGACCTGGGCAGCGCGAAGCGGCTGGCCGACGCGTCCGGGCTGACGGTGACCACGGGCACGCCCGCGTACATGGCGCCGGAACAGGCCTTCCAGACCGGCGGGTTCGACGGGCGGGCCGATGTGTACGCGCTGGCCGTGGTGGCCTACGAGCTGCTGACCGGACAGAAGCCGTTCGGCCCGGGCGGGCGCGCCACAGCCCTGATGACCGACCGGCCGACCGCCTCGACGCTGCCGGCCCTCCCGGCCGGGGTGGAGCTCCCACCGCACCTCGCCGTGCTGCTACGGGCCGCGATGTCCGTCGAGCCGGCGGACCGGCCGCCGACCGCCCGGGCCTTCGCGGACGCGCTGCTGGCCCCGGCCCCGCAGTCCCGGCCCCCGGAAGGCGCCGGGTGGCTGACCCCGCGCGCGGTCCGCCTGGCGTCGGCCACGGTGTTCACGGCGGCGGCCCTGCTGAGCTGGCTGTTGCGCTGAATCCGACGGGGGGCCGGCCGCGGACCGCTCCCGTAGGGTCGACGGCATGCGACTCAGTACGGTGATCCTCCCCATCCACCGGTGGAGCGAGGGGCAGAAAGTCTGGCGGCGGGCCGAGGACCTCGGCTTCCATGCCGCGTACACCTACGACCACCTGTCGTGGCGGTCGTTCCGGGACGAGCCGTGGTTCGGCTCGTTGCCGACGCTGACCGCGGCGGCCACCGCGACCGAGCGGATCAGGCTGGGGACGCTGGTGACCTCAGTCAATCCTCGTTCACCTATCACGCCCTGAGCTGCGAAAACGAGGCTAGCGGCGGGCGAGTCAGATCAGCTCGACTGCGACGCGCGGGTGACACAGCCGCCGCAGATCATCGAGGTCGCTCGTCACGACTGTCACGTCACCGTGTTCCAGATGGGCGGTGGCGGCAAGCATCGCGTCGATGGCGTACTTGTGCCCGTGCAGGCTTTCGGACACCAGCAACTTGCTTGCAGCACGGGCGATCTCTTCTGTGACGGGCCGCACCTTGGTCAGGGACACGGCGTGGTCGAACGCAGCCTGCGGCACCTTGGGATCGCGGGCCTCCACCAGCGTGGCCGCGCTCGTCACGACCAGGAGGTCCAGCGTGCGGGCGACGTCCAGCCACACGGTCATGTCGCGGTGCCGCCGGGAGAGCTTGGAGAGTGCCTCGCTGTCGAGAACGAGGGTGCCGCTCATGCGGCGTCCGCCGGAGCGGCGTCTCCACGGTGAGCGGCGTGGTGCGCGCGGATGCGCTCGGCCTTGGCCGCCACCTCGGCCGGCTCGACCGGCCCGTGTTCGGCTTCCGCGACCGCGATGTACTCGTCGATGGCTTCGCGCTGGAGCTGTCGCTGCACGGCCTCCTCAATGTAGGAGGAGACGCCCTGCCTGCCGGCGCGCGCGCGGATCGCCTCCAGGGTCTCGGCGCGCAGGGAGACGCTGGTGACTCTCGTTTTGCCAGGGCGCGGAGTGTCCATAACAGAAGTGTATTACATCGTGTGTGAGCTACGAGGGTCTTTCTCGGCTCCGTTCCTGAAGAGGCGGACGGGGCTCCCGTAAGGTCGGGATTATGCGACTGAGCACAGTGATCCTCCCCATCCACCGGTGGAGCGAGGGGCAGAAAGTCTGGCGGCGGGCCGAGGACCTCGGCTTCCATGCCGCGTACACCTACGACCACCTGTCGTGGCGGTCGTTCCGGGACGAGCCGTGGTTCGGCTCGCTGCCGACGCTGACCGCGGCGGCGACCGCCACCGAGCGGATCCGGCTGGGGACGCTGGTGACCTCGCCGAACTTCCGGCACCCGGTGACGCTGGCGAAGGAGCTGATCACGCTGGACGACGTGTCCGGCGGACGGCTGACGCTCGGGATCGGGGCCGGGGGGACGGGGTACGACGCGACGGCGACGGGCCAGGAGGCCTGGTCGCCGAAGGAGCGGGCGGACCGGCTGGGGGAGTTCCTGCCGCTGCTGGACGAGCTGCTGACCAACGACGCGACGACCCGTGAGGGGACGTACTACTCGGCGGTGGAGGCGCGGAACATCCCCGGCTGCGTGCAGTCGCCGCGGGTGCCGTTCTACGTGGCCGCGACCGGCCCGCGCGGGCTGCGGCTGGCCGCCGAGTTCGGGCAGGGCTGGGTGACCTACGGGGACCCGAAGGGCCCGGCGGACGTACCGGTGGAGCAGGCGCCCGCCGTGGTCGCGGCGCAGATCGGGAAGCTGACGGCGGCCTGCGAGGCCCGCGGGCGGGACGTCGGCGAGCTGGAGAAGGTGCTGCTCCAGGGTTCGACGGCGGAGAAGCCGCTGGAGTCGCTGGACGCCTTCGTGGACTGGGCCGGGACGTACCGGGAGCTGGGGATCACCGAACTGGTGGTGCACTGGCCGGTGCCGGACTCGATCTTCGCCAACGACCCGGCGGTCTTCGAACGGATCGCCACCGAGGGCCTCGCCCAGCTGGGCTGAGGGCTGAGGCACGCGGGCGGTCCCGGGCCGTCCGCGTGGTGATCCCTTAGGGGACGGGCGGGGCGGTGTCATCCCGGAGTTGCAGGCGGGCTCGTCATCGCAGCCCATGTTCACAAGGGCACACGCGCACTACGTTGACCCTGTGTCCACTGTCATCAAGACGGACGGCCTCACCAAGAGGTTCCCCCGGGTGACTGCCCTCGATCAGCTGACCGTTGAGGTCGAGCCCGGGGTGGTCGGCCTGGTGGGAGCGAATGGCGCCGGCAAGTCCACACTCATCAAGATCCTGCTCGGGCTCTCCCCGGCGACCTCCGGTACCGGGCGGGTGCTCGGGCTGGACATCGCCACCCAGGGGTCGGAGATCCGCGAGCAGGTCGGCTACATGCCGGAGCACGACTGCCTGCCGCCGGACGTCTCGGCCACCGAGTTCGTGGTCCACATGGCGCGGATGGCCGGGCTGCCGGCCGCCGCCGCCAGGGAGCGGACGGCGGACACGCTGCGGCACGTCGGCCTGTACGAGGAGCGGTACCGTCCGATGGGCGGCTACTCGACCGGTATGAAGCAGCGGGTGAAGCTGGCGCAGGCGCTGGTGCACGACCCGAAGCTGGTGCTGCTCGACGAGCCCACCAACGGTCTGGACCCGGTCGGCCGCGACGACATGCTGTCGCTGATCCGCCGCGTGTACAGCGACTTCGGCATCTCGGTGCTGGTCACCACCCACCTGCTGGGCGAGCTGGAGCGCACCTGCGACCACCTGGTGGTCATCGACGGCGGCAAGCTGCTGCGCTCCTCGTCGACGGCTTCCTTCACCGGCGCGACGGCCACCCTGGCGGTCGAGGTGACGGACCACCCGGAGGACCACGGCCTGGACGCGAGCGCCGCGATGCGCACGCGGCTGGTGGCGGCGGGCCTGTCGGTGGAGACGGAGGGGACGCGGATCCTGCTGGTCCGGCTGGCGGGCGACGAGACCTACGACGCCATCCGGGACGCGGTCGCGGGGCTCGGGCTCGGCCTGGTCCGGCTGGAGCAGCGGCGGCACCGGGTCGCGGAGCTGTTCACCGGGAGCGCGGACGGCGCCGAGAGCAGTGACAGCACCGGCAGCACCCGGACGACGGAGAACGAGGGGAGTACCGCAGATGTCGCTTCCTCCTGAGTCCCGGCCGGCCGACACCGGCGTCATCCACGACATCGGCTACCGCGGCTACACCGGGCCCCGGCTCGGCCGGGGGTACGCCGCACGCTCGCTGTTCACCCAGAGCCTGCGCGCCGCGTACGGCCTCGGGCGGTCCGGCAAGTCCAAGGTGCTGCCGATGCTGGTGCTGGGCGTGGCCACCGTGCCGGCCCTGATCATCGTCGCGGTCGCCGTGGTCACCGGGGTCGACAAGCTCCCGGTGGACTACGCCCAGTACCTGAGCGCGATCGGCCTGGTGGTCTCGATCTTCCTGGCCTCGCAGGCGCCGGTGCTGTTCTCCCGGGACCTGCGCCACCACACCGTGCCGCTGTACTTCTCCCGGCCGATCACCCGCACCGACTACGTCCGGGCCAAGTTCGGGGCGATGGCCTGCGCCCAGCTGCTGCTGATGCTGGCGCCGCTGCTGGTGCTCTACATCGGCTCGCTGCTGGTGGGGCTGAAGTTCGGGGACCAGACCGCGCACTTCTTCTACGGTCTGACGGCCGCCGTGCTGTACGCGCTGGTGCCGACCTCGGTCGCGGTGGTGATCGCCGCCACCACGCCGCGGCGGGGCTTCGGGGTGGCCGCGATCATGGGCTACCTGGCGGTGACCACCGCGGTGGTCGGGGTCGTGGTGGGGCTGTCCATCACCACGACCGGCTTCGACGAGCCGCTGCCGACCTACCCGCAGTGGGCCGCGCTGCTGTCGCCGGGCGGGCTGGTGGAGAGCCTGACCAACGAGCTGTTCGACCTCGGCACCGGCTCGCAGCGGATGCACGCGCCGGGCGGGCTCGGCCTGCTGGTGTTCACCCTGGTCGCCGTCGCGATGGTGGCCGGCTCGTACCGGCTGCTGCTGCGCCGCTATCGGAACGTTTGAGAGGGCGTCATGGCCACCATCACCATCGACAAGGTCTCCCGCTGGTTCGGGAACGTGGTCGCCGTCAACGACGTCAGCATGACGATCGGCCCCGGCATCACGGGTCTGCTCGGTCCGAACGGTGCCGGCAAGTCGACCCTCATCCACATGATGAGCGGCTTCCTGGCGCCGTCCACCGGCACGGTCACCCTGGACGGTGCGCCGATCTGGCGCAACCAGGAGGTGTACCGGCAGATCGGCCTGGTCCCCGAGCGGGAGTCGATGTACGACTACCTGACCGGCTGGGAGTTCGTTCTCGCCAACGCCGAGCTGCACGGTCTGCCCCACCCGGGCGCCGCCGCCCGCAAGGCGCTCGCCCTGGTCGAGATGGAGTACGCCCAGGAACGGCGCACCGGCACCTACTCCAAGGGCATGAAGCAGCGGGTCAAGATGGCCTCGGCGCTGGTCCACGACCCGGCGGTGCTGCTGCTCGACGAGCCGTTCAACGGTATGGACCCGCGCCAGCGGCTCCAGCTGATGGAGCTGCTGCGGCGGTTCGGCTCGGACGGCCGGACGGTGCTGTTCTCCTCGCACATCCTGGAGGAGGTCGAGCAGCTGGCCCGGCACATCGAGGTGGTGGTGGCCGGCCGGCACGCGGCCTCCGGGGACTTCCGCAAGATCCGCCGGCTGATGACCGACCGCCCGCACCGCTACCTGGTCCGCTCCAGCGACGACCGGCAGCTCGCGGCGGCGCTGATCGCCGACCCGTCGACGGCCGGCATCGAGCTGGACTGGCAGGAGAAGGCGCTGCGGATCCAGGCGGTGAACTTCCAGGGCTTCACCACCCTGCTGCCGCAGGTCGCCCAGCGGGCCGGTATCCGGCTGTACACCGTGGCCCCGGCGGACGAGTCGCTGGAGAGCGTGTTCTCCTACCTCGTCTCCGCGTAGTCCCGGCCCCCCGGCCCCCCGGGGCCCATCGACCGCCGACCGCCGACCGGCACCCCTCACCAGGACCAGGAACCCCAGGAAGGCCGACCCACCATGAACCCGACCGTCGCCAGGCTGACGCTGCGCGGCCTGCTCGGCCGCCGCCGCGGCCTGCTGCTGCTGGTGGTCCCCGTCCTGCTGCTGCTCGTCTCGGCCTTCGCCGCCGCGGCCAGCGGAAACCACCACGACCTGGTCGTCGACATCCTCGGCAAGCTCGGTCTGGGGACCCTGCTGCCGATCCTCGGACTGGTCGTCGGGACCGGTGCCATCGCCACCGAGATCGACGACGGCTCGATCGTCTACCTGCTCGCCAAGCCGCTGCCGCGCTGGAAGATCATCACCACCAAGCTGACGGTGGCGATCGGCATCACCTGGGCGTTCTCGGCGGTGCCGATGCTGCTGTCCGGCCTGATGATGTACGGCACCAAGGAGGGCCTGGCGCTCGCCTACACGGTCGCCGCGCTGGTCTCCGGCGCCGCGTACAGCGCGCTGTTCCTGCTGCTGGGCGTGGTGACCCGGCACGCGGTGGTGGCCGGGCTGGCGTACGCGCTGGTGTGGGAGGCGGTGATCGGCAACTTCGTCGAGGGCGCCCGCAAGCTGAGCATCCAGCAGTGGGGGATGGCGGTGGCCGAGTCGGTGGCCGCCGAGGGCTCGATCACCTCGGTGGTCTCGCTCGGCGCGGGCGTCGCGCTGCTGCTGGTGGTCGGGGTGGCGGCGACGGTGCTCGCCTCGGTGAAGCTGGCCGGGCTCACCCTGGCCTCGGAGGAGTAGCACGCGTCCCGGACCGGAGCAGCACACGGCCCGCACGGCTCACCGAGCCGTGCGGGCCGTTCGCGTCGGCGTCAGAGCGTGCGGTCGCGCCCGGCGCCCCAGCCCGCGACGGCCACCACGCTGACCAGGACCAGCATCAGCGCCAGCACCGTGGTCCAGCCGCCGGTCGCCTGGCGCAGCGCCCCGGCGCCGACCGGCCCGGCCGCCGCGACCAGGTAGCCGACCGCCTGCGACATCCCGCCCAGCTGGGCTGCGCCCGCGGCGCTGTCGGTCCGCAGCACGATGAAGGCGAGGCCGAGGCCGAGCGAACCGCCCTGGGCGACGCCGAGGATGACGGCCGCCACCCAGGCGCCGGGCACCGGGGCGATCAGCAGGACGGCGATGCCGACCGCGTTGAGCAGGGCCATCGAGACGGCGAGCGCCCGCTGGTTGGTCATCCGCCCGGCGAACAGCGGCACCAGGAAGGCGCCGGCCACCTGGACCAGGTTGGAGAAGGCGAAGACCAGGCCGGCCTCGCCCCGGTCCATCCCGTGGTCGGCCAGGATCGTCGGCATCCACGCGACCAGCGTGTAGACCAGCAGCGACGAGATGCCCATGAACAGGCTGATCTGCCAGGCCAGCGGCGAGCGCCAGATCCCCTGGATCGGCCGGACCGGGGCGGCCGGCGCGGCGGCGGCACCGGGGACGGCGTTGGCACCGGCGCCGTCCCGGGCGGCCCGGGCCCGCAGCACCTGCGGCAGCCAGGCCACCGCCGCGACCAGCGCGAGCAGCGACCAGGCGCCGAGCGAGGCCTCCCAGCCGCCGCCGAGCGCGTGCTCCAGCGGCACCGACAGACCGGCCGCCATGGTCGCGCCGACCAGCATGGTGGTCGAGTAGACGCCGGTCATCGCGGCGGCCCGGTCCGGGAACTCGCGCTTGACCAGGCCGGGCATCGAGACGTTCAGTACGGCGATCGCGACCCCGATCACCACACACCCGGCGTACAGCGCCGCCACCGAGGGCAGTACCCGCAGCAGCACCCCGGCGCCGAGTACCAGGACCGCGCCCAGCACCACCCGCTCGGTTCCGAAGCGCCGGGTCAGCCGGGGGGTGAGCGGCGCGCCGACGCCCTGGAAGAGCACCGGCACGGTGGTGATCAGTCCGCTCGCGGTGGCGGAGAGACCGAAGGAGCGCTGGATCTCGCCCACCATCGGCGACACCGCCGCCAGGCAGGCGCGCATGTTCAGGGCGACCAGCAGGATGCCGGTCAGCAGCAGTGCGGGGTGGGCGAGCCGGGAGCGGACGGGCAGCGGGAATGAGGTGGTGACAACCGGCTGCTGGGCACGGGTGACGGCCATGCGTGGTGCTCTTTCGTGGGATTCGGAGTGCGTCCGGGCAGGCGGACGGAACGGAAGGGGGGCCTCGGCCCGCTCACTTCCGGGCGGCGATGGCGGCGAGGAGCTGCTCGACGGCCGCGGTGGGTTCGGCGAGCAGCTCGCGACAGGCGCGTTCGGCCCGGTCCGGGTCGCCGCTCTCGATCGCGTCGACCAGCGCGGCGTGGGTCGCCACGACCACCTCGGGCATGTCGTGGTCGCCGAACGCCGTCCGCATCGACTCGCGCACCGAGGCGCCGAAGTAGCGGTACACCTCGGTCAGCGCCGGGTTGTGCGCGGCCTCGACGATGGCGGTGTGGAACTCCAGGTCGTGCTCGACGGTGGCCTCGCGGCCGGCCCGCTCGGGGTGCGAGGCGATCACCTCGGCCTCGCGGGCCAGCGCGGCCCGCATCCGGACGATGTCCTCGGGGGTGTGCCGCAGCGCCGCCAGCCGGGCGGCCTCGGCCTCCAGGGCGGCCCGGACCTCCAGGACGTCCCGCACGCCGGAGCGCTGCACCCCGCGCAGCACGGCGGCCGGGTCGCTGGTGGAGCGGACGAAGGTGCCCTCGCCCTGCCGGGAGACCAGCATCCCCGCGTGCACCAGCACCCGGATCGCCTCGCGGACGGTGTTCCGCCCGATCCCGAGGCGTTCGGCGAGCTCGTGCTCGGTCGGGATCCGCGAGCCGACCGGCCAGACGCCGCCGCTCAGCTGCTCCCGCAGCTGGTCGATCGCGGTGTCCACCAGGGAGCGCCGCCCGGCGGTCTGCAGCGTGTCGTTGCCGCTGTGCGCGCTGCTCATGGCGGGCTCCTCCCGGTGCGTCGAGCTCGGTGCGTCAGGGCTCGGTGTGTCGAGCCTCGGAGGTGGTGTGTCGAGGCTCGGTCGTCGGTCATCCTACAACTGCTTGCCCGGTCATCCTACAACTGGGGATGAACGGCCCGGGAACCGTCCGCGGCGGCCTGGCGTTCCTCCGGACGACCGGCGCTCCGGACCGCCCCGGAACGATCCGGGAGGACGGGCCCGGTCCACACCCCCTGATGCGAGGAGAACGTCCGCATGGTGTTCAAGAAGCTGCTCGGTGCCCTGGGCGTCGGCGGTCCCGGTGTCGACACCGTCCTGAGCACGCCGGTCGTGCGGCCCGGCGGGACGATGGCCGGCACGGTCGAGCTGACCGGGGGGACGGTGGAGGCGGACATCCGGGGGATCACGCTGACCCTGGTCGCCCGGGTGGAGGTCGAGCACGAGGACGGCGAGAGCACCGGCCTGTACCCGTTCGCGCGGTTCTCGGTCACCGCGCCGCTGAAGCTCGCGCCCGGCGAGAACCGCTCGATCCCGTTCGCCGTCCAGGTGCCGTGGGAGACCCCGGTCACCACCGTCGCCGGGCAGCGCCTGAACGGCATGCAGCTCGGTGTGCGCACCGAGGTCGACATCGCGGGCGCGCTCGACAAGGGCGACTCGGACCCGCTGGAGGTCGAGCCGCTGCCGGTGCAGCACCGGATCCTGGAGACCCTGCTCCAGCTGGGCTTCCGCTTCCGCGCGGCGGACCTGGAGGCCGGGCACATCCGCGGCACCGGGCAGACCCTGCCGTTCTACCAGGAGATCGAGTACTCGGCGGCGCCGCAGTACGCGCACTCCTGCAACTCGCTGGAGGTCAGCTTCGTGACCACCCCGGACAAGGTCGAGGTGGTGCTGGAGGCGGACCGCCGGGGCGGCCTGTTCGGCGGCGGCGGGGACGTGATCCGCACCCACGTGGTCGGCCACGGCCAGGCGGACGAGGACCTCACGGCGCTGGTGGACGGCTGGATCCGGGCCGCGCTCTGAGGTCCGGCCCGGTCCTGCAGCGCGGTTCCGGCCCGGCCCCCGCGGCGCGGGCGCCGGGCCGGGGTCAGCCGTAGGAGACGTTGCTGCAGATGTCGTCGTCACCCGACCTGGCCTCGTTGACCACCTCGGTGGGCAGCGGGGCCGGGGCGCCGGCCGGGCCGGTGGCGGCCGGGGACGGGGAGCCGCTCGCGGCGCCGACCGCCGCGTAGTCCCGGCCGAGCCGCAGACTGATCCCGGCCGCCTGCCCCGGAGCCACCGCGGCGCCCGGGAACAGCGCGGCGACCTTCTCCGCGGCGGCCCGCTGCCCCGCCGCGCCGTACTCGACCGTGGTGGTCGCCCGCGCGGTGCCGCGGCTGGACGTCCCGGCGACGGTGACCCGGGCCGCCCGCAGGGTCTCGGCGGCCCGGGCGGCCAGGCCGGCGGCGTTGGTGGCGTTGTAGACGGTGACCCGGATCGGCGCGCCGTCGGCCCCGACCGCCGGGGTGGGCTCGGCGCTCGGCGTGGGCGAGGGCGTCGGCTCGGCCGTCGGCGCACCCGCGGCGTCCTGCTGGCCGGTGGCGTCCTGGCCGTCGATGGTCCGATCGGCCTGCAGGGTCCGCCACAGGGTGTCGACCGCGGGGTGCACCAGATCGATCCGGGAGCCGGAGTAACGCCAGGGCGTGGTCAGGAACTTGACCTCGTGCAGGTCGATGCTCTTCAGCGTCAGCGCGAAGTCCACCAGCTTGGCGGCCGAGTCGAGGCCGGGGTCGACGGTCATCGAACGGGTCGCGGCGTCGGCCAGCGGCAGCAGGGTGCCGGGGCTCAGGCCCTTGCTCTTGATCTTCGCCAGCAGTGAGGACAGGAAGGCCTGCTGACGCTTCATCCGGCCGACGTCCGAGTCGTCGCCGATGCCGTGCCGCAGTCGCACGTAGTCCAGCGCCTGCTGACCGGAGACCCGCTGGCGGCCCTTGGCGAGCACCACCTTGCCCTTCCGGCCCAGATTGGGGTTGATGTTCCCCTCGTGGATGTCGTTCGGCAGGCAGACGTCGACCCCGCCGACGGCGCCGGTCATCGCGGCGAAGCCCTCGAAGTTGACCTCGATGGTGTGGTCCACCCGGATGCCGGTGAGCCGCTCCACCGTGTTCAGCGTGCAGGCCGGGTTCCCGGTCTCGGAATTTCCCACCGAGAAGGCCGAGTTGAACATCTGTCCGGGTTGCTCCCGGGTCCACTTGCCGTTCGGCAGCTTGCACCGGGGCACGGTCACCAGGGCGTCGCGCGGGATCGAGATGCCGACGGCGTGCCGGTGGTCGGCGTACACGTGCAGCAGGATCGTGGTGTCCGAGCGGGCGCCGGCCTCGTCGCCGCCGCCCAGGTCGCTGTTCTTCCCGGCGCGCGAGTCGGAGCCGATCAGCAGCAGGTTGACGGGCCGGTTCCCGTGCGCGTCGGCGGCCGATTCGGGCGGCCGGTCGGGGGAGATGGCATCCGCGTCGAAGGACCGCAGATTGCCGTTCAGCTTGTAGTACACCGCGCCGCCGGCGCCGGCCAGGACCACCAGCACTCCGGCCACGGACCAGGCGATCAGCCGCCGGGCGCCGCCGCGGCCGTCCCGTTCGGGGCTCCGGGCGGCGGTCCGCCGCCCGCTCCCGGCGCTCCCGCCCCGGCCGTCGGCGCGGGCCTCCCTGGGGGTGTCCCGGCGTCCGGCCCGGGCGGCCGTGCGACCGCCCTCGCCGGTCCCGCCCCGGCCCGGGCGGACCGGGACGGCGCGGTCCCGGGCGGCCCTGCGGGCCTCGGCCCGGCCGCCGGGGCGCGGCGCCGGGAGCCGGCCGGGGCCGTCCTCGGGCCACTCGGGCCGGACCGCGTCGTCGGTCCGGACACCGCCGTCGGCGCGCCCCCGCCCCGCCGGATCCGGCGGGTCCCCGTCCCACTGGACTGACATGGCGCGCACCTCTCAGAGACCGAAGCGGGCAACCCTGGGAGCATACAAACTCTGCCGCCGCCGCCCGGCCGTCGATCCGGGCCGCACCCCCGCCGACCCGGGCGTTCGCCGTACCGGGCCGCCGTACGGTCACTCCAACGGCTGAACCGGCGGGCGGCGCGGGCAGGTTCACCCCGGCGTGCGGCGGACATGCCGCGACCCCGGTGCGGTACGGCACCGGGGTCGCGGGGAGTTCGGTTCGGGCGCGGCGGGGACCGCCGGGTCGCCGGGGCGGCCCGGGGTCAGAGCGCCGGGTAGAGGCGCTCCAGCACGGCGGCGACGCCGTCCTCGTCATTGCTCAGGGTGACCTCGTCGGCCACCGCGAGGAGCTCCCGGTGGGCGTTGGCCATCGCGACGCCGTGCCGGGCCCAGCCGAACATCGGCACGTCGTTGGGCATGTCGCCGAAGGCGATGGTGTCGGCCGCCGTCACGCCGAGCCGTCGGGCGGCGACGGCCAGCCCGGTGGCCTTGGAGAGGCCGAGCGGCAGCAGCTCGACCACACCGGCGCCCGCCATCACCACGCCGACCAGGTCGCCGGCCGCGTTGCGGGCGGCCTCGGCGAGGGCGTCGTCGCTGAGTTCGCTGTGCTGTATGTACAGCTTGCTGATCGGGGAGGTGAGCAGTTCGTGCGCCCCGACCTGGACGACCGGCAGCTCGGAGCCGATCTGCAGCCGGTAGCCGGGACCGGCCAGGACGTCGCCCTCCAGGCCGTCCTGGTTGGCGGCGATCGTCAGCGGGCCGGTCTCGGCCTCGATCTTCTCGATCGCGAGCGCGGCCACCCGGCGGTCCAGGGTGAGCGAGGTGAGCAGCTTGTGCGCGCCCGCGTCGTAGACCTGGGCGCCCTGGCCGCAGACCGCTATGCCCCGGTAGCCGATCTCGTCGAAGACGGGGCGGGCCCAGGTGGCCGAGCGGCCGGTGACGATGATGTGCAGCGCCCCGGCCGTGGTGGCGGTGGCCAGCGCGGCGCGGGTGCGCGCGGAGACGGTCTCGGAGCTGCTCAGCAGCGTGCCGTCGAGGTCGGTGGCGACCAGCTTGAAGGGCAGGCCGCCACCGTCCGAGGGGGAGACGGGGCTGGGGCTGGTGGTGCTCATGGGCCGTGCGTCTCCCGGGAGTTGCTTCTTCGCTGCGGACCGGCGGGGCCGGTGCTACTTGACCGGCTCCAGCACGGTGCGGCCGCCGAGGTAGGGGCGGAGCGCCTCGGGGACGACGACCGAGCCGTCGGGCTGCTGGTGGTTCTCCAGGATCGCCACGATGGTGCGCGGAACGGCGACCAGGGTGCCGTTCAGCGTGGCCAGCGGGCGGGCCTTGCCGTCCTCGCGCATCCGGATGGAGAGGCGGCGGGCCTGGTACTCGGTGGTGTTCGAGGTCGAGGTGACCTCGCGGTACTTGCCCTGGGTCGGGACCCAGGCCTCGATGTCGAACTTGCGCGCGGCCGAGGAGCCGAGGTCGCCGGAGGCGACGTCGATGACCCGGTAGGGCAGTTCGAGCGCGTTGAGGAAGTCCTTCTCCCACTGGAGCAGGCGGCGGTGCTCGTTCTCGGCGTCCTCGGGGGTGGTGAAGACGAACATCTCCACCTTCTCGAACTGGTGGACGCGGATAATGCCGCGGGTGTCCTTGCCGTAGGTGCCGGCCTCGCGGCGGAAGCAGGACGAGTAGCCGGCGTAGCGCAGCGGCAGCTTGTCGGCGTCGATGATCTCGTCCATGTGGTACGCCGCGAGCGGGACCTCGCTGGTGCCGACGAGGTAGCGCTCGTCGTCCTCCAGGTAGTACACGTTCTCCGCGGCCTGGCCGAGGAAACCGGTGCCGTCCATGGCGGCCGCGCGGACCAGGGCCGGGGTGATCATCGGCACGAAGCCGGCGGCGGTGGCCTGGGCGATCGCCATGTTGACCAGGGCGAGCTCCAGCAGCGCGCCGACGCCGGTCAGGTAGTAGGACCGGGCACCGGCGACCTTGGCGCCGCGCTCGGTGTCGATCGCGCCGAGCAGCCGGCCCAGCTCGACGTGGTCGCGGGGCTCGAAGCCCTCGGCGGCGAAGTCGCGCGGGGTGCCGATCTCCTCCAGCGTGACGAAGTCCTCCTCGCCGCCGACCGGGGCGGCCGGGTCGATGAGGTTCGCCAGCGAGCGGAGCAGGCGCTCGGCCTCGTCCTTGGCCTCGCCCTGCTCGGAGTCGGCGGCCTTGACCTCGGCGGCCAGCTCCTTGGTGCGCTGGAGCAGGGCGGCCTTCTCGTCGCCCTGGGCCTTGGCGACGAGCTTGCCGAGCGACCTCTGCTCGGCGCGGAGTTCGTCGAAGCGCGTGCCCGAGGACCGGCGGCGTTCGTCGGCGGAGAGGAGGGCGTCGACCAGGTCGACGTCCTCGCCACGGACGCGCTGCGAGGCGCGCACTCGGTCAGGGTCCTCACGGAGCAGGCGAAGGTCAATCACGGGGCCAAGCCTACCGGGCGGGGGCCCGTCCCCCGGTACCGGTTTTCCCCTGGGGATAACTCGCCCCAGCCTGTGGATAACTCTTGTGGGAAACGGTCCGCCGCCCGGTTATCCACAGGCTCGGGGCCGGGGCTGTGGATCGTGGGACGGCGCCGGTGGGCTGCGGAATGAACCATGGAATTCAGGTTTGAAACCTCATTTGACCTTCCCGGGTGAGGGAATTGAAGCACTCGGACGGGTGATTTGCCGACACCCGGGTGACTCTGGTCCGATTAGTCATCTCTGCGACGCAAACCGATGATCCGACCGATGTGCGTAGTGGCTATACCGGTTTGTCGACTCGTCCCCAAGCCTGTGGATAACTCGGGCCTGTGGACAGTGGAGGCCCCTGTGGACAAGCCGGGGGCCGGGGCGGCCGCCCTGTGGACGACCGCCCGGCGGTGCAGAAAACGGTTCTAAAAGGACACGTGGACGGCGAATGTCCCCCGGATGTCCTCGGATGTCAGATGTCCCCGCGCCCGTCGAGGCAACGGGAGAGCCAGTCCGCGGCCGCGCCGAAATCCGCGTCCGAGGTGCCGGGCCGCTGGTGCCCGGACACCTGCCGGTCGGCGCGCGGATAGGAGCCGAGGAACCGCACCTGCGGGCAGATCCGCTTGAGGCCCATCAGGGCCTCGCCGACCCGGCGGTCGCTGAGGTGCCCCTCGCAGTCGATGAGGAAGCAGTAGTTGCCGAGCCCCTCGCCGGTCGGCCGGGACTCGATCCGCATCAGGTTGACCCCGCGCACCGCGAACTCCTGGAGCAGCTCCAGCAGCGCGCCCGGGTGGTCGTCCGGCAGCCAGGCCACCATCGAGGTCTTGTCCGCCCCGGTCGGCGAGGACACCCGCCCCGGGCGGCCCACCAGGACGAACCGGGTGGTCGCGCTCTGCACGTCCACGATGTCCTTGACCAGCGGGTCCAGCCCGTAGATCGGGGCCGCGAACTCGCCCGCGAACGCCCCGTCGTACCGGCCCTCGGCGACCAGCCGGGCGCCGTCGGCGTTCGAGGCGGCCGACTCCCAGTGCGCGTCCGGGAGGTTGGCGGCGAGCCAGCGGCGGACCTGGGCCTGGGCCACCGGGTGGCTGGTGACGGTCTTGACGTCCGTCAGCCCGGTGCCCGGCCGCACCAGCAGCGCGAACGTGATCGGCAGCAGCACCTCGCGGTAGATCATCAGCGGGGCGCCGGAGGCGAGTTCGTCGTTGGTGGCCGTGACGGCGCCCTCGACCGAGTTCTCGATCGGCACGAACGCGCCCGAGGCCGCGCCGCCCCGCACCGCGTCCAGCACCAGCTGCACCGAGGACATCGGCACCAGCTCCCGGGTCGCCGCCTCCGGCAGGGTGCGCAGGGCCGCCTCGGTAAAGGTGCCCGCCGGCCCGAGGTACGTGTAGCGGGTGGCCGACATGACGCCTCCAAGGGGAAAAGGACCGACGGGAGTTCGGCGTACCGCCGAAAGGAGCCACCTTAGCCACTCCTGGAGCCGTCCACGATCGCGTCCCGCTCCGTGGGAGGAGTCCGGACGACCGGTGGACGGCGGGCCCGGGGCGTGCCGTCCGGAGGAGACGCCCCGGGGGCCGGTCACTCGAACAGGGTCTGCCCGACGTACCCGTCCGGCGGCGCCCCCGGCGGGACGGCGTACAGCCCGCTCGCCTCGTGGCGCAGGAAGCGGGACAGCCCGTCGCCCCGGGCCAGCTTGCGCTGCACCGGGGTGAACCCCTTGCGCGGGTCGGCCTGGAAGGCCAGGAAGAGCAGCCCGGCGTCCGGCGACCCGTCGGCCAGCAGCCCGTCGTGGTACGAGAACCCGCGCCGCAGCATGGCCGCCCCGCCGTTGGCGGCCGGGGCCGCGACCCGGATGTGCGCGTCCGAGGGCACGGCCAGCGACCCGTCCGCCGCCTGCGCGGCGAGGTCCACCGGGGTGCGCTCGCCCGCGTCGGCGGCCGCGCCTAGCGGTGCGCCGTCCGACTTGCGGCGGCCGATCACCCGCTCCTGGCGGTCCACCGGCAGCGCCTCCCAGTGGTCCAGCAGCATCCGGATCCGCCGGAGCACCAGGAACGAGCCGCCCGCCAGCCAGGCCGGCTGCTCGCCCCCGGCGGCGACGAAGACCTTGGCCGCGAAGCCGTCCTCGTCCGGCCGGGGGTTGTTGGTGCCGTCGACCTGGCCCATCAGATTGCGTCCGGTCATGGGGCCGGCGGTGGCCCCGGGGGTCCGGGCGAAGCCGGACATCTGCCAGCGCAGCGCCGCGGTGCCGGCCGCCTGGCGCTGGAGCACCCGCAGCGCGTGCACCGCGACCAGGGCGTCGTCGGCGCCGATCTGCACGAACAGGTCGCCGTCGCCGCGGGCCGGGTCCAGCGCGTCGGCGGGGAAGGCGGGCAGCGGCTCCAGCCCGGCCGGGCGCCGGTCGGCCAGCCCGGTCCGGTCGAACAGCGATCCGCCGAAGCCGAAGGTGACGGTGAGCGAGCAGGGACCGGCGTCCAGGGCGATCTGGTTCTCGAACTCGTCGGCCGGCTCGCCCGCCGCCATCCGGGCGGCGGTGCGCGACCAGCGCCGGAGCAGCGTCCGCACGCCGTCCCGGCCGACCCCGCCGGCCAGGTCGAAGGCGGCCAGCTGGACCCGGGCCTGCTGGGGTTCGAGGATCCCGGCCTGGCGCTCGCCGTGGAACGCCACCGCGGCCGGCCCCAGGCCGGGGCCCGCCCCGGTCGCCGCCCTCGGCGGGCTCGGGTCGCGCCGCTCGGCGGCCAGGGCCGTCGCGGCTCCGGCACCGGCGCCGACCACCAGGCCGGCCCCGGCGGTTCCCAGCAGCGTCCGCCGGGTCAGGCCGGCGGCACGGCCGGCGCTGCTGTCCCCGGCGCTGTCGGTGCCGGGGGTGCTGGTGCTGGTCTCCATGGAGTGGTCCGCCCTATCCGATCTTCAGCTGCTTGATCTCCGTGGTCTGGTCGATGTCGGAGGATCTGATCACCACCGACACCACCCAGTTCCCGGCGAGCGGCAGCTGCGCCGTCCCGGTCCAGCGCCCGGTGCCCTCGGTGGTGAGCGGGACGGTGAGCGGGCCGAGGTCGCGGTCCGGCAGGGTGAAGGCGAGCTCGACCTCGGGCACCTCGACGGGCGAGCCGTCGGTGCCGTCCAGCTTCAGGTGCACCTCGTTCGACCCGGTGCCGGCCGGGTTGAGGGTGACGGTCGCGGTGCCCTTGGCGTTCGGCGTCCGGCCCTTGGTGTCGTACGGGAGCTTGAGCTCCACGGTCCGGCCGGGCACCGTCTGCGGGGCGGGCGCCCCACCGGTGGCCCCACCGGTGGCCCCACCGGTCGTGCCGCCGGTGGTCCCGCCGGACGTCGTGGCGGCGCCGTTCGCCGCGGCGGCGGCGACCTCGCCCGCCACCCGTCCGGGCGGGGAGTTGGTGAGCAGGGTGGTGACCACCAGGACGGCCACCGCGACCGCCGCCTCGACCAGTACCGAGCGGCGCAGCCCGGCCCGGGTCGGGGTGAGTCCGCGGTCCCGGTCGGCGTTCGCCCGGGCCGCCCGCTGACGGGCCAGCTGGGTCTGCCGGACCGGGTCCGCGGTGTCCGCGCCGCCGGTGGAAGAGGTGTCGGTGGAAGAGGTGTCGGCGGCGGAAACGGGAGCCGCGGCGACCGCGACCGGCTCCGGCGCGGCCCCGGCCGCCTCCTCCGGGGCGGCGCGCAGCCGGGCGAGCCAGGTGCGGGACATCCAGGCGACACCGAGCATGGCGATCACACAGCCGGTCTTCACCAGCAGCAGCCGCCCGTAGTCGGTACCGGTCAGCGCGCCCCAGCTGCCGACGCCGCGCCAGGACTGGTAGACGCCGGTGCCGACCAGCACCAGGACGGCGCCGAACGCGATCTTCGAGAAGCGGTCCGCGACCTCCGCGCCGATCCCCTCGCGCAGCCCGACCAGCATCGCGGCCAGGCCGCCCAGCCAGAGCGCCATGGCGACCAGGTGGAGCATGCCGAGCGGCAGCGCCAGCCAGACCTGGATGCCCACCGAGGCGTGGTCCGCGCCGGCCCAGGTCGCCGAGAGCGCGACGGCCAGCACCAGTCCGGCCACCCCGAGGCCCAGCCGGGCCTCGCGCTGGGGGCGTTCGGCGGCGCGCCGCTCCAGCTCCCGCAGCTCGGCCTCCTCCGGGTCGCCGTCCGTACCGGCCCCGGCGGTCCCCGGTCCGGGCTTGCCGGTCCCGGCCGTACCGGTCCCGGCCGTACCGGTCCCGGCCGTACCGGCCCCGCCGCTCGCGGCGGCCTTCGCGCCGCCGCCCTGCGGCAGCCCGAGCTGACCGACCAGCAGGGAGAGGAACACCCCGCTCGCCGCGAGCAGCAGCAGCCGGGCCGCCAGCGCCGTGCCGATCCGCTCGTCCAGGGTGGCCCGGACCAGCGACAGGTCGAAGGCCTTGCCGATCCCCGAGCCCCGCTCGTACGGTCCGCGCAGCATCAGCACCGCGACGGTGGAGACCAGCAGGGCCACCCAGCCCGTCATCAGCAGCCGCTGGACCGGGCGCCGGGACGCCCCGGCCGGCCAGCAGAGCAGCACGAAGCCCGCCGCGCCGGCGAGCAGTGCGAACGCCGCGTAGGCGACCGTCCGGCCGGTGCCGTAGAGCGCGGCGACCAGGCCGTCGGCCTCGGCGGACTGCAGGGCGGTGGTGGAGACGGTGGTGGCCGAGGGCGCGCCGATGGAGAAGGTGAAGGCCCCGCCGATCGGGTGCGAGTCCTCCGAGACGGCCCGCCAGGCGATGGTGTAGGTGCCGTTGGCGAGTCCGGTGCCGAGCCCGACCCGGGCGGTGTTGTCCTTGCCGTCGGCGTGCGCGGGGCTGCCCGAGTCCACCGCCCGGCCGGCCGGGTCGAGCACCCGCACCGAGTCCGAGGAGAGCGAGACGGCCTCGCTGAAGGTCAGGGTGACGGTCTGCGGCGCGACGGGCAGGACGGCGTTCTGCGCCGGGTCGGTGGACTGCAGGGCGGCGTGCGCGGACGCCGGTCCGGCACCGGCGAGCAGCAGCGCGAGGACCGCGCCGAGCACGCCGAGCAGCCCGGTGATCCGCCGTCCCAGCAGTCCCGGCGCCGCCGTCCGCGCGGTCGCCGTGCGCGCGGTCGCCGTGCGCGTCGTCGACCGCGTCGTTGTCCGTACTCCCGTCGCCGCCCGCGCCGTTGCCGGCCGTGCCTTCGGCGTCCGTCCCATCAGCATCCTGCGATCCCTTACTGCTGGCCGGGCCGGTAGGTGAGCTCCTTGACCGGCACCTTGACCGAGATGGTGCCGGTGCGGGTGAAGGTCAGGTCGAGTTCGAGTTCGTCACCCAGGACCGGGGCCTTCTGCCACCCCATGATCATCAGATGGGTGCCGCCCCGGGCGAGCTGCAGCGCGCCGTGCGCGGGGACGTCGAGCTTCTCGACCTGCTCCATGGTGCTGGCCGTGGAGCGGTGCATGGTGACCGAGGAGGCACCGGGGCTGGAGACCTTGACCAGCTCGTCGCCCTCGCCGCCCTCGTTGCGCACCGTCAGGTAGCCGGCCGCCGTGCCACCGGCCGGCGGCATCGGGATGTAGGAGTCCGCGACGCTGAGTCGGGCGGCCCCGGCCGCGGAGGCTCCGCCGCCGTCCTGTCCGCCGGCCCCGCAGGCGACCAGGAAGGCGCCGCCGCCCAGTGCCGTCGCCAGCACCGCCCCTGCCAGTGCCGTCCGGCGGAAGCCGAGGGCGCCCTTCATGCGGCTACTCCCTTGGCGAGCAGCGGCAGGTCGTGCTCGAAGGTCTTCACCTCGGTGCCGCTCAGGTAGAGCAGGTGCGCCTTGTCGTCCGAGGGCAGGAAGGCCAGCACCTGGGCGCCGTGGGTGGAGGTGACGGTGCCGTCGGCGTTGGTCACCGGGTCCTCGATCAGGATGCCGAGCGCCTTGGCGGCCGTCTTCACCTTGGCCAGGTCCCCGGTCAGGCCTATGAAGTCGCTGCCCATCGAGTCCAGCCAGGCGCGCAGCACCTGCGGGGTGTCGCGCTGCGGGTCGGTGGAGACGAACACGACGTCGACCTTCTGCCGCTCCTCCGGGGTGAGCTTCTTCATCGCCACGCCGATGTCGCCCATGGTGGTCGGGCAGACGTCCGGGCAGCTGGTGTAGCCGAAGAACAGCAGGGTGGTCCGGCCGCCGGTCTTCTGCCGCAGGTCGTAGGGCTGGCCGGAGGTGTCGGTCAGCTGGAGGTCGGGCTTGTCGAAGTGCTTGCCGAGCACGGTGCCCTCGTAGGGCGAGTCGGCCTTCTGCTGGACCACCTTGGCGGGGCCGGCGGTGCCGGAGCCGGAGGAGCCGCAGGCCGTCAGCGCGAGTGCGGCGGCCAGGGCGACGGCGGTGGCCCCGGCCAGGCGGGCGGCGCGGGGGGTACGGGCGGAGCGGGGCATGGGAGGGTCCGATCGTGTGCGGTGGATCACCGGCGGGGCCGCGCCCGGGACGCGGGCGCGGCCGCGACGGGTGCCGGACGCGGCCCCGCCGGTGCTGGGGTCAGGAGGCCGAGCCGCCGTTCCGGCGGCGCAGGCCGAGGACACCGACGGCGGTGCCGATCACACCGACCACGATGCCGACCACGCCGAGCACCCGGGCGGTGGAGTCGCTGGCCTTGTCGTCGGAGGCGGCGTCCTTCTTGGCCGCGTCGCCGTGCCCGGTGCCGTGGCCGTCGGCGGCGGCCGACGGGGTGGCGGAGGCGGTCACGCCGTGGCCGTCGGCCGAGGTGGCCTTGGTGAGCTTCAGCACCGGGGCGGGCTTGGCCGGCTCCGGCTGGCCGTCCTTGGCCTCGTCGATCCAGCGGACGACGTCACCGTTGTCGTAGGTCTGCAGGGCCTTGAAGACCAGCGAGTCGGCGTCGGTCGGCAGCGGGCCGAGCGAGACGCGGAACTCCTGGAACTGGCCCGGGGCGACCTTCACACCGGCGTCGGCGGTCCAGGTGATCTTGGCGACGGCCTCGTTGACGTCGTTGCCGTGGACCTTGATCGGCTTGTCGAGCTTGGCCTTCTCGACGGTGGAGGTCCAGCCCGGCAGCGGCTGGGTGCGGACCGAGGCCAGCGGGTGGTCCAGCGGGAGGTTGACCTCCAGCTTCACGGTGCCGGCGGCGTCGTTCTCGTTCGGGACCCGGAAGTCGACGGCGGTGTAGCCGCCCTGCTCGGCACTGCCCGGGTTCACGGTGACGTGGGCGAAGGCGGGACCGGCGAGGGCCACCACCGAGGCGGCGGCGGCGAGGGCGACGGCGGCGGTACGACGGGCGGGAAGGGAACGCATGGGGTTCGTGTCTCCGATCGGAGGCTCGGCAGGCCCGCTCCCGGGCACGGAGGGGTCCGTGCCTCGGCGGGGCCGCGCGGCGGGGGAAGAAGTGGGGGGAGGCCGCAGAACCGCACGGATCGGGCGGGTACGGCACGGCGCCGCGTACTTCCGACCGCCGCCGGACCGCTACCGGTGGGGGGACACCGGGGACACGGGGGGCGGGTCAGTACGCGAGGGCCCCGAAGGGCGGCCCGCGCCGCACCACGCTGTGCCGCAGCACGGCACCGGTCGGCAGCGGGTCGTCCCCGCCGCGGCCACCGGACCGGCGGACCGGTCCGCCGGTCAGGCCCAGCAGGCCGCGCAGCAGCACCGCGGCCAGCGCGCACGCCGTCCGCAGCGGCTCCGCCGCCCGGGTCCGCGCGGCGGAGGCGGTGATCCGCACCAGTCGCCAGAGCGCCGCCTCGCCGCGCCGCAGCCACCAGCCGGCCAGCAGCGCCGCGCCGAGGTGGGCCGCCAGCATCGCCGGCGTCATCCCGAGCACGCCGCCCTGCCACCAGGGCGCGGCCGCGTACGCCTGCGGGTCCAGACCCGCGCCGGCCACCACCTGCTCGGCGGTCGGACTCCCGGGCAGACCGATCAGGGTGCCCGGGCGGGACTCGTTGCAGACCAGCCGGCTGGCCACCTGCGGCAGCGTCAGCGGGCCGGAGCCCAGCGGGCCGCCGTGGTGGTGCGCGCCGGTCGCGCCGTGGCCGCCGTAGGAGTGGAAGAGGAGGTGCAGCCCGAGCTGCCCCGCGCCCAGCGCCCCGGCGATCGCGCCGAGCGAACGCTCCCGCCCGCCGAGGGCGGTGGCGAGCACCAGCACGGCGGCGAACCCGGCCGCGAGCGTGGGCGGTGCGACCTCGCCGCCGGCCGCGAACGCGTGCCCGGCGGCCGCGATCAGCGTGCACACCAGGGCGAACGGAACCGCCCGGGCAAGCCGCAGGTCCCAGGCGGCGGCCCCCACCGGCGCGTCCGGTGCGGGGGCGCCCGGGTGCGGGGCGGCGGCTGGGGCATTCATGGCCGGGACATCATCTCATCGCCCACACCCACCGGATCGGCAGGGTGGGAAATCCCTACGAATGCCCCGTTCGGCCCCGCGCACGGCCCCCGGTGTGCGCTGCTCGGCACATGCCCGTCCCCCCGTCCATCCGCCGAACGGGCGGTAGCGGGCCCCCGGCACGGTTCACCTCCGCACCACCCGGAGATACCTCGTTATATGTGGAGCCGCAGCCAGGAGGGACCTCCCGTGGACATCTGGTGGACTCTGCACCTCAAGCGCGACCCGGCCAGCGTGCCGCTCGCGCGCCGCATACTGCTCGGCGCGATGGCGACCGCGGGCGTCGATCCGCAGATCGCCCACGATCTCGGCGTCGCCCTCAGCGAGGCCTGCGCCAACGCGGTCGAGCACGGCGCGTGCGGGCGCCCCGACGACGGCTACCAGGTCACCGCGTCGATCAGCGGCGACCTGCTGCGGATCGAGGTGACCGACTCCGGTCCCGGCCTGCCCTGCCCCGACCGCCCGGCCCGCCGTCCGGCCCCCGCCGCCGTCCCGGCGGCGCCGCCCGCCCGACCGGCGGGCCGGGCGCAGCCCCGCCGCCGCGCCCGGCGCGGCCGCGCCACCGTCCCCGGCCCGCTGCTCACCACCCACCGCCCGCGCCGCGACGGCCGCCCGTACGACACCCACGTCCTCCCGCCCGCCGCCGACCCGGTGCCCACCTTCCGGCCGGTGGACCTCGACACCCTGCCCGACCTCACCGCGGAGTCCGGCCGGGGCCTCTTCCTCATCCACGCCCTCACCGACCACGTCCAGCTCCGCAACCATCCGCTGCGGGGGGCGATCGTCAGCTTCGACAAGATCCTCAAGTGGCAGGACGGCGCGCTGCTGCGCCGGGCGTCCTAGGGGCTGGTCGTTCGGGGTCAGTCGCGGGTGGCGGACGGGGCGGTGGCGGCCCGGTGGCGGCGGCGGGCGACGACGACGGCGGCGAGGCCGAGGGCGATCGCCATGCCACCGGTGACGGCGAGCGGCACGTTGCTGGAGCTCGCGCCGGTGCCGGCCAGCCGGGGGCCGGTCGGGGCGCCGCCGGTGGTGGCGGGGGAGGGCGAGGCGGCCGGTGCGGTCGGGGAGGGGCTGTCGGAGGGGGTCCCGGAGGAGGTCGGGGCCGAGGCGGCCGTCGGGGAGGCGCCCACCGGCGGGGCGGTGGTGACCGGGGCCGGGTCCACGACGGTGAGCCTGCTGGTGAGCGAGCCGAGCAGCCGGTTGCAGCGGTACTCCACGTTGTCCGGTCCCACCCCGTACGGGAGCACCTCCGAGGAGCCGGCGACGGTGACGGCGTAGTCCCCGGAGAGCGTGCCGGGCCCGTCGGCGAACTGCAGCTCGGCGGTGACCATCTCGTGCGCCGGGACCTGGAAGGAGCCGACGGCGGTCGTCCCGGTGCCGTCGTTCGGCTCGACCGGGGTGAAGGGGCCGCCCTGGACCCTGACCAGGGGCTTGAACGGGGAGCTGCCCTGCGGGCCCTCGATCCGGTAGGTGATCCGGAAGTCCGTCAGCACCGTGTCGCTGCTGTTGTAGAAGGAGAAGGCGAGGTTCTGCGGAGGCCCGCTCCTGACCAGCGTCGCCGCGGTCGGCACGGCGTGGGTCGGCATCGTGACCCGGTACTCGGACTCGCAGCCGGAGGGCAGGGTCGCGGTGGCCGAAGGGGTGGCCGAAGGGGTGGCGGTCGTGGTGCCGGTGGCCGACGGCGTCGCCGTGCCGGAGGCGGTCGGGGTGGGCTCGCCGGTGGTGGCCGTGGCCGTCGCCGTGGTGGTGGCGGTCGCCGTCGGCTCGGCCGTCGCGCTCGCCGAGGGCGACGGGCTGCCGTCGGCGGCGGCCGCGACAGTGGTTCCGCCGGCCAGCACGCCGCCGGTCAGGACGAACAGGGTGGCGGTGGCCGCCAGGCGGGAAGTGCGCACAGGGGAGCTCCGGTGGGGGTCGGACGAAACCGCTTGCGCATGGGGGACGTTCGACGGGTCCGCACGGTTGTACGGACCCGTCGGGCGTTCCGGCGGTGGTGCGTCAGCTGTGCGCGCCGGCCTTGCGGCGGCGCAGCACGAGCAGCGTCCCGGCACCGGCCGCGAGCACGGCGGCGCCGCCGACGGCTATCGGCAGCGTGTTGGAGCTGGAGCCGGTGTCGGCCAGGTGCGGGCCGCTCACCGCGGACGGCGAGGCGGCCTTGGGCGATCCGGAGGAGGACGGGGCGCCGGTGGCGGTACCGGCCTTGGCGAGCTTGAAGGTGCCCTCGTAGTAGTTGAGGTACTGGGTGCAGCCCTTCTTGTCGTCCCGGGCCGGGTGGGGCAGCGTGCTGTTGTCCAGGACGTCGCCACCGCCGCCGAAGTTGCCCCAGAAGGTGCCGAGCGGCGCCTTGTCGGTGGGCGTGACGCGGAACTGGAGGGTGAGCTTCTCGCCCTTGGCGAGCTTGAACTCCCCGGTGGAGACGTAGCGGTCGTCCAGGACGCCGGACTTCCAGTCCTGGCCGGGCACCCGGTACTGGACCGTGAAGAAGTCCTTGCTCCAGGCGACCGGGCGGCCGTCGTCCTCCGCGTGGGAGTCGGTCAGATAGAGGTAGGTCTGGAACATCGGCAGGTCGACGCCGCTGAGGTTCTCCCAGGTGACGGACACGTCCTGGGTGGAGCCCGGCGCCCCGCTGCCGCCCCACAGCCCGGTGCCGGTGACCTTGAGCCAGTCGAAGCCCTGGTACACACCGCCGGTGCAGGCGAGACCCGGTGCAGTGGTCGGGAACAGGCTCGGAGGGACGGTGGGGTGCTGGGTCGGGGTCGTCGGCGGCTTCGTCGCGGTGGCCGACGGGGAGGCGCTCGCCGACGGCGAGGTGGAGGCGCTCGGGGAGGTGGAGGGGTTCGGCGAGGTGGGCGCCGTGGGCGTGTCGCCGGCGCTCGGGGAGCCGCTCGGGGCCGCCGTGGTCGGGGCCGCGGTCGTCGGGGCCGCCGTGGTCGGGGCCGCGGTCGTCGGGGCCGCCGTGGTCGGGGCCGCGGTCGTCGGGGCCGCCGTGGTCGGGGCGGGGGAGACGGCGGCGGCACCGGCGGTGGCCGCGCCGACCGTCGCGCCGAGGGAGAGCGCGATCAACGTGGACGCGGCCAGAAGGCGGGAAGTGCGCACGGTCTTGGCTCCAGCTTGATGAAGTCTGTCCGAATATGGGCGACTTGGCGCCTTGGTGTGATCACCGGCGCGTCGCAGGAGCGGCACCATACCGGAGGGTGGGCGAAGCGTCCGGCCCGGGGGCGCGGAAGGCGGTCGGCGACGGCCTACCCTGGCGCGATGGGTGCGGTGGGCGAGTGGGACCTGAGGCGGCTGCGGGTGCTGCGGGCGGTCGACGAGTGCGGGACGGTGACGGCGGCGGCCGAGCGGCTCCACCTGTCGCCCTCGGCGGTCTCGCAGCAGGTCTCGGCGCTGGCCCGGCAGGTGGGTGCGCCGATGCTGGAGCCCTACGGCCGGCGGGTGCGGCTGACCCCGGCGGCCCGACTGGTGCTGCGTCACGCGGAGCTGGTCTTCGGGCAGTTGGAGCAGGCCGAGGCCGAGCTGGCGGGCTATCTGCACGGCGAGGCGGGCGAGGTCAGGGTGGGGGCCTTCGCCACCGCGATCACCGGGCTGCTCGTCCCGGCGGTGGCCCGGCTGCGGGAGGCCGCGCCGAGGCTGACCGTACGGGTGGTCGAGGCCGAGGCGGACGAGGCGGTCCGGCTGCTGGCGGCGGGGGACGTCGACCTGGCGCTGTCGCTGGCCGTCGGACCGGTCGGCCGGGGACCCGGTTTCGTCGAGACGGAGCTGCTCAGCGACCCGTTGGACGTCGCGCTGCCGCCGGACCACCCGCTGGCCGGCACGCCGGGGCTGCGGCTGGCGGACCTCGCGGCGGAGCCGTGGATCTACGGCGCGGCCGGGCCCTGGCGGGAGATCACCGCGGCGGCCTGCGCCCAGGCCGGTTTCACCCCGGAGCGGGCGCACACGGCCGCGGACTGGACGGCGATCCTGGCGATGGTGGCGGCCGGGCTGGGGGTGGCGCTGGTGCCGCGGCTGGCCTCGGCCGGGCGGGGCGGCGCGGCGGTCGTCCGGGCGCTGCCGGCGGACCTGCCGACCCGCCGGGTGGTGGCGGCGGTCCGGGCCGGGACGGAGCGGACGCCCCCGCTGCGCCGGGTGCTGGCGGAGCTGGCGGCCGTCGCCGGAACTCTTCAGTCGGGCTGAACGGTTTGCTCAGTTCTTTGTGATGGACCTGATGGGTCGCCCGGCCCGAGGGTGGAGGCATGACCACCGACCGGAACCCAGGGCCCCGTCCCGACCAGCTGTCCGACGCCGACGCCCCGCCGTACGGGGGCGGCAACCCCTACGCCGACTACCGCGCCGCCGAGTTCCCCTTCACCGGCCTGGTCGACCTCGCCGACCGCCGGCTCGGCGGCGCGGTCCTCGCCGCCAACGACGAGCTGTTCGCCGAACGGGAGAACCTGCTGCTTCCGGGCGCGGCCGAGTTCCGGCCGCACACCTTCGGCAACAAGGGCCAGATCATGGACGGTTGGGAGACCAGGCGGCGGCGCGGCACCGGCGCCGGGCACCCGCACCCGACCGCCGAGGACCACGACTGGGCGCTGATCCGCCTGGGTGTGCCGGGAGTCGTGCACGGCGTGGTCGTCGACACCGCCCACTTCCGCGGCAACCACCCGCAGCGGATCGCCGTCGAGGGCGCCGAACTCCCCGGCACCCCGGGCCCGGAGGAGCTGCTGGCCCCGGAGGCCGAGTGGCATCCGCTGGTCCCCCGCTCACCGGTGCGCGGCCACGCCGCCAACGGCTTCGCCGTCGAAGACCGCCGCCGCTTCACGCATCTGAGGCTCAGTCAGTTTCCGGACGGCGGCGTCGCCCGCTTCCGGGTGCACGGCGAGGCCCGTCCGGACCAGGCCTGGCTGGCCGCGCTCGGCACCTTCGACCTGGCCGCGGTCGAGAACGGCGGCGCGGTCGAGGACGCCTCGGACCGCTTCTTCTCCTCCCCGGTCAACCTCGCCCTGCCCGGCAAGTCCGGTGCCATGGGCGACGGTTGGGAGAACCGGCGGCGCCGGGACGACGGCCACGACTGGGTCCGGCTGCGGCTGGCCGGGCGGGGCGCCGTCCGGGCGGTGGAGATCGACACCGGCTACTACGTCGGCAACGCGGCCGGCTGGGCGGCGCTGTCGGGCCGGGACGAGCGGGGCGCCGACCCCGAGGCGTGGTTCGAACTGGTGCCGCGCACCCGGCTCCAGCCGGACGCCGTGCACCGGCTGGTGGTCGACACCCCGCGCCCGGCCACCCACGTCCGGCTGGACGTCTTCCCGGACGGCGGCATCGCCCGGCTGCGGCTGTACGGCGGACTGGTCTGAACCGGCGCCGCCGGGCGGGCCGGTGCCACCGGACGCCCGGCGGCTCCCGCTCCGTTTGCCGGGTCCGGCGGCCCGCCGGACGATGGGGGCATGATGCACCAGATGCGGGCCGAGTTCGGCGCCGGCGGCGCGTCCGCCGGGGTGCGGCTGTGGCACATGGTCCGGGGCGGCGAGGACGCGGCGATGTGCGGCCGGGAGATCGCCGCGGCGGCACCCGCCCGGGAGTCGACGGACTGGGGGAACACCCCCGAGCTCTGCTGCCACACCTGCGGCGCCTATGTCCTGCGCGAGTCCCCCTACCTGGGGGACGAGCACCGGCCGGGGCCTCCCGGCGAGCAGCCGGACGCCGGCTGGCCGACGGGCTGACCGGGGCGGCGGCGCGGTCCCGGGCGGGCCGGGGCTACCGTGGGCGCCATGGACAAGTCCCTGGTCCGGCCCCGCTCGCTCGTGCGTGAGGCCGCGTCGCTGCGGGCCGGTGTGCCGACCCCGGCCGTCCACGTCGACCGGCTCTGCGCCCGGATCGAGCAGGTGGACCCGCTGATCCACGCCTTCGTCCCCGAACCCGGCCGGGCCGACCGGCTGCAGGCCGAGGCCCGGGCGCTGGCCGCCCGGCATCCCGACCCGGCGCAGGCGCCGCCGCTGTACGGGGTGGCCGTCGGGATCAAGGACATCCTGCACGTCGACGGCCTGCCCACGCACGGCGGTTCGGTGCTGCCGCCGGGCGTCCTGGCCGGGCCGCAGGCCACCGTGGTGGACCGGCTGCGGGCGGCCGGCGCGCTGGTCGCCGGCAAGACGGTGACCGCCGAGTTCGCGGGCAGCGCGCCCGGCCGGACCCGCAATCCGCACCGCCCCGAACACACCCCGGGCGGCTCCAGCAGCGGTTCGGCGGCGGCGGTCGCGGCCGGACTGGTGCCGCTGGCGATCGGCACCCAGACGATCGGCTCCGTGGTCCGCCCGGCCGCCTACTGCGGGGTGGTGGGCTTCCGGCCGACCTTCGGGCGGATCCCGACGGCGGGCGTGCTCCCGAACGCGCCGAGCCTCGACACCGTCGGCCTGTTCACCGCCGATCTGGCGGGCGCCGCGCTGGCCGCCCCGCTGCTGTGCGACGACTGGGACGACGCCGCCGGGCCGGACGACGGGGAGAACGGCGGGGCGTGGTCGGACGGGGCGCCCGTGCTCGGCGTCCCGGTGGGCCCGTACCTGGACCGGGCCGGGCCGGAGGCGCGGCAGGCGTTCGACCGGCAGCTGGCCCTGCTGGCCGCGCGCGGGCTGACGGTCCGCAGGCTCGATCTGCTGCCGGACTTCGACGAGTTGGAGCGGCAGGCGCAGACGGTCAACCGCTTCGAGATGGCCGCGAGCCACAAGGACTGGTTCGCCCGCTTCGGCGACCTCTACCGGCCGGAGACGGCGGCGAGCATCCGGCACGGGCGGACCGTCGACCCGGCCGACCGGGCGGCCGCGCTGCGCGCCCGGACGGCCTTCCGGGAGCGGCTCGCCGAGCGGCGGCAGCGGGCCGGGGTGGACCTGCTGCTGGCGCCCTCGGCGACCGGCCCGGCCCCGCTCGGGCTGGGCAGCACCGGCAGCGCGGTGATGTCACTGCCCTGGAGCTTCGCCGGTCTGCCCGCGCTCAGCCTGCCGGCCGGGGTGACGGCGGCGGGCCTGCCGCTCGGCCTCCAGGTGGTCGGCGAGGCCGGGGCGGACGAACGGCTGCTGGCGCTGGCGGCGGTCCTGGAGCAGGTGCTGGACGGCGGCTGAGCCGTGCGGCGGGGCCTCGCCGACCACCTGGAGGCCGGGCCTCAGGCCGTGAACGCGGGCCCGTCCGGGTCGGTGGCGTCGGAGCGCAGCCGCCGCAGCACGGCGCGGTGCGCCCGGTCGTACGGGGTGTCGTCGTCGAACAGCAGGGCCTGCGGGTTGGCGTTCTCCAGCAGGGCGATCAGGGTGAAGGCGATGTCCTCCGGGTCGGCGTCGGGCCGCAGTTCACCGGTGTCGATCGCCTCGGCGACCAGGCCGAGCACGGTGGCGTGCCACTCCCGCCAGTTGGCGGCGAGGACGTCGCGCAGCGGGCCCGGACGGGCGTCGTACTCGGCGTTGACCTCGTAGAAGAAGCAGCCGCCGGGGAAGATCCGGGCGCGCGAGTAGGCCAGCCAGGACTCGCAGAGCAGCCGGACCTTGCGCAGGCCGGGGGGCTCGTCGCGGACCGGTGCGAGCACCGCGTCGGCGAAGATCCGCCGGGCGGCCCGCACGGTGGCGAGCTGGAGCTCCTCCTTGGAGCCGAAGCCGGCGAAGACCCCGCTCTTGCTGAGGCCGAGGTCGGTGGCGAGCCGGCCGATCGACAGCGCGTCCAGCCCTTCGACCGAGGCGATCCCGACGGCCCGGCGCAGCACCGTCCGCCGGGTCTCCTCGCCGCGCAGCACCCGTCCGTCCGTGGTCGATCCGGCCACCGCTCACCCCAGTCCTCCGGCCGTTCCCCGGCCTTTCCGTCCGTGTGGCCAGGGTAGCGGGGAGCGTCCTCCGATCTGAAAAAAGCACGAACGGTCGTGCTAATATCTCGCCGAGTTCGGCTCTCTTGCCCCTCGGCACCCACAGGAGTTCCGCATGGACCCGGCCGTCGCACTGATCCGCACCACCCTGAACACCGCCTCGAAGGCCGCCCCCGGGCTCGCAGGCCGGGCCGCCTTCGAGATCTACCGCCACCCCTTCCGCCGCAGCCGGGTCCGCCCCGGCGAGCGCGAGGTCCACGACCGGGCCGTCACCGGGACCCTCCGGCACGGGGGCGTGCGGGTCGTCGTCCACCACTGGGGCGACGGCTCCCGGCCCGTCCTGCTGATGCACGGCTGGCGCTCGCGGGCCTCCCGCTTCGCCGAGCTGGTGCCCCGGCTGCGCGCGCTCGGCCTGACCGCGGTCGGCTACGACGCCCCCGGGCACGGCGACTCCGGCGGGCGCACCGCCACCGTGCTGGACCACCGCGCCGTCGCCCTGCGGCTCCAGGAGCGGTACGGCGGCTTCGAGGCGGTGGTCGCCCACTCGCTGGGCGTCAACGCGGCCTTCCTGGCGCTGCGCGAGGGCCTGCGGGCGGAGCGGCTGGTCGCCTTCTCCGGCGCCTCCGAGCTCTCCTGGCTGCCGACCGCGTTCTGCGACCGGCTGGGCCTGAACGCCACCGTGGAAAGGGAGTTGCGCCGCCGGGAGGCGAGCGGCGCGATGTTCCCCGGGGTGGCGGACATCCGCACCCACTTCGACGCCGCCCGCGAACCCGGGGAGATCGCGCTCCCGATCCTGGTCGCGCACGACGAGGACGACGACGTGGTCCCGTTCTCGCACGCCCGCCGGCTCCGGGCGGCGTACGGGGAGCGGCTGGAACTGCTGGCCACCCGGGGCCTCGGCCACCGCCGGATCCTCACCGAGCCGACCGTGCTCGACCAGGTGACGGGCTTCCTGGCCGCCGGGACGGCCCTCGACCCCCGGACCGCGGACGGACCGGGGACGGCGGTGGGCGCGGTATGAATCTCCTCGAACTGCACACCCGCGCACTGGAGTCGGCCGCCGCCGTGGTGGACACCGTGCAGCCGGAGCAGCTGGTGCTGGCGACGCCGTGCGCCGGATGGCCGCTGCGGCGGCTGCTGGAGCACGCGGTCGGGCAGCACCGGGGCTTCGCCGCGGCGGCCCTCGGCGCCGGGGCGGACCGCGCGCACTGGCGCGACGTCCCGGTCCACGGCGATCCGGCGGGCGCGTTCCGGCGGTCGGCGGAGCGACTGACCGCCGCGTTCGCCACCGCCGGCGCGGCGGCGGACCCCGCCCCGCTCCACCTGCCGGAGATCGGCGACGGCGGGCCGTTCCCGCTCGACCGGGCGATCGGCTTCCACCTGCTGGACACCCTGGTGCACGCCTGGGACGTGGCGGTTGCGCTGGGCTCGCCGGCCCGGCTGGTGGCGGCGGTCGAGGCCGAACCGCCACTGGTAGGGGCGCTGCTCGCGGTGGCCGGGGCCGTCCCGGCGGGCGCCGGGGCACGGGGGTCCGGGCAGGCGTTCGCGGCCGTCCGGGCGGTACCGGCCGGGACCGGGCCGTTCGACCGCGTGCTCGCCCTGCTGGGCCGCGACCCGTCCTGGTCCGCGGCCGTCCTGCCTGCTTCGAAAGGCGCGCGCTAGCGGTCGTCGCGCCGCTCGTCCGGGAAGCGCGGTCCGCCGATCAGGAACAGCAGGGTGGCGGTCGGGAAGCCGATCGTCGCCACCAACAGCACGATGAACTGCCAGAACATCTCTCGCTCCTCGCCCTCGTCAGCGCCGGGGGCGAGGATCCCCCGAAGGTGGTCCCAAACCCGGACGGCCCTGATCGGCCGAAATGTCCACTCGTGCTCCGACGGTATGGCCGGATCACCCGCGCTGCCACCGGGAGCGCGCGGCGCGGCGCGTGCAGGGGTCTGGGCGCGCGCCGCACCCGGCGCGCACACTGTCGGGATGCAGGTACAGCTCGCAGGGGAAGCACGGCGGCCCGACCGCGAGAGCGAGGACTTCGCGGCGGCCACCTCCGAGGCACTCGTCCTCCTCGACGGATCGAGTTCGCCGACCGGCCTGGAGTCCGGCTGCCGCCACGGCACCGCCTGGTACGTCCGCAGACTCGGGGTCCACCTGCTGGCCCGGCTCACCGACCGCCCGGACCGTTCGATCGCCGAGTGCCTGGCCGACGCCATCGCGGAGACGGCGGCCCTGCACGGCGGCCGCTGCGACCTCGCCCACCCCAACACGCCCGCCGCGATGGTGGTCGCCGCCCGTCGGCACGGCGCCTCGCTGGAGTACCTGGTGCTCGGTGACTCCCTGCTGGTGCTGGAACCGGCCGACGGCCCGCCCCGGGTGATCGGCGACAACCAGCGCTTCCCCGGCGGGGAGGAACTGCGCCGGCAGGTGTGGTCGACGGTGCCCGGCTCCGCCGAACGGGCCGCCCTGCACCTGGAGTACACCCTGGCCGTCCGCGCCGCCCGGAACTCCGGCACCGGCCCCTGGATCGCCGCTGCCAGCCCCAAGGCCGCCACCCACGCCGAGACCGGCTTCGTGCCCCTGGCCGGACTGCGCGCGGTGGCCGCCCTCTCCGACGGCGCGGCCCGCTTCACCGACCGCTTCGGCCTCGGCAGCTGGGGCGACGCCCTGCGCCTGCTCGGCGAGTCCGGCCCGGCCGAGCTGATCGCCCAGGTCCGCGCCGTCGAACGCACCGACGCCGGCTGCGAACGCTGGCCCCGCGGCAAGGCCCACGACGACGCCTCGGCCCTCTACGCCCTGTTGTAGGGGTGACGCACGAGGGAGGGGCGGAGCCGGTAGCCCGGCTCCGCCCCTCCCTCGTGCCCGGACTCAGTGGCCGTCGGCGGGGATGGTGCCGAGGCGGCCGGCCTGGAAGTCCTCCATGGCCTGCTGGAGTTCGCGGTGGCTGTTCATGACGAACGGGCCGTAGTGGGCGACGGGCTCGCGGATCGGGAGGCCGCCGAGGAGGACGACCTCGAAGTTGTTGTCGCGGGAGTCCTGCTTCTCGTCCGCGCGCAGGGTGATCGAGCCGCCGTCGCCGAAGACGACGGCCTGGCCCCGGTGGAAGGGGCGGTGCTCGGTGCCGGCCGTGCCGCTGCCGGCGAGGCCGTAGGCGAGGGCGTTGAAGTCGGGACGCCAGGGCAGGGTGAGCTGGGCGCCGGGGCTGATCGAGGCGTGGACCATGGTGATCGGGGTGTGGGTGCTGCCGGGGCCCTGGTGGCCGTCCAGGTCGCCGGCGATGACGCGGAGCAGGGCGCCGCCGTCCTCGGTGCTGAGGAGCTTGACGCTGCCGCCGCGGATGTCCTGGTACTTGGGGGCGATCATCTTGTCCGAGGCGGGCAGGTTCACCCACAGCTGGAGGCCGTGGAACAGGCCGCCGGAGCGGACCAGCGACTCGGGCGGGGTCTCGATGTGCAGCAGGCCGGAGCCGGCCGTCATCCACTGGGTGTCGCCGTCGGTGATGGTGCCGCCGCCGCCGTGCGAGTCCCGGTGGATGAAGGTCCCGTCGATGATGTAGGTGACCGTCTCGAAGCCGCGGTGCGGGTGCCAGGGGGTGCCCTTGGGCTCGCCGGCCGCGTAGTCCACCTCGCCCATCTGGTCCATCATGATGAACGGGTCGAGGTACTTCTGGTTGATCTTGGCGAAGGCGCGGCGGACCGGGAAGCCCTCGCCCTCGAAGCCCTCGGGGGCGGTGGCCACCGTGAGGACCGGCCTGGCGCCCGTGACGGCGGGGTCGGGGGTGGTGACGCGCGGGAGGGTCAGCGGGTTGTCGACGGTCACGGCGGGCATGTCGGCCTCCTTCGGGGGATGTTCCTCTGGCCTACGTCCACGAGATTAGTTCAATCATCAACTAGAAGCAAGTTGAATTTTTAACCAAATGGGTGCGGGAGATCGGACCGGGGGCCGGGCGGCCCCCCGGCCCATCGTCGGTCAGCCGTACATCCGGCGCATGGTGAAGTCGACCATCTGCTCGACCGCCTTGGCGTCGAACACCATCCGGTGCTCGCCCTCCATGTCCAGCGCGAAGCCGTAGCCGGTCGGCAGCAGGTCGAGGACCTCGGCGCCGGACACGCTGAAGTACTTGGACTCCTTGCCCGCGTAGCGCCGCAGCTCCTTGAGCGAGCTGAACATCGGGATCACCGGCGTCGGCGTGTTGTGCAGCGCCAGGAAGCCCGGCCGCTCGCCGCGCGGGCAGTGCACCTTGGAGGTGATGAAGATGGCCTGGAAGTCCTCGACCGCCATCGAGCCGGTGGTGAAGGCCCGGACGGCGTCCGCCAGGGACGGCGGCGAGGGCTCCGGGTAGAGGGACTGCTGCGCTCCCGGTGGCTGCTCGCCGTACGGGCCGGGGCCGGGCATGCCGTTCATGCCCGGCTGCGGCCCCGCCTGCTGGTAGGGATCGCCCGGGTATGCGTTCTGGTCATAGCCGTACACACGGACAGGCTATCGGGAGCGCGGCCACCCGTGCGGGCGTCGATCCTGACAAGGAGTGGCCGCCCCGGCTTGTGGGACGTGACCACGTTCATAGCGGAATCCACGAGGGATTCACCGGCTGGGGCTTGAAACAAGTTACCGCTGGGTAGCATCATGAGGCCTACTGGTGGGTACGGGGCGCCCGAACGCGGCGGTCTCCCGGAAGCGACGAACCGGAGAAAACGGCCATGGGTCACTACAAGTCCAACCTGCGGGACGTGGAGTTCAACCTCTTCGAGGTGTTCGGCCGCGAGCAGGTGTACGGCACCGGACCGTTCGCGGACATGGACGTCGAGACCGCGAAGAACATCCTGAGCGAGATCGCGCGCCTGGCCGAGAACGACCTCGCCGCGTCCTTCACCGACACCGACCGCAACCCGCCGGTGTTCGACCCCGAGACCAACACCGCGCCGGTCCCGGCGACCTTCAAGAAGAGCTACCAGGCGTACATGGACGCCGAGTGGTGGCGCCTGGGCATCCCGGAGTCGATCGGCGGCCAGGTCACCCCGAGCTCGCTGATCTGGGCCTTCGCGGAGCAGATCCTCGGCTCCAACCCGGCCATCTGGATGTACTCCTCCGGCCCGGCCTTCGCCGGCGTCGTCGCCGACGAGGGCACCGAGGAGCAGCTGAAGGTCGCCCAGCGGATGACCGACCGCCTGTGGGGCTCCACCATGGTCCTCACCGAGCCGGACGCCGGCTCGGACGTGGGCGCCGGCCGCACCAAGGCGATCAAGCAGGAGGACGGCTCCTGGCACATCGAGGGTGTGAAGCGCTTCATCACCTCGGGCGAGCACGACATGTCCGAGAACATCATCCACCTGGTGCTGGCCCGCCCCGAGGGCGGCAAGCCGGGCACCAAGGGCCTGGGCCTGTTCATCGTCCCCAAGTTCGACTTCGACTGGGAGACCGGCGAGCTGGGCGAGCGCAACGGCGCCTACGCCACCAACGTCGAGCACAAGATGGGCCTCAAGGCCTCGAACACCTGCGAGATGACCTTCGGCGCCAAGCACCCGGCCAAGGGCTGGCTGCTGGGCGAGAAGGTCGACGGCATCCGTCAGATGTTCAAGATCATCGAGTTCGCCCGGATGATGGTCGGCACGAAGGCCATCGCCACCCTCTCCACCGGCTACCTGAACGCGCTGGAGTACGCCAAGGAGCGCGTGCAGGGCGCCGACATCTCGCAGTTCCTGGACAAGACCGCCCCGCGCGTCACCATCACCCACCACCCGGACGTCCGCCGCTCGCTGCTGACCCAGAAGGCGTACGCCGAGGGCATGCGCGCCCTGGTGCTCTACACCGCGTCCGTCCAGGACGACATGATGGCCGCCAAGCTGCGCGGCGAGCACGACGGCGCCGCCGAGCGCCTCAACGACCTGCTCCTGCCGATCGTCAAGGGCTACGGCTCGGAGAAGTCCTACGAGCAGCTCGCCCAGTCCCTGCAGACCTTCGGTGGCTCCGGCTACCTGCAGGAGTACCCGATCGAGCAGTACATCCGGGACGCCAAGATCGACACCCTCTACGAGGGCACCACGGCCATCCAGGGCCAGGACTTCTTCTTCCGCAAGATCGTCAAGGACGGCGGCCAGGCGCTCACCGCGCTGTCCGAGCAGATCCAGAAGTTCCTGGGCTCCGCCGAGGGCGGCGACGCCCTGGCCGCCGAGCGCGAGCTGCTCGCCAAGGCCGCCGGCGACCTGGAGGCCGTCGTCGGCAAGCTGCTCGCCGACCTCTCCTCGGTCGAGCAGGACGTCAAGAACATGTACAAGGTGGGCCTCAACACCACCCGCCTGCTGATGGTCTCCGGCGACGTCGTGGTCGGCTGGCTGCTGCTGCGCCAGGCCGCGGTGGCCCTGGCCAAGCTGGAGGCCGGCGCCTCCGAGAAGGACGTGCCGTTCTACCAGGGCAAGGTCGCGGCCGCCCGCTTCTTCGCCAAGAACATCCTGCCGACCGTCGCCTCGCAGCGCCTGATCGCCGAGGGCATCGACAACGAGATCATGGACCTGGCGGAGGGGGCGTTCTGACGCCGCCCGCACCGACTGCCTGACCCACCCTCGCGCCGAAGGGCCCGGTCCCACGACCGGGCCCTTCGGCGCACCCCGGGGCGGTCCGGCGGATGCCCGGAAGGGCACCGTCCGGGCGTCCGGCGGGCCGTCAGATCCCGGCAGTTCACGTTTCTGTCTGCGTTCTGCATCCGTTGGGATGCTCCGAGTGTCATGTCCGTGTACGGGCATATGCTCAAGGTGCGAAGCCGATTCCCATTCGGCCTCGGCCCTCCCTCGACCCAGGAGCAGCATGTCGACCGCCGCCCGCCAGGCCTTCTTCGACCGGACGCACACCGATGACCTGATCGCCTTCCTCGGCACCTCGCCATCGCCCTACCACGCGGTCGCGAGCGCCGCCGAGCGGCTGGAGAAAGCCGGTTTCCGGCAGGTACTGGAAACGGACGCCTGGGACGGGGTCGCCGGCGGCCGTTACGTCGTCCGCGGCGGCGCGCTGATCGCCTGGTACGTGCCGGCCGGCGCGGGCCCGGAGACACCGTTCCGCGTGGTGGGCACCCATACCGACTCGCCCAACCTGAGGGTCAAGCCGATCCCCGACACCGGGACGGCGGGCTGGCGGCAGGTCGCGGTGGAGATCTACGGCGGCGTGCCGCTCAACACCTGGCTCGACCGGGACCTCGGCCTCTCCGGGCGGATCACCCTGCGTGACGGCAGCCGGCGGCTGGTCCAGCTGGACGAGCCGCTGCTGCGCGTGCCGCAGCTGGCGATCCACCTGGACCGCCAGGTCAACGAGGGCATGAAGCTCGACAAGCAGCGCCACCTGACGCCCATCTGGGGCCTCGGGCCGGTCGACGAGGGCGCGCTGATCGAGTACGTCGCCGAGCGCGCCGGGGTCGACCCGGCGGAGATCAGCGGCTGGGACCTCATGACCCACGACGTCCAGCCCGCCTCCTACCTGGGCCGGGACCGCGAGCTGCTGGCCGGTCCGCGACTGGACAACCTGCTCTCCGTGCACGCGGCCACCGCCGCGCTGGCCGCCGTGGCCACCGCGGCCGAGACGGAGGGCGCGGCCCTGCCGTACATCCCGGTGCTGGCCGCCTTCGACCACGAGGAGACCGGCAGCGAGTCGGACACCGGCGCGCAGAGCCCGCTGCTCGGCAACGTCCTGGAGCGCAGCGTGTACGCGCGCGGCGGCGGCCTGGAGGACCGGGCCCGGGCGCTGGCCGGCACCGTGTGCCTGTCCTCCGACATGGGCCACGCCGTCCACCCGAACTACAGCGAGCGGCACGAGCCGGGCCACCACCCGCTGCCGAACGCCGGGCCGATCCTCAAGGTCAACGTCAACAACCGGTACGCCACCGACGGCGTCGGCCGGGCGGTGTTCACCGCGGCCTGCGAGAAGGCCGGCGTGCCGTGGCAGACCTTCGTCTCCAACAACGCCATGCCCTGCGGGACGACGATCGGCCCGATCACCGCGGCCCGGCTCGGCATCCAGACCGTGGACTGCGGCATCGCCGCGCTGTCCATGCACTCGGCGCGCGAGCTGTGCGGCGCGGAGGACCCGTACCTGCTGGCGAGCGCGATCAAGGCGTTCCTGGAGGGCTGAGGCCCCCGGCGCACGACACGGAAGGGCCCGGCGAGCACGCGCTCGCCGGGCCCTCCGCGCAGGTCGTGGCGACGGCTGTGACCTGCGGGGTCGTGGCGTTCGGCTACTCCATGCCCGCCAGCACCAGCGGCAGCCGGCGCGCGCCGTCGGCGGTGAGCCGTACCGGCACGCCCCAGTCCTGCTGGTGGACGTGGCAGGCCGGGTACTCGATCGCCGGATCGTCGTCGCAGGAGGCGGCCATCGCCGAGACGTGCAGCACGCCCTCGGCCACCTCGGCGGAGAGCACCAGCTCACGGGAGAGCGCGGAGTCCGCGCCCGCCCCGGAGACCAGCAGCTCGGGCGGGGTTGAGCTGACCAGCAGCCGGGTGGACGGGCCGTAGCGCTCGTCCAGCTTCTGGCCGGTCGGCGCCCGGAACACCACGTCCAGCCGGAGGACGCCCGGCGCCACCTCGGTCGCGGCCCGCCGGGTGCGGTGCGCCACCGCCTCCACCCGGACCGCCTCCTCGGGCAGCCGCAGCCTGGTCAGCCGGTGCCGGGCGGACTCGACCACCACGATGTCCTGGTCCACCAGCACGGCGCCGGAGGGCTCGCGCAGATCGGTGGCCAGCGTGCTGACCTCGCCGCTCGCCGGGTCGTAGCGGCGCAGCGCGTGGTTGTAGGTGTCGCTGACGGCCACCGAGCCGTCCGGCAGCACGGTGACGCCCAGCGGGTGCTGGAGCAGCGCCTGCTCGGCCGCGCCGTCCCGGTGCCCGAAGTCGAACAGGCCGGTGCCGACGGCGCTGTGCACCTCCTTGGTTTCACGTGAAACCCAGCGCAGCGAGGAGGTCTCGGAGTCCGCGACCCAGAGCCGCTCGCCGTCCGCCGACACCGCCAGGCCGGAGGGCTGGGCGAACCAGGCCTCGGCGGCGGGGCCGTCGACCAGGCCCTCGTTGGTGGTGCCGGCCGCGACGCCGACCGTGCCGGCGGCCGGGTCGTACGCCCACAGCTGGTGCACGCCGGCCATCGCGATCCAGACCCGGCCGTCGAACCAGGCGACGTCCCACGGCGAGGAGAGGTCGACCTCGCGGGCCGCGCCCTCGGTCGCCGAGCCCTGCCACCACTGCCGGCCGGTGCCGGCCAGGGTGGTCACCTCGCCGTCCGCGAGCCGGACGCCGCGCAGCGCGTGGTTGACGGTGTCGGCGACGATCACGTCGTACGCGGACCCGGCCGGGAGCAGCGCGAGCCCCTGCGGCTCGCTGAACCGGGGGCCGGTGCCGTCCACCAGGCCGCGCACGCCGTCGCCGATCCGGCGGACCACGGTCTCGCCGTCCGCCTCCAGCTCGACCAGCGAGTGGTGCCCGGAGTCGGCCACCAGGAAGTGGCCGTTCGGCAGCCGGACCGCCTTGCCCGGGAACTTCAGGTCCCCGGCGGTCGGCTCGGGCGCCACGTACGGGCCGTCGCCGCGCCGCAGCGTCCCCTTCGCGGCGTGCTCCGCCTCCAGCTCCTCGACCAGCCGGGCGATCGCGTGCGCGTGCCCCTCGCCGGCGTGCTGGGCGACCACGTACCCCTCGGGGTCGATCACCACCAGCGTCGGCCAGGCCCGCACCGCGTACTGCTTCCAGGTGACGAGCTCCGGGTCGTCCAGCACGGGGTGGTGCACCTCGTACCGCTCGACCGCGTCCACCACGGCCCGGTGGTCGGCCTCGTGCACGAACTTGGGGGAGTGCACGCCGACGATCACCAGGGTGTCGCGGTGCTTCTCCTCCAGCTCCCGCAACTCGTCGAGGACGTGCAGACAGTTGACACAGCAGAAGGTCCAGAAGTCCAGGACGGTGATCTTGCCCCGGAAGTCGGCGAGCGTGAGCTCCTTGCCACCGGTGTTGAGCCAACCGCCTGCCCCGACCAGCTCGGGGGCGCGTACACGTGCACGGGATGCCATGAGCCAATCAAACAGCACCGCCGCCGTCCGCATTCCGGTGCGTCCGGGGATTCAGACGATGAGGTGGGGGAGGAAGCGGGCGCCCTGGTGGGTGATCGGGCTGTCGTCGGTCTCGCGGATGCCGAGGCCGGCGGCCTCGCCGTCGACGACCCAGGTGCCGAGCACCGGGCGGTTGCCGTCGAAGTCGGGCAGCGGGTGGAGCTGCTGGTAGCAGTGGCCCTCGGCGCCGTAGCGGTCCGGGTCGCCGGCCCAGTCGGCGAGCCTGGTCTCCCGGCCGCCCGGTTCGACGATCCGTACGCCCGCGCCCTCCCGGCCGAGCAGCGGCTTCGCGGCGTAGCCGGGGCCGTCCGGGTCCGCGAGCTCGCGCGGGCCGTCCAGGTAGGCGGGCAGCAGGTTGGGGTGTCCCGGGTACAGCTCCCAGAGCACTGCCAGCAGCGCCTTGTTGGAGAGCAGCATCTTCCAGGGCGGCTCGATCCACAGCGTGGAGCCGGTGGAGCCGCCGAGGTCGACGACGTCCAGCAGCTGCTCGCCGAACTCGTCGGAGACCAGCCACTCCCACGGGTAGAGCTTGAACGCGGAGCGGACGAAGCGGTGCTCCAGGTCGACGAAGCGGCCGGACAGGCCGTCCCAGCCGATGTCCTCCATGGCGATGCCGACCGTTTCGAGGCCCGCCTGCTCGGCGCACTCCTGGAGGTAGAGGGTGGTCATCCAGTCCTCGCCCTCGGTGTCGCCGCGCGAGTGCGCGAAGTGCACCGGACCGGGCGGCAGCAGGTGCTTCTGCCGGGTCCAGGCGGCCACCAGCCGCTCGTGCAGCGAGTTCCACTGGTCGGCCTGCGGGAACCGCTCCTCCATCCAGAACCACTGCGGACCGGCCGCCTCGATCAGCGAGGTCGGGGTGTCGGCGTTGTACTCGAACAGCTTCGCCGGGCCGGTGCCGTCGTACGCGAGGTCGAACCGCCCGTACAGGGAGGGCTGCTCGTCGCGGCGGTGCCAGGACTCGGTGACGGCGGCGACCAGCCGGGGGTCGGTGATGCCGTACTCGGCGAACCGGCCGGTGCGCACCACGTGGCCGGCGGCGGCCAGCGACATCCCGTGCAGCTCCTCGACCACCTCCTCCAGCGCCTCCACCTCGGGCAGCGAGAACTCGTAGTACGCGGACTCGTCCCAGTAGGCGTGCGGGCCGCCCTGGTTGCACGGGTCCGAGCACATCGCGTAGATCAGGCCCTGGCCCTCGACGGTCGTCAGCCAGTCCGGGCGGGGTTCGACGGTACGGCGGCGCACGGCGGATCAGCCCCCGCCGGAGCCGCTGGAGCCGGCCGGGCAGCCGAAGCCGCCGCGCTTGGTGGCGGCCTTGTCGAAGGTGCCGCCGACGGCATCGGCGGCACCGGAGCCGCAGTAGTACCAGCGGCCGGCGGTGGCTCCGGCGGCCTTGCCGCCGGAGCAGGAGTGGCTGTCGAGGACCTTGAGGGTGTTCGGGTCGACGCAGCGGCTCGGCGGGTTGCCGCCGGAGGAGGACGAGCAGCCGGAGAGCGCGAGCGCGAGGGTGCCGACCATGCCCAGGGCGACGAACCCGGACCGGCGGCGGGTGCCGGTGCCCGGTGCTCCGGGCACCGCGGGCTCGGGTCTCGGGGCGGGGCTGGCGGGCGGCGGCTGCGTCATGGCGTCAGATGGTACGCGTGGGCCCGGATAGTACGGGAGGGACCCCGGTTCCCCGGCCCGATCCGGCCCCGATGCGTTATCTTTTGCCGATCCTTGACCGCGGGACCGGGCCCCACGCGGGCGGCCCGCCCGCACGAGGAGCGACCTGCGACACGGACCCGGGGGGCTGGACAACCCATGAACGACATCCTGCACGGACTCGGCGCGGCGGCGGCCTTCGGCGGCGTCGGCGTCGTCCTGCTGCTGCTCGGCATCCTGCTGGTGGACGCCCTCACGCCGGGGCGGCTGGGCCACCAGATCTGGGTGGAGCGCAACCGCAACGCCGCCCTGCTGCTCAGCTCGGCGCTGCTGGGCATCGGCGGCATCGTCTTCACCGCGATCCTCTACACCTACGAGGACTTCGGGAAGGGCCTGGTCTCCACGGTCTGCTTCGGGGTGCTCGGCCTGGTGCTGATGGCCGTCGCGTTCTGGGTGGTGGACGTGCTGACGCCGGGCAAGCTGGGCGCGATCCTGGTCGACCCGGAACCGCACCCGGCGGTCTGGGTGACCGCCAGCTGCAACCTCGCGGTGGCGGCGATCGTGTCGGCCTCGATCGCCTGACCCCCGGCGGGGCCGCGGTGCCGGCGGGGCGCTACGCCTCCTCGGCGGGTCCCACCGCTTCCGGGGCGCCGTCCAGCACGTGCCGCCTGCCCCAGGCGCCCAGCGGGGCCAGCGCCTCGTTGAGCCGCCGCCCGGCCGCCGTGAGGGAGTACTCGACCCGCGGCGGCACCTCGTCGTACGAGGCGCGGTGCACGATGCCGTCCGCCTCCAGCTCGCGCAGATGGGCGGCGAGCACCTTCTCGGTGATCCCGGGGACGTGGCGGCGCAGCGCGCCGAAGCGCAGGCTCGGCCGCTCGCCGAGGGCCCAGAGGATCAGCACCTTCCACTTGCCGCCGATCACGTCCATCGCGGCATCGATCCCGCACACGTACGCGCCGGGCCTCGGTCTGGTCGCCACGTCCTGCCCCCGCCCTCCGCCGACCTGCTCGCTCACCTCAGGGTAACCACCCACTCCGAAGTGCGTACTTGAGCACTTCCGGGGCGGGCGACGAGCCTGGTGGGCATGACGACGAACGACACCGGCACCCGCCCCGCAGCCACCGACCCCACAGCCACCGGCCCCGCCCCGCTCACCCCGCTCACCCTGCTCGGACTCGGCGCGATGGGCACCGCGCTGGCCGGGGCCTGGCTGTCCGCCGGGCACCCGCTCACGGTCTGGAACCGCACCGCCGCCCGCGCCGAACCGCTCGCCGCGAAGGGCGCCGCCGTCGCCGCGTCCCCGGCCGAGGCGGTGGCCGCCAACCGGCTGGTGGTGGTCTGCCTGCTGGACGACGAGTCGGTCGGGGAGGCCCTGGCCGGGGTCGACCTGACCGGCAAGGACCTCGTCGACCTGGTGACCGGCACCCCGGGCACGGCCCGTGCCCGGGCCGCCTGGGCCGCCGACCGGGGCGCCCGCTACCTGGACGGCGGCATCATGGCCGTCCCGCCGATGATTGGCGTCCCGCAGGCCGGTCCGTACGTCTTCTACAGCGGCTCGCCGGAGCTCTTCGAGGAGCACCGCGAGGTCCTCGCCGTTCCGGCCGCCACCCGCTGGGTCGGCGAGGACGCCGGCTTCGCCGCGCTGCACGACGTGGCCCTGCTGAGCGCGATGTACGGGATGTTCGCGGGGGTCGCGCACGCCTTCGCGCTGGTGCGGGAGGAGTCCGTCGACCCGGTCGAACTGGCGCCGCTGCTCTCCTCCTGGCTCACCGCGATGACCGGCTCGGTCGCGACCACGGCGCGGCGGCTGGCGACGGGGGACTACACCGAGGGCGTCGTCTCCGATCTGGCCATGCAGGTCGCCGGTGTGCCGACCTTCCTGCGCACCGCCGAGGAGCAGGGCGTGAGCGCCGAACTGCTCACGCCCTGGTTCGACCTGATGGGGCGCCGGCTGGCGGCCGACCCGCGCCACGGGGTCGAGGACCTCGCCGGCGTGGTCGACCTGCTGCGCGGGTGACCGGGACCGAGACCCCGATGCTCCCCCCGGTGCTCAGCCGGCTGCCCGGCGGTCGGCCTCCGGCCTCCGGCGGAGCGCCGGTTCGGTGAGCGCGCGCGGCTGCCAGACCCCGTCCGGGTGGTAGACGTTGGTGCCGGGCGGGACGATCGCGTCGATCCGGTCCAGGGCCGCGTCGTCGAGCACGAGGTCGGAGCCCTTGAGGGCCGCCTCCAGCTGGCCGAGGGTGCGCGGGCCGATGATCACCGAGGTCACCGCCGGGTGCGCGAGCGGGAAGGCCAGGGCGAGTTCGGGCAGGGTGCGGCCGAGGTCCTCGGCGACGGCGGTCAGCTCCTCGACGGCGTCCAGCTTGGCCTGGTTCACCGGCAGCGCCGGGTCGAACCTGGCCGGCATCAGGGCGGCGCGACCGGTGCCCATGTCGATCGGCCGGTTCTTGCGGTAGCGGCCGGTGAGGAAGCCGGAGGCGAGCGGCGACCAGGTCAGCGCCCCCATGCCGAGCCGCCGCACGGTCGGCAGGACGTCCCGCTCGATGCCGCGCGCGAGCAGCGAGTACGGCGGCTGCTCGGTCCGGAAGCGCGGCAGACCGCGCCGCTCCGCGACGTGGTGGGCCTCGACGAGCTCCTCGGCCGGGAAGGTCGAGCAGCCGAAGGCGAGGATCTTGCCGGCCCGCACCAGGTCGCCGAGCACGGCGAGGGTCTCCTCGACGTCCGTGCCGGGGTCGGGCCGGTGCACCTGGTAGAGGTCGATCCGGTCGGTGCGCAGCCGCCGCAGGCTCTCCTCGACCTCGCGGACGATCCACCGGCGGGAGTTGCCGCTCCGGTTGCGGCCCTCGCCCATCGGGAAGTGCACCTTGGTGGCGAGCACGACGTCGTCGCGGTCGCCGCGGGCCTCCAGGGCCTTGCCGACGATCTCCTCGGACTCGCCCTTCGAGTACATGTCGGCGGTGTCGACGAAGTTGATGCCGGCGTCGAGCGCGGCGTGGACGATCCGGGCGCAGTCGTCGTGGTCGGGGTTGCCGATGGCGCCGAACATCATGGTGCCGAGGCAGTAGGTACTGACCTCGATGCCGGTGCCGCCGAGGACGCGGTAGCGCATGGTGGTTCCTCCTGGTTCAGCGGTCGCGGGGTGCCCGCGCCGAGGTCCGGGGTGCCGGGTCGGCCGTGCCGACCTTAGGAGTTGGAGTGCGCTCGAACGCAAGGGGCGCTTCACCCGGTAGGGCAGGAGGCGTTGCCGAAACAGCAACGAAAGTTGCCTCCCGGGCGGTGGTCGGCGCAGCCTGGCAGTGGAGGTGATCGCGATGAGCGACACACACAGCGACGTGCGCGTCCGGGCCGCCGACGGCGGCTACGACGTGGTCGTGGTCGGCGGTGGCGCCGCCGGGCTGAGCGCGGCCCTGGTCCTGGCCCGGGCCCGCCGCCGGGTGGCCGTGGTCGACGCCGGAGAGCCGCGCAACGCCCCGGCCGCGCACCTGCGGGGCTTCCTCACCCGCGACGGCATGCCGCCGGGAGAGCTGCTGGCGGCGGGCCGGGCCGAACTGAGGGGCTACGGAGTGGATCTGCTCGACGGCCGGGTGGACCGGATCGTGCCGGTGCCGGGCACCGGTGCCCCCGCCTTCGACGTCCACCCGGCCGAGGGCCGAGCTCTGCGGGCCCGCCGGGTGGTGGTCGCCACCGGTCTGCGCGACGGGCTCCCCGAGCTGCCCGGCCTCGCCGCACGCTGGGGCCGCGACGTGCTGCACTGCCCGTACTGCCACGGCTACGAGGTGCGCGACCGGCCGCTCGGCGTGCTGGGCACCGACCCGGGCTCGGTCGGGCAGGCGCTGCTGCTGCGCCAGTGGTCGGCGGACGTGGTCCTGCTCGCGCACACCCTGGACCTCGCCGGCGCGGACCGGGCCCGACTCGGCGCCCGGGGCGTCCGGGTCGTCGAGGGCGAGGCCGTGCGGGCGGTCGTCGTGGACGACCGGCTGCACGGCGTCGAACTGGCGGACGGCGCGGTCGTGCCGCGCGAAGCGCTGTTCCTCGTGCCGCGCCCGGAGGCCCGGGACGCCCCGCTGTTCGGCCTGGACTGCGACCGGGACGCGCAGGGCTGGGTCGCCACCGACCGGACGGGCCGCACCGGTGTGCCCGGGGTGTGGGCGGTGGGCAACCTCACCGACCCGCGCGCCCAGGTGATCACCGCCGCCGGGGCGGGGTCCGCGGCCGCCATCGCGCTCAACCACGACCTGGTCGACGAGGACACCGCGCTCGCGCTCGCCGCCGTCACCGCTCCGCTCGCCACCGCAGTCCCCACCGCCGCACCGGCGCGGTGACCACCCACCTCGAAGGAACGGAGTACCCGATGACCGGGCACACTCACCAGCACGGCCACCAGAACGGCCCCGGCCACGACCACGGCCACCATCGCGGCCACGACGGCGACTTCGACTGGGACGCCCTCGCCGTCCACCTGGAGCGCGAGGCCGACCTCCAGTCCCCGGCCGTCACCGAGGCCGCGCACTGGCTGCGCGGCCTGCTGGACGGCACCCCCGTCCAGCGGGTGCTCGACGTGGGCAGCGGGCCCGGGGTGATCGCCGGGCTGCTCGCGGACGCCTTCCCGGCCGCCGAGGTGGTGGCGGTCGACCAGTCGGCGGCCCTGCTGGAGCGGGCCCGGGTCCGTTCGGTCGGCCGCGTCGGCACCCGACAGGCCGACCTGCCGGGGGACTTCGGCACCCTGGGCAGCGCCGAGCTGATCTGGTCCGGCAACGCGATCCACCATCTCGGCGACCAGCAGGCCGCGTTGACCGCCCTGGCCGGGACGCTGCGCCCCGGCGGCCTGCTGGCCGTCGCCGAGCGCGGCCTGCCCGCCCGCTACCTCCCGCGCGACCTCGGTCTCGGCCGTCCCGGCCTCCAGGCCCGGCTGGACGCGGCGCACGAGGAGGTGTTCGCGCAGATGCGCGAGTCCACGCCCGGCGCGGTCGCGGCGGTGGAGGACTGGCCGGCCATGCTGGCGGAGGCCGGGCTCGTGCCGAGCGGCACCCGCACCTTCCTGGTCGACCGTCCGGCCCCGCTGGACACCTCGGCCCGCGAGTTCCTGCACGTCCAGCTCTCCCGCCGGCGCGAGCAGTTGGACACCCAGCTGGACGCGGACGACCGGAAGGTTCTGGACGCCCTGCTGGACCGGGAGGCGCCCGCCGGCATCCTGGCCCGGCCGGACGCCTTCTACCTCACCGCGATCACCGTCCACACCGCCCGCGCGGCCGCCGACCGCTAGCGGATCCTCGGGAGGATCGCCGGTCAGCGGCTCACTGGTCAGTCGCTCACCGGTCGGGCTTGCGGTGCCGTCCGGTGCCCTTCCGCAGCAGCGGCACCGGGGTGTCCGCCTGCGGGAACACCGGCCCCGGCGCGGCGTCCGACCCCTGGCGGACGATCAGCGGGTACGCCTCGGCGTAGTTCTCGGCCACCGCGACCGGTTGCCAGGCGTGGCCGTCCCACTCGACCACGAGGCGCGGCACGTCCTGGAAGAGGTGCGCCGCGCGCCGGGGGCCGGGGGCGAGGGTGATCGCGTCCCTGGCCCCCGGTGCCCGGCGGCGGCGCGCCCGCTCGGCGTACCACTCGGCCAGCGGTCGGTCGGTCGGCGGCCCCTCCTCGGCGTCCATCGTCCGCGCCTCCCTCGGGTATCGGTCGGGGACGGCCAGTCTTCCCGATCCGTCCCCGGCCGGGCGATTCCACGATCGGGTGAAAACGCCTCCGGCGAGGGGGATCCCGGGGTCAGAGCCCGGAGGAGAGCTTGAGGGTGACCGCGCCGGCGATGATCGCGGCGAAGGAGACCAGCTTGGGCAGGGTGATCCGCTCCTTGAAGATCAGCGCGCCGAACACCACCGTGCCGATCGAGCCGAGCCCCGTCCAGATCGTGTAGCCGACACCCACGTCCAGGGTGCGCAGGGCGAGGCTCAGGGTGTAGATGCCGCCCGCGGCGGCGGCCAGGGTGAGTACGGAGGGCCAGAGGCGGGTGAAGCCCTTGGTGGCGTTGGTGCCGAGTGCGAAGACGATCTCGAAGACGACGGCGACTGCCAGGTAGGCCCAGGCCATGACGGTTCAACTCCTTGGTGGGGATGCTTGCCGGTGCGGAGGGTCGGTCGGAGTGGCGGAGGGGATTCAGGCGGACGCGGACGCGGTCACGGGAGCGGCGGCCGGAGCTGAGGCGCCGCGGCTGCTCAGCCGGTCGGCGAGCTTGAGGCCGAGCACCCCGCCGATGATGAGGACGAAGGCGAGGGCCTTCCCGGCGTTCATCTCCTCGTCGAAGATCACCGTGCCGAGGGCGACGGTGCCGACCGAGCCGATGCCGGTCCACACGGTGTAGCCGACGCCGACGTCGAGGGTGCGCAGCGCGAGGCTGAGGAAGAAGATCCCGCCGGCGGCCGCTGCGGCCGTCAGCAGGGACGGCCCCAGTTCGGTGAAGCCGTGGGTGGCGTTGGTGGCGAGGGCGAAGACGACCTCGAAGACGGCGGCGACGAGCAGGTGGATCCAGGCCATGGGACGAGCCCCCCGAGTAGTTGTTGCATGTATGTGCAAACACTTTCTGCTGGGCAAGAGCATGCATGTACAAGTAAGCTTGTGTCAACCACCCAGCCCGGCCAGGGAGGAACCCCCGTGCCCACCCCCGACACAAGCCCCGACGCCACCCCGTCCGAGGCTCCCGACGGCGCGGCCGACGCCCGGATGTGGAACCGGCTCACCGCGCTGCACGCCCAGGTCGAGGGCCGGCTCGCCACCGTCCTGCAACGGCGGCACGGACTCGGGCTCTCCGAGTACCGGGCCCTCGGCCTGCTCGCCGAGGCGCCCAAGTCCGAGCTGCGGATGCAGGAGCTCGCCACCGGCCTCGGCCTCAACCAGAGCTCCGTGACCCGGCTGGTCGCGCGCCTCGGTGCCGCCGACTTCACCTACCGGGACCTCTGCCCGGACGACAAGCGCGGCGTCTACACCGTGCTCACCGACGCCGGCCGGACCCGCCACCGGGAGGCCCGCGCCACCTACGAGGAGGCCCTCACCGGCGCCCTCGACGAGGCCGCCGTCGGTGCCCCCGAACTGGCCCCGCTGCTCGGCGCCGCGCGCGGCGCCCTGGGCTGAACCCGCGCCGGTCGCCCCCCGAACGCGGCTCGGCCGCCCCTCCCACGAACGGGAGGGACGGCCGAGCGGTCGTGCCGTGCGCTACTGCTCCGCGCCTACGTTGTGCCGGTTCCTCGCCTGATCCCCGCCTACTCGCCGCCTACTCGCCGCCGCCGAAGCGGGCGGACCAGGTGGCCAGGTCCTCGTCCGTGATCTTCGCGAACAGCACCGGCGGCACGGTGAACGGCGTTCCCGCCGGCACCGCGTCCAGCGCCCGGGCCCCGGCCGCGTCCACCCAGTCGAGGCCGCGCGCCGGAGCGTCGGCCGGCAGCGCGAACGCCTCGCGCATCGCCTGCGCCGCCGTCGGGACGAACGGCTCGGAGACCACCGCGTACAGGTGGATCAGGTTCATCGCGGTGCGCAGCGTCAGCGCCGCCGCCTCCGGGTCGGTCTTCACCTGGAGCCAGGGCGCCTTCTCGTCCAGGTAGGCGTTGCCCGCGCTCCACAGCGCGCGCAGACTCTGCGTCGCCTTGCGGAAGTTGAGCGCCTCCAGCTGGGTCTCGTAGTCGGCCAGCAGCTCCGCGATCTGCGCGCCCAGCCGCTCCTCGGCCTCGCCCGCCGCGTGCCCGGCGGGCACCTCGTCGCCGAACCGCTTGCGGCTGAACGTCAGCACCCGGTTGACGAAGTTGCCGAGGGTGTCGGCGAGGTCCTTGTTGACCACGGAGGCGAAGAGGTCCCAGGTGAAGCTGGAGTCGTCCGACTCGGGCGCGTGCGCCATCAGGAAGTAGCGCCAGTAGTCGGCGGGCAGCAGCTCCAGCGCGACGTCCGTGAAGATGCCCCGCTTCTGGCTGGTGGAGAACTTCCCGCCGTAGTACGTCAGCCAGTTGAAGGCCTTGACGTAGTCGACCTTCTTCCACGGGCGGCGCGAGCCGAGGATCGTCGCCGGGAACATCACGGTGTGGAACGGGACGTTGTCCTTGGCCATGAACTCGGTGTAGCGGACGGTCTCGTCGGCCTCGTACCACCAGGACTTCCAGTCCCGCAGCTCGCCGGCCGGAGCCGCGTCCGACCACTCCTTGGTCGCGCCGATGTACTCGATCGGGGCGTCGAACCAGACGTAGAAGACCTTGCCCGAGGCCGCCAGCTCCGGCCACACGTCGGCGGGCACCGGCACGCCCCACTCCAGGTCGCGGGTGATCGCCCGGTCCTGCAGGCCCTCGGTCAGCCACTTGCGGGCGATCGAGGAGGCGAGCACCGGCCACTCGTCGGCGTGCGCGGCGACCCAGTCCTCCACCTGCGCGGTCAGCTTCGACTGCAGCAGGAACAGGTGCGTGGTCTCCCGCACCTCCAGGTCCGCGCTGCCGCTGATCGCCGAGCGCGGCTCCAGCAGGTCGGTCGGGTCGAGCACCCGGGTGCAGTTCTCGCACTGGTCGCCGCGCGCCTTGTCGTAGCCGCAGTGCGGGCAGGTGCCGACGATGTAGCGGTCCGGCAGGAAGCGGCCGTCGGTGTTGGAGTACACCTGGCGGATCGCCCGCTCCTCGATGAAGCCGTTGGCGTGCAGCTCGCGCGCGATCTCCTGGGTGATCTCCCGGTTCTGCGGCGAGGAGCTGCGGCCGAAGTAGTCGAACGACAGCCGGAAGCCGTCGTACACCGCCTTCTGCTGCTCGTGCGCCCGCGCGCAGAACTCGGCCACCGGCAGCCCGGCCTCCTGCGCGGCCAACTCGGCGGGCGTGCCGTGCTCGTCGGTCGCGCAGATGTAGAGAACGTCGTGGCCGCGCAGGCGCAGGTACCGCGAGTAGACGTCCGCAGGCAGCATGGACCCGACCATGTTGCCCAGGTGCTTGATCCCGTTGATGTACGGAAGGGCGCTGGTGATCAGGTGCCGAGCCATCCTCGGATGCTCCGATTTCTCCCGCACGCACCCCTGTCCCGGAGTGCCGTGACAGGCGCAGGCTCTGGGACGGCGGCGGGATCCGGGCACACTCGCCGACTCCCGGTCGGCCGGCCAGAGCGACGTTCCACTGTGGGCTGCGCAATCCTATCCACGCCGGCCCCGTCCCTTCGCTCCCATTTCCCCGGGGCCCCAAGCTCCCCCGCCCGCACAGCAAGTCGGCCCCTCCGACTTCCCGCGCGGCCGTCGCCCCCTCGCGAGGCGCGAGGGGGCGACGGGAGGGGAGCGGGCCGCTAGGCGACGAAGTGGTCGAACTCGCCGGCCTTCACGCCGAGGACGAAGGCGGCCCACTTGCGGGGGGTGGTGCGGACGATGATGGCGTCGTTCTTGGGGTCGCGGAGTTCGACCATGCCGTTGACGGTGCGGATTTCGAGGGCGTCCTCGCCCTCGCCGCCGGGGGCGGCCTTCTGCCAGGTGGTGTCCATGGGGGTGGGGCTCCTTCGGGGTTCGGTCGGTGGGTCAGGCGTGGGTGAAGTGGTCGAACTCGCCGCGCTTGACGCCTTCGAGCCAGAGCGCGAACTTCGTGGGGGTGGTGGTGACGATGGATTCGGGGGCGTCGGACTCGCGGATCTCGACGAGCCCTTCGGCGTTGGTGGACACCTCTACCGAGTTCCCGCCGTCCTGCGAGCTGCTGGTCGACTTCTGCCAGGTGCGCGACATGACTACCTTTCCAATTCCAGTCCGTGCTTGATGTGTTGGATCACTCCCCAGGAATCCCGTTCGGAGTCCGGGAGCGCGGACGTACCCGCGCTCCCGGGACCCAGTGCGAGTCGGCCGAGGGCTTCGAAGCGGCCTCGGAACGTGTTGACCGTCTCGGGGTGGGCGTAGGAGATCGGAACTCCTGGCGTGTCGATGACCACGGTCGAGAGGGCACGTGAGGCCGGTTCGGTGAGGAGGAAGGGGCCGCTGTACGGCGGCGTCGCCCTGACGCTGAACGGGAAGACCTGGACCGTGACGTTGGGTTTCTCCGCGACGGCCAGGAGATGGGCCAACTGGTTCCGCATGACGTGGCGCCCGGCGAACGTCATCAGTAGCGCGGCCTCGTGGACCACGAAGTGGAACGCGGTCGACGTGTCGAGGATCTGTTGGCGTTCGAGGCGGAAACGGACCGTGTCGGCGATCTCCTCGGGCGAGAGCGGAGTCTCGCCGGTCCCGAACAGCTGGCGCATGTAGTCCTCGGTCTGGAGCATGCCCGGAATGAGGAAGGTCTCGTAGTTGAGGTAGGCCGCCGTGGTCCAGTGCTCCAGCTCGGCCAGATCGAGGGCGAAGTCGGGGACCTTCCGCTTGTGCCGGCTCCACCAGCCCTTGCCGTCGCTGGCTCCGATGGCGGCGAGTGTGCGGAGAAACTCTTCATCCGTGCAGCCGTAGAAGGCAGCCAGTGATCGCAGGCGTTCCTCGTCGAGACCGGTGCGGGCGGCTTCGATGTGGTTCAGCTGGGGACCACGGATACCGATGTGGGCTGCCGCGACCTGGACCGGCACATCGGCGTCCAGTCGGAGTCGGCGGATCTCGGTGCCGTACCGTCGCTGCCGCTCGCTGATGTGCGCTCGCAGAGCCAAAGTCCATCCCTTCCCGTGGCACCGGCAGTGTTGCGCGCACGGGTGGGTCCGCGCCAGCCGTTGAGGGCGGATCCGCAGGATCACCCATTCGAGTGGTTGCATTAATGAAGGCCCGAGCCTACCTTGAGTAGCGCAACGCTCACTGATGGTTGATCAGTTTCCCTCAACTGGACTGGAGACAGTCGATGTTGCTTCCGCTCCTGCGCCCTCTCGACGCCGACCCCGACCGCGAATTTCGGGTCGACCTCTTCCCGCCCGCGAGCCTCGAAATGGTAGGTGCGGTGCGGCGGCTGTTGCGGGACATGCTGACGGCGACCGGCGCCGATCCGGACGGGCCGTGCCTGATCCTCTCCGAACTCCTCGCGAACGCCCTGCTCCACGGCGCCGGAGCACCCAGCGTCGCGCTCGAACTCCGGTGCGGGCGCCTCTACATCGCCGTCACCGACGGGTCGCCCGCCCCGCCCGCCAGACCCGAGCCGGATGTGGCTCGAACGTGCGGTCGGGGGCTTGACCTCGTCGCCGCTTTGGCCGATGACTGGGGTGTGGAACTCATCGGGGTGTGCGGCAAGGCGGTCTGGGCCGTGGCGGCGGTCGATCGCTGATGGCCGTGGTGTTGCTGACGGGCCTGTTGGTGTCGGTGGTCTTCGTCGGGGTGGTGGCGCAGATCATCGCGACCCGTCAGCCGAGGGAACGGCGCCCCGGCAGAGGTGACTTGGCGCCGCGGAAGGACACGACCTGACGCTCAGCCCGCCGCGAGCCGCTGCTCCAGCCGCCCCTTCGCGGCCGGCCACTCCTCGCGCAGCATCGAGAAGTACGCGGTGTCGCGCCACACGCCGGTGGCACGCCGCTTCTCACGCCGGTGGACGCCCTCGAACTGCGCACCGAGCCGCTGGATCGCGTTGCGCGAGCGGTCGTTGAGCGCGTCGGTCTTCCAGAACACCCGGCCCATACCCAGGTCGTCGAAGGCGTGGGTGAGCAGCAGCAGCTTCGACTCGGTGTTGACGGCGGTGCGCCACACGGACCGCGCGTACCAGGTGCCGCCGATCTCGACGAGCTCGTCCTCCGCGTCGAACGCGTAGTAGCCGGTGACGCCGATCGCCCGCCCGCCCGCGAGCTCGATCACGGCGAACTTCACCGCCTTCCCGGTCGCCACCTCGCCGAGGCGGACGTCCAGCATCGCGCCCAGCTCCTCCTCCGACGCGGGTGCGCTGAACGGGACCCAGCGCCACACCTCGGGGTCCGGGCCGACGGCGGCCCACAGGTCGGACAGGTGGCGGCGGTCCAGCGGCTCCAGTCGGACGTGGCGGCCGGTGAGGGTGGTGGGGGAGGGAAGCTTCGCGGTCATGATCGAAAGGTAACGCGTGACTGCACTAGATGCAATGGACTATTGCCTTAGTTCAAACATCGAAAGCCAAGAGCAGGGCCCCGCAGGAGAACCTGCGGGGCCCTGTCGCGAAAGCCGTGAGGCCTAGACGAACGAGTTGATCTGGATCGTCTCGTACCGGCCCGGGCCGACGCCGATGGCGGAGATCGGCGCGCCCGACATCTCCTCCAGCGCCTTCACGTACGCCTGGGCGTTCTTCGGCAGCTCGGCGAAGGTCTTCGCCCCGCTGATGTCCTCGGTCCAGCCGGGGAGGTTCTCGTAGATCGGCTTCGCGTGGTGGAAGTCCGACTGGTTGTACGGCAGCTCCTCGACGCGCTTGCCGTCGATCTCGTACGCGACGCAGACCGGGATCTGCTCCCAGCCGGTCAGCACGTCCAGCTTGGTGAGGAAGAAGTCGGTGAGGCCGTTGACCCGGGTCGCGTAGCGGGCGATCACCGCGTCGAACCAGCCGCAGCGGCGGTCACGGCCGGTGGTGACACCGCGCTCGCCACCGATCCGGCGCAGCGCCTCGCCGTCCTCGTCGAGCAGCTCGGTCGGGAACGGGCCCGAGCCGACGCGGGTGGTGTACGCCTTCAGGATGCCGATGACCCGGTCGATCTTCGTCGGGCCGATGCCGGCACCGGTGCAGGCACCGCCGGCGGTCGGGTTCGACGAGGTGACGAACGGGTACGTGCCGTGGTCGACGTCCAGCAGGGTGCCCTGGCCGCCCTCCAGCAGGACGACCTTGTTCGCCTTCAGCGCCTCGTCCAGGACGAGCGTGGTGTCGGCCAGGAACGGGCGGAGCTTCTCGGCGTAGCCGAGGTACTCCTGGACCACCAGGTCGGCCGGGATGGCGCGGCGGTTGTAGAGCTTGACCAGCAGCTGGTTCTTGTCGTGCAGCGCCGCTTCGACCTTCTGGATCAGGATCGACTCGTCGAAGAGGTCCTGCACCCGGATGCCGACGCGGTTGATCTTGTCCGCGTAGGTCGGGCCGATGCCGCGGCCGGTGGTGCCGATCCGGCGCTTGCCGAGGAAGCGCTCGGTGACCTTGTCCAGGGTGCGGTGGTACGGCGTGATCAGGTGGGCGTTGCCCGAGATCAGCAGCTTGGAGGTGTCGATGCCGCGCTCGATGAGCCCGTTGAGCTCGGAGAGCAGCACGCCCGGGTCGATCACGACGCCGTTGCCGATGACCGGCGTGACGTTCGGGCTGAGGATGCCGGAAGGCAGGAGGTGCAGCGCGTACTTCTGGTCGCCGATGACCACCGTGTGACCGGCGTTGTTGCCGCCCTGGTAGCGGACGACGTAGTCGACGGAGCCGCCGAGCAGGTCGGTCGCCTTCCCCTTGCCCTCGTCTCCCCACTGAGCGCCAACGAGCACGAGTGCCGGCACAGGCGTACACCCCTTCCGGTTGGGGCATCCTGCGTAGGCCGCAGTCTGCCCCGAGATAGACGAAGCCCCTGGCGCAATAGCGCAAGGGGCTCTTGCACCGAGAGATTACCTGAGGAAGGACCGGTTGTGTCGTCCCTGTCCACGCCCGCAACCGGCGGCCCGGAGCCGCTTCTCCTGCTCCTCGACCCGGCGGCCCGGCAGTCCGACGGGGAGTCGGTGCGGATCGCGAAGGACGTTCTCTCCGGTGGGACGGACGTCAAGGTGGCCTGTCCGGAGACACCTTCCGAGCTCGATCGGGTGCTTTCGCACCGGGGTCGGAGGCGACCGGTGGTGATCGGTTCCGACCTCGCGCTGCAGCGCGTGCTCCAGGCGCTGTACCGCCAACGCGAGCTGGGCGCCGACCCGGTGGGCCTGGTGCCGGTCGGCCGGCCGGAGGAGCTGGCGGCGGCCCGGGCGCTCGGGGTGCCGGGCGCGCCGGTCGCCGCGGCGCGCGCCGTGCTGACCGGGACGGCCCGGAAGCTGGACCTGCTGGTGGACGACGGCGGCGGGGTGGCGCTCGGCGGGGTGCGGATCTCGGGCGGCGGGGCGCGGCGTCCGGGGGGCCGTCCCGGACGTTGGCGTTCGCTATGGGCGAAACTGGCTGCGGCCGAGCAGGCGACCGTACTCACCCCGGAACGGACCGGTACGGGCACGGCGGCGGACGGCGCCGGCGGCGGTGCCGGCGGGAGCACCCGGACGGGACGGACCGGCCCGACCGGCCGCCCGGAGCGGGGCGAGCCGGCCAGGGGCGAGCACAGCGCCCGGCTGCGGGTCGAGGCCGACGGCCGGCTGCTCGCCGACGTCCACCGGCCGGTCCGGGTGGTCCAGGTGACCCTGCCGTCCGGCGCGGCCGCGGGCGAGGGCGTGATGGAGATCGTGGTCCGCGCCCCCGGCGCCCTGCTGCGCGCCCGGGCGGCCAGCATCTCGGTGGCGGGCCGGGGCTTCGGCTACGAGGCGGACGGCCGCCCGGTCGGCCCGGTGCGGGCCCGCACCTGGACGGTCCACGCCGGGTGCTGGGGCCTGCTGCTGCCGGTCACCCAGGACACTCCGTAGCTGTCCCGGAGTGACCTTCGGGCCGCCCCCGCCCCGCCCCTGGGCCGTCCGTGCGGCGCGCGGCCCCGGGTGAGCAGGCTCACGTTGGGCGAACGGCGGACCAACGCCGGGCGAAGCGCCCGCCGCCCGCGGAACACGCCAACGGGCGCGAACCGCAAGGGCAAGCGCGTCGCCGCCGAATCCGGGGCCGTCGAAATCCGCGCCGGGTAAGGGGTTTTGTCTACGCGCGTTACTCGGAGCGGCCCGCACAACAGCGGCCGCCCGGGGTCCTGAAGGCCGGTCCGACTGTCCTAGACTCGAAGGCGTGCCACGTGGTGACGGAAGACTCAACCACGATCTTCTTCCCGGTGAGAAAGGCCCCCAGGACGCTTGCGGCGTCTTCGGTGTCTGGGCTCCCGGCGAGGAGGTCGCCAAGCTCACGTTCTTCGGCCTTTACGCCCTGCAGCACCGCGGTCAGGAATCCGCGGGCATCGCAGTGAGCAACGGCTCCCAGATTCTCGTCTTCAAGGACATGGGGCTTGTCTCCCAGGTCTTCGACGAGGCCTCCCTGGGGTCGTTGCACGGGCATATCGCCGTCGGACACGCCCGCTACTCGACCACCGGTTCCTCGGTCTGGGAGAACGCCCAGCCGACCTTCCGGGCGACCGTCCACGGTTCGCTGGCCCTCGGGCACAACGGAAACCTGGTGAACACCGCCGAACTGGCGGCCATGGTCGCCGAACTCCCCGGCGAGGAGCACGTCTCCCGCTCCGGGCGCTCGGCCGCGACCAACGACACCGACCTGGTGACCGCGCTGCTCGCCGGCCACCCGGACCTCTCCATCGAGGAGACGGCCAAGGTCGTCCTGCCCAAGGTCAAGGGCGCGTTCTCGCTCGTCTTCATGGACGAGAACACGCTCTACGCCGCCCGCGACCCGCAGGGCATCCGCCCGCTGGTCCTGGGCCGGCTGGAGCGCGGCTGGGTCGTCGCCTCCGAGACGGCGGCGCTGGACATCTGCGGCGCCTCCTTCATCCGCGAGGTCGAGCCCGGCGAACTCATCGCCATCGACGAGAACGGCATGCGGACCTCCCGGTTCGCCGAGGCCAAGCCCAAGGGCTGCGTCTTCGAGTACGTCTACCTCGCCCGCCCCGACACCTCCATCGCCGGCCGCAACGTGCACCTCTCCCGCGTGGAGATGGGCCGTCGCCTGGCCAAGGAGGCCCCGGTCGAGGCCGACCTGGTGATAGCGACCCCCGAGTCCGGGACCCCGGCCGCGATCGGCTACGCCGAGGCCAGCGGGATCCCGTACGGCTCCGGCCTGGTGAAGAACGCCTACGTGGGCCGCACCTTCATCCAGCCCAGCCAGACCATCCGCCAGCTCGGCATCCGGCTGAAGCTGAACCCGCTGCGCGAGGTCATCCAGGGCAAGCGCCTGGTCGTCGTGGACGACTCGATCGTCCGCGGCAACACCCAGCGCGCACTGGTGAAGATGCTCCGCGAGGCGGGCGCGGCCGAGGTCCACATCCGGATCTCCTCCCCGCCGGTCAAGTGGCCCTGCTTCTTCGGCATCGACTTCGCGACCCGCGCGGAGCTGATCGCCAACGGCATGACCATCGAGGAGATCGGCCGCACCCTCGGCGCGGACTCGCTCTCCTACATCTCGATCGACGGCATGATCGAGGCCACCAAGCAGCCGAAGGACCGGCTCTGCCGGGCCTGCTTCGACGGCGAGTACCCGATGGAGCTGCCCGACCCGGCGCTGCTCGGCAAGCTCCTGCTGGAGGCCGAGATCAAGGGCAGCCAGCAGGCCCCCGCCGTCCGCGGCAAGCCGACCAGCGGCAGCGACCTGGACGGCGTCCAGTCGCTGCTCGGCGGGGCGGGCGCGGCCGACGCGCTGCGCCGCCCGTAAGAACCCTCGGTGGGGTCCCGCGAACCGGGACCCCACCGCTGTTCCGTCCCCCACCACAGACCCGAAAGGGCCGCACAGCAGTGACTACCGACCAGAACGGTGCCACCTACGCCGCCGCCGGCGTCGACATCGAGGCGGGCGACCGCGCCGTCGAGCTCATGAAGCAGTGGGTGAAGAAGGCCAACCGCCCCGAGGTGGTCGGCGGTCTCGGCGGCTTCGCCGGCCTCTTCGACGTCTCCGCCTTCAAGAACTACGAGCGGCCGCTGCTGGCCTCGGCCACCGACGGGGTCGGGACCAAGGTCGCCATCGCGGCGGCCATGGACAAGCACGACACGATCGGCCACGACCTGGTCGGCATGGTCGTCGACGACATCGTCGTCTGCGGCGCCGAGCCGCTGTTCATGACCGACTACATCTGCGTCGGCAAGGTCGTCCCGGAGCGCGTCGCCGCGATCGTCAAGGGCATCGCCGAGGGCTGCGCCCTGGCCGGCTGCGCCCTGGTCGGCGGCGAGACCGCCGAGCACCCGGGCCTGCTCGGGCCGGACGAGTACGACGTCGCGGGCGCCGGTACCGGTGTGGTCGAGGCGGACGCGCTGCTGGGCGCCGAGCGCGTCCGGGCCGGTGACGTGGTGATCGCGATGGCCGCCTCCGGCCTGCACTCCAACGGCTACTCGCTGGTCCGCCATGTGCTGCTGAACCAGGCCGGCTGGAAGCTCGACCGCAAGGTCGAGGAGTTCGGCCGCACCCTCGGCGAGGAGCTGCTGGAGCCGACCCGGATCTACTCGCTGGACTGCCTGGCGCTGATCCGGGCCACCGAGGTGCACGCCTTCTCGCACGTCACCGGTGGCGGCCTGGCGGCCAACCTGGCCCGGGTGATCCCGGCCGGGCTGCACGCACGCCTGGACCGCGGCACCTGGACCCCGCTGCCGGTCTTCCGGACCGTCGCCGAGGTCGGCAAGGTGGCGACCCTGGAGATCGAGAAGACGCTCAACATGGGCGTCGGCATGGTCGCGGTCGTCCCGGCGCACTCGGTGGACACCGTGCTGTCGGTCCTGGAGGACCGCGGCGTGGAGTCCTGGGTGCTGGGCGACATCGTCGACCGCACCGCCGAGCACGCGGACGGCGCGGCCCTCTACAACGCCTACGAGGGCTTCGTGGCCGGCTGAGGCACGGGCACGTGAACGCGGGGAGGCCCCGTCGGCAGCACGCCGGCGGGGCCTTCGCGCAGGCTCTTCGCGCGGGGTCCTCGGGGAGGCCGCCCGGGTGCGGGTCCGGGGCTGCCGGAGCGGCGGTCCGCAGGGTGCGGGAACGCCGAAGACCGGCCTGGTGCGCTGGGCACCTGGCCGGTCCGGGTCAGACTGGGAGACTACGCGCGACGGCGGGCCTGGGAAGGCCCGGTACCCGATTCGGCGTCGTCGTCCTCGTCGTCATCGGCGTAACGAGCCGCGTACTCCGCGTACGGGTCGTCATCGTCCTCCTCGTCCTCCTCGATCGGCTCCGGCTCGATCGGGGAGGTGGAGGGCGATACGCCCAGCTCGCTGGAGAGACGATTGGCGTCGAACCCGCCGCTGTTGTACTTCAGCTCGCGGGCGACCTTCGTCTGCTTGGCCTTGGCCCGGCCGCGCCCCATGGGTCGACCCCCTCAACGATGGGGCTCACGGCCCCGAGTCTGACACGTGTTCATGATCAAGAGCGGCCTGCCCGAATGGGGAGGACCGTCCCTTGGAGCATTAACGGTACCTGTTTCTGCCGCTGGACGGTACGTCGTCGGTGTGACGTGGCGCGCACCGGCCGCACCCGCGACCAGGTCGTCCCAGGTCAAGGGAGGTTTTGCGGCTTTCTGCACGCTGTCCGGAGGTGTCTCGGGTCCGTTGTTCCCGGATCGATTATCCCCCCTAGGGGGGCTTCGGATCACCCGATCGGAGGCAGAATCGAGAATCCGGTTCCACATCGTGATGCGCGGGGGACGGCGCCCGGCCGTCCCCCGCGCACCCCGGTCCGGATCAGGCCCGGCGGGCGCCCGGCAGCAGCACCGACCGCAGCGCGCTGATCTCGCGCATCCGCTTCTCCGCGAGACGGTCGGCCGCGACGGCCGGCGGCACGCCGTCGGCGGCGGCCCGGGTGAAGATCTCCAGGGTGGTGTCGAAGATCTTCGTCGCCTTGTTCTTGGCGCGCTCGAAGTTGAAGCCGTCGATCTCGTCGGCGACCTGGATCACGCCGCCGGAGTTCACCAGGTAGTCCGGGGCGTAGAGCAGGCCGCGGTCGGCGAGGTCCTTCTCGACGCCGGGGTGGGCCAGCTGGTTGTTGGCGGCGCCGCAGACCACGGAGGTGCCGAACTCGCCCAGCGCGGCCACGGTGTCGTCGGTCAGGGCGCCACCGAGCGCGCAGGGGGCGTAGACGTCCAGCTTGGCCTGGAGCAGCGCGGCGGTGTCGGCGACGACCTCCACCTCCGGGTGGGCGGCCCGCACGCGGTTGACGGCGGCCTCGAAGGGGTCGGTGACGACCACGACGGCGCCGTCCGCGACCAGGTGGCCGACGAGGTAGTGGCCGACCTTGCCGACGCCGGCGACGCCCACGCGCTTGCCGCGCAGGGTCGGCTGGCCCCAGCGGGCCTGGGCGGAGGCGCGCATGCCCTGGAACACGCCGAAGGCGGTCAGGATCGAGGAGTCGCCGGCGCCGCCGTTCTCGGGCGAGCGGCCGGTGACGAACTCGGTCTCGCGCGCCACGACGTCCATGTCCTGGACGTAGGTGCCCACGTCGCAGGCGGTGATGTAGCGGCCGCGCAGCGACTCGACGAAGCGGCCGTAGGCGCGGAGCATCGCCTCGTTCTTGTCCTTGTTCGGGTCGCCGATGATGACGGCCTTGCCGCCGCCGAGGTCGAGGCCGGCGAGCGCGTTCTTGTAGGACATGCCGCGGGAGAGGTTGAGCGCGTCCTCCAGCGCCGCCTCCTCGGAGGCGTACGGGAAGAACCGGGTGCCGCCGAGGGCCGGGCCGAGGGCGGTGGAGTGGACGGCGATGATCGCCTTCAGCCCGGAGGAGCGGTCGTGGCAGAGCACGACCTGCTCGTGGCCGTCGCCGGTGGCGCCGTCCTGGGAGTTGCCGAAGATCCTGCCGAGCACGCCGGGTGCGGGGTGCGTGGTGGCGGCGGTCTGTACGTCGGTCACTGTGGTGACTCCAGTATTCGAGGCCCGCTGCTGTGGTGCGGGCGCCTAAGGCGAAGCGTAGTCGCGCGGGCCGCGCCGGTCGGCCCCCTTGGCGAAGCTCGGTACCGCTGTCCGAATGCTGGGACGGCAGGGCCACCATCAGCCCGTTCGCGCACTTCGGGTGCGTCCGCGAACGGGCCGCCGCAGGACCGGTCCGACCGGCCACTCCCGGGCGGCGGGGGGTGCGTGGGACGATGCGGGACGTGACCGTCGTCCGTACTTCCGTGCTGCCGCCCTACGCCGCGCACCTGCGGGTCTACGAGCCGCTGGCCGCCTACCCGGAGCCCGAACGGGCGCGCTGGCAGGCCTACGCGGCGGAGCACGGCCCCGACGCGCCCGAGGCGGGCCGCTCGGTGGCCGCGGCGGCCCTCGCGGAGCAGCGCTCGGCCCTGGCCGAGCTGATCGGCCGGACCCCGCGGGCGCTGCCGGAGCGCGAGGCCGAGCGGGCCTTCGTCCGGCTGGTGGACGGGGTGCTGTACGTCTGCCCCTGGGCGACCAGGCTGCGCACCTGGCAGGCGCTGGAGGAGCTCCGGGCGGGGGCCCCGGTGGCGCTGCTGGACACCGCGCTGCCGCCGGCCACCCGGGAGGTGGCGGAGACGGACCGGGAGCGCTGGCGGGCCGAGCACCCGGACGCCCGGCCGTGGATCCTCACCAGCCGCTGGGAGGTGCCGGTGCGGTGGTTCCTCCCGTTCGGGGACGAGGATCGATGCTTCGTTCCCGCAGAGAGGGGGGAGAAGGGGGAGGAAGGGGAACGGGGGGACGGGGCGTCACTGTTCTATCTGACGCCCATGGCGCAGGCGCGCCGCCGGGTGGCCCGGGCGTACCGGGCGCTGCGCGAGGCGGTGCCGGAAGGGGAGCTGGTGCGGGGGGCGGAGCAGGTCGGGCGGTGGCTGGAGGAGTTCCATCCGCGGTCGCTGGTGGAGCTGGACTACGGGGGGCTGGTGCATCTGCTGGGGCCGGAGCGGCTGTTGGCGGACCGTTCGGCGGGGGAGCTGGAGGACGGGCTGCGGGCGCTGCGGGCGGGGGACGCGGCGGAGGCGCTGCGCGCGTACGAGGCGCTGACCGTGCGCTGGCGGCGGGTGCTGGCGCTGCGCCACGCCAACTGAGCGGCCGGAGCCGGTGGGAGGGGCGGGCGGAGGCGGCGTCATCGCTGGCCGGTGGGGGTGTCGGTGGTACTTGTAAGACTGTAAGAGTCCTACGGCCCGAGCCGCATGACCAAGGTCCTGGTTCGGGTCAATACCTACCGAACGTGACACTACTCACCGTTGACGCGAACTTACCCCTATGTGCAAAAATGGGACAACCAGCCCAACTTCACGTGAGCGTGCCCACTTTTGGGTGGTTCTGGAGTCGATGTGCGCTTTGCGGGAAAACGGCGGGTCTGGTCCGCTCGTAACCGAATGTCACTATAAGGTGACTGCCCGTTATGGGGTGGTCCATCGCCATCCGTCGGCCTTGAACCCGTGAGGGGTCAATTTTGGCGGTTTGGTCGATAGGGCTGGACGGATGGTGTAGTTGTAGACACCAGGACAAGCCGTTCGTCCTATAACCGACTCGGCCCGTCTATGCCATTTCGGGCATCGCGGGCCAAGGTGCAGAATTTGAAGGATAGAACCGCCCTGGTTCGGTTCTCCCGAGGAGGCCGCTCATGACCGCTCGTACCCCCGATGCCGAACCTCTGCTGACGCCGGCAGAGGTCGCCACCATGTTCCGTGTGGATCCCAAGACCGTGACGCGCTGGGCCAAGGCCGGCAAGCTCACGTCCATCCGCACGCTGGGCGGGCACCGCCGATACCGTGAGGCGGAGGTGCGCGCCCTGCTGGCCGGTATTCCGGCCCAGCGAACCGAGGCCTGACAGAGCCTCGCTCAAGGCTCTTGTAAAGGGGCTGCTTACCGGACTCCGCCGGGTCCGGTAAGCAGCCCCTTTTTCTGTGCCCGCGCACTTCTTCTACAGCTCTGTCGAACCGGCTGCACCGCTCGCCGGATCGACTGTCGTACTCGCGCGATCCACCGGAATGTTGAACTCCGGATAACGATTCGATGGTGGGGAGGTGGGGGGGATTTACTGTGAATAACAGTACAATTTTACATATTAAATTAGCGGGTTCGGGGAAGGGTGTCCGAACGGTCGGTTCCCGGAAGGGGTACGTGACGACCGTCACGCGGACGTCGACTTGTGATCCGTGCCGACTCCGGGATAGAGGAGTGGCCGGTGAAACGCGAGAGGCCCGGAACCAAGCGGTTCCGGGCCTCTCGACTACGGCGATCCTGACGGGACTTGAACCCGCGACCTCCACCTTGACAGGGTGGCGAGCTAACCAACTGCTCCACAGGACCAGAGTGTTTCCTGATCTGTTCGCTTCGTTTGCTGCGCTGCGAACAAGACAGACTGTAGCCCATGCGGGGCCCCCAGGTCGAACCGGCTCCCGAGCCCCTCCTCCGGCCCGTCCGCAGCTCAGGCGGGCCGGAGGGAGGCCGAGGGGTCAGAGCGCCGCCCTGGCCGCCTCCATGGCCTTCAGGATCCGCTTCTCGGAGACAGGTGACGGGGTGCCCAGCGACTGGGCGAAGAAGCTGACCCGCAGCTCCTCGATCATCCAGCGGATCGCCAGCACCTCCGCGGCGGGCTGCCGCCCGGCCGGCACCGCCGCCAGCAGCTCCCCGTAGGCCTGCTGCACCTCCTGCACCTTCAGCAGCTGCTGGGCGTCCCGCTGCGGATGGTTGGGCAGCGCCTCCAGCCGGCGGTCCACCGCCAGCAGGTAGCGCTTGAGGTCCGGCAGCCGCTGCCAGCCCGTCGCCGTCACGAAGCCCGGGTGCACCAGCGAGGCCAGGTGCAACCGGATGTCGTTCACCGCGTTCAGCAGCACCGGACTGCTCACCGACTTCAGCCGGGTCGTCGCCCGGTGGAAGGCGATCAGCGCCGTCGCCGTCTTCAGCGTCGTGTCCGCCGAGAGGTCGTACAGGTCCGCCCTGACCTTGTCCCGCAGCACCGCGAACGCCGCCTCGTCCCAGGCCGGACCGCCGGCCCGGGCCATCAGCCGGTCCGCCGCACAGGCCACCACGTCCTCGAACAGCGCCGCGACCGACCCGTGCGGGTTGTACGACAGCGCCAGCTTGGCCTGGTTGCCCAGCCGGCCCTGGATCGCCTTCGCGGGCGAGGTGGTCGAGAGCATCAGCAACCGCCGGGTGCCCCCCCACATCGCCTGCTGCTGCGCCTCCGGGGTGTCGAACAGCTTCACGCCGACCGACTCGCCCTCGTCCACCAGCGCCGGGTAGGCGCGCAGCGAGTGGCCCCGGGAACGCTGCTCGAAGGTCCGCTGCAGCACCGGCAGCCCGGCCGGCCAGGCGGTCAGCCCCGACTGCTCGATGCCCTGGCCGGAGGCCGCCGAGGACAGCGTCTCCTTCAGCTTGGGCTTCATCCGCAGCCGCAGCTCCTCCAGGTCCTTGGACTCGGCGAGCTTCTTGCGCCCGTCCACCACCCGGAAGGTCACCTTGAGGTGCTCCGGGACCCGCTCCTCGTCCCAGGCCTCCGGAGGCACGGTGACCGCCGTCAGGCGCTTCAGGATGTGCTCCAGGGCCGGCAGCAGCGGCTCCTGGCGCTCCTGGTGGTTCCTCAGCTCGCGCAGCGCGGCCCGGGCGAAGTCCGGGGCGGGGACGAAGTTGCGCCGCACCGCCTTCGGCAGCGACTTGATCCAGGCCGTCACCAGCTCCTCGCGCAGGCCCGGGATCTGCCAGTCGAAGCCCTCCGCGGTGACCTGGTTGAGCACCGGCAGCGGGATGTGGACGGTCACGCCGTCCGCGTCGCTGCCCGGCTCGAACTGGTAGGTGAGGACGAACCGCAGCTTGCCCTGCACCCAGTGGTCCGGGTAGTCGGCCTCGGCGACGCCGCCCGCGGCGTCGTTGATCAGCATCGACTTCTCGAAGTTGAGCAGGTCGGGCTGCTCGTGCCGGGCCTTCTTCCACCAGGCGTCGAAGTGCCGGGTGGAGACGATGTCCTCGGGCAGCCGGCCGTCGTAGAACTCGAACAGGGTCTGGTCGTCGACCATGATGTCCCGGCGACGGGCCCGGTTCTCCAGCTCCTCGACCTCGCCGAGCAGCTTGCGGTTCTCCGCGAAGAAGCGGTGGTGGGTCTCCCAGTCGCCCTCGACCAGGGCGTTGCGGATGAACAGCTCGCGGCAGAGCTCCGGGTCGATCCGGCCGTAGTTGACCTTCCGCGCGGCGACCACCGGCACCCCGTAGAGGGTGACCTTCTCGAACGCCAGGACGGCCCCGGACTTCTTCTCCCAGTGCGGCTCGCTGTAGCTGCGCTTCACCAGGTGCGCCGCCAGCGGCTCGACCCACTCCGGCTCGATCTTCGCGTTGATCCGGGCCCACAGCCGGGAGGTCTCCACCAGCTCCGCCGACATCACCCAGCGCGGCGGCTTCTTGAACAGGCCGGAGCCGGGGAACACCGCGAACCGGGCGCCCCGGGCGCCGCCGTACTCCCGCTTCTCCACGTCGAACAGGCCGATGTGCGACAGCAGGCCGGCCAGCAGGGACTGGTGGATCCGGTCCGCGTCCGGCTCGGCGTCCTCGTGCGCCTCCTCGATGGTGACACCGAGCTGCTTGGCGACCGTGCGCAGCTGGGAGTAGATGTCCTGCCACTCCCGTATCCGCAGGTAGTTGAGGAACTCCGCCTTGCACATCCGGCGGAACGCCGAGGAGGAGAGCTCGCGCTGCTGCTCCCGCACGTAGCGCCACATGGCGAGGAAGGAGAGGAAGTCGGAGCTCTCCGAGCTGAACCGGCGGTGCCGCTCGTCGGCGGCCTGGCGCTTCTCGGCGGGACGCTCGCGCGGGTCCTGGATGGAGAGCGCGGCGGCGATCACCATGACGTCCCGGACACAGCCGTTGCGGTCCGCCTCCAGCACCATCCGGGCCATCCGCGGGTCCACCGGCAGCTGGGCCAGTTTGCGGCCGAGCGGGGTGAGCCGCTTGCGGACGTCCTTCTCGGCCGGGTCGAGCGCGCCCAGCTCGTGCAGCAGGCTGATGCCGTCCTTGATGTTGCGCGAGTCCGGCGGGTCCAGGAACGGGAAGGCGGCGATGTCGCCGAGGCCCGCGGCGGTCATCTGGAGGATGACCGAGGCCAGGTTGGTGCGCAGGATCTCGGCGTCCGTGAACTCGGGGCGGGAGAGGAAGTCCTCCTCCGAGTAGAGCCGGATGCAGATGCCGTCCGAGGTGCGGCCGCAACGGCCCTTGCGCTGGTTGGCGCTGGCCTGGCTGATCGCCTCGATCGGCAGCCGCTGGACCTTGGTGCGATGGCTGTAGCGGGAGATCCGGGCGCTGCCCGGGTCGATCACGTACTTGATGCCGGGGACGGTGAGGCTGGTCTCGGCGACATTGGTGGCCAGCACGATCCGGCGGGAGGAGGAGCGCTGGAACACCTTGTGCTGCTCGGCCGAGCTCAGCCGGGCGTAGAGCGGCAGGACCTCGGTGTGCTTCAGCCTGAGCTTGTCGAGCGCGTCCGCGGTGTCCCGGATCTCGCGCTCGCCGGAGAGGAAGACCAGGATGTCGCCCGGGCCCTCGGCCTGGAGCTCCTCGGCGGCGTCGCAGATCGCCTGGATCTGGTCGCGGTCGCGGTCGACCTCGTCGGTGTCGCCGTCCTCGTCCTCGTCCACGATCGGGCGGTAGCGGACCTCAACCGGATAGGTGCGGCCGGAGACCTCGACGATCGGGGCGTCCCCGAAGTGCCGGGCGAACCGCTCCGGGTCGATGGTCGCCGAGGTGATGATCACCTTGAGGTCGGGGCGGCGGGGCAGCAGCTGCTTGAGGTAGCCGAGCAGGAAGTCGATGTTGAGGCTGCGCTCGTGCGCCTCGTCGATGATCAGGGTGTCGTACTGGCGCAGCTCGCCGTCGGTCTGGACCTCCGCGAGCAGGATGCCGTCGGTCATCAGCTTGACCAGCGTGTTCGGCCCGACCTGGTCGGTGAACCTGACCTTCCAGCCGACCGCCTCGCCCAGCGGGCTGTCCAGCTCCTCGGCGACCCGCTCGGCCACCGTGCGGGCGGCGATCCGGCGGGGCTGGGTGTGGCCGATCAGACCGCGCACGCCGCGGCCCAGCTCCAGACAGATCTTGGGGATCTGGGTGGTCTTGCCGGAGCCGGTCTCACCGGCCACGATCACCACCTGGTGGTCGCGGACGGCGGCGAGGATCTCGTCCTTCTTCTGGCTGACCGGGAGCTCGGCGGGGTACCGGATCTCCGGCACCGCGCTGCGCCGCCGTTCGACCAGCAGCTCGGCCTTGTCGATGTCGGAGGCGATCTCGGCGGCGATCTGCGCGCGGGCCTCGTCCTTGCGGACCCGGCGGGCGCCGTCCAGTCGGCGGCCGATCCGGACCTGGTCGCGCAGGGTCAGCTCGGGCAGGCGCGCGGCCAGCTCGCCGATGCCGGGCGCCTCGCTCCGGGCGGGCTCGGCGGCGGACTGGACTGCGGGAGAACTCACGGCGGGCATCCCTCTAGGTTCGCAAGGAGGGGCGGCGGAGCGCACCTCGGTTTTCGAGCGCCTCCAGTGTCACAGGGGACGCCCGTCCGCTGCCAACGGCGGTCCGGCACGCCGCGGCGACCGTCCGGATCGGGGCGGTCGCGGTGGGTGAGGGGGCCCGGTCGCTACGGCTGCCGGAGGACGATGAAGGCGGCGGCGCCGGCGGCGATGACCAGGGTCGCGAGGACGGCGGCCACGGTCACGGTGATCCGGTCCCGGAACCGCCGGACGGGCTCGACCCGGGCCGAGGCCTCGGTGCTCAGCTCCCACCAGTTGCGGACCCGGTGGAACTGCTCGTCGAAGTCCGGGGACGGGTACAGGTCGCTGTGCAGCAGCCCGGGCAGGGCCCGGCGCCGCCCGTTGGCGATGAACATCCGCACCTGGGAGCTGGTGCCGCCCTGGGCGTCGACCGTGCGGACGTCGATCCAGCGGATCCGGTCCCAGGGGTAGGTGCGGCCGCGCCCGAAGCCCCAGCAGATGGTGATGCCCTCGGGGCCGACCCGGCTCCAGCTGCGGACCGTGACCCACAGGCCCAGGCCGGAGAGCGCCAGCGTGCCGCCGGCGAGCCAGAGGAAGCCCTTGGCGCCGAGTCCGTGCGCGGCGGCGAAGCCCTGGGCGACCAGCAGTACGAGCAGGATCAGCAGCTGCGACCAGGAGGGGCGGTAGCGGTCACGCCCCCGGAATATCAGTTCGTCCACGGCGGGCACCCTACGCCCCGGGTGATGACGGGTCAGCACCCGGGGCGGGAGGGGTTGGGGGTGGTGCTGAGGCGCACTTTGCAAAGTCGCCCCGGGCGGGCTCAGCCCTCCTGGAGGACGAACTCGCGGACCAGTCGGGACCACTCGGCGCCCTGCTCGTAGACGACCACGTGGCCGCTGTCGATCTCCGCGTAGGTGCTGCCGGCGATGGTGTCGGCCAGCTCGCGGGAGAGCCCGACCGGGACGGTGGCGTCCTGGGTGCAGCCGATCACCAGGGTGCGGGCGGTGATCCGGGGCAGCAGCGGGCGGATGTCGGCGCTCAGGTTGAGGTCGATGTGGCGCAGCGCGCCCTCGGTGGGCTCGTTGCCCTTGATGATGCCCTCGAGCGCGTCGGGCTCCAGCGAGTTCAGGTGGTCGCGGCTGAACGCGGTCAGGGTGCCGAACCGGCCGAAGGCCTCGGCGTCGCCGCTGATCGCGCGCCAGGTGGTCATGTGGTTGCGCAGGTAGGCGTCGTCCGGGCGGCTCCAGCCGGCGGTGAGCACCAGGCTGCGCACCAGCTCGGGGCGGAGCGCCGCGAGGGTCGCGGCGACCACCGAGCCGAGCGAGAAGCCGACCACGTCGGCCGGGCCGTCGCCGGCCGCCTCGATCACGGCGGCGATCTGCTCGGCCAGCAGCTCGGGGGTCAGCTCCCGGCCGTCGTCCTCGGTGTCCCCGCAGCCCGCGAAGTCCGGCAGCAGGACAGTACGGCTGTCGGTGAAGTCACCGGTGAGGTGGCCGAAGGTGCCCCCGGCGCCGAAGCCGGTGCCGTGCACGAAGACCAGGGGCGGGTGGCCGGAGCCCTCGACGGTGTAGGAGACGCGGGCGCTGGGGCTGGCGGCGAAGGGCATGACGTGGTTCTCCTCGGGAGTGGGGAAGGGTCGGTTCGGGGGGAGGCGCGGGGTCAGGCGAGGCTCTTGGCGGAGGCGTTCTCGGCGGCGGCCGCCGTCCGGCCGGGGGCGCGTTCGAAGCCGAGCGCGACCAGGACGAGTGCGACGATGCCGCCGGTGGCGACCAGGACGGCGGTGCGCAGGCCGTCGCTGGTGGCGGAGCGGAGCGCCTCGCCGGCCAGGCCGTCGGTGCCGGCGTTGGCGATCGCCACCAGGATGCCGAGGCCCACCGCGCTGCCGACCTGCTGGCCGGTGGAGACGATGCCGGAGGAGATGCCCTGCTCGTAGGGGTGCACGCCGGTCGCGGAGGCGGAGAACATCGTGGTGAAGATGACGCCCTGGCAGAGGCTCAGCACGATCAGGCCGGGCAGCAGCGCGACGTAGCTGCCGTCCGGTGCCATGGTCAGCGCGGTCGCGGTGGTGCCGAGCGCGCCGAGCAGGTAGGAGGCGATCAGGGTGTTGCGGGCGCCGAACCGGGTGGCGAGCCGGCCGCCCAGCATCGAGCCGACGAAGCCGCAGACCATCGGGATCAGGAAGGCGACGCCGGTGCGCAGCGCGCTGTACTCGTGCACGGTCTGGAAGTAGACGGTCAGGAAGTACAGCAGGGTGCCGAAGCTGGCCATGAACAGGAAGGTGGTCAGCACGCCGGTGGACAGGTTGCGGTTGCGGAACAGCCGCAGCGGCATCAGCGGGTCGGCGGTGCGGGACTCGATCGCGACGAAGGCGCCGAGCAGGCCGAGGCCGAGCACGGCGGTGGTGAGCACCGTCGGCGAGGTCCAGCCGGAGGCCGGGCCCTGGACCAGGGTGAAGACCACCAGGGTGGCCCCGGCGGTGGCGGTCAGCGCGCCGGGCAGGTCGAACGAGCGGGAGGCGTCGCGCGGTCCGTCGGCGCCGATCAGCCGGGGGGCGAGCAGGGCGGCGCCGCCGGCCAGCGGCACGTTGACGTAGAACACCGCCTCCCAGCCGAAGGCCTGGGTGAGCACTCCGCCGGCCAGCGAGCCGATGATCATGCCGCTGGCGCCGGCGGCGGCCCAGACCGAGAGCGCCCGGTTGCGTTCGCGGCCCTCGGTGAAGCTGAGGACCACCAGGGCGAGGGTGGCGGGGAACAGGAAGGCGCCGCCGAGGCCCTGGAGGGCGCGGGCCGCGATCAGCAGGCCGGGCGTGTTGGCCAGGCCGCCGAGCAGCGAGGAGCCGGCGTACAGCAGCAGGCCGAGGACGAACATCCGGCGGCGGCCGAACAGGTCGGAGGCGCGGCCGCCGAAGAGCAGGAAGCCGCCGAAGGCGACCGCGTAGGCGCTGACCACCCACTGCAGGTTCTGGGCGGAGAAGTCGAGGCCGCTGCCGATCTCCGGGAGCGCCACGTAGACGATGTTGTAGTCGATCGAGACGATCAACTGGGCGAACGCCAGCAGGGCCAGCAGGAGGCCCGAACGGCGTGGCCCGGCGGCCTGCTCGGCACCGGCGGACGGGGACATGGGGAGCCTTTCGGGGGCGTCGGGGAGGCGGACGGGGGACGGGGGACACAAGACGGGGACACAAGACGGGGGACACAAGACGGGGGTGGCGGTCGGCGGCTACCGCCCCGGTGTGGTCAGGACTACCCGGCGGCCGTTCAACTCGCCCTTCTCCAGCCGCTGGTGGGTCTCGGCGGCGGCGCTCAGCGGCCGTATCTCCAGGGCCCGGGGCCGCAGCCGGCCGGCCGCGAGCAGCCGGTTGACGGTGGCCGCCGCGTCCGCGAGTTCGGCGCCGGAGGCGTGCGAGATGACGAACCCGCGGATCGAGCCGTCCTTCATGTAGAGCTGTCCGGCGGGCAGTTCGGGGCGGGAGCGGGCGCCGGCGAGCAGCACGATCCGGCCGCGCGGGGCGAGCAGGTCGACGGCGGTGGTGAGGTCGTTGGTGCCGGAGGTGTCGACGTGGAGGTCGACGCCGCCGGGGCAGGCGGCGCGGACCAGGTCGGGCAGGTCGGCGGCGCGGTAGTCGAGGACCTCGGTGGCGCCGAGGGCCCGGCAGTGCTCCGCGTCGGCGGGCCGCGCGGTGGCGACCACCCGGGCGCCGGCCTCGGCGGCCAGCACGATCAGGGCGCCGCCGACGTTGCCGCCGCCGCCCGCGACCAGCACGGTCTCGCCGGTGCGCAGCCCGCCGTGGGTGAACAGGGCGAGGTACGCGGTGGCGGCGGGGTGGACCACGGCGACGGCCGTCGTCGGGTCCACGCCGGGGGGCAGGTGGTAGAGCCGGTCGGCCGGGACGGCGGCCCGTTCGGCGGCCGCGCCCTGCCGGCCGTCGTGGCCGAGGCTGTTGGTCCAGACGCGGTCACCGGGGGTGAAGCGGGGGGCGCCGGGGCCGGCCAGGGCCACGGTGCCCACGAGGTCCCGGCCGATCACGAACGGGAAGGGCAGGGGGGTCCGGAAGAGCCCCGAGCGGACGAAGGTGTCGACCGGGTTGACCGAGACGGCGGCCACGTCGACCAGGACATCGGTGGGCCCGGGGACCGGCTCGGGCACCTCGCCGTAGCGGATGTCCGACGCCGGTCCGAGCCTCGGGATGAACGCTGCACGCATGGGGCCGATCCTGCGGGAGGCGCGGACGGGCGGCGGCGGATCGCGGCATCGTTCGTCAACTCCCTGGTCTCGGGCGGAAAGCCGGACGGGGACGGGGTGTCCCCCGACCTGACATAGATGCTACACCGATCGGTGCAATCTCTCATCTGCACGGAGTAGTTTACTTGGCCTCCGGGTCGGGACGGCCTGCTACCGGTCCGACCCACCGCTCGACACCCAAGGACGGAACCACATGGCCACCGACCGACTCCTCGCCCAGCCGGGACCGAGACCCGCCGGCGGGAGCGGAGCGCGGACGACGCAGCCCTCCGCCAGTCGTCTGCCGTCCCTGACCGGCCTGCGCTTCCCCGCCGCCCTTGCGGTCTTCGCGTACCACGCCGCCCTGCCGATCCCGACCCTGCGGTTCTTCGCCGACGACAGCACCGAGTTCCGCTTCGTCGACCTCGCCGACCAGGCCGGCGGCCTCGGTGTGGCCTTCTTCTTCGTGCTCAGCGGCTTCGTGCTCACCTGGTCGGCCCGCCCGGGCGACACCGCCACCGGGTTCTGGCGGCGCCGGATGGTCAAGATCGTCCCGAACTACGTGGTCGCCTGGGCGCTGGCCATGATCTTCTTCGCGGGCTCCTACACCCCGGTCCGCACGGCCGTCCTGAACCTGCTGATGCTGCAGGTCTGGATACCCGACTTCAACACCTACTTCAGCGTCGACCCGCCGAGCTGGTCGCTCGGCGCCGAGCTGGTCTTCTACCTCTCCTTCCCGCTGCTGCACCGGGCGCTGCGGCGGATCCGGCCGGAGCGGCTGCTCCACTGGATCGGCGGCGCCGTCGCCGCCATCGTCGCCACCCCGGCGCTGGCCTACCTGGTGCTGCCCGACACCCCGGGCGTCCCCGGCGGCTACGAATCCTCGGTGGTGCAGTACTGGTTCTCCTACGTCCTCCCGCCGGTGCGGCTGCTGGACTTCGCGCTCGGCATCCTGGTCGCCCTGGCGGTGCGCTCCGGCCGCTGGCGCGACATCGGCATGGTGTGGTCCGGCCTGCTCCTGGTGGCCGGCTACGTCGCCACCCGCTGGGTGCCCTACCTGTACGCCCAGCGGGTGACCACCGTGGTGCCGATCGCGCTGCTGGTCGCCTCCGCCGCGATCGCCGACCGGGACGGCCGGTTCACGCCCTTCCGCAACCGGGCGATGACCTGGCTCGGGGAGATCTCCTTCGCCTTCTACCTGCTGCACTTCATCGTGCTGACCGAGATGCGCGACCTGCTCGGCACCAAGCTGTACTCGACCCCCGAGGGCATCGGCCTGCTGCTGCTCGCGATCGGGGTCACCGTGCTGCTCTCCTGGATCCTGTACCGGCTGGTCGAGGCACCGATCACCAAGCGGTTCTCCTCCCCGCGCCGCAAGCCGGCCGGCCCCGCTCCCACCTCCTGACTCCCACCTCCCACCTCCCACCTTCGAAAGCGAGCCGTACCCATGGGCAAGATCCTCGTCACCGGGGCGACCGGCCAGGTCGGCGCCGAGGTGCTGGCGCAGCTGCTGGCGGCCGGCGCCGACGTCCGGGCCGGCGCCCGGACCCCGGAGAAGCTGGCACCGCCCGCCCCGGTCGACACCGCGGCGCTCGACCTCACCGACCCGGACACCTACGGCCCGGCGCTGGCCGGCGTCGACAAGGTGTTCCTCTACGCGGTGCCGCAGGGCACGGCCGGCTTCCTCGCCGCGGCGCGGGAGGCCGGTGTGCGGCACGTCGTGGTGCTCTCCTCGCAGACCGTCGTGGACGCCTTCCCGGTGCAGAAGCCGATCGTGGAGATGCACCGCGCGGTCGAGGACGCCGTCCTCGCCTCCGGGATCGCGCACACCTTCCTGCGGCCGCACAACTTCGCCACCAACATCCTGATGTGGGGCTGGCCGGAGTCGATCCGGGCCGAGGGGCGGATCCGCTTCCCGTACCCCGAGTCGCACAGCGACGCGATCCACGAGAAGGACATCGCCGCGGTCGCGGTGGCGGCGCTCACCGGCGAGGGCCACGAGAACCGGGCGTACTTCATCAGCGGCCCCCGGTCGATCACCCAGCGCGAGCAGCTCGCCGACCTGGCCGAGGCGCTCGGGCGGCCGCTGGAGTTCGAGGAGCTCACCGACGCCGAGGCGCGCGAGGCCCTCGCCCCGATCGTCCCGATCTGGGTGATGGACGCGGTGGTCGGCTACTGGGCCAACTCCGACGGCGTCCCGACCGAGGTGTCCGACACGGTGGAGCAGCTCACCGGCCGCCCCGCCCGGACCTTCGCCGAGTGGGCCCGCGACCACGCGGCCGACTTCACGGCCTGACCGGCCACCGGGCCCGGCACACCGGAATCCGGATCCGCCGCACCGGCGGGCGGGACCCCGGTGGCCGGGCCACCACCGTCCGCGCCGGACGGGTGGGCCGCGCACCTTAGCGGAGCGGGGTGCGCGCCCTAGCGTGAGCACGGCGCAGTCATCCGCCATTCGAGGGAGACCGATGAGCGGCCCGGCCATGATCAGAACCCTGCCGACGGACCCCCAGGCTCCGCCGGAGGACGCGCAGTTGCTCGACGCCTCGCACGAGGTGCTGCTCAAGGAGCTGTGCGGCGTGCTGTTCGCCTCGCTGCCGCGCAGCGACCAGCGGCGCAAGGGCGCCCAGTACCTGCGCGGGCTGCTGGGCGCCCGCGGACGCAAGTCGATCCGCAACATCGCCACGGTGGTCGGCGGCCCGGCCGCCGAGCAGAGCCTGCACCACTTCATCACCAGCTCCACCTGGGACTGGGGCCCGGTCCGCCAGGCCCTGGCGCAGCACCTCGCCCGGATCGCCCCGCCGCAGGCCTACGTGCTGCGGCCGATGGTCGTCCCCAAGGCCGGCGACCACTCGGTGGGGGTGGACCGCCGTTTCATCCCGGCCCTCGGCCAGGTGCTCAACGCCCAGCAGGCGGTGGGGGTCTGGGCCGCCTCCGAGAGCTTCAGCGGCCCGGTCAACTGGCGGCTGCACCTGCCGCGGACCTGGCTGGAGGACGCGCCCCGGCGCAGCCAGGCGCTGATCCCCGACGAGGTCGACGCGGAGAGCCTCGGCGACTGCGCCCTGGAGGCGGTGCTCGGACTGCCGGCCCGCTGGGGGCTGCCGGTGCGCCCGGTGGTCGCGGACGCCAGGGACGCCGACGGGCTGCGGCTGGTGCGCCGGATACGGGCCGAGCGGCTGCCGATGCTGGCCCGGATCGCGGGCTCGTTCCCGCTGCGGCCGGTCGCGCCGCTGCCCGGCCACCCGGCCGGCCCCGGGCCCGCCTGCCAACTGCTCACCGCGGCGCGGGAACTGCGCCGGCCGGTGGTCTGGTCCGACCCGTCCGGGGAACTGCGCGGCGGGCTGGTGGCCGCCGTCCGGGTGCGTCCGGCCGGGCCCGGGGGCGCCCGGCAGGGCCGGGGCCGGCGCGGCGGCGGGGAGCTGCTGCTGCTCGGGACGGGCGCGGCCGGCGGGCGCTGGCCGGCCGAGCTGTGGCTCACCGACCTGGTGGACCTGCCGGTGGCCGCCCTGGTGCGGCTGGCGCGACTGGTCGACCGGGTGGACCTGGACTTCACCAGGACCGCCGACCGGGTCGGGGTGCGGGACTTCGCGGGTCGCTCGTTCGGCGGCTGGCACCGGCACATCACCCTGGCCTCGGCGGCGCACGCGGTCGCGGTGCTGGCCCGCGGTGACGACCGGCTGTACTGAGGTGACGACCGGCTGTACCGAGGTGGCGGGGTCAGTTGGCGGGGCCGGTCCGGTCGGGCCGGTCGGTCGGGCTGCCGGTCGGACCGCCCGACCGGTCGCCCGCGGCGCCGCCCGTCGGGCCGTCCGCCGCGTCGCCGGGACGGCCGGGGTCGGCGCGGGCGACCCGGTCGAGCAGGGTCCGGCGCACCCGGCTGAGCCTGAGCGCGAGCTGGATCTCGAAGGAGCGCTCGGGCTTCAGCCAGTCCGGGCCGAGCAGTTCGCCGATCCGCTCCAGCCGCCGCGCCACCGTGTTGGGGTGGACGTGCAGCCGCTGGGCGGCGTGGGTCGGGCTGTTGCCGGTGTCGAACCAGGCCTGGAGGGTGCGGGTCAGCTCGGTCAGCCGCTGCCGGTCGTAGTCGAGCACCGGGCCGACCGCCGACTCGATGAACCCCTCGACATCGTGGTTGTCGGCCAGCAGGACGCCCACGAAGCCGAGTTCGCGGGCCGAGGCGGCCCGGCCGACCGCGCCCAGCGAGGTCATCGCGTCCAGGCAGCGCAGCGCCTCCTGGTAGCCGTGGAAGACCGAGGTCGGATCGCTGACCGGCCCGGCCGCGCCGACCGTCACCGGGAGGCCGAGCAGCGGGGTGAGCTCCTCGGCGACCGCGCGGGCGGCCCGGCCCGGGTCGCTGCCGGGCAGCAGCAGCACCGCCCGGCCGTTGTGGACGCGTTTGAGGCCGCTCATCCGGTGGGCGTACAGCCCGGCCCAGGTCGCGGTCCTGCCCTGGGCCTCGCCCTCGGGCCGGGCGACCACCAGGACGTGCGCGGCGGACAGGTCGATGCCGAGCCGGCGGGCCCGGACGTCGAGCTGGCGCGGCGGGCGCTGCGGACTGCTCAGCAGTTCGTCGAGCAGTTCGTCGCCGACGTGGCGGACCGGGGCGGCCGAGCGCTGGCCCTCCAGCAGCAGGGCGACGGCGACGGCCTGGGCGATGCTCTGGCAGAACTCGGCGGCGAGGTCCGCGCGGCGGCCGGTCGGCCGGGCGAGCAGGGTGCCCAGATCGGTGGAGCCGGCCCGGACCGGGGCCGCCCAGAGGGGTCCGGCCAGTCGGACCGGGCGGCCGGCCGCGTGGGTGTCGACGGCGGTGGCGACCACGGTCGGCCCGTCGAGTTCGGGCAGTTCGCCGGTCGAGGCGAGGACGGTGCCGTCGCTCGCGTACACCCGCAGGCCGAGGTCGAGCCGGCGGCCGGCGTCGCGGACGAGTGCGTGCGGGTCGCGGCCGGAGAGCGCCAGGTCGACCAGGGCGCGGTGGGCCTCGGCGAGTTCACCGGCCGGGTCGGCGGCGCCGGCCGGGGCCGCGGCGGGGGGAGTCCGGGCGGCGCGCTCCAGCAGCCGGGCCTTCTCGATCGCCACCCCGGCGAGGTCGCCGAGCGCGGCCATCAGCGAGATCTCGTCGGTGGTGAAGTAGCGCACGGCGCGTTCGGCGACGTACAGGGTGCCGAACGGGCGGGCGCGGTGGCCGAGCGGGACGGCCATCACGGCGCGCAGCCCCTCAGCGCGGATCGCCCCGTCGACCGCCGGGCTGCGCCGGATCCGCTCGTCCACGAGGAAGTCCGGGGTCCAGAACGGTCCCGGGTCGGCCGGTACGCCGCCGCCCAGGCCGAAGCCGTCGGGGACGGCCAGGCCGACCCGCAGCGAGCCGCTCGGGCCGTCGGTGGTGCGGATCCGGACCGGGCCGGGGGCGCTGTCGCCGCCGGCCGGTTCGGAGGTGGTGAGGCAGGAGACGTCGGCGCCCAGCAGCAGCCGGGCCCGGCGGGTGATCACCCGCAGCAGGCTGTCCAGTTCGTAGGGCAGGGCCAGGTCGCGGGCGGTGTCGGCGAGTGCGGCCAGTCCGGCCTCGCGGCGGCGCCGCTGCTGGGACCGGGAGCGGATGGACAGGCCGAGCTGCTCGATCCGGCAGATCGCCTCCCGCTCCGGGGCGGACTCGCAGCTCCGCCGGGCCTGCTCGACCAGTTCCGCCAGTTGGGCGGCCGGAGCCTCGCTGGCCAGCAGTTCCAGGACGTTGAACGCGATTGAGTCGGCGGACCGTCGCGTCATGACCTTCCCTCCCCCTGGGGCGTGTCGTGTGGATCGGCCCTGGTCCGCGACGCTCCCCCGGCCGTCGGCCGGGAGGTACCCCCAGGGCACGCGCGCCCCGGCCCTGCGGCCGGGAGGTGCCCCCATCGCAGCGGCTCCGCCCCCAGCACGGTGGCCGGGAGGTGCCGCTACCTCCGCCTTGCGGTGCACGCACCCCGACGCCGCGGCCTCGTCCGGGCTGATCCACAAGACGCGCCCGGACCCCGTGAACGGAAGGAGTGCGTGACGGCCTGCAATCCGGAAGGTATGCGGGGGCGGTTGTTCCCGTCAAGAACAGGTCCGGGTCGTCCGGGCGGGGCCCGTGGTACCCGAGTGACGGATCATCAGGATGATTCAGCGGAAGGGAAGTCGGGCCGGTTCTTGATCGTCCGGCCGGGCGGCCGGGCGTCCCTCGACGGCGGCGTGCAGGCGGAGCCAGTGGTCGACCAGCAGCGGGACGCTCTGCTCCTCCAGCCGCCGGGCGACCGCGCAGTAGTCGATGCCGAGCCGGCCCAGCCGGTCCAGCACCACCCGGGCCGCCTCGTACTGGCCGAGCAGGGTGTCGCCCTCCAGCCGGAGCTTGCGGACCGCCTCGTCCAGTACCGGCCTGGTCATCGCGTGCGCGGTGCCCCAGGAGACCAGCCCGGCCACGTACCGGGCCTGGGCGGCGGCCCCGCCCAGCGCCGAGTCGGTCCACAGCAGCCGTTGCGGGCGGGCCCCGGAGGCGCGCAGGGTGCGCCAGCGGCCGTCGCCGAGCCGTTCCTCGTACGCCCGGTACATCAGCCGGGCCGCCGCCTGGGCGGTGAGGCCGCGCAGCGCGGCGGCGTCCGGGCCGGCGATCGCGGCCAGCCGCCGGTCGATCTCCCGGTCCACCCGGCCGACCGGGAGCGAGGCCACCGAGGCGATCGCGGCCAGCGGGAGGCCGGCCGCGAGCGCCTGCTCCAGGCCGTCGAAGTAGGCGTCCACCACCTGCCCGTAGCGCCGCACCGAGTACAGGCCGGTGGCGTGCACGCCCAGCCCTCGGCCCACGCAGTCGCGGATCGCGGTGAGGCCGGCGGGGGTGGCCGGGATCTTCACCAGCAGATTGGGCCGGTCCACCGCGCGGGCCAGTTCGACGGCCTCCGCGACGGTCGCGACGGCGTCGTGCGCCAGCCGGGGGTCCAGGTCGGCCGAGACCAGGCCGTCGTGGCCGTGGGTGGCGCGGTGGACGCCGAGGAACTCCTCGCAGACCAGCCGCAGGTCGTGCACGGTGGCGGCCCAGACCGAGCCCTCCGGGGAGACGTGGTGCTCCGCCAGCCGGGCCAACTGCTCCGCGTAGAGCGGGTCGTGGCGCATCGGGCCGGTCAGCAGGGCGGGGTTGGTGGTGGCGCCGCGCAGACCGGTGCGGTCGATCAGCCGGCCGAGCAGGCCCGAGGTGACCAGGCCGCGGTTGATCCCGTCCAGCCAGGGCGAGACGCCCTCGGCGATCAGCGGCCGCAGGTCTCCGGTTCGGGGTTCGGCGGCCGGCGGTTTCTTCACTGCGGGATCACTGCTCCTCGGCTCTGTGACGGACCGAAAACGGTGCCGTGGCCGAGGATAGGCAGCAATTCGTGCCCGGAAAAGTGAGCGCCCCGGTCAATGTCAGGTCGGCCCCGGGTCAATGCCGGGCCGGGCGGGGGTCAATGCCGGGCACGGTCATTGCGGGGCGCCGGAGAAGTGGCCGCCGAGTATTTGATGGAGTGCGGCCCCACCTGACGAAGTGCCGGGAACTCCGTTGGCCGGTCGGCCGTCCACGGTCAACGATCGGTGGAAGGCGCCCACGTCACCGAGGAGTTCACCGCCATGACCACCATTGCCGTCATCTATTGGTCCTCCACCGGAAGTGTCGCCAGGCTGGCCGGGGCGGCGGCCGACGCCGCCGGGAAGGCGGGCGCCGAGGTGCGGCTGCGCCGGATCGCCGACCTGCCGGACGACACCTATGTCCCGGGCACCGAGGAGGCCGCGCGGGAGCTGCGGGACCGCACCGCGGACGTCCCGGTGGCCACGCTCGACGACCTGGCCTGGGCGGACGGCATCCTGATCGGCACCCCGGTGCGGTTCGGCCTGCCGGCCGCGCCGGTGCTGCGGTTCGTCGACGCGACGGCGCCGCTGTCGATCCCCGGCGGGCTGGCCGACAAGGCGGTGTCCGCGTTCACCTCGGGTTCCGCGCCGCACGGCGGCCACGAGACGGCGATCCTCGCGCTGCACAACGCCTTCTGCCACTGGGGCTCGCTGATCCTGGCCACCGGCTCCACCGACCCGGTGCTGTTCCGCCCGCAGAACGGCAACCCGTACGGGGCCAGCGCGGTGTCCCGGAACGTGCCGGGCCAGGTGCACGAGGAGAACATCGCCGCCGTGGAGTTCCAGGCCCGCCGGGTGGTCCGGGTGGCCGGACTGCTCGGCGGCCTCGCCGACCAGTAGCAGCCCCGCCGGTCCGGGAGGGAGACGTCAGTGGACCACCTGCTCCTGGGACAGCTCGCCGACCGCCCCGCCGGGCAGCAGCCGGACTGGCCCGATCCGTTCGAACTCGCCGCCGCGAAGAAGGAGTTGGCCGACCGCCCGCCGCTGGTCGCGGCCACCGACGTGCACCGGCTGCGGGCCCTGCTCGGCCGGGTCGCGCGGGGGGAGGCGCACGTCCTCCAGGCCGGCGACTGCGCCGAGGACCCGCAGGAGTGCACCGCCGGGGACACCGCCCGCAAGGCCGCGCTGCTCGACCTGCTGGCCGGGCGGCTGAAGCTCACCACCCACCGCCCGGTGCTCCGGATCGGCCGGATCGCCGGCCAGTTCGCCAAGCCCCGCTCCAGCCCCACCGAGCTCTGCGACGGCGTCGAACTCCCGGTCTACCGGGGGCACCTGGTCAACGGCCCGGAGCCCGACCCGGTCCGCCGCACCCCCGATCCGCGCCGGCTGGCGGCGGGCTACGAGGCGTCCCGCCGGGTGCTGGACCACCTCCACCGGCTCGCCCCCGGCGACCCGTCCGTCGCCTGTCCGCCGGTGTGGGCCAGCCACGAGGCGCTGCTGCTGGACTACGAGCTGCCGCTGCTGCGCCGGGACGCGCGGGGCCGCCCGCTGCTCGCCTCGACGCACTTCCCGTGGATCGGCGAGCGGACCAGGGACCCGGACGGCGCGCACGTCGCCCTGCTGGCCTCGGTGGTCAACCCGGTCGGCTGCAAGGTCGGTCCGAGCACCACCCCGGCGGAACTGCTGCGGCTGTGCGCCCTGCTCGACCCCGGCCGGGAACCCGGCCGGCTCACCCTGATCGCCCGGCTCGGCGCCGACCGCGTCGCCGAGGTCCTTCCGGGGCTGGTCAGGGCGGTGCACGCGGCCGGCCACCCGGTGGTCTGGCTCGGCGACCCGATGCACGGCAACACCGTCGCCGGGCCGCACGGGCTCAAGACCCGGCTGGTGCCGGACCTGGTCCGGGAGGTCGAGGCGTTCCAGCGGGCGGTCCGGGCGGAGGGCGCCGTCGCCGGGGGCCTGCACCTGGAGACCACCCCCGACGACGTGACCGAGTGCGCCGACGACGCGGCCGGGCTGGCCCGGGTCGGCGACAAGTACACGAGCCTGTGCGACCCGCGGCTCAACCCGCGCCAGGCGGTCGCGGTGGTGTCCGCCTGGCGCGCCTGAGCGCCGGGCGCGCGGCCGCGCACCCCTTCCGAACTCCCCGCACCATCCCGTTCCGACCCGTGCACCACCCCCAACCCACCCGCGGCCCGAGCTGTTGGTCCGCGTCCCCCAGGGAGGTCCGCACATGAGAAACAAGGTGACACTCGTCACCGGCGCGGCGGGCGGCATCGGCGCCGCCGTGGTCCGGCTGCTGGCCGTTCGCGGCGCGCTGGTCGCGGCCGTGGACCGGGACGCCGACCGCCTCGCCGAACTCACCGGCAAGCTGGCCGCCGAGGGCCTCACGGTCGCGGCCGTCCCCGCCGACGTCACCGACAGCGCCTCGGTCGAGGCCGCCGTCGACACCGCCGAGCGGGAGCTCGGCCCGATCGACCACCTGGTCAACAACGCCGGGGTGCTGCGGCTCGGCGAGGTCCGCGACCTCACCGACGAGGACTGGCGGACCACCTTCGCAATCAACGCGGAGGGCGTCTTCCGGGTCTCCCGGGCGGTGGTGCACCGGATGATCCCGCGCCGCCGCGGCGCGATCGTCACGGTCGCCTCCAACGCGGGCCTCACCCCGCGCGCCGAGATGGCCGCCTACGCGGCCTCCAAGGCGGCGGCCACCCACTTCACCAAGAGCCTCGGCCTGGAGGTCGCCCGCTACGGGATCCGCTGCAACGTGGTCGCGCCCGGCTCCACCGACACCCCGATGCTCAGCGCGATGTGGGCCGACGGCGTCGACGGCCGGGCCGCCACCGTCGCCGGGGTACCGTCGGCCTTCAAGGTCGGCATCCCGCTCGGCAAGCTGGCCCGGCCGGAGGACGTCGCGTACGCCGTCGCCTTCCTGCTGTCCGACGAGGCGGGCCACATCACCCTGCACGACCTCACGGTGGACGGGGGTGCCGGGCTCGGTGCGTGACGAGACCCCCGGCGCGCCGGAGCCGCCGGACCCGCTGGACCGGGTGCTGGCCGCCCGGCCGCCCGCGTTCGCGCTGCTGCACCGGCCCGAGGCCACCGGCCCGGGAGTGGTGGAGCTGCTGCTCGGCGAGGTGTCGGCGCCGGCCACGCTGGCCGACCTGCCGCTGGCCGAGCTGTCCCCGGACCACGCACAGCCCGGCGGCGAGCGGCACGAACTGCTCGCCCTGGTCCCCTACCGGCAGATCGCCGAGCGCGGCTTCGAGGCGCCGGACGACGGCACCCCGCTGCTCGCGCTGACCGTCACCGAGCAGTCCGAACTGCCGCTCGCCGAGCTGCTCGACCGCCTCCCCGACGGCCCGGTCGACCTGACCGGCGGCGCCTTCGACATCGGCGACGAGGAGTACGCGCAGACCGTCCGCCGGGTGCTCGCCGAGGAGATCGGGGAGGGCACGGGCGCCAACTTCGTGCTCAGGCGCTCCTTCGTCGCCGCCGTCGGCGGGGACACCACCACCGCCGCGCTCACCCTGTTCCGCCGGCTGCTCCAGCGGGAGAGCGGCGCCCACTGGACCTTCCTGGTGCACACCGGGGAACGGACCCTGGTCGGTGCCACGCCCGAGCGGCACATCAGCGTGCACGGCGGGCGGGCGGTGATGAACCCGATCAGCGGCACCTACCGCTACCCGGAGCAGGGCCCGGAGCTGGCCGGGCTGCTGGAGTTCCTGGCGGACCGCAAGGAGACCGACGAGCTCTGCATGGTGCTCGACGAGGAACTCAAGATGATGGCCCGGATCTGCCCGGGCGGCGGCCGGGTGGTCGGCCCGTACCTCAAGGAGATGGCCCGGCTCGCGCACACCGAGTACTTCATCGAGGGCCGGACCGACCGGGACCCGCGCGAGGTGCTGCGCGAGACGCTGTTCGCGCCCACGGTCACCGGCAGCCCGCTGGAGTCCGCCGCCCGGGTGATCGCCAAGTACGAGCCCGGGGGCCGGGGCTACTACAGCGGAGTGGCCGCGCTGATCGGCCGGGACGCGGCCGGCGGGCGCTCCCTGGACTCCGGGATCCTGATCCGCACCGCCGACATCGACCCGGCCACCGGCCGGCTGGGGATCGGCGTGGGGGCGACCCTGGTGCGGCACTCGGACCCGCGCTCCGAGGTGGCCGAGACGGACGCCAAGGCGGCCGGGCTGCTCGCCGCGAGCGGGGCCGGGCCGGCCGGGCCGCTCACCCCGGCGGACGGCCGCCGGGCCGGGTTCGCCGCGCACCCCGAGGTGCGGGCCGCCCTGGCCGGGCGCAACCGGGACCTCTCCGGATTCTGGCTCGCCGAGGTGGACGGACGGGCCCGTCCGCGCCCCGAACTGGCCGGCCTGCGGGTGCTGGTGGTGGACGCCGAGGACACCTTCACCGCGATGATCGGCCACCAGCTGCGGGCGCTCGGACTGGAGGTCGGGGTGCGCCGGTTCGACGAGCCGTACTCGCGCGAGGGGGCCGACCTGGTGGTGCTCGGGCCCGGGCCCGGCGACCCGCGCGACACCTCCCATCCGAAGATCGCCCATCTCCGCGCGGCGGCACGGGAGTTGCTGGCCGAGCGGCAGCCGTTCCTGGCGGTCTGCCTGAGCCACCAGGTCCTCTCCGCCGAGCTGGGCCTGCCGCTGGTCCGCCGCGCGGTGCCCAACCAGGGGGTGCAGCGCCCGGTCGACCTGTTCGGCGCCGCCGAGCGGGTCGGCTTCTACAACACCTTCGCCGCGGTCTGGGACGCCTGCCCGGGCGGGCCGGGGGAGTTCGAGGCGCCCGGCGGCGGCGCGGTCCGGGTCGCCGGGGACGCGGCGACGGGCGAGGTGCACGCGCTGCGCGGGCCCGGCTTCGCCTCGGTGCAGTTCCACGCCGAGTCGGTGCTCACCCTCGGCGGCGTCCGGATCACCGGTGATCTGATCGCCCACGCGCTCGGATTGCCGGACTCCGTTCGAATATCGCCCGAAGCTCCCGAATTCCCCTGACAGGTTGTACGCGTCCCACAGCCGTTCCATCCGGAAAAGCATTACCGGAGCCGGAAAAGCCCGCCCGAAGGCACCGGACCGCCGAACCACCGAAGCACGGAACCACCGAACCACCCGGATCACCGAACCACCCGGATCACCGGACCACCGATCACCGGAACACCGACCAGAGGAGATCACCGTGCTGGACGACGCCATGGTGGACGCGTACCTCGCCCGGATCGGCGCCGAACGGCCCGAGCGGGCCGACCTCGCCGCGCTCACGCACCTCCAGGAGCGGCAGGTGCTGTCCGTGCCGTTCGAGAACCTCGGCTACCACCTCGACGAGCCCATCCACATGGACGAGCAGGTCCTCGACAAGATCGTCCGGCAGCGCCGGGGCGGCGGCTGCTACGAGGTCAACCCGGCCCTCTCGTTCCTGCTCACCGCCCTCGGCTACCAGGTGGAGATCCTCCCCGGCCGGGTCCACCGCCCCGGCGGCACCCTCGGCGCGGCCCTGTGCCACCTCGCCCTGCGGGTCACCGTCGACGGCGAGCAGTGGCTGGTCGACACCGGCTTCGGCCGCAACAGCCGGCACCCGCTGCGGCTGGACTCGCGCGAGGTCCAGCAGGACCCGGACGGCGAGTACCGGCTGGCCGACGTGGAGGGCGGCGGCTTCGACGTCTTCCTCAACGGCAAGCCGCTGTACCGGCTGGAGGACCGCCCGGTGCGGATCGAGGACTTCCGCCCGACCCTCTGGTGGTACCGCACCGCGCCCGAGTCCCCGTTCATGCAGGACGTGTTCTGCTCGCTGCGGACCGAGGACGGCCGGATCACCCTCAAGGGCAACCAGCTCTCCACGGTGGCCGGCGGCGAGCGCGGCAGCCAGGAGTTCGGCACCGACGCCGCCGTCCTGGAGGCGTACAAGACCTACTTCGGGTTCAGCCTCGACCGGCTGCCCGACCAGCCGTCCGGCGGGGTCACCGCCGCCGTCCAGACGGGATGAGCCCCGACATGACCACCACCACCGGACCCGACCCGGACGCCGGCCTCCCGCCCACCGACCCGGCCCGGCTGCCCCTGGTCTTCGCCGAGGCCTTCAACGCCGGCGACGCGCAGGCCGTGGAGCGGCTGTTCGAGCCCGGCGCGGTCTTCGTCAACAAGCCCGGCGAGGCGGTGACCGGTGACGAGCGGCGCGCCGCCACCGGCCGGTTCCTCGCCTTCGGCCTGCCGATTCGGATCGAGGTCCGGCACTGCTACGTGGCCGGCGACCTCGCGCTGCTGATCGGGGACTACCTGATCGAGGGCGAGGGCCCGGACGGTCCGCTCCGCGACGAGGGCACGGCCACCGACGTCGCCCGGCGCGGCGCCGACGGCCGCTGGCGCTACGCGATCGACAACCCGCCCGGCACCGCCCGCTGACCCGAGGAAGGACCGCTGTGCCTGCTGCAGCCAACCCCGCCGCCGACCCGCTGCTGGACCTGCCGTTCGACGCCGTGCCGGATCCCGACGAGTACCTGCGCGCCGCGATGCGCTGGCACTTCTCGCCGGAGACCGGCTCGCCGTTCTGGCTGGCCCGGGCCGCGGGCCTCGGCTTCGACCCGCTCACCGAGGTCCGCACCCACGCCGACCTCGTCAAGTTCCCCAACCTCGCCGGCGAGCTGCGCACCGCGCGGGTCGAGGACCTCGTCCCGCGCGGCTACGGCGACCGCCCCGAGGTGGTCGGCGTCTACGAGAGCGGCGGCACCACCGGCGCGCCCAAGCGGATCGTGCTGCTGCGCGACTGGCTGGACCGGCTGCTCGGTTGGTCGAGCGCCCAACTGGACGGCCACGGCGTGCCGCAGGGCGTCAACTGGCTGGTGGTCGCCCCCACCGGCCCGCACATGGTCGGCGACGTGATCAAGGCCCAGACCGCCTACCGGGGCGGCCTGGCCTTCACCGTCGACCTCGACCCGCGCTGGGTGAAGCGGCTGATCTCCGACGGCAAGGGCGCCGAGGCCGGCGCGTACGCCGAGCACATCGTCGACCAGGTCGCGTACCTGCTGGAGACCCAGGACATCGGCGTGCTGATGTGCACCCCGCCGGTGCTGGAGCGGATCGCCCGCCGCGACAACCTGGCGAAGCTGGTCGGCGAGAAGATCCGGGCGATCAACTGGGTCGGCACCCAGATGGACCCGGACACCCGCCACCTCTACCGCACCGAGGTCTTCCCGAACGCCGTGCTCTACAGCGGCTACGGCTCGACCATGATCCTCGGCAACGCCAGCGAACGGCACGGGCTGACCGACGACGACCCCTGCGTCTACGACCCCTACTCCCCGTACATGAGCTTCGGCGTGATCGACCCGGAGACCGGGCGGACGGTGGAGTACGGCGAGCGCGGGCAGGTGGTCATGCACCACGTGTCCAAGAGCCTGCTGATGCCCAACAACCTGGAGCGCGACCGCGGCACCCGGATCGCCGCGCTGCCGGGACACCTCGGCGACGCGGTGGCGGACATCGCCCCGGTCCAGGAGTTCGACAACGAGACCGTGATCGAGGGGGTGTACTGATGACGCAGCCCGCGCAGCAGCCCGCACAGCCCGAGCCGCCCGGGCAGCAGCCCGCACAGCCCGGGCCGCAGCCGCTGCTCCAACTGGACGCGCTCGGCCCCGGCGAGCCGTTCCGGGCCCGGCGCCGCACCGAGGTGGCCGACGTCACCGGCGCGCCGTTCGCCGAACTCAGCCTCGTCCCGAAGCTGTTCGTCACCCGGGCGATGCGCGCCCTGCACGCGGCCGAGTCGCTGCCGGCCGAGGAGCGCTTCGCCGCGCTGGCCCGGGCCGGCCGGATCTTCACCTCGGAGACCATCGACGGCCTGGACTTCCCGTCCTACGAGCGCGCCGTCGCCCGGGTCTCCGGGGTGCCGATCACGGTCGTCCGGGACGCCACCCGGGCCATCGCCGACTCCGCCGAGAAGGCCGGCTGGTCCGCCTACCGGGCCCGCCCGGCCGGCGCGGTGAGCGACTGGCGGGACGGCGCCACCCTCGACGGCAGCGCCGTCTGGACCAGGCGCGGCGAGGTCTTCGCCGTCCACGCGGCCGGCAACCACCCCGGCCCGCACGGGCTCTGGCTGGAGGCGCTGGCCCTCGGCTACCGGGTCGCCGTCCGCCCCTCGCGCCGCGAGCCGCTCACCCCGCACCGGCTGGTCACCGCGCTGCGGCTGGCGGGCTTCGCCGCCGACCAGGTGATGCTGCTGCCCACCGACCACGAGGCCGCGGACGAGATCCTGGCCGGCGCCGACCTGGGCATGGTCTACGGCGGCGACGAGGTGGTCCGCAAGTACGCGGGCAGCACCGTGCTGCCGCAGGGCCCCGGCCGGTCCAAGATCCTGGTCACCGCGGACACCGACTGGCGCGAGCACCTGGACACCATCGTCGACTCGATCGCCCACCAGGGCGGCGTGGCCTGCATCAACGCCACCGCCGTCCTGGTCGAGGGCGACCCGGCGCCGCTGGCCCGGGCGATCGCGGAGCGGCTGGCCGGGATCCCGAGCCTGCCGCCGGAGGACGAGAAGGCGGTGCTCTCGGTCCAGCCGGTGGCCGAGGCCCGGGCGATCGAGGCGTACCTGCTGCGCCGGGCGGCCGGCACCAGGGCCTGGCTCGGCGGGGACGGCGTGGTGGCCGAACTCGGCGACGGCAGCGCGGTGCTGCGCCCGGCCGTGCACCAGCTGGACCGGCCGGACGCCGATCAGACCGGCGTCGAACTCGCCTTCCCCTGCGTCTGGGTGGCGCCGTGGACGCCGGAGGCGGGGGTGGCGCCGCTGCGGAACTCGCTGGTGCTGACCGCGCTCACCGGGGACGACGCGCTGTTCGACCGGCTGCTCCGGGAGCCGAGCATCAGCAACGTCTACCGGGGCGACCACCCGACGTACTGGATCCGGCCCGGGGTGCCGCACGACGGCTACCTGGGGGAGTTCCTGATGCGGACCAAGACCGTCATCCGGGGCTGAAGCCGGGGCCGAACCGGGACCGAACCGGGGCCGAACCGGACGGGGACCCCGCGGGCCGCTGCCCGCGAGGTCCCCGCTCCGTTCGCCCCGAGCCGTGCCTAGTGGCGCAGCGCCCGGTCCACCAGGGCGCCGGCCATGCCGGTGTACCCGGCCGGGTCGCACAGCTCCGCGATCTCCGCGGAGGTGAAGTGGCCCTCCAGCCCGCCCTGTTCGGCCAGTACCTCGGCCAGCGGCCGGCCCTCCCGGTCGGCGGTCAGCGAGGCCTCGGTGAGCAGCTGCCGGGCCACCGCCTTGCCGAGCTTCGGCGCCAGCCGGGCGGCGATCCGCTCGGAGACCAGCTGTCCGCCGGTGAGCCCCAGATTGGCCCGCATCCGCTCCGGCCGGACGAGCAGCCCCTCGGCCAGCTCCACCGAGGTGTGCGCGGCGCCGCCGGCCAGCCGCAGGCACTCGCGCAGCAGCAGCCACTCGGCGTGCCAGGCGCCGCCGGAGCGCTCGTCCTCGGTGACCAGGCACTGGGTCAGTCCGGCGGCGAGCACCGGGACCTGGAGGGCGGCGCTGCGCAGCAGGGTCGCCAGCACCGGGTTGCGCTTGTGCGGCATCGCGGAGGAGGCGCCGCGTCCGGCCGCCGCCGGTTCGACCACCTCGCCGACCTCGGTGCGGGTCAGCGACTGCACGTCCACCGCGATCTTGCCGAGCGCGCCGGCGGTGAAGGCCAGCGCGGCGGCGAGGTCGGCCATCGGGGTGCGCAGCGCGTGCCAGGGCAGCGCCGGGCGGGCGAGTCCGGTCTCGGCCGCGAAGGCGTCCAGGAGCCGGTCCAGGTAGGCGCCGGCGTCCACCTCCGGGTCCGGGCCGTCCAGCCGGGCGTACTCCAGGTAGCCGGCCAGGGTGCCGGCGGCGCCGCCCAGCGCGACCGGCAGCCCGTCCGCGAGGACGGCGGCGATCCGGCGGTCGGCGTCTAGCACCAGTTGGCGCCAGCCGGCCGCCTTGAGGCCGAAGGTGGTGGGGACGGCGTGCAGGGCGAGGGTGCGTCCGGCGAGCACGGTGTCCCGGTGCTCGGCGGCGAGGCCGGCGAGCGCGTGGGCGGTGCGGCCGAGGGCGGCGCGGACCAGGGCCAGGGCCCGGGCGGCGACCAGCATGGCGCCGGTGTCCAGGATGTCCTGGCTGGTCGAGCCCCGGTGCACGTACTCGGCGGCGGCCGGGTCCTCGGCGGCCACCGCGAGGGTCAGGGCCTGGACCAGGCCGACGACCGGGTTGGCGGTCTCCCGGCAGGCGAGGGCCAGCTCCCGGACGTCGAACCGTTCGGCCCGGGCGGCGCGGGTGATGGCGGCGGCCGCGGCGGGCGGCACCGTGCCCAGCGCGGCCTGGGCGCGGGCCAGTGCCGCTTCGGCGTCCAGCATGGCCTGGAGCCAGGCGCGGTCGGTCACGGCCGCCTCGACCGGGGTGCCGGCCCGGACCGGGGAGAGCAGTCCGGTGTCGGGCTCCGCCGGGGCCGGCGGACGGGGGTGTGCGGTCATACGACGACGCCTCTCGGTTCGGACTCGGCTGACCCGGCGGACTCTACGGAGCCGCCGGACGCCCCGGTCCCGGTGGACCCGGTGGACAACGCGGGCCCGGCCGGGCCGGGGGCGGCGGTCGGCCACTCGGGGGCCGGCGAGAGCGCCAGCACCGCCCGGGCGATGGCGTCGGAGTCGCCGAGGGTCACCGAGTCGACGCCGGGCCGGATGCCCGCCGCGGTGACCCAGTGCACGGACTCGGTCGGCACCCCGTACGCGAAGCGGCGCGGGTGCGCCCGGCCCCGGGCGTCCAGCAGCCGGTAGGGCCGCTCGGTGACGGAGAGCCCGCCGGTCGGGTAGCCCGTCCCGGCGGGGCCGGGGATCCGGTAGGTGGCGCACTGCTCGGTGTCCAGCAGGTGCCGCAGCAGGGGGTCGTCGGTGCGCCGCAGGTCGGGTTCCGGCAGCCGGGCCTCGACCAGGACCGAGGCCCGGACCGTCGGGCCCGGCACGGCGGTCGAGTGCGCGGCGAAGGCCGGGTCGACGGGGTCGATCCGGATCTCGGTGCCGGGGCCGAGGAGTTCCACCACTCCGGCCTCGATCAGCGCGATCAGCTGCTCGATCCGCTCCACCGGCGGTCCGATGGAGAGGAAGGCGTTCAGCGGGGTGTACCAGCCGTCGAGGTCGTCCCGGTAGGAGTCGCCCGCGATGCCGCTGTGGTCGACCGCCATCCGGATCTCGTTGCGCAGGTCGCGCAGGACGTCCAGGGCGGCCTTGAGCGGGCCGCTGAGGTTCCCGGCCCGGGCGTCGGCGACGTCCTGGCGCAGATGGCCGAGCAGCCAGTCGCGGAAGTCCGCGCGGTCGGTGAACTCGCGTCCGGCGTAGGGGCGGGAGAGCCGGTCCCAGCTCCACCGGTCGGCCTCGGGGACGCCGTGCTCGTCGAGGACGGCGGCCGGGTCGTCGGCGGTCAGGAAGCGGTCGGTGAACGCCTCGCGCTCGGCGCCGCGGTCCCGGGCGGTGAGCAGCGCGCCGTAGTAGACGGCCTCCACCTCGCGGGAGACCAGCGGCCAGAGGTCGGTGGCGAACCGGACCGGCCCGCCGGTGCGGGTGCGTTCCCGCAGTTCGGCGACCACCTCGGTGGTGAGCAGCCGGGGCAGGTGGCGGCCGTACGCGCCCTTCTCGTTCTCGCCGCGCGCGTGGTACGGGATGCCGCGCCGAGAGGTGGCGTACAGCCGGGGCTCGGCGCCGGAGGGCCGGTAGACCAGGCCGCCGTCCGTCTGCTCGAACCGGCCGCCCCGGCCGAGGGTGAAGAGGGCCATGTGGTCGAAGAAGTTGAGTCCGAGGCCGCGGAGCAGGACGGTCTGGCCGGGGCGCGCGGTGACGTGGACGTCGGCCGGGTTGGCGGGGGTGATGTAGTCGAGGTGGTGGATCCTGGCCAGGCTGGCGGTGCGGGCCTCGCGCGGGGTGGGCCGGGCGGGGAGGTGGCCCTGGGCGAGCACGATGGCGTCCAGGCGGTTCAGCCGGGTGCCGTCCTCCAGCCGGACGCCCTGCGGGCCGCCGGGGAAGCCGTGCGCGTCCGCCATCGCGACCGCCCGGGAGCGGTGCACCCGGACGGTCACGGTCGGCGGGGCGGCGGCGACCACGGCGCGGAAGGCGGCGTGCAGGTAGTGGCCGTAGAAGGCGCGGGTCGGGTAGGTGTTGGGCCCGAGCGCGGCGGCCTCGGCCAGGGCGGCCGGGTCGGGACCGTCCGGTCCGGGCAGGGCCGGTCCGGGCACGGCCGGTCCGTGCCCGTTGGGTCCGGGCACGTCCGGTCCGGTCGGTCGGTCCGGTTC